>NZ_DASQZG010000001.1:0-44250 GCF_035638815.1 Polaromonas sp.
CGCGTCGGCATTGCCGAGTGTTATGCACAGCGTGCCTCTACCCTCTCTGGCGGTCAGCAACAGCGCGCCGCGATTGCGCGCGCCATGGTGCAGGGTGCCAAGGTAATCCTCGCGGACGAGCCGATAGCGTCGCTGGACCCGGAATCCTCGCGCAAGGTCATGGACATCCTGGCCCGCGTCAACCGGGAAGACAAATGCACGGTTGTCGTGTCGCTGCACCAGGTCAATGTGGCCATGAAGTATTGCGCCCGCACCATTGCGCTGCACCAGGGCAAGGTGGTGTACGACGGTCCCTCGGTCGGCCTGACACCTGCCGTACTGCGCGACCTGTACGGCGCTGAAGCCGACGACATCTTGTCCCTGGGCGACGCCATCTCCAGCCTGGAAGACAAGGTCAAACCCGTTCCCCACCTCGCCTGGCCGACACCGATGGCGCAGGCTGCCTGATTGACTTTTCTAGATTTCGCCTTTTTTCCAAACCCATCAAGGAACTTCAATGATTAAAAAACTGTTCACGGGACTGGCTGCCGCGGCGCTGGTCACACTGGCGCCCGCACAGGCGCAGGACATCAAGGAACTCAACTTCGGCATCATTTCGACCGAGTCTTCACAGAACCTCAAGTCTTCCTGGCAGCCGCTGCTGGACGACATGGCCAAGAAGACCGGCTACAAGATCAATGCATTTTTTGCGCCTGACTATGCCGGCATCATCGAAGGCATGCGTTTCAACAAGGTGCATGTGGCCTGGTACGGCAACAAGGCAGCCATGGAAGCGGTGGACCGCGCCAGCGGCGAAGTGTTTGCCCAGATGGTCAATGCCGATGGCACCCAAGGCTACTACTCGCACCTGATCGTACACAAGGACAGCCCCCTCAAGAGCCTGGACGATGTACTGAAGAACGCGAAGAGCCTGTCGTTCGGTAACGGTGATCCCAACTCTACCTCGGGCTTTCTGGTGCCCAGCTATTACGTCTTTGCGCAAAACAAGATCGACGC
The DNA here is from genome assembly GCF_035638815.1 of Polaromonas sp. Lineage (GTDB taxonomy): Bacteria > Pseudomonadota > Gammaproteobacteria > Burkholderiales > Burkholderiaceae_C > Polaromonas. Next base: position 997 of record NZ_DASQZG010000001.1, read on the forward strand.
AAAGACCGCGTTCAAGGTGTCGCGCGGGGCCAACCATGAGACCAATGCACTGGCGGTTGCCAACAAGCAGGTCGATGTAGCCACCAACAACAGCGAAAACCTCGACAAGATCAAGGACAAGCTGCCCGAGAAGTTCAAGGACATTCGCGTGGTCTGGACCTCGCCGTTGATTCCGTTGGACCCTTTGGTGATGCGCAAGGACCTTCCTGAGGTGTCCAAGCAGAAAATCAAGGACTTTCTCTTCAACTATGGCAAGGGTGGTGCTCAGGAGAAAGAGGTATTGATGAATCTCTCCAAACTGTCTGGCTTCAAGGCTTCCACCAACGCACAGTTGATTCCGATCCGCCAGCTTGAACTGTTCAAGGAACGCAACAAGTTTGAAGCCGATGCCTCGCTGCCCGCTGGTGAAAAGCAGGCCAAGGTCGCCGAGATCGACCGCCAGCTTGCTGCGCTGACCAAAAACTGAGCGGCCCGTGAGTACCTCTGTACCTCTGGCGATCGCGACGCCACCCGCATTGCCGCCGGCGCCACGCGCCAGCCTGCTGGGCCTGATGGCCTGGGGCGTGGTCCTGGCTTTGCTGGCCCTGTCGTGGAACGGCGCAGACATGCGTCCGCTGGATCTGATCCGCGACTCGGGCAACATGGCCGAGTACGCGGCCAGCTTTTTCCCTCCCAACTTCAGCCAGTGGCAGATGTACCTGCAGGAGATGATCATCACGGTGCAGATCGCGCTGTGGGGTACGGCACTCGCCGTGGTTTGCGCGGTGCCGCTGGCGCTGCTGTCGTCGGCCAACATTGCGCCCGCGTGGGTCCGCCAGCCAATTCGCCGGCTGATGGACGCTGCGCGCGCTATCAATGAGATGGTGTTTGCCATGCTGTTCATCGTGGCGATCGGCCTGGGCCCTTTTGCCGGTGTGCTGGCGCTTTGGATCCACACGACGGGAATTCTGGCCAAACTGTTCTCGGAGGCGGTGGAATCCATTGATCCGCAGCCGGTTGAAGGCATAAGGGCTACCGGTGCCAATGCGATCGAGGAAATCCTTTACGGCGTGATTCCACAGGTGTTGCCACTGTGGATTTCATACACCCTCTACCGATTTGAATCCAACGTGCGCTCAGCCTCCGTGGTAGGCATGGTGGGAGCTGGCGGCATAGGCGTCGTGCTCTGGGAAATTATCCGGGGCTTTCAATACGCTGAAACCTGCGCGGTGATGATCATCATTGTGGTGACGGTCACCATCATTGACCTGATCTCTGCGCGTATCCGTAAAGTTCTTGTCTAGGAATTGTCATGGCACTTCAAATTGCCGATATCACCGGGCTGTTTCATACACAGGGCGCGGTGCAGTATGGCGCGGAAGCCATCAACCAGCAGCAACATGCGCTGCAGTGCGCCCACCTGGCCGAGCGGGCCGGAAGTTCTGTCGAGCTGATTGCCGCAGCATTGCTGCACGATCTGGGCCATTTGCTGTCGCTGGAAATGGGGACCAAAAAGCCTGGCGCGGATGACTTGCACCAGTACATGGCCATGCCCTTTTTGCGCGGGCTCTTCACTGATGCAGTGCTGGAACCCATCCGCATGCATGTGGACGCCAAGCGTTATCTCTGCCACGTAGACAAGGCTTACTGGGCGTCGCTTTCACCGGCGTCCCAGCGCAGCCTTGAGGTGCAGGGTGGACCGTTCACCGCTGATGAGGCAGCCGCGTTTATCGTTCAGCCTTTTGCGACGGATGCAGTAGAACTGCGGCGTTGGGACGACCTTGCCAAGGACCCGACGGCAACGCCGCCCGACTGGGCGCACTACGCGGGGTTGCTGGAGTGCGCCAGCGTTCAGCGCCCATTCAGTGTTTCAGCGGCAATGGCCGCCTGAAGACTTACAGCAAGCCTGTCAGGTAGTCGGCAAGATCCTGGGCGGCATCCGCCAGCGCACCGTCGTTGACGATGGCGCAGTCTGCCTGCAGGGTAGAAAAGCGTGCATTGCGTTCCAATCTTTCGGCGATCGCGCCGGCGTTGTCCCTGCCGCGCTGCGTCAACCGGTTGTGCAGCTTTTCGTGCGCAGCCGTGATTTGCACCAGGCGCACGTCTGTAGAAGTTGGCAGGAGGTCCGCATGGGCACGCGATCCATTCACCACCACCACCCGGCCGGTGTTCACATCGTGCGCGTAATGCGCCGCAACGCCGTAGCAAAAACCGTGCGCCTCCCAATGCCATGAGAGACCCCCAGATTCCTGAAGCGAGCGAAATTGCTGCTCTGTCACAGGATCGTGGTCCGATCCGGCTTGCGCCGGACGCGTCACCATGCGCCTGGAAAAAACAATGTTTGGGTTTGCTGAAAGGATTTCCGTGGCGGCGGAGATGACGCTGTCTTTCCCCGCACCAGACGGTCCGCAGACAAAGACCCAGACACCGTTGCTCATGCGCAGTTCCCGCATATTTTTTGTAGTTGGCGAGGTAAGGCGTTCATGCATGCAAGCTTAAGTCAAGGATGCGCTGAAACGGCGCCTGCGGTGCGTGCTCCACAAAAAGGCAGAGCCGGTCCAGTGTCATGGGGTTTGTAGCGTTGAGTTGCGCAACCTGCGAAGCCACGGCGTCTGTCACGCGAGCGGCAACAGACTGCTCCACCGGCCCGGTAAGCGTCATGTGGAAGCGGTAGCGCTCCATCACGTAGGGATAGCCGTAGCGGTCCAGCAACTCAATCTCGCGCGCGTCCAGAGTCTCCACGCGGCGGCGCAAGCGGTCGGACGGCACAGGCTCAGCACGCAGGTCGTCAAGCTCTGTCACGCAGGCAGCCGCCAAATCCAGAAGCCGGTCCGGGGAAGCCTCGGGAACCAGCGCAACAAAATTACCCAATGTGGCTGCGCGCAGCGGCCCCAGCGGGACCGGACGCAGTCGGGAGGCCAGCGTGCCAAGGCGGGAGATGAGGCCGGCTTCATCCTGCCCGGCGGCGAGGCGGAAGGGTGCTTTCAGCGTAGCGTGAAATCCGTAGTGCCGGGGCTCCTGGGTGATGTTGTAAAGCTCGGCGGCCGAGATGCCTTCAAGTGCTGGTTGCTGCAAGGGCGCGTCATTGTGTTCGTCGCGGCCCAGCCAGTGGCTGCCCAAAGCCCACCAGGGGGAGAGTTTGTCAGGGGAAAAGTAAACGGCGTAACGAGGGGTCACGAGCAGGTTGTTCATGTAGCGCTCCCGGCGCTGACCACCAGTTGCACCCGGTCACCGCAGAAGACAGTTTCACCGTACTTGATGGCCTGACCTTCCATGTCGATATCCAGACATTCCACACAGAGAACCGGCCGGGTCGTGGGTTGTTTCAAAAGGCGGGCAGTTTCTTCCGATGGCATTTGTGTGGTGACACGGCTCTCCGCCCGGACATAGTCCTGCACGCCAAAATGCCGCAGGATTTCAGTTGTCCGTGTGCCTTCATTGAGCATCTCCAGCAGTCCGGCAAAGCGAGCGGCCGGGTAGTAAGCGGTAGCCAAAGCCACGGGCTGCTCATTGGCTTCATCCAGCATCTCCACCATGAGAACCTTCGCGCCACGGGGGAGTTTAAGTTCATCTGCCGCCCGTTCCGGGGCCACCATCTCGCGGGCTGTCAGCAGCTGTTTGCTGGGCAGCAGGCCCTGGCGCTGCAGGTTTTCGCTAAAGCGGGTGCGTCGCGATAAAACGTAGTCAAGCAATTCGTTCTGGATAAACGTGCCACGGCCAGGTTCAATCCGCACCAGGCCATCTACCTGCAGGGCCGCGACTGCCTGACGCAGCGTGTGACGATTGACGCCAAAGCGCGTGGACAGCTCGTTTTCGCTGGGGAGGCGTCCGGTTGCGGTGAAGGCCCGATCGCGAATTTCACGACTGAGGGTGTCGGCAATCTGCTTCCATACGGCAACGCCGCTTCGCCTGCCTGGAGCACTTGAGAGAGAGCGTTCGCTTGTCATCATTTGGTCATGTTGCCCGGTTGAACTAGCGTTTGTGGAGCCGGGGCTTCAAAAAGTTTGCCTCGACGTTTTTGACTTTAGCAACTGATTTAGACATCTGTATGACAACTCAACCGAACGAATCCGAAAGCTTGCCGCGCAAACGGTGGCTGGGGGTGCTTGCGCGTGCTACCCCACCTGAGCTGGAACAAGCCCTTGCATCTGTGGGCAGCACGGGCCCTCTCGAGCATGTGAGACCTGCCGAGTCGGGCATGGTCATGTTGCGAGGACGCGTAGGCGGCACAGGTGATGCATTCAACCTCGGGGAAGCCAGTGTCACACGCTGCGCATTGCGCGTGGGCTCTGGTGCGCTGGGCGTTGGCTACGCGCTGGGCCGTGACAAGCGCAAGGCGGAGCTCGTCGCGATTTTTGATGCCCTGCTGCAGGACGGTGACCGGCATGCGCATATCCAGCGGACGGTGGTTGCTCCTCTCGCAGAGCGTCAGCTCGCGCAGCGGGACGCGGCCAGTCGCTCGGCGGCAGCCTCCAAAGTCGAATTTTTCACCATGGTGAGAGGAAAAATATGACAACCGCTATTCAACTGAGTGCCGGTTTCGCAGACCCGGTGCATGACGCACAAGACGCGTTCCGGCGTGTTCTTGATGCGTTGTCGCGCCCGGGCCGACCTTTCGCCCTGGGTCAGTCGGTCAAGGGACAGGCGATGGGCGCAGCCACTGCGCATCTGCTGTTGGCATTGACGGATGATGACACCCCGGTCTGGTGGCAACGTAGCGATGAGGCTGCCCTGGGATGGTTGCGTTTTCACACCAGTGCGCCGCTGGCCACGACGCCGGAAGCAGCCGCTTTTGCGGTGATCGCTGACGCATCCACCATGCCGGCGCTCCACGCATTTGCCCCAGGCTCACTGGAGTCACCCGAAGACTCGGCCACCTTGTTTGTTGAAGTGACGTCGCTGGATGAGGGCCCTGCCGTTGAGTGGCGCGGTCCGGGCATCCGCGATACACAGACGGTCCGCATCGCGGGATTGCCGGACGACTTCTGGGCGCAATGGCAGACCAACCACGGCTCCTTCCCCCAGGGAGTGGACATTGTTTTTACCTGCGCGGATCAGGCTGTTGGCTTGCCACGCACGACGCGCGTGCGGCGCCTGGAAGGAGTTTGACATGTATGTAGCAGTCAAGGGCGGCGCTGCCGCCATCGAGAGTTCGTGGCGTTTGCTGGCCGAGCAGCGCCGCGGCGATACGTCGGTGCCGGAGTTGTCCGTGACCCAGATTCGTGAGCAGTTGCCACTGGCGGTGGACCGGGTCATGTCGGAAGGCTCGCTGTACGACCCGGAACTTGCGGCACTCGCCATCAAGCAAGCCAGCGGCGATCTGGTTGAAGCCATTTTTTTGCTGCGTGCCTACCGCACCACCTTGCCGCGTTTTGGCTACAGCCTTCCCATGGATACCGCGCAGATGCAACTCGTCCGCCGGGTCTCGGCCACTTTCAAGGACGTGCCGGGCGGCCAGGTTCTTGGCCCCACGTATGACTACACCCAGCGCCTGCTGGACTTTGCCTTGTTGGCAGAAGGCGGAACACCGTCAGAAAGCGCTGCAACGACGGAGTTGCCACCGCCTCTGCCGGCCACTATGCCTCGCGTCAATGACCTGATGGCCCGTGAAGGTCTGATGGAGACGCCGCGTCCCTCTGGCGATACAGAACCAGGCGATCTCACGCGCGACCCATTGATGTTTCCCGCAGAGCGGCCGCTGCGCCTGCAGGCGCTGGCACGTGGTGACGAAGGCTGGCTGCTGGCACTCGGCTACTCCACCCAGCGCGGTTACGCCAACTCGCACCCGTTTGCCGGGGAAATTCGCCGGGGCAAGGTGTCCGTAGAAATAGTGGCTGATGAGCTGGGCTTTCCCATAGACATCGGTGACGTAGAAGTCACCGAGTGCCAGATGATCAACCAGTTTGCCGGCAACCGCGACGTGGCTCCGCAGTTCACCCAGGGCTACGGCCTGGCCTTTGGAGGGTCCGAACGCAAGAGCATGGCGATGGCGCTGGTGGATCGTGCCCTGCGGTGCCGCGAACTTGACGAGCCCGCCGTGGCGCCTGCCCAGGATGAAGAATTTGTGCTCTCGCACGCCGACAGCCTGGAGGCATCGGGCTTTGTGCAGCACCTCAAATTGCCGCACTACGTGGATTTCCAGTCCGAACTGGAACTGGTGCGCAAGTTGCGCGCCGCGCACGCGCGTGAAAAAGAGGCGGACCGGGACGGCCTGCAGGCTGATCTGACAGCCCTGTCGACCATACAGAAAGCAGCATGATGGACCAGCATTACAACTTCGGATTTCTTGACGAGCGAACGAAAAAAATGATTCGCCGCGCCATGCTCAAGGCGGTGGCGATACCGGGTTACCAGGTACCGTTTGGTTCACGCGAGATGCCCTTTGCCTACGGCTGGGGAACGGGCGGTGTGCAGGTCACGGCCAGCATCATCGGGCGTGACGATGTTCTCAAGGTGATTGATCAGGGCGCCGATGACACGACGAATGCGGTGAATATCCGCCGTTTTTTTGCCCGGACCACCGGTGTGCCGACCACCGAAAAAACTACAGAAGCAACCATCATCCAGACCCGACACCGCATTCCGGAAACGGCGCTGTCCGAGGCGCAGATCATCGTTTACCAGGTGCCCATGCCCGAGCCCTTGTTCCGGCTGGAGCCACGCAGGATGGAAACCATCACCATGCATGCGCTGGCTGAGTACGGGCTCATGAACGTCAAGCTTTACGAGGACATTGCCCAGCTTGGCGCGATTTCCAAAACTTACGACTATCCGGTGCTGGTTAATGAGCGTTACCTCACCTCACCGTCGCCGATACCAAAGTTTGACAACCCGAAGATGCACATGAACCCGGCCTTGCAACTGTTTGGAGCGGGTCGCGAGAAGCGCATTTATGCAATCCCGCCCTACACCGCTGTGCGCAGCCTCGACTTTGAAGACCATCCGTTTGAAGTGCAGAGCTGGGAGCATGCCTGCGCCTTGTGCGGAGCCGCAGACAGCTTTCTGGACGAGATGATTGTGGACGACGAAGGCAGCCGCCTGTTTGTTTGTTCGGACAGCGATTTTTGTGGCGAACGCCGCGATGCGGGCCACGTGGGTACCCAACAGTCGGTCAGGATGCCGGATGTGCTTGCCACCGAGGAGAAAGCAGCATGAACGACGATCTGCTGTTGTCCGTACGCGGTGCGGGCAAACAATTCATGTCGGGCAGCCGCATGCGCTGGGCTTGCCGCGATGTCAATTTTGATCTTTACCCCGGCGAAGTGCTGGCGGTGGTGGGTGAGTCCGGCTCGGGCAAGTCGACCTTGCTCCGATTGCTCGCCGCGCGTCTGGCCTGTGATGAGGGCTCGGTTTTTTACGATGTGCGGGACGAAGGTGGGGTGTCTGCGCAATCGTCCGCAGGCAGTGCTTCGCGGCTGGTTGACCTGGCCCAGCTGTCACAGGCGCGCCTGCGCTGGCTGGCCCGCACGGATTGGGGTTATGTGGAGCAGCATGCGCGCGACGGCCTGCGCATGAATGTTTCTGGCGGCGCCAATATTGGCGAGCGCATGATGGCTTTGGGTGGGCGGCACTATGGCAAGTTGCGTGGCCAGGCCTTGAGCTGGATGGAGCGCGTCGAACTTGATGTGGCGCGGATCGACGACCTTCCCGACACCTATTCAGGTGGCATGCAGCAACGCCTGCAGATTGCGCGCAACCTGGTGACGCATCCGCGCCTGGTTTTCATGGACGAGCCCACCACCGGTCTGGACGTTTCCGTTCAGGCGCGCTTGCTGGATCTGTTGCGGGAGCTGGTTGATCAATTGCATCTTGCGGCCGTCATCGTGACCCACGATCTCGCCGTAGCGCGACTGCTGGCACACCGCATTCTGGTCATGAAGGAAGGTGTGGTGGTAGAGCAGGGCCTGACTGACCGCGTGCTCGACGATCCGCAACACCCTTATACCCAGTTGCTGGTGTCATCGGTGCTGACACCCTGACCTGTTGCTCATTCCCGAATTTTTACGGTACTTTTTATGATTGCACTTCTCGAAACCAGGGATTTATCAAAATCGTTCACGCTACATGGGCGCGGTGGTCTCACGCTGCCCGTGTTTTCGGGCATTGAACTGAGTGTTCGCCCCGGCGAATGCCTGGCATTGACGGGGCACTCCGGCAGCGGCAAGAGTTCGCTGTTGCGCTGTTTGTATGGCAACTACGGTGCTACGGAGGGCGAGGTACGCATCCGCCATGAAGACCGTTGGGTCAGCTTGTCGGCCGCTGCGCCACGCGAGGTGCTGGAAGTGCGGCGGCGCACGCTGGGCTATGTGTCGCAATTTCTGCGTGTCATCCCACGGGTGTCCACGCTGGACATTGTGGCGGAGCCGTTAAGGCGTCTGGGCATGGCTGCCGAGGCTGCGCGTCACGAGGCTGGCCTGTGGCTGACGCGCCTGAACCTGCATGAGCGTCTCTGGCATTTGCCGCCCGCAACTTTTTCCGGAGGCGAACAGCAACGTGTCAATATTGCGCACGGCCTGATTGCGGCGCAGCCCGTGCTGCTGCTCGACGAGCCCACAGCCTCACTGGATGCGGACAACCGCCGTGTTGTGGTGGAGCTGATTCATTTGGCGCGAGAACGCGGGGCCGCCATCGTGGGCATTTTTCATGACGACGAAGTACGTGAGGCGGTGGCCAGCCGGTGCTTCGACGTTGAGCAATATCGCTAGTTTTTTTGGGATGAACGGGTCATGACGCAACGAGTTATCAAAAACGCAAAAATAGTTACCGCTACTGAAGAGTTCACCGGATGCATGGTGATCGAGGATGGCCTGATCCGCTCCATTGAGCGTGGAGACACATCGGTGGCATCCGCCGAGGACTGGGCCGGCGATTGGCTGCTTCCCGGCCTGGTAGAGCTGCACACCGACAATCTCGAAAAGCACCTGGTCCCGCGCCCGGGGGTGCTGTGGAATGCCCATTCCGCCACGGTCATGCATGACGCCCTGTGCGCAGCCGCGGGCATTACAACGGTGCTGGATTCCATTGTTATTGGCGATATGGATCAGGGCGGTTCACGCAGTCAGACCCAGCATATGTCCATTCAGGCGCTCCATGAGTGCCGGGCAGAGGAACTGCTTCGCGTTGAGCATCTGCTCCACTTGCGTTGCGAGGTCTCCGCGCCGGACATTGTGGAAGTGTTTGAGCAGTATGCGGATGACTCGCTGCTCGAACTGGTCAGCGTGATGGACCACACGCCCGGTCAGCGGCAGTGGCGGGACCTGACCAAGTACCGTCTCTACGCCGAGCGAAATGGGAATTTTCGGGACAACGAATACGAGGCCTTGGTGGCGGAGCGCAGGGAGCATCAGCTCAAGTACGCCATCCCCAACCGCGCAGCCATCATTGCCGCCAGCCATGCGCGCAGCCTGCCGCTGGCGAGCCACGACGACACAGAAGTTGAACACGTGGAGCAGGCGCATGAGGAGCGCATTGGCATTTCGGAATTTCCCACCACGGTTGCAGCGGCCAAAGCCGCACGCGCGGCGGGTATTGGCATCGTCATGGGTGGTCCCAATCTGGTCAAGGGCGGCTCGCATTCGGGCAACGTCTCTGCTGCCGAGCTGGCGCGACTTGATCTGCTGGACATTTTTTCGTCAGACTACGTGCCAGCCAGCCTGTTGCAGTCCGCTTTTTTGCTGCGTGATTCCGTAGGCTGGACTCTGCCAAAAGCCGTGAACACCGTCACCCGCAACCCGGCACATGCCATCGGGCTGACCGACCGTGGAGAACTCGCGCCGGGTTTGCGGGCTGATGTGATCCGCGTGCGGATGAGTGGTGACATGCCCATCGTTCGCGGTGCCTGGCATAAAGGCGAGCGCGCTTTCTAACAGTGCCCTCATGAGGGGCGAGCATGGGCGTGTTGCCAGGTCCATGCTCAGGGTCATGACCCTCCCCTAGAATCCGCTGATGAAGTATCACAATAAGGTGGAACGCCAGCGTCTCGCACGCAAGATCGTTCTTGGAATTTCCGGGGTGCTGGGTGTATGGGGTATGGTGTCCGCGCCCCCTGCCCAGGCGCAGACCCAGGCTCCCAAAGCTGGCAGCGCCGTGGCGCCGGTCCAGATTTCGCGGGATGCCCAGCGCGCCTACGAAACAACCCGCGACAAGCTGGTGCAGATCCGCACCTTGCTGCGCAACTCCAATACACAGGCCAGTCTGGGGTCGGGGTTTTTTGTTTCCAAAGACGGTCTCATCATCACCAACTTCCACGTGGCGAGCCAGCTTGCCCTGGAGCCCGAACGCTATCGCGGTGTGTATGTTCCGGTCGATGGCAAGGAAGCCGAAGTCGAGCTACTGGCATTTGATGTGCGCAACGACCTGGCTTTGCTGCGGGTCAAAGCACCAGCCGTGAACATGCCGCAGCTGGATTTTCGCGATGAGGCAAAACCACTGGCGCGCGGGGAGAGGATTTACTCACTGGGCAATCCACTGGACATTGGTTTTGCGGTAACCGAGGGCACCTTCAACGGGTTGGTGCAGTGAAGTTTTTACCCCCGTATTTTCTTTGGCGGTGCACTCAACCCCGGCATGAGCGGTGGCCCGGCCCTGGATGATTCAGGTCAGGTGATCGGAATCAACGTCTCCAAGCGGCAGGGTGGGGAGTTGCTGAGTTTTCTCATCCCTTCGGCCTTCGCCAAAGCGTTGATGGTTAGAGCCGGCTCGGCAAAACCTCTTACGCAGCCTACCCATGCTGAGGTAGCCCGGCAGCTGGGCGAACACCAGGCTTTGCTGACGCAAAAGTTCATGGCGGTGCCGCTCACCCAGCAAAAGCATGGCGGTTACAGCGTGCCGGTCCCGGAGGACTCGCTGGCACGATGCTGGGGACGGGGGCGCGATCCGGACTTCAAGGCCTTCGATCTGGAGCGTACCGATTGTCAAATCGACAGCCATGTGTTCGCCGGTGACTTTAATACCGGCTACATCCGCTTGCGTTATGAATCCTATGACGCCCGCAAGTTGGGATCGCTTCGCTTTGCGGCGATGTATTCGCAAAGCTTCAGCAATGAATATTTCGCGACGCGGGGCTCGCGCAAGGCAACGCCGGCTGAGTGCTCGGAGCGTTTCATCGAAACCGGTGGCATGGCCATGCGCGCCGTGGTGTGCATGAGCGCGTATCGCAAGCTACCCGGTCTTTACGATGTTTCGGTGCTCACCATGTCGGTCAACCAGCCCGCCAGCGGTGTACAGGGACGCATGGATGTGCAGGGTGTCAGTTTTGAGAACGGGCTCAAGCTGGTGGCGCACTACCTGGATGGTTTCAGGTGGGAGGTGCAGCCATGACCGCGCCGCTGTTGGGTGTTCTGCATGCCACCGATCGCAACGGCGCTTTTGTGGCACGGCTGGATGTGACCCACTGGCCTGTCACCGTGGGCCGTGCCCTGACCGCTGACCTGGTTCTCGATGACAGCCATGTGGCTGCCGAACATCTTCGCGTAGATCAGACGGCCGAGGGCGACATCACGGTGCAGGTGCTGGGTAGCAACAACGGCGTGGCCTTGAACCGCAGTCAATATGCGCAGGATGCGCAATTCGTCTGGCCATCCGGCCAAGTCTTGACCCTGGGTCGCCTCCGGCTGGGGCTGCGTCTGGCGCATGAACCGGTGGCTGCTGAGGAGCCGCTCCCTCACTTCCCCTGGCTGATGATTGGGTGGACAGTCCTGGCGCTGGCCGGCCTGTTTGCCCTGGTTTTGGGCCAGTCGTGGCTAACCCTCAGTGAACCTTCCCAGCTGGCGCGGCGTTTGCCCGGCTTATTGGCGGTTGTGGCAGTTTCCGTGGCTGCATGGGCAGGCTTGTGGGCACTGGCGACAAAGCTTTTCACCGGGCGCCTGCAGTTCTGGCGCCATGTGCGTATTGCCTGTGTCAGTTCATTGGCGGTGCAGGCGGTCGTCACTGTCGCGAGTGTGCTGGGTTTCATGTTTTCGCTGGAGAGTCTGGCGAGGTTTGATACCCAACTGAGTTTGCTGGGAGCGGCCGTCGGAATTTATGTTCACCTCACCGTGATCGTGGTGCAGCGGCGTCGTAGTCTGGCCGGGCTGGTTGCCGGCCTTGCACTGCTGGGGGTCGTGGCAATGCTGGGGACCAACTGGCTGCAGAACAAACGGCTGTCTGGCAAGTTGTACATGTCAGCGCTTTACCCACCGTCGTGGCGGGTGGCTCCGGCCGTGCCTGTTTCCACGTTCCTCGAGGAGGCGGGCGACATCCGTGATCGCCTCGACAAGCGTCTGAAGGACCGTGAACCCGACGGCAGCGACCCGGACGACAGTAGCGATACGGAATAAGGCCCTGCGTTAGACCGGTTCCCGCATGGTGACAAACTCCTCAGCGGCCGTCGGGTGTATGCCGATGGTGCTGTCAAAGACCGCCTTGGTTGCACCAGCTTTCATGGCCACGGCAAAACCCTGAACAATTTCCCCAGCGTCCGGGCCGACCATGTGCAGACCGACTACACGGTCTGTCGCGTCATCGACCAGCAGCTTCATCAGTGTGCGTTCCGGGCTGCCGCTCAAAGTGTGCTTCAGCGCCTTGAAGTCGCTGCGAAACACGCTGACCTTGCCAAACTTCTGGCGCGCCTGTGCTTCGGAGTAACCCACCGTGCCGATGTTGGGATGGGTAAAGACCGCAGTGGGAACAAAGTCATAACTCATGCTGCGCGGCTTCCTGCCCGTAACTGCGCCCAACAGGTGATCCACCACCACCATGGCTTCTCCCAGCGCCACGGGTGTCAGTTGCAGACGGGCAGTGACATCTCCGATGGCATAGACCGATGGCAGGGAAGTCTGGTAGTGGCCGTTGACCTGTACCGCGCCTTTGTCGTTGAGCACGACACCGGCTGTCTCCAGACCCAGGCCATTTGTGTTGGGCACACGGCCGGTAGCGTAGAGCACGGTGTCTGCCAGAACGCGGGTGATGTTACCGGATCGGTCTTTCACATCGACCTGCAGACCGGCTGCCGTTTTGGCAATTGACGCAATCTCACTGTTTAACTGGAGATTGACTCCGGTCTTGCCCATTTCCGTGGCGATGAAGCTGCGCACGTCGTCGTCGAAACCGGTCAACACCTTCTCGCCTCGATGCACCAGCGTAACATGGGCACCCAGGCCATTGAAGATGGACGCGAACTCGCAGGCGATGTAGCCGCCGCCGACCACGAGCAGTCGTTTCGGAAATGGCTTCAAGTCAAACATCTGGTCCGACGTCACCACGTGTTCGCGGCCGGTTACCGCGGGCACGGTGGGGGTGCCGCCGGTAGCGATCAGAATGGTTTTGGCGGTGAAGATCTGCTGATCCATCTGCACGGTGTGGGCATCTTGCAGCGTGGCCCAGCTGGTGATGATCTTGACGCCCGCACCTGTCAGCAACTGGTTGTAGATGCCGTTGAGACGCGTTATTTCACGCGCGCGGTTTGTTTTGAGCATTTCCCAGTCCAGCACCGGTGCCTCGCCCACCCAGCCAAAACCGCGCGACTCTTCAAAGGCGTCAGCATAATGCGCAGCGTAGCTGTAAAGTTTTTTGGGAATGCAGCCCACGTTGACGCAGGTGCCGCCCATCGCTGCCGCTTCTGCAAGGCCGACGCGCGCTCCCCGCTGCGCCGCCATGCGGGCGGCGCGCACACCGCCGCTGCCGCCACCGATGACAAACAGGTCAAAGTCAAAATTTTGCATGCCTTCTTTTCCCTTCAGGACTGAAATTCCTTCAGCTCATTTTTCATCCACTCAATAAAGGCCCGGGTTCGCATCGGAAGCAGTCGGGCGTGCGGATAGATCACATGGATCGGACGGGGCGCTGGCTGAAAACCCGCGAGCACGGTGCGCAATTGCTTGCTCTTCAGGTAGGGGGCCACCTGGTACGACAGAAACATGCCAAAGCCCGCATCTGCGACACACGCCGCAATGGCTGGTCCGTTCTGGTTGAATTCAAGATTACCACTGACCGTCAGGCGCAGCTGGCGCCCCTGGTCATTGAACGGACCCCATGTGGGGGTATGGTCCGTAACCCGCACGCAGTTGGCTTTGAGCAGGTCTTTGGGGTGCTTTGGGATGCCATGACGCTTGAGGTAGGCGGGGCTGGCCACCACCACGCGCTGAATATGGCCCACCTGCCTGGCGACAAGGCTGGAGTCCTGTAGCGAGCCGATGCGTATGCCGACATCAATACCTTCTTCCAGCAGATTGACCACGCGGTCCACCAGCATCACGCTGCAGCGCATCTTGTCATACCGCTGCACAAAACGGGCAACAGCGGGGGCCACATGCATCTGGCCGAACAACATAGGCGCAGTAATCGTCAGGTGGCCAGCCGGTTCATCGGCCTCTGCGGTCAGCGCTGCTTCAGCCTCGTCGAGAGCCGTCAGCACCTGACGGCAGCTTTCAAGGTGGCGTCGGCCTTCATCGGTGAGTGAAATGCGCCGTGTTGTGCGGTTAAACAGGCGCACACCCAGCTCCGCTTCAAGAGCTGCCAGCGTGCGCACCATTGCTGGGAGGGACGACTCCATGACCCGCGCCGCAGAGGTGAGACTGCCTTGTTCTGCGATATGAATGAAGGCCTGCATGGCCTTGAGCTTGTCCATACGCCATGGTAGATCATTAATCCGATTTGTGGATGAGACAAATACGGATAAGTCCATTTATTGAAATGCAGAAAACCAACAGAATCCGTTTGTTCCTGCCAACCATTCATCTTGAAAGTCCTTCATGACCACCACTGCTGCTTCCCATCCTGACCAGCCCATCAAGCTCTATCGCATGAATATTTCAGGCCATGCTCACCGCGTGGAGCTGTTCCTTTCGCTGTTGGGTCTTCCATTCGAGTTGATCAACATCGACCTGACCACCGGCACGCACAAGAAGCCGGAGTTTCTGGCCCTCAATCCTTTCGGTCAGTTGCCGGTGATACAGGACGGCGACATCACGCTCGCTGACTCCAACGCCATCCTGGTCTACCTGGCCACCCGTTACGCGGCCCCATCGGCGTCTTGGCTACCGAAGGACGCTCTGGGCGCTGCCCATGTGCAGCGCTGGTTGTCGGTTGCTGCCGGCCTGCTGGCTTTCGGTCCTGCCGCGGCGCGTGTGATCCAGCTCTTCAAACGGCCGGACAACCCTGAGGTCCCCATTGCACGCGCTCATGCCTTGTTCTCGGTGATGGAGCAGCAGCTCGGTCAATCCATGTTTCTGGTTGGCAACGCGCCGACGCTCGCCGACATTGCCAACTACAGCTACATCGCACGCGCACCAGAGGGTAATGTCTCGCTCGTCGCATACCCCAATCTGCGCGCCTGGTTGGCCCGTATTGAAGCGCTTCCAGGCTTTGTGCCCATGGTCAGCAGCCCCGTCGGTTTGGCCGCATGAGCAATACCATCTGGCACGAGGGCGAGCGCGCGGTGCAAGAGCGCGTGGGTGCGCGCGAACGGCTGGAGCAGCTGGGGCAACGCGTCATACGCGAAGCCATGCCGGATCAGCACCGCGAATTTTTTGCCCAACTGCCCTTTGTGATCGCCGGGTCGGTGGATGACGCGGGCCAGCCTTGGGCCTCGGTACTGGCGGCACCGCCTGGATTCATGCAATCACCTGATCCGCAACAACTGGTTTTGCGGGTTCAATCACTGGCCGACGATCCACTGAAGCAGAACCTGGCTGATGGCATGGCCATTGGTCTGCTGGGCATAGAGCCGCACACACGGCGGCGCAACCGATTGAACGGTGTGGTTCATGGTTTGAATGAAGCGGGGTTTTCCGTCCGGGTCACCCAAAGCTTTGGCAACTGCCCCAAATACATTCAGGCCCGTGAACCGATGTATGTCGGTGACGCCCCCGAAGGCGCAGCAGTGACTGAGGGTAGCCAGCTCGACGCCGCCGCGCGTCGGCTGATCACATTGGCCGACACCTTGTTTATCGCGACGGCCTATGCCGGAATCACCGGCGAGGCCGGTCGCGCAGGTGGAGTGGATGTTTCGCACCGCGGCGGCAAACCCGGCTTTGTACGCGTGGATGCAGACGACACGCTAACGATGCCGGATTTTTTTGGCAATTTTTTCTTCAACACCCTGGGCAATATTGCAGTCAGTCCGCGCGCCGGCCTGCTCTTTGTTGATTTCGATAATGGCGACCTGCTGTACCTCGCCGTGCATGCCGAAATTATTTGGGATGGCGCCGAGCTTGAGTCTTTTCCTGGCGCTTTGCGTTTGCTGCGCTTCAAGGTTATGGCCATGAAGAGAGTGACCGGCTCCCTGCCTTTGCGTTGGGGCCCTGCAGAGCTGTCCCCGGCGCTGCAAGCCACCGGTACTTGGGCCTGAAGCGGGGGTTTCCCGGCGCCGATAATGGGGGATGACCTCCTCCTCTCCTGATTTCAGTACCCTCTCCCTGCCGGCCCACGTGCTGGCCAACCTCCAGCAGCTCGGCTACCTGAGCATGACCCCGATCCAGGCCGCCAGCCTGCCTGTGGCCTTACTGGGCAAAGACCTGATTGCCCAGGCCAAGACCGGCAGTGGCAAGACCGCCGCTTTTGGCATTGCCCTGCTGGCCAACCTGAATGCGCGGCGTTTTGCCGTGCAGGCCATGGTGCTGTGCCCCACGCGGGAACTGGCCGATCAGGTGGCTACCGAGATCCGGCGTCTGGCGCGGGCTGAAGAAAACATCAAGGTCGTGGTGTTGTGTGGCGGTGTACCGCTGCGCAACCAGACAGCCAGCCTGGAAAACGGCGCGCACATTGTGGTCGGCACACCCGGCCGCATCATGGACCACCTGGCCCGTGGTCATTTGAATCTGGAGGCCATGAACACGCTCGTGCTGGACGAAGCCGACCGTATGCTGGACATGGGCTTTTTTGACGACATCGCAACCGTTGCAAAACAGTGCCCCAAAGAGCGCCAGACTTTGCTGTTCTCGGCCACCTACCCGGAAGGAATTGCGAAAATCAGCCAGCAGTTCATGAAAACGCCGCAAACCATCGCGGTGCAGGCTCAGCATGAAAAAACCAAGATCCAGCAGCGCTGGTACCAGGTACCAGACAGCGACCATGACGAAGCCCGCCTGGGCGCCGTGGCACAAGTGCTGCGCCACTTCCGTCCGGCCAGCACGCTGGCGTTTTGCAACACCAAGTCGCAGTGCCGCGCGCTCGTGGCTTATTTGAAAGAGCAGGGCTTCAGCGCGTTGGCCCTGTTTGGCGAGCTGGAGCAGCGTGAGCGTGACCAGGTGCTGGTGCAGTTTTCCAATCGGAGTTGCTCGGTGCTGGTAGCCACAGACGTCGCTGCGCGCGGCCTGGACATTGCACAACTTGCAATGGTGATCAATGTCGACGTCACGCCGGACGCCGAAGTACACATTCACCGCATAGGCCGCACCGGCCGTGCTGACGAAGAAGGTTGGGCCATCAGCCTGGCGAGCATGGACGAGATGGGCTCGGTCGGAAAGATCGAGCAGTTGCAAAAGGCCGAATCCGAGTGGCACAAACTGACGGAGCTCACCCCCGCCAGCAACGAGCCACTGTTACCCCCAATGATCACCCTGCAGATTGTCGGTGGCCGCAAGGAAAAAATCCGCGCTGGCGATGTGCTGGGCGCGCTGACCGGTGAGGCTGGAAATGTCCCACCGTTTACGCGAGAGCAGGTGGGCAGGATCAACGTCAACGAATTCTCAACCTATGTCGCCGTGGATCGCGCCATGGCCAGCCAGGCGCAGCAGAAGCTGGCCAATGGCGGCGTCAAGGGAAAAAGCGTGAAAGTCCGCTTCATGGACGAGGCCTGATGGCCTTGGGTTGCCTCTGGGCTCTCAAAGTGCCGGGGCAGGCGAATTTGTGAATCAAATGCCCCGTTTTCCCTTAATTGACGGGCGCTGAATGCTATATAAACAATAGCAAATGCGCATGTGTCGTGGCGGGCAAGTGTTCGTAGGACGACACGAAGACTGCTCGTGAGCGCGCAGCGCTTTTGCGTTGGCCAATCGGCTCAACTTCGCGCCCGTCAGGCGTTTTGAATTCAAAATGGAATGTTGTCGCCGCGCGCCGGCTTGAACCGCCAGACTGCTGACGACGCGAACGTCGGCGCAATGCCGCAACCGCACGCTAAACCCATTTCAGGACACAACATGGTCAGACTTAAATTTTCAATCGAACTGAACTATCTGGTGGCAGATGCCGGATGTGATTTCATTTTCAACATCCAGGCCGCCCGAACCGCCCAGCAACGCGTTGTTGCCGAAACGCTGGGTATCAGCCAGATCCTGCAACCCGAGAGCTACACCGATGCGGTAACCCATACGCGCTTCCTCATGCTCAAGGCCGCTCCCGGACCGCTGACTGTCAGTTATGACGCAACCGTGGACATCGAGCATCATCTTTCACAGCCTGATCAATTGATGGAAACCGGTGTGCTCCAGTTGCCGGGCAACGTTTTGCCTTACCTCTACCCCAGCCGTTATTGCCAGTCCGACCGCCTGCACAGGCTGGCGGTCAAGGAATTTGGCCATATGCGCCAGGGCTATAGCCGGGTGCAAGCGATTCGTGACTGGGTCAACCAGCGCGTCACCTTCACGTCCAACAGCTCGACCGGCAACACCACAGCCATCGACACGCTGATCGACGAGGCCGGTGTGTGCCGCGATTTTGCGCACCTGATGATTGCGCTTTGCCGTGCGGTCAACATCCCGGCCCGTTTTGTCAGTGGAATTGACTACGGTGCAGATCCCGCATTGGGCCCAACTGACTTTCATGCCTATGTGGAGGTCTACGTTGGGCATCGCTGGTATATGTTCGATCCGTCGGGCACGGCGATTCCCATGGGATTTGTGCGGCTTGCCACGGGGCGCGATGCGGCGGACTCGGCATTTGCCACCATGTTCGGTGGCGTCTCGTCATCGGCGCCGGTGATCGCCATCGAAGCGCTGCCTGATGACAATGGCAACCTGGTCACCCCGCAACATCTCGCCGAGGCGCTGTCGAGCGCCAGCGCATAAGGCTGACCAGTCGCAGCATTGAGCAGATTGCGGCTGACGCGGGTTTTGGCTCGGCCGCATCACTGCGCCAGCATTTTTCTGCAGCGTTGAAAACCTCGCCTGCAACTTATCGACGAGAGTTTCGCAGCCTGTAATTCGGTGAAAAATGGCGCTCGCCCATTCAGCATATGCGTTGATAGCTATGAATACGATAGCAACCGCCGCCAGGCAGAAAAACGAGCTAACCCGCTTTGGTTGCTGCGCGGAGCTTGTCTTTCTTGCTCGGGCGTTTGCCCTTGATGCCGCCGGTTGATGGCGCGGCTGCTGCCTCCGTCTTCTCAGGCTCGAAGCCCTCGATCTGTTCGCGCGGCAGGTTCAGGCTCTGGCGTTTTTCGATCAAACGGAAATGCGCTTCTGTGTCTGCGCTGATGAAGCTCAGTGCCACGCCGCTTTCGCCAGCTCGGCCGGTACGGCCGATGCGGTGAATGTAGTCAACAGACGAACGGGGAAGGTCATAGTTCACGACCACGGGCAGCTGCGCAATATCAACGCCCCGCGCTGCGACGTCGGTGGCGATCACTACTTTCAGACGTGACGCCTTGAAGTCGGCCAGCACCTGCGTGCGTTTGCCCTGACTCAGCTCGCCATGAAAAGGCTCTGCGTTGATGCGGGCCTTGCGCAATTTGTCAGCCACAATTTCAGCAGCGTGTTTGGTGGCCACGAAAACAAGCACCCGTTTCCACCCGTTTTGCCCAATAAGGTGGCGCAGCAACTGGGTACGTCTGCCGGCATCGACCGCAATGGCGCGCTGAAGAATGTCCGGCTTGCCTTGCGCCTCAGGCAGTCCTTCAATGCGAACCGGGTCGCGCAGCAGCTGGTCAGCCAGCGCCTGGACGCTGGCCGGAAACGTAGCGGAGAAAAACAGGTTTTGCCGTTGCGATGGCAGCAATGCCAGGATGCGCGTCAACTCTTCAGCAAAGCCCAAGTCCAGCAGGCGATCCGCTTCGTCAAGCACCAGCGCGGATACGCCAGACAGGACAAGCGCGTTCTGACCGACCAGATCCAGCAGGCGGCCGGGTGTGGCCACCACAATGTCGGTGCCTCCACGCAAATGCATCATTTGCGGATTGATGGAAACGCCTCCAAAGAGGGTGGACACCTTCACCGCTTGCGATAACTGTTGCGAAAAGCCGCGTATGGTTTCACCCACCTGAGCCGCGAGTTCACGCGTGGGGACCAGAATCAGCACCTGAACACGTTTTGGTTTTTCACCCTGCGTCTGCTGCAGCTTGTGCAGAAGCGGGAGGGCGAAAGCGGCCGTCTTGCCGGAGCCGGTCTGCGCCGCGCCCAACACATCGCGGCCTTGCAGCACCGCTGGTATGGCGGCGGCCTGGATGGCGGTGGGTGTGACATAGGCCTTGGCGCTTACGGCGCGCAGCAGGTCAGGGTGCAAACCCAGGGAGGAAAACGGCATGAACGGAGCGCTTCGCGTTGGAGGAGGGCACCCAGTTTAAGGCTTCGCGCTATTGGAGCCCGCATAATCAGGCGCTTGCGAATCACTTCATCGAGGGAGATTCAGACCTTATGAAGACGCAGACCCGGTAAAGGCAGCCATGAAAAAAACATTCAAACTCAATATCGAAGGCAAAAACCGCGACCGCTTGCTGGACGCCGTCAAGCACGATATCCGCAAATACGTGAAAAGGCAGCGGCGCGTGGCCTTACCCGAAGGCGTTGATTTCTGGGACTTTGACTGCCGCTTTGGCAGCAGCGAGGAAACAGCTGCGGTTGTGCATTTTGCAACCATCATCCCGCTGGTAGACGCCGCGGCGAAAGAAGGCGTGGACAGCTTTTATCTTGAGCTTCTGGCCAAAGAAGGCCGGCGCACGGTGCGTCCGCGGCCGCTGGAAGCTGAGGGTGGTTTCGGCGGCGACGCGAATATGCAGGACGCCGAAGATTGAGTTAACGCTTTGGCTCGGCTCCGAACTGCTGCTTACGTTTTATCGCGTTCGACCCCAATACCAAAGTCAGTGACTTACTTCCAATGGGTCTGAATTCCTACGCCGGCATGTAAGAAAAGGTGACAAGCTGACATCTGAGCCAATTCCGGCTTCAAGGAGACATGCCATGACTTATTCTTTATTCAAAACCCGCATCGCGACACTGGCTATCGCCACCCTTCTGCTTGCAGGGCCTGTCCTGTCCAAGGGAAAGGACGATGACGACCATGGCGGAAAAGGCAATGGCAAGCACTCCCAGAAGGCGGAAAAGCAGCAAAAGCACGCGTCCAAAGGGAGCGGGAAGGACGACAAGGACGCCAAGCGAGAGCGCAAGGAAGTTCAGCCCGGCACTTACTTCAATGATCAGCAGCGGACGGTTGTGCGGCAGTACTACACGCAGAACTACACCAACGGCAAAAAATGCCCTCCCGGCCTGGCCAAAAAGAACAATGGCTGCATGCCTCCAGGCCAGGTACGTAACTGGGCCGTTGGCCAGCCCATACCTAGCGGCGTCACGACCTACTCGGTACCTCAACCCGTTATTGTGCAGCTACCCCCTGCCCCCTACGGCTATCGCTATACCCGCATTGGCGGGGACATCGTATTGGTAGAGCAAAAAAACAACCTGATCGTGGACATCATTCAGGGTCTGTTCGGCACCTGAAACCGGTTGATGGCCCCTGCGAGTCTGGCCGCGGGGCTGTTCGCTACTCTGAGCGAAAGCAGCCTGGCTGATGTGGCCACCAGAGAAGCAGTGGTCAACCTCTCCAGGCCCTCATCGGTCAGGGTTTAATTGCCTTGACCGCTGGCAGGCCGAGTGCATCAAACACCTTAATCGCGGCCCAAGCGTCGTTAGCCGCGTACACGATCTGGCTTTCCGTTAATTGTCGGTTGGCCCAGTTCGAGGTTGTGGCTTTTCTTGACTTCAGGAAACGGCGATTGAACAACACCGCCACCGCCCCGCGCACGCCAAGCTCCTTGGCATAACCCTGTTTCTTGAAAATCACATTGAGGTCCAGCACATTGCTGGGCTCCACGCCCAGGGTGCGCCGGATTTGCTGGTGATCACCCGCCAGCCCGAAGCCAACTTTGGCAATGCTGTCAGACGCCAGCAGGGTGCAAACCACCTCCCGACATCCCTCGTCGTGCAACTGGAAGACATAGGCCTTGGTCAGCGTGGCGAACTGCACGATGTGCGGTCCTTCAGACACCTGGTCTTTGAAAAATGTGGGTTTGGACTCGGTGTCAAAGCCTACCGCCGCGCAGGCCGCCAGGGCCTTGAAGGCCAGGCTTGCCTGCTCGCGTGTGGCGACGAGAACGATGTCCCCCAGTCCCAGCCGGTTCAGGGGTTCTAACGCCGCCAGCTCCTCCTTGGTCGGCGACGGAATGTGAGGCACGGCTTATTGTTCTGCGAAGGCGCGTTCGATGACGAAGTCGCCCGGCTTGGAGGTGTTGCCTTCCTTGAAGCCCCTTGTTTCCAGCAGATGTTTGAGGTCCTTGAGCATGCCGGGGCTGCCGCAAATCATCACACGGTCATTTGCCGGGTCCAGCGCGGGGAGGTTCAGGTCGGCTTGCATTTTGCCGTTTTCAATCAGGTCGGTCACGCGGCCCATGTTGCGGTAGCTCTCGCGTGTAACAGTGGGGTAGTAGAGCAGCTGTTTGGCCACCATCTCGCCCAGAAACTCGTGCTGGGGCAAGTGCTCCACCACGAGGTCGTGGTAGGCCAGCTCGTCGGCCTGGCGCACGCCATGCACCAGCACGATTTGCTCGAACTGCTCATAGGTTGCCGGGTCGCGAATGATACTCATGAAGGGCGCCAGGCCGGTGCCGGTGGACAGCAGGTACAGGCGCTTGCCGGGAAGCAGGTAGTCAATGACCAGCGTACCTGTGGGTTTGCGCCCGACGATGATCTTGTCGCCGACCTTGACGTGCTGCAGCCGCGAAGTCAACGGGCCGTCGGCCACCTTGATGCTGAGAAACTCCAGGTGCTCTTCGTGGTTGGGGCTGACGATGCTGTAGGCCCGCAGCAGGGGCTTGTCATTGACCCTCAGGCCAATCATGGTGAAGTGCCCGTTGCTGAATCGCAGGGAGGTGTCGCGGGTGGTGGTGAAAGTAAACAGCTTGTCTGTCCAGTGGTGAACGGACAAGATGGTTTCTTCGTTGAAAGCGCTCATGGTAGGGGGGATGACTCGGGTAGTTGAAAACTTGCATCCCAGGCGGGACGCATCTCCGATTATCCGTTGTCCGGCCTTGACCCCGCCGTCAGCCCTCCGTCAAGCCCTCAGGAGAAAGCCGAAATACCAGTGATGCCGCGACCCAGGATCAGCGCATGCACATCGTGCGTGCCTTCGTAGGTGTTGACCACTTCGAGGTTGACCAAATGGCGCGCCACCCCGAATTCATCGCTGATGCCGTTGCCGCCAAGCATGTCGCGGGCCATGCGGGCAATGTCCAGCGCTTTGCCGCAGGAGTTGCGTTTCATGATGGACGTGATCTCGACTGCCGCCGTGCCTTCATCCTTCATGCGGCCCAGGCGCAGGCAACCCTGCAGGCCCAGCGCGATCTCGGTTTGCATGTCCGCCAGCTTTTTCTGAATCAGCTGGTTTGCTGCCAATGGCCGGCCAAATTGCTTGCGGTCCATGGTGTATTGGCGCGCTTTTTCAAAGCAGTCTTCTGCCGCGCCCATAGCGCCCCAGGCAATGCCGTAGCGGGCTGAGTTGAGACAGGTAAACGGGCCCTTAAGGCCGCGCACCTCGGGAAATGCGTTTTCCTCGGGGCAAAACACCTCGTCCATGACGATTTCGCCGGTGATGGATGCGCGCAAGCCGACCTTGCTGTGAATCGCTGGCGTGCTCAGTCCCTTGCTGCCTTTGTCGAGCACAAAGCCGCGAATGGCACCTTCGTCGTCCTTGGCCCAGACCACAAATACGTCGGCAATCGGGCTGTTGGTGATCCACATCTTGCTGCCAGAGAGCGCATGGCCGCCGGGCACTTTCCGGGCGCGGGTGATCATGCTGCCGGGGTCGGAGCCATGGTTGGGCTCGGTCAGGCCGAAGCAGCCAATCCACTCGCCGCTGGCGAGTTTTGGAAGATATTTTTGTTTGGTCGCTTCATTGCCGAATTCGTTGATGGGCACCATGACCAGCGATGACTGCACGCTCATCATGGAGCGGTAACCGGAGTCGACGCGTTCCACCTCACGCGCGACCAGGCCGTAACACACGTAGTTCAGGCCCGCGCCGCCATAGGCCTCCGGAATGGTGGCGCCCAGCAGGCCGAGCGCGCCCATTTCGCGAAAAATCGCGGTGTCGGTTTTTTCATGGCGAAAGGCTTCCAGCACGCGCGGCGCCAGCTTGTCCTGGCAATAGGCGCGGGCGGATTCGCGCACCATGCGCTCGTCCTCGCTCAGTTGCTGGTCCAGCAGCAGCGGGTCGGCCCAGTGGAAGCTGGCTTTTTTAGGGGAAGGGCTCATGCGGGAGGTCTCCGGATTAATGTCGATGTGTGCAAAAAACGCAATTCACGCAGAAAACACATTTTGAATAGTACCGAAGCATACGATGAGAAGGAGTTTGCAGACAATCGAATATTAGGAACATGTCTGTGCAAAAATGGAACTCCAACACCTTCCGACTTTAGCCCATGCGACGCAACATCCCTTCCACCACGGCGCTGGCACTGTTTGAAGCGGCGGCGCGCCACCAGAGTTTTACCCAGGCGGCAGAAGAGCACTCAGTCACACAAAGTGCAGTTTGCCGGCAAATTGCCGGCCTGGAAGACTTTCTCAAGGTCAAGCTGTTCAGGCGAACCAAACGCGGCGTATTGCTGACCGAGGCGGGCACCCACTACGCCCGCAACGTGCGTGCCCGGCTCGATGATGTAGAGCGTGACACCCTGGAGCTGATGGCCAAGGGCGGTGCTGGCGGAGCGCTGGAACTGGGCGTGGTGCCTTCCTTTGCTGCCCGGTGGCTGGTTCCGCGCCTTGGCGGCTTTCAGCGCCTGCACCCCGATATTGCTGTTCATCTGTCTTCGCGCACACGGCCATTCCTGTTTGCCGACACCGGGCTGGACGCGGCCATCTGCGCCGGCGAGGCGGGGTGGCCGGGTACGGAGTCCTGCTTCCTGATGGATGAACCGCTCGTGGCTGTTGGCAGCCCCGCGCTGGTCAAGACCCGGCGCACGCTCAAGGCGTCTGATGTGGCGGCGCTGCCCCTGCTGCAAATGAGTACGCGTCTCTACGCTTGGCGGCAGTGGTTTGAATCCTTGGGTCTGAGTGTTGAGAACGATCTGGCCGGCGCAAGAATGGAGTTGTTTTCCATGAGCACAGAAGCGGCCATTCATGGGCAGGGGCTGGCGCTGGTGCCGCGTTTTTTGATTGAAGATGATTTGAAGCAGGGGCGGCTGGTCCCCTTGATTGAGCACGCCTTTGTCAGCGACCGGCGTTACTACTTCATCTATCCAGAACAGAAGTCGGACAATGCGGCGTTGTCGCTGTTTCGGGGCTGGCTGGACGGGGAGGCGACCCGATATCGCGAGGCGCTGGCGAAATCGTCCTAAGGTCGCGTTCCCGTTGTCGCTCGGCCCTGCTCACGCCGGTTCTGTGCCTGCTCACGCAGAGCGCGTGCACCCAAAGACTCTTCACTTTGACGCACCGCCTGATCATCCCGCCGGGTAGCGCTTCGCTGTTGACGCACTGCTTCGCGCTGCAGCAACTGTTGTTCTTTCCAGGCGCGCTCCTGATCGCTGAGCCCAGGTCGCTCTGAGCCATAAGTGCCGTCGCGCTGAGCCTGCTCGCGTAGCGCGCGCTGCCCGAGGGACTCCTGACCTTGGCGAATCTGGGCGTCCTGCGAGCGCGTCAATTCGCGCTGGCGCCGTTCATGCTCGCGCTGCATGTGCCATTGCTCCCATTGCGCCCGCTCGCTTGCGTTGTGGTCGGCGGGTGGGTGGCTTCCCGTCCAGCTTTCGGTTCGCGTCGTTACGGTCGGAAACTGTGCCCATGCGGGCAGGCTTGCAAGCATCAAAACGCAGGTGGCGAGCAGGACGGCGGATGCGTGGGCGGCTGTGTGTATCGACTCTTCGGCTTGGGCGTGGTGCATACCCTACTGTACGCAAAATAGCGCCGCCGCGGGCAACCGGGGTGCCGAAGAGTCCGCGCGTGTGCGACGATGCCGAATGTTTGATTTTTGGCCCTCCAGCGGCTTTACCCAACTCCAACGCAATGATCGGGGCTGGCTGCTGCCCACTGACGACTACCTGCGCTTGTTTCTCGCGCGTCCTGAGTTGGCGCTGGTGCCCGAATCGTGCGCAGCTGAACATGCCTTGCACAACTCATTGCAGGGCGCCCCTTCGCGTGCCGTGGCCGCTTCAGAACTCCAGGCCTTGCAGGACGCAGATGCCCGCGACAGCTACCAGCTTTTTTTGCGTTTTCGGGACGGGTTACTGGCCGCGGGCACGCTGGAGGCGTATTACTTAAGCCTTTTTCCGCGGGACGGCAGCGGCAGCATCACCATCCCGCCGCTCTTTATCGATCTCGTCGTTCAGGCCATCGTGCGCAACATGCTGCGAGACGAAACCGATGCCTATCAGGTGCGCGCCGCTGAAATGCTTTTTCGCACCCAGCGGATTTCGACGCATGAAGGACAGGTGCTCGCGGGTGATCAGAACCTGGTTGACATGCTGCATGAGACCGGTGGCCTCGGAGACTTCGGACGGTTTCTGGCGGAGGCCAAAGCCCCGTTGCTCGCTATCGACATGCAGGTGCTGACAAACAACAGCGCGCCTGACTACTGGCTAGCCAGCGACAGCCACCGCTTTCTGCTGGATTTGACCCACGAGGTCAGCAATGACCTGAGCCACGGCCTGGTGCTGACCATGACCCGCGCGCGATCCGGCTTGAAGGCGCTGGCTCGTGTGTTTGAAAAATGGGTGCTGCATCTGCTGGCCGTCGAGGTGCGCATCACGCCCTTGCAAAAGATTGATGACGACGCATGGCGCTGGCACGTGGGGCTGGATGCCGAAGCAAGCGCCTTGCTCAACGATTTGTACGAAGGCATCGAAGCAGGGCCCGAGCGAATGCAACGCCTGCTAAGCCTTTTCCGCCTGGACTTTGTCAATCCGCAGGAGATGCGCCTCGACGTTGCGGGAAAACCGGTTTACCTGGGACTGATGATGAACGCGGAAAGAGTGCTAAGGCTGAAGCCCCAAAACCTGTTGTTGAACCTTCCTCTGCGTTTGCCTCAGTAGTTGCCGATCCATTGGACCTCAGTTGGCTTAAAATGACGGGTTCTGCCATTTTTAATCCCCGGAGTTCTCCATGCCGAAAAAAATCCGCGTCGAAGCCGACATTTGCGCCCCTAAGCCCGTTCCAGCAAACGGCATGACCCGTACCGCTGGCCGTGGCCAGAAAATCAGTCTGGAGCGCGGTAGCTGGACACGCAGCAAAAAGAACCCCGGTAAGCGCCCGCATAAAGGCGGTTAAGCGCTTTCCGATAACTTCCATCGTGAATCATGATGGAAGCGCAAAAAGCCCCGGCCGACGGGGCTTTTTTGCTGGTCAAAGTTGCGGCCTAGGCGGGGACGCCCTGGCTCTGACTGACCCAGTCCGGTGCGTCCTGTAGGGCCAGCGGACGCAGGAAGCGGTCCGCAGCTGCCAATCCGACCGAGGTGAACAAGGCCTGCGTTGATGCGGGCCAGGGGCCACCATGGTGCTGGGCCGGCGTGACGGCTACGCCGGTTGGCACGCCCTTGAAAAGAACCCGACCTGCAATGGACTGGGCGGTACGCAACAACAGGCGGTTTTCTGCGCTCTCTTCCTCGGCGCCCCAAAGCGTGACAGTCAAAGAGCCAGCGACTTCTTCCAGCACGGCGTGAATCTGCGCCATTGACTTGGCGAGCACGCACAGGCACGAGGAGCCAAAAACTTCGTGGCGAAGCCTTTCCTTGTCCAGAAATGCAGAAGCTGAGGTGACGCCAACAAAGCCCGAGCTTTTCTCATGCTCCCAGCCAGGCTCGGCCAATACCTCGACACTGTCCTCGGCCGCCAGCGACCTGACGCCTGCCTTGTAGCCTTCAGAAATCCGAGGCGACAACATGGGGTGAAGCACCACGGCCGCGACCTCACGCGCCAGGGCGCGCGCGAAGGCGTGCGACTCGGGGGTGTCCAACATCAGGACCAACCCCGGGCTGGTGCAAAACTGGCCTGCCCCCTGTGTAACGGAGCCTGCAAGCAGGCGTGCCTTTTCGTCGAGCGATTGTTCCAGGGCACCGGGCAACACCACGACCGGATTGATGGAGCCCAACTCCCCATAAAACGGGATGGGTCTTGGTCGGCTTGCTGCCTGCTTTGAAAGCGCCTGGCCGCCGCTGAGGGAGCCGGTGAAAGCCACGGCCCGGATCCCGGGATGGGCCACCAGGGCCATTCCGGCCTCAAAGCTGTCCTCGTCTATGTGACCCACCAGACCTGCCGGCAAATCCAGGCTGGCCAGCACCCGCAGCGTCAGTTGATGGACGGCACGGGAAAGCAAGGGGTGTGCAGGATGGGCTTTAACCACCACGGGGCACCCGGCGGCCAGGGCAGACGCTGTGTCACCGCCCAAAACTGAGAACGCAAATGGAAAGTTGCTGGCCGAAAACATGGCTACAGGTCCCAGCGGCACCCGGACCCTTGTGATTTGTGGCCTGCCTTGTGGTGGCGGACCTGCCACCGCAGGGTCAGCGTGGCAGGCAAAGGGGCCGCCGTCGCGTGCGTAGTCCGCGAATCGGCGGAGTTGGAAGCAGGTCCGGTCCAACTCACCATTGAGCCGGGGCAAACCCAGTTTTGTTTCGCGGTCAGCCAGAGCTACGAGTTCAGCGCGCTCAGCCTCAAGGCCTGTCGCGAGCGCATTGAGCAGGTCAGCCCGACGCGGGCCGTCGGATTTTGCCCAATGGGGGGCGGCAGCTTGGGCTGCCGAAACGGCGTTGTCAATTTCGATATGTGGGGTCATGGAGTTCAGTTTTTGAAACGTGAAGTTGAGAAACGGGCGGAAGGCAAAGGATGAAACCATGCTTTGAAAATAATTATACATTTTATAAAATGTGGAATATACTGCGGTCATGCCAGCCATCAACACCCCTACCTACATGCGATTGCGTGATCAAGTGCGAGCAGACATCGTCACCGGTGTCTGGGCGCTTGGGAGTCATGTGACCCTTGCCCAGTTGTCTGCTCATTACCAGGTCAGTGCCAATCCGGTACGTGAAGCCCTTCTCCAGTTGCAGGGAGAAGGTGTGATTGCCATGCGCATGAATCGTGGCGCGGTTATTCCATTGGTGGATGAAAAATATATCGACAACCTCTACCGCTTGCGCGGTGCCATCCAGTCGATGCTTGTGCGCGATGCGGCGCGAATGGCGACCCCCGAGCAGGTCGATCGGTTGATGGAGATGGCATTGGCCTATGAAACGGCTGCGGCGTCCAGTGACACAGATGCCTGTGTTGCGGCCAATCGGGAATTGCACCGCCATATCGATGTGATTGGCAACAACCCGCTTGCGGTGGATTTGCTTCAAGGGCGCTCGACCCTGGTTGATGCATACCGCCGCTCGGTGGGCTATGGCGTGGGCCGCCTGGAACTGGTTGTTGAGCAGCACAAAAAAATCGTCGAGGCGATCGCCTCGGGCGACGAAGAAAAAGCGGCACAGCTCATGCTGGAGCACACAGACTCATCCCGAATTGATCTGCTTGCGACTTGCGCGCCGCAGGCTAAATAGGTTCTTTCACGGCGGTGGCGAAGCCACCGTCTTTATGTGTTTTTAAAAGGAGACAACTCAATGAAACAGGTCACAAAGCTTCATCTCAATCACGTCGGCACTTTCCGCCGCCACCTTCTTGCCGCTTCGCTAGGTCTTGCGGCCACTGCGGCCTTGGGTCAGCCTTCTTTTGCGCCTCAGTCCAACTATCCCGACAAACCGATCCGCTTTGTGGTTGGATTCGCAGCGGGTGGCTCGGCCGACGTAGTGGCCCGAGCGATTGCGCTGGAGTTGACCAAAACGCTGGGCCAGCCGGTCACGGTCGACAACAAGCCTGGTGCAGGTGCGCACATCGCCACACAGGCCCTTCTGTCGGCGCCCGCTGATGGCTACACCATCCTGTTTGCAGGCCTGACGCTGGCAACCAATCCCGCCCTGCTTGGTAACCTTGGCTATAACCCGGACAAGGATCTTGTCATGGTGTCGCAACTGACTGCCATACCCGTCGTCGTGTTTGTACCCGCCAAATCTCCCATCAACAACATGCAGGATCTCATTGCTGCCTCAAAGGCAAAACCGGAAGGTCTGACCTTTGGATCGGGTGGAACGGGGACTTCCTCGCACCTCGGCCCCGAGCTTCTGTCCCGCACTGTCGGGTTCAAGTACACCCATGTGCCCTACCGCGGCGGTGCGCCAGCACTCCAGGGGTTGTTGTCCGGCGACACCGATGCCATGTTTGACATTGCCGTCACGCCCATGCACCGGGCCAATGTTGAAGCGGGGAAAATCAAATTCATCGGCGTGATGCAAAAAGACCCCATCTCAAGCTATACATCCATCAAGCCTGCCGGGCAACAAGGCATTCCGCCTGCTGCCTTCATGCGCAGCTGGCAAGGGATCGCCGTCAAGCAGGGAACCTCACCAGCCATTGTGGGCAAACTGCACGCCAGTATTTCTGCCGCCTTGAAGAACCCCGAAGTGATCAACCGCCTGATCGCTTCCGGCGCCGAAGTCCAGGGCAGCAAGAACCCTGAGGAATTCCAGAAGCTGTATCAGCAAGAGCTGGTGCGCTGGACCGGACTTATCAAAGCCGCAGGTATCAAGGCCGAGTGATTGCCTGCAAGGGCCGCTAACCGGCCGCGTCCGCAGTTGAAACTGCGTGTCAGTAACACGCTGCTGCGCCCCTACGTCGTTGATTTCCATAACCACATCGGTCTGGGGCGTGGCAGGTGGCACCGTCTGAGCAAGCCATATGACCACGCCGAGACAGGCACCGACGAAAACAAAGCAAGCCTGGAGAACACGCCATGAAAATAACCGCGATACGACGCCACCTCATGCAGGCCGGCGCGCCAGGGCATACCGGTTGGTCATCGACCGGAAAAAGCTCGCTTGCCACGGGCCGCAACTGGTTCTTCATCACTATTGAGACGGATAGCGGCCTGATCGGAACCGGCGAAGGCTCCGGTTGGCCTCGGGTGGTGGCAGCCGCGGTTGAAGACCTCAGCCACATACTGATTGGGGAAAACGTCAGCGATATCGAACGCATCAGCCAAAAAGTTCGCGTCGCGTTAATGGGCCATGGCAACACCGGCGTGGTTGGCATGGGTGCCCTGGCTGCCATCGACATGGCGCTTTGGGATCTGAATGCACAGGCGCTTGGTGTACCGGTATCCCGGTTGCTGGGCGGCACCATCCGGTCGCAAGTGCCATATTACGTTCATGCCTCTGACGTGGCCAGCGCCAAGGCAGCGGTCGCGGAAGGGGTACGCGCCATCAAGGTCGGCGGCCTCAAGGATGTGGTGGAAAGAGCCTTTGCGATACGCGCTGCGGTGGGTGACGACATCGACATGATGGTTGATCTTCACGGACCGCCTTGGCTGACGGCGGCCGATGCCGTTGCGATTGGCCGCGATCTGGAGCGGCTGCACCTTCTGTTTCTGGAAGAGGCTGTTGCACCCGACGATATGGCGGGCTGGAAGCGGGTGCGAGACAAAGTTGCCTTGCCATTGGCAGGTGGCGAACGGCTGGCTAGCCTGGCCGAGATGCGGCCCTTTCTTGAAAACGGCTTGCTGGATGTGGTGCAACCTGACACCGGCCGATTCGGCGGATTGACGCAAATGAAAAAACTGGCAGCGATGGCTGAGGCCTGCTCGGTCATGGTCGCACCCCATTCAGGCTCACTGGGGCCAGTGGCCGAATTTGCGGCGATTCATCTGCTGTCAGCTATTCCAAACGGACTGATGCTGGAGCGTCTGAACCCCGATTGGGCGGGCAGGGCAGACGCCATCCACGGCTCGCTTCCTGGCATCGATGGCACGGTTGCTGTACCGCAGGGCCCCGGTCTTGGCGTGACTTTAAATCTGGACTTCATTTCCCAATACCCGAGCCAGAAAAACATTGCCATCGCGACCGGTGGATGGAACCCCGACACCGAGTCCGAAACCGTACTTACCCAGATGCGCCGACCACGCGCGTCCCAGTTTCCTTCCTCCAACACATGAAAACACTGACCATGACCACCCTGAATGACACTACTCGCGCGCGCTTGATGAAGGTGTCCACCGCGACCCTGACCACCGTGCTGTTCAAGCGCGGATTTCACAACACCTTTTTGCAAAAGCTGCATCTGGTGGGCGGTGCCACAGCCAACATGGTGGGGCCGGCTTTTACCCTGCGCTACATTCCGGCGCGTGAAGACCTGGACGGCATTGAAGCCTTTAACGACCGCAAGCATCCCCAGCGGGTAGCGATTGAAGAATGTCCTGCCGGGCAGGTACTGGTGATGGATTGCCGCGAAGATGCCTCGGCCGCGTCGAGCGGCGGCCTGCTGCTGACACGACTGATGAAGCGGGGCGCTGCAGGCGTCGTGACCGATGGCGGCTTTCGCGACACGCCCGAGATTGCTGCGCTGGATTTCGCTGCCTACCATCAGCGGGCGTCTGCGCCTACCAATCTCATCAAGCATCACGCGGTTGACCTGCAGTTGCCGATTGCCTGTGGCGGTGTGGCCGTGTACCCCGGTGATGTGATGGTGGGCGACGCTGAAGGCGTAGTCTGCATTCCGTCCGGCATCGCAGACGCAGTTGCCGCCGAGGCTTATGACCAGACGATTTACGAGGACTGGGTGGCAGTTCGCATCGGCGAGGGCGCGGGCTTGTTTGGCGTCTATCCCATGACCGACGACGCAGAGCGCCAGGCGTTTGCTGCGTGGAAGCGCGCAAAAGCCAGCTCTTATCCACTGTCAGTCGCTGCTACCGCATGACTGGCTGTGTCGTCCTGACTGGTGCCGCGGGAAAGCTCGGCCGCTCGCTCCGACCAGCGTTGGCGGTGGTGTGCCGCGAGGTGCGGGTTATTGACCAGGCGCCAATTTCGGCCGAGCACAACAATGAAAAGGCCTTTCAGCTGGACCTGAACGACGGGTCCGGCCTGGCTGCTGCCATGTCAGGTGCTGACGCAGTGGTTCATTTCGCGGGTTATCCGCGTGAGGCAGACTGGGCAACGCTGTTGGCAGCCAATGTTGCGGGCGTGGCTTCACTCTGGGAAGCGGCGCGATCAGCCGGTGTAGGGCGTGTCATCTACGCCAGTTCAAACCACGCTGTTGGCATGTATCCGCGCACCGAAAGCCTGGACGAAAACGCTTTGCCCAATCCCGATTCGCGTTATGGCGTGACAAAAGTTTTTATGGAAGCCGTCGCCAGCCTCTACGCAGCCAAGCACGGTGTGCGGGGCTTTGGCATTCGCATAGGCCATTGCGCGCCCGAGCCGTCCGACGCACGAATGCTGGCGCACTGGATTCATCCGGAAGACCTGTCTGCACTTGTGCAGGTCGGACTGGAGGCTGATTATCAAAACGAAATCGTCTATGGCGCATCGGCCAACAGCCGCTCATGGTGGGTTAACACGCGCGCCCACGCCCTTGGCTATCGCCCGCGGCACAGCGCAGACGGCTGGACACAAGCCTTGACCGGCAAGGTCAGCGACAACCCGGTGGCCGAGCATTTTCAGGGTGGCTCATTTGCTGCGGCCGAATTTGCTTGCAAGCTGCCGACTATGTAGCTTGGCCTTGTGTCCACACTTCCTGAAGCCAATGGAATTGTCAATTCTCGAGCCGCAGCATGAGCCGGTGCAACGTCTGCCCGTTCCCCCGCCTTTTCAGGACATGTATTACTGGACCGTACGCAACAAGGTTGGTGAGTCTCCGGTCTGGGATGTGCAAAGTCAATCGCTCTTCTGGATAGATGTGCGGGCGCCCGCTGTGCTGCGCCTTTGCCCCTCCACATGTCGGCTGACACGGTGGACGCTACCCGAGGTGGTGGGCGCACTGGCGTTAACCGCCGACGGTCGACTGGTACTTGCCCTGAAGAATAGCCTGGCGTTACTGGATTGCGTCACGGGTGAGTTGCGTTCACTCAACAGTGTGGATACCGAGCCGGCCGGTAACCGTCTGAACGAAGGCAAGGTGTCGCCAGGCGGGCGCTGGTTTGTTTTTGGCTCCATGGACGACAGGCCAGAGCCCAAACGCCCCACCGGCGCGCTGTACCGAACGGATGGAACTGGCTCGGTACGTTGCCTGCTGCGCGGGCTGACTGTGGCCAACGGCATTGCCTGGTCGCCCGACGGCACGCGGATTTATTGCTCCGACAGCCATGCCGGCGTGATCTGGCAGGCTGCGTGGCAAGAGGAGCTTGGCGAGATGGGCCATCCAGCCCTTTTTGCCACCAGCCCGGAAGTATCGGGCCGCCCCGACGGCGCATTGGTAGACGCGCTCGGTAATTACCTGTCAGCCGGCGTCTCGGCGGGCTGCCTCAACACGTTTGACGTGA
The DNA here is from genome assembly GCF_035638815.1 of Polaromonas sp. Taxonomy (GTDB): domain Bacteria; phylum Pseudomonadota; class Gammaproteobacteria; order Burkholderiales; family Burkholderiaceae_C; genus Polaromonas. The sequence continues at coordinate 35,488 of NZ_DASQZG010000001.1, forward strand.
CCGGACGGCTGCTTCGCAGGCTGGCCATGCCAGTCCGCGCACCCAGCATGCCGTGCCTGGGAGGGGAGGACCTTTCACGCTTGTTCGTGACCTCACTGGTGCGGCCCGGTTGGGACTGCAGCGAAACCCTTGATGGGTATTTGATCGAAATGGCAGCGCCCTGTGTGGGATGCCCCCCCACCGCGTTGGCGTATGCGTCGATCCGCCTCCAGCCATGACACCGATCCCAATAGGCTCCGGGCGGGTACTAGCCTTCAGTTGTGAATGAAATGTGGCTCTGGCCCAATAAATTCGGGCGCTAGAAGCTATAAAAAGCATAGCGATTGAAGAAGTGCCTCCCGGCGTGCCACAGGACTTTTTCGGCTCTGGTCGTCTCAATCAGGTGACATCTGAAGCAGCATTAAAGCCTGTGAACCACCTGACCCGCCACTGGCTGCGTTGACACGTCATACGCTTCGCGCGCTTGCGCCATCGCTTCGTGATTGGCGGCAGCCCATGACGCAACACCCCGGAGCGCACCCAGAAGCGACTGGCCGAGAGGACTGAGTCGATACCTCACGCCCGGCGGGCGCGTGTCCATGACCTCCCGCAGCACAAGTCCGTCACGCTCCAGGCCACGCAGGGTCACCGTGAGGACCCTCTGTGAAATAACACCCACAGCGCGAAGAAGTTCCCGAAACCGCAGTGGCTTCACGCCCAGCTGCAACATCACAAGGACAGACCATTTGTCCCCGATGCGGTCGTACACGTCACGAACCGGGCAAGGGCCAGCGTAATCGCAGTCTGCCCACTCTTGCGGTGACGATGGTGAAGCTTCAGGGGTAACCTCGGCGTCACCATCGGACCTCAAGGTATCTCGTTGTGGCGATTTTTCAGTCAGCATAGGATGCGGTTCCTTTTCGTAACCATTCTACTCAAGGTAACCATGTCACTTCAACTTTTGCATATTGATGCCAGCGCTCGTCCCGGCAGCTACTCCAGACAAATGTCCCAAGCCTTTGTCGACAGGTTTGTCAGCTTGCTCCCCGATACAACCGTTATCCGTACCGACCTCAACGCGGCGCCACCCCCATTCGTCGATGAGAATTTCCTGGCCAACGCATTTCTTCCAGAGGCGCAGCAAGATAGCAAGGCCTTGGCTGCAAGCAACCAATACACCCGGGATTTCCTGTCGGCCGACGTTGTTGTCGTTGGGATGCCCATGTACAACTGGGGCGTGCCTGCGATCGTGAAAGCCTGGATTGATCAAATCGTGCGTTCTGGACTCACGTTTTCGATGAGTGCCAACGGCATAGAAGGGCTGGCGCAGCCCGACAAAGAAGTGTTTTCCCTGGTGAGCCGCAACGGAGGATTTTTGCCGGGCGAACCGTTCGCAAACGCTAATTTTCAGGACGGCCATTTCGCGGGCATCATGGGATTTTTGGGCGTTAAACAGACGCGCCTGGAAGCGCTGCAGGACATCTTCAATCCCGCAACACTGGAGCAAAATTTGGCCACGGCATTGGGTAATGCGAGAAAGCTCGCAGAGGAAACTGCCGCGCGTCACAAGAAAGGGTCTCGGGCGGGCTCGGATCTCTGGAATCGAGCCGCCTGACGACCCAAGAGGGATTGCGGGCGGATTTGCTGGGCGGAAGTTCCCGCCTACATATTCCGCCGGTACTGCCCACCCACTTCAAACAGCGCGTTGGTGATCTGCCCGAGCGAGCAGACACGCACGGCGTCCATCAGCACCTCAAACACGTTGGCGTTGGCTATCACGGCTTGTTGAAGGCGCTTGAGCATCGCTGGTGATTCTTTGGCGTGGCGCTGGTGAAAGTCTTCCAGCCTTCTGAGCTGACTTTGCTTTTCCTCATCGGTGGAGCGGGCCAGCTCCAGCTTGTCCTGCACCGCATCGCCGTTCGGATTGCGGAAAGTGTTGACGCCGATGATGGGCAGCTCGCCGGTGTGTTTGAGCATTTCGTAATGCATGGACTCGTCCTGGATGCGGCCGCGTTGGTAGCCGGTCTCCATGGCGCCCAGAACGCCGCCGCGCTCGGCGATGCGTTCAAACTCACTGAGCACTGCTTCCTCCAGTAACTCGGTCAGCTCTTCAATGATGAAAGCCCCCTGTGAGGGGTTTTCGTTTTTCGCCAGGCCCCATTCACGGTTGATGATCAGCTGGATGGCCATGGCGCGGCGGACCGACTCTTCGGTCGGCGTGGTGATGGCCTCGTCAAACGCGTTGGTGTGCAGGCTGTTGCAGTTGTCGTAGATGGCGATCAGCGCCTGTAGCGTGGTGCGGATGTCGTTGAACTGGATTTCCTGGGCATGCAGACTGCGCCCCGAGGTCTGGATGTGGTACTTGAGCTTCTGGCTGCGCTCGTTGGCGCCGTATTTTTCTTTCATGGCCACGGCCCAGATGCGGCGCGCGACGCGGCCCATGACGGTGTATTCCGGGTCCATGCCGTTGCTGAAGAAAAAGCTCAGGTTGGGCGCAAAGTCGTCAATGTGCATGCCGCGCGCCAGGTAGGCTTCGACAAAGGTGAAGCCGTTGGACAGCGTGAAGGCAAGTTGCGATATCGGGTTGGCCCCGGCTTCGGCAATGTGGTAACCGCTGATGGAGACGCTGTAGAAGTTGCGCACCTTGTTGTGCACGAAGTACTGCGCAATGTCACCCATGACTTTCAGGCTGAACTCGGTCGAGAAGATACAGGTGTTTTGCCCCTGGTCTTCTTTCAGGATGTCGGCCTGCACCGTGCCGCGCACGTTTTCCTGCACCCATTCGCGGATTTTTTCAGTCTCGGTGCCAGTGGGTTCGCGGCCGTTGTCGGTTCTGAACTTTTCCATGTTCTGGTCAATGGCAGTGTTCATGAACATCGCCAGAATGCTGGGCGCCGGGCCGTTGATAGTCATGCTGACCGACGTGCTGGGGCTGCACAGGTCAAAGCCGTCGTAGAGCACCTTCATGTCGTCCAGCGTGGCGATGCTGACGCCGCTGTTGCCCACCTTGCCGTAGATGTCGGGCCGCACATGCGGGTCATTGCCGTAGAGCGTGACCGAGTCAAAAGCGGTGGACAGGCGTTTGGCTGCCATGCCTTCACTGAGCAGCTTGAAGCGGGTGTTGGTGCGAAACGGATCGCCTTCACCAGCAAACATGCGGGTCGGGTCTTCGCCTTCGCGCTTGAATGCGAAAGTGCCTGCGGTGTAGGGGTAGCTGCCCGGAACGTTATCCAGCATCAGCCATTTGAGAATTTCGCCGTGGTCTTCATACTGCGGCAGGGCAACCTTGCGGATCGGCGTGCCCGAGAGTGACTTGGTGATCAACGCGGTGCGGATTTCTTGCCCGCGAATTTTCACCACGTACTCTTCACCGGCGTAGGCTTTTTGCATTTCGGGCCACTGGGCCAGAAGCTGACGCGCATCGGTGTCCATGCGGGCCTTGCGATGGCCCGCCAGGTCAAGCGCCGCTTCAGCCGCGGGTGCGCGCTCCGGCTTGTCAATCTTTAGCATGGTGGCAGCGGCTTTGAGCTGCTGCACTTCACGGGCCAGTTGGGCCTGAGCTCGAGCGCGCTTTTTGTAGCCGCGCACGGTGTCGCTGATCTCAGCCAGATAACGGGTGCGGGCGGCAGGCACCACTGGCGTCTGGTTGGTGCTGTGGCGCACATCGACTTTGGGCAGCGAGCCGTCGGACAGCGACAACCCCAGTGCCCCCAGGCGGGGCTTCAGCGCCTGGTACAACGCCGTCACACCGTCGTCGTTGAAACGCGCAGCCATGGTGCCGAACACCGGCATTTTGTCGGCTGGTGTGCTCCATGCCTCCTTGTTGCGCTGCACCTGCTTGGAGACATCGCGCAGGGCGTCGAGCGAGCCCTTGCGGTCGAACTTGTTGATGGCAATGAACTCGGCAAAGTCCAGCATGTCGATTTTTTCAAGCTGGCTGGCGGCGCCAAACTCGGGCGTCATCACATACATGGGCACGTCCACATGCGGCACGATGGCAGCGTCGCCCTGGCCGATGCCCGAGGTCTCAACCACGATCAGGTCAAAGCCTGCTGCCTTGCAGGCGGCGATCACGTCAGGCAGGGCCTTGCTGATTTCGGAACCGAAATCGCGCGTGGCCAGTGAGCGCATAAACACTCGCTGCCCGCCAGCCCAGGGGTTGATCGCATTCATGCGGATGCGGTCCCCGAGCAGCGCGCCACCGCTCTTGCGGCGTGATGGATCGATGCTGATGACGGCCACACGCAGCGTGTCGTTTTGATCCAGCCGCAGACGGCGGATCAACTCGTCCGTAAGTGAGGACTTACCGGCGCCGCCGGTTCCAGTAATCCCCAGAACCGGTATCTTTTTGATAGCAGCCTGCGCCCGTATCGCCTGGACTAGTGCAGGATTTAAGCCCGCTTCGCGGGTTGGGCTATCGCCCGCCTTGTCATTTTTGCCTTCGGCAGAAACCTCTCGGTTTTCCAAGGCGGTGATGAGCTGCGCCAAAGCCCGCCAATTCATCTCGCCGTGGCCTTCAATAGCCTTGGCATCCTTGGGCGCAAAGCCGGTCAGGTCCTTGTCGCAGCGCATGACCATTTCGCCGATCATGCCGGCCAGGCCCATCTTCTGCCCGTCTTCCGGGCTGTAGATACGGGTCACACCGTAGGCATGCAACTCGCGGATTTCCGGCGGAACAATCACGCCGCCGCCGCCACCAAAAACCTGGATATGCTCGCCGCCGCGGCTTTTGAGCAAATCCACCATGTACTTGAAGTACTCAACGTGCCCGCCCTGGTAGGAGCTGATGGCAATGCCCTGCGCGTCTTCCTGAAGGGCGGCAGTAACCACCTCATCAACACTGCGGTTGTGGCCCAGGTGGATCACCTCGGCGCCCATGCTTTGCAGAATGCGCCGCATGATGTTGATGGCGGCGTCGTGCCCGTCAAACAGGCTGGCAGCGGTGATGAAACGCACCTTGTGCGTGGGGCGGTAATTGGCAAGCGCCTTGTATTCGGCGGATAGGTCTGTCATGGCGGCGCTCTCTGGGGGGTTGTCTCGTGGCTGCAATGCGGGGGAGTTATTCGATCTTCAACCCGGCCAGCGCAGGATCGTCGGGCGGGTAGCACAGGTCCAGCGACTTCAGCTTGTCGCGTACCAGCGTGGCGATCATCAGGTTGCGGTGGGTCTTGGAGTCGGCGGGCACCACCGTCCAGGGTGCCCAGGGCGTGCTGGTCGCCTGCAGCAGCCCTTCGTAGGCCTTCTGGTAATCGGCCCACTGTTTGCGCACCTCCAGGTCACCCATGCTGAATTTCCAGCGTTTGGCCGGGTCGTCGATCCGTTCCTGCAGGCGCTGGCCTTGTTCTTTGAAGCTGATGTGCAACATGAATTTGAGAATCACGGTGCCGGTTTCGGCTAGCAGGCGCTCGAAGTCGTTGATGTGGGCATAACGCTGCGCGGTCTGCTCGGATGTGATCCAGCTTTTAACCACCGGGACCAGCACGTCCTCATAGTGACTACGGTTGAAAATCATCGTTTCGCCTGCGCCAGGCACCTGTTGGTGGATGCGCCACAGGTAGTCGTGCGCGCGCTCTTCGTCGCTCGGTGCCTTCCAGCCCACCGTGTGCACGCCCAGCGGGCTGGTGCGGCTGAACACGGCGCGAATCGTACCGTCCTTGCCGGAGGTATCGGTGCCCTGCAGCAGAACCAGCAGCTTGTAGCGCTTGTCGGCGAAAAACAGGTTCTGCAGGCCGTCCAGTTCGCTCGCCAGCGCCTCAACCGTTGCTTTGTCCGCTTCCTTGTCACCGCTGGACCAGGGTTTGGCGCCGGGGTCCAGGGTGGCCAGCGAAAAAGCGCCAGCCCGTTTTCCCGCAGGGGGTTGCCAGTCAGACAGAGAAGGGTCGCCGGAAGATTTTTTTGCCATACAAGCCAAGGTAGGGGTTGAAAGGTAGTTGACGTTTACGTAAACGTCAATATTACTGCTTTTCCAGCGTAAAAGGCAATCATGCAGTTGGGGCTGGCGCCCGCCGCAGGTTCTAAACTCGCCTTTCGTTATGAGTGCTTGTATGTTGCGAGCGTCACGCAAGGAAAACCGGCCATGAAACCTCTTCAGCTTTTCGATCCAGCGTCCAGCACCTACACCTACCTGTTGTGGGACCCTGCCACGCGTGAGGCTTTGATCATTGATCCGGTGGACGAGCAGGTGGAGCGTGATCTTGCAGCCATTCGGGATCATGGTCTCCAGCTTGTATGGGCTGTCGAGACCCATGCCCATGCTGACCACATCACGGGCGCCGGCCTGCTGGCCGAGCATGCCGCCGCCCGCACGGCCGCTCCGCAGGGTTGCGGCATCACGACCGCGGCGCGGCAGCTCATTGACGGCGACGTGCTTCAGTTTGGATCGGAAGAGATAAAAGCGCTTGCCACGCCGGGGCACACCGCCGGCAGCATGAGTTATCTGTGGCGCGGCCATGTCTTTACGGGCGACACTTTGCTGATCAACGGCTGCGGCCGTGCAGATTTTCAGTCGGGCAACGCGGAGGCCTTGTACAACAGCATCACGCAAATCCTGTTTGTATTGCCGGACGAGACGGTGGTCTGGCCCGGGCATGACTATCAGGGCCGCGCGCATTCAAGCATTGGAGCCGAGAAGACTGGCAATACGCGTGTAGCCGGTAAAACCATGGCGCAGTTTGTGCAGGCCATGGAGCAGCTCAATTTGCCCCGGCCCCGGCGTATGGACGAGGCGCTTCCCGCCAACCTCAGTTCGGGCATGAACCCCACGCGCCACGATGCTGGAAGCGACTCTCCGCTCCAGTCGCGCCCCGCCCCGGGCTATGCGGGCGATGTGTCACCGCAGCTGGCCTTTCAATGGTGGCAGGCGGGCGAGGCGGTGCTGGTGGATGTGCGCACCGACGCCGAGCGCGAGTGGGTCGGTTTTGTGCCCGGTGCGGTGGCACTTGCGTGGAAGCAGTGGCCGGGTATGGCCATGAACCAGCAGTTTGATGAGCGCATTCAGGCTGAGGTGCCCGCGGGCACAAAAGTTGTGTTGCTGTGCCGCAGCGGTGTTCGCTCGATCGCCGCGGCAAAACGCGCGACGGAGCTTGGCCTGCAGGCCTACAACATTCTTGAAGGTTTTGAGGGCGATCCCGATGGCGAGGCGCACCGCGGGCTGCGCGGCGGCTGGCGCTTTCATGGCTTGCCCTGGAGGCAGGGTTAGTCCCCTTGGAGCCTGAGCCTGACGCTTGGGATAAGTGTTCATAATCGCGTCACATGACCTTCCTGGCACTTGATGTAGGCAACACCCGCCTGAAGTGGGCTCAGTACGAGGCCCCGGTTGCCGGCGCGCGCCTGCTGGCTCAGGGGGCGGTGTTTCTGGAAAACATCGACAAGCTTATTGATGAAGAGTGGCACAGCCTGCCAGCGCCCAGGCGCATTCTGGGCTGCATCGTGGCGGGTGACGCGGTCAAGCGTCGGGTCATCGAACAAATGGAGCCATGGGATGGCGCACCACACTGGGTAGTGCCGAGCGCGCATGAGGCCGGCCTCAGCAATGGCTATGACCATCCGGCGCGGCTGGGCGCTGACCGTTGGGTCGCAATGATTGGTGCGAGGCATCGCCTGCTGGCGCGCGGCAGCACCAAGCCCTGTGTGGTGGTGATGGTGGGCACTGCGGTCACGGTGGAAGCGATTGACGCATCCGGAAAATTTTTGGGTGGCATCATCCTGCCGGGACACGGCATCATGCTGCGCGCACTGGAGTCCGGCACGGCCGGCCTGCATGTACCCACAGGGGACGTTAAAGACTTTCCCACCAACACCAGTGATGCCTTGACCAGTGGCGGCACCTTTGCGATTGCGGGCGCGGTGCAACGCATGGTTGAAAACACCACGCGGCATTGCGGGCAAGCGCCCGAGTGCATCATGACGGGCGGCGCGGGCTGGAAGATGGCTCCCAGCATGTCGGTCGAGTTTGAGTTGGTCGACAGCCTGATTTTTGACGGCTTGCTTGAAGTTGCTGCGCGGCGTTATCCGGCAGAAGTTCGATAGCTATACATTCAATAGCAAACTTCGCCCGTCACGAAAGGGCGGAAGGCAAAAAAGACTCTTAAAGTCCGCCTCAATCGCCCCAGGGCAGCATGAGCGTCACCAGGGACAGCTTGGCAAACTCGGGCACAAACTCATCAATGATGCGCTGCGGCTCGGGACAGAGCGTGCTGTCGGTGATGACACCAAACTGCACACCGCCGCCATAACTCAAAATCGACACGCCCAGCCCCACATCACCCGACTGCGGCACCCAGAACATGCTTTGCTCCAGTGTGGAGCCGCAGAACTTGAGCTTTTCGCGCGGGCCCGGCACATTGGTCATGACGGCGGTGGTCTTTTTTGCGAAGAGGTTGAGTAGCGCGTCTTGCGCCGGCTTGATCAGCAGTCCCGCAACTGCCAGCAGACTGAACGCGAGCAGAGGCTGGTAGCTGCCTTTGAGCGCGGCCATACGGCGGCGCACTTCGTACACACGCTCGACCGGGTTGTCGACGCCGATTGGCAACACCAGAGGGACCAGACCAAAGCGGTTGCCCAGCTTGTAGGCCTGCTCCATGGGCCGCAGATTCACCGGCACCATCGCCCGTATCTCCTGCCCGGTCACGTCGTCACCGTGTGACTTGAGGTATTCGCCAATCGCGCCCGCCACGCAGCTCAGCAGCACGTCGTTGATGGAGCAATTCAGCGCCCGGCCAACGGCTTTGACTTCGTCGAGCGGAATCGGCTGGCACCAGGCCACCTTTTTTGCAGTTCCCGGTT
>NZ_DASQZG010000002.1:0-100894 GCF_035638815.1 Polaromonas sp.
CGCTGAGCTGGCGGTCAAATCGGCGGGCTTGCGCCCCGGCATGGGCAAGATCCAGGCGCGCGGCACGGGCCTGATCCACGAGGCGCTGCGCGCGCTGACCGGCGCCAGCACCGAAGCGGAGGTGCGCGCGCTGCGCCACAAGCTGGGCGTGCGGCCGGTGTTCAAGCGGATCGACACCTGCGCCGCCGAATTCGCCGCCAAGACGCCGTATATGTACTCGACCTACGAGGCGCCGAGCTTTGGCGCGCCCGAGGATGAAAGCGAGCCGAGCGACCGCAAGAAGATCGTCATTCTGGGCGGCGGGCCGAACCGGATCGGGCAGGGGATCGAGTTCGACTATTGCTGCGTCCACGCCTGCTACGCGCTGAGCGAGAAGCACGGCGGTCCCTCCGCGAAGGATGGGGGCGGCTTCGAGACCATCATGGTCAACTGCAACCCCGAGACCGTCTCTACCGACTACGACACGAGCGACCGTCTTTACTTTGAGCCCTTGACGCTTGAAGATGTGCTGGAAATCGTCGACAAGGAAAAGCCTTTGGGCGTGATTGTTCAATATGGCGGTCAGACGCCTTTGAAGCTGGCGCTGGATCTGGAGAAAAACGGCGTTCCCATCATCGGCACCTCGCCCGACATGATTGACGCAGCGGAAGACCGTGAGCGTTTCCAGAAGCTGTTGCATGAGTTGAAACTTCGTCAGCCACCCAATGCGACTGCGCGGACCGAACCTGAAGCGCTGGAAAAAGCGGCAGCCCTCGGTTATCCCTTGGTGGTGCGCCCCAGCTACGTGCTAGGCGGCCGAGCCATGGAGATCGTGCACGAACAGCGCGACCTTGAGCGCTACATGCGTGAAGCGGTCAAGGTCAGCCATGATTCACCGGTGCTGCTGGACCGCTTTCTCAATGACGCGATCGAATGCGACGTCGACTGCATCCGTGATTCCTCGGGAGTTACCTTCATCGGTGGTGTCATGGAGCACATTGAGCAAGCGGGCGTGCACAGTGGTGACTCTGCCTGTTCGCTGCCGCCGTACTCTTTGGGAGCGGAAACAGTGACGGAGATCAAGCGCCAGACAGCGGCCATGGCCAAAGCGCTAAACGTGGTGGGACTGATGAACGTGCAGTTTGCCATTCAGCACGTGGATGGCAAGGACGTCATCTATGTGCTGGAGGTTAATCCGCGCGCGTCCCGCACCGTGCCATTTGTGAGCAAGGCTACGGGTATCCAGCTGGCCAAAGTTGCGGCGCGCTGCATGGTGGGCCAGACCCTGGCCTCTCAAGGCGTCACGCAAGAAGTCACGCCTCCGTATTTCAGTGTCAAGGAAGCCGTGTTTCCTTTCGTCAAATTCCCGGGCGTGGACACGATTCTCGGCCCCGAGATGAAATCCACTGGTGAGGTGATGGGTGTCGGCAAAACCTTTGGCGAAGCGTTCGTCAAGTCGCAACTGGGTGCAGGCACCAAGCTGCCAACGTCAGGCAAGGTATTCCTGACCGTCAAGAACAATGACAAATTGCGGGCGGTTGAAGTGGCTCGCGCCTTGATAGCGCTCAAGTTTGAGCTGGTCGCCACCAAGGGCACTGCTGCGGCCATCACGGGCGCGGGCATTGCCTGCGGCGTGGTCAACAAGGTCACCGAGGGCCGGCCTCACGTTGTGGACATGATCAAGAACAATGAGATTGCGCTTGTCATCAACACGGTTGAAGAGCGCCGCAACGCGATCGCAGATTCTCGCCAGATACGCACCTCGGCGTTACTAGCCCGGGTTACTACGTTCACCACCATCGCAGGGGCAGAAGCAGCAGTGGAGGGGATGAAATACCTCGACAACCTGAGCGTTTACTCGATTCAGGAGCTGCACGCCCAGCTGGCCTGAATCCGGACAAGTACCGGGTTGATGGTTGAGCATTTGCATTAAACTTGAACCAGCATAAATACGCCGCCGCCAGGTGACTGGTGGCGGTTTCGCTTTTGGAGCACAGAAACCATGGCAACACTTCCCATTACCAAAAAGGGCGCAGAAAAGCTCAAGGCTGAACTGCACCAGCTCAAGACTGTTGATCGCCCCTGGGTCATCAATTCGATCTCCGAGGCGCGTGCTCAGGGCGACCTTAGCGAGAACGCGGAGTACGACGCCGCCAAAGATCGTCAGGGTTTTATTGAGGGACGTATCCAGGAGATTGAAGGCAAGCTTTCGGCTGCGCAAATTATTGATCCGACCGAGGTGGATGCCGGTGGCAAGGTGGTGTTTGGCTCGACCATTGAACTTGAAGACGAGGACACCGGTGACAAGGTGACTTATCAGATCGTGGGCGAGGACGAGGCCGACATCAAGCTGGGCAGGGTCAACATCAGTTCACCGATTGCGCGCGCGCTGATAGGTAAATCCGAAGGTGACACGGCCGAGGTGCAGGCTCCGGGCGGGATCAAGCGCTACGAAATCATTGCGGTGATGTATATCTAAATCTGCTGCATGAAGCCACGTCTGAGCCTTCTGCTGGCCGCCCTGTGGTGGGGCAGCCTGACAAGTCTGGGATTTCTGGTTGTGCCACTTCTGTTCACTCATATGAGTGGCCCTGCGGCGGCTGGCGCAATCGCCGCCAAACTGTTTACTGGCCAAACCTGGTTGAGCGTGGGCTGCACCATGCTTCTGCTGATGGCTTTGAATCAAAAAGAGTCATCCGCCACTTCTTTACAAGCGCAGACTGCTATCAAATTCATAGTGGCTGGACTTTTTCTCGCCGTGTTGGTGGAGTTTGGCGTTGCGGCGCGCATTGTCAATGCGCGCGCTGAGGGAGGCAATCTCAAACTTTGGCACGGCATCGGCAGTGCCATGTACTTGCTTCAGTGGGTGTGCGCCGGGATGGCCTTGTGGCGTCTGTCTGGCGATACGCGCACACCCTGATTCTGTTGCGAACCTGCAGGCGGGTGACGGGTTGCTGACGGGACATACCCGCTGCGGGAATCCCCCCTTATCGCATTTCCTCTGACATCCTAAGCTAGGGATACTCAGGAGAACATGCATGTCGATTCGCATCAAATTTCAGCGGGTTTCTTCCGCCAGGCCCACCATCAAATCCCTTTTAGCCGCGGCCCTCTTTACAGGCGCAACGGCGGTATGGGCGCAGGGCGCGGCAGTCCCCGCGAGCAACCCGCTCAGGATTGGCGTGATTGGCCCCTTGACGGGGGCATCTGCCGATTTCGGAGTGCCGATGTTTAACGGGGTTCAACAGGCCGTCGACGAAATCAACGCCGTGGGCGGGTATCTGGGTCGCAAGATCGAGCTTGTAAAAAAGGACGACCAGGCCAATCCCGACGTGGGGCTGAAGATGTCGCAGGAGCTCGTCGCAGAGAAGGTTTCGGCCACGATTGGCTTTTGTAACACCGGCGTGGCCGCAAAGTCGCTTGATGTGTTTCAGGGCAATCAAATGCCCCTCATCATTCCCTGCGCAACCGGGTCCCCGCTCACGGCTAAGTTTCCGGGGCCCGACAGTTATGTTTTTCGCACCTCGGCCAAGGACGCCATTCAGGCGCCATTCGTGGTGGAGGATATCGTCAAGCGCGGCTGGAACAAGGTGGCTGTTTTCGCAGACACCACCGGATACGGTGACGCCGGGCTCAAGGACGTCGAAAGCGCCCTGACTGCCAAGAAGCTGCAGCCCGTTTACGTTACTCGCTTCAAGCTGGGCGTGACCGATCTGACGGAGGAATTAAAAGCCGCGCGGGCCGCGGGTGCCAATGTTGTATTCAGCTACACCGTGGGCCCTGAAAACGCAGTCATTGCACGCGGCCGGCAGGCCCTCGGCTGGAAAGTGCCGCAGGTCGGCGCCTGGCCTTTGTCGTTCCCGTCATTTGTTGAGGGCGGCAAAGAGGCGGCAGACGGCGCGCTGATGGCGCAGACATTCATTGCCGAGCCCAGCAACGAGCGCAGGGCTTCATTTCTGACCGGTTACGCTCGTAAATTCAATGTGAAAAAAATTCCGGTACCAATGGCTGCAGCGCAGGGCTATGACGCCATGTACATCCTGGTGTATGCGCTGCTGGGCATCCGTGACGGCAACCTCAGCGGACCAGCCATCAAGAGCGCTTTAGAAAATAAAAACCGGACTTACTACGGCGTTGTGGCAACTTACGATCAACCCTTCAGCAAACAAGACAAAGACGCCATCTCCGCCAACATGCTGGTGATGGGGCAGGTCAAGAATGGCGCTGTGACCTTTGCCTATCCGGAAGACGCCAAACGCAACCTGTTCGTGCAGCGTAAACAGTAGAGGGGCAACGGCGGGCTCGCTCGGGATTGGTGGCGGGCCGGGACTTCGAGCCTGTTCCGCTCCCTTGGGCCGTCATACGATCCTGCTCATAAAACATGTAAGCCGGATCGCGATGGCGGAGAGGAGCGTCTCAGTCAGTGCTCGTCAAAGCACTTCACTCGCAAAATCCGCCAACCGCGACCGCTCACCACGCGCCAGCGTGATGTGTCCGCCGTGTGGCCAGCCTTTGAAGCGGTCTACCGCGTAGGTCATGCCGGATGAGCCTTCGGTGAGGTAGGGTGTGTCGATCTGTGCAAGGTTGCCCATGCAGATGATCTTGGTGCCGGGGCCGGCGCGGGTGATCAGTGTTTTCATCTGTTTGGGCGTCAGGTTTTGCGCTTCGTCGATGATCACGTATTTGTTGAGGAAGGTGCGGCCGCGCATGAAGTTCATGCTTTTGACTTTGATGCGTGAGCGGATCAGCTCGTTGGTGGCGGCACGCCCCCACTCGCCGGAGCCGCTGTCGTTTTTGCCCAGCACTTCGAGGTTGTCGTCGAGTGCGCCCATCCAGGGGCCCATTTTTTCTTCTTCGGTGCCTGGCAAGAAGCCGATGTCTTCGCCTACGCTCACTGTCGCGCGGGTCATGATGATCTCGGTGTAGCGCCGGTCGTCCAGCACCTGGGTCAAACCGCTGGCCAATGCCATCAGTGTTTTGCCGGTACCTGCCGTGCCGGCCAGGGTGACAAAGTCGACCTCTGGATCCATGAGCAGATTCATCGCGAAATTTTGTTCGCGGTTGCGGGTGGTGATGCCCCACACCGCGTTTTTGAGATGGTTGTAGTCCTTCAGGGTTTTGAGGACTGCAGTTTTGGCGCGGATTTCTGTCACGCGTGCATACAGCGGTGGTTCGCCCGGTGCTTCAAAAAAGACAAACTGGTTGATCAGCAGGCTGCCGACAATGGGGCCGGTGATGCGGTAAAAGGTGGCGCTGCCTTGTTGCCAGCTTTCGATGGTTTTACTCTGGCGGGTCCAGAAGTCAAGCGGCAGGGCGAGCGAGCCGGAATAGAGCAGGTCGCCGTCTTCAAGTGTTTTGTCGTTTTGGTAGTCGTCAGTGGCCAGGCCCAGGGCACGCGCTTTGACGCGCATGTTGATGTCTTTGGACACCAGTACAACCTCACGCGGTGCATGCTCTTTGCGAAGTGCCTCAACCACGCCAAGGATCTGATTGTCTGCCTTGCCCTGTGGCAAGCTCATGGGCAGCGAATAATCGAGTACCTGGGTTTGGAAGAAGAGGCAGCCACCAGCCTCACGGTGACCCGTGGTGTCAAGCTTCAGGCCTTTTGCGATGTCCGTGGTGCCGGCCAGGGCGTCCAGTGTGCGGCTGGTCTGGCGGGCATTGCGCGCCACTTCGGTCATGCCCTTTTTGTGACCGTCCAGCTCTTCAAGCACGATCATCGGCAAAAATATGTCGTGTTCTTCAAAGCGGAAAAGACACATCGGGTCGTGCATCAACACATTGGTGTCCAGCACAAACAGCTTGGTCGGCCCGGTGTGTTTTGGCTTTTTGGGTTTGGGTGCTGCCTGTGGACGGGCAGTCTCCGAAACGCTACGCTTTTGATAGCTGTCCGCGTCCGATTTGCCTGGGCGGGAGGTCTCTTTGTCTACATAAGCCGAAGGGGCTTCTGTCTCGCCGCCGGTGCGGGTGTCAAACAGTTCCAGCGCGGGTGGGGTGCGGGCCTGCTCGGCTTGTTCCGTCTTTCGAGCAGCTTTGGAGTGCGATCGGGCCGGCGCATCGAAAGCGTCGGTGGAGAGCAAAGCAGCGCGTTTGGTCGGGGCGGGTGGCAGGGGCATAGTGCGTGGGGCTCACTTTGTAGAGGTTCAAAAAGCGAAAAAGCCGCCTGGAGGCCAGGGCGGCTTTTTCGGTGGGCGCAGTCGCTAGGGTCAACAGCATGAAGTCACTATACACGACTCCCATGAAGGCAAACCTGCTGCTAAAGAAGCTTTTTACACAGCCTTTTTCTGGGCTTTAACAGCCTTGAGTACGTCATCAACGTGGCCCGGAACTTTCAGGCCGCGCCACTCTTCCTTCAGGGTGCCGTCTGCGCCCACCAGGAAGGTGCTGCGCTCAATGCCCTTGACCTTTTTGCCGTACATGATCTTGTTTTTGACAACACCAAACATGTGGCACATTTTTTCTTCGGTATCGGCAATCAGCTCAAAAGGCAGCTCGAGCTTGGCCTTGAACTCGTCGTGGGACTTCATGTTGTCGCGCGAGACACCGAACACGGTGGCGCCGGCTTTGACAAAGTCTTTGTAGCGGTCGCGAAACTGCATGGCTTCTGTGGTGCAACCGGGGGTGTTGTCCTTGGGGTAGAAGTACAGAACGACGACGTGGCCAAGATGGGTTTGGTTGGAAACCTTGACGCCGCTGGTGGCGTTGGCTTCAAATTCGGGGAGAGGTTTGTTAACGACGACTGCCATACTGCTTGGACCCTGACGATAGTAGTTGTAATTAGCCGTTGGCTCTGGCGATGACATTCATGGGGTTTAAAACCCGAACGTCGTACCAAATGCAACCTTCGATTTTACCCTGAAAGCGTCACCCCGTCATTGGCGAGTCAGGTCCTCGTGCTCAATCAGCAGGGCGGCCATAACCTTTCTTCCCTCTCCGGCCAGGATGTTGTAGGTGCGGCAGGCGGCCAGTGTGTCCATGGTTTCGACGCCGATGCGTTGGGCCATCAAACTGCGCAGAAAAGCGGGCGGCGGGAAGCGCAGGCGCGCACCGCTGCCAAAAATCACCAATTCGGGTTTGGCCTCTGCCAGGCGGGCAAAGTGCTCCTCGGTAAGGTCCTCAAAACGCGGGCATTGCCAAGGGAATTTCTCGCCGCGGGAGCCAATCACGATGCTGTGAGAGATTTTTTCGGCCACGCCCTGACTTCCCAGACCTATCCAGCCCGGTCCATAGCCAAGAATGGATTGAACGTCAAAGTGGTCAGGCTGAAGTTTCATGCGGTGTCGGGGAGGGGAAAGGCGGCCGGCGGCCCGTGAAATCACGGGTTTATGTGGTCAAATTATAGATTCCGCTCAGGTTTTACGAGGTAAGCCGCGCTTACTTCTGGTTGCAAGTTCGTTGGTCAGCATCTGCTGCCCGGGGCTCTTGCCTAAATTTTTCAAAGTTTTATGAAACCTATTACCAAATCTGCGAAGTTGGCCAATGTGCTTTACGACATCCGTGGGCCGATCATGGATGCCGCCAAGCAGATGGAAGAAGAAGGGCAAAAGCTCATCAAGCTCAACCTTGGCAACCTGGCGGTGTTCGGTTTTGACGCGCCTGAGGAAGTGCAGCAGGACATGATCCGCAACCTGCCGAATTCGGCAGGTTATTCGGACAGCAAAGGCATTTTTGCCGCGCGCAAGGCGGTGATGCACGAGACCCAGAAGCAGGGCGTCAGGGGCGTCACTCTGGACGACATCTACCTGGGCAACGGCGCCAGCGAGCTGATCTCGATGGCCACCAACGCGCTACTGGACAACGGTGACGAGCTTCTGCTCCCGGCGCCTGACTACCCTTTATGGACGGCCAGCACCAGCCTGTCGGGCGGTACGCCGGTGCACTATTTGTGTGACGAAGAAAACGGCTGGATGCCGAACCTGGCCGATATTCGCGCACGGATCACGCCTAAAACCAAGGCCATCGTTGTCATCAACCCCAACAACCCGACCGGGGTACTGTATTCAGATGAGTTGCTGCTCGGCATCATTGCGATCGCGCGCGAGCATGGGCTGGTGATTCTGGCTGACGAGGTGTATGACAAGGTGCTGTATGACGGCGTTAAACACACCGCGCTTGCGAGCTTGTCGACCGATGTATTGACGCTGACCTTCAATTCGCTGTCCAAAAGTTATCGCTCATGCGGTTATCGCGCAGGCTGGCTGGTCGTGTCTGGGCCCAAGAAGCAGGCGCAAGACTACATCGAGGGCCTCAACATGCTGGCCAACATGAAGCTCTGCTCCAACGTGCCGGGCCAGTGGGCGATTCAGACCGCGTTAGGCGGTTACCAGAGCATTAATGACCTTACCTGTGAAGGCGGCCGCCTGCGCCGCCAGCGCGATCTGGCTTATGAGCTGATCACGGCCATCCCCGGTGTGAGCTGCGTCAAGCCTAGCGCTGCGCTGTACATGTTTCCCAAGCTGGACCCCGAGGTCTACCCCATCACCGACGACCGGCAGTTTTTCCTGGAGCTGCTCAAAGAAACCAAGGTGATGCTGGTGCAGGGCACGGGCTTTAACTGGGCCGCACCTGACCACTTTCGCATTGTGTTTTTGCCGCATGAGGAAGACTTGCGCGAAGCCATTGGCCGCATCGCAAAATTTTTGGAAACCCGAAGAAACCCGCTGAAAGAAGTAAGAAGAGCATGACATCGACGAATCTGAAACCCATCAAGGTAGGTCTTCTGGGTATAGGCACAGTGGGTAGCGGCACTTTCAAAGTGCTGGAGCGCAATCAGGAAGAAATTCGCCGCCGTGCTGGACGGGGTATCGAAATTTCCATGGTGGCAGCGCGCAATGTGGAGCGTGCCCGCAGCATTGCCGGTGCAGGCGTGACGGTGGTTGGTGACCCGTTTGCCGTGGTCAACGACCCCGACGTGGAAATTGTTGTTGAGGTCATGGGCGGAACAACCGTGGCCAAAGATCTGGTCATGCAGGCCATTGCCAATGGCAAACATGTGGTCACCGCTAACAAGGCGCTGCTGGCAACCTATGGCAACGAGGTCTTTGCCGCGGCGCAGGACAAGGGCGTAATGGTTGCCTTTGAGGGTGCGGTTGCCGTGAGCATCCCCATCATCAAGGCGCTGCGCGAAGGCCTTTCGGCCAACCGTATTGAATGGGTCGCCGGGATCATCAACGGCACTACCAACTTTATCCTGAGCGAAATGCGCGACAAAGGTCTGGACTTTGGCGTGGTGCTCAAGGAAGCGCAGCGGCTCGGTTACGCCGAGGCGGATCCGACGTTTGATATTGAAGGCGTAGACGCCGCTCACAAGGCCACTATTTTGTCGGCCATCGCCTTTGGCATACCCGTGCAGTTTGACAAGGCGTATGTCGAAGGTATTGTTCAGTTGGCAGCGGCTGACATCAGCTACGCCTTCCAGCTGGGCTACCGCATCAAGTTGCTGGGTATTACCAAGCGCACCCAAAACGGCATTGAGCTCCGCGTGCACCCGACCTTGATTCCCATCAAGCGCTTGCTGGCCAATGTTGAAGGGTCCATGAACGGCATCATGGTGAAAAGCGATGCGGCAGGGATCACGATGTATTACGGCGCCGGTGCTGGTTCAGAGCAAACTGCATCAGCCGTCATTGCCGACCTGGTTGACGTGACGCGCCTGCACACCGCCGATGCTGCGCAGCGTGTGCCGCACTTGGCCTTTCAACCCGACGCCATGAGCGACATGCCGGTGTTGCCCATGAGTGAGGTGGTCACCAGTTACTACCTTCGGCTCAATGTGGCTGATCAGGCAGGCGTGCTGGCCAAGGTCACGGGCATTTTGGCTGAGGCTGGCATCAGCATTGATGCGATGTTGCAGCGCGAAGCTGATGAAGTGGGCGGCGAGGGTTCCACCCACACCGACCTCATCATCCTGACGCACGACTGCGTGGAGGCCAAGATGAATGCGGCCATTGCGCAGATGCAGGCGCTACCCACCGTGCTGTCGCCGATCACACGCATACGCAAGGAAGAACTCGCCTGATGAATCGCCCCCACGTTCACTTCGTTCTCTGCCCCCCGAGGGGGCGTTCGTTTTCCTTCGGGCGGCCGGGCGGACACTCATGAAATATGTTTCCACCCGCGGCCACACCGACCGCAAGCACTTCTGCGAAATCCTCCTCGAAGGCCTGGCGCCCGATGGCGGCCTGTATTTGCCCGAGGTTTATCCGCAGGTGGATGCCGCCACGCTGGAAAGCTGGCGCGGTCTGCCCTACGCGGCGCTGGCGTTTGAAATCCTTTCGCTGTACATCGACGATATCCCGGCAGCGGATTTGAAAGCGATCTGCGAGAAGACCTACACCGAGGACGTTTTTGGCAGCAAGGAAATTGTTCCGCTGCGCATGCTGGAAGACGGCGTTTACCTTGAGGCCCTTTCCAACGGCCCAACGCTGGCCTTCAAGGACATGGCCATGCAACTGCTGGGCAATCTGTTCGAATACGAACTGGTGCGCCGTGGTGAAGAGCTCAACATCCTGGGCGCAACCAGTGGCGACACCGGCAGCGCAGCCGAGTACGCCATGCGCGGGAAAAAGGGTGTACGGGTTTTTATGACCTCGCCGCAAGGCCGCATGAGCCCGTTTCAGCAGGCGCAGATGTTCAGCCTGCAAGACGCCAATATCCACAACATTGCGATTGAGGGCGTGTTTGACGATTGCCAGGACATCGTGAAAGCCGTGTCCAACGACTTGGCTTTCAAGCGCAAGTACAAGATCGGTACGGTCAACTCCATCAATTGGGCTCGGCTTGTCGCCCAGGTTGTCTATTACTTCGCAGGCTACCTACAAGCGACCCAGGCTTCGACAGGCGCAGCCCTAACCGAGGTTCAAAAAGTCAGCTTCACCGTGCCCTCGGGCAACTTCGGCAACGTTTGCGCTGGCCATGTGGCGCGCATGATGGGCTTGCCGATTGACAAGCTGGTGGTGGCCACCAACGAGAACGATGTGCTGGATGAATTTTTCCGCATGGGCGTGTACCGCGTGCGGGGCAGTGCTGACACCCACGAAACCTCCAGCCCGTCGATGGATATTTCCAAGGCGTCCAACTTCGAGCGCTTTGTGTTTGATCTGGTTGGCCGCGATGCAAGCCGCCTGGCCGACCTGTTTGGGACACAGCTTGCCGCGCAAGGCCGGTTTGATTTGAGCGGGGATGCCGCTTTTCAGGCTGCGGCCCAGCGCTACGGGTTTGTCAGCGGCAAGAGTACCCATGCCGACCGGCTGCAGACCATCCGCGATACCTTTGCCCGCTTCGGCATGATGATAGATACCCACACCGCCGACGGCCTGAAGGTCGCTCGCGCGCATCTGCAAAGTGGTGTGCCCATGTTGGTGCTGGAGACAGCCTTGCCAATCAAGTTTGCCGCGACCATCGAAGAGGCTCTGGGCTGCATGCCGCCCCGGCCGGCAAGATTTGAAGGCATTGAAAACCTGCCCAAGCGCGTCACGCTTTTGGCGGCCGATGCGGAACTGGTCAAAAGCTTTATCCGCAGCCGTGTGAGCTGAGTTGTGAGTTAAATCGGCATTCTGCCCTTTGTTCGCGGTAATAATTTGCTATGCAATTTATAGCGATTCAGGATCGGTGAAAAGAAACTTATGAACGTGGTTGCATTTGCCGGCTATTCCGGTTCGGGTAAGACGACTCTGGTAGAGAGCCTGATTGCGGCGCTCAAGCTGCGCGGTTTGCGGGTGTCGGTGGTCAAGCACGCGCACCACAGCTTTGACATTGATTACGCGGGCAAAGACACTTACAGGCACCGTGAGGCCGGGGCCTTTGAGGTGGTGGCCGCGTCAGACAAGCGGCTTGCGCTGATCCGTGAGTTCGAGCTTCCCACCTCACTGTCCGTGCACCATCTGATCGCAGAGCTGTATGACGGCGTGGACTGGGTGCTGGTAGAGGGCTTCAAGGACAGTGACCTGCTCAAGATCGAGGTGTGGCGTGCGCCTTCGGCCGAATACGCCGGCAAACCTGCCCGCTACCCGGACGATGATTTTGTAGTCGCCATTGCAACCGATGCGCCGGACCAGTTGCCGCAAGCCACCCTGCGCCCAGTGCTGGATTTGAACGACCCTGACGCTATGGCCACCTGGTTGATTGAAAATCAGGAGCGGTTTGTTTACCGCTCCGAGCACTATGCATGAACACCCCTCCGGCCATCGCTGCAACGTCTGTTGCCCGTCCCCCGCTTAAGTCGCTGGACGACGCGCTGGCGCAGTTGCTGGCTCATGCCGCACCACTGGCGGGCGCGCAAACTGTTTCAACTTTTGATGCCGATGGCCGTGTGCTTGCAGAGTCCGTGGTCTCTGCGCTTCAGGTACCGCCCGAAGACAACAGCTCCATGGACGGTTATGCCGTGCGGTCTGCCGATGTGATGCAAGCGTGCGCAGAGCTCCGCGTGTCGCAGCGCATCGCGGCCGGCGCCGCCGGTGTTGCGCTGGAGCCGGGCACCGTAGCGCGCATCTTCACCGGCGCGCCGATTCCGGCACACGCTGATGCGGTGGTGATGCAGGAAGACTGCGAAATCCTCGAAAACAAACCCGGCTTTGTGCACATTGCAGCGCAACCTCGGCTCGGTCAGTGGATCCGCCGCGCGGGAGAGGATGTAATGCGTGGCAGCATGGTGCTCTCAAAAGGAGAGCGCCTCACGCCCGCAGCGATTGGGCTGGCGGCCAGTATTGGCATGAATCAGTTGCTGGTGGCCCGCAAGCCGCGGGTCGCGCTGTTTTCGACGGGTGACGAGCTGGTCATGCCGGGCGACGTGCCTCCCGCCGAGATGCGGCCTGGCGCCATTTACAACTCCAACCGTTTCTTTTTGCGAGCCATACTGCTGCGCATGGGTTGCGAGGTCAATGACTTTGGCATCGTGCCCGACCAGCGTGAGGCTACGCTGGAGGCGCTGCGCAGTGCGAGTGCCTCCAGCGATCTGATTTTGACGAGCGGCGGGGTTTCCGTTGGTGAGGAAGACCACATCAAGCCCGCGGTGCAGCAGCTGGGGTCGCTTGATCTCTGGCAAATCGCCATCAAGCCCGGCAAACCATTTGCGTATGGCAAGGTTGGGCAGGCGCACTTCATCGGCCTGCCGGGCAACCCGGTTTCCAGTTTTGTCACTTTTCTGGTGCTGGTGCGGCCTTTTCTGCTCAAGCTGCAGGGTGCCACTGATGTGACGCCGCGCCCGGTGGCCATGACGGCGCATTTTGACTGGCCCCGGGCCGACAAGCGCCGCGAGTTTTTGCGGGTACGGCGTAATGGGTCGGGTGGACTCGACCTGTTTGCCAACCAGAGCTCTGGCGTGCTGACGTCCGCCGTCTGGGGCGATGGGATCGTGGACAACCCCGCTGGCAAATCCATTCAGCGTGGAGATGTTGTGCAGTTCATCCCGTTTTCGGAAGTGATATGAAAGTCACCATCAAATATTTTGCATCCGTCCGAGAGGCCATAGGGCAGGGCAGCGAGTCGCTGGACACTACGGCTGCCACGCTTGGCGCCCTGCGTGACGAGCTGCTCGCCCGGGGACCCGCCTACGCAAGCGGCCTGGCCCGAGGCAAGGCCGTTCGGCTGGCACTTGATCAGGTCATGCGTGATGAGTCCGCACCTTTGACAGAAGGCTGCGAAGTGGCGTTTTTCCCGCCGGTGACGGGTGGCTGATATGACCGCTCGCGTCAGCATCCAGACCGGGGATTTCAACCTCGCGGATGAAATCAGTGCGCTACGAAAAGGCGATACGCGAGTCGGTGCGGTTTGCAGTTTTGTTGGCACTGTCAGGGACCGCAATGATGGCTCCGCCGTCAGTTCGATGGAGCTTGAGCACTATCCCGGGATGACCGAAAAAGCCATCGAAGCGATGATTGACGAAGCGCACAAGCGCTTTGACATTTTTGCGGCGCGTGTGATTCACCGCGTGGGCCTGCTGCAACCGCTGGACCAGATTGTTCTGGTGGCCGTGACATCTGCGCACCGCGGCCAGAGTTTTCAGGCTTGCGAGTTTTTGATGGATTACCTCAAGACCCAGGCACCGTTCTGGAAAAAGGAGCAAACGCCGGAGGGCGCGCGCTGGGTTGATGCACGGGTCAGCGACGACGCGGCGTTGGCCAAATGGGGTATTCAAGGCTCCAACGCCTAGGCCCCCGGCGCTGTGCGCTCAATTCAGGTATTTGGGCTTGGACAGCTCTGCAGCCAGTTCTGCGGCCTCGGTGTCCGGTGCTGCTTCAACGGCAGGGTCCACGTGGGTCATGGGCACCTGCAGCCAATGTGATGTCATCAGACTCTGGTGCAGCAGATGGAGCAGGCCGTTGCTCAGCTGTGCATCCATCGTCACCTGAAAATTACGAGTTTCGGCCTTGCCAGGCAGCTTTTCAAGCAACTGCAGATGAAGCTGGCCGCTGTTCATCAGGGTAACCTTTACCTCGGTCAGCAGCAGCGGTTCGGGCGTTACTTTGGCGGTGGTTTGCGCCGCATGAGGAGGCGGCTCCTGGTAGGGAGTATCGAAGTCCCCAGTCCTTAGGGCGGCTTCTTTTTGAAACGCGGTCAGCATCTGGAACCGCTGGTCTTCCAGACTGGTGGCCAAGGCGTCTGGACTGGCGATTTTTCTCATTTGCTCATTCGCGGTCTGGTGCAGGGCCGGCAGCAGGGCCAGCGCCAGCCGCCGCGTTAGCCAGGCGCGCAACTCATCTCCGTCCTTGCTGTTGATGCGGATCATCAGACGGTCCTGTTCCTGGACATAGCTGACGGAGACCTGATGAATGTTCATGGTGCCATTTTAGTCCGCCGCCTGTTTCCCGAGTGCTTGATTTCTATCAATCCGTAACGGGGCCAGGCTGTGCATAAAGGGAGGTGCTAGACAAGGACTATTGAAAAGGCCACGCTCCGGCCCCAGATCTTCAGCAATTAAATTCACCAGGGGACGCCATGCGCCAGGACAAACTCACCACCAAATTTCAGGAAGCGCTGAGCGACGCACAGTCGCTCGCGCTTGGCAACGATCACGCCTACATCGAGCCTGTGCACGTGTTGGCAGCAATGCTCGCCCAGGAAGACGGTCCCAAGGCCTTGCTGCAGCGGGCCGGAGTGAATGTGACCGCCCTGCAAACCGCCACGGAAGCCGCCGTGAAAAAAATGCCAACTGTGCAGGGCCAGGAGCAGGTTCAGGGCAGTGGCGATTTGGGAAAGCTGCTGCAGGCTACAGAAAAAGAGGCGCTCAAGCGAGGTGACCAATTCATAGCGGCAGAGCTCTTTTTGCTGGCGGTTACCGACAGCAAGGGCGAAGCCGGGCGGCTAGCCAAAGAAGCCGGATTGACCCGCAAGGCGCTCGAGGCAGCAATCGAGACCGTCCGCGGTGGCCAGGGTGTAGACAGCGCCGATGCCGAGGGCCAGCGCGAAGCACTCAAGAAATACTGTCTGGACCTGACCGAGCGCGCCCGCATGGGCAAACTGGACCCGGTGATCGGCCGCGACGATGAAATCCGCCGCGCCATTCAGGTGCTGCAGCGCCGCACAAAGAACAACCCGGTGCTGATTGGCGAGCCTGGCGTTGGTAAAACCGCGATTGTGGAAGGCCTGGCCCAGCGCATCGTGGCTGGCGAGGTGCCGGACTCTCTCAAGGGCAAACGGGTGTTGTCTCTTGACATGGCGGCACTGCTGGCCGGTGCCAAATTCCGCGGCGAGTTTGAAGAGCGACTGAAGACCGTGCTCAAGGAGCTGGCCAAGGACGAAGGCCAGACCATCGTTTTTATCGACGAGCTGCACACCATGGTGGGCGCCGGCAAGGCCGAGGGAGCCATGGATGCGGGCAACATGCTCAAGCCCGCTCTGGCGCGCGGCGAGTTGCACTGCGTAGGCGCCACCACGCTGGACGAGTACCGCAAATACATCGAAAAAGACGCTGCCCTGGAACGCCGCTTCCAGAAGATTCTGGTGGGCGAGCCTTCGGTGGAGGCCACCATCGCCATCCTGCGCGGACTGAAAGAAAAGTACGAGTTGCACCACGGCGTGCAGATCACCGACCCGGCCATCGTGGCCGCGGCAGAACTCAGCCACCGCTACATCACCGACCGCTTTTTGCCCGACAAGGCGATTGACCTGATTGACGAGGCCGCCAGCAAGATCAGCATTGAGCGTGACTCCAAGCCCGAAGTGATGGACAAGCTGGACCGCAGGCTGATCCAGCTGCAGATCGAGCGTGAAGCCGTGCGCCGAGAGAAGGACGAGTCTTCGCAAAAACGGTTCGGTCTGATCGAAGAAGAAATTGGCCGGCTGCAAAAAGAAATCTCTGACCTTGACGAAATCTGGCAGGCTGAAAAAGCCCAGGCGCTTGGCTCCAAAGACGTGATGGAAGAGATTGACCGTATCCGCTTCCAGATTGAAGAGTTCACGCGCAAGGGCGACTTCAACAAAGTGGCGGAGCTGCAATACGGCAAGCTGCCCGACCTCGAAAAACGCCTCAAAGAAGCGCAGGACAGCGAGGCCGCACCGCACGCCAATGCCGCACCCAAGTTGCTGCGCACGCAAGTGGGCGCTGAAGAAATCGCCGAAGTGGTCGCCCGGTCCACCGGCATCCCGGTGAGCAAACTGATGCAAGGCGAGCGCGATAAATTGCTGCTGATGGAGGGCAAGCTGCACGAGCGTGTGGTCGGCCAGGCTGAAGCCATAGGCGCGGTGGCCAACGCCATACGCCGCTCGCGCTCGGGTTTGAGCGACCCAAATCGGCCGACCGGGAGCTTCCTGTTCCTTGGCCCCACCGGCGTGGGCAAGACTGAACTCTGCAAGGCGCTGGCTGGATTCCTGTTCGACAGCGAAGACCATTTGATCCGCGTTGACATGAGTGAATTCATGGAAAAGCACTCGGTCGCCCGCCTGATTGGCGCGCCGCCCGGCTACGTGGGTTACGAGGAGGGCGGCTACCTGACCGAAGCCGTGCGCCGCAAGCCGTATAGCGTGCTGCTGCTGGATGAAGTTGAGAAGGCGCATCCGGATGTGTTCAACGTGTTGCTGCAGGTGCTGGATGATGGCCGCCTGACCGACGGCCAGGGCCGTACCGTGGACTTCAAGAACACCGTGATCGTGATGACCAGCAACATCGGCTCACCCATCATCCAGACCATGGTCGGCCAGCCGTATGAAGACGTCAAGGAAGCGGTTGAAGGCGAGCTCAAAAACTACTTCCGCCCTGAGTTCCTGAACCGCATCGACGAAACCGTGGTGTTCCATTCGCTCGACGCGAAAAATATCGAGTCGATTGCGCGCATCCAGCTGCGCACGCTGATCGAGCGTCTGCAGAAGATGGACCTGAACATGGAAGTGTCGGAAGCGGCGATTGCCGAACTGGCCAAAGTCGGCTTCGACCCGGTCTTCGGCGCCCGGCCGCTCAAACGTGCGATCCAGCAGCGGATTGAAAACCCGCTGTCCAAGCTGCTGCTCGAAGGGCGCTTCCTGCCTAAAAGCACGATCCCGGTCGATGTGGACCCGGTACGCGAACCCGGCGTGTTCAAGTTCGACCGCGCCACGCCCTGAGCCTGGGCTTTGGAGGCGGCGCGGGTTGCTATTGAATCAATGAAAAGGTTCAGGCCGCCCGCAATGCGGCATGAGTACGCAGCCAGTCCGCAAACTCGTCTTCAGTCAGATCACCTGTCGCCACGGCGAGCATGGCAATGGTCGCTTCAGTTTGGGTGGCGTTCAGGCGATAGCCGTTGAGGTACAGGAACAAACCCGTCGCCAGAAATGCGGCGCGTTTTTTGCCATCCACAAAAGGGTGATTTTTGGTCAAACCGACTGCGTAGCTCGCCGCAAGGGCAGCAAAATCAGGAGGTGCAGACGGATCGGCATAAGCCAGCAGATTCAAGGGCCTGCCCAGTGCCGAGTCAAGCAGTCCTTCGTCACGCAATCCCGCGCCGCCGCCATGTTCGGCAAGACTTTCACCATGCAGGAGCAGCAGAGCCGACCTGCTGATCCACCGCCAGTTCATTTAGCCAACTGGTGAAAGGTGTCGCGGAAATCGCGCATGAAGGCCCGGCCAGCTTTGATTTCTTCTTCGAGCGACGGGTCATACGGTGTGAGTGTGTAGCCGTCCGGCGTCTCAGTGAGAAAGACACTTTCCCCTTTGCCGAGTTTCAAGCGCGCAAGCGCTTCTTTAGGCAGAACAACGCCGACGGAGTTACCAATTTGGGTGAGTTTGAGCATGTGCACGGCGGCCTCCTGTTATTACACACGTAATACTAAACGGGCCAATGCCTTGGTGTCAATCTTGCGCCGGCATCGGGGGCGTGGGCCACGCTGCCGACACGTAGCGCGTTTGATGTAGAGGCGTGCTATCGAACCAATAGCTGCTTGCCCCCGACCTCATTGGGCGGGAGCCCGATTTGACACGACACTCGTGGCGGGGGCAACCAGAAATCAGGCCCTGCAATTGCCGCGCGTCCAATAGGCTGGCGTTTACAAAACAAATGCCTATTTGTAAAACGCCTCAACCTTGCCTTTAAGCTTGATCATCAGCGGATGGCCCTTGCGGTCCAGCGCTTTGCCTGCCGGTACCTTGACCCAGCGCTCGCTGATGCAGTATTCCTCAACATCATTGCGCTCTTTGTCATTGAGGCGGATGCCGACTTCATGTTCAAACACGGCGGCAATGTGATGCGGGCTGCGCGGGTCTACAGACAGGCGGTCGGGGAGAGCAGGGCGGTCGGCAGCTTGGGTGGGTGGGGTAGGCTCAGTGGTTTCGGTCATGGCAATTTTGAAGTTAACGCGATTTGGTTGTCATTGTCTTTGATCGGCCGTAGCCTTATCCTGAAAGCCCGGCGAACACATTCTGCACATCGTCATTGGCATCAATGGCGGCGAGGAAGGCTTCCACTTCTTCCAGCTCGGCAGCGCTGAGACTGGCAGGATCGATCGGGTTTTTGGCTTTGTAGCCGAGCTTGGCTGACAAGACCGTGAAGCCCTGCGCGGGGAGTGCACGGCTGACCAGATCCAGATCCGCAGCGTCGGTCAGAAAGGTGGTGGTGCCTTTTTCTTCACCGGATTCAAAATCCTGCGCACCGGCTTCGATGGCTGCCAGTTCCGGGTCTGCCCCCGCCGCCGTGGGTTCGGCTTCAATCATGCCCACGTGGTCAAAGTCCCAGGCAACTGAACCGGAAGTACCCAGTTGTCCCTTGCGGAACAAGACCCGCATTTCGGGGGCGGTGCGGTTGACGTTGTCGGTCAGGCATTCGACCATGAGTGGCACTCTGTGCGGGGCAAAGCCTTCGTAAATGACATGTTCGAAGTGGACTGCTTCGCCCGTGAGTCCCGCCCCTTTTTTGATGGCGCGCTCCAGCGTCTCTTTGGGCATGGAAACCTTGCGGGCCTGCTCAACCACGAGCCGCAGGCGTGCATTGGAAGCGGGGTCGGCGCCGCTGCGCGCAGCGACCATGATTTCCTTGGCGAGTTTGCCAAAAACCTTGCCTTTGGCATTTGCCGCGAGCTCTTTTCCCTTTGCTTTCCACTGTGCGCCCATGCTTGAATGTCCTTGTGTTACGGCGCTTCATGGCGCCAGAGAGTGGTGGTGATTGTGCGTTATGCGCTTGCCACACTCCGACACCATTTTCGCCCGGTTTTGACGCTGGTTTTAGCCTTGTTTGATGCAAGAATGGCAGCCTGCAAGGGGAGTCGCATGGGCAAAAACATTGTCATTTTTTCCGACGGGACCGGGCAGGCCGGGGGCCTGCGCCCTGACCAGAAGCTGAGCAATATCTACAAGCTGTACCGCGCCTGCCGCAGCGGCCCCGACAGTCCCATAGACCCGGCAGCGCAAACAGCTTTTTACGATGCGGGGCTGGGCACAGAAGCAAACGAAGGGAGCATTCCCCTGCGTGCGGTGAAGTTGCTCAACAAGCTGGCCAGCTCTGCAACCGGCCGGGGCATTAGCACCAACATCACCGATTGCTACGAAGCGATCCTCAAACACTACGAACCCGGGGACCGGATTTTTCTTTTTGGTTTCAGCCGCGGGGCGTATACGGTTCGCTGCGTAGGCGGTGTGCTGAATCTGTGCGGTGTCCCTACGTCGGGACCGGGCGGCACGCTTTTGCCCCGCTACGGGCGCGGGTTACGCATCCTCGCCGAAGAGGCGGTCTCCAGTGTGTACGAGCATGGCGCAGGGCGCGACCGTCTTGCCTTTGAACCCGAGCGACTCGAAAAGGCGCGACGTTTTCGCGCCCGTTATGGTTCAGACCTTGGTGGGCAGGCCAACGCAGTCCCCTATTTCATTGGTGTGTTTGACACCGTGGCGGCGCTGGGTGCCCGGGGGGTCAGGCGGGTGCTGGAGCTGGTGCTGCTGTTCGGCGCGGTCCTCCTGCCTTGTGCGGCACTTGCGGGCATTTTTCAGCTTGTAGTGGGCTATGGCTTCTGGCCGCTGTTCGTTGCGCTGGCATCTGCGTTGGGCCTGTGGACTGCCGTGCGGGCATTTATGTTCAGCCTGAAAGTCATCAAGGACTATCCGTCACCTGGCCAATCCTGTTGGCATCTGGCCGGGTGGCGCTCCGGTTTTTACGACCGGATGCTGAGCCCGCGCGTGCGTGCGGCGCGTCATGCGCTGGCCATCGATGAAACCCGCAGCGACTTTGCGCGGGTGCAGTGGGGGCATAAGGGCGAAAAGCCTGAGCGGCCTGCGGGCGAGCCGGAGTGGCTGCAGCAGCTCTGGTTCGCCGGGGTTCACTCGGACATCGGCGGCAGCTACGCGGAGGATGAATCGCGGCTGTCGGACATCTCACTCGGGTGGATGGTCGGGGAAGCCGCCAGCATGCCGCACGAACTGCTGGTTGCGCGTGACAAATTGCACCTCTTTCCAGATCCGGGCGGCATGCAGCATTCAGAGGTGGCGCGCGGGTTGGAGAAATGGCCTCGATGGTGGCCGCAGGTTTTGCGGATCACCTGGAAGGAGAGGCCGCGCGCCGAGGCTCTGGGCGCGACGTGGCACCCCAGTGTCGAGGAGCGTTTCAAGCTCCCGGCCGTGACGCAATACGCTGAGAAAAAACCCTATCGACCCGAAACACTGCGCTGCGACCCGCGCGTGGCCGGTCTTTACTGATACGGTCGGCGAGTCACGGTTTTTTGGGAATCAGAAGGCCCTTGGCCACTGCTGGCCGCGCCACAAACGCCTTTACGACGCGCTGCACGTCCGGAAAATTGTTCATGCCAACCAGGTCACCCGCTTCATAAAACCCGACCAGGTTGCGCACCCAGGGGAAGGTGGCAATGTCGGCGATGGTGTAGTCATCCCCCATGATCCAGTTGCGGCCTTGCAAGCGTTTGTCCAGCACGCCCAGCAGGCGTTTTGTCTCGGCCACATAGCGGTCGAGCGGGCGCTTGTCCTCGTACTCTTTGCCGGCAAACTTGTGGAAGAAGCCAAGCTGGCCAAACATGGGGCCGATGCCGCCCATCTGGAACATCAGCCACTGAATGGTCTCGTAGCGGGCTGCGGCGTCTTTGGGCAGCAGCATTCCGGTTTTCTCAGCCAGATAAATCAGGATCGCACCCGACTCAAACAGCGGCAGTGGTTTACCGCCAGGGCCGTGGGGGTCCAGAATGGCCGGGATCTTGTTGTTGACGCTGAGCGAAATAAATTCGGGCGTTAGCTGGTCGTTGGTGGCGAAGTCCACAAGATGCGGCTCGTAGGGCAGGCCGGTCTCTTCCAGCATGATCGAGACCTTGACGCCGTTGGGCGTGGGCAGCGAGTAGAGCTGGATACGCTCAGGGTGTTGTGCAGGCCATTTCTGGGTGATCGGGAAGGTGGAAAGATCGGTCATGGTGTCGGATTGTGTTGGCAGGTCATGGCAGGTGGGGCGCGTCTTGTTCAAGCCCGGAGGTGGGGCAGGGTTATTGAGGACGCGTCGGCGCGGCGGCGTCCAGAGTGCCTCCGGGATAATGGATACACACACGGAGGAGCATTCGATGAACGCCGCGCCACAAAATCCGCAAGATCACCACACCATCACCACACTTGATCAACTCACGGCCCTGTTTGGAGAGGTGGGCGAGGCTTCCATCAGAAAAGAGGTGGCGTATGTGCATCCGCATTACCGTGCCTTGATTGAGGCGTCACCGTTTGCGGTGCTGGCAACTTCGGGTCCTGGCGGGCTGGACGCTTCCCCGCGTGGCGACCCGGCGGGGTTTGTGCATGTAGAAAACGAGACCACGTTACTGTTGCCTGAGCGCAGGGGCAACCATCGTGTGGACAGCCTGCGCAACCTTCTGGCCGACCCCCGGTTAGCCCTGCTGTTTCTCATTCCCGGTGTTGGCGAGACGTTGCGTGTAAACGGGCAGGCCACCATCAGCGTGGCGCCGGAGATGCTGGCCCGCTTTGTGATGCAAGGCCAGTTGCCAAAGTGTGTGCTGGTCATCAAGGTGGAGGCGGTGTACTTTCAATGTGCGCGGGCTATCCAGCGCTCAGGTCTGTGGCAAACGCCAGCGCCTGATGCGCGGGCCAGTTTGCCCAGCCCCGGTGCGATTCTCTCGGCCCTGACCGATGCTGCAATTGACGGCGAGACCTATGACCGCGAACTGCCAGCCCGCCAGCGCGCCACGCTGTATTGAGGGGCTGGTCGCTGCGTCAAATGGTTGCTATCAAATACATAGCAATTAGCGCCCGTTATACCTGGGCAAAAGGCCTTTTTTGCTTAAACCTGGCTGGTGGGAGCGTTCAAAAGCACTTTTCGGTGTCTAAAAGGCCGGGTTGATGTGCGACTCGAAGGCCGCCCCCAGGGCCAGCAATTCCCTGTCGCGTCCACGCCTGCCCACCAGCATCAGCCCGACCGCAGGCTTGGCGCCTCGTGGCAGTGGCAAGGTCAATGCGGGAAGATCAAAAAAGTTAAAGACTGACGGATTGCGCAGCAACAAGGCATTGGTGCGAAGAAAGGCGTCTTCAGCCTGCACCTCGTCCATGCGTGGCGCCAAAATCGGCACTGTCGGCAGGAGCAAGGCATCGAGATCAGCCATGCGAGCGTCCAGCGCGGGGAGCAAGGCGGCGCGCGCTTGCAGAATACCCACGTAAGCGGCTGCGTCCAGCGTTTGCCCTCGACGAATCCGTCCCAGCACCATCGGGTCGTATTCGCTGGCCCGTGTGTCCATCCAGTCACGGTGAATCCACGCAGCTTCCGCCGCTACCAGCGTGCCGCGCTCTTGCAGGCGGAAGGGCTCGCCCAGCAGATCGTCAAGCGCCTCATTGCTTACTTTTGCGCCAGCGTCGGCCAGGCCCGACAAAGCCTGCTCCACGGCGGCCAGCACCTCATCATGAGCCTGACTGAACAGCAGGCCGCGCGGGACGCCAAGGCGCAAACCTCGCAATGCTCGCGCTGGCAGGGCTTCGTCTGCGATGTCCGCCAAAACGCTGTCAGTGGCTGCGGCGTCCGCCACGCTGCTGCACAGCGGACCTATAGCGTCGAGCGTGAACGAAAGCGGAAAAGCGCCGCCGCGCGGTACGCGCGCCTGTGATGGCTTGAATCCGACCAGGCCATTAAGTGCTGACGGAATGCGTACCGAGCCGCCGGTGTCCGAACCGATGGCGATTTCGGCCATGCCGCGCGCCACCGACACGCCAGCGCCCGATGACGAGCCGCCCGGAATGCAAGCGCCGTCGAGTGCATTGCCGGGCGTTCCGTAGTGCGGGTTGAGACCCACGCCCGAGTACGCGAACTCGGTCATATTGGTTTTTCCAATGATCACCGCTCCGGCAGCGCGCAGCCTGCCGACCGCGTCTGCATCCCGCGCTGCAGGTGCTGCGCTTCGCAGCAGGGCTGACCCGGCGGTGGTGGCTTCACCCGCCACATCGAACAAATCCTTGATGGAGACGAGGCGCCCATCCAGCGGCCCCAGCCGCTGCCCGGCCTCGGCACGCCTGTCTGCCGCCAGCGCCGCAGCTTGGGCCACATCGCGGTACAGCCGTGTGAAAATGCGTGAGCCATCGTCGCCCGCCGCGGTGATTGTTGCCAACGCCGCTTCCAGGCGCTGTGATGAAGTTGCTGGTGTCTTGGTCATGCGCATGAATCTACCTCAACGCGGTGCGCGTGGCCGGCCCTGGCGCTGTTCTGGCGGATTTATAAAAAGTTTTGAATCCTTTGTCCCCATACCGGGCTCTTTGTCTGTACCAACAACCTGCAAGGAGTACCTGATGATCTACATGAAACGAAACCTTCCCGGCTGGGAGCGTGTGTTGCGACTGGGCGGGGGCATGACGCTGGCCTGCGCGACGCTGTTGCTTTTGCCGATGGGCTGGCTTTTCTGGGCAGGGCTGGCCACGGCGCTGTCTTTGGGCCTGACAGGGCTGGTCGGGTTTTGCCCTGCCTGCGCAATGGTAGGGCGCAAACCGGTTGGAGCTTCATAAACATGAAGGCCAATGCCGAGCTGGTTGATGCAGCCCGCACTGGTAGTGCAGAAGCTATCGCGCAATTGCTGGAGGTGTGCCAGCCTGACCTGAAACGGTTTGCACGCAAAACCTGCTCCAACGCGGAAGACGCCGAAGATGCGGTGCAACTGGCGCTGTGGAAGCTGTACCGGAAAATTGGTGCTCTGCGCACGGCTGCAACCTTTGCCGTGTGGATGTTCCGCATTGTTGAGCGCGAGTGTTTTCGCCTTTTTCGCGGTGGTCGGCGTTCGGCAATGGACGGCGACCATGACGTCGGGGCACTGGCTGCCTTGGCGGTACCCGTGGACTTGCGGCTGGACCTGAGCCGAGCCATTGGCGCTCTGCCAGCGGCCTACCGTGAGGTCTTGATTCTGCGTGATGTGGATGAACTCACCGCTCCGGAAGTGGCGCAGCAGCTGGGTGTGAGTGTGGAGGCCGTCAAGAGCCGGCTGCACCGGGCACGCGGGATGGTGCGCACCACGCTGATGGCCAGCGGGTACTGGGCCGACGGGCAATTGCCATCACATACCCCTTCATCTGGAGATCAACATGTTTTGTAGCACCTCTGTGACACAGCATTTGCTGCGCGGTATAGCTGGTGCGGCTCTGCTTGTCCTTGCTGTTGCCTTGTTCAGCACGCATGTTGTCTGGGCGCTGCTTGCCGCAGGTGGCGCGCTGGTTTTGCTGCGCGGCTGCCCGATGTGCTGGCTGGCGGGACTGTTTGAGACCGTGGCGAATCGGCGTGCGACGCGCACGGCCCGGCTCAGGGGTCCAGAGTGATGTGCGGATAGGAAGGCCTCACAGTGCCCGTTGAGTTTCCCTACGCACTGCTTGCCGATATGGTGCTGCTTCTGCACGTCGCGGTGGTGGTGTTCGTGGTGGGCGGGGCACTGCTGATCGTCGTGGGCAATCTTCGCAAGTGGGGCTGGGTGAATGCGCTGATCTTCAGGCTCGCGCACCTCGCCGCCATTGCTTATGTGGTGGCGCAGGCCTGGCTGGGCATCGTGTGCCCGCTGACCACTTTGGAAATGTGGCTGCGTGCGAAAGCCGGGGTGTCGGTGTATGGCACCGGGTTTATCGAGCACTGGATGAGCCGCCTGCTGTACTACGACGCGCCTTCCTGGGTGTTCACGCTGGTGTACTCGTTGTTTGGGCTGCTGGTTGTTGCGACCTGGGTGTTTTTTCCGCCCAGGTTCGAAGGGCAGCCCAAAGATTCTGTCGATGGGCGACGCTCCTGATTTAATAGCAAACGTTTGCCGTCGGACGCGCGAGTGGAAGCAGGCGTGCAATTCGGCTCAGGGCTTGCTCTTCTTCACCATAGTTCCGACGATACGTCGGGCTAAAGGCGCCACGACCATGACGACCGGAAATGCGATGAGCCACGATGGCATCCAGGCGTTCATCCAGAGGGATGCAAAGGCCTCGACGAGACCGGCGTTTCGGAGGGTTGAGATGCCAGAGACAACCAGCGACATCATTCCGGACAATAAAAGCGCGATAAGCGCGGGTGCAAATTTGGCGGGCAACATCATCTTTCCTTTTCTGAGTTAGAGATCGAGCGCTACTGGCGGAAAGTCCACATCCGTCTGCGCTACGCTGTTGGTGTAGTTGGTAAACAGGTTAATTGCGACGTTGGCGATTACCTCCAGGATCAGTTCATCGTCCACTCCGGCGTGGCGGAGGGCTTCCAGGCTGATGTCGGACAGCTCCCCCCTGCTTTTAACCAAATCAAGGGCCAGGCTGGCAAGCGCTCGCTCGAGCGCGTCTGTGGAGTTGCCGCCACGCGCCTTCAAAATAGCTGAATCATCCAATCCGATGCGCTTGGAGATCGCTGTATGAGCAGCCAGGCAATACCCGCATTGGTTGACTTGGGCAACAACCAATGCGATCACCTCGCGCTGTCGCGCAGTTAGACGGCCTTTGTTCAGTGCTTCGGAAAATGCGAGATACCCGTCCAGCGCAGCTGGAGCCCGCGCCAGGGTGGCTAACATATTTGGGACCATGCCTCGCTTGGCCTTGACGGCGTGAAGTTGGGTTGCCACGCTGTCGGTGGCTTGATCGGGAGTTAGTTTTTGAATTCGGGTCATCAGCTTCTTTCAATAGGTTAGGAGTCAAGTTTTTCGTGAAAGCCCGGGGCGCCGTGCTTCCAGTAAGCCGCCACGCGAAGCGCGCTGCGGGGGTGTTTGTGATGATCCAGAAAGATGGATCGCGCCGCCTTCATGGTCTGTGCTTCGCCGGCACACCAGATGTGGCCTTCTCCCGCCGGAAGCGTCAGGGCTCTAAGCAGGGCTAGCCATTCGTCGGTCGAACGCACCCACGTGACTTGCGCATTCGCCCGCGTTGCCAGAGGTCGCTCGTCGCTGGGGTGATCAATCTGTGCAAGAACAGTCACCCGGACGTCGTCAGGTAACTGTCGCATGCGTCGGGTAATTGCTGGGAGGGCCGAGGCATCCCCGGCGAGTACCTCCCAGGGAAAGTCTTTGGGAAGCACCATCGAGCCCCGAGGTCCGAGGATCATGACCTCTGAGCCTGGCAACGCGCGGCGGGCCCAGTTGCTTGCAGGGCCATTCTCGTGAAGGGCGAAGTCGATCGTGAGTTGTGCTCGCGATGAGTCGAAGTCGAGTGGAGTAAAGTCTCGCAACTCGGTTCGTCCTTCTGTTAAGGGCAAGGCGATTTTGACGTGATCATCGAACGACAAGGATTGAAAATCAGCGAGGTCGCGACCTTCGAAGATAATGCGGGCGAAGTTCTCGCTGAGCCGTTCTACGAGGCTAACCGTGACAACGCGGCGCCTGGGCCCAAAGCGAACGCGCTGCACGCGGTGCGGGGTTTCATACAAACACATTAGCGTTTCCTTTTCATTGACAATATCTACGATTATGGCCAAAACAGTTGACATTATCAATGATAGGGGTAATCAAAGGGCGGTTGACATACTTGAAGCGGTCCAGGCCGTTTCGCACCTCGTGCGTTCGCGCCAGCTGCAGGTCCTCAGAGGCGGGCCGGAGGAACTGACCCCGCTGGAGACCAGAGTGCTTTTCTATTTTTCTCACCATCCCGGTGGCACTTTGGGCGGACTGACAGAGCACTCCGGCCGGGACAAGGGCCAGTTGGGGCGACTAATTGGCGGACTTCGGGAGCGCGGCTGGCTTTCCGCCGAAACGGATGAAAACGACCGACGCGTGACCCGGTTCGACCTGACAGAACAAGCCTTGCGGCGGCAAAAATCGATGACGAGCCAGCGCTCTGAATTGTCGACTTCAGCGATCCGGGGCTTGACCGGCGCCGAGCGGCAGCAGCTTTTGACACTGCTTGAGCGTGTCCGGGAAAACCTCGAGGCTATTACTCCCGAAAACTAGTGAGAGAGTGTCCAGCCAAGGAGTCCACAACTCTGGGCTGCAAGCATCTGCTCGCAAAAAGTGCGGCCACGATTACGCGATCCGTGACAACAACAAGCCCCAAGCCAAGGATTGTGCGCCCGGCATGCACGTCTGCTGGCCTCGCTCATATGCCCATATAGAAATCAATCGCTCGGCGGAATTCATCAATCTTCCGGCTCAAGGTCCGGATGAGCAGATCACGTCATTCGGGACACAGCAGGACTACCGCGGCTTTCCGAAGAGCTGCACCCAGTAAATGCCCAGCGTGCTTTGGTTGTTTACAGAAAACGCGACACCCATCTCGGCAAACTCGGGGCGCATGATGTTGGCGCAGTGGCCCGGGCTTTTGAGCCAACTCTGCATGGCTGCGTCGGCCTGCATCTGACCCGCCGCAATGTTTTCTCCCACCATGCGCCACCGATAACCCGCGCGAGTCGCTCGCTGGGCGGCACCACTGCCGTCGCGACCTGTGTGGCTGAAATAGCTGTGCCTGGCCATGTCCTGAGCATGTGCCAGCGCCGCGCGCTGCAACTCTGCGTCAGCTCGCAGCGGGCCGGCTGCGGCAAAGTACTCCTTGCCGCAGCGACGCGGCGTGGCGCGGGCCATATTGACCAGTGCCAGCACATGCTCCTCCACGTCATCGGCTTGCCCGGCGCCGGGTGGCAAAAAGGGTGCGGCCACCACGATCCATGTTTGTGTTCCCTGCTGGTAAAAACCGGCATCGGAGAGATCGCCACGCATGAAAACATCGCAAAAATTGCCGACGGCTCCCCGCGCCTGGCCGGCCGCATCCTTATAGCCCTTGACCATGATTTGCGCCGCCTTGACGGCACGGTAATCAGAGGCCTTTAACGCGTCCTCAATGCTGCTGCCGTCCGCAATGCGTGCGGCCGCCTCGGAAAGACGGGCATTGTGATGCAGCACGGTGCGCGGGCCGGTCTGGCCATTGCAGCCTTGCTGGCGGGTGTTGTTCAGTGCGCGCAGCAGTGGCTGATGATCGGCGGCGCCCGCTTGTGCCAACACGAATGCTGAGTACGTCAATGAGGCCAGGGCGGCAAACGCCGCGATAGATGCAGCCAAAGCGCCAAGGCCTTTTGCCGGGAGAAATGACAATTGCATGGCGCCATGATAGCGGCGCAGTGCCGTCATGTGCATGGCTGGCACGGCCGGCGCAGCGCTGTGGCGTATGCCTCTCGGCTCAATACCTGCCGGGCTCATGGTGCTTTTCGATTCAGAAAGTAGCTGGGAGACTGACCCATTGCGGCCTTGAACATGGCGGAAAAAGCGCTGTCACTGGCATAGCCGCTTGCTGCCGCTACCTGGCTGACCGACTGTCCACGCGAGAGCAAGGGCAGGGCGTGGGCCAGCACAGCCTGCTGGCGCCACTGTTGATAGCTCAGGCCCAACTCATCGCGAAACAGCCGGGCCATCGTCCGTTCGCTCGCTCCCATGTCCGCCGCCCACTCGGCCAGTGTGCCGCGCTCTGATGGCGACAGCAGCACCGCCTCACACAGTGCGCGCAGGCGTTTGTCACCATGCTGCGGGTGCGGCATTGGCACACCCAGCGCCTGCGTATCGGCCTGGGTAATTTCCTCCAGAACCAGCTGGCTCAGCAGTTGTTCGCGAGCAGATGGCAAGGGCTTGCCAACCGGGGACTCCAGTGCGTGAATGCATTCGCGCAGCAGGGGTGAAACCACCATCACCCGGCAGCGCTGCCAGCCTTGCGGCGTTGTACTGGCATGCAGGTACAGCGTGCGAAACTCTGCCGCCTCCAGCACGGTGACATGGTGGCGCGCCCCCGGCGCAATCCAGACGGCACGGGAGGGTGGCACGATGTAGGTGATCTCATCACCCATTCCCGGGTTTTGCTCTGCAGTGACCTGCACCACACCGGTTGCGCAATACGCCAGTTGGGCCCACCCGTGGGCGTGCGGCTCGAAATGGGCATCCATCTGCATACTGCGCGCGCGCACCCGCACCGGACGTTTTCGGTTTGGCGTGAAAGCGTCGGTATCACCGATCGGGACCAGTTTAAGTTTGGTGTGTTTAGCCATGCGGGCGGGGGCAAATCAACTTGTCCTGAATTCACTAAAAGTTGGCTATCTGTCGCTTTTCGGCAGGTGCGGTCAATACTACGATAGCGCCATGAATTCTTCAAGCACGCTCCATGCTGGCACGCCAGTACCGCTAAAGGCTGACGCCGGCATCATCGGTCTGGTGGGCATCGCGCATCTGGCCAGCCACTTCAGCCAACTGTTGCTGGCGCCGCTGTTTCCCTGGCTCAAAGATGAGTTCAGCGTCAGCTACGCCGAGCTCGGGTTGCTGATGACCATCTTTTTTGTGGTGTCATGCGCCGTACAGGCGCTGTCTGGTTTTGTGGTTGACCGCATGGGGCCGCGTCCGGTTTTGTTTGCGGGTCTGGCGCTGCTGGGGGTAGCGGCTCTGGGTTACTCGGTAAGTACCAGTTACTGGATGCTTGCGTGTTTTTCCGCGCTTGCGGGCGTGGGCAACGGCGTGTTTCACCCGGTGGACTACACACTTCTCAATCGCAAGGTGAGTGCCCCTCGCCTTGGTCATGCGTACAGCGTACATGGCATCACTGGCAGCCTGGGCTGGGCGTTGGCACCGGCGATGGTTGTTTCGCTCACACTGGCTTTTTCGTGGCGCGTGGCCCTGGGTGCCGCTGGTGCGCTCGTGTTCGTGGTGCTGGCGATTTTGCTGGTTTACCGCGACAAGCTCAGCCTCAAGGCCATTCAGCCGGTGGCGGGCGCAGTGGTTGAAAGCTCGCTGACCTTCCTCAAAATTCCCGCTGTCTGGATGTGTTTTGCCTTCTTCTTCTGGTACGCCATTGTGCTCAGTGTGGTGCAGGCCTTTGCACCCGAGGCCGCGCGCCAGTTGCATGGCGTGCCGCTAGCGATGGCGGCCATGTGCCTCACGATTTACATGGTGTGCAGCGCAGGCGGCATGGTGCTGGGCGGCTTTCTGGCATCCGACCCGGCGCGTTGCGAACGGATCGTGGGGACAGGGTTTGGCATCGCCGCAGTGATGGCCTTGCTGCTTGCCCTGGGCAGTTATCCGGGCTGGATGGTGCTGGTGCTGTTTGGCGCCATGGGTTTTGCGTCCGGCATTGCCGGGCCTTCGCGCGATCTGCTGGTCAAAAAATCGACGCCCGAAAACGCGTCGGGCCGCGTGTATGGCGCTGTGTATGCAGGGCTGGATATCGGCCAGGCTGTGTCACCCCTGATTTTTGGCCTGATGATGGACCATGGGCAGTACCGCGGCGTGTTGCTCGGGCTGGCACTCATGCAGGGCGTGCTGATTGCCAGCGCATTCAATGTGCGGCGGGTGCGCAGAACGGCAACCGTACTTGCCGCCCCGGTCGCTTGAGCTGGCGCTGGACTAACGGGACGCCGCCTGCGATATGGTTCCAGCAGCGGGGGAAAGAAAGCGGCGGCCGTTCAGCAGCACCCCCACCGCCGTGCCGCGCACGGAGAGTTGGTAGCTGGCAAGGCACACCAGGGTGGTGGCAGTGATGTTGAGCGCCATCTTGGCTGCGACCGGCCAGTCCAGCCCATACAGCAGCGCGCCAAAACCCACTGTCAGCGGCATGTGAACCAGGTAAACCCAGTATGAGCTTTGTGCCAGGTAGGTCAG
Source organism: Polaromonas sp. (assembly GCF_035638815.1). GTDB lineage: Bacteria > Pseudomonadota > Gammaproteobacteria > Burkholderiales > Burkholderiaceae_C > Polaromonas. Next base: position 31,411 of record NZ_DASQZG010000002.1, read on the forward strand.
CAGCGCCTGTTGTTGCGGCAAGTAGCGCAGGAAGGCACCAATCAGCGCAAAACACCAGAGCCAGGTCGCGCAGTTGTAGACAAAGGCAATGGCCAGTGGCAAGACCGAGCCTGACTTCGGTAGCGGACCCAGTTGCTCAACCAGCGCACCGGTGGCAACGAAAAACAGCAAACCCAGGACCGCATACGCAAGGAAACGCCGCATGAACGCCCCAAGCAGTTCTTGCTGACGGGCATACAGGCAGTAGCCGAATACATAAAAAAGCCCGTTGTGCAGCCACTCTGTCAAGGGTGGGATAAACCTGCCGCTCGGGGTGACTACGCCGTTCCAGTAGAACGAGCCCACCAGCGCAAGGGGCAGGGCCAGGGCAGCAAAGCCCCACCAGGCGGTGCCCAAGCGATGGAACAGCGAGGCGACGACACGCGGCAGCGCTGGCGGAAGCCGGGCGATGACCGAGTGGACGCCTGCCGTCAGAACACTGAACCACAGCAGCATCCACAGGAACCACAGGTGCATGGTGCTGGTGCCGCTGGGCACGGTGGAGTGCTCGGGCATCAAGGTCGGGTCTAGCCCCCAGGTGCCACGCGCCATCCGATGCACAAACAGCAGGACAAACACCATCGTCAACAAGAAAACAGGCAGCCAGAAGATGGCAAACGGCAGGCCCAGCCGTTGCAGACGGTTTTTCAGCATGGCTCGCATACCGCGCTTTTGCACCAGCAGGGCGACAAAAAACCCGGCCAAAATGAAGAACGTCGGCATGCGAAAGGTGTGGATGAAGATCGTCAGCAGATCGGCCCAGGCTGCCGTTTTGTTGTCGCGCCAAGGCAAAATCGCCACGGTGGTCATGTGGATCGCGGCTACGTGCAGCACGATGCCGAGCCACATCATCAGCCCGCGCAAGTTGTCGAGCGCATGCAAGCGCCCATGGGATGTAAAAGTCATGGGCGAACTTTAGACCCTCACGTCACGTGAGGGTCAAGGCGTTCCGCAAAAAATCCGCCACTTCACGGTCAAGCACGGCCGCCGCCTGCAGCAGCGGCTCATGGGTATGGGCGGCGACCAGCTTGCTGCGAATGGCGTTGTCATGGTCGCACAGCCTGTCAACCAGGCCCCTCCATTGGTGGGCAAGTGCCTGCACCTGCGGGCTCTGGGCTGACGCGCCTTCCTCCAGCAGGCGCCGGCCTTTGGCGGTAATTTCCTGCCATTCCTCGTCAGACACCTTGCCCAGGCGTTTCATGTCCTCCGGACCCAAGTGCCTGTCCAGTGCGGCCAGGCGCAGTTGAATGGGCGTGCTGATGTATTCGATCATGTCCTGGCCGGGTCCCTCCTGCTGTTGGGCTACGGGCTCACGGTGGTACATGTGGCCCCAGCGCTCAAGCAGGTCGAAGTCGCCGTCCATCCAGTGCAGCATCAGGTTCATCCAGCGGTGCGCCAGCGGCTGAAGCTCCAGGCTGTCTGTCGGCACGCTTCGGTCCATGGCGCTGCGCACCGCAGCGAGCAGGGGCGGCCATTTGTCAGCGATTTGATCCCAGTTGCCAAAGATGGTTTTTTGCTCGGCGGGACTGAAGTATTTGCCGTAGGTGGTCATCAGCGCCAGCGTACCCAGCCAGTCGCCAATTTCTGGCTGGCTGCCAGACGACAGACGAGTCTCCAAAAGCTGCAGACTGGCGCGCAGCTCGGCAGCCTTGGCCACCTCCTGGTCCAGAACTTGTATTTGCCGCGTGATGATCGCCGGCAGGGCTGCGCCATCACCATCAATCATGTTGCCAATCTCGTTCAGGGGCAGGCCCAAGTGGCGCAAGGCCTGAATACCATGCAACCGCGCCACGTCGGTGCGGCTGTAAAGGCGATAACCCGCATCGGTGCGCGCCGAAGGCCGCAGCAGGCCAATGGTGTCGTAGTGGTGCAGGGTGCGCACGGTCAAGCCGGTTCGCGCGGCAAGCTCTCCTACTTTCAGCAACATCGAAATTTCCTGTCAGGGGGCGGCCCGCTGCACATGCGTGTGGCCACCCGGTCGCTTTGCCATGGGCAAGCTGCAAAATGAAGCTGAGTCTATACGTGCCCCGGTGCCGGGCAACGCAGGACTCTGCATTTTGGAGATCAAATATGCGCCTTGCCCATACCAATCGCACCTGAATAGCTATCAAATTTGTAGCGAAAGTGCATCCAGCCCGGAAGCGCGCTTTCACACTTTTTCAAGACCAGCTTCCACCCGCTGTTTGCCCTTGGGTTTAAGGTTTAGCGAAACGGCCTGCTGAGAAAGCGCGAGCCTTCCAGGCCAAAGCGCCAGGGTTGGTCCATCGCTTTTGAAATGCCTATGCGTGGCCCGCTGATGACTTTGACTTTTGCGGGGGCAGGCAGCAGCTTGAAGGGCGGCACACTGGTGGCCATGGCGTTGTGCGCAGAGCTAATGCCCAGCGCCTGAGCCACGCGGCCCGGCCCGGCGCACAGCAGGCGGATTTCCTCCAGTCCACGCCGCTCGCGCATCAGATCCATCCCTTCAAGGGGTTCGATGGCGCGAATCAGCACACCCGCGCCATGCCCTTCTTCCCGACACACCAGGTTCAGACACCAGTGGATGCCGTACGAGCGGTACACATAGGTGTGGGCTGGCGGGCCAAACATGGCTGCATTGCGCAAGGTGGGCCCCGAAAAGCTGTGGGAAGCCGGGTCTTCCCGGTCGTAGGCCTCGGTTTCAACAATGCGCCCGCCCACGCCGTGCACCAGCAGGGTGGCGCCTATCAATCGGCGGGTCACTTCGGGCGCCGATGCCAGAAAATCGAGCGAAGTTTTGGGCACGCCTTTGCTCACCCGGGTGGAACCGTCAGCGCTGGCCTGCGCCGCTTTTCGTTGATCAGCACAAACAGTCCGGAGCCAATCAGCAGCGCGATACCGAACCAGGCCAGCGCATTGGGAATTTCGCCCCAGACGCCGTAACCAAGCAGCAATGCAAACAGCAGCCCACTGTAGCGAAAGGGCGCAATCAGCGTCATCTCGCCCTGGCGCATGCTGTTGATGATGAGGTAGTAGCCGCCAGTGAGGAAAACGGAGGCCAGGGCAAGCAGGCCGAGCTCTGCAAGGCCGAAGGGCTTCCAGCCCTGTATCAGCGTTCCCGCACCGGACACCAGTGTGACTGCAACGGCAGTGGACAGTGTGATCAGGATCGACGGTATGCCCGCGTCGATGCGACGAGTCATGAGGTCGCGTGCAGCATGAAACAGCGTACCGAACAAGCAAACCAGTGCGTACGGGTTGAACCCGTCGGCCCGCGGCTGGATAACCATCAACACGCCTGCAAAACCGACCACCACGGCCAGCCAACGGGCACCGCGCACCCGCTCGGCCATGAAAAGCGCCGCAAACAGGGTCATGAACAAGGGGGCGGCCAGATTGATGGCTGTGGCATTGCCTATGGGCAGGTTGAACAGCGATCCCAGATACAGCATGGTGGCGATGGCATCCACCACGGCGCGGCCCGCAACCCAGCCCCGCGCGGCTTCACGCATGCGCGAGGTGACCCCCATTGCATGTGCCACCACCAGAACGAGCACGACCGACATCAGTCCACGGATAAAAATAAGCTGCGCGGCGGGCATGGACTGACTGACAAATTTGACCAGCGCGTCGTTGGTGACAAAAAAGGCCATGGCACCCACCATGCAAAGAATGCCGCGGCGGTTTGCGGCGGCCAAAACGCTCAGGGTCATGGTGAAAACTTCATTACAGCAGTCTACCCGTAGCAATGGAGGCGCTGCGCCGCTTTCCGTTCCCAACTGACCTTCTGAAATGCGAGTGGGCTTACACCGCGCTGCGGTGCCGGGCGATGCAAATTTCCAGCACTTCAGCAGCATCGCGCTGCCACCAGTTGCCGGCAGAAAAAATCTCGACCTCGCTGTAGCCCGCAAAGCCAGCGTTCTCAACCCAGCCGCGAATTTTGGGTATGTCAATCACGCCGTCACCCATCATGCCTCTATCGTTGAGCAGGTCGGTGGTGGGTGTCAGCCAATCGCAGACGTGGAAGGCCATAAGCCGCTTTTGCCCTGCGCGATTGATTTGCTGTTCAAGCTTGGGGTCCCACCAGACGTGGTAGACATCGACCGCCACACCCAGAGCGCCACTCTTTTCGGGGTCCAGTGCATCACACAGGTCCAATGCCTGCTCCATTGTGTTGATACAGGCCCGGTCTGCGGCATACATCGGGTGCAGTGGCTCTATGGCGAGAGGCATACGGTTGAGCTTGGCGTACTCCAGAAGCTCAGCAACGCCGTCATGCACCTGGCTACGGGAAAGCGCCAGGTCTTTGTGCGCGGCCTGGCCGGCCAGCGCGCCCGGAAGGCCGCCCACTACCAACACGAGGCAGGCGGCGTTGAGCTCGCAGGCCTCATTCACGGCGCGACGGTTGTCGTCGCGCGCCGCTTGCCGGCCTGCGGCGTTAACTGCGGGGAACATGCCGCCGCGGCAGTAGCCTGAGAGTTCTAGCCCATGCGTTTTCACCAGTTTCGAAATCACCGGAAGGCCGGCAGCGGCCACCTGGTCGCGCCAGGGCGAAATGGCCCGGATGCCGCGCTCGGCGCAAGTTTCGATGATGGTGGTCAGTGGCTGCTCAATGCCACGGCTTTTACGCACAGTTGCGGTGTTGATGGAGAGCCAGCGGTGGTCGGTGGAAAAGTCGCGCATTGGGTTCCTGATGTTTGTCATTCCGGGCTTGACCCGGAATCCATCGGGGCGCCGCCATGGATGCCGGATCAAGTCCGGCATGACAGGTTAGGGTTTAGCTTTCGACGCCATGGATGGATAGCAGCGTTTTCATACGCTGCACGGCGAGTTCCGGCTGCTCCAGTAGATTCGCGGCGTCGGCCAATCGGAAGAGTTCGGCAAAGTGCTGCAGCGAGCGAGTGCTTTGCTGGCCGCCGACCATGGTGAAGTGGCTTTGATGGCCATTGAGCCATGCCATGAACACCACGCCGGTTTTGTAGAAACGTGTGGGCGCGGCAAAGATGTGGCGCGACAGCGGTACGGTGGGGCCGAGGATGGCGTGGAACTTCTCGACATTGCCCTGGGCCAGTTCGCCCAGTGCGGCGCTGGCCGCAGGTGCGATCGCGTCGAAGATGCCCAGCAGCGCATCACTCTGGCCGTGGAACAGATCGCTGCCCTGGCCATCACCCGCGATCAGTTCGGCGTAGTTGAAATCGTCACCGGTGTACATGCGCACGCCTGCGGGCAAGCGTCTGCGCATCGCAATCTCTTTTTCTTTGTCGAGCAATGAAATTTTGATGCCGTCGACCTTGTCGGGGTGCGCATTGATGATTCCCAAGGCCGTGTCCATGGCTTTTTCGACGTTGCTGCTGCCCCAGTATCCAGCAAGCGCCGGGTCGAACATCTCGCCCAACCAGTGCAGCACCACGGGCTGTTTCGCCTGGCTCAAGATGCGGTCGTAAACACGTTCATAGTCGGCTGGCGACTTAGCTACGCGCGCCAGCGCGCGGCTGGCCATGACGATGAGTTTGCCGCCGAGTTTTTCAATCGCAGCCATTTGGTCTTCGTAGCCCGCAATCACCTCGTCAACCGTTTTGACTTCATCCAGCACCAGATGGTCAGTGCCGCACCCGGAAGCGACCAGCGCCCCGGGAAAGTCCCTGGCCGCGTCCAATGAACGTCGTATCAGCTCCAGCGAGGTGGGCCAGTCCAGGCCCATGCCGCGTTGCGCGGTGTCCATGGCCTCTGCCACGCCCAGCCCCAGTGACCACAGGTGACGGCGGTAGGCAATGGTGCTGTCCCAGTCGATGGCGCAACCCACCCAAGGATCGATCACGGCCAGCGGGTCGGCCACCACGTGCGCCGCCGAATAGGCGATGCGGTTGAACTTTACACTTGGCGGAGGACGCACAGGGGTTGAGCCGCTCAGTGTGTAAGTCTGCAGACCTCGCGCGGCAACGGGCAATTGGAGGGTCAAAGCCATGGATCTACCTTTTCATATGAAAATATGCCTCTAGCCCTTATTTGGCGGGCGCAAGCAGCTATCAAACTTGTAGCGAAGGAACATCCACCCAGCGGCGTTCTTTCCAGCTTTCGAGTGCCGCTTCAACCAGTTGCACGCCCTTGGCACCTTCAGGCAGCGTCCATTTGTAGGGTTCGTTTTCAACCACGTGGCGGATGAAATGCTCCCACTGGATCTTGAAGCCGTTGTCGTAGACCTGGGTGTCCGGCACTTCCTGCCACTGGTCGGAGAAGTTCATGGTCTGCTTTTCGTCCGGGTTCCACACCGGGCGGGGTGTGTTGACGCGCGATTGGGCCTTGCAGGAGGACAGGCCTGCGACGGCCGAGCCGTGCGTGCCGTCGACGTGGAAGGTGACCAGGTCCTCGCGGTTTACGCGGGTGGCCCAGGACATGTTCATCTGCGCAATCACCGGCTCGCCGTTGTGGCCCGTGAGCTCGGCGGTGGCATAGGCCGCGTCGTCGGCGGTGGCCTTGTAGGGCTTGCCGGCTTCGTCCCAGCGTTCGGCGATATGGGTAGCGCCTATGCAGGAGACGGACTTGACCTCGCCGAACAGGTTGTCCAGCACATAGCGCCAGTGACACATCATGTCCAGAATCATGCCGCCACCGTCTTCGGTGCGGTAGTTCCAGCTTGGACGCTGGATCGGCTGCAGGTCGCCTTCAAACACCCAGTAGCCAAACTCCAGGCGCACCGACAGCATCTTGCCGAAGAAGCCGGCGCGGCGCAGCATGTCGAGCTTGCGCAGGCCGGGCAGGAAAAGTTTGTCCTGCACCGCACCGTGTTTCAGACCGGATTTTTCGGCCAAGCGGGCGATTTCAACTGCCTCATTGAGGTTGGTGGCAATCGGCTTTTCGCAATAGACATGTTTGCCAGCGCGTATGGCTTTGGCCAGCAGGGTGGGGCGCATCTGCGTGGTGCCTGCATCGAAGAAGATGGTGTCGGCCGGGTTGGCCAGCGCCTTGTCGAGGTCGGTGCCCCAGCGCGCGATATTCCAGGTTTTTGCCAGCGCTTCCATCTTCTCGGCGTTGCGGCCGATCAGGATGGGGTCGGGCATGACTTTGTCGCCGTTGGAGAGGGTGACACCACCCTGTTTGCGGATCGCGACGATGGAGCGGATCAAATGCTGATTCATGCCCATGCGTCCTGTGACACCGTGCATGATGATGCCGAGTTGTTGTGTAGCCATGGGATCCTTCTCTCTTTAAGTTGGGTAATGCGGCGGCCACAACCCTGACCTTTTCAGGGTTGTTGTGGGCACGAACGTTTTTTGGCGGGACTTGCTGGCGTGTTACTCGGGCCGCAGCCCGGCGTTTTTGACCAGCGTGGCGTTGACGTCGATTTCTTGCTTCAGATAGGTATCGAACTGCTCCGGCTTCATGACCCAGGCCTCGGCCCCGAGGCGTGTAAACCGCTCTTTCACATCGGGCGAAGCCAGCGCTTTTTCAACTTCAGATTGCAGCCGGGTGACGATGTCGCGCGGCGTTTTGGCCGGCACCATCATGCCAATCCAGAAGTTGAACTCGGAGCCAGGTACGCCAGCCTCTGACGTGGTGGGCACGTTGGGCAAGGCGGCGGAGCGCCTGGCAGAGCCGACCGCAATGGCCAGCAACTGCCCATTGCTGATTTGTGGCAGTACAGGCGCAATCGGCGAGAAGTAGTAGTCCACGCTGCCTACCATCACATCGGTCACTGCCTCGGCAGAGCCGCGATAAGGGATGTGCACCGCAAAGAACTTCCCTTGCATCTTGAATTTTTCCGCATTGAGGTGCGTGGCGCTGCCGTCGCCGGCGGAGGCGTAGTTGAGCTTGCCAGGGTTGGCGCGTGCATAACGCAGCAGGCCCTGCATATCCTTGAAATCCTTTTTGGGAGAGATGACCAGTACATTGGGCAGTTGCGCGATAGGCGTCACACCCGCAAAATCCTTCAGCGTGTCGTACGGCAGCTTGGCGTAGGTAGATGGGCTGACCGTGTGCGAGGAAGAGTGAACCAGGATGGTGTACCCATCCGGTGCAGAACGGGCTACCGCAGCGGCGCCCACCGTACCGCCGGCACCCGCGCGGTTGTCAACAATGACGGGCTGGCCCAGGCTGACGCCGATTTTGTCGGTGATGGCGCGCGCAATGATGTCTGTGGTGCTTCCCGCCGAGAACGGCACGATCACGCGGATCGGCTTGTTCGGGTAGGCCGTCTGGGCGTTGACCGCCAGGGGCGATAAGGCCGCAAGACAGGTAAGGGAGGTCAGAGTGGCGAGGCGCATGAAATTCATGAGATGTCTCCTGGCATGGTTGGCAACAAGGGTGCACAACAACTGCTGGACGATGCGGCTAGTTGCTGCGATGGAGCTATCTTACACGTAATTCACTAAAAGGTGAATTAAAAGTGTAAAGAAGGGATTTGCTGCGCGACGGAGCCTGCGCTGAATTCAGTTTCTAAGGACGTAACCCAGAATGACGTCGCACATGTGCGAGAGTCGCTCGTGCCGCGCTTTCGGCGTCATCAAGTCACGCCCGAAGATGGCCGACAGGGTGTGGTTGTTGGATAGGTAGAAGTAGGACATGCCGGCGATGGACACGTAGAGTTGCACCGGATCGATGCCCCCGCGAAACAATCCATCAGCTCGCCCGCGTTCGAGTATTTCCGCCAGCGTCTGCACCAGCGGCGAGTTCATTTCCTGGACGCGGCTGGACATTGCCAGGTGGCGGCCCAGGTGCAGGTTTTCACTGTTGAGAAGGGTCAAAAACTCGGGGTGGTCGATGTAGTATTCCCACGTGAACTCGGTGAGCCGACGGATAGCCAGGGCCGGTTCCATGTTGCGCAACTGCAGCTTGGTTTCCGCGGCGCGGATGTCGGCGTAGGCCTGCTCAAGCACTGCCAGAAACAGGTCGTCTTTGCTTTTGAAGTAGTAGTAAATCAGACGCTTGTTGAGGTCGGCGCGCTCGGCGATGCGGTCGACCCGCGCGCCACCCAGTCCATGTTGCGCAAACTCGTCACGCGCTGCCAGCAAGATCGACAGCTGAGACCGGTCGGCGTCTCGGGAGCGGGGTTCGGCGGGGTTTGGCTTTGAGCTGGGCATGAAGGTAAGTTAACCAATTGGTGAATTAAAACAGGGCGCGCATGCGTTGAAATTATCAGCCACCTGCGAGGTCAAACATTCATAATCAATCAGGCTCAGGTGATTCGCGCCTGGAACAACCAACATATCACCCAAGGAGATGCCATGAGCAATTCGAACATACCCAAAGATGGTGACTTTGCCCACTGGGTAGAGGAAAAGTCGGAAGCCCTCAAGCATGAGCTGGGTGAGAAATTTCCTGTGCCACCAACCGAGTTGCACTCTCCATCCGTGCATGTAGAGACCGGCCGGCAAAAGCTTGAAGAGGTGCTGCTGGAGCATGAGGAGCCCACTGAAGAGTTTCTGGAGGAGTTGCGGGTCCTGGAAGGCGCGCCCCCGCTGAGTGACGCGGAGCTTGACCGGCAGGCCCTGGAAGCGGGCGGCGCAGATGGCGACAACACCACCCCAGAGTAGCTGTTCGAAAACCATGGGGGCTATTCCCTTCAAGCAGGGGCCGCGGATCTGGCTTTGCCAGTCCGCAGGCGCAGCGGCACCCTAGGGGGGCAGGGAGCTACGCGAAGCGAGCGACCGTGGGGGCACAATATCTGGATGACCCCACAACTCGCCGGCCACCTTTTAGTTGATTGCCTTTTGGCCCAAGGCGTTACCCATGTGTTTGGTGTGCCGGGTGAAAGTTATCTCGCAGTGCTGGACGGCCTGCATGCGCGCCAGGACAAAATCACCTTTATCACCTGTAGGCAAGAGGGCGGCGCCGCCTTCATGGCTGAGGCCCACGGCAAGCTGACGGGGCGGCCGGGCATTTGTTTTGTGACCCGGGGGCCGGGTGCCACCAACGCGTCGATCGGCGTGCACACGGCGTTTCAGGACTCTACCCCCATGATCCTGTTTGTTGGCGATGTGGCCAGCGACACGCGTGACCGCGAGGCCTTTCAGGAGGTCGATTACAGCAGCTTCTTCGGCCCATCGACCCGCGGCATGGCCAAGCGGGTAGAGCGCATTGACGACGCGCGCCGCATCCCTGAATACATAGCGCGTGCCTTTGCCATGGCCATGAACGGCCGGCCCGGACCGGTGGTGCTGGTTCTGCCGGAAGACATGCTGACCCAGGTGGTGGATGCAGAGCCTTTGCCGCGTGTGGAAGCGGTGGAAGCCTGGAGCGACCCCGGCTCGCTGCGGAAACTACGCGAAATGCTGCTGAAGTCGCAGCGCCCGATGGTGCTTGCCGGCGGCGGCGGCTGGACACCGCAGGCCGCGCAGGCCCTGCAGCGGTTTGCAGAAAACTGGTCTTTGCCAGTGGGCAACGCGTTTCGGTTCCAAGATACCTTTGACAACTTTCACCCGCTGTATGCCGGTGACGTCGGCATTGGTCTGAACCCCAAGCTGGCGGCGCGCATCAAGGAGGCTGACTTGATTATTGCCATCGGGCCGCGTCTTGGCGAGATGACCACAGGTGGCTACACACTCATTGAAGCGCCGAGGCCCAAACAAATGCTGGTTCACATCCATGCCGGGGCTGAAGAACTCAATCGCGTCTATCAGGCCGATCTGGCGATCAACGCGACCATGAATGCGGCAGCCCGCTCGCTGGAAGTGCTGACCGCGCCGGTGTCTGTACCGTGGCAGGCTTGGGCAGAATCCGCCAACGCGGACTATCAGGCTAATGTTGATCCGGCCAACGGCGGACGGGTGTTGCCCGGCACGATTGACATGCCTGCCATTGTTGCCACGCTGCAAAAACTGCTGCCACCAGACGCCGTGCTGACCAACGGTGCCGGCAACTTTGCCAGCTGGGTGCATCGCTTTTTTAAACATCACGGTCTGGTCAAGGGTTTAAAGACCCAACTGGCGCCCACAGTTGGCGCGATGGGTTACGGCGTCCCTGCCGGCATCGCGGCAGGCATCGTTTCGGGTCGCACGGCTTTCACGATCGCGGGGGACGGCGACTTCTTGATGAATGGTCAGGAGCTGGCAACCGCGGTGCAGCACGGCGCAAAAAGTATTGTTCTGCTGCTCAACAATGGCATGTACGGGACGATACGCATGCACCAGGAGCGTGAGTACCCGCGCCATGTCAGTGGATCCAGCCTGCACAACCCGGATTTTTGCGCGCTGGCGCGAGCCTATGGCTACACCGCGACCCGCATCACCCGCACTGAAGAGTTTGAGTCGGTCATGCGTCAGGCGCTTGAGGGCAAAGAGGGTGCGCTCATAGAAATCATGCTGGACCCCGAGGTGATCAGCACGCGCGGGACCTTGTCGAAAATCACGAACACCGCGCTACAGAAACAGTAGGAGGCCGTGGGGAGAACGCGCTTCAGCGTTGCTTCGAAAAGGAATAAAAAAAGGGCCACTTGCGTGGCCCTTTTGCTGCGTGGGCCCCTGGCCCTGCGCTTCGACGCTTTACTTGACGTGCTTGCCGATCAGGCCAGCCATCTCAAACATCGACACCTGCGCCTTGCCGAAAACGGCGCGCAGTTTTTCGTCAGCGTTCACCATGCGCTTGTTGACTTTGTCCTGCAGGCCTTTGGCTTTGATGTAAATCCAGAGCTTGCGAACGATCTCGGTGCGTGGCAGCGCGGCTGCGCCAACCACGGCTGACAAAGCGGGGCTCAGTGTCAGTGCTTTCATGAACGCTGCGTTGGGCGTACGCTTTTTGGCGGGCGCTTTTTTCGCAGGGGCTTTTTTCGCCACTACTTTTTTAGCCGGTGCTTTTTTCGCAACGACTTTTTTCGCAGGGGCTTTCTTCGCCGCTACTTTTTTAGCCGGTGCTTTTTTCGCAGCGACTTTCTTTGCCGGAGCAGCCTTTTTTGCAGGTGCTTTTTTTGCCGGTGCTTTTTTTGCAGTTGCCATGATTGATTTTTCCTTCTAGAAGTTGATAAATCACCAGCGAAGCTAACTACTCTCCACTGGCACTGCGGATGCTACTGGAGAAAAGCACTGTTTCATAGGGAAAATCGATTATTTTTGGTCTTTTATGTTGCGGGTTTCCCTCTGAAAATCAAAAAGACACCAGCAAGAATCACGATGCATGCCGCCCATTCACCGCCAGTGACCTGTTCCCCGGCGAAAAAAGCACCCAGAAATATCGCGATCAAGGGGTTCACAAAGGCATAACTGGTGGCCACCGCAGGTGATGCATGCGCCAGTAAATACATGTAAGCGCTGAAGGCGATGAGTGATCCAAACGTCACCAGATAGACCCAGGCCAACACCGCCTGAGGCTGCCACGGCCAGTTGCTCACGACCTGTTGCGGTTCGCCCAGTGCAAGAGATAAGACCACTAACACCGCGCCACCACACAGCATTTCGCTTGCAAAGCCTGCTGGCCCATCGGCCAGAGGGAGCCGTTCGGTAGAGAGCACCGAGCCCAGCGACCAGAGGATGGTCGACCCGGCAATGCACGCCAGGCCGATGGGTGCAGCCGCAAAGCTGGCTCCCTGAACGAGCATCAGGACGCCTCCAAGACCGACGACCATGCCCAAAGCTTCAAGGCGTGTCGGCCGCTGACCCAGCAGGAATCCCCAGGCCGAGACCATGATGGGTACCACCGCAATGAAGGCGGCGATGAGGCCCGAGCCGATGTGGACCTCGGCGCTGGCAACCAGCCCCAGGCCGCCCCCCAGCATCAAACTGCCAACAATGAAGGCGTTGCGCCATGCGCGCAGCGTCGGGAGCTTGTGTTTTCTCACCACTACCCAGGTCATCAGCAGCGCGCCCGCTAGCAGAAAACGCGTTCCCATCTGGAAAAATGGTGGAAAACTAACCAGCGCAAAGCGGATGGCGAGGTAGGTTGATCCCCACACAAGGTAGCAAGCGAGCAGCGCCGGGATCAGCAAGGGTGCGGCCTTGGCCGGCCGGGAGAGGTGGGATAGGGCAAAGGTCATGCAGCCATGGTAGGTTGCCAACGGTGCAAATGACATGCAGAATTAAAGGCAGATGACCTGATCGACCTTTGAATTAAACGGTGAAATACACAATGACAGAAAGTTCAGAATTCGACACGTATGACGGCCGCATCCTGGCCGAGCTGCAAAAAGACGCCCGTATCACCATGGCCGAGTTGGGGCGGCGCGTGCACCTGAGCCAGCCGGCCGTGACGGAGCGGGTGCGCAAGATGGAGCTCAATGGTGTTATCAAGGGCTACCGCGCTGAGGTGGATTTAACGCGTCTGGGATACGGAATCCGCGCAATTGTCAGGGTTGGACGGGCCGAATATGCCCGGGTGGTCAAGTTGATCGAGCAAACACCTGAAGTGATGAATGCCTACAACGTCACCGGCGACGACAGCTGGGTGCTGGAGATTGCCGTGATTGACGTCTCGCACCTCGATGCCGTGGTCACCAAGTTTTGTATCCTCACAGAGACTGCAACGTGTATCGTCCTCAATGCGCCGCGCGAAAACGCGGTGGTGCTGCCGGCCCGCCGCGAGAACATCAAACCCACCATCAAAAAGGTCACCGGAAAATGACAAACCCTGACGCTTCCAGCTTCGCCACCTGTGATTTGTGTGATGCCAACAAGGGCGACACCACGGGTACTTTCCGCGTGTTGCCCCCGGTGTTTCTGGATTTTGGAGGTGTTGCCAAGTTCTGCGGTCCGGTGGTTACGGTTAAATGTTTCGAGGACAACTCGCTGGTCAAAGCCGCGGTAGACCGCAGCGGGATCATTGAAACCTCAACAGGTGGCGTGCCCGGGGTACTGGTTGTTGATGGCGGTGGGTCACTGCGCCGCGCTTTGCTGGGTGGCAACCTCGGCGCCGCCGCCGCGAAGAACGGCTGGGCAGGTGTGGTCGTCAATGGCTGTGTGCGTGATGTGGCCGAGCTCAGGCAGTGTGACGTTGGCATCCGCGCGCTGGCCACCATGCCATTACCCACCGACAAGCGCGGGGAGGGTCAGTCGGGCGTGCCCGTCCAAATCCAGGGGGTGTGGGTCTATCCGGTCGACTGGCTCTATGCTGACGAAGATGGCATTGTTGTGATGCCCGGGAAGGCTTCGCCTTAGACCGGAAGTTTGATGCCCAGGCGCTTGAAGTGGGCAGCACCTTCCGCGCTGACCAACACCAGGCGCGAGTGCTTTTTACGCGTTATCCAGCCTTGCTGCGTGAAATGGTCGGCCAATGCTGCGCCTAACGCGCCCCCCAGATGGTCTTGCCGCTCTGACCAGTCCAGACAGGTGCAGGCGAACTGACGGCGCCTGCCGCGCAGTTCTTCAAGGTCAAGGTTAAAGGCGCGCAGCGATTTTTCTCCCGCAGGGGTGACCAGCAGCTGTCCGGTTCCGGCGCTGTCGGGCGTCAACCATTTTTTGCGCAGCAGCGTGGCCAACAGGCCGGTGCCGAGAGAACCCGCAAGGTGGTCATAACAAAACCGTGCTCGCCGTATCGGATCATCCTGCGTTGCTTTTGGCAGGCTTTTGCGTTTGGGTGCTACACGCATCAGCGTCTCCACCAGCTGCGCGACCTGTTCGGACGCAAAACGAAAATACTTGTGCCGTCCCTGTGATGTTGATTCAAGCAGGCCGTCGTCCACAAGTCGCCTGAGGTGAGAGGTCGCTGTGCCTGGCTCGATGCCAGCGCCCAGAGCAAGCTCCTTGGCTGTCAGCGCCCGGCCTTCCATCAGCAACACCAGCATGCGTAAGCGGCTGGCGTCACCGATGGTGGCCGCAATGCGCGCGATGTCGGGTTCAATCGGCATGAGTCGTTTTCCGCTGGCTTGGGATTGGTGCCGGTGCAATCATGCTTTGATGATAGCCAAACTGTTGGCGCTGGACAAACCGTCGCCTGCTTGGGACACTGCTTTTCATGCAAGCACCCAGCAGCGCCATTGCGGCGGTCACCCATCCCGACCCTTATCCGTACTACCGCAGTCTGCGCGAAGTGCGGCCTCTTTTTTTCGATTCCGGTCTGGGTGTGTGGGTCGCCAGCGGCCAGGCTGCAGTCAGCGCGGCGTTGCGCCATCCTTCGTTGCGGGTGCGGCCACTGGCTGAGCCGGTGCCAATGGTTTTGCTGGGTACAGCCACGGGTGAGGTGTTTGCGCATCTGGTCCGCATGACAGATGGCACTTTTCATGCTGAGCACAAGCCCGAAGTCGAACGGACCGCACGCCGTTGGCAACTGGCCGATGTGGCGCGGGCGGCAGAAGATGCAGCGGCGAGCCTGGCGCCAGAGCTGTCAGCCAACGATGTGCTGACGGCATTGCCCTTGGAAACCATGGCGCGACTTTTGGGCGTTCCGGAGAGCGAGCGTGACAACACCTGTCGATGGGCGCTTCACTTCGCGCGGGGTATTGCCCCGGGCGCCAACGCCGCAACACTGGCACAGGCCCATGAAGCCGCTGAAGCCCTGATGGCGCAGGGCCGGGCCCTGGGCTTGAACCTTGCCCAGTCGGCCAACCGCATTGCGTTCATGCAGCAAGCCATTGATGCGACTGGTGGCCTGCTGGGACATACGGCTTTGCAACTGATGCAGCGCCCCCCGCTTTCCGCGCTGGCCGATGAATCGCTTGATGCGATGCGCGTATTTGTACGCGAGGTCGAGCGCTACGCCGCGCCGATTCAGAACACCCGACGTTTTGCTGCAGGACCTCTCCTGCTGCTGGATCAGCCCATCGAGGAAGGGCAGGCGGTGTTGCTTGTGTTGGCCAGCGCCAACCGCGATGAGGCGATGAATCCGCAGCCTGAAAGCTTTGACCCGCGCCGCGAGTCAGTCCGAAGCATTGGTTTTGGTGAGGGGCCTCATGCTTGCCCCGGTGCGCAAATTGCTATTGAAATAGTAGCAAATGGCGCCCGTGAAATAAGGGCCCGAGGCCGATTTGATGCCTTGTTTTCTCGCAGCAACGGGTTTCGACCGCTTACCAACGCACGTGTGCCGGTTTTTGAAGATTAGAAAGAATTCAGGAAAGGGAACTCCATGGTCTCCGTTATTTTTGAAGTCTGGCCGGATCCGGCTCACCGCGAGGGCTACCTGAACTGGGCAGCTGAGCTGAAAGCCGAGCTGCTCAAGATGGATGGATTCATTTCCATCGAGCGCTTTCAGAGCCTGAGCGAGCCCAACAAACTGCTGTCATTGCAGTTCTGGCGTGATGAGTCCTGCCTGCAGGCCTGGCGCAACCTGGAAGCGCACCGCGCGGCGCAGGCTGCGGGAAGGTCCACCATGTTCAAGGACTACCGGCTGCGGATCGCCGAGGTGATTCGCGACTACGGGCTGAAGGAGCGAGAGGAAGCTCCCGCGGACTCGCGCGCGGCGCACGGCTGACGCTAGAGGCTGCTCAGCCCCTTGTAGAGCATGTACGCAGCCAGCACGTAGAGAATGCTGGCAAAAACGCGTTTGAGTTTGCTGACTGGCAGGTTGTGTGCGGCTTTGGCACCCAGCGGCGCGGTCAGGAAACTGGCGACAGCGATGACGACAAGTCCCGGCAGCCAGATATAGCCTACCGAGCCGACAGGCAGGTCCTGCACACCCTGGCCGCTGATGACATAGCCCACCACATTGGCAACCGCAATCGGAAAGCCGAGCGCCGCAGAAGTTGCGACTGCGTTGTGGATGGCGACGTTGCACCAGGTCATGAAGGGCACGCTGATAAAGCCGCCGCCTGCGCCCACCAGGCCCGACAGAAACCCGATGACGCTGCCAGCGGCAAACTGTCCGGCGCTGCCTGGCATCTGGCGTGTGGGCTTGGGTTTTTTGTCCAGAAACATTTGCGTGGCCGAGAAGCTGACAAACAGGCCAAAGAAGATGGCCAGGTGGGAGCCCTTGAGCAGCGCAAACACACCCAGGCTGCCGATGATGCTGCCCAACACGATGCCGGGTGCCAAGCGTTTGACGATGTCCCAGCGCACTGCACCGCGTTTGTGGTGCGCCTGCACGCTGGATATCGAGGTAAAGATGATGGTGGCCATGGACGTGGCGATTGCCATCTTCACCGCCAGATCGGGCGCAACGCCCCGGTTCGCCAGAATGATGGTGATGAACGGCACCATCAGCATGCCGCCACCAATGCCTAGAAGACCCGCCAGAAAGCCGGTGCCGATGCCAAGCAGTGCGAGCTGAATGACGAGGAGCGGTTCGAAAGTCATGGGCGATGGGAGTGTGGGTTCGGAGCGGGCCCGAGAGGGCGGCAAAAAGAAAGAGAGGGTGTCTGCAAGTGCCACCGGACCGTCATCCTGAACCAGGGTTCAGGTGGGCGAGGGCAGTCAGGTTTCGGGTTCGTCTAACGCGAGACGATCACGCCTGCCTGACAATTTACCAAGCCCGTGCTCTAAGAGCATTGGTTCAAGGAAATATAAAGCCCGGTGCGCACCGCAGACAGCGCAATTGTAGGCGTTTGTCGCCTGTTACGCGATGTGCTTTAAAGTAGCCGGCCGTCGCTGCCCAGGGCGTGGTCCAGGCGCTGCAGCAGGGCTGCAAGCTGGGGCTCTGAAGTCCCGTCTTGCTGCTGCGCATGGCCCGACGGCTCGCGCTGGCTTGCTGCCGCCTCTGGGCTTGCAGGATTGTTGCGGGAGGCGATCAGTGCGTTGGTTTCCATTTCGGACAACTCAAACGCCAGGTTCAGCGCGGCCAGCACAGCGATGCGGTCCCGCGCCTTGATTTTTCCGGCGTCGCGGATCTTGCACATGGCCGCATCAACCTTGCCAACGGCGTCCAGCAGGCGCGACTCGCCCCCCTCGGGGCAACCCAGCAAATAGCTCTGCCCCATGATTTGCACGTCAAGCTGTTTCATGAGTCGCTTCCTGCGGATGTTCTTGCGTCGGCCATGGCGGCGGGCGCGATGGATGAAGAGTCGGGAAGCCGTTCAAGCAATGCGTCTACCCGTGCGCGTGCTGCACTCAAACGTGAGCGCAATGAGTCGCGCTCCTGTGTCAACAGATTGACCTGCTCACTCAACAAGACGTTGGTGCGCTGTAATTCCTCGTGACGCAGCAAGAGCCGCTCGACGCGCTCGGCAATCTGGTCGATTTGGGTTTGGTTCGACATGACAGCCAATTGTAGGGTTTACAGGGGTTTTGACGCGTAGAATCTTGCCTGTTGGTGCTCGCGGTGTGGTTCACACGCCGCAGTTCAACGGGAAGCAGGAGGGAGTCGGGGCCAAGTTTGCCGGTCTGTAAGGCAGGCACCACGCCACGATTTTTAACCTGCGCTGCCCCCGCAACGGTAAACGGACGAATACTGCTCCCCTGATTCAAGCCTGGGGACGTATTCAGCTTTCATCACTAGCCACTGAGCGTTCTGAACACGCGCTTGGGAAGGCGATGAAGGCGGTTCCGTCAGCCCGGATACCGGCCAACAAGGTGGTTGCACGTCTGCA
Organism: Polaromonas sp.; assembly: GCF_035638815.1. Taxonomy (GTDB): domain Bacteria; phylum Pseudomonadota; class Gammaproteobacteria; order Burkholderiales; family Burkholderiaceae_C; genus Polaromonas. The sequence continues at coordinate 49,784 of NZ_DASQZG010000002.1, forward strand.
TGGCAGATAGCAACCGTATCGCTCATGCACTGGCGGGGAAGCCGGTGAGAGCTCTTGTTGATTGTTTCCCTTCATGAAAACCTGTGTTTCCCGTGCACGCCTTGCCGTGCTGCCGCTGGCTTTGGCTGCTGCCTTTCCCGCTTATTCCCAAACCGATGCCACGCCGCAACTTAAAGAGATGGTCGTCACTGCGTCGCGCGTCGCTACGCCGGTGACCGATGTGATTGCCGACGTTTCCATCATTGACCGTGAGGAGCTGGAGCGGGCGGGTCAATCGTCGCTGCGCGACATTCTGGCGCAGCAGCCGGGCGTTCAGATGGGGACCAATGGCGGTTACCGCTCCAACTCAAGCATCTTTCTGCGCGGCGCCAGCAATTCGCAAACCATTGTGTTGATCGATGGCGTGCGTGTGGGCTCCGCCACTTCGGGTGGCGCATCGTTCGAAAACCTCCCTCTCTCGCGGATTGAACGTATCGAAATTCTGCGGGGCGCGGCCTCGGCTCTTTACGGACCCGACGCGGTGGGTGGCGTGATCCAGATCTTTACGCGCGAACCCACCGACGGGCTGGAGCTAAGCGCCACCGTAGGGGCGGGTTCAGCCGGACAACGGCAGACAGACGCATCCATACGCGGCACCTCGGGCGCCATCGGTTACAGCCTGGGTGTGTCACGGGAAAAAGCACGTGGCATCAGTTCGCGCTCTGACCCCGCATCGACAAGTTACAACGCTGATGCCGACGGTTTTACCTCGAGCAGCGTCGATGCCAAGTTGACAGCCAAGGTCAACCGCGATCACCGCCTTACCTTGAGCCTGCTCCAGAGTGACACGGAGTACCGGTTCGATGGCGTGCCATCCCCCAATCCCCTGGGCTTGACCAAGCTGACCTCCGACGCGAGAGCCAAGCCCAGGATTCACAATGCCACCGCCCGGTGGGATGCGCAATGGTTGCCCAACTGGAAATCCAGCCTCATCGCCGCCCGCAGTGACGAAAATTCGGTTTCCGAGTACTACCGTTTCTCGGATGGAAGATTTGGTGGCAATGACAGGTTCAACAGCAAGCGGGATCAGCTGACCTGGCAGAACGATTTCACGCTGGGAAAAGACGTGTTTTCCGTGATGTTTGAAGAGCGTTCCGAAGCCGTGGACAGCTCTACCAACTATTCGGTCAAACAGCGTGATGTGAGAAGTTCCCTGGTGTCTTATGCCTTCAATCGTGAGCGCTGGAACGCTCTGGCCGTGGTGCGCAATGACAAAAATTCGCAGTTTGGCAGTTTTAACAACTGGGCACTCTCGGGAGGCTACCGTCTGGTGGAAGGGCTTCGTGCGGTTGCCAGCGTGGGTACCAGCTTCCAGGCGCCCACGTTCAATCAGCTTTACTTCCCCGCCTTTGGCAACCCTGCCTTGACGCCGCAACAAAACCGCGCCACGGAGGTAGGCCTCAAGTACCAGAAGAAAAACCTCGCATTGGGCGCGGTGGTGTACCACAACGATATCCAGGGATTCATCATTCCTTCCACCAATGTGCAAAGCTCGGCGGCAGTGCTTCGGGGCGTAACGCTCACTGCTGACTGGCAGGAGCGCGCGACCAACTATGCACTGTCGTATGACTATGCAGACCCGCGGTCGTACTCGACGATTGCCGCGCAGAATGATCTTCGCCTGGTACGCATAGCCCAGCACGTCTTGAACGCGCGTATCAGTCACCGCATGGGTGACGTCACGCTTTTCGGCGAGCTTCGAATGTCGAGCAGCCGGGAAGATGCCAAGGTGGTCGGTGCCGGGCGCGACTCACTCAAGAGTTATGAGGTCTTTAACGTGGGTCTGAACTGGAAACTCCAGAAAAACCTCTCATTGCTCGCCCGCATCAACAACCTGACCGACACGCAGTACATGCTGGCCAATGGATTTTCCGTTCCGGGCCGCAACACCTTTGTGGCCTTGTCGTGGGCCATGTGACGTGGGGCTCACCGCGCTCGCCCTTGCCGAGGGTCAGCCATGACTGACAAAGCCGCTGACTGGCAAGTGCTGGCATCAAGCCAGGGCACCGCCTTGTACGGCCCGCAGCGCATTGTTTGCCTGACCGAAGAACCGACCGAGTGGCTCTATTTGCTGGGCGAGGAACGGCGCATCGTGGGTATTTCGGGCTACACCGTACGGCCGCCGCGAGCCCGGGAGGAAAAACCCAAAGTCAGCGCCTTTCTCAGCGCCAAGATCGACAAGATCGTGGAGCTCAGGCCCGACTGCGTGATTGGTTTTTCTGACTTGCAGGCCGACATTGCCTCGCAGCTGGTCAAAAAGGGAATACAGGTCACCATCTTCAACCAGCGCAGCGTGGCGGAAATTTTTTCCATGATGTATCAGCTTGCTGCCATGGTGGGTCAGGAGGCGCGTGGCCTGGCGTTGATCCGGGGTATGCAGCAACGCCTGCTTGAGATTGAGGCAACTGCGGCAACCCTCAAACGCCGACCGCGTGTGTTTTTTGAAGAGTGGTACGACCCGCACATCAGTGCGATTGCCTGGGTCTCCGAGCTGATGGGTATTGCCGGGGGTGACGATTGTTTTCCCGAACTGGCTTCGCAGCCCATGGGCAAGGACCGCATCATTGCCGACGGCAGCGAGATCGTGCGGCGCAACCCGGACATCATTTTTGGCTCCTGGTGCGGCCGGAAATTTCGACCTGACCATGTGCTGGCGCGTTCTGGTTGGGAAAACGTCAACGCCGTCAAAAACAAGCAGCTGTTTGAAATCAAGTCGGCAGAAATCCTTCAGCCCGGCCCCGCCGCCCTCACCGAGGGTGTCGAGCAGATACACCGCCTGGTAGTGCAATGGAGCAAAACCCATGCTTGAAATTGCGCGCAGCGAGCTCATCCTCGGCGGCCAGCGCAGCGGCAAGTCGCGCCGGGCGGAAATGCTGGCGCGCCAGTGGATGGCGCAATCGCCCGACCATCGCGCGGTACTCATCGCCACCGGCCAGCCCTGGGACGAAGAGATGCGTGAGCGTATCCTGCGCCACCAGCAAGACCGCGCGGAAAGGGTGCCGGGCATGACGACGGTTGAGGAACCCCTGCACCTGGCGCAGGCCATCCGGCAGGTCAGCGCGCCGCAGACGCTGGTGGTGGTGGACTGTCTGACCTTGTGGCTGACGAACCTGCTGATGCCCGTCGATGCCACGTCAAATCAGCCGTTGGCCCCTGATTCACGGGCGCAAGCAGCTATGCTTTTAATAGCAATTGAAGCGGCACCGGGGCCGCTGGTTTTTGTAGGGAATGAAATCGGGCTCGGCGTGATTCCCATGGGCCGCGAGACGCGCGACTTTGTGGATGCGCTGGGGCGGCTCAATCAGGAGGTGGCGCAGGCGTGCGCGCGCGTGACTTTTATGGCGGCCGGCCTGCCACTCACCCTGAAAGGCGGAGCATGAAAAAGATACTGTGCGCGAGCTGGTTGGGAGTGATGCTGCTGACGCCGGTGCAGGCCTTGCAGGTCACCGATGACCGCGGCGTCACCGTCACGTTGGCGCAAAGTCCGCAACGCATCGTCAGTTTGCTGCCGTCTCTGACCGAGACCGTTTGCGAGCTGGGCCAGTGCAAACGGCTGGTGGGTGTGGACCGCTATTCCAATTACCCGGCCATGGTTCGCAGTCTGCCGCAGGTCGGGGGCGGAATCGATCCCAACGTGGAGGCCGTGGTGGCCCTGCGACCCGACGTGGTGCTGATGGCCACGTCTTCGCGCGGCGTGCAGCGGCTGGAGGCTTTGGGCCTGAAGGTGATTGCGCTGGAGCCCAAGAATGCCGTGGACGTGCAGCGCGTGATGGGCAAGATCGGCCAGGTGCTTGAAGTCCCCGACGCCCTGCGCATCTGGCGTGCCATTGACGCCGGGGTCTCGGCGGCTGCGCAGTCGCTACCGCCGGCCGCCAAAGACACGCGGGTTTACTTTGAGGTCAGCCGCGGGCCTTATGCCGCAGGCACCAGCTCCTTCATCGGCGAGACGCTGCTGCGCCTGGGCGTGAAGAACATCATGACGCCCGAGCTCGGGCCTTTCCCAAAGATCAATCCTGAATATGTGGTGCGGGCCAATCCCGATGTGATCATGATTGGCGCGCGCAACGCGCAGGGCCTGGCACAGCGCCCGGGCTGGGCCGGCATGCGGGCGTTGCGCGAGGGTCGCTTGTGCGTGTTCACCCCGGAAGAGTCCGACGTGCTGGTGCGGCCGGGGCCGCGCATGGCTGAAGCGGCGCGCCTCATGGCCACCTGCATCGCGAGTAAAAGTGGCAAACCCGGGGCACCTGTTCAATGAGTGCCGCTGTGCCCGGTGGCGCCGTCCAGCGCCGCACTTATCTGATTGGCCTGTGCCTGCTGCTTGTTGCTGCCGTGTTTTTGCTGGTGGGCGCGGGGGTAGGCAGCACCGGCTTTGACAGCGTGCTCCACGCACGCCATGACCCGGTTGCGTGGCAAATCATCTGGGACATTCGCTTGCCGCGCACGCTGGGCGCCTGGGTGGCCGGCGGCCTGCTTGGGCTGGCCGGTGCGGTTGCCCAGGGTTTGTTTCGCAACCCGCTGGCCGATCCCTATTTGTTAGGCAGTGCCTCTGGCGCCGCGCTGGGTGTGGCGGTGGCCTTGGCGCTGTTTGGCGTGTCGCCGTTTGCGACGGCTTTCCTGGTGCGTCTGGGTCTGACCGGTGCAGCGTTTGCCGGTGCTGTGGGCGGCGTGCTCTTGACCCTCTTGCTGGCCAAAGGGGTGCTGCACACCTTGCGCCTGCTGCTGGCTGGCGTCATCGTCGGCGTGGTGCTGGGCGCGGCGCGCGATCTGGTCTCGCTGGCGGTGCCCGACATCCTGCAGGCCATGCAGGCTTTCATGCTCGGCAGCACTGGTTTTGTGGGCTGGGCGTCCTGCGGCGTGATGGTGGCGGTGCTGCTGCCGACGCTGGCTATTGCCTGGGCGCTGGGCCGCGTGCTCGACGGCCTGGCCCTGGGCGAGGCCACGGCGGCCAGCCTGGGCTTGCCGCTGGCAGCCGTGCGTGCGGTGCTGGTGGGCGTGCTGGCGCTGGTCACCGGCGCGGCGGTGGCGCAGACCGGCCTGATTGCATTTGTGGGTCTGGCTGCGCCGCATCTGGTGCGCTCCATGATCAAGACCACCCATGGCCGGCTGGTGGTGCTGAGCGCACTGATGGGCGGCCTGCTGCTGATGGTGGCCGACGTGCTGGCTCGCTGGATGATTGCGCCGCAGGAGTTGCCTGTGGGTGTGCTGACTGCCGTGCTGGGTGGCAGCTACCTGCTGTGGCTGATGCACCGGCGCGGTTCCCGTGGGAGCGGATCGCTATGAATTCGATAGCTATTGCCGCCCGCGCCATAAGGGCTAGTCTCGGAAATGTTGAGGTATTGCACGGTATTTCGCTGACACTGCCCGCCGCGCGGTGGACCAGCATTGTTGGCCCCAACGGCGCGGGCAAATCCACCTTGCTGCGCGTGCTGGCCGGTCTGCTGGCGCACGGCGGCGAGCTGGCGCTGCTGGGCCAGCCGCTGCAGCAGATGCGCGCCCGCCAGCGCGCGCAACAGCTGTCCTGGCTGGGGCAGAACGAAAACTCGGCCGATGACCTGAGTGCGTATGACGTGGCCATGCTGGGGCGCCTGCCGCACCAGCCCTGGCTGGCGCCGCCGTCGGATGCCGACCGTGCCGCCGTCGAGCGCGCCCTGCGCACCACGCAGGCCTGGGACTGGCGCGACCGGCCCCTGGGCCAGCTCTCCGGTGGCGAACGCCAGCGTGTGCTGCTCGCACGGGTGCTGGCCGTGGAAGCCCAGGTGCTGCTGATGGACGAGCCGCTGGCCAACCTGGACCCACCGCACCAGGCCGACTGGCTGCAACTTGCGCGCGAGCTTGTGCACCATGGCAAGACGGTGGTGAGTGTGCTGCATGAAATATCGTTTGCGTTGCAGGCTGACGAGATGGTTGTGATGGCCGCCGGGCGCGTCACGCACCAGGGCGCCTGCACCGACCCCACTACACACCGCGCGCTGGAAGACGTGTTTGACCGGCGCATCGTCGTACACCCACTGGCCGGCCAGTGGGTAGCGCTTCCCCGCATCTGAGTCATACGAAAAAAGAAACATGCAAATCGAAACACCACCCACCGATAAGCCCTATGAAAAACCCGAGGGCGAACGCCGCGGCCTGCTCATCGTCAACACCGGCGACGGCAAGGGCAAAAGTACCGCCGCCTTTGGCCTGGCGCTGCGCGCCCACGGCCGCCACCATGTGCACGGCAAAGCGGTCAAGATATTCCAGTTCATGAAAGTGCCCAGCGCGCGCTTTGGTGAGCACCGAATGTTTGAGCAACTGGGTATTCCGATTGAAGGTCTGGGTGATGGCTTTAGCTGGAAAAGCCAGGATCTTGAGCATTCGGCACAACTTGCACGCGATGGCTGGGAGAAAGCGAAGGCCGCCATTCTGGGCGGTGAGAACTTCATGGTGGTTCTCGATGAATTGACTTACCCACTGATCTACGGATGGATGCCGCTGGACGATGTGTTGCAGACGCTGAATGACCGGCCAAGAGACGTGCACGTGGTGATCACCGGCCGCCGTTGCCCACCGGAGATCATTGAACTGGCTGACACCGTGACAGAGATGACCAAGGTCAAACATGCATTTAATGCAGGGATTCCGGCACAGCGTGGCATTGAGGACTAAGCGTGACCGCGTCGATGGACCACGCTTTCAGTCCGGCCGAGCAAGCTGCGGTGTACCGCGCCATCCACGAGCGGCGCGACATGCGGCATTTCAGCGGCGGCAGTGTGTCCGATGCGATATTGCTGCGCCTGTTGTCGGCTGCGCACCATGCACCCAGCGTTGGTTTCATGCAGCCCTGGCGTTTTGTCCGCGTGCGCAATCCGCAGTTGCGTGAAAGCCTGCATGCACTGATTGAGCAGGAGCGGGTGTTGACCGCGCAGGCCCTTGGTGCGCGTGAAGACGAGTTCATGAAGCTAAAGGTTCAGGGTGTGCTTGACGCTGCGGAGGTCTTGGTCGTGACTTTGCCACCGGGGCGCGAGCAACATGTGTTTGGACGCCGCACCTTGCCCGAGATGGACCTCGCATCAGCGGCCTGTGCGATTCAAAACCTGTGGCTTGCAGCACGCGCAGAAGGCTTGGGCATGGGGTGGGTGTCCCTGTTTGACCCGGTCCAACTGGCACAGCTGCTACAGATGCCTGAAGGCAGCAAACCTGTTGCTGTGTTGTGCCTCGGGCCGGTGCAGGCCTTCTACGACGAGCCCATGTTGCAGACCGAGAAGTGGGCACGCCGCGCGCCGCTCGCCGAAATGGTTTTTGAAGACCTGTGGGGCAGAACCGCCACAGTTGCCAGCACAGGCGGTTGACTTGTTGTTCGCCTTTTTTAACTGGCACCCTTCGCCGCATTTTCTCGCCAGCGCCCTGTTGCTCTTGCCCGTCTTGCTGCTGGCTTTGTGGCTGGACCGCACATGGGGCGAGCCTCGCGCCGCTTTTCATCCCGTCGTCTGGATGGGGCACTACCTTACGGCTTGCGGTCGCATAACGGCGGTATGTCGGCCTTTGCCCGCATTTGTCGGGGGCACCATCGCCTGGTGCGCGGGCGCGCTGGCCGTGGGCGCTCTTTCCTGGATGGTGCAAGGTCTGCTGGAGGCGCAATTTGTGCGCCTCACGGCTGTCGCGGATGTGCAGGCGGGCGTTTCGGTCCTGCTTCTTCTTGCGCTGATGGCCTGGCTGCTCAAGTGCATGTTGTCCTGGCGCATGTTGCGTCGTGAAGTGCTGGCGGTGGAAGAAGCGTTGCAGCAGTCGCCGCAAGCCGGGCGCGAGCGCCTTTCCTGGCTGGTCAGCCGCGACACGAGCCAGCTGACTGAGAGTGAAGTACGGCAAAGCGCTATTGAGTCACTGGCCGAAAACCTCAACGACTCAGTCGTGGCGCCTGTTTTCTGGTTCGTCCTGCTGGGGCTGCCTGGCGCCGCGGTCTATCGCTTTGCCAACACCGCTGACGCAATGTGGGGTTACCGCGGTATTTACAAGGGCCAAAACTGGAAGTGGGCGGGCAAGTGGGCCGCACGCTCGGACGATGTGTTGTCGTGGGTGCCAGCGAGATTGACAGCGCTGCTGATGTGGCTGGTGAGCAGAGGATTCAAGTTTGCAGCCCTGCACCGGGAGGCGGCGCGTACGCCTTCTCCCAACAGTGGCTGGCCCATGGCCGGCATAGCCCTGGCGCTGAATGTCCACCTGAGCAAGCCCGGTGTGTACACCTTGAATGAAGCGGGCAGGGCGCCCGGAGCTGCGGACACGCAACTAGCCGTTGGTTTTGCATCAAAAGTGCTTCATGGCCTTTTGTTATGCGCGACGATAGCTATTGTTTTGATAGCGGTTACGGTGAAATGATGGTCGCAGACGCCGCCTTGACATCACGCACACATGGCGGCCCGGACCACCTGGGCGTACCGTTGCATGACTTTTCAAGCAACAGCAATGCCTGCGGGCCTTGCCCCGCTGCCTGGACGGCCGTACAGCATGCCGACGCCAGCCAATACCCGGATGCCAGCTACACCGTTTTGCGTGCGCAGCTTGCCGAGTTTCACAAAGTGGACCCGCAGCGCGTGTTGCTGGCAGGCAGCGCCAGCGAGTTTATTTTTCGCATCACTGCGCTGGCTGCCCAGCGTGGCGCCAGCGGTGTTTGGCTGCCATCGCACAGTTACGGCGACTACGCCCAGGCTGCGCAAGGTTTCAAGCTGCCATTGGTGGGCCGACCCGAGCAGGCGCAGCTGCGTTGGGCTTGTGATCCGTCCAGCCCACTCGGCGCGGCGCATGCCTCGCTTGATCAGTTGCCAGACCCCAAGGCGTTTTGTGTGCTGGACCGGGCCTACGAGCCGCTGCGGCTGGGTGGCGCACCTGGTGTGTCACAAGAGGTGCTGCAAAAGTTCTGGCAGCTCTGGACACCCAACAAAGCCCTTGGCCTGACCGGCGTTCGCGCTGCCTATGTGATTGCACCGGCGGATTCTGATGAAAACATTAGCCAACTGGAGCGGCTTGCACCGTCGTGGGTGGTGGGTGCGCATGGTGTGGCGATGTTGCATGCCTGGACCACGCCCGCTGTGCAGGCGTGGCTTTCAGACAGCCTGCCGACGCTGCGGGAATGGAAGGCCAGTCAGATCGCGTTGTGTGAATCTTTCGGATGGACTGTGCTGCCCAGTGAGGCCAACTTTTTTGTTTGCCATGGCAAACAGATCCCGGGCGTCGCGGCCGACTTGCGTCAGCGCGGAATCAAGCTGCGGGACTGCGCGTCTTTCGGTTTACCAAGTCACTTCCGTTTAAGCGTGCAAACGCCAGCAGCGCAGCAGGCGCTGCACAATGCCTTGCAAGACATTTTCGGGAAATCAGCGTGACCGCAAAAAGCGTAATGGTTCTGGGCACGACCAGCGGAGCCGGCAAAAGCTGGCTGACCACGGCTCTGTGTCGCTACTACGCCCGCCAGGGTTTGAGAGTAGCGCCTTATAAAGCCCAAAATATGAGCAACAACGCCCGGGTTGTTGCTCAGGGTGAAATCGGCAGTGCCCAGTATTTTCAGGCGCTTGCCGCAAACGCTGTGCCGGACGTGCGCATGAATCCGCTGTTGCTCAAGCCAGAAAAAGACACGCAAAGCCAGGTGGTTCTGATGGGCCAAGTGAATGCCGAACTCTCGCGCATGGCATGGCGGGGCCGCAGCGCCTCAGTCTGGCCCGTGGTGGCCAAGGCGCTGGACGAGTTGCTGGAAGAAAACGATGTGGTGGTGATGGAAGGCGCGGGCTCTCCGGCTGAGATCAACCTCAAGGACAGCGACATTGTCAACATGCGTGTTGCGCAACACGCCAACGCGGCCTGCCTGCTGGTCACTGACATAGACCGCGGCGGCGCTTTTGCACACCTCTACGGAACCTGGGCCATGCTGGACGCGGCGGAGCAAAAGCTGATCAAAGGTTTTGTTCTGAACAAGTTTCGCGGCGATGCAAAGCTTCTGGCGCCCGGCCCTCAGATGTTGCAGGACCTGACCGGTGTCCCCACCGTGGCAACATTGCCCATGTGGTGGCAACACGGCCTGCCGGAAGAAGACGGTGTTTTTGATGCGCGCAGCACGGGCGCCGGAACCGTGACAAAGACAATCGCTGTCATCGCTTATCCGCGCATCAGCAACCTCGACGAATTCCAGCCGCTTAAAAACGTGCCCGGCATCCATCTCAAGTGGGTACGCAGCCCCGCAGAACTGATCGGCGTCGACTGGATCATCCTTCCCGGTTCCAAGCACACCAGCGGCGACCTGTCCTGGTTGCGGTCGCAGGGGCTGGACGGTGCCATTGCGGCGCATGCAGGGCGGGGCGGCGCCGTGCTGGGAATTTGCGGCGGGCTGCAGATGCTGGGCGAGGCATTGATTGATCCGCACGGTATCGACGGTAACGGCCCTGGTTTGGGCCTGCTGCCCGTAGTTACCTTGTTTGAAGCGGATAAAACCGTGCGCCGCAGGGCGGAAAAGTTTTTAGCCGTGGGTGGCGAGTGGTCAACTCTCTCGGGCGTAGCGGTGCAAGGCTACGAAATCCATCACGGACAGACCGCACCGCACAGCGCCATGGCCGCGGCGGGCGATGTGGCGCGCGCCGTCATGAGCGACGGCCTGGCCTGGCAAAACAATGCCGGAAATGTGCTCGGGGTTTATATGCACGGCTTGTTTGAGGATCCGGCAGTCTTGCACGCGCTGTTCGGAGCCGCCACGCCAACCCTGGAGCCAGTGTTCGATGGTCTTGCGGACTACATCAGCCAACACTTCGCACCCGGTGTGCTGGATGGGCTGATCCGGGACTAGGCAAGCGCAGCTGGCGTCAATCGTCGATGCCGTAAACGTGCGGCACACCTATGGTGAAGAAAAATGTCGCGCCCTGACCCGGTGCAGACTCTGCTGTGACCACGCCGCCGTGCCGCGTGATGACGCGCCGGACAGTGGCAAGTCCAACGCCAGTTCCCGGGAAGTCAGACTCTGAATGCAGCCTTTGAAAAGCGCCGAAAAGTTTGTCTGCGTATTTCATGTCAAAGCCCGCGCCATTGTCACGCACAAAAAACCTGGGTTCGTCAGACTCGTTTGACTCGCGCCCAAAGCTCACCGTGGCCCCAGGCGTCTTTGACGAGTATTTGAGGGCATTGCCAATCAGGTTCTGCAGCACCGAGTGCAAAAGGGCGGGGTCGCCCTCTGCGGCCAGTCCCGGCTCTATATTCACCTGCACATCATTCGTCGGCAGGGAGAGTCGCTCGGCGTTCACGACCTCCTGCGCCATTTGGGAGAGGTCGCACGTCTGTACGTTCAACTCACCGGTCGTGGATTTGGCCAGCTGCAGCAAGGCTTCAATAAGATCGTTCATGCGGTTGGCATTGGCTTCAATCCGGGCCATGTAATGTTCCGAGCGCGAGTCCTGGGATGCGGCAATGGACTTTCTCAGGGCTGTGCAAAAACCCTTGATGGATGACAGAGGAGCCCGTAAATCGTGCGACGCTGAAGACGAGAATGACCGCAAGCTTTCGTTGGACATTTCCAGGGCAATGCTCCGCTCGGCCAGGGTTCTGTTCAGTTCCGCGATTTCGCGTTTGCGCGTCTCACGCTCGGTAACATCTTGTTGTAAGCCCACGTAATGGGTGAGCTTCCCCTCTTCATTCAGAACCGGCGAAACACGCAACTCATTCCAGAACCAGCTGCCGTCTTTGCGGAAATTGCGTAGCAGAACGGTGGCTGAAGCACCCTCTTTCAAGGCGGTTCGAAGTGTCTCCAAACCCGGCTGATCCCGCAGCGCTCCCTGCATAAACCGACAATCGTTACCAATCACCTCGCCTGGCTCGTAACCGGTCATTTGATAAAAAGCCGGGTTGGCATAAATCAGCGGAAATTGTGAGCCGACGGCACGGCCGATGGTGACGCCGTCTCCGCTTGCAGCAATGGCACGGTGCAGCAGGAGTCGTTCAATCTCCGCGCTTTCGCCTGTTTGCGGCAGAGGCTCCGGATAATTTTTCATGTCTATTCCTTTGAGCTATTTTGCACATTACCTGACAATCATCAACCTCGGCCCGAGTTTGTTTGTTCAGTGGTATCAAGTTGAGTTCCCGTGGGCCAGCGCTACGCCAGGCGGGCGAGACAGGGTGATTGCCTGGGCCGGAGCTATAGTTCTCTCAGGCGTACGGCGTGCCGCGTTGCCAGCATCAACCTGGCTATTTCCAATCACCCACTAGCAGACTTACTGTGATCAACATCTTTCTGGCCAATCTGGCCGTTGTCATGCTGGCCGTAGTTATTCACTACGAGTTTCTGTTTCGGCTCACGCTGTTGCTGCCCAAGGTGAAGGTGAGGCACCGCTTCCTGGTGCTGTTGGGCGTGGCCGGGGCGCTGGTCGCGCATACGGTCGAGGTCTGGCTTTTTGCCGGTGTTTATTACCTGATGCACCATGCCGAAGGCTGGGGCCACCTGACGGGCAACTTCAGTGGCAGCTTGATGGACTGCGTCTATTTTTCCTTTACAACTTTCACCACGCTGGGCTTTGGTGACATCCAGCCCGTTGGCGATCTTCGCTTCCTGACGGGTCTCGAGTCATTGACGGGCCTGGTGTTGATTACCTGGTCAGCGTCCTTTCTATTTGTTGAGATGCAGAAGTTCTGGAACGAGAAATAGTTCCCTGGCACACCCTTGTCAGCGCGCCCTCGGGGGCCGATTCCTGCGCAGGTGAGCTGGCTACAATACTGGTTATTCATACAGCAACCCACGACCGCATTTGCACATGAACAAGCCTCACGACCCGGATAAACCGTATGTCGTGGCGGTACGTGCGCTGTGTGACTTCACTGCCAAGCGCGGGGACCTGGATCTCCGCTTCACCCCATCACCCTCAGCCCTTGAAGGTATGGCGGGGCACCGAACGGTGGCCATGCGGCGGCCGGCCCATTACCAGACCGAAGTCAGCCTGAGCGGCGATTACCAGAACCTGCGGGTACGCGGCAGGGCCGATGGCTACGACGCCAAGCTCGGCCAGCTTGAAGAAATCAAAACCTACCGCGGCAACCTTGACACCATGCGTGAGAACCACCGGCATCTGCACTGGGCGCAGTTGAAGGTGTACGGCCATCTGCTGTGCCAGCGGGAGGCCCTGGCCCAAGTCAAACTCGCGCTGGTGTATTTCAACGTGGCCACGCAGGATGAAACCCTGATCGTCGAGTCCCACTCCGCGACAGAGCTGCAGGCATTTTTTGAGGACCAGTGCCAACGCTTCATTGTCTGGGCGCAGCAAGAGCTGGTACACCGTGCCGCGCGGGATGCGGCTTTGGCCTCGCTGGCGTTTCCGCATGCCACCTTCAGACCCGGCCAGCGCGAGTTAGCCGAGGCGGTCTACAAATCGGCCAGCAGCGGCCGCTGTTTAATGGCTCAGGCACCCACCGGCATTGGCAAAACGGTCGGCACCCTGTTTCCCCTGCTCAAGGCTTGCCCCACACAGCAGCTCGACAAGGTGTTTTATCTGGCAGCCAAGACACCGGGCAGGCAGCTCGCGCTGGATGCGTTGGCCCTGATCAAAACCACGGCACCCCAGCTGCCGCTGCGCGTGCTTGAATTGGTAGCGCGCGACAAGGCGTGCGAGCATCCCGGCAGGGCCTGCCACGGCGACTCCTGTCCGCTGGCGCAGGGCTTTTATGACCGCTTGCCGGCGGCCCGACTTGCAGCGGTGGGTCAGGCGATTGAGGGCCCTCTGGACAAAGCTGCACTGCGCGAGGTCGCATTGGCACACGAGGTCTGCCCCTACTACCTGAGCCAGGACCTGCTGCACTGGAGCGATGTGGTGGTGGGCGACTACAACTATTACTTTGACGTCAACGCCATGCTTTACGCCCAGGCGCAGGACAGCCAGTGGCGGGTGAGTGTGCTGGTAGACGAGGCGCACAACCTGGTGGAACGGGCGCGCAAGATGTACTCGGCGGAGCTGGACCCGGCGCATCTGTCTCTTGCGAGGCAGGCCGCGCCACCCGCCATCAAAACAGTGTTGGGGCGTCTGGGCCGGGCCTGGCTCGAACTGCACCAGAACCAGCTGGAGGACTACAAAGTCCATGATGAGGTCCCGCAAGCTTTTTGCGGCGCGCTGCAACAAACGGCCAGTGCCATCCTTGATCATTTGGCCGACCACCCCTCCGGAATCGACGCCCGTCTGCAAAACTTCTTTTTCGAGGTGCTGCATTTCTCCCGTATGGCAGAGCTGCTGGGCACACACTCGCTGTTTGACATCACGCTGGGCGAAAGTGGAGCAGTGCTGTGCCTGCGCAACGTTGTCCCCGCGCCATTTCTGGCCCCGCGATTTGCGGCTGCGCATTCCACCGTGCTCTTTTCCGCCACCATGAGCCCGACGAATTTTTACAGCGACATGCTGGGCCTGCCGGATGACACAGCTTGTATCGATGTGGCCTCGCCGTTTCACGCCGGACAACTGTCGGTACAGGTGGTGCGTGATGTCTCCACGCGCTACCGTCACCGTGAAAACTCTCTCTTGCCCATGGTGGACTTGATGGCGCGGCAATACGCCCAGACGCCGGGCAACTACCTGAGTTTTGTCAGCAGCTTTGACTACCTGCAACAACTGGTGGATTTGTTTAAAACCAGGCACCCCGGCATTGCGGTGTGGGAGCAGTTGCGCGGCATGGAAGAGTCCGCCAAAAAAGCTTTTCTCGGCCGTTTCACCACGGACTCGTGCGGCATTGGTTTTGCGGTACTTGGTGGCGCATTTTCCGAAGGTATTGATTTGCCAGGCAAGCGATTGATTGGTGCTTTTATTGCCACGCTGGGCTTGCCGCAGATCAACCCGGTCAACGAGCAGATCAAGCTGCGCATGGAGAGCAGTTTTGGCAAAGGGTATGACTACACCTATCTTTATCCCGGTCTGCAAAAAGTGGTGCAGGCGGCGGGCCGTGTGATCCGGACCGAGCTTGATCAAGGTGTGGTGTATCTGGTGGACGACCGTTACGCCCAGGCGCAGGTGCAGGAGCTGTTTCCCCGCTGGTGGAAAGTAGAGCACCAGCGCGCACGGGGCAACGCCCAACATGCGCATGAAGCGCCGCAGAAAGGCCTGATGACTGACTTATTAAACTGAGCGTCCAAGGAGGCCACCATGCCAGCTGTATTCCGTCTCACTCTTGCTGCCCTGTTGCTGGCGACAAGCCTGCATAGCCACGGCTTTGACCTGCAGGCCCACCGCGGCGCCCGCGGACTGACACCCGAGAACACCTTGCCGTCGTTTGCTCAGGCCCTGGGCATTGGTGTCACCACGCTTGAGCTGGACATCGCAATCACGAAAGATGGTGTGCTTGTGATCACCCATGACCGGGCGTTGAACCCCGACATCACGCGTGGCGCTGATGGGCGTTTCATCGACGCACCGGGGCCTCTGGTGTCCAGCCTGAGTTTTGCCGAGCTGGGCGCCTACGACGTAGGTCGCATCAAGCCCGGGACCGCTTACGCCCGGCAGTTTTCTGATCAGAAAGCGCTGGACGGCACGCGCATACCGCGTCTGGCCGATTTGTTTGCGCTGGTGAAAAAGTCCGGTAATGACAAAGTGCGTTTTGCCATTGAGACCAAGCTGTCGCCGCTGGCTCCGCAGGACACGCTTGCGCCCGAGGCTTTTGCCCGCGCGGTGATCGCCGCAATCCGCGAGGCCGGCATGGTGTCACGCACTTCGGTGCTGTCTTTTGACTGGCGCACCCTGCAGGTGATCCAGCGCGACGCGCCCGAGATTCCGACCGTGTACCTGAGCATTCAGCGCGGCGCCGGCGAGAACATTGGGGCGGACAAAACCGAGCCTTCGCCCTGGACTGCGGGCATTCGCTACGTCGATCACGGATCAGTGCCCAGGATGATCAAGGCCGCAGGCGGCCACACCTGGTCGGCCTTCCACATGGACCTGACTTCCGAAAAGGTCAAAGAGGCCAAAACCTTGGGTCTGCAGGTTTTGGCCTGGACCGTCAATGAGCCTGCCCGCATGGCTGCCGTGCTGGATATGGGGGTGGACGGCATCGTCACGGACAGACCTGACCTGCTCCGTGAAGAGATGAAGCGCCGCGGCATGCCGCTGCCGAATTCGACGACCGTATCTCCCTAGCTTCGCAACAGTTGCGCCAGGTGGCGCCCCATGGACGCGGGTCGCGCAGCAGGCGAGAGTCCAGGCCGACCCTTAAGCCCGCAGGCAATCCGCAAGGTAGGGGGCGCTGCGGCTGGCGGGATGGTCTGCCACTTCTCGGGGGGTGCCCTGAGCCACTATCAGCCCGCCTTCCTTACCGGCGCCTGGGCCCATGTCGATCACCCAGTCACTTTGCGCCACAACCCGCATCTCGTGCTCCACCACTATGACCGTGTTGCCTGCCTCTACCAGGCCATTGAGTTGCAACAGCAGACGGTCTACATCGGCTGGGTGCAAACCCGTGGTCGGCTCGTCCAGTACGTACAGCGTATTGCCACGCTGGGTACGTTGTAACTCTGTGGCCAGCTTGATGCGCTGGGCCTCACCGCCCGAAAGCTCGGTGGCTGGCTGACCCAGCCGCAGATAGCCCAGCCCGATGTCGCGCAGCACCTGCAGAGGACGCAATACCTGCGCTTCGTCCTTGAAAAATTCGCAGGCTTCATCCACCGTCATGCCCAGCACTTGCGCGATGTTGCTTTCCTGCCAGGTGATCTCAAGTGTTTGGGCGTTGTAGCGTTTGCCGTGACAGTCGGGGCAGGGCGCGTAGACGCTGGGCATAAAAAGCATTTCTACTGACACGAAGCCTTCACCCTCGCAAGTGGCACAACGGCCCTTAGGCAGGTTGAATGAAAAGCGGCCTGCGTCGTAGCGCCGCTTTCGGGCAGCCGGTGTATCGGCAAACAGCTTGCGCACCGTGTCAAAAAAGCCGGTATACGTGGCCAGGTTGGAGCGAGGGGTACGGCCTATGGGCTTTTGATCCACACGCACCAGCCTGCGCACACTTTGGATTCCATCCGTGATGTGCCCTGCGGTTGCCTGGTGTGGCGCCGCCGTAAGCGGGTCACCGTCTTCTGCTTCGTCTTCGGGGCTGGTGCTGCCCAGTTGGGTCGATACCAGGTCCAGCAAGGCCTGGCTTACCAGGCTTGACTTGCCCGATCCGGACACGCCGGTCACGGCAGTGAAGCAACCCAATGGAAACGCCGCGTCCAGCCCTTGCAGATTGTTGCGCGTGATGCCTTCCAGACGTAACCACCCAGTGGCCTTGCGTATTTGCCGCTGGGGCGGGCTTGCCCGTCCGAATAGATAGCGCCCGGTTTGGGATTGGGCGATCCCAGCCAATCCATCCGGAGGTCCGCTATAAAGCACTTCGCCACCCTGTTCTCCCGCACCCGGGCCAACATCTACCAGCCAGTCCGCCCGGCGCATCATCGACAAATCATGCTCGACGACAAAGAGGGTGTTGCCAGCTGCCTTGAGCCGATCCAGCGCAGCCACCAGTGCTTCGCTGTCGGCTGGATGCAGTCCGGCGGAGGGCTCGTCCAGCACATAGATCACCCCGAACAAATGCGAGCCCAGCTGTGTTGCCAGCCGCAGGCGTTGCAACTCGCCCGGCGAAAGTGTCGGCGTGCTGCGCTCCAGCGAGAGGTAGCCCAGTCCCAGCTCTGTCAGTGTGGCCAGGCGGCCCAGCAGGTCATGCGAAATCCGGCGTGCCGCCTCACGTTTTTCTTCTGAGAGATTTGGCGTGCGCCTGACATCGGGCGCAGCCGCATGCGAGGCACCCCCCTGAGCCATCCGGTCCTGCACAGCCTTGCGCGCTGCGGTGCGGGGCAGGGTGCTGCCCACGTCATCAGGGGAACTGCTCAAACGCCCCTCGGCGGCGGGACGCAACACGGCGGCAAGCTGGGTAAGGGACAGTTGCGAAAGTTCGCCAATGTCATGCCCGGCAAAGGTCACGGAAAGCGCCTCCCGCTTGAGGCGTTTCCCATCGCATTGCGGGCACGCGCTGCCCGTCATGAACTGCGCCACGCGCTTTTTCATCAAGGAACTTTGCGTGGTGGCAAAGCTGTGCAGCACGTGGCTGCGTGCACTGGAAAAGGTGCCCTGGTAACTGGGCTCCATCTTGCTGCGCAGCGCTGCCCGGGTTTCTTTGGGTGTGAAACCCGCGTACACGGGCACGGTCGGTTTCTCGTCGGTGAAGAGAATCCAGTCACGCGTTTTCTTTGGCAATTCGCGCCATGGGATGTCCACATCGTGGCCGAGCGTCACCAGAATGTCGCGCAGGTTCTGGCCTTGCCATGCTACGGGCCATGCCGCCACAGCGCGCTCACGAATACTCAGGGAATCGTCGGGCACCATCAATTTTTCCGTCACTTCGTACACCCGGCCTAACCCATGGCAGCGGGGACACGCACCCTGTGGGGTGTTGGGTGAAAAATCTTCTGCATACAACATGGGCTGTTTGGGCGGATAGCTGCCTGCACGCGAGTACAACATCCGAAGCAGGCTGGAGATGGTAGTGACGCTGCCCACAGAAGAGCGGGCGCTGGGCGTGCCGCGCTGCTGTTGCAGCGCCACGGCAGGTGGCAGCCCTTCGATGGAGTCCACATCCGGGACACCCGCCTGGTCGATCAGCCGCCGCGCGTAGGGCGAGACTGACTCCAGATAGCGGCGCTGCGCCTCCGCATACAAAGTCCCAAAGGCCAGGGAGGACTTGCCCGAACCCGAAATTCCGGTAAAAACCACCAGCGCGTCGCGTGGAATGTCCACATCCACATCTTTCAGGTTGTGTTCACGCGCACCCCGTACACGGACAAAGCCCTGGCCGGAAGCTCGTGGGGGAATCGTGCGGGGGGACAGCTGTTTTTTAACCATGGAGAGACCGTAGGTCCGTCACCTGGTGCGCCGGGTCAGATAGAGCCTAATTGCCGGTAGGAGGGCGGCCCCCGTACCCTTCATGGAGCGAGGCCTTTCCCGGCCTTTGCGCTGGCAACAAACCAGGTTCACAAAACAGTTACAAGGAAAGGGCAAGCTAGGCCTGCCCACCCTGCGCAACAGGCGAGGATTGCGCCTACGCCGGGTTGCGCGGCCTGCCGGTGGCGGTCCATAGCTGTTGATGTACCGTGTGACAAAGCCGAGCGCCTGCTGGCGGCGACCCAATAAGAAGGAACCTGATGAATCCGCATTCACCCGAGCAGCCTGCAAAAACTGGCGACAGCCTGGTCCACGCGACCCCGCGCCGCCGGATTAGCCGCCGGGCCTCGCTCATTGGCCTGACCGTTGCCGTGCTGGTGGTTATTGGTGTTGGGTGGCTGGCCTGGTCGCTGACTCACAGAGAAACAGCAGGCGCGGCGGGTCCAGGCGCAGGGCCGGGCGGTGGTCGAAGCCAGTCCACAACAGTCGGCGTGGCCAAGGCCGAGCAGACAAACATTCCGGTTTTTCTCGAAGCGCTGGGCACCGTGGTGCCGCAAGCCACGGTGCGCGTGCGTCCGCAGGTCTCTGGCGTGCTGCAACAGGTACTGTTTAAAGAGGGGCAAATGGTCAGCAAGGGCCAGTTGCTGGCCACCATAGACCCGCGCCAGTTTGAAATGGCGACCCAGCAGGCTCTGGGCCAGCGCATGCGTGATGAAGCCCAGCTTGAAGCGGCGCGTGTCACCCTGCAGCGCTTTCGCACCCTGCTCGAGCAGGACTCCATTGCCCGGCAGGAGGTTGACACACAGGCCGCGCTGGTCAAGCAGCTTGAAGCGGCTGTGGTGATTTCCAAGGCCAACGAAGGTACCGCGCGGCTGAACCTCAGCTACACCCGCATTGTTGCGCCCATTGCGGGCCGCGTCGGCCTGCGGGTGGTGGATGTTGGCAATGTCGTCAACAGCGGCGACGCCAATGGCGTGGCCTTGTTGACCCAGGTCTCTCCGATAGATGTGGAGTTTGCGGTTCCTCAGGATCAGGCACCCGCGCTGCAGCGCAATGGCTCCAACGCCATGGAGGTCAAGGCCTTGGACCGCACCCGCAGCACGGTGCTGGACACTGGCGTGTTTGCCTCGCTGGACAACCAGGTCGACACGCAAACTGGCACGGTGCGTGCCAAAGCGCGGTTCAACAATGCGCAGCAAGCCATGTTTCCCAGCCAGTTTGTCAATGTGCAGCTTCAACTGCGCACCATTGAAAACGCCGTCGTGGTGCCCGTCGCGGCCTTGCGTACCGGCGCCAGTGGTGACCATGTGTTCATCTTCAATAACGACCGGACCGTGACCCTGCGCCCTGTAACCCGCGGCCAGGCCACGGTAGACAAGGTGCAAATCACTACCGGCCTGCAGGCCGGCGAGCGTGTGATTACCGAAGGCGCAGACCGTCTGAAGGATGGCTCGCGCGTCAACCTGCCCGGAGATGCGCCGCGCGCCGGCGGGCGCCGCCAGGGGGCGTCTGCTCCCGCAGGGGCTGCTTCCGGCCAGCGTGGAGGTGGGCAGGGCGGGCAGGGTGGCGAAGGCCGTCGCCAGCGGGCTGCGGCCAGTGCGCCAGCTTCCTGACCGTTCAGGCATGAGCGCCTCGCCAGACCTGCCCACACCATGAGCCCGTCCCGTCCCTTTATCCTGCGCCCGGTCGCAACCTCGCTGTTGATGCTGGCCATCGTGCTGGCTGGCCTGGTGGGTCTGCGCATGTTGCCGCTGTCAGCCTTGCCGCAGGTCGATTACCCCACCATCCAGGTGCAGACGCTGTACCCCGGCGCCAGCCCGGAGGTGATGGCGCAAACCGTGACGGCGCCGCTGGAACGTCAGTTCGGACAGATGCCTGGCTTGTCCCGCATGAGCTCGACCAGCGCGTCTGGCGTGTCCAGCGTCACGCTGCAGTTTGGCTTGGGTCTGGCGCTGGATGTGGCCGAGCAGCAGGTGCAGGCTGCCATCAACGCTGGCGGTTCTCTGCTGCCCGCTGATTTGCCTGCGCCCCCGGTTTACGCCAAGGTCAACCCTGCTGATGCGCCTGTGCTGACCCTGGCCATCACCTCCGACACGTTGCCGCTGACAGAGGTGCAAAACATCGTCAACACCCGACTGGCGCTCAAGATCAGCCAGGTCAGCGGCGTGGGTCTGGTGGCGCTATCGGGCGGCCAGCGTCCGGCCATGCGCATTCAGGTGGATACACGCGCACTGGCCTCTTACGGTCTGACGCTGGACGGTGTGCGCACCGCCATCACTGCTGCCAATGCCAACGGGGCCAAGGGCAGCATCGACGGTCCTACGCGTGCCTACACCATCAATTCCAACGATCAGTTGCTGGCGCTGGCCGATTACAACAAGCTTGTTGTGGCCTTTCGCAATGGCGCGCCGGTTCGTCTCAGCGATGTGGCCCAGGTTGTGGAGAGTGCAGAAAACGTCAAGCTCGGCGCATGGTCGGTGGTCTCGGGCCAACTCAAGCCGGCCATCATTCTCAATGTGCAGCGCCAGCCCGGCGCCAACGTGATTGCCACGGTGGACGCCATCAAGGCGCGACTGCCAGAGCTGACTGCCAGCCTGCCCAGTGCGCTCAAGGTTGACGTGCTGTCTGACCGCACCACAGGTATCAGGGCATCTGTGCACCATGTGCAGCTTGAGCTTTTGCTGGCCGTGATTCTGGTAGTGCTGGTGATTTTTGCCTTTTTGCACAGCCTGCGCGCCACCGTGATCGCCAGTCTGGCGGTGCCGATTTCTCTCATAGGTACGTGCGGCGCGATGTACCTGCTGGGCTACAGCCTGAACAACCTCTCGCTCATGGCCTTGACGATTGCCACCGGCTTTGTGGTCGATGACGCCATCGTCATGATCGAAAACATCTCGCGCCACATCGAGGACGGCGAGCCGCCCATGCAGGCCGCCATGAAGGGCGCCACCGAGATTGGTTTCACCATCATTTCGCTGACCGTCTCGCTGATTGCGGTGCTGATACCGCTGCTCTTCATGGGCGATGTGGTCGGTCGGCTGTTCCGCGAGTTCGCGGTCACCCTGGCCATCACCATTCTGATTTCTGGCGTGGTGTCACTGACGCTGGTGCCCATGATGTCGGCGCGCTGGCTCAAGGCCAACCCCGAGAGCCATGCCAACCAGCGCGGCTGGAGCGGAAAAGTGCAGCGCTTTTTTGATAGGGTGGTGGAGCGTTAC
The DNA here is from genome assembly GCF_035638815.1 of Polaromonas sp. Lineage (GTDB taxonomy): Bacteria > Pseudomonadota > Gammaproteobacteria > Burkholderiales > Burkholderiaceae_C > Polaromonas. The sequence continues at coordinate 71,916 of NZ_DASQZG010000002.1, forward strand.
GACGTCGCTCTCGGGTGGGTTTTGCTGCGCCAGCGCCTGACCTTGCTGGTGGCGCTGGGCACCCTGGTGCTGACGGTGCTGTTGTATGTGCTGATTCCGAAGGGGCTGTTCCCCACGCAGGACACCGGCCAGTTGCAGGCGCGGGTAGAGGCTTCGCAATCGGTTTCATACCCTCGCATGGCGCAGCTGCAGCAGGAAGTGGCGCGTCTGCTGATGGAAGACCCGGATGTGGCTACCCTGAGCAGCTTTGTCGGTGTGGACGCGGCCAACAACACCATGCTGCACACCGGCCGCATGCTGATCAACCTGAAAGGCTCGCGTGGCAGCCAGGAAGAAATCATGCAGCGGCTCAAGCGTACGGCCCAGGGCGTGGCGGGCATCACCTTCTACGTGCAGCCGGTGCAGGACCTGACCATCGACGCCGAATCCGGCCCCACGCAATATCGCTTTTCGCTGGAGTCCGCCGACAACGCCACCGTGGTCGAGTGGGCCACCCGCCTGACGCAAAAACTGCAGGAAGCCAAGCATGTGCGCAATGTGGTTTCTGACGCGTCCATTCTGGGTGCGGCGGTGTATGTGGACATTGATCGGGACACTGCAGCGCGTCTGAATATCACCGCCGCCAGCATTGACGAGGCGCTGTACAGCGCATTTGGTCAGCGTATTGTCTCGACCATCTTCACTGAAACCAACCAGTACCGGGTCATCCTCGAAGCGCGTCCCGACAGCCAGGCCTCGCCGGCATCACTGGGCATGGTGCAGTTGCGGACTTCTTCGGGCGAAGCCACGCCCTTGTCTGCAGTGGCCAAAATCACGGAGCGGCGTGCGCCGCTGCAAATCACCCACGTGGCGCAATACCCGGCCACCACGGTTGGTTTTGACACTGCCCCCGGCGTGTCGCTGGGCAGTGCAGTGGATGCCATTCGCGACGCTGCCAAAGAAATCAAGCTGCCTGCGGGCGTGACGATGACTTTTCTGGGCGCATCGGGCGCTTACGAATCGTCGCTGTCCAACCAGCTGTGGCTCATTCTGGCGGCCATCATCTGCGTGTACATCGTGCTTGGTGTGCTTTATGAAAGCTACGTCCACCCGCTGACGATTCTCTCAACGCTGCCCTCGGCAGGCGTGGGCGCGCTGGTCATGCTCATCATCACCGGCAATGATCTCGGGGTGATAGGCATCATCGGCATCATTCTTTTGATTGGCATCGTCAAGAAAAACGCGATCATGATGATCGACTTTGCGATTGACGCGGAACGTACGCAAGGCAAGTCGCCCGCGGACGCGATCCGCCAGGCTGCGCTGATGCGCTTCCGGCCGATTCTGATGACGACCCTGGCCGCGCTGTTTGCGGCAGTGCCGCTCATGCTGGGCTGGGGCGAGGGCGCAGAGTTGCGCCGTCCACTGGGCCTCGCGATTTTTGGCGGTTTGATTTTGAGTCAGCTCCTCACGCTGTTCACCACACCGGTGATTTACCTGGGATTTGATCGTTTGGGGAGGCGGTGGTCGTCTCGGCGTGATGCGCGTGCGTCGTCGGAGGTTGTAGAGCCATGATCCTCAAAGCTTGTCATTGCCGGCTTGACCGGCAATCCATGCCTCGCGAGCGAGGACGCAGGTTCATGCTGCATGGATCCCGGATCAAGTCCGGGATGACAGCTTCTGAAAGCGAGGCGCGGCCATGAACCTCTCCGAGCCCTTCGTCCGCCGCCCCATCGCCACGGTCCTGCTGACCATTGGCATTGCGCTGGCCGGCATTGGCGCTTTCTTTCTGCTACCCGTGGCTTCACTGCCGCAGGTGGACTACCCGGCCATTTCTGTCAGCGCCAGCCTGCCCGGCGCCAGCCCTGACACCATGGCCACCAGTGTGGCCACGCCCCTGGAGCGGCGTCTGGGCACGATTGCGGGCGTCAATGAAATGACGTCCAGCAGCAGCAACGGCTCCACCCGGATCAGCCTGCAGTTCGACCTCAACCGCAACATCGATGCGGCGGCCCGCGAGGTGCAGGCTGCCATCAACGCGTCCCGCGCCGACTTGCCGTCCACCCTGCGCAGCAACCCGACCTACCGCAAGGCCAACCCCTCGGCCGCCCCCGTGATCATTTTGGCGATGACCTCGCCCACTCGCTCGCCGGGGCAAATTTACGACGCCGTCTCCAACGTGGTGCAGCAAAAACTCGCGCAGGTCTCTGGTGTGGGAGACGTAGAGCTGGGTGGTGGTTCGCTGCCCGCGGTCCGGGTTGAATTGCTGCCCTTTGCGCTCAACAAATACGGCATCAGCACCGAGGACGTGCGCGCCTCACTGCAGGCAGGCAGTGCCAACCGGCCCAAGGGCGACATTGAAGGCTCGGGCCGGCGCTTTCAGATTTACACCGGTACCGGCCAGCGTGGCGCGGCCAAGGTTTCTGCCGCTGACTACAAAGGCCTGGTGGTGGCCTGGCGCGACGGGGCGGCGGTCCGCCTGTCTGACGTGGCCGACGTGGTGGACAGCGTTGAAAACGTCAACACGCTGGGCCTGTTCAATGGCGACCCGGCCGTGGTGGTGCTGGTTACCTTGCAGCCGGGGGCCAATGTCATCAAGACGGTAGACGGCGTGCGCGCCTTGCTGCCCGAGCTTCAGTCCCAGTTGCCCAAAGACATCAAGCTCTCGGTGGCCTCGGACCGCACCAACTCCATACGCTCGGCGCTGCACGAGGTTGAAATCACGCTGCTGATAGCGGTGGCACTTGTGGTGCTGGTGGTCAGCGCGTTTTTGCGCAGTGTCCGCGCCACAATTATCCCGGCGGTGGCGACGGTGGTCTCGCTGCTGGGTACGTTTGGGGTGATGTACCTGCTGGATTTTTCGCTCAACAACCTGAGCCTGATGGCGCTGACCGTGGCCACCGGTTTTGTGGTGGACGACGCCATCGTCGTGCTCGAGAACACGGCGCGGCATATCGAAGCGGGCATGGACCGCTTCAAGGCCGCTCTGCTGGGCGCGCGCGAGGTAGGCTTTACCGTTCTGTCCATCAGCCTGTCGCTGGTCGCGGTGTTTATTCCGCTGCTCTTCATGGGTGGGCAGGTCGGCCGCTTGTTCCGCGAGTTTGCGGTGACGCTGTCGGCTGCGGTGATGATCTCACTGCTCATTTCACTGACCACCACACCCATGATGTGCGCATGGCTGCTGCGGCCCGACGCACCGGGCAAGAAGCCGGGGCGCGTGGCCCGCTGGTTTGAGCGCGGCTTTGACCGCCTGCACCGCGGTTACGCCCACAGCCTGGATTGGGCCCTGCATGCCCGCTGGGTGGTCATGGCGATTCTGGGTCTGGTCGTGGTGCTCAATGTCTATTTGTTTGTCATGATTCCCAAAGGATTTTTCCCCACGCAGGACACCGGACAAATTCAGGGCGGGTTGCGTGCCGACCAAAGCATTTCCTTTCAGGCTATGCAGGAAAAGCTCAAGGCGCTGGTGGACATCATTCGCGCTGACCCGGCAGTGGATACGGTGGTTGGTTTTACCGGTGGTGGCCGCGCAGGTGGCGGTTTTCTATTTGTTAATCTCAAGCCTGCATCAGAGCGCACCGAAAAAGGACAGGCTGTGATTGCCCGCCTGCGGCCGCAACTGGCGACGGTGACCGGCATCAGCCTCTTCCTTAACCCGGTGCAAGACTTGCGCATGGGTGGGCGCTCCAGCAACTCCACCTACCAGTACACCCTGAAAAGCGACAAGGTGGCCGACCTGCGGCTATGGGCCACGCGCCTGGCAGAAGCCATGAAGCAGCAAGAGGCCCTGGTCGACGTGGATACCGACCAGCAGGAAAACGGCGTCGAGTCTTATGTGGAAGTGGACAAGGACAGCGCGGCACGTCTGGGCATCACTTCGCGCGATGTGGACAACGCGCTCTACAACGGCTTTGGTCAGAGGCAGGTGGCCACGATTTATGACGAGCTCAACCAGTACCGGGTGATCATGGGCGTGGCGCCGCGCTACATACGCAGCCCGGAGTCGCTCAAGGACATCTATGTGCCAGCCCGGCCTCCGGCGGATGCAAGCGCAGCCGCCACTTCTACATCGGCTGCAGGCGCTGCAACAGCGGCAGCAACCACAAGCGTCATCAACCCGGCGCTGCGCGACCAATCGACGGGTCAGGCTCTCAGTGGTGGCGCGCGCACCATGGTGCCGCTGTCGGCCATTGCCAAGTTTTCAGAGCGACCCACCGCCAGCTCTGTGGCGCACCAGGACGCGGAGCTGGCCACCACCATCTCTTACAACCTGGCCGAGGGCAACACCCTGGCCGACGGGCAGGAGGCGGTGCGCCGGGCCGAGGCCTCCATCAGCATGCCTATCAATGTGCGCGGGAGCTTTCAGGGCACGGCGCGCGCTGCACAGGCTTCGCAGCAAGAGCAGCCGCTGCTGATCTTTGCCGCTATCGTCGTTATCTATATCGTGCTTGGCGTGCTGTATGAAAGCCTGGTGCATCCCATCACCGTGCTGTCCACCTTGCCATCTGCCGGGGTGGGCGCGGTGCTGGCGCTACTGATCTTCAGGCTGGACTTTTCCATCATGGCGCTGATCGGGCTTTTCCTGCTCATAGGCATCGTCAAGAAAAACGCCATTCTCATCATTGACTTTGCGCTCGACGCTGAACGATCGCGCGGGCTCTCACCGCTGGACGCGGTGCGCGAGGCTTGTCTGCTGCGTTTTCGCCCCATCCTCATGACAACTCTTGCCGCGATGCTGGGCGCGCTTCCGCTGGTTATTGGTTTTGGCGAGGGCGCAGAGCTGCGCCGCCCATTGGGCATTGCCATCGTCGGCGGGCTGATCGCCAGCCAGGTGCTGACGCTGCTCACCACGCCAGTGGTCTACCTGCTGCTGGACAAGCTGCGCCGCCGCAGCCCGCAAGAGCGAGAGCTGGCCCGCCATGACACCAATCCCAACATTCAAGCTGCCTGAGGTCACCATGCGACTATCACTCACTCTGCCCCCCAGGCTCACCGCACTGGCGCTGGCCCTTCTGCTGGCCGGCTGTGCCGTTGGCCCGCGTTACGAGCAGGCTCCCACGGTGGACACACCTGCTGCTTTCAAGCAAGGGCAGGGCGAGTGGGTGCGCGCCGCGCCCGCCGACACGCTGGAGCGCGGCCCGTGGTGGCAGCTGTTCAACGACCCGCTGCTTAATGACCTGGCTTCTCGGGTGGAAGTCAACAACCAGAACATTGCCATCGCGGTGGCAAGTTATGCGCAGGCAAGGTCGCTGGTGGCAGAGCAGCGGGCCTCGCTGTTTCCCACGGTCACGCTGGACGGCGGCGCCAACCGCACAGGCGGGCGCGGAACAACCGCCGAGCGCAACAGTTACAAAGTCAACATTGGCGCAAGCTGGGAACCTGATGTCTGGGGCCGGCTGCGCCGCACGGTAGACAGTGCCCGCGCCGGTGAGCAGGCCAGCCTGGCCGACCTTGCATCGGCCCGCCTGTCAGCCCAGGGTGAGCTGGCCATCAACTACTTTGGCATTCGTCTGCAGGACGCCCAGCGCGCGCTGCTGGCGCAAACGATCACCGGCTACCAGCGCACGCTGCAGATCACCAACAACCGCTACACCGCAGGCGTGGTGCCGCGCACCGATGTTCTGCAGGCCGAAACGCAATTGGCCAACGCCCAGGCGGACATGCTGGGCCTGGAGCGCCAGCGCGCACAGCTTGAGCACGCCATTGCTGTCCTGGTGGGTGTGGCGCCGGCCAACTTCACGCTGCCGGTGCAACCGACCCTGCTGCTGACCGTGCCCGACGTGCCCATCGAGGTGCCCTCGGTCCTGCTGCAGCGCCGGCCCGACATTGCCGCGGCAGAGCGGCGCGTGGCGCAGGCCAATGAGCAGATCGGCATTGCCCAGTCGGCGTATTACCCCAGCGTGGGTTTGTCGGGCTCGGCAGGCTTTGGCGCGTCGCGTCTGGGCGACTTGTTCAACGCGTCCAACCTGGTGTGGGCGCTGGGGATTTCTGCCGCGCAAACACTGTTTAACGCCGGTGCGACCACGGCAAGAGTGCAGGGCACACGCGCCGCCTTCGACGAAGCCGCGGCACGTTATCGCCAGACGATGCTGGTGGCTTTTCAGGATGTTGAAGACCAGCTGGTGGCCTCACGCGTGCTGGGCCAGCAACTCGCGCTGCGCCAGCAAGCGGCCCGCGCGGCCGACCTGGTGGAGCAGCAGGTTCTCAACCGCTACCAGGCTGGGCAGATCAACTACACCGAAGTCATCAACGCTCAAGCCACCGCGCAAAATGCGCGCCGTAACCTGCTGCAACTGCAGGTGGACAGGCAGGTGGCCGCAGTGGCGCTCATCCAGTCGCTGGGGGGCGGCTGGCGCGGTTTATCAGAGACAAAATAAGCGTTGGCCCTTTCAGGACGGGCGCAGATTGCTATTGATAGAGTAGCAAAGTGGTACGTGAGGCATGAACTCTCAAAGCAAGGTCTCATACAAATCCACCCACTCCGGATTGCCCTTCTCAATCAAAGCAATTTTCCATTCCCTGTTCCATCTCTTCATCTGCTTTTCCCTGTGTATCGCAGCCTCAACCGACGGCGTGGATTCGAACCAGACAAGTTGATGAACCGCATATTGGCTGGTGAAGCCTTCGACCAGACCATTACGGTGTTCGTACACCCGGCGCATGAGGTTGTTGGTTACGCCTATGTACAGGGTTCCATTCTTTTGGCTTGCCATGATGTAAACGAAGTAGTCCATGGTTTATTTTTTCTTGTAGGTCATCCCCGGCTTGACCGGGGATCCATGCCTCGCGAGCCGGTAGTGCATGTGAGATGGATCCCCGATCTAGTCGGGGATGACACAAGCCTCTCACTCCGGCACCGGCGTCTTCGGCGTGTAGTCGCAATACGGCGCCACGGCGCACTGCCAGCACATAGGCTTGCGCGCCACGCAAACATAGCGGCCGTGCAAGATGAGCCAGTGATGCGCGTCCACCAGGTACTCAGGCGGAATGCGCTTAAGTAATTTCAGCTCTACCTCCAGCGGCGTCTTCCCCGGCGCCAGGCCCGTACGGTTTCCCATGCGAAAGATGTGCGTGTCCACCGCCATGGTCGCTTCGCCAAAGGCGGAATTGAGCACCACGTTGGCCGTCTTGCGGCCCACGCCGGGCAAGGCCTCCAGCGCTTCGCGGCTGCGTGGCACCACGCTGTTGTGCTGCTCCACCAGCATGCGGCAGGTTTCCATCAAATGCCTGGCCTTGCTGCGGTACAGGCCTATGGTCTTGATGTAGCTCTCCAACCCCTCCAGACCCAGGTCAAGAATCTTTTGCGGCGTGTTGGCCACGGGGAAAAGCCTGCGCGTAGCCTTGTTCACGCTCACGTCGGTGGCTTGGGCGCTCAGCAGCACCGCGGCCAGCAGCTCAAACACGCTGGTGTATTCCAGCTCGGTCACCGGCATCGGGTTGGCGGCCTTCAGCGTTGCAAAAAACGGGGCAATGTCGGCGGTTTTCATGGGAGCTCTGCAATAAATTTTTCAGCCTGGGCCAGCATGCCCGCGCGAATGGGCTTGAACACCCGCGCCGGATAGCCGGGCGGCAACTCCGCCGCCACCCGCTCCAGCGCGTCGGGCACCTGGAGCACCAGCGCAACCATGTGGTCAAAGGCCTCGGGCACGCCGCTTTGCTGCGCCAGCGTTTGCCAGTGCCGGGTGTGGATCTCATGCAGGTGGTAGTGCGTGTTTTTGCTACGGAGGGCCATCGCCAATTTGGCGCGGCGCGGGCTGAGCTCGTTGGCCCCGTTGCCAATGATGGGCCAGACCGACAGCACGTCATACAGCGGTGTCATGTGAAAACCGCCCCCACGCTCCAGGAAGATGGAAAAGTTTTTGGCATGCCCGTCGGTGGCAGCCATCAGCCAGAAGGCGAGCTGGGCTTTGACGAAGGTGAGACGGTCCTCGTCGGCTCGGGTACTGATTTCAAGCTGGCGGAGAATGGCACGTATGCCGGGGCCGCCTTCGGACTCGTACTTGCGTTCTCCAGACACCCCCAGTGCCTGGCAAAAATCTTCTTGCGGGAGGCGCGCCAGCCATTCGGTGCCAGATGGGGGAGACTGAAGCGCGCGGTCAAAGCGTTCAACCACCAGTACCTTGCGTTTGCCAAAAACTGCGGGCTCACAGTTGGCCACGGGCATACCGAAGGCCATTAGCAAGCGGGCGCACAGCCACTCGTTTTCTACAGAGTCGCTCATGTCCGCCCGCATATTGCCCACCAGGCCTAGCGGGAGTTTGAAAATATGCGTAGTGGGCGTAGCGCCCAGCGGGCGCCTCCACTGGCCGGCATGCCAGAGCAGGGCGGTTTTCTCCTGGGCGCCAGCGATGGAGATTCGAAAGTCATCGGCCTCCAGCATGCCAATAACGCGCCCGCCCGTGACTGCCGTGTTGATGGCGTGCTCCACACCGGCTTCGTCCAGCGGTTCGGATTCAATGCGGTCAAAGCCTTTGGGCTCTTCGCCAAGGGGCAACAACTGAACGGCACCTACGCAATCGCGGCCTATGGCGGCCAACAGGGCAAAGGTGTCGGTGCTGCCGGTGCCAAACTTGTCGCGCAAGCGCCGCCGAATGGTGTCGCTGTCTGGCAGCAGATTGTCAAAAAAATGAAGAACCACATTGCCCCGGTGTGGCACATTGTCCGGTGTCAGGGGCAGGGACAGCGACAGCGGTCGCCCCGCAGGAGACGTAGGCCAACTATCAGCGTACTGAAAGCGGTGCTCACCGTCGATGATGGACCATGTGCCCACACGCTCTCCGTTAGTCCACACACCCAGCATGCTGTCTTGCGGCTTGCTGCGCGGGCGGCGCGGCGTCACCACGTGGCCCCTGGTTCAGACACCTTGTATTTGTTTGGCTCGTCGATCACCAGCCTGTAGCCCATGGCCGCCACCATGCGCGCGATCTGGTCAAAGGCCGTCACTTCGGGCGCAGCCTCAATGCGTGCGATACGCTTTTGCGTCACCCCAATTCTTTCGCCCAATTGCGCCTGCGTGAGACCGCTTGCTTGACGCATGGACCGCAGAATGGTGCGTAGCTGCTGGGGTGTGTCTACTGAGTACATGGAAATACGCCTTTAAGGTAGTTATTAAAATTTACTCCTTAAAAGTAGTTAAGTCAAATTACTCCTTAAAAGTAGTCAAATTTTGACCTTTATCTGTCATCCCCGACTTGATCGGGGATCCATGGTGGTGAACTCCAATCGGTGGATCGTGCTGCATGGATCCCGGGTCAAGCCCGGAATGACAGTCGGGGCCGGGGATGACAGCTTTCTCAACCCGCCTTGCGAATCGTCCCCTGCGCCGCGGCACACAGAGTGCGCTCTCGCCCGCGCACTATGAAAACATCACACCGGCACACCGCCTGCGTTTTGCCGCTGCCCACTACCGTGGCCACGGCCACCAGGCGCTCTGCATCTTTGGCGGGTCGCAAGTAGTTGATCTTGTATTCCGCCGTAACCGAATCCCCCAGCACCGAGCCACCAGCAAAGGTGAGGGCGTTATCGGCCAGGTAAGACAGCACACCGCCGTGCACAAAGCCGTGTTGCTGCAGCAGCGCGGGCGCCACAGGTACCGACAGCTCCGCATGCCCCGGTTCAAACGCGTCCAGTCGCGCGTTCAGCATGACGCTGAAAGGCTGCAGGGCCAGAATCTGTTGCCCTTGCGCGAGCATGTCAGTGGCTGGGTTAGTGGGCATGGGAATCTCCAGTAGTGTCGGGGCGGGTGCCCGCGTGCTCGGCCGCTGCATTGGCAAACAGCGCCGCATTGGGTTTGATCATCGGCCTGTAAACATGGCGCAACAGCCAGCCCGGCATCCATTGCGCGCGCTCTTCAAGCGCCACCCTGCCACGCGGGTGATTCATGAAGGCAAAGGTCGACTGGACGCTTTTGGGCTCGGCCTGCCAGCATTCAATGTGGCTCAGGTGTTTGACCGACTTATAGCCGTAGTGCGCGGGAGCCACCAAGCGCAGTGGTGCACCGTGGCCCAGCGTCAGTGGCAGGCCATCCAGCGTGTCGGCCAGCAACACATCATTGGCCAGCAGGTCAGCAAGCAGCATGCGGGATTGGTAACCATCCTGCCCCCTCAGCACAACCCAGCGCACGCCAATGGCGGGGTCCACCCGGGGTGCAATGTGCAAGCCGTAAAAGTCAGAGAACCTCACTCCACCCCAGTGAAGCGCACGGTGGCTCCAGGTGGTGACGCAATGAAAGTCGCTGACCTGCTCAACCCTTTCCAGTCCTTCCAGTGCAGAAGAAATAGTCACGGACTCCAGCGCATCGCCCGAGAGCGTCAGCACGCGCGCCTTCTCGTCGCGCGGAAAGCGCCGTGCATAGGGCGCCAGGCCAAAGCGTGGAAAATCTGACCGCGCTTTTTGGCCAGGCGGAAGGGGGGGTGCCTCAGAGTGTGGATGGGTCATAGCTTGCCTTGTAAGACGCCGGAATATCAACAGGAAAAAACGCACCGGCCAGCGACAGCACAATAAGTAGTGAGATAACGGCGCCTACTGCGCAGGGCACAACAACCATCAAAGCCCTTGCCAACCGCGGGCGGCCCTCTGACTGCCAGTAAGCGGCGCAACCCAGGTGCGTGAAGAGTGCCAGTACAGCCAGGAAGTAGTAGGGCGCAAAGAAAAATTGAAACGGCGCCACGTGAAAGCCGGCAGCTGCGAAATAGAAGTTGGTGTTTAGGCCAAGCGCAGCGCGTCCGAACAAAACCGCACCTACGTGAACGGCCAGAAAGAATGAAAGGTAGGCGCCCGATGCGGCTTGTAGCCAGGCAATGCCGCCGTGCCGCTGCTTCCAGCCGCGGATGACAAACACCAACCCGCTGATGATCTGAAATCCAACGCAGGCCAGTAGCACCCATTCAACCGCGCGGTTCCGGTAGACCACGCGGGCTGTTTCCATGAAAGCAATGTGGGCTGAAGCACCCCCCAAACCCGCCAGGTGATTTGCAATGTGCAGACAGGCAAAGGCGGTAATTACCATCGCTGAAAGCGCGTGAAGTCTGCGTAGCGTCATGGGGCATCTCCTGCAACGGCCATCCAGGCCCCATGTTCCAGCGCGGCGCGCACCTTGAGCGGCACCGCGGGTTTGTCCTGCGCTACCCAATGCTGGGTGAGTGATAGCGATGGTGAAAACACCAGCGCCATCCAGACCGCAAAGGGCATGGCCCGCATCTCGCCGGCCTCTACCTGCTGGCCTACCCACACGGCCAGCGCCCCATAGGCATCGGCATTGGCGGCGCCACGCTCTCCACTTTCTGTCATGCCATCGTTACGCCGCAGCTTGTGCAGCAGGCGCGCTTGCTCCGGGTGTTGCAGTACCCACTGGATATAGGCGCGGACCAGGCCCTTCACCCCGGCCTCTGCTGTGGCGGCATTGGTTATGGGCGTCAGCAGAGTGGCATGAAAGTCGCGCAGGGTATGGGCATACAGCGCATCGGCCAGCAGCGCCTTGGTTGGAAAGTGGTGGTACAGGCTGCCGTTGCTAACACCTGCCTCCACGCGCACCATGTCCATAGAGGCGGCGGTCAAACCGTGCTCTAAAAACACCTTGGTGGCGGCGTCCAGCAGTTTTGATCGGGTCGAGGTTGCGTCCATGTATAGAGTATCACTCCAGAGTAATGCTCTAGTCAAGCGCTATCTGGAGACCCCATCGGAGCCAGCGACAGTCAGGCTTGCAGGGTGCGCCTGAACAGATCAAACAGCCGCTCCCAATGCCGCTCGGCAGCTGCCTGGTTGTAAATGCCTTCGCGCGTGGGGAAAACAAAACCGTGCTCGGTACCCGGGTACCACTCAATGCGATGCGGCGTGCCGCCCGCTACCAGTGCCTGTTGCAGCGTTTGCACAATCTCGGGCGGGGCCCACCGGTCGATTTCGGCGCAGGCAAAGTAGCTTTCGCATTTGATCCTGGGCGCCATCAGGTGGGGTGAATCTTCGCGGTCTGTCATCAGGTTGGCACCGTGAATGCTGGCTATGCAGTTGATGCGTTCTGGCAGGGAAGCTGCGGCCGCCATCACAAACGGCCCGCTCATGCAGTAGCCCACAGCACCCACGCGGCTGGCATCGGCTTGCGGCTGGCTATCAATAAATGCCAGCATGGCCTCTGTGTCGCGCACCAGCATGGCATTGGTGAGCGAGGTCATGTGTTCATACATGGTGGCCATCTGCGTCTCTGTTGGCTCCGTCAGCCAAAAGTCACGCGTGCGGCGGTAATACAAATTGGGCAACACCACGTAGTACCCCACTGCCGCAATGCGCCGCGCCATGTCATGCAGTTCTTCCCGCTTGCCGGGCGCATCCATATAAAACAGCACCACCGGGTGTGGACCGCCTTCTTCGGGGTGCACCACAAAACTGTTCATCGCGCCATCAGCGCCGGGGATATCCAGGTGTTTCTCAATCATGCGTACACCTCAAATAAAGTGAACCAGCAGCCCAGAAACATAAAGCATCGTCGCCAGCAAAATCCCGCGAAACGGCGTGCTGAACCAGTAGATCTTGCCCAACACCAAATAGCCCAGCAGCGCAACCAAGCCCAAGGCCAGCAAAAACACAGACTCAAACAAGAAGGCCGGGTAGGCCAGCGCCAGGTAGCCCCACACCGCGCCAAACAAAATGGCGCCGTAAGAGTGGCTGGCGTTAAAACCAATCCACGCGCGCCACATGGTGGTCTGGCGGGTAATCACGGGCGACACTGTCATCATCCTGGCCTTCAGCTCGGCATCTCGCGGGTCAAACTTGGGGCCGTAGAAGGTGAATATCAGATGCATCACGCCCAGAAAGAGGATGACGGCCGCGCTGGCGGCAATGAGTAGGGCGGGTGTGTTCATGCCGCCATTCTGCCGTTTCTCATCCCCAATACCTGTCACGCGGGAAAGCTGCGCGCAAATTGGCGACAATGCTTTGCAGAAAGAGAGACCACCATGCCTTTGCAATTTGCCGACCGCCTGAACAACGTAGAAACATCCGCCATCCGTGAGCTGTTCAAGCTCTTAGGCAAGCCCGGCATCATCAGTTTTGCAGGCGGTTTCCCCGACAGCGCCATGTTTGATGTCGAAGGCATCAAAGAAGCCGCCAACAAGGCCCTGACTGAAGAAGCAGGCGGCGCGCTGCAATACGGCGCCACAGAAGGCTACAACCCCCTGCGCGAACAACTCGCTGCTTTCATGGGCACCAAAGGTGTAGATGTGGCGCCCGATGGCTTGATCGTCACCACCGGCAGCCAGCAGGCGCTTGATTTGCTCGGCAAAACCATGATCAGCCCCGGCGACAAGGTCATTGTGGAAGGCCCCACCTTTCTGGCCACCATACAGTGCTTTCGCCTCTACGGCGCAGAACTCATCAGCGCCCCCATCGACGCCAACGGCGTCAAAACGGACGAGCTGGAAAAACTCATCGCCCAGCACAAACCCAAGTTTGTGTACCTCATCCCCACCTTCGGCAACCCCAGCGGCGCACTGCTGAGCCTGGAGCGCCGCAAGAAAGTGCTGGAGCTGGCAGTTAAGTACCAGACACTGGTAGTGGAGGACGACCCATATGGCGACTTGTACTTCGACGCCGCGCCGCCCCCCAGCATCCTCAGCCTGAGCAAAGACGTGCCCCGCAGCCGCGAGCTGATAGCCCACTGCGGCAGCATGAGCAAAGTGTTAAGCCCCGGCCTGCGCGTGGGCTGGATGATTGGCCCGGCAGAGCTGCTGGCCAACGCCACGATGTGCAAACAGTTCAGCGACGCGCACACCAGCACCTTCGCCCAGGCAACCGCAGCGCGATACCTCAAGGCAGGCCGCATGCCCGCCACCCTGGCCAATGTGCGCAAAGTCTACGGCGAGCGCGCCTTGGCCATGGGCGCAGCCCTCAAGCGTGAGCTGGGTGACGCGGTGGAGTTCACACAACCGCAGGGCGGCTTGTTCTTTTGGGCGCGGTTAACCGGAGCGGGCGGCAAGACCAAAGACGCGGCTAAGTTTGCTAAGAAGGCGATTGAACAGGGCGTGGCGTTTGTGCCTGGGGCGCCGTTTTATGCGGGCAATCCCGATGCGTCGACTTTCCGGCTTAGTTTTGCTACTGCGGATGTCGCCAAAATCGAGCAAGGCATTGGTCGTCTGAAGCTGGCACTGTAGTTGCATGTAGCCTTGGTAGAAAGGCACACACATGACTTCTCGGCTTTATTCATTTATAGGCGGCAATACTGGCCAATGGCGCGTCATCAGTGCGCGGGTGATGGCCGGTGACCCTGTCGCACAGCCGGCAAGGCTCAATGTTGTGCCCGACCTGGTGGCTGAAACCGACTCAGCGTCAGACTGGGTGCTCAGGGGCATCACCAGCAACGAGCGCTATGTGGAGCGCAGCGAGAAAGATCAACTGCTGGCCAAACAGCAGGGCCTGGGCCGACCGGAGGCCACTTGCGCTGCACTCATTCCGATACGAAAAAGTGCGGCCTGGTGGACGCTAACGCAGGACGAGAGACGCGCTATTTTTGAAGAGCAGTCTCACCACACCCGGATTGGCCTGCAATACCTTCCCGCCGTAGCCAGAAGGCTACATCACTGCCGGGACCTGTCGGACAGTGAACCCTTTGACTTTTTGACGTGGTTCGAGTTTGCTCCTGAGCATAAGTACAGCTTCACCAACATGCTGACTGAGCTGCGCGCTTCGCCGGAGTGGACGTATATCGAGCGGGAGGTCGATATTCGACTGGTTCGTGATTGAGGGGTTCGTCGGGGGAAGTGACGCCATGAAATAAAAAAGCCTGTTTCCGTCTCGGGAGTAGGTCGCTCAGCCCGCAGAGTGCTCGTCCTTTCCAACCGTCTCGCCGCCCGTGTCCGGCGTATCCGTGGTCTGAATGTGTGGCTTCTTGCCGGGCTGGACGGCATGTTCTGCACCGGGAGCTATTTCTTCACCGCCATGTTTCTTTTCCTGCTGGACTTTTTTGTCGTGCGCAATGTTGCGCGGGTCGGTCATGAGGGTCCTATGGTGTTGTGGAAATGCAGGGGCTGAGTGAATCTGTTCTTCCACAGTGCGCGACGGAGGAGCCGGGCGATACGGCTCCAATGCCTGAGCTTGTGTGGGAGGGGTCCCGACTCGCTACTCTGAGTCGCGTTCCGTCCCACAGGCCAGCACTTTGCTGTGCCGCCCCCTCTATTTAGATGAGGGCGATGTGTAACAAAAGGTCTACTATCTGTCCTTAATATTTATAGCCCCCTAGTTACCCAAACAAAAAGAAGCATTTATGACGACCAAAAAATATCAAATTTTTGTCAGCTCCACGTACGAAGACCTGAAGGCAGAGCGGGACCAGGTAATTAAAGCGATTCTAGAAATGGGACACATACCGGTAGGCATGGAAATGTTTAGCGCAGCCGATGAAGAACAATGGCAGATTATCAAAAATCAGATTGACCTTATTGACTATTACGTTCTTGTAATTGCTCACCAATATGGATCGGTAACTCCAGAGGGAGTGAGTTACACGGAGAAGGAGTATCACTACGCACAATCCAAAGGAATTCCTGTGCTTGGGTTCATCGTGGATTCGTCAGCATTGTGGCCGGGAGATAAAGTTGAAAAAGACGCAAAGAAAAAGAAAGCGTTGGACCAATTTAAAACAAAAGTTAAGGGCAGGCTTATTCAGTTTTGGAAAAACTCAGATGATTTGCACGCGAAGGTATCAATTTCATTGATTAAATCGATTGTTGCAAATCCTCGCGTCGGTTGGGTTAGAGCCGATGAGGTTGCCGATCCCGCAGTGACACGCGAACTCACGCGACTCAGTGGGGAAAACGCAGTACTTCGGCAAAAGTACGAGAGTCTTCTGACGAAAAGTAACGAGTCAGAAAACGAAGTCTTACATGTCTTCAACGTGCTGACGAAAAATGAGATCGAATTTAGGGTTAGAAAAACACCTAAATGGGATGAGGCCGAGACCAAAGCGTGCACTTTGATGGACGTGTTCAATTGGTGTGCGCCCAACTTAATTTCTGAAAATTCCAACCTTGGTATTTCGCAAAACATCGCGTTGGGGGCAATGGGCACAGGCTATTTTCATAACCATCCTGTCGGTACCAACATAGTTTCCGGTTTCATTGCTGATTTTTCGGCATTAGATTTAATTCAGCCGTCCAAGAAAAACCATTCCGTCAAGGATAAGGAAAAGTATTGGACGTTAACATTGCTCGGAAAACAAGTTATGAGAGAGTCGCGCCGACTTGCTTTAGAGGCAGGTGTGGTACCTAGCACACCTCCTGTCGCCGAAGGAACAATCTCCAAAGACGATCAACCTGACTAGGTAGACCAAGCGCCAACCCCTTCAAGCGCCACTACTCCCATCGCCCCCTTTCCTGGAGCAGGCAAGCAGTGCTTAAGCCCCGCCTCAGTAATCACTGGTCAATTTCAGCTTCCACCGGTTGCCCCAACAACACCGGCCACTTACATAACACTCGTTCACGGGAATCGCGGCGGGAATGCCTTCCTGTAGCAAGGCTGCTGTAGCGCACAACCAGCTTGGCCCGGCGCTGCAGCAGCCAGAGATACAACACCGGCAGCAGGGGCAGGGCAAGCATAAGCCAGAGGAAGTGGGGCGAGAGAAAAAACATGGCCTTATCTTGCCCCGGAAGCGCCCGGCAGGCAATCGCTCCAGGCCAAAGCCCGGCCGTACCAACTGGAAAAGCCGGCAATTTACCCTGCGGACTTGTCGTCCTTTGCAGAAGATTCGTCATCGGCCGTAGTGGGGTCCTCACGCGACTCCATGGCTGGCTTTTTGCCAGGCTGCACGGCGTGCTCTGCGCCCGGAGCGATCTCTTCGCCGCGGTGTTTCTTTTCTTGCTGAACCTTTTTGTCGTGGGCGATGTTGCGTGGGTCTGTCATGGTGTTCCTGAGTTGATTTGAAGGCGCGGCCTTTTAAGGCCCCGTGACTCCACAGTGCGCGCTCTACGCGCCCATAGCCACCATCGCATCACCCGAGCTCCTGTGGGAGAGATCCCACGCTCTATCCCTGCCTGACTTGGGTACACCGGCCACATACTCGGATAAGACTACTTTGATAGCCTGTGGGCATGAAAGCCCTTATTCCTTTGCTCGCGTCTGTTCTGGGTGCTGCTTTCCTGGCTTCATCCGCTTTCGCCGCAGACGCCTGGTCCGAATCGACCCAGCCGGGCGCGATTGTTTTGTTCCGTCATGCCACGGCTCCCGGCGTCGGTGACCCGGCCGAGTTCAAGCTGAATGTTTGCGCCACGCAGCGCAACCTGGATGACAAGGGCAGGGCAGAGGCGCGCAAGCTGGGGGAGCAGTTCCGCAGCCGCAAGATTGCAGTGGGCGCGGTGCTGACATCTCAGTGGTGCCGCACGCGTGAGACGGCCCGCCTGGCTTTGGTGACGGGGTGAAGGACGAGCCTGCTTTCAATTCATCTTTTCGCGCGTCGTCTGAAACCAGTGATTCGCAGACCGCGCAGGCCAGGGCCATCCTGTCGCGCTGGCGTGGCCCGGGTACCCTGGTGGTGGTGACGCACCAGGTCAACATCTCGGCGTTAACCGGTGTGAGCCCAGCCTCGGCCGAAGGTGTTGTGCTGCGGCCTGCGGCTGATGGCCGCCTCAAGGTGGTCGGTACGGTGGCGCCTTAACCAGATCAATCTCTGTAGGCAACTAAACCGTCCGAATCCAAGAAAACTCACCCTACTTGCCATGCGAGGTGCTCGGGACAAAGCGCCTCCAGAAAAGCCCGTGCATCAAATGCCTCGCCGGCAGTGAAAACACCGGGTGTCTTGACTTTGCCGCTCACCACACGTTCCATCGCCTCCACGACCAGAGGCGCGGTAAACGCATAGATGTCCCGCCCGCTGGCCAAGGCTCGGCGCTCTTCGCTTCCCCGGCGCAACACCACCTCCACCACAAATGTCTGCGCCGACCGGCCGCTGTCGTCGCTGGCTGTTGGCGCCGGCTGGTTCGGGGCGGTCAGGTCTTTGACGGCTGCGGTTGTCATATAAGAGCGAATCTCGGGCGTCTTGAGGTGACGGGAGATGGTTACGGTGTCTGCCATGGTGAATTCACTGATCACGGGCTGCTTTCCCACCGGAGCGGGAAAAGTCCATTCAGCCGGTGGCGCTGCGCCTGTGGCGTAGTTCAGCTTGCCGTTGCCAAACACAAGCCGCCGTCCATCGCGGCGCTGCCTGGAGACCTGGCCTGCCAGCAAGGTGCCGGCAGTGGGTAGCCAGCTGTCCAGCCCATAGGCGATGGAAATTTCATCGGCCTCTGCCCAGTCGCCCATGGCTGCTGTTGCCAGCAGATCACCCAGCCCGCCGTAAAAGGCCATGGCGGGCACAACCACAATGCCGCCCTCGCGTGCGCGGTGGGAAAATTGCGCAATGGTGTCGAGGTTGGCCTCAATCTCTGCCGCCACGTCCAGGTAGGGGATGCGTGCGCGCAAAGCGGCCTCAATCACCGGTGCGGCGGTGCTGGCAAAAGGGCCAGCGCAATTGATCACTGCCACTGCACCCTTAAGCGCGTTGTCTAGCGCGGCGGGGTTGTCACTGGCTGCTACC
The DNA here is from genome assembly GCF_035638815.1 of Polaromonas sp. GTDB lineage: Bacteria > Pseudomonadota > Gammaproteobacteria > Burkholderiales > Burkholderiaceae_C > Polaromonas. The sequence continues at coordinate 90,448 of NZ_DASQZG010000002.1, forward strand.
CGCTGCGCAAGCTCGGGGTGTTGTGCCCCGAAGGCGCTTAGTTTTTCTGCGTCGCGCCCGCACAAGATGGGCGTCCAGCTGCGCCGCAGCAGCTCTGCCACCACAAAGCGCCCGGTGTGCCCATAAGCGCCGTAAACCGCCACAGCCTGGTTTGATGTCATCACGATTCCTTTAACAAGAGCCTCTGCCGCAAAACGCTACAGATCTGTACTCTTTGAATAAGTGTACAGTACAGATCTGTAGCGCGTCAAGAAAGTTTGAAATGACAAAAAAATCAGTAGTCGATGTTGCGGTTGAAGAGCGTGGCGCACTCAGCGTGCGAGAGCGCGTTTTGGAAACGGCGGCGACGCTTTTCTATCAAGAAGGCGTCAGAGCCGTAGGGGTCGATCTGGTGGTTGAGCGCTCAGGCGTGGCCAAGACCAGCCTGTACCGGCACTTTGCGACTAAAGACGATCTGGTGGTTGCCTTTCTGGAGCGTGAAGATGCCGAATACTGGCGCGACTGGGAAACTGTCGCCGCAAAAGCGAAGGGCGATGCAAGGGCGGAGCTTGAAGCGCATTTCCGCTGGATAGCCAATCACATCGCGGGGCCAACTTACCGTGGTTGCGCGTTTTTGAATGTGGCGACGGAGTTTCCAGCGCCCGACCATCCCGCCCGGGCGGTGGCTGCCAGAAACAAGATAGAGTTGCAGCGCCGTTTAAGCGCATTGGTAAAGGCGATGGCCATACGAAAGCCGGATCAGCTGGCCGATCAGCTTGTGCTGCTGATCGACGGGGCTTATGTCAACGGCCAGCTACTCGGCAAAAAGGGGCCGGTGCACTCGCTGGTGGCGGCAGGGTTGGCGCTGATCGCCGCTGCGCAAGAGCGCTGAGCGCCTCGCCGGGGGAGTTTCACGGTCGGTGAGTTACTCCTGCCTCTTGCACACCATCAGCAGCGCCGCGCCGTCTGGCGTGCTGATCTCGCCCACCGCTTCAAAGCCTGCCTTTTCATAACAACGGATGGCGCGAGCGTTTTGCGGGGCGGGGTCGGTCTGGATGTGGGTAACGGCGGGGTCAGCCAACAGCTTCGCAACAAAGGCTTTCACCATGGCTGTGCCCAAGCCTTGATTCAGATGGGTTGGGTCTGCAATCGACTGGTCGATGCCGCGCACGCCGGGGTCGGTTTCATCCTCCCACCAGCCATCGCCTGAGCCCATGGCCACGTAAGACTGGATGTAGCCAAAGGGCTGGCCGTCCAACAGGGCGATATGGGGTTGCACTTCGGTCGTGTCGGCAATCAACGGGCCGTACTCCGCCTCAATGTCCTCCAGCGTGCCGGGGTCACCCCACCATTCTGTCCAGTGCGGCTGCTGCGTCCACGCGTGCAGCATGGGTAGATCGCTGATTTGTAGTGGGCGGAAGGAGATGTGTTGCGTCTTCATGTTTTTTTCTTCGCTGAGTTTTGCGGATAGATCGTCTCTCCGCGCGCCAGCATGCTCACAAACTGCCCAACGCGCCTTACCCGTGTCTCAGGCTTTTTGGCGGTCTGCAGGCGAAACAGCACCGCATAACGGTTCTGCGCACTGACGGTTGCGAAGAAGTCAGACGCGCCTGGCTGCGCGTCCAGCGCAGCTTGCAGATCGGGCGGAATCTGTGCCTTGCTTGCAGGGTCATACGCCGCGTCCCAACGGCCGTCATTCCGGGCCCGTTCAATTTCTGCCAGACCCGAGGGCTGCATGAAGCCGGTTTGTATATAGCCAAGTGCCTTGTCACGATTGACTTTGGACCAGATGCTGCGCTTGCCGCGAGGGCCCCAGCGCTGAAGGTAGTAATGCTCGTTGTCACCTTTTCTCTGGCTGTCGATCCAGCCGAAACACAGGGCGACTTCGAGCGCTTCGGCGTAGGTCACGGTGGACACTGGTGCGCTTTTCTTGGCGTGCCGAAGCCATACACCCCTGGACTCCGCGTGGTGCTGGACCAGCCACTGGGCCCACTCGGCCTGCAGGCCGAGTTGCAGCGTTTCTTCAGCCTGCTCCTTCATTCTTTGGACCAGACCGCCAGCTCGTAACCATCGGCATCCTTGAAGTGAAAGCGGCGCCCGCCCGGGAAAGAAAAGATGTCGGTGCTGATGTTGCCTCCGGCTGCAATGACGCTTTCACGCGCGGCTTCCAGGTGGTCGGCCAGCAGCACGACCAGCGGCCCGCCTGCGGGGGAAGGCGCCAACTGGGTGGTAAAGCCGCCTTTCATGGCGCCGTCAGAAAACTCTGTGTAGTCGGGGCCGTAGTCGGTAAAAGTCCATCCAAAGGCTTTGCCGTAGAAGGCTTTGGACTTGCTGATGTCAGCGACGTTGAATTCAAGGTAATTGATGCGGCAGTTTTCTGGTGTGGTGGACATTGATCACTCCTGTCTGTCGGAAGCCGCCATTGTGCCCAAGGTGGTGCGGGTGCGTGCCGGGCAAGTTGCTGTTGGTCACCGTGTTCTTGTTGCTACTTAATTAATAGCAGACTATTGCCGTCAACAAAGGGCTAGGTCGGGATTTTGTTCTTAAGCATCGGTGCAAGACTCCTTAGTGGCTTTTGAAGTGACCGCTCTTGGCTGTCATCCTCGACTCGATCGGGGATCCATGCAGCGTGGGCCACAAGTCGTAGTTCGCAGACATGGATCCCGGATCAGGTCCGGGATGACAGGCGGGGAACTGCCGATCGCGATGGGTATTCGTCAGCCTGCGATGTAGTGCCCTGACTTACCGCTGGCGTTGCGTGCATGTCCCCACCGCCACGCGCCGCAAGGGATCTCTTGGCCGTCATCCCCGACTCGATCGGGGATCCATGCAGCGTGCGCCACCAGTCGTAGATCGCAGACATAGATCCCGGATCAGGTCCGGGATGACAGGCGGGGAACTGCCTGATCGATGGGGTATTTGCCAGCCTGCGATGAAGTGCCCTGACTTACCGCTGGCGTTACGTGCATGTCCCCGCCTCCACGCGCCGCAAGGGATTCTTTGGCCGTCATCCCGGACTCGATCCGGGATCCATGCACCATGAACCACCAGCAGTAGTACGCCGCCATGGATCCCCGATCGAGTCGGGGATGACAACAAGTCAAGTCCGGGATGACGAGCGGGGAGCGATAAAAAAGCTGCGCGCTACTTGCCAGCCTGCGATACCAGCGCAGGCTTTTCCCGATAAACCTCCGGCATCATGGTCTTGAGGTTGGCGATTTTGGGCAGGTCAAAGCGGGCAATGTAGGGCTGGCGCGGGTTGAGGGTCGCGTAGTCCTGGTGATAAGCCTCGGCGGGATAGAAGGCCAGTGGCGCTGCCAATGGCGTGAGCTGGGTGACTATCTTTTGTGGAAAGGCTTTTGCGGCGTCCAGTCGGGCGATGTATTTTTCTGCCACCTGCTTCTGGTTGGCATCCGTGTAAAAAATGGCCGAGCGGTATTGCGTGCCACTGTCCGGGCCCTGGCGGTTGAGCTGCGTAGGGTCATGCGCAACCGAGAAGTAAATCTGCAACAGCTTGCCGTATGACACCTGCTTGGGGTCATAGGTGATCTGCACCGCTTCTGCGTGGCCGGTGCGGCCAGTGCCGATGCTGGAATAGGTGGCGGTGGCTTTGTCCCCGCCGGCGTAGCCGGACACGGCATTGAGAACACCCTTGGTGTGCTGAAAGACGGCCTGTACGCCCCAGAAGCAGCCGCCTGCAAACACGGCAGTCTCGCGCGCGGCCGATGCGGGGGTGTCGATTGCGGGTGGCGGCAGCTTGACGGCTTTTTCTGATGCCAAGCTGCTGCCCATACCCAGGTACAACCAGGCGCCAACGGCCAGCAGGCCGGCGAACACGAAGATGGAAGCGTTGCGCATGATCATGCCGCCTTGAAAGTCAGCGACACACCGTTCATGCAGTAGCGCAGGCCAGTGGGTTTGGGGCCGTCGTCAAATACATGGCCCAGATGCCCGCCGCAGCGGCGGCACAGCACTTCCACGCGCTTCATGAACAGTGTGGTGTCGGTCTCCTCAACCACGGCTTTATCCATCGCCTGCCAAAAGCTGGGCCATCCTGTGCCGCTTTCAAACTTGGTGGTGGATGAAAAGAGGGGCAGGGCGCAGCCTGCGCAGCTGTAGACGCCAGCGCGTTTTTCCTTGTTCAGCGGGCTGGTGTAGGGCGTCTCGGTACCGGCCTTGCGCAGTACGCGGTACTGGTCTGGTGAAAGGGCGGCTTTCCACTCGGCGTCGGTTCGGGTCAGTTCATAGCTGCGTGCCGCGTGTGCCGGCGCGGTGAACATGCTGCGCAAACCGGCGATGGATGCGCTGGCGGCACCCAGACCCAGGAGGATATTTCTGCGGCTCTTCATGGTTTTCTTTCTTTGCAGCCAGGACTGGCTTGCTGTTGGTCGTGCGGATGCGCCGCTTCTTACAACGGAATCGTCAGTAGTGCGGCTACTTTCCGAGTCAACTGAGGGGGAGAAAGTTCATCAGTCGGCCCTGGTAGGCGGCGCAATTGCGGCATTCAACAGACTGTGACTATCGGCACAGACCTACGCCCCTGCCATTTTTTGCGCCGTAGATTGACTGTTTATTACCAACCAACGGAGTTATTCATGGGCAACGACATTCTGGGACAGGTTTTGGGCAGCGTTTTGGGTCGCGGGGGCCAAGCGGGCTCCATGGGCGGGGGCGGCCTTGGTAGCGTGTTGGGCGGCATGATGGGCCGGGGGCAGGGCGGTGCGATGGGCATGGGGCGTAGTGGCAGGGGTTCTGCACTCGGTGGCCAGGGCGGAGCCTTGATTGCCATGTTGCTGCCGCTGGCCATGCAATGGGTGCAACGCAATGGCGGCCTGGGCGGGGTGCTGGAGCGCTTCAAGCAGAAGGGTTACAGCCAGCAAGCGGCGTCTTGGGTGTCTACCGGCGCCAACGACGATCTGCCAGCTCACGCCATTTACGATGTTGTCGGCCATGAAGAGCTGTCACGCCTGTCGCAGCAACTGGGCGTGGATAGCGAAGAGGTCTCGCAAGGCATGGCGCAGATCATGCCGGAAATGGTCAACCAGCTGACACCCGATGGCAATGTGCCCGATGACTCTGATGTTGTGCTGGGCCGGGGCATTACCTCGCTGGAGCAAATGCTGATGGACGCGGACCGGGTTCGCTGAACGGCGCCATCACCGCCGCGTGCGGACAAAAACGCGGGGAGGGTGTGGTCAGCGAAAATGAGGTTTTTCCTCAGCAAAGTTGCCATGCCACTGCCCGCACCCCAAGCCCGTACCCATCTCCACACACGCGCCGTTGTCTACCGCGGTTATCAGCGGGAGGATGGGCTTTGGGACATCGAGGCCGAGATGTCCGACACCAAGACCTATGCGCTGGAACGCTCTGAGCGCGGTGCCATGCCGCCGGGCACGCCCATTCATGGCATGGCAATCCGGGCTACGCTGGACGACTCACTGACCATTCGGGAAATTGTCAGCGCAAGTGACGATGCGCCGTTTGCCGAATGCCAGCAGGGCACCGACCCAATGCAGCAGATGGTGGGTGCCACCATGGGCCCCGGATGGCGGCAGGCGATTGAGAAAGCTTTGGGTGGCACCCGTGGTTGCACACACCTGCGTGAGCTGCTTTTCAACATGGCCACGGCGGCTTACCAGACGATTCCTGTGTACCGCGCGCACACGCGTCGGCAAGCTGGCTTGCCCGACTTTGAGGGCGACGCGCCGCCCTATCATCTGGGCAAATGTATTGCCTGGCATTTTGACGGGGCGGTGGTGCAGCGCCACTATCCACAGTTTGCGGGCTGGCAGCCGCTGAAGCGAAAGGTTTGAGAGTAATGCCGCAAGAAAATGCAACGCTCACGGTTCGTCGCCTCCAGTCGGTCACAGACGCTCAACTGCAGGGGCTGGCCGGGTTGCTGGTTGATTGCGTGGAAGGCGGCGCGTCCGTCAGCTTTATGCAGCCCTTGTCAGTGGACCATGCGCTGGCCTTCTGGCGCTGCGTTGCAGACGGTGTGGATGGCGGCGAGCGTGCCCTGTTTGTCGCTGAAGACGCGGAAGGCATTGTTGGCACGGTGCAGCTGATACTGGCCCAGCCCGACAACCAGCCGCATCGGGCCGATGTGGCCAAGATGCTGGTGCACCGCAGGGCGCGGCGCCAGGGCCTGGGTGCTGCCCTGATGCGCGCAGCAGAGCAAACCGCCAAGGCGTGCGGCAAGACGCTTCTGGTGCTGGACACCGCCAGCGGCGAAGCTGAGCGACTGTATGAGCGATCGGGTTGGCAGCGGGTGGGGGTGATTCCGGGCTATGCGTTATTGCCCGCTGGCGAGCCTTGCGACACGACATATTTCTACAAGGCGTTGGAGGTTTGAAGCTCAAGGCCCGGCAAATCCCTGTCTGTCATCCCGGGCTCGATCCGGGATCCATGCCGCATGTACTGCCGAAGGTTGCTACTCAAATGGTAGCAAACTATGGCCGCCAATAAAGGGCAAACGGCCGATTTTGTTCTATAAAACCTCGTTGAACATGTAAAACATGTTGTCTTTGGCCTTGTGCCAGAGTCCGCGCTTGCTCCAGGCTTCCAGCTCAATCTCCTGGCACAAGGGGGCGTACTTTTCAAACACCGCGTCCAGCTGCTGCGCAATACCGGCGTCCTTGATGCCGATAGTGATTTCGTCGTTGGTGTCAAAAGACCGGTCGTCAAAGTTGCTGGAGCCGATGGCGCTCCACACACCGTCCACGGTCATCACCTTTTGGTGCAGCAGCGTATGCGGGTACTCAAACAAACGCACACCGCAGCGCAGCAGTTTCTCAAAGTTGCGGTGTCCGGCGTGCTGCACCATGGGGTTGTCTGAGCCGCTGGTGGCCGGCATCATCACGCGTACATCCACGCCGCGCTTGACGGCCGCACCCATGGCGTCAATCGCCTCGGGCTCGGGGATGAAGTAGGGGTTTTGAATCCAGATCCGCTTGCGGGCCAGGCACAACACAGTGTGGTGCAGGATTTTCACCGCCGGGGCAGAGCCCTCCGGCTTGGCGTATGCGGCATGAATCAGGATGTCGCCAGCGGGTTCCAGCTCGGGAAAAACATCGTCTCCCACAAACAGCTCGCCGGTTTGCCCGCCCCAATTCTCGCTGAAGGCCGCTTGAATGCTGTGCACGATAGGCCCGCGAAGATGCACGCTCAAATCGGCGTAGTGATCTTTGTCCTGCGCATCGCCCAGCCAGTTGTCCACGATGCAGTGGCCGCCAACAAAGGCTTCCCGTCCGTCCATCACGGCAAGTTTGCGGTGATCTCGCTCATTCAGCACGCCGATGTTGCGAAACTTCTTTTCGTGGAAGAAAACAAGTTTGCAACCGGCGTCTTTCATCTGCTGCCGGGTTTCCTTGCCAACGCCTTTAGATCCGGTGGCGTCCAGCAACACGCGCACCTGCAATCCGGCACGGGCGCGTTCGCACAGGGCGTCGGCCAGTCGCTTGCCCAGCACGCCGTCTTTCCAGAGAAAGGTTTCAAAGTGGACAGACTTTTGCGCGGCGGCAACACGCGCTATCAGCACATCAAAAAACGCTCCGTTTTCATGCACCTCGACAGAGTTGCCGGGTACTGCGGTGCTCAGCGTCAGGCCTGCAAGTGAGGGAATGAGTTCATCAATGGGAGAGTCGGACTCAATTTTGAGCTTGGGGCTGAAGTGGCGCTTGATGGACCAGATGATGATGATCAACAACGCAACGACGCCAATAAAGACCAGCAGAGGGATATAGGAAAGGCCGTCCATTAAGGCGTCTGTCATTGGGCGTTAGCTCCCTGTTGGTCGTCGAAAAAAGTGCGGCACGGACGCCGAAAAGGGCGCCCGGCAAATGGGCGGTGTCAGGCGGATTCGGGAATCTGCATGTTGTCAAGCCGGCGCCCCGTTGGCCAGCTCAGAACGGCTTGCCGCCCTGTTGGCTCGGCGCTCTGGAGGTTGGGCATGGGGCGCTGTGTTGGGCGGCAATCCGTGTCCGAGCTGGAGATTTCTTCTTCCAGCCAGGCCGCGCGTTGCTTGTACATCTCGGCCAGCGCGGCGTGGTGGTCGGCTGCCACCTGGTGCTCAATGCGCGCCAGGTTAGCTTGCTGAAGGTACTCCCGTGCTTTGCGGACATGAGCATCGGCGCGGGACTGGAAAATATCGAATCGCATCTGAATCTCCTCAAGGGTCCGACAGAAACCGGGTGGTGTGTTGAATGAAGTTTTATTGAACCAGAACCTTGCGCGCAGACACCATGCGCCGTTTTGCCGTGATGAGCGGAATTTCATCCCGTATCGATGTAAGACATTTCCCGTGGCGCCAGCGCATGCGGAGCACCGGGATCGAAAGCTCTGGTTTTGATCAGGTGCTATAAAAAGAATAGCTGATAGCGCCCGTAGTTAAAGGGGCGGGGCCCTATTCCTTGTGTAAAGATCCCTGAGTGGTCATTCAGACAACCTGACCGATCAACTTTTTGCGCGCCGTCCTACAGTGGTGTTCATGACGCAGCCCTAGGCTCATCGCTCATGAATACGCCCGCGCCCCAATCCCGTTTCAGGCAGTTTGTTGCCACCATTCCCGGGCGCCTGCGCCATCCAACTTTTCGCGGCATTGCCTGGGGACTGGCTACCTTGCCGGTACTGGCATTGCTTTATGTTCTGGCGCTGATTCCCTTTACTCCCAGCATTGCCGACCTGCGCAAGGTAAAAGCCGCCAAGCCCTCGGTCATCCTGTCTGCAGACGGGCAGGAGCTGGCAACTTTTCAACGCGCCAATCGGGACTGGGTCAAGCTCGGTGAGATTTCCCCCAACGTGCTTGCAGCGCTGATTGCCACCGAAGACCACCGCTTTTATGCTCATCGCGGCATGGACGTCAAACGCACCGGTTCTGCGATCCTGAACACCTTCAAGGGCAATGTGCAGGGCGGATCGACCATCACACAACAGTTGGCGCGTAACCTGTACCCGGAAGAAGTAGGCCGCGCCCGCACGCTGACACGCAAGATCAAGGAAGCCATCACGGCGCTGAAAATCGAAGCGGTTTATTCCAAGGATGAAATCCTTGAGACATATCTGAACACGGTTCCTTTTTTGTACAACGCCTACGGCATCGAGATGGCGGCCCGTACTTATTTTGACAGTTCTGCCGATGCGCTGAATGTGCTGCAAAGCGCCACACTCATCGGCATGCTCAAGGGCACCAGTTATTACAACCCGGTGCTCAACCCCGAGCGGGCCCTGCAGCGTCGCAACATCGTGTTGAGCCAGATGGTCAGGCATCAAAAGTTGCCCGCCGCCGACCTGGCTGATCTGAAGAAGATGCCGCTTCAGGTTGACTTTGAACGTCAGGACGCGGAGTTGGGCCCCGCGCCGCACTTTACCCAGCAACTGCGCCGCTGGGTAATTGAGTGGGCAGACCGAAATGAATACAACATCTATGCAGACGGTCTGGTGGTGCGCACCACGATCGACTCGCGCTTGCAGACCATGGCCAATGAAGCGGTCACGCGGCAGGCAGACAAGCTGCAAACCATAGCCAACGCCGATGCGCGTCTTGCACTGGGGTGGAAGCAGGCGAACGCGAAGGCAGGAGCCAAACCTGGCCCCGCCAGAGAACTTGTGCTGACCTTTGTCCGAGACACCGCCCAGTACAAGGCTGCCACTGCTGCGGGCCAGACCGATGAGCAAGCCGTGGCGCAGCTGCTGGCGGACTCTGCCTTCATGCAGGCCCTGCACGAGGAGAAGACGCGATTGCAAGCCGGCTTTCTGGCGCTGAACCCGGGAAACGGGCATGTGTTGGCATGGGTGGGCAGCCGGGACTTCAAGCAGGACCAGTTCGATCATGTGGCGCAGGCCCGCCGGCAACCGGGCTCAACCTTCAAGCCCTTTGTTTACGGCGCGGCTTTTGAAAATGGCTCACGTCCCAGCGACGGGTTTTTCGACCAGGCGGTTGAAATCCCGATGGGTGACGGTACTTTTTGGCGACCCAGCGATGGCGGCGGCCCGAGTGGCGCCCCGATGACGCTGCGCGAGGGACTGATGTATTCCAAAAACACCATCACCGCGCAGGCCATGCATGTTGTAGGCCCGGCAAAAGTGGCAAGGCTTGCCAACCTGATGGGCGTGCGGCAAAGCAAGATGGATGAGGTCTTGTCGCTGGCGCTAGGCACCAGCCCGGTGACCCTGAAAGAAATGGTGGCCAGTTACGGCTCTCTGGCCAATGATGGCCGGTACGTCGAGCCGATGGTGGTCACGTCTGTGGAAAACCGGGACGGCGTGGTCCTGGAAGCGTTTGAACCCAAGGTGGCAGAAACGGCCATGTCCACGTCTTCAGCCCAGCTCCTTCTGGATGTGCTGCGCGGCGCGGTTGACCAGGGTACGGGCGCCGGAATTCGCACCCGCTTTGGCATCAAGGCTGATGTGGCGGGAAAAACCGGCACCACGCAGGACAACACCGACGGGTGGTTCATCCTGATGCATCCGC
>NZ_DASQZG010000003.1:0-198174 GCF_035638815.1 Polaromonas sp.
GCTCAGCACACCAGCGCCGGCTGCGCTGATGCTGATGTTCCCGCCTGCCCCTTTGGCAAAGCCAGCGGTGTTGATCGCCCCTGTGGTGACATTGGCGCCTGCAGCGTTGTTGGTCACACTTACTGAGCCCGCCGTGCCGCCCAAGCCCGTGCCTACCGCTGCACCGGTCTGCACCGTCAGCGCGCCGGTCGTGATGGCGCCTGCGCCAGAGTTGGCTATCGCGATTGAGCCCGCGTTGCCACCTGCGCCGTTGGTGGCTGAGCCGGCACCGCCGCTGGCAGAGATCAGGCCCGTGCCCGTCACGCCGTCTGTGCTGGTGACGCTGACTGCCGCACCGTTGCCTCCGGTCTGGCTGGTGCCCACACCGGCCGAGCCACTGGCTGTGATGGTGCTGGCACCCCGGTTGACACCGGCACCTGTGATGCTGACCGTGCCTGCGTTGCGCCCGCTGTTGCCCGTCAGGGTCGTGCCGCCTGATGTGGTGATGTTGCCGCTTGCGGCCGTTCCTGCCGAACTCAGCACCACGTTGCCTCCATGACCCTTTGTGCCACCCGTCGTGGTTATCGCCCCTGTCGTCAGCGTGCCCGCCGCTGCCGTGTTGGTCACGCTGACCCGGGTGCCGCTGGCATCGCCGCCTGCCCCCGTGCCAGCAGCGCTGCCGGTCTGCACCGTCAGCGCGCCGGTGCTGATGTTGCCCGTGCCGCTGTTGGATATAGTGATCGTGCCGGCGTTGCCGCCTGCGCCGTTGTTGACACCAGCTCCCCCGCTGGCCGCGATGGTGCCGGTCTGGGTGATCCCGTTTGTGGATGTGATGCTCACCGCCGCGCCAGCACCTCCCGACCGGTCGCCTGTTGTCACGCCGCTACTGCCGCTGGCGCTAATCGCTGCCGCCGTGACGCCCGCGCCTGTCATGCTGACCGCCCCAGCGTTGCGCCCAATATTGCCTGCCGTGGCCGTGCCGCCCGTGGTGGTTATGGCGCCAGCCAGATTGACGGTGCCAGTCGCCGTGATATTGACCGCGCCGCCGTTCGTGTTGCTCGCACCCGTCGAAGTGACAGTGCCGGCAGCCGTGCCGGTAATGTTAGCGCCCGACAGGGTGATGGCCCCCCCTTGCGAGGTGAGGGCTGCGCCTAGCGCCAGATTGCCTCCGCCCAGCCCGTCGGCATCAGCCTTGAGCGTGATGGCGCCACCGCCCGAAGTGGCCAGTGTGTTGCCCGTCGTTATATTGATGTTGTTGTTGGCTTCAAAACTGACGCTCTTGCCCGCAACGACGGTAAACGCCGTGTTCAGGGAGATGTCATTGCTTGCCTGCAGCGTGATGTTGCCGGCAACCGCATTGAGGGTCGCCGTGGAAACCGTTTGGGTGGTGCCGGCCTGGGCTGCAAATGTGCTGACATCCGCATAGGTGGCCGGCCCTGCGGCGCTGACAACGATATTCAGGGGGTCAAGCAGCAAGGTGCCCGCGCTGCCGCGTGGCGCACTCAAATTGGCAGCACCATCAAATGCAAGGGTCTGTTTGCCAGACACCTCTGCAAAGCCACCATTGCCTGCGTCCGCTCCCCCTGTGGCTTTGATGGCGCCATAAAACCCGGTAGCGCCGTCGGCCCAGACCACCACCTTACCGCCGTCGCCGGAACGGGTCGCGCTGGCATCGATGGTCGCGCCCGAAGACACCAGTGTCACCGCCGCGTTTTGCTCCGCACCCTTGCCTTGATAGTTTCCGCCAACCAGCACCGTGCCGCCACCCGAGGAACCCGACGCGTCGATGCTGGCGACAGAGGCGAGAACCACCTTGTCGCCGAGTACCTTGACCGTGCCACCGGTCTGACCTGAAGCGCCGCCACTGGCATCGAGCTCGCCGGAAACATGTACCACACCATTGCGACCCCCGCTGAGCACAATCATGCCGTTGCTCTCGGTCGCTGATGTAGCGCGGATCACACCACTTTGGTTAACGACGGTGGCCATGGCATCACCCAACGCGCTGGCCAGCACCGCGACCTGCCCGCCCTGGGCAGTAATGACGCCGCTGTTGGCGGCTACCGCGTCAACTGCCGCCGCATCCACAGAAAAGCGGACCAGTCCGGCGCCGGATGTGTCCAGCGTGACCCGGGAGCCAGCAACAAGGCCAGTCGCACCGGCATCGGTAGTAATGGACCCCGTGTTGCTGACGCTGGGCGCCGCGAGCAGAACGTACCCACCCCGCGCCACCGTGATGTTGCCGTGATTGGCCACGCTGCCACTGCCTCCTGAACTGCTGAAGGTGTAGCGGCCCGCCATGAAATCTTCATTGCCAATGGCCAAGGTGGATGCGACCAAGCCGCCGACGTTAACCTGTGCGCCGGGAGCAAACATGACACCCGAAGGGTTGATCAGGAAAACCTGTCCGTTGGCGCGAAGTGAACCGTATATCTTCGACGCATCGTTGCCAATGACGCGGTTTAAGGCAACAGCGGCAGCGCTGGGCTGCACGAATTGCATCGACTGACCGGCCCCAATATTGAAGCTTTGCCAGTTCAGAATGGCTTTGTCGCTGACCTGATTGACCACCATGGAGTTGGCAGTCGGTGTGGTGATCGTTGCCTGCCCACCAACCACGGTGCCATCGGCTGGTAGCGCCATCACCTGCGGAGCGATACCTGAAAGCATGACAGCCAGAAGATGCGACAACGCACGCCCGATGCGAATACGGTAAGTAGCCGTGAGCTTGCGTGACAGGCGTACCACTACCGTACGGACCGCCCAGGGACGGTAGGTGCAGTGTTTGGCTGGAGGCGTATGCATGGCTACTTGTGGCTGTCGGATCTAGAACCACTTCTGGGCAGTGACCCAGGCCCGTGGTGCGCGATCCGGGTCGCCCGTGGTGGGCGACAGGTCGGTGGTGCGCCACGCGAGGTACGCTGTGATGAGGAAGTGATTGACACGCCCTGCAAGCACACCGACCCCGACGGACCCCAGGGCAAGCCGGTTGACCCCACCCGTGGCGGTGTTGTCCTGATTGAACTTGACCGTGCCGTAGTCATAAAAGGCAGCAACGCTCACCGGCTCGCCAAACAGCGTCAAAGGAGCAGGCAGTTGGTAACGGGTCTCCAGATTCAGCAGCACGCCGGCGTCGCCGACACCTTCGCCTACGGGATAGCCCCGCACGCCAGTTGGGCCACCCAGCGCCATTTTTTCAGCCGAAGCCAGATTTTTGGATGCCAGCTGGGCCTGAAAATTGACATGAATGCTGGCGGGATTGTTGAAAAACTGAGTGCGCTGGAATTCAAGGTTATATTTTTTGAATCCTCCGGCAGTCTGCGGACCGCCAGCACCCTGATCAAAGCCAAAACTCGCGGCGTCAAGCTTCACGCGGCCAAGGGTTGCGCCCAAGGCGTAGCTGCTGGAGGCACCCGCGCCTGTCTCGTCCGAGAAGTTTCCCAGCAGCCCCAGGCGTACGGAAACGATGCGCCGCTTGCTCTCGTTGGCAGGCATCGAAATTTCGTCGCTGAATTTTTTGTGCTCGAGGCTCACCAGGCCATACATATTGCTTGCCCGGGAGCGAACCAGGGCTCGGGACAATGAAATGTCTTGCACATCCGCACGCCCGGTTGCGCCCAGGGCTGCGAATTGTTTGCCGAGGTTGTAACGGGTGTGCGCGGCGCTGACCGCCAATCGGGTTCCGGTCGTATCGACAGGCACTCCATAAGCGACGCGGTAAAGCTCGCTGCGATACGACTCGCTGGCCTGCACACGCGCGCTGAAAACGTCCCCGCGCCCAGCCAGATTGCTGACATTCAGGCTGGTGGTCATGCGGAGCGCTCCCGCCGCCCGGGCCCCGGAGTTATCGAGACTCACCGACCCATCCACCAGCAAGCCCTGCGGGCGGAGGGTTACCGTAACGTCGGCTTGTCCCGTGGTTGCACCGGGCTCAACAGTCGCGCTGGCGTCCATGCCCGCCAGGTCACGCAACAACAGCACCGGTTTGTCCAGCATGTTCTCGGTGATCAAGGCTCCCGAGGGCAGGTTGGCGCTCACGATGCCTTGCGCAAACAATGCCGGGCCATGCTCGCCATCCAGCCGAACGCGCACGTTGCCGATACGGGCCTCAATCACTGCAATGGTTACGGTTCCTCCGGTAGCCTGGAAAGCCTGTTCTGGCAGATAGGCTTCAGTGAGAAGGTAGCCGCGGGACCGATAGTGCTTGCTGATGAGAGAGGCGACATCCTGAAGCCCGGTCAGATCGGTTGGCTGGTTGATCCGTTCTGCGACAACAGCGGCGAGGGTGTCACCGTCGAAAACAGTATTGCCCTGAAAGCGAAACGCAGTGGGCGTGATGCGAACCGACGGCGCTGCTTTTACCGCGGGCTTTGCATCAGGCAGACCGATCTGGGGCGCGCCGGGAAGCGGCAACAACGGGATCTGGCGCAGCGGCTCTTGAAGCGTACCGGCGTCGGGTCTTTGGCGTTGCTGTGCAAAAACACCCGGACAGGCGGACGCTGCCAGCATGAATAGCCAGACCGCAGCAAAAGAAGATGCAATGGAGGAATTCAAAATGTCCCGCTGTTTTTTCAATGGCACGACCAGCAAATGGGCAGCGCCTTTTCGGCTGGTGTTGCTTTGGATACCCAACCTTCGATTCTGCTCGCAACTCAATGTTTTACAAAGACTTTCATTTGATCGGTTACAAAGGATTTTTGCAAATCTGTGACCAATCCCTGGCTGCGCCGCAGATTTGGACAGTCAGGTACAGCCTAGAACGTGGGCTGTAGAGTCCACAACGGCAAAACAATGTCACATCTATACAGCAAGGTGATCATCAGTCGATAATCATTAATCGCGCGCTTTTGTCGTCAAGAGCATCTAATTTGTGCGAAATGCACATTATTTCCGCCATCCTGCATCATCCGTTTCAGGGAGTCGGCTGAGGCCCGACATTGCGTAGATCCACTTACTAGGGTTTTCCCGGCGCTCGGCCTACAATCGCGAACCCAATAAAAACCAGCGATCCCAAGTGATCGCCCTTCGGAGACAAGACATGCCCCTAGAAACCGCCGTTCCCAACAGTCAGGAAAAACGTGAGGAGCTGCGCCGCGCAGCACTGGAATACCACGAGTTTCCAACGCCAGGGAAAATTGCGGTCGCAGCAACCAAGCAGTTGATCAACCAGCGCGATTTGGCGTTGGCCTACTCTCCAGGCGTTGCCGCACCTTGCGAGGAAATCGTCAAGGACCCCAACGCAGCTTTCAAGTACACCAGCCGGGGTAACTTGGTCGCAGTGATCACCAACGGGACGGCCGTTCTAGGTCTGGGCGATATTGGCCCCCTGGCGTCCAAACCGGTCATGGAAGGCAAGGGCGTCCTCTTCAAAAAATTCGCCGGTATCGACGTGTTCGACATTGAGATTGACGAAAAGGATCCGGCGCGCCTTGTCGACATCATTGCCTCACTTGAGCCAACCTTCGGCGCGATCAACCTGGAAGACATCAAGGCACCCGACTGTTTCTATATAGAGCGCGAGCTGCGCAAGCGCATGAAAATCCCGGTGTTCCATGACGATCAGCATGGAACAGCCATCACGGTCGGTGCAGCGATGTTGAACGCGCTGAAAGTTGTTGGAAAAGATCCGAAGCAGGTAAAACTGGTTACCTCCGGCGCCGGTGCCGCAGCGCTGGCGTGCCTCAACCTGCTCCTCAAGCTGGGGATCCCGCGCGAAAACATTTTCGTGACGGATCTCGCTGGTGTGGTTTATGAAGGCCGCACCGAACTGATGGACGAAGACAAGATCCAGTTTGCACAAAAGACAAACGCGAGAAGCCTGAGCGACATTATCGAAGGCGCTGACATATTTCTGGGCCTTTCTGCAGGCGGCGTGCTCAAGAAAGAAATGGTCGAAAAGATGGCGGCCAAGCCGATCATTTTTGCCTTGGCTAACCCAAACCCGGAAATCACGCCCGAGGACGTCAAGTCAGTCCGCGACGACGCCATCATGGCCACAGGCCGGACCGACTACCCGAATCAGGTCAACAACGTCCTGTGCTTCCCCTACATTTTCCGTGGCGCCCTCGATGCCGGTGCTTCAACCATTACGGTCGAGATGGAAATCGCAGCCGTGCATGCGATCGCAGAACTCGCGCAGGCCGAACAAAGTGAGGTGGTTGCTGCAGCCTATGCGGGAGCCCAGCTCGCCTTTGGGCCGGAGTATCTGATCCCCAAGCCATTTGATCCGCGCCTGATGATGAAAATTGCGCCGGCCGTCGCACAGGCAGCTGCAGACAGTGGTGTGGCCTTGCGACCGATCACTGACATGGACGCTTACAGCGAAAGGCTTCAGAGTTTTGTCTACGCGTCCGGCACAACGATGAAGCCCATTTTTGCAGCCGCCAAAAAAGCCGAAAAAAAGCGCGTGGCCTATGCCGAAGGCGAAGAGGAGCGCGTGCTGCGCGCCTGCCAGATCGTTGTGGACGAGGGCCTGGCGCGCCCGACCCTGATCGGTCGACCGAAAGTCATCGCGCAACGCATTGAAAAGTTTGGTTTGCGCCTGAAGGAAGAGCTGGACTATGACATTGTCAACGTCGAGCAGGACCACCGGTACCGGGACTTCTGGCAAACCTATCACCGACTGACAGAGCGCCGGGGCGTGACCGCCCAAATGGCGAAGATCGAAATGCGTCGCCGCCTGACGCTGATTGCCGGCATGCTGCTGCACAAGGGCGACGTGGACGGACTGATCTGCGGTACCTGGGGCACCACCTCCCATCATCTCGACTATCTAGACCAGGTCATCGGCAAACGTGCTGGCGTTTGCACCTATGCGTGCATGAACGGCTTGATGCTGCCCGATCGCCAGATATTTTTGGTGGACACACACGTCAACTATGACCCTACCGCTGAACAGCTTGCGGAAATCACAACGCTTGCCGCGGAGGAAATGTTGCGCTTCGGCATCAACCCCAAAGTAGCTCTGTTGTCGCACTCCAATTTCGGCTCATCCAATCTGCCCAGCGCGCTGAAAATGCGCCGAACCCTTGAGTTGCTGCGCGCCAACGCGCCGTGGCTGGAAGTTGACGGCGAGATGCACGGCGATGTTGCCCTGGACGCGGCAGCCAGGGAAGCTGTGATGCCCAACAGCACATTGGCCGGACAGGCCAACTTGCTGGTGTTGCCCAACATCGATGCGGCGAATATCGCTTACAACCTGCTTAAGACCGCGGCTGGCGGCAACATCGCCATCGGCCCTGTGCTACTGGGCGCCAGCAAACCCATGCACATTTTGACTGCCAGCACGACCGTGCGCCGGATTGTCAATATGACAGCATTGACCGTGGCCGACGCGAACGCTGGCCGATAAGGCGTTAATTGACAGCTAGCGCTAACTTACCCGGGCCTGGAACCGACATCAGGTTGCCTAGTTTTTGAGCAGGTACTTGCGTTTTCCGCTGGAATGAGTCAAACTCTGTCTCTTGAAATTTAGGGGTTAACCCGGGACACGTGGCCAGCTTTGCTGGGGCATGTTCAAGAAAGACATTTTCATGTTGCGAAAAAGTAGGGCTGGTTGGCGGTTGACCGCGGCAGTCGTGCTGGCTGTTTTTAGCGCGGGATTCGTAACCGGGGGGATTGAGGCCAAGGAGCTGGCCCCCGTTGTCGGAACTGTTGCCATATCCGAGTTGCCAGTGCAGGGGCGCGACATGGTTCAGAAGATTTATCAGGGGGGGCCGTTCAAGTACGACAAGGACGGCTCGGTGTTTGGCAATCGGGAAAAAATCCTCCCGCCCAAAAATCGCGGGTACTACCGCGAATACACCGTCAAAACACCTGGAAATCAAAGTCGGGGCGCCCGGCGCATTGTTTGTGGTGGTTTTGCACCCACCACACCCGATGCTTGTTATTACACCGATGATCATTACGCGAGTTTTCGCCGCATCGTGCAGACGGTTCAGCAGTAGTGATCATCAACTTTGAGTTTTTGACTTAAGAAAGAGACGCGGAGATGGATATGCCACTTCGTACTGTTAGACCCAATATCGTGCAGTCCATACGCGCTTTTCGCGTGCAGGACTTGCAGGAGGCCGCCACACATCTGGGCCAACACTTTCTGTATGCAAATCTGGGCAATGCCCAGAGCAAACAGGATGTGCTGGACATGATTGCGGCACAGTACACATTCCCTGCGCATTTTGGTAAAAACTTTGATGCGCTTTACGACTGCATGACGGACCTGGTTCACAAGTCCGGCCCGCAGCCCGGTTTTATTGTTTTGCTGGAGCAGATTCCTGCCAACGCAAAATTTGACAAAGAGGCGCGCGAACAGCTGCTCGACATCTTCCGGGATGCCGCAGATTACTGGGCAGACCGAAAGGTCCCGTTCAGATGTTTCTATTCTTTTCTGTAGCCCGCTCCCCAGACATTGGCCAAGGGGATCGGGCGAATGAGGCCCAGCAAGCAAACAGCGCAGACGGTGAAGAGCCGATGCCAACCGACAAACTGCTAGACGTGTCGCCCCTGGCGCTGCGCATGAGCAGTCCGTTTAACGCGGGATACTGGTTGGCAGCCGCCTGACCGTCGGCCACGCCCAATAAAAAGGCCCGTTAGTTGACGGGCTTTTTTTATCGCTGGAAACGACGCACCCGCATCATCCGGGCGATTTAGAAGCGAGCGCCTGGGCGAGAGTTACATACTCAGCAACCGGAACCTCCTCCGCACGACGCTGAAGATCAAACGGCTGGGTCCATCCCCGCAGTTCCAGCCATTTCCCTAACGAATGCCGCAGCAACTTGCGACGCTGGCTAAAAGCCACTTTGACCAGTTCACTCAAAAGTTGCACGTCAACCTTTTCAGGCGCAGCGTGGGGAACCATCCGGACGATGGCGCTGTCCACGCGAGGCGGTGGATCGAAACTTTGCGGTGGCACAAACAACACGTTCTCCATCGCATAGCGCCATTGCAGCATCACGCTCAGACGGCCGTAATTCCCCGTAGCGGGTCGTGCGACCATGCGGTCAATCACTTCCTTTTGCAACATGAAGTGCTGATCTTCGATCACGTCGACCGCATCAAGCAAATGAAAAAGAATAGGCGTCGAGATGTTGTAGGGCAAGTTGCCGACCACACGAAGCTTGGGTCCAGGAGCCGGAGTGTGTTCGGCAAGGGACTGTGCCAGCTGAAGAAAATCCACCTTCAACACGTCAGATTCGATGACATGAAGCTGAGGGTGTTGACGTAACTGGACCGCAAGATCGCGGTCCAGCTCAATCACGGTAAGTTGCCCCAGCCTTTCTGCAAGCGGCTGCGTCAACGCAGCCATACCCGGCCCAATTTCCACGACACGTTGTCCGGGACGCGGCGCAATCAAATCGACGATGGCTTCGATGATCAGCTGATCGACGAGAAAATGCTGCCCGAATCGCTTGCGCGGGATGTGTTTCACGTTACTCTGAAGATGGTAATTGAAACCGGCTTTGCCGGGCTGTTGGCGCAGCGGCCCCCATAGGAGGCAGTGACGAACTTAGGTCCCATACCTACTGAGGCGGTTCCCGGTACTCCACATACGCGCGACCTCGCACCTCCTGCGACCAAGTCAAATAGGATTCATCCAGTTTTTTTTCTCGCAGCATCTCGCGAATTGCCTCGCGTTGCTCACGCGGCGCGAGTTTGGTGGTGCGGCGCTCTACCACCTGTAAAAGATGAACCCCAAAACGGGAAACCAGTGGGTCACTCATCTGTCCCGGTGCAAGACTGTTCATGCGCTCTTCAAACTCCGGCACAAACATTCCCGGGCTGGCCCAACCCAGATCGCCACCCTCCTTTGCGGACCCGTCCTGACTGTGTTCACGAGCGAGCGCCGCAAAGTCCGCCTGGCCGGCTGCAATTCGCTTCTGGAAGTCGGCCAGTCGTGCAATCGCAGCGGCTTCCGTAAGTTGCGCACTGGGACGAAGCAATATGTGGCGGGCACGCGTCTCGTTCACGGCTGCACCAGGCATGCCCGCCCGCTTTTTTTCGATCACTTTGAGGACATGAAAACCTGCACCGCTGCGCACGGGGCCGGTCACGCCTCCGATCGGCACAGTTTGCGTGGCTTCTACAAAAAGCGGCGGATAACGGTCCGCTGCTGCCAGGCCCATCTGGCCGTCACCCCCCCGCCCCGGTACGCTTGAGAACTCCTTAACAAGCCCGGCGAAGTCTGCGCCAGAGCGGGCGCGTTCGGCTGCGAGCTGGGCACGCGCCTGAAGAGTTGCAAGTTCTGCAGCGCCTGCATTATCGGGGACGGCAACAAGAATCTGCGCCAAATTTATCTCCATCGCAGAAGCCCCGGTCCCGCTTTCCTGATCACGCAGGAACTGATCGATTTCCTGCTCACTGATCCTTGCACGGCCTTCAAGCTCACGCTCACGAACACGGGTCAACAAAAGTTCATTGCGCAAATCCCCGCGGAACTGGCTGAAGGCGAGGCCATCTGCCGTCATTCGCCGGCGCAGCTCGTCAACCGAGAGCTGGTTTTGCCGGGCGACATTAGCCACGGCGTCGTCGACCGCGCTTTCGGTTACCTGAACGCCATTTTCTCTTGCAAGCTGTAGCTGCGCGCGCTCGTTGATGATGCGCTCCAGCACCAGGCGAGCAAATTCGGGGCGCGGGGGCACGGGCGCTGCCTGCTGCCTCATCTGCTGCTCGGTGCGCAACATCCTTGCGCGCACCTCGTTGTTGGTCACGGGTTCGGAGTTGACAACCGCCACAATGTAGTCGGCCTGTCGCTGAGCGCCGGTAGCAACGCCAGCAGCGGCGCTGGGTCCGCCCAAATTCGGCAAACGTAGTTGAAAAGGAGAACGCTGCGTCTGCACCTGTGCGAGGAGAGCGGGTGCACCGAGCGTTGCAATCATTGCGGCAATCAGAGGCAGGCGGAGGTTTGGAATAAATGATTTAGTCATAGTTGGTAAAACGGCTAGGTGTAGTGCTCTCGCCCAGATATTGATAACGGGGAACGTTCGCCTTCAAGGTTTTCAGAGGATTAGAGCCTATTCGAGAAAACCCAATGAACTCTAGCTGGAACAACAAGCGCGTGCTGTTGGCCACGCGGCTTTGTTGACTCGGCACTGGCTCCACTCGACCTAGCTGACTACTACGCTCCAGTACCACTCGACCGATCCAGCAGCAGCTCTCGTACTCAAGACCTAGCACCATATCCACAAATTTCTTGTCCGGCACGCTGTAGTTCAACCGCCCTACGGTGTACAAGCGGCCCGGACCCTGCCCACGCCCGACACCCAGGTCTTTCCCCTTGTCACCCCACAAGTCGTTGATCGGCCATTGCCATCCTATGTCCACCTGCTGACTCACATTGCGGGTGCGACGAAAAGCAGCACTGACTACACGGTAATTGCTGGGACTGTAGCGGCCACCAAAAGTCGCGCGCTCGGAGATGTCTGTCTTGGGGTTGTATTGGACCGTGCCATCTAGCGACCAAGCGGGAGTCAAGTTAACGGAGGCGCCGAAGAGAAGATCGCTGGCACGCTCGTTCACCGGTTTGCCTCCGGGCAGGGCAACCCGCTGCTCAGAAAACCGAAATCGCTGAGCCACGCCGAAGCGCAAGGCTTCAGCTCCCGTATCGGGGTCGAGTAGCCGGGACGTCAGTCCGGTGGTGAGCACGTTCGAGTTAGATATACGGTCAGCACCCCCGAACTCATTTTCAGTGAACAGAGTGGCGAAGTTAAATGCATTGAGACCTGAGTCGTAGTTCGGCAATGTACTCTGGTCACGGTAGGGCGTCCGCACATAAAAAGCTCGCGGCTCCAAGGTTTGGAGATAAGGGCTTCCGAAATAACTGGTCTCACGTTCAAACGTCAAGCCGCTGTCCAGACTGAAAGTCGGCACGGTGCGCGAAGCAGAGCGCGCACCGTTGACGAGCGGCCCGTCGAACTGGTAGGTTGTCGTATGGAGCATCAACTTGGGCGTGATGTATCCGCCCGGACTGATGGTTGGCCGGCTGATTTGCGCTAGTGCAAATACGCGATTGGCATTGGGCTGCCCCGTCAGCCGGCGATCTGATTCAAATCGGGTGTAGTCGGTACTAACCGAGTAGTCAAGCCCGCTAAGGTTGTACACAGGCGCGTTAATGCGGGTGTAATTTGCCGTGATCTGCGGGAGACGGTTATATGGAGGAACAATCGGAGAGCTAACGTCTTGCAGCGTCTGGTACTTAAGCAGGCGGGCAGCCGTGGAAAAATCCCCCTTCGCCCAGGTTGCGCTGGCTTCGTTCGTCAACAAACGCTGCGTCAAATATGAGTTGCCGACAGGAAAATCACGCCAGTAATTATTGTCTCCAACCCGATTCAGATTCAGGTTGAGCCCCACCCCTTTGACTGAACTAAGACCGGTGTCATATATGCCGTTGTGCAGGTAGTTATACGACCAGCGATTCTTGTTACGCAATCTGTCATTAGGCATCAAACTAGCCCGCAACTGCCCTTGATAGTTGCTTTCAAGATAACGAAATTCACCCGCCAAATCTACCCCGCGCTTCGCCATGAAGGTTGGCGAAAAAGTTGCATCGCGATTTGGCGCAATATCGAAGTAATACGGCGTGGACAAGAGAACGCCACTGACGGTATCAATTCCATAAGTCGGTGGTAGCAAGCCAGACTTTCGCTTGTCACTGAGCGGAAAGCTGAACGTGGGCGCGGCCAGAATCGGCACGCCCATGAAACGCAGAACCCCACCAGAAGCCTCGCCGACCTCAGCCTCTTTGTCGAACTTGATACTGCTGGCAGTGACAATCCAAGCCGGCCTCCAGCCGGGCGTGTCTTCCCTCTGGCAAGTTGTGAACGTAGCGTTGTAGGCAATCAAACGCTTGTCGTCAATGAAGTTGACCCGGTCTGCCGAGCCATTCCCATTGTTCTGCAAAAACCGGTAATCAGGCTGCAGAAAAAAACCCTCAAACGTGTCAAGCTTGATTTCGAGGTTGGGGCCATTGAACAGATTGCCATTGCTGTTGACCCGCACATTACCCGTGCTTTTGACGATGTCGGCGGGCTGGTCGTATTCGATCCGGTTTGCGCGTATGGATGAGCCGCCTCGCCGCAACTCGGCATTGCCGTCAATGACGGTTTCCTGCTCCGGGCGACCCGACAGGCGATCGCCAGTGACAAACGTGGGCAGCTCAACGCCCGGCCCGCCCGGAGGCTCCTCGGCCAACATGGGCGAGCTTTTCAGTTCGCCAGGGTTCAGTACCAGCGGTGCCTGGCGATCAGGCTCGGGAACGCCGGAAGGGCTTTGCGCATGCGCGGCGCTTCCATGCCCCAGGCCCAGCACCGTACAAGACACGAGGCTGAACACGGCATGCGCCACAGGTGAGTGAATAAAATGGGAGCGGGATGCGCGATGCATCGGAAGTGTGAGATAAAACCCGTTTATAAATGCAGGCACGATTATCCTATGCGCACCGACCCCCAGCCCCCTCTTTCGATTAATCGCCGTAAAGCGGCCGTAAAGCCTGCATGAGCGCCCCTAACATCCTGTGGACAGACCCGGAACGCGCCAAGGCATTTGCCGTCTGGCTTGCGGCCATTACACAAACCCATGCTCTAAAAACCGAGACGCTTCAGCTGGCATCAGCCGACGCCAGTTTTCGCCGCTATTTCCGGATCAGCACGAATACCGGTGGCAGTTGCATCATCATGGACGCACCGCCGGCGCAAGAGAATTGCCAGCCGTTCGTGCATGTGGCTGCGCTCATGGCCGACGCCGGGTTGAATGCGCCCCGGGTTCTGGCTTGGGACGAAGCGCTGGGTTTCATGCTGCTAAGTGACCTTGGCGCGAAAACCATGCTCGATGTCATTGAGCAACAACCGGAATCGGATCGCTCGCAATTGGCCTACGACCTCTACCGGGAAGCGGTCAGCACGTTGGTCACCTGGCAGCTGGCATCGCGCCCGGGGGTACTGCCCGACTACGATGACGCCCTTCTGTCCCGAGAGCTGGCGCTGTTTCCTGAGTGGTACGTACAGAAGCACCGCAGCATCGCACTGGACAGCAGCTTGCAGGGCAAGCTCGATGACTTGTTTGCGCAGATCAAGGCCAGCAACCTGAATTCTCTGGGCGGCGCCCGGGTGTATGTCCATCGCGACTTCATGCCGCGCAATCTGATGGTGGCAAATGTGGCCCCCACGCTTGTCGCTTCGCGTACTTCGCTGCCCCCCGAGGGGGCTAATTTTCCTAGGGGCGGCCCGTCGGAAAATTCTGCCGCCGACGGACGGCTTGGCGTCCTCGATTTCCAGGACGCCGTGTATGGTCCCATCACCTACGACATCGCCAGCCTGATGCGCGACGCCTTTATCAGCTGGCCTGAAGATTTTGTGCTCGAGATCACGGTGCGTTATTGGGAGCAGGCGCGCAAGGCCGGCTTGCCGGTAGGCGAGGATTTTGGGGAGTATTACCGCGCTGTCGAATGGATGGGCCTGCAGCGTCACTTGAAGATTCTGGGCATTTTTGCGCGCTTGACTCTGCGCGATGGCAAACCGAAGTACCTGGCCGACACACCACGATTTATTCAGTACGCGCGCGCCACCTGTGCCCGTTACCGGCAGCTAGGGCCGCTGATGGTGTTGCTTGATGAGATCGAGGGCAATGAGACTCGCGTGGGCTACACGTTTTGACTCGTTTACGCATGAAATCGGGTCGGAGCCGTTTAAACACGGGCGCCATCAGCTACTATTTTGATAGCGTATCCGCGACCCGGCTAGGTTTGCATTCATGACGGCGCGGTTTTTTGCCGACCTGGCTTTGCGCACCGGGGACTCCATCGCTCTGCCGGAACGCGCCGCACGGCATGTGCAAGTTCTGCGTCTGCAACCCGGCGACCCCATCACGCTTTTCAACAGCCAGGGTGGCGAGTTTGTGGCCACCATCGAGCGCATGGGACGCAGCGATGTGCAGGTCCTGGTCCAGGCCCATGACCCCGTGGAGCGCGAAGCTAACCGACCGGTGCATCTGGTTATCGGCATGCCCGCCAACGAGCGCATGGACTGGCTGGTTGAAAAAGCGACCGAACTGGGGGTGGCCAGCATCACGCCGGTAATGGCTGAGCGGTCCGTGTTGCGGCTCAAAGCCGAGAGGGCCGACAAAAAACTGGCGCACTGGCGCGGTGTGGCCATCGCTGCGTGCGAGCAGTGTGGCCGCAACCGTGTGCCGGAGATCCACGAGATCGGCACTTTGAGCGCCTGGGTTGCAGGACTGAATGAACCGACCACGCAACCCACCGCACGATTGTTGCTCTCTCTGCGAACCGGCACCCGCTCACTGGCTCGAGCTACAGAGGACAAGCCCGGCGGAGTGACCCTGCTGAGCGGCCCTGAAGGGGGGCTCAGTGCCGCCGAGGAGGACGCCGCCATCGCTGCGGGCTTTGTTCCCGTCACCCTGGGGCAGCGCACTCTTCGGGCCGAAACAGCGCCGCTTGCTTGCCTCGCACTGCTGACTCTGGAGGCTTAAGCGATGAACCGCAATCTCTGGTTGTTGGCCATCTGCCAGGGCCTGTTTCTGACCAACAACGTCACCTTCATTGCCATCAACGGCCTGGTGGGCCTGGCTCTTGCCCCGCTGGGGTGGATGGCTACTTTGCCGGTCATGGGCTACGTGGTTGGGGGCGCGCTCTCCACGACGCTCGTCGCGCTGACTCAAAAACGGTTCGGTCGCAAAGCATCGTTTCAACTTGGGCTGCTTGTTGCATTTGGTTCCGCCCTGTTGTGCTGTTACGCGGCTTACAGCAGAAACTTCTGGCTGTTAGTGGCAGCCACGGTTGTGGCGGGTTACTACAACGCCAATGCACAGCTTTACCGCTTTGCAGCCGCCGAGCTGGCCCTGCCCGCATTCCGCGAGAAAGCGGTCTCACTGGTCATGGCTGGCGGCCTGCTGGGCGCGATCGCCGGGCCCAACCTCGCCGCGGGCACACGAACCCTGACCGACGTTCCATTCGCTGGCGCCTACCTGGCGCTGGCGGGCGTTGCATTGCTGGCCATGCTATTGATGGGCTTCCTGCACTTTCCGCCCGCGCCGGCCAAAACATCCGCAGCAGGCGGGCGCCCATTGCTGCAGATCATGCGACAGCCCGCCTTCATCGTGGCCGCTGCGGCTGGCGCACTGGGCTTTGGGGTGATGAACCTGTTGATGGCGGCCACACCCATTGCCATGCAGGTCTGCGGGCTGCCTTTTTCCGACGCCGCACTGGTGCTCGAATGGCACGTGATCGGCATGTTTGCGCCGGGGTTTTTCACCGGGCATCTGATCAAGCGTTTTGGCACACTTGCCATCATGTGGGTGGGCCTCCTGCTCAACATCCTTTGCGTGATGGTTGCGCTCTCGGGCGTCAACTTTCACCAGTTTCTAGTGGCGCTGTTTTTGCTGGGACTCGGCTGGAATTTTCTGTTCACGGCCAGCACCACACTGGCTTTGACGGCGTATCGACCCGAAGAAAAAGACAAGGCGCAAGGGGCGCTGAATTTCTGCGTGTTCGTGGTACTGGCTCTGTCCTCACTGGCGTCCGGCGTGCTGGTTACCACCCAGGGCTGGACGCTGCTGAACCTGGGCTCTTTGCTGCCTCTAGGTCTGACAGGCCTGGCCTTGGGCTGGCTCGCCGTTCTCCAACGCCGGGTTCGCTAAAGCAGTTTGCTACCAAATCAATAGCAGCTCTCGCCCGTAACAAAAGGGCAAACTGCTCTTTTTAATCAGAACCGGGCGTCCAGCCATGCCTTCAGGCTGGCAAACACGGGCTCGGCGTCCAGCTCGTTGAATATCTCGTGATAGAGATCATCGAAACACCGGGTCGTGAGCGCGCGGGCAGCGCCGTTGCTGGCCGCCGCCTCGGCAAACGCCCGGCTACCCGCGGGGCTGACTAGTTTGTCGCTACCGGCATACATGAGCAGCGTCGGGGTGCTCCAAGTCGATGCGGCGGCCACGGTGGCAGGGCCTGCGGTCGCAATGAACTTCGCCAGCCTGGCCGAGATCTTTGCGTGCACCAGTGGGTCGGCTTGGTACTTCCGGACCACCTCCGGGTCGTGAGAAATGTATTCAGGATTCAAACCGTTGCTGACGCGCAAATTGGGTGCCACAGCGGGCAGGGTAGCCAGCAACAGCTTTTGAACCCTGTTGAGACCCGGGTCCAGCGCCGGCGAGGACATGACAAGTCCCTCCACGGGGCGAATCTTCAGCGAGACAAACCGACCGACCACGAGGCCCCCCAGGCTATGGCCCAGCAAGATCAGCGGCAGCGGGACAGCCTCACCTGCCGCAACCGGGCCACGCGGCAAGCGCAACGCGCGATCGCGTGTGTCATCCACCACCTCCGCCAGGTCCTCCAGCAACTGGGCATCGCCGGCCAAACCACCCCGTACGCCACCCGATTCACCGTGGCCACGCTGGTCATACGCTCGCACCGCAAAGCCCCAGTCGAGCAACTGACGCGCCACATGGTCATAGCGACTCGCATGTTCTCCCAGTCCGTGAACAATCAGCACCACCCCCCGCGGCGGCAAATCGCTGTCCCGCTGCCAGGCCTGCGCAGGCCACTCATACAGGGCCAGGTTTTCCCCATCCCTTGCCGTAAAGGGCGCCAGCACAGGTTTGTTCATGTCGTGATCCGATTGGGCTTGCATCATGGCATTTTGGCGATGACAGCGGCCACGGCCGCAGTGAGTTTCTTGGCGTAGGGCACGTGCAAAAATTCATTCGGCCCGTGCGCATTGCTGCGGGGACCCAGCACGCCACACACCATCATTTGCGCCTTCGGAAAGCCCTTGCTCAACATGTTCATCAACGGGATGGTTCCGCCCTGACCGATGGTCCCGCAGGGTGCGCCAAAAAAACTTTGCGAGGCGTCGTTGAGCGCGTTTTCAAACCAGGGCACTGTGCTGGGAGCATTCCAGCCGGTGGCGCCGCCATTGCTTTCAAACGTGACTTTGGCCTGGTACGGTGCGTTGTCTTCAAGCAGGGTTTTAAGCTCTTGCACGGCCGCGCTGGCATCTATCAGCGGCGGAAAACGCAGCGAGAGCTTGAAGGCGGTGTACGGGCGCAGCACATTGCCCGCATCCTGCAGCGCAGGGAAGCCTTCAGCACCCGTCACGCTCAGCGTGGGGCGCCAGGTGCGGTTCAGCAGCGCCTCTACCGGATCGGTGGTGGTGGGCAGGGCGAAGGTGTTGGCGCCCTCACAGTCGTAGTGCGCCCACGGAAAGCGCTTGTAGATCTCATCGCCAAGGATTTTCGCGGTGGCCTTGGCCTGCAAAAGCCGGTCAGCCGGAATCTCGCAGTGAAGGCTCTGCGGCAGCAGGCGGCCGGTTTTGCTGTCTTCAAGCCGGTCCAGCACCTGCCGCAGGATCCGAAAGCTGGACGGCACCAGGCCGCTGGCGTCGCCCGAATGCACGCCCTCGGTGAGGATTTCAACTTTCAGCACGCCGGCTGCATTTCCGCGCAGGCTGGTCGTCAGCCACAACTGGTCGTAGTTGCCGGCGCCTGAGTCCAGACACACCACCAGACCCACATCGCCCAGCCGCTGGCGCAAAGCGTCAACATAAGGCAGCAGGTCATACGAGCCACTTTCCTCGCAGGTTTCCACCAGGCCAACGATGCGGGGATGCGGCACGTTTTGAGCCTTCAGGGCCTGAATCGCTGCGATGCTGGCATACACCGCGTAACCGTCATCAGCCCCACCGCGGCCAAACAGCTTGCCATCTTCGTATTTGGGCGTCCACGGACCCAGGTCGCTGCGCCAGCCGTTGAACTCGGGCTGCTTGTCCAGGTGGCCGTACATCAAGACTGTTTCTGTGGAGTCGCTTTTGGTGGCGGGCACTTCAAAAAACAGCACCGGCGTGCGACCCTCTAGGCGCACGACTTCCAGCGTAAGCCTTTCAACTTTCTGTGCCTCCACCCAGCTGGCGGCATTGCGCATGACGGTGTCGATATACCCGTGACTGGCCCAATCCTTGTCGAATGTCGGTGACTTGCACGGGATGGTGATGTAGTCGGAGATTTGTTTCACGATGTCACCGTCCCACTGCGCATTCACTTGCGACAGGGCGGCATCGGCGTTCAGGATTCCGGCAGGAATTTCGCGGTGCAGAGGGGCGTTCATAGGGACTCCGGAGGGTGAGCCGACGGACAAACCGCCGGACTGTGCGTACTGTACTCGTGCCCGCCAGCCGCCACCAGCCCAAAACCGAAGGAAGGTGGCAAGCCAGGCCTTTTTCTGCAACCATGGTGACACGCAAAACACTGTGAAGGAGCGTGTGCTTGAAAAGCATCGAAATGATGAACCCGGGTATTCGCGTTGGTATAGGCGGCTGGACCTACGCGCCCTGGCGCGACAACTTTTACCCGGCGGGCCTTGTGCACAGCAAAGAGCTGGGCTACGCCAGCCGGCAGCTGACGGCCATTGAAGTCAACGGCACCTACTACAGCACCTTCAAGCCACCCACTTTTGCGAAGTGGCGCGCCGAGACCCCTGACGACTTTGTCTTTTCGCTCAAAGCCAACCGCTTTGCGACCAACCGCCGCGAATTGGCCGGAGCTGGGGAGTCCATTACGCGTTTTGTGGACAGCGGCATCGAAGAGCTGGGGGACAAACTGGGCCCCCTCGTCTGGCAATTCATGCCGAGCAAAATATTTGAAGCCGAAGACTTTGAAGCCTTTTTGGCACTGTTGCCCAAAAAAGCCGGTAGCCGCAAATTGCGGCACGTGCTCGATGTACGCCATCCCAGCTTTATGTCGGGAGCGTATTTGAAGTTGGCCCGCAAGTACCAATGCGCCACTGTTTTTTGCGACTCGGACGACTATCCTTCGTTTGCAGATCAGACTTCCGATTTTGTTTACGTACGGCTGATGCGCAGTCAGGCGCGCCTCAAAAGCGGCTACGCGCCCAAGGCGCTGGACGAATGGGCCGAGACCGCGCGTCTCTGGGCAAGCGGTGGTGAGCCGCCCGAGCTGCCCCGCGTGTCTGCGCTGCCTACTGCCGGCAAACCCCGCGACGTCTTTGTGTTTTTCATCAACGGCGCCAAAGAGCGGGCGCCCGCCGCCGCCATGGCTTTGTTGCAGCGGCTGGGTTTCAAGGCGGCTGCAGATAAGGCTTGAGCCAGCCCAGACCGGTCGAGGTACCGCCTGGTTCACCGCCGTTTAGCGGCCGGTACTCGCAGCCTATCCAGCCCGGGTACTGCAGCTCGTCAATCACTGAAAACAGATAGGCGTAGTTGAGCTCACCCATGTCGGGCTCGTGCCTCCCGGGCGCACCGGCAATCTGGAGGTGACTCACATTGCCGGTGGGCAGGTACTTGCGCAGTTTCATGGCCACATCGCCCTCCACGATCTGGCAGTGGTACAGGTCCATCTGCACTTTGAGGTGAGGCGAACCCACCTCCGCCAGGATCTCATGGGCATGATCCTGCCGGTTCAAAAAGAAGCGCGGAATGTCCCGCGTGTTGATGGGCTCGATCAGGACGTCCACGCCAACCCGCGCGGCTTGATTGGCGGCAAAGCGCAAATTGTCCAGATAGGTGGTCTGCGCCGCCTCCCGTGTCATGCCCTCGGGCACCTGGCCGGCCATCACATGAATGCGGGGACAGGCCAGCACCTCTGCATAGGTCAGCGCCAATGCCAGACCCGCACGAAATTCATCCTCACGCCCGGCCACGCACGCGGTGCCTTTCTCGCCAGCGTTCCAGGCCGAGTCAATGCTGGCTGAATCCACCCCGCCCGGCGGCGCGTTAAACAGCACCTGCTGCAAGCCATGGGCTTTCAATCGGACCGCGAGTTCCTGCGCGGGCCAGTTGTAAGGGGAGAGGTATTCCACAGCCTTGAACCCGTCCTGGGCCGCAGCTTCAAAGCGGTCCAGGAAAGGCAAATCGGTGTACATCAAACTGATGTTGGCGGCAAACTGGGGCATGGCAGGTTCAAAGGGTGGTCTGGCGTTTATCAGGGGAGCTTGTATCCGGGCCAGGCACACTGCGGCACTCCCAAAATATCCTGGCCGTGCACTGCCTGCAGATCTGCGGGTCAAGCTTGGGAAAGATTGTTGCGATGGCGCTGCGCTTGTCGGCAAACTGGTGATCGGGGCCCAGCAAGCGGGTGAAGCCTGTGGTCTGCCACATCTGAATCACCTCGGGGCGCGGACGATGAAAGTAAAGATCTCCCCCCAATGCACGCCGTGCAGTCACCTCGTCCTCCCAGAGCTCTGCCCCGGCCAGATCGATGAAGTTCATGCTTTTGCCCATGACCAGCAGATGCTTCTGCGGGTCATGCATGTGACGCAGTGCATGCAGGGTATCAGCCACGTGCTGCGTGGCGCCGAAATAAACCTCGCCTTCCATGCGCAGCAGCTTGAGCTGAGGACATTCGGGCAGTGGATGCGAAGCGTCGGCAAGAACCACAAACTGCCGGTCTGGCTGTTCGCTGTCAAAGCCCATGCTGCGCATCGCCGGCTTTGACGTGCGGTACAGAAAAGACATCAGCGACAGCAAGGTGCCCAGCAAAATCGCCATCTCGAGCCGGATCGTGACCGTGGCCACCATCGTGGCCAGTGCAACGCCAAACTCCGTGCGGCTCAAGTTGAAGAGTTGTTTCCAGCGCTTCAGGTCCAGCAGCGAGGCCGCCACCAGCACCAGTAACGCAGCCAAGGCAGCCATGGGAATCTGCGCCAGCAAGGACGAGCTGACCGCCACGAGTGCCAGCAGCAACAACGCCGAAAAAACCGAGGCCAGCGGTGTGCGCGCACCCGCCTCCAGATTCGGCATGGAGCGGTTCATGGAGCCGCAGGACACGTAGGACGAAAAAAAGCCGCCCACGATGTTGGAGAGGCCTTGGCCGCGGAACTCCCTGTTGGCATCAATGCGCTGGCCAGACCTTTCCGCCACCGCCTTGGCAATCGAAATCGCCTGGCCCAGCGCGACGATGGTCAGCGCAAACGCCAGGCCCAGCAGCTCGGGGAGCGACGACCAGCTGATCTGCGGTATCGCAAATTTGGGCCAGGGCGTTGCGATCTGACCCACCATGCGCAGGGCAGCGCCGCCGTCGTTTGCATATCGGTTCCAAACCCAGCCCACCGCCGTAGCCACCACGAGGCCTGCAAGCATAAAAGGCCAGTTTGATCTCCAGCGCCGCATGAGCAAAGCCACCGCCATCGTCGCCCCCGCCACAACCAGCGCTGAAGGTTGTACGGCGGCAAGTTGTGAAGCGACATGCGCGAGCACGGCAAGGGCACCGCGCGCAGATGGGGCTGACAGCCCGAGCAGGTCCGGCAGCGCGTACGCCGCGATCAGCACAGCGGCGCCCGAGGTAAAGCCGAACAAGGCCGCCGGGGAAATGAAGTTGGCCAAGGTCCCAAGGCGCAAGGTTCCGATCAGCCACTGCATAACGCCCACCAGCACCGTCACTGCCAGGGCCAGCTGGATGTAGGCCGGACTGAAGGCCAGGGCCAGGGGAGAAAGCATCGCGAACAAGGCCAGCGAGTTGGCGTTGGTGGGCCCAGAGACGACATGCCAACTGGAGCCAAACATCGCAGCAATGATGGCGGGAATAATGGCGGTGTACAGGCCGTACTCTGGCGGCAAGCCAGCCAGCGTCGCAAACGCAATGCCCTGCGGGAGAACCAGCACCGCGCCCAGCAAGCCGGCCAGCAAGTCAGCGCGCAGGGTAAGCGGCGATACGGTGCGCACCCAGCTGCCAAACAGGCGCTCCAGCAGATTCGGCATTGCCGCAGCTCCGGTTTTTTCTGGGTGCCCTTGCATGGGCCTGAGCATAACGCGGCCTGCTTGTGCCGCGCCGCAGCAGCCTTAAGCCAGCCCCGCCCAGCGGAGCAACAGACCCGCCAACGCGCTCGCAGCAATCACCGGGATGACACCCACCTTGAAGCGCAGCAGCGCAATTGCCGCCGCCACCATGAGCAACACGGAAGGCCACTCCACATTGGCCGGAAAACTGGCCGCTGTTCCTGTTTTAAAAGCGATATGCGCTATAAAAAACAGAGCAAGACTGGCGATGACGCCGACCACGGCCGCAGTGATCGCAGCCAGCGGCGCGGTGAAATGCAACTTGCCGTGGGTCGATTCCACCACCGGCCCGCCGGCCAGAATGAAAATGAAGGAGGGCAAAAAGGTGAACCAGGTCACGAGGCTCGCGGCCAGTGCAGCGCCGAGAAAAAGGGCGTCAGGCCCCAGCACTTCTTTGGTCCACCCGCCTACAAAACCCACAAAGGCCACCACCATGATCAGCGGCCCCGGTGTGGTTTCGCCCAGCGCAAGCCCGTCAATCATTTGCGGACCCGTGAGCCAGCCAAACTGTTCAACCGCGCCCTGGTAGACGTACGGCAACACAGCGTAGGCACCCCCAAAAGTCAGAAGCGCTGCCTTGGTGAAAAACCAGCTCATCTGGCTCAAGGCGCCACTCCAGCCCTGCCACGCCACCAGCGCCCCCATGGGCAACAACCAGAGCATCGCGCCCACCGCGAGCACCTTGGCCAGCCGCGATTTTTTGAAGCGCGCGTGCTCGGGTGTCGGCGTATCGTCGTCAATAAGCGCAGCGCCATAAGCCGCGGCGGCTGCACCGTGCGCCCCACCGGCTGCAAACTGCCCAGGCGCGTACTTCGCACAGAGCACGCCCGTCAGCGCGGCGGCCAGCACGACCCACGGAAAAGGCACGTTCAAAATAGCAATCGCGATGAAGCTGGCGAGAGCCACCACCCAGGGTAATGGCGTTTTTATGGGCGTCTTTAACGCCTTGCTGCCGATGCGGTGAACCGCCTGCAGCACAATCGCGGCCACGGCGGGTTTGATGCCGTAAAACAATCCGGCGACCAAAGTCACGTCGCCAAACGCCACATAAATCCAGCTCAGCGCGATGAGGATAAACAGCGAGGGCAGCACAAACAACACGCCAGCCACCACGCCGCCCCAGGTGCGGTGCATCAGCCATCCAATGTAAGTGGCCAGTTGTTGCGCCTCGGGTCCCGGCAGCAACATGCAATAGTTCAGCGCATGCAGAAACCGCTTCTCCGAAATCCAGCGTTTTTGCTCAACCAGCTCACGGTGCATGATGGAAATCTGGCCCGCCGGACCGCCAAAGCTGATGAAGCCGAGGCGGAGCCAGAAGCGCAAGGCCTCGCGAAACGAAACGGTCACCGGTTTGACACTGGGGCTCGATGTCATCAAACGACTCCTGCCTGTACTGGCTCTACCGAACGCCAGTTGTGGGTTTCTGCCGGCTTGCCCTGCCACCCCGCCGCCACCACGCTTTGGCACCAGGCATACAGCGCGTCATACAAAGGCATCGCAGCCTCCAACATGGCGTGGTCGTCCTTGTGCAGTTGCGACAGACCGAGGGACAGCGCCAGCAAACCCGCGGCTTCCGGCGCCAGACCATGCTGATCAGTGTCTGCACCACGGACAATGCGCGCCAGTCGGTCCAACGCGGCGTCTTGCAGGCCAAATGCCGCCATCAACACATGAAAACTGCAGCGATCGCCCTCGTGCGAGATCGGTGCGCCCGGAATGTCATACGCCACGGCTCCCAGACGCTTGGCCTGGCTCATGACCTCTGCGGTCGGCACGTAAAAAAATTCGGCGCGTGTGTCAATAAACCGGCGTACCAGCCAGGGGCATGCGACACGGTCAATCTTGGGCCGCTCGCGCGTGATCCATTTCGACGGACGCTCACCCGTCACACCCAGGTCCGGTCGCTTGGCGATCACGGGCGGGCGTTGCACGCGCCACTGGGCGATGTCCTTGGCAGCATCGACGCCGTCTTCGCCGCCCTCCATGCCGCCAGCCACTGCACGCGCATTCCAGCCTGCAGCGCGCAGGGTTGCCGCAGCGCCTGCGCTCACATGGTGTCCGTACACGCAGTAAACCACCACCTCGCGGGGTGACTGACTCGCCGCAAACTCGGCAACCATGCCCGGTGCGCAACGCTGCGCGCCAGCCATCAGGTACTTGCTATCCAGAAATTTTTTGTCGGGCCGCACGTCAAGCAGCAGCGGGGCGTCTGCGCGACCCAGGCGGGAAGCAAGCTCGTCAGGTCTGCAAAACGGAACGGAAAGGTTTGAGGTGTCCACGGAAAACTCCAAGTCGGTTGCCAGCGCTTGGACGGGACACCGTCTATCTATGAAGATTCGGGAGGCTGAAATCCCGATGCCTGAATCTTATCAGCAGAGAACGCCAGGGCCGAAAACGGCGCAGAACGGCGCTAATCGCGCTGAAACTTGAACACGGCCCGACTGGCTCGTGCATTGGGCCAGAAGCGGATTTCACGGCCATCCTGCAAACCAAAGGTGTCCAGAATCTTCAGGTGATTCTGCTGCGCGAGCGCTTCGAAATCCTGTAGCGTACCGACGCGGATATTCGGCGTGTCGTACCACTGGTAGGGCAGCACCTTGGTCACCGGCATGCGCCCGCGCATCACGGCCAGCCGGTTGGGCCAGTGGCCGAAGTTGGGAAAGGCCACGATGCCAATACGCCCGACCCGCGCGGTTTCGCGCAGCATGACCTCGACGTTGCGCAGGTGCTGCAGCGTGTCAATTTGCAGCACAACGTCAAAGCTCTCATCGGCGAACATCGCCAGGCCTTCTTCAAGGTTGAGCTGTATCACATTGACGCCTCTGGCCACGCAGGCATGGACGTTGGTATCGTCGATCTCCACGCCGTAGCCGGTGCACCCGCGCTCGCGGATCAGATGCGCCAGCAGCGCGCCATCGCCGCAGCCCAGGTCCAGCACGCGCGAACCATGGGGCACCAGACGCGCAATGGACAGCTGGTCAGCAGAGGGCTGTTCGTCAGTCTTCAGCATGCGGCCACCTTGCTCTGAAAATAGGAGCGCACCACATCCATGTAACGTGGGTCATCAAGCAAAAAGGCATCATGCCCATGGGGCGCATCGATCTCGGCATAACTCACGTCGCGCTGATTATCGAGAAGGGCCTTGACGATCTCGCGGCTCCGGGTCGGCGAAAACCGCCAGTCGGTGGTGAAGCTGACCAGCAAAAATTTGGCCGTCGCTTTCGCCAGCGCCCGCGAAAGGTCACCCCCAAAAGCGTGGGCCGGATCAAAATAGTCGAGCGCTCGTGTGATCAGCAAATAGGTATTGGCGTCAAAGTATTCGCTGAACTTGTCACCCTGATAACGCAAGTAACTTTCGATCTGGAACTCGACTTCCTGGGTGGAAAATTTGTAACCGCTCGCATGCGCCTGTACAGATTCGCGGAGTTGGCGACCAAACTTTTCGTTCATCACATCGTCACTGAGATAGGTGATATGCCCAATCATGCGGGCAATGCGCAGACCGCGTTGCGGCAGCACGCCGTGCCGGCCATAGTGGCCGCCGTGAAAATCCGGGTCTGTCACGATGGCGCGACGCGCGACCTCGTTGAATGCAATGTTTTCGGCAGTCAGGTTGGGTGCGCTCGCCACCACCACCGCATGGCGTACGCGGTCCGGGTACTGCAGCGTCCAGCTCAGGGCCTGCATGCCACCCAGGCTGCCGCCCATCACCGCTGCCAAGGTCTGAATGCCCAGCGCATCCATGAGCCTGGCCTGTGCATCCACCCAGTCCTGCACGGTCACCACAGGGAAGTCGGCGCCGTAAATTTCACCGGTGTCGGGATTGATCTGCATGGGCCCGGTGGAACCGAAACAGGAGCCCAGGTTGTTCACGCCGATGACGAAGAACTGGTTGGTGTCGACCGACTTGCCGGGTCCGATCATGGTGTCCCACCAGCCCTCGGATTTTTCGATCACGGCGCCCTGGGCGTCGAGGTAGCTGCCGGCAACGTGATGCGAAGCGTTTAGCGCGTGGCAGATCAGCACCGCATTGGATTTGTCTGCATTGAGCGTTCCGTAGGTCTCGTAACTCAGGTCATAGGCACGGATGGCCGCACCGCTTTGCAGTGGCAAGGCGTCAGCGAAATGCATGGACTGTGGCGTGGCAACAAGCGTCAAGATTACGGCCCGAAAAAAAGAAAACCCGGCATCGCTAAAAGCGAGTCCGGGTGATGGAGTTCGTCTTTAGCTGTACTTTTAAAGCGCCCGCAAGCTGGCAAATCGGCGCTAAATAAGTATACCCCCAGGGGGGCCGCTGCGCCTGCGGCCTGGCAGAGCCAGATCCGCGGCACCTGCTTGACTAGAAAGCCAAGCCCCTAGGTCCCGTTAAACCTCGATCACTAACGCCGCCACACCGAGCCCCGCAAAAATAAGCGCCGATACAACATGCACAACACGCAGCGGTACCAGTCGCGTGACACGCTCGCCCAGCCAAACCACGGGAGCGTTGGCGAGCATCATGCCCAGCGTGGTGCCCGCAACCACTGCAAACCAGGCCTCGTATCTTGCTGCCAGCATCACCGTGGCGATCTGGGTTTTGTCGCCCATTTCCGCCAGAAAAAAGAGTAGGGCGGTGGTGCCGAAAACGCCAAAGCGCGGCGCTTGTCGCTCTGCAGCATCGCTGTCCAGTTTGTCCGGAATCAGCATCCAGATGGCCATCGCGAGGAAGGTGGCACCCAAAATCCAGCGCAGGGTTTGCGGGCTGATCAGCGCAGTGAGCCATGCGCCCAAGGCCCCAGCCAGGGCGTGGTTGGCGAGGGTGGCAACAAAGATGCCGCACACGATGGGCCAGGGCTTGCGAAAACGTGCGGCCAGTACGAGGGCCAGCAATTGCGTCTTGTCACCCATTTCGGCGAGGGTAACGATGCCCGTTGATACGAGAAAAGCTTGCATAAAAAAACCCCCGGCCGAATACCCATGACTGCACGGCATCCCCGGCCTGAATCGGAGGCTATGCAGTCAAAGGTCTCGCGAAGCTTCAGGCAAATTTTGAAACCGCTTGCGCCATGTCCAGCGTCACAACAGAGGACAGGCCGGACAAGTGTGGTGACGCAGGCCCCTTGCAAAAGTGCAGGGTGGCTACACCCCCATGACAAGGCTCAGTCTAGCCGGTCGCCACCAATGAAACATTGCGCCGGATCAAATTCCATTATGGTGCGCACTTAACTGGCGCGCTTATTGCTTGCTTTTGGTGCCTTTCGAAAACATTCCGGGTTTTCGCACCAAATTCAACATTTTTATTGATGAGGGACTTATGGACGCACTAAAACAGGGCTCAGATGCCTTGTTCATCCTGCTGGGCGGGATCATGGTTCTGGCCATGCACGCCGGTTTCGCATTTCTTGAGCTCGGCACCGTCCGCAAAAAGAATCAGGTCAACGCGCTGGTCAAAATCCTCGTGGATTTTTCTGTCTCCACCGTGGTGTATTTCGTCATCGGCTACGGCGTGGCCTATGGCACCAGCTTTTTCGTAGGGGCAGAGCAATTGGCCGCGAAGAATGGTTACGAGCTGGTCAAGTTCTTCTTTTTGCTGACCTTTGCCGCTGCCATTCCGGCCATCATCTCGGGCGGCATCGCCGAACGCGCGCGGTTTTACCCGCAACTGGTGGCCACGGCTGTGATCGTCGGCGTGGTTTACCCACTGTTTGAGGGCGTGGTGTGGAACCAGCGCTTTGGGGTGCAAGCCTGGATTGCTTCTGTGGCCGGCGCCGAGTTTCACGACTTTGCCGGCTCTGTCGTGGTCCATGCGGTTGGCGGCTGGCTGGCATTGCCTGCCGTGATTTTGCTGGGCGCGCGCAGCAACCGCTACCGCAAGGATGGCGGCATCTCGGCGCACCCGCCTTCCAGCATTCCCTTCCTGGCCCTGGGCGCATGGATTTTGACCGTAGGCTGGTTTGGCTTCAATGTCATGAGCGCCCAGACCATCGACAAAATCTCCGGCCTGGTGGCGGTCAACTCCTTGATGGCTATGGTTGGCGGCACGCTGGTGGCGCTGGCGCTGGGCAAAAACGACCCCGGCTTTGTGCACAACGGCCCGCTGGCCGGGCTGGTGGCCGTGTGCGCGGGGTCTGACCTGATGCATCCGCTGGGCGCGCTGGCTACCGGCGGCGTCGCGGGGGCGGTCTTCGTGCTGATGTTCACACTCACCCAAAACCGCTGGAAGATTGACGACGTGCTGGGCGTCTGGCCGCTGCACGGGCTGTGCGGCGCCTGGGGCGGTGTGGCTGCGGGCATCTTTGGCACCAAGGCCTTCGGCGGGCTTGGCGGCGTGACCCTGGGCGCGCAGCTCATCGGCACAGCCATGGGCGTTGCCTGGGCTTTGCTGGCTGGCGTGGCGGTCTACGGAATTCTCAAAGCCACCGTGGGCCTGCGCATGACCCAGGAAGAAGAATACGAAGGGGCCGACCTGTCGATTCACCGCATCGGATCGACGCCAGACCGCGAAGTTAATTGGTAGGTT
The DNA here is from genome assembly GCF_035638815.1 of Polaromonas sp. Classification (GTDB taxonomy): domain Bacteria; phylum Pseudomonadota; class Gammaproteobacteria; order Burkholderiales; family Burkholderiaceae_C; genus Polaromonas. Next base: position 29,272 of record NZ_DASQZG010000003.1, read on the forward strand.
TTCCGTCCGAAGTTAACAAAAGCCCGGCACTGCCCGGGCTTTTGTTTTTGAGGTGGCAAATAAATCGTCCGATGATGTCGATTCAGTCTTGTCCTGATCGTCGAAGAGATGAGCGGTAAATTCCCTGTTCGCTCACTCAACAAGACACACGGAGACCATATGCCCGGCCCCACAACCCCCACCATCACGGCTTTTGAACGCTCGCCCGATCGCGGCAGGGGGCTGGCGCGTGACATGCGCGTTCGCTGGGCGCTTGAGGAGGTGGGACAAGCTTATGACGTCCGCCTTGTCTCTTTCAGCACGATGAAAGAGCCCGCCCACCTGGCCCTTCATCCTTTCGGACAGATCCCCACGTACGAAGAAGGCGATCTTGCGCTCTTCGAGTCCGGAGCCATCGTGTTCCATATCGCAGAGCGCCACGCCGGCTTGCTGCCTGCTGATGCGAATGCCCGCGCACGCGCCATCACGTGGATGTTTGCCGCGCTGAATACGGTGGAGCCGCCCATCGTCGAGCGCAGCATGGCCACCATCCTGGATCGCGACAAGCCCTGGTATGCAGAGCGTTTGCCTGTCCTCAAGGAGCGCGTCCAGGTTCGGCTGGGCGAACTTTCGAGGCGGCTCGGCAATGCCGACTGGCTAGACGATGCTTTCAGCGCCGCGGATCTGCTGATGGTGACGGTTCTACGAAGGTTGGACGGATCAGGGTTGCTGGAGAAATACCCCAACCTGGCTGGCTATGTGGCCCGCGGCGAAGCGCGTCCAGCCTACCAACGGGCCTTCGCTGCGCAACTGGCGGTTTTCAAAGCGGCACTGCCGGCCACTTGATGACGCCGGGAATTGCTATCTTATTTATAGCTGACTTCGCCCGTGGTTACTGGGCAAACGGCTGATTTCGCTCTCAACATTCGGTCAGGAACGCCTGAGTCGGGGCGAAATCCATCGGTCCAGCGTCCACGGGCCCAGTCCGTAAATCGCCAGAGCAGCAAGCAGCGAGCCCCAGAAGATATGCTGCTGCAAGGCAGCGGGCGCTATCTCGCTGAGTGAGATCACAGCAACTATATTGACCACAAAAAGTCCGAGAGCGGAAAAGCGACCGCCCAGTCCCAGCACGAGCATGACCGGTAGCACCAGCTCACCGGCTGTGCCCATGAAGGCAGCCGCGGAAGGGGACAACAAAGGTACTTTGTATTCGTCAGTGAACAGCGCCACCGTGATTTCCCAGTCGCGCAGCTTGGTGAGGCCAGAGAGAAAAAACACCTGGGCAATGTAAAGCCGAGCCAGCAAGGCAGCCAGCGGCTGCAGGCAGTTCAAGGCGCGGGTCAGTTGGTCCCACGCACTCAATCCGCGCCCAAGCCACGCGGGTTGATGGTTTGTCATCCTTCTTCTCCTTTTGTTATTGGTATTGAACGTGCTCCGCAGATCAGCCCGTTGCGAACGGCGTCGCCCAGCCAGCCGCTGAAATCGAAAGGAAGAGCTTCGCTTTGTATGAAGGTCGGCGTTGCGTCGGTCGCCTCAAGAGCCTGAAGCAGGGACTGTCCGGCCATGAGCTGGCGCAGCACCATGTATTCGCCAGTCGAGACCGCTCGGGTGCAGGGTTTAAAGCCCTGGCGCCAAACCAATGCCTTTTCCGCGTGAGCCTCCTGCAGAAGTTGCCCGGCATGCGCCAAGGTGGGGCTGCCCAGCAGATGAGCATTGACAACGCTGACAACGGGATAGCCGCTGGCCAGCAATGCCACGCCAGCACCCAAGGTTAGTGTCACCAGGGCGGGGTCGGCTGAGGTCAGCAGAGCGAAGGACGCAAGGTCGGCATCAACATCGGCAGCGCTGGCCGCCTGATGCATCAGCCACTCCAGCCGCGCCACATCACCGAGGTAGGGGTTGTCAGAGAGTTGCAGCGCAGCGTCGATGAAGTCCGCCAGGCCATCACCCCAGCAAGCCATGTCACCACGCAGAGGCGGGTGCTCCGCCCAGAAATGCCGGGCCAGCATGGCAAAGCTTTCGTCGCCCATCAGCTGCGCCAGCACCGGGTAAGCGCCCAGCAAAACGCGCTCGGCCAGCGCCTGGCCGTTGGCCCGATAGGCCTGAAGACCACGCTGCCAAAGTTGCTCCTGTTGCGCACTGCCTCGCGCAAACAAGGGTGACAGAGGCGAATCATCGCCAGCGCCCAACACCGCCTGCAGCAGGGCTAGTTGTTCGGGGGAGTTTGAGACCTGCTGACTCATGTCATCGCTACATCGGCAGGCGCTGACACGACAGCTCGGGCCCGGCACGCTTCATCGAGCAAAACCTGCAAGGACGGAATGTCCGTGTCCCACTCGATCAGAGCCGGAATGCCGCCGAACTGATGCTGGGCATGGCGGTAAATCTGCCATACCGAATCACAAACCAGACTTCCATGGTCATCGATCACGATGTCGCCGCAATCCTGATGCCCGGCCAGATGCAACTCTGTAACCGCCTCTGGGGAGATCTGGTTCAGCCAGTCCATACAGGCTCGCACGGGGTCCGCTCCGCCACCGGCAAGCCGGTCATTTAGCGCGTTGACGTAAATATTGTTGACGTCGATCAGCAGCTGGCAGCCGGTACGTTTGACCAACTCGGAAAGAAACGCTGTCTCGCTCATGGCCGAGCTGTTAAAGCTCACATAGGCTGACAGGTTCTCGACCAGCAGGGGGCGCTTGAGCCGCTCCTGCACCTGCTGCACATTGGCGCACAACACGTCGAGTGAACGCTGGTGAAAAGGGATGGGCAGCAGATCACCCGCATGAACCGTCGCGCCGCGGAAAGGGCCGCGCGCAAAACACGCGTGGTCTGAGACGCGGACCGGCTCAATGCGCTCAACCAGCCCTGCAAGCCTGTCCAGATGCCAAGGGTCCACACCGGCAGCAGATCCAAGTGCGAGGCCCACGCCGTGCAGGCTGACATCGTAGGTCCGTCGCGCCTGCTGCAGCAGCGCCAAGGCAGCGCCACCCTGTCCAAAAAAATTCTCCGAGTGGACTTCAATAAAGTCCAGCTCGGGCTTTGACTCAAGCAGCCCCTCGTAGTGGGGATGCCGCCATCCAATGCCAGTGACGTAAGAGCTTGAATGCGCCATGGGAGTTTTACGGTCTATCGTCGACGAGTTGCCGCGAGACACCCGAATGACTCATTCAAAAGTGGCTTCAGCTCTTTTTGTCGGTCATGGTTTTGGCCTTCGCCTTGGCCGCATCAGCTGTCAAGCCTTTCATGCCCGCGCAAGTACCTTTGGCCACATATTTCCACTCGGTAACGTCGTCGTTGACTTTGGACTGCCCGGCACAGGAATGGCTGCCGCTCAGATTGGCGCAGTCGTTCTGGCCCGCTTTCGCAATGCCGTAGCATTTTTCTTTGTCCTGGGCAACGGCAGGCGTTGCAACCAGCATGGTGGACAGCAGGGAGGCTGCAGCAGCAGCGATCATGGCGCGTTGGTTCATTTTGAAAATCTCCAGAGGGTTTAACGGTGTGAAAGGTCCAACCAGTGCAGAAGTCTTCTGTCTGGCTGAGGGTTAGTCAGGCAGTCTTCGCTTTTCTTACAGGTTTCAGCTTACACAAAAATATTCTGCTCATTGCTAGGGCCCATATGACCAACGGGTCTCGGTCTCTTAACGCGCAAGTTAACCGCGCTTGTCAGGTGACGGGGTGCGCAGGGCTGGGCTAGACTGCGCGACATGCCGTCATACGAAGACCAGCTTGTTGAACACCGCATGTATCTCATGCGCTTTGCAAGACTGCAGCTCCGCAACGAAGCGTGGGCTGAAGATGTGGTGTCCGAAACCTTGCTCGCCGCCCTGGCCAAGCCTCAGGCCTTTGCCAACCGATCGCAACTTAAAACCTGGCTGATCGGAATTCTGAAACACAAAGTCATCGACATGATTCGCAGCAACGCGCGCGAAGTGGCCATGCCGGACCATGGGGCAGACAATGAAGCTGATGAGCTCGACAGGATTGCCTTTAAAGCCGACGGCCATTTTGCGGATTCGCCGGGCAACTGGGGCGATCCACATCAGACGCTGCAGCAACGCCAATTTTTTGAGGTGCTCGACGCCTGCATGGAGCGGATGCCGGCCGGACTGGGCCGCCTCTTTCTGATGCGTGAATGGCTGGAGCTTTCCTGCGAAGAAGTATGTAAGGAACTCTCGCTGACGCCGACCAATCTGTATGTCCAGCTTCATCGTGCGCGCCTGCGCTTGCGCGAGTGTCTCAATATTCACTGGTTCCGCAGTACCAGCTAGAGTTGCCCCATGAGCTTGCAAATCCCGCTGAGGCGCACATGCAAAGAAGCCGCCGCCCTTTTAGTGGCGCGGGAGGACCGTGCGTTGAGTCTCCCAGACGCCGTGGCGCTGAAATTGCACCTCATGGCGTGCAGAAGCTGTCCAGAGTTTGAAAACCAGATGCTCACCATGCGCCTGGCTATGGACCGCTGGCGTCAAGACCTGAATGCCGCCGACACTGTTGAGCCCAGGCTTTGAGGCGTCCGGAATGGTTGGCCTTGGTTGCTGTCCCATCCCGGCACTTGTGGCTTTGTGTAAAACAATCGAATGCATGCATCCCGTCGATCGGAGACGCTTGATGCGCCGAAACTTGGCGCGGACGGAATGCAAGTGTGCACGAACTTAACGGTTTGCGTATTCCGAGCGTCATTCAGTTCGTGTCTCTGCCAGACACAGCCCGGATATTGAAATGCCAATAACAAGGCCAGCCAAGGCTTGCAGACTCAAAATGCTCCGTGAGCCAAGGCGGACGGGCATGTGACAGGCCTAGGTGTAAACGATGCTTGCTTGTGCTAAGCGTATCTGACGCATAATATGCGGGTGTGGATCACATCCACACAGGTTTGGTGATCGGTCAGTTTCGCGCGCTACAGCGGTACGTTTTAGATTTGTTGTGCTTTCGGGACCCCATCGCTTTTGTTATTGTGTTTTAGAGGAGTCCCTTAATGGGCAACAAACTTTACGTCGGCAACCTGCCGTATTCCGTCCGCGACGAAGACTTGCAACAATCTTTTGGCCAGTTTGGCGCTGTTACCAGCGCTAAAGTCATGATGGAGCGCGACACCGGTCGCTCCAAAGGCTTTGGCTTTGTGGAAATGGGCAGCGATGCTGAAGCTCAAGCCGCAATTACCGGCATGAACGGCCAGCCTCTGGGCGGCCGCAGCGTTGTCGTCAACGAAGCACGTCCAATGGAAGCTCGTCCTCCACGTAGCGGCGGCGGCTTCGGCGGCGGCGGTGGTGGCGGCTACGGTGGTGGTGGCGGCGGTGGTTACGGCGGCGGTGGTGGCGGCGGTGGCCGTTCCGGCGGCGGCGGTAGCGACGGCGGTTTCCGCAGTCCTTACGGCGGCGGTGGTAGCGGCGGTGGCCGTTCCGGCGGCGGCGGTGGTGGTGGACGCGGCGGCTACTAAGCCCTCGTAACCCGGCTTTATTGCCAGCGTTTCAGACCCGTCTGAGACGCTTCAAAGGCTCCAGAATCCAGGATTCAGGAGCCTTTTTGCTTTTCCGGTCCAGAAATTTGACGGTGCTTGCGCGGCCTGCCAGCCAATGCCCGGTCAAACCAGGCATTCGGCAACAAGCGAAGCAGCTTGGCCACGACCCCCATTTGCCAAGGGATCACCCGGTAACTGGCTCCAGATTCAATCGCTGCAAACGCCTTGTTCGCAAACGCGTCCGGCTGCATTAAAAAGGGCATGGCATATCGATTCTGCTGCGTCAGTGGCGTGTCGATATAACCCGGGCTGAGGGTGACGACTTTCACGCCTGTGGACCGCAGCTCACCGCGCAAACTTTCGCAATAACTGATCACTGCAGCCTTGCTTGACGAATAAGCGCCATGGCCCGGCAAGCCGCGAATGCCGGCCACACTGCCAATGCCTACCAGGGCGCCCGAGCCGCGCTCCGCCATCGCGTCGATGAAAGGGTGAAAAGTGGCGGCGAGGCCAATGTTGTTGGTGGCATATGTTTGTGCCATCACGTCAATATCGCCACGCACCGCCGTGTCCATGCCTATGCTGATACCCGCGTTGGCAATAACGACGTCAGGCACCCCTTGCGCCGCTATGCACGCCTTGCCAGCAGCAGTGATGCTGTCCACGTCAGACACATCCGCACTGTAGATTTTGAAGGTGGCGGCATCAACGCCGTGCGACAAAGCCCACGCCTGAATTTCGGCGGTGCGACGTGCCGCAAGGGCAAGGTGATAGCCCGCCTGATAAAACCGCAGGGCGAGCGCCTGGCCGATTCCGCTGGAGGCGCCGGTAATGAAAACGAGTTTTGGCATGAGGCGCTTATTGGCGGAGTGTCAGGGTGCCGCTTTACGCGGCACCAGAATACTTTTGACGCGCCCCTGAAGATCAGCCACCCGGTCGAGATTGGTGAAGGCAAACGTATCGCCTTCAAACTGGTCGCTGCCGCGGTTGACAACTACAGGCAAATGCGATTTCACGCGCTCTTCGTTCACGTAGATGTGAAGAAACTCCCCGCGAAACTGCAGACGGGGGATTTCCTTCCCGTCAACATCCTTGAAAGCCTCTCTCACCACCAGCGCATTGCCGATCAATTGAACCTCTGAACCATCGCCGTTGCTCAAGGCCTTGTCTCCAGTTGATGTGGTCAGGCGCCCTTCAAGGCTGTAGCTGCGGATCACCGCGCGGTCGATTTCCAGCGTGTCGGTGTCCGGATAGTGGCGTAGCTCCGCTCCTGAAACATCGCTTTTCAGCTGGCCCGCCTCATCGAAGGTCTTGATGCCAAATTTGCGCATGTAGTAATCAGGCTCAGCCGACACTGCGCGGCGCGCCTCTGGCACGAGTGAGGTGGGCGTGTTTCTCACCAGCCAATAGGTTCCCAGCGCAAGCAGGCCCATCAACAGCACAGGGATGTAAATCGCAGTGCGCTCCCACACGCGCGAGGCGTTGTCCAGCATGCGGCGCCAGTCCAGATCCATAGCCTGCCGCGGCCACCAGCGCGTGGCGGCGCTCATTGGGCGTACTCCTGAAGAAGTGTCACGTATCGGCCGCTGGCAACCAGCAGCAGGTCGCAGAGCTCACGCACCGCGCCATTACCGCCAGTGGCCTGTGTTACGTAAGTCGCCACAGCCTTGACCTCGGCATGCGCATTCGCCGGCGCACAGCTGAAGGCAACGCGGCGCATGACCGGCAAGTCTGGCCAGTCGTCACCCATAAAAGCCGCGGCGTCCCAGTCCAGCCCAAGCTCCTTCAGTGTTTTCTCAGCCGCTGGACGCTTGTCTTCCGTACCAAAGTGGCAATGAACAATGCCCAGCGCTTGCAGACGCGCACGCAACACAACGCTGTCTCGACCCGTGATCACGGCTGGCGTGATTCCGGCTTTTTGCAGCATCTTCAGACCGTGGCCGTCCAGTGAATTGAATCGCTTGATTGTTTCCCCCGCCAGCGCAGACGCTCCTTGCCCGTCGTGTGACTGGCGTTCGGCAAAATACAACCCGCCATCGGTCAGCACGCCATCCACGTCAAAAAAGGCGACCTTTACGCCCTGCGCCAACAGCAGCAACTGCGGCGGAAAATTCAAAGCGGGAGTGATCGCGCCCGGCGTCAAGGTTGAAACGTCCATCAGATGACTTTGGCGCGCAATAAATCGTTGCTGTTGAGTGCGCCGCACAGTGCGCCGCTTTCGTCAACCACCAGCACGCTGGTGATGCGGTATTGCTCCATCAGCGCCACGGCTTCCACCGCCAGCGCATCTGCCCGCAAGGTACGCGGGTTGGGGTGCATCACATCCGCGGCCGTACTGGCGCGCAGATCCACTCCTTTTTCAATCAGCCGGCGCAAATCGCCGTCGGTGAAAATTCCCAGCACACGGCGCTGATCGTCAACCACCGCAGAGGCACCCAGACCCTTGCTACTCATCTCGCGCATCAGGCCGGTGAAGCCCGTCTGCAGCGTGACGGCTGGAACGGCATCACCTATACGCATCACGTCATTCAGATGGGTCAGCAGCTTGCGGCCCAGCGCGCCACCAGGGTGGGAGCGGGCAAAGTCCTCTTCCTTGAAACCGCGTGCATCGAGTAAAGCAACCGCAAGTGCATCGCCCAGCGCTAGTTGCGCCGTTGTGCTCGCTGTGGGCGCCAGGTTAAGGGGACAGGCCTCCTGCGCCACGCTGCTGTTGAGTGTCACATTGCTGCACTCGGCCAAGGTCGAAGCAGGCTCACCCGTGATGGCCACCAAAGGTACCGCCTGACGACGCAACGCTGGCAGCAAGGCCGTCAACTCCTTGCTTTCGCCGCTGTTGGATATCGCCAGCACCACATCCGATGGAGTGATCATGCCCAGATCGCCATGGCTGGCTTCTGCAGGATGAACAAACATGGCAGGGGTGCCGGTTGAGGCGAGCGTGGCCGCGATCTTGCGGCCGATGTGCCCGCTTTTACCCATGCCCATCACCACCACGCGGCCGCTGCATTTCAGAATGAGCTTTACCGCCTGAGCGAATTCCGGACCGACCCGCTCCCGCAAACCGAGGATGGCTGCCGCCTCTATTTCAAAGGTCCTGTGGGCCAGGGCCAATGCGTGCGCGGGGTCAAACGTCTCGGGTTCAAAGCTCATGCCCGCATTCTATAGAGGCGGGTGCCTGCCAGAAGAGGCAAAAAGCAATGCCCATCAGCTACCATCGACGCATGACCGCGCTGGAACTCACGCTGCTGTATCTGCTGGCCGCCGTGCTGGGCGTGGTTGCATGCCGCTCGCTGAAGTTGCCCCCCATGCTCGGCTACCTTGTGGTGGGCGTGGTCATTGGGCCCAACGCGCTCGCACTGGCGCAAAACTCGGACGGTGTGCGCCACCTCGGCGAGTTCGGCGTGGTCTTCCTGATGTTTGTCATCGGGCTTGAGTTCAACCTCCCCAAACTTCGCTCGATGCGGCGCCACGTGTTTGGTCTGGGGCTTCTGCAGGTGGTGTCCACCATTGTGTTGGCCACCTTCGGGTCGCTGTTTCTGGCCGCGCTCGCGCCTACCCTCTGGAACATGCCGTGGCAGGCTGCGCTGGCGCTGTCCGGAGCCATTGCCATGAGCAGTACAGCAGTGGTGGTCAAGCTGCTGTCCGAGCGGCTGGAACTCGAGTCCGAGCACGGCAAGCGTGTGATGGGCGTGCTGCTGTTTCAGGACTTGGCTGTGGTGCCGCTTCTCGTGCTGATTCCCGCGCTAGGCTCTTCGCCCGACAAGCTCTTCATGGCGCTGGCCCTCGCCGGGCTCAAGGCCGCCGTGCTGGTGGGTTTGCTGCTGGCCGGTGGCCAGCGTGTGATGCGCTGGTGGCTCACGATTGTTGCGCGGCGAAAAAGTGAAGAGCTTTTTGTGCTCAACCTTTTGCTCGTGACCCTGGCGCTTGCCTGGCTGACGGAACTGGCGGGCCTGAGCCTGGCACTGGGCGCTTTTATCGCCGGCATGCTGATCTCGGAAACGGAATACAAGCACCAGGTGGAGACGGACATTCGTCCGTTTCATGATGTGTTGCTCGGCCTCTTCTTCATCAGCATCGGGATGCTGCTCGACTGGCGGCTGGTCCTTGAGCGCTGGCCCATGGTGCTGCTGCTGCTGACCTTGCCGGTCTTGTTCAAGCTGGTTTTGGTAACCGTGCTGGCCAAAGCGCTGGGGGGCACGGCCGGTGTCTCACTGCGCACCGGGCTTTACCTGGCGCAGGCTGGCGAATTCGGTTTTGTGCTGCTGACCCTGGCGCAGAAAAACAGCCTGGTCCCGCCAGACCTGCTCAACCCCATTCTGGCCAGCATGGTGCTATCCATGCTCGCTACGCCCTTCATCATCATGTTCAGCAACCGCATCGTGATGCGCCTGGTCAGCAGCGAATGGCTGCAGCAGTCTTTGCAAATGACCTCGATTGCCCGCAAGTCCATCAACGTCAACAAACACGTGATCATTTGCGGCTATGGCCGTTGCGGGCAAAACATGGGGCGCATGCTCGACGGCGAAGGCATCCCTTACATGGCTCTGGACCTTGACCCTGATCGGGTCCGACAAGCCGCCGCCGCTGGCGACTCGGTTGTGTTTGGCGACGCGGTTCGCCTGCAGGCCCTGATGGCAGCGGGTCTGGCACGCGCCAGCGCTGTAGTGGTCACTTATCTTGACACCGCCAGCGCCTTAAAGGTGCTGGCAAACATTCGGGCTCATGCGCCGACTGTTCCGGTGATTGTCCGCACCGTGGACGACCATGATCTGGAAAAGCTGCAGGCTGCGGGAGCGACCGAGGTGGTGCCCGAAGCGATTGAGGGCAGCCTGATGCTGGCGAGCCATGCGCTGGCGCTGGTGGGCGTTCCCATGCGGCGCGTGATCCGGCTGGTGCAGGATCAGCGAGACGCGCGGTACAACCTGCTGCGTGGCTACTTTCACGGTGCCGACGACAACACTGTTCGCGAGGTGGACCAGGAGCGGCTCTCGACCATCACCCTGCCGGCGGGCAGTCGAAGCGGCGGTCAAACCCTGGGTGCCTTGTCCTTGCAGGACATTGCGGTACGCGTCGTCGGTTTGCGGCGCAGCAACGGCAAAACCTCAAGCCCCGACCTGCAAACTTTACTGGCCGACGGCGACACGCTGGTGCTGTCCGGCAAACCCGAGGCGCTTGCGGTGGCTGAGGAAATGCTGCTGCGTGGAGCGACCGGCAAGCCCGGGCTGGCATAAACGGGCCCAGCTGCGCCCGGCAGAAAGCTATCAAATGCATAGCGCGCTTCGCCCGTTAATCAAGGGCAAAATGCCGATTTGTTTATGTGCTGCGCCCGCATGTTTTGCGGCGCGCGAGATTCAGATCACCAACCGTACACGCAGTCAGTTGAGATCACCGTATTGCGTCGCGCTCAAGGCTGGCATGACAGCCGGGGAGTCGGGCATCTCAGTGTCCTCAAACCCGGTCAGCAAAGTGTAGGAGCGGGGGCCGCTCCGACTGGCCGGTTCCTTGACTGGCACCATCGCTTTTTCCGGCGATACAGCCCCAAGCGCTGCCGCAGCGGCAACCGCTTGCTTAAACGCAGCGACTTCATCGGCCTGGATCGGCTCATACCTTGACGGTGCTGGCGCCTGGGTAGTGGCGGCTTCGGGTTCGGGTGGAACGGTGCTGTGCACTTCCGCGTCAGACTCCGTAAACACCGGGCGTGCCCGGCTGAGTCCGGGCGCTGATGCTGCCGCGGCAGCAACGGCAGCGGGCCGCGCCACGGAGACCATCTCATTCATGCGCCAGTACACCGCTGTCACCCGGATGTTGTAACGCTGCTTGGCGCTTTGAGCGATCATGACTTCGATTTCAGTCAGCCGCTCCATCTGGTCACCAAACTCTTGTGCCAGATCCATCATGACCATGAACTGCTCGCCGCGTGGGTCCAGCGACAACACCTTGAACTTGTAGCTTGCCGACAGCACGCCGGCGCGAATCATGGCCTCCCGCACGGCCACATACAGCTGCTCGCGCCTGGCATGGCGATGCGACTTGCGCTCACTGGGCCGGTCTCCGTTGGCCGCCGTCCCTGCAGATGGGGTACTCACCGGCGGCATGGACACCGCCGGTTTTGCGCGAACGCCGGGGGCGGGGCGCGTGCGGTCGTCGCGGCTCAGCCCCGAGCTGTCTTCCTTGACAGCGACGGGGGAACCAGAGAACCAGCTAAAGAGTGACATGGATGGGTACCTGTTGAGATGATGGCTGCCTGGCAACGATCGATGAAAAGAGGGTTGCGTAAACGCCGCGCTTACTGGGCAGTTTACTGAAACATGCCGGGGTTTTGGTCCTCAAACCCGGGCGCGTACCAGTGGCAGGATCGAATACCGACCCAAGCCTGCAATAAGTCACGTTTTTCGTGTTTCGAGAGCGCGCGTGGGCAAGCCTTTCCTGCGACTTTGCCAGCCGCCCGCTGGTGCCTGTCACGCCGGTATCGCACATGTTGCGTCGCCGGCCGGGCCGTCTCAGGTCACCGCCACCCGTTTGGGGCGGTTGTAAAAACGTTTGGCAAGCACGCCACCCAGAGCCATGCTCAACTCAAGCGCAATCGGGCTGTGACGGTTGGCCAGCTCCCTGAACCGCAACGCGGTCAGGCACCAGACCTTGCACGCGTTGGTGGCCTGTACCGAGGCGCTGCGCGGCAAGCGCGAGAAAAACGCCCCCTCGCCAATCACGGAGCCGGCGCCCACCATGGCCAGTCGAACCCGGCCTTTATCGTCTTCATAGTGAACACTCAGGGTTCCGCTTTCAACGAAATACAGCGTTTGATCGACCGCACCCTGTTCAATAAGCGTCTGGCCCTGCTGCATCGAAAAGGGCTGGATATACCCGCCCAAAACTTCCCACTGCTGCGGGCTCAGCTGGCAACGGAGGGCATCGCTCGCGTGGCTGTGTGCCATGGCCTGAACCAGGCTCTGGATGTCAAAACGCAGGGGGGACAGGAGTGGGGCGTTCATGGTGAACGGAAGATACCCTCCATGGCCTTGACACTGCAAGGGACGTTAACGCCCGCTTACACCTGATACATTGATTTCCGAGACGTACGGGACCGCTGCGGGGCCTACTTGCCGATGCAAAATTTGGAGAAAATTTCCCCCAACAAATCGTCGGGGGTGAACTGGCCGGTGATGCCGCTGAGTGCGTTTTGGGCTTGCCGCAAATCTTCCGCGAGCAAGTCTAAAGCTGGGATGTTCGCACCAAGTTGCGCCGACGCCTGTTTCAACCGGACATCCACATCGCGCAAGGCCAGCACATGGCGCTCCCGGGCCATGAACACGCCTTCTGGAGCCGCCTGCCAGCCCGCCAGCGCTAGGAGCCGTTGCCTCAGTTCCGGCAAACCGGCCCCCGTCTTGGCTGAGATCAACACGCCTGAAGCTGGCGCCAGGCCCGCCGCGGCCTCAACCGCATCCGCCTTGTTCCACACATCAATAACCGGCGTACTGGCGGGCAACTTTTGCTTGATGGCTGCCGCTATTTCTGCATCAGACGCGATGTAGTTGCTGGCAATCCGCACATCGTGCGGTGTCTGCTGACGCGTCAGATCGTGCAGAAACAGCACGGCATCCGCAGTTTGAATCTCCGTCCAGGCGCGTTCGATTCCGATTTTTTCAACCTGATCGATCTCCGGCAGCAAACTGTCACGCAGGCCAGCTGTATCCACCACATGCAGGGGTACACCGTCGATCTGAATCAGCTGAACGACCTTGTCGCGCGTGGTCCCTGCAACCGGCGTGACGATGGCCAATTCGGCACCAGCCAGCGCATTGAGCAGCGAGCTTTTGCCCGCGTTGGGCTGGCCAGCGATGACCACCTTGATGCCCTCACGCAGAATCGCGCCCTGGCTGGCCCGCTGCATCACCGCTGCAAGCGTTTCCTGCAGCCGCTTTAGTTGACCCTGAGCGTCTGCTTTTTGCAAAAAGTCGATGTCTTCCTCGGGGAAATCGAGCGTTGCCTCCACCAGCATGCGCAGGTGAATCAGCTTGTCCAGCAAAACATGAATTTCTTTGGAAAATTCGCCCGAAAGCGATCGCGCGGCGGAGCGCGCCGCTGTTTCCGTACTGGCGTCGATGAGGTCCGCAATGGCTTCGGCCTGCGCGAGATCCATTTTGTCGTTCAGAAACGCCCGCTCCGTGAATTCACCGGGCTGAGCCAGCCGCAGGCCCTGCACGCGAGGGCGCCCGGTGGCGACATCGTTCCCGGCTGCGGCTTGCAGGCAGCGCGCCAGCAACAGCTGCAATACCACTGGTCCGCCGTGTGCCTGCAGTTCCAGAACGTCCTCACCGGTATACGAATGCGGCGCAGGGAAAAAAATCGCCAGTCCCTGGTCTATGGGCTGGCCCGCGGCATCACGAAACGGGAGGTAAGTAGCCTGACGCGCGCTTAACGTGCGGCCACAAACGGCTATCACCAGTGGCGCCAAATCCTTGCCCGATACCCGCACAATACCCACGGCGCCACGCCCTGGTGCGGTGGCAATGGCAGCTATGGGGTCGTGGTGGCGGGGAAGCATGACCGCAATGGTAAAGGGCCGCAAAGCGGCCCTTTTTGCTTTACTTGAATTTGGGTAAATTGAACTGCGGCGGCACACCCATGCGGGTGTTGATAACCCACTGCTGCGCGATCGACAGGATGTTGTTGGTGATCCAGTACAGCACCAGACCGGCCGGGAAGAAGAAGAACATCACGCTGAAGATCAGCGGCATGAACCACATCAACTTGGCTTGCATCGGGTCCGGCGGTGTGGGATTCAGCGCGGTCTGCAACATCGTCGTCAGGGTCATGACGATGGGCAAAATGAAATACGGATCAGGGGCGGACAAGTCCTTGATCCACAAGATCCATGGTGCGTTGCGCATTTCAACCGAGCTCAGAAGCACCCAGTAGAGCGCAATAAACACCGGGATCTGAACCATGATGGGAAAGCAGCCACCCATTGGGTTGACTTTTTCGTCCTTGTACATCTTCATCATGGCCTGCTGCATCTCTTGCGGCTTGTCTTTGAGCCGCTCGCGCATTTCCATGATTTTCGGATTGACAGCCTTCATCTTGGCCATGCTGGCGTAGGCCTTGGCATTGAGCCAGTAAAACGCGATTTTCAGCAAGAGCACCAAAGCCACGATGGCCCAGCCCCAGTTGTGAATAAAGCCGTGCAGTTTGTCGAGCAACCAGTAGAGCGGCTTGGCAAGAATGGTCAGCCAGCCGTAGTCTTTGACGAGTTCCAGCCCCGGCGCAATCGCTTCCAGCTGTTTCTCGACCTGGGGGCCAATAAAAAACGTGGCGCTGACGGACTTGGTTGTGCCAGGAGCAATGGCTTCCAGCGGCGTGATCATGCCCACGGAATACAGGTTGGTATCTACCTTGCGGAAGAATATCTCGCGCTGCATGCCGTCAGCCAAAATCCATGCGGTTGCAAAATAGTGCTGGACCATGGAGATGTAGCCGTTGGTGGCAGTTTTTTCAACATCGACCTTGTTCTTTTCAATGTCCTTGAATTCCACCTTCTGGTACTTCTGGGCCTCGGTGTAAATGGCCGGACCCGTGAAAGTGGAATAAAACGACGACTCGCCGGGTGGCGGATTGCCGTCGCGCACCAGCTGCATGTACAGCTGTGGAGCCACGGGTGCCGCGCCGGTGTTAACGATGTCGTGGCGCACCGCCATGTCGTACGCACCGCGCTTGAGGGTATAGGTCTTGACCAGCTTGACGCCACCGACATCGGCCGATTCAAACTTGACTTCCAGCGTGTCCTGGCCGTCCTTGAGCGTGCGTTCGCCCGGAACAGCGGTCATCAAGGTTTTGTGGGTAGGGAAGCTGCCGCCCGTGGCGCCAGCAACCAGACCTGATTGCGCCATATAGACGCGCGCAGCGCTTTGATCCAGCAAAACGAAGCCAGCTTCTTTTTCCCCGGCGTCTTTGTATTGAGTGAAAGCCGATCCTACGAGCGTGCCGCCCTCAGTATCAAAAGTAAGTGCCAGCACATCTGTGTTAACGAGCAGGCGTTCTTTGGTGGCAGAAGGCGTTGCGGCCGGCAGCGCGCCGGGCACAACCGCCGCTGGCGTAGCAGCGGGTGTAGGCACAGGGACGGAACCGACGCTCGCTGGCACGCTTGCAGACCCGGCGGCCGCGCTGGCTGGCGCCACGGCACTGGCAACTGGCTTGGCAGGGGAGGGGAAAAAGGTCGCTTTGTTGCCGTTAAAAACCTGCCACTGATCCCACAGCAGAATCATGGAAAAACCAAAAATCACCCACAGGATGGTGCGACGGATGTCGTTCATGACAGTTTCTTTTTAGAGGAGAGCGAGGTCACGGGCGTGACCAGACGGGTGAAAAGGGAAGTCCGGCCTGCCGATGAAGGCACCGGGTCAAAGCCGCCGTTGCACCAGGGGTGGCAACGGGCGAGGCGGTAAAGCGTGAGGTAGCTGCCTTTGGTGGCGCCATGCTGCTGCAGGGCTTGCAGGGAGTAGGCAGAGCAGGTTGGCTCAAAGCGGCAGGACGAGCCCAGCGAAGGACTGAGCAACAGGCGGTAGCCTTTGACCAGCATCACCAGCGTTTTCTGGGGAAGGCGGGCCACGGCCCGAAAGGCGCGAAGCAGGGTGGACTGGGTGCTCATGCGGACCGGGCTCCTGATTGCATCAATACAGATACTTCGGTACGAACGGCCAGCTTGAGGGCGTCCGAGCTGGCACTGACAAACTCTTTGCGCGAGAAATCACGGCGCAGGCGAATCACCCAGGCGGCAGGCGGCAAATCGTGCAAAAGGTCTGCGCTCAAGGTGTAAATCTGTCTTTTGATGGCGTTGCGCGTAACGGCTCGTTTGGCCCAGCGCTTGGGCACCATCGCGCCAACCCAGGTGTCCTGGGCCGGAAACAAATCCGGGGTGTCATGGGTTTTGGCGGGCACGGTCAGCGCGTTCATGGCATCAAGCGCATTGCGGTGCAATGCGAAATGCGTTGTCCTGGCAACAATGGCACCGGCAAGAACTGCCTGGAACTGGGGTCGGGTTTTAAGCCGCTGCATGGGTGCTGCAGCCAAGCATCTGCTCGAAAGCAACAGCCAGCAGAAACAGGCTTGTTAGACAGCCAGGCGCTTGCGGCCTTTGGCGCGGCGAGCAGCAATCACTGCGCGGCCGCCACGTGTTTTCATGCGTGTCAGAAAGCCGTGCGTACGTGCGCGCTTGACTTTGGAAGGTTGGTATGTGCGTTTCATGATGGGTCCTACGGGCTTGAAAAGCTCCCTGCTTAAATAGTCTTCACGCCAGTTTCACGCGTGCAAAACGCCGCCATGAATCCCGCTGTGAATCAGGGAAACCCATGATTATCGCAGATTTATGAGGCGTGGCAACAAGTTAGACGTCTCATTGGCGGTAAAGGGTCAGATGAGCGGCGGCGGCCAAGTGGGCGCATTCTAGGTTAAAACCCGAACGAAAATTTTTGTGGATAACTACCTCAGACGCCTACAATAACGGGTGCCAAAAATTAATAATATCCACAAGCAGGCATGTGCTTGCAGCGGCAGCCGCCTCGCCCCTTCAGCCCATGAGTGAGAGCGCCGCATACATCTCCAGCGAAGACTTGTGGCAAAGCTGCGTTGACCATCTGGCGCAGGAATTGCCCGAGCAGCAGTTCAATACCTGGATCCGTCCGCTGGTCGCAGAGGTCGCCGCCGACCTCTCCAAAGTCACCATTCAAGTCGCCAACCGCTTCAAGTTGGACTGGGTCCGGGCGCAATACGCCGGCCGTATTTCGGCCTTGCTTGAGAAAATTTCCGGCCACAATATTCACCTTGAGTTAGCGCTCGCTCAGCGGGAAACCACCACGCGATCGACTCCGCTTACGCGTAGCTTCGAAGGCACGGGTGTGGTTGAGCCTGCCGGTTTGGGGGTGCCTGAGGATGCCGCAGGTGCGCCTTTCAAAAACCGCCTCAACACCGCGCTGACGTTTGAAACCCTGATTGAAGGCACTGCCAACCGCATGGGCCGCGCTGCGGCCATGCACGTGTCCAGCAGCCTGGGCCAGCTTTACAACCCCCTTTTTATCTATGGTGGCGTCGGTTTGGGTAAGACCCATTTGATGCACGCCATCGGCAACAAACTGCTCGCAGACAACCCCGCCGCCAAAGTTCTCTACATCCACGCTGAACAATTTGTTTCGGATGTGGTTAAGGCCTATCAGCGCAAGACTTTTGACGAGTTCAAAGAGCGTTACCACTCGCTGGATTTGCTGTTGATTGACGACGTTCAGTTTCTGGCGAACAAGGACCGCACCCAGGAAGAGTTTTTCAACGCCTTTGAGGCCTTGCTGACCAAAAAGTCTCACATCGTGATGACCAGCGACACCTATCCCAAGGGCCTGACGGACATTCATGAGCGCCTGGTTTCGCGTTTTGATTCGGGCCTGACGGTTGCCATCGAGCCCCCTGAGCTTGAAATGCGCGTAGCCATTTTGATCCGCAAGGCCGAGGCCGAAAGCGCCGTCATGCCGGAAGAGGTCGCGTTTTTTGTTGCCAAGAACGTGCGCTCCAACGTGCGTGAGCTGGAAGGCGCGCTGCGCAAAATCCTGGCTTACTCGCGCTTTAACCTCAAGGAAATCTCCATCCAGCTCGCGCGCGAGGCACTGCGCGACCTGCTGTCCATCCAGAACCGGCAAATCTCGGTTGAGAACATCCAGAAAACCGTCGCTGACTATTACAAGATCAAAGTCGCTGACATGTATTCCAAAAAGCGGCCCGCCAGCATTGCCCGGCCGCGCCAGATTGCCATGTACCTGGCCAAGGAGCTCACCCAGAAGAGCCTGCCAGAGATCGGTGAGCTGTTTGGTGGCCGTGACCACACCACTGTGCTGCACGCCGTGCGCAAGATGTCTGCAGAGCGTCAGCAGATGACTGAGCTCAACCAGCAACTGCATGTGCTGGAACAAACCCTGAAAGGCTGAGATGAATCCGCAAACGGACATGACCTCAGCCGCTTTTCCCAAGTTTCAGATGCGTCTGACAACACTGGGGACAACTTTTGAACAACCCATGGCTTATCCACAGGGACAGTGGATTCTCAAAAGTTGTTCATATTGGGCAGCAGGGTTGGGGGGATGTCTGACCACAAGGTTAAACAAGCGCCAAGTAGTTGATCAAAAAGAAGAAAATAGGGATGTCCACAGAAATGTGCTGCCCTTATCTACTACTACTAATTTGAATTAAAGAAATAAGAGGTTAAGACAGTGATTGTTCTCAAAGCCACTCAGGATAAAGTTTTGTCGGTATTGCAATCGGTTGCAGGCATCGTGGAGCGTCGGCACACCCTGCCGATTCTGGCCAACGTGCTGATCCGCAAGACGGGCTCGCAATTGCAGCTGACCACCAGCGATCTGGAAATCCAGATCCGCACCACGGCCGAGCTGGATGGCGACAGCGGCAACTTCACCACCACGGTGGGCGCCCGCAAGCTCATCGACATCCTGCGCTCCATGCCCAGCGACCAGACCGTGTCGCTGGAGTCGGCCCAGAACAAGCTGATCCTCAAAGGTGGCAAGAGCCGCTTCACGCTGCAGACGCTGCCGGCGGAAGACTTTCCCTTGGTGCAGGAAGCCGCCAACTTTGGCCCCAGCTTTTCTGTGCCGCAAAAAGTTCTTAAAGAGCTGCTGAATCAGGTTTCGTTTGCGATGGCGGTGCATGACATCCGTTACTACCTCAACGGCATCCTGTTCGTCGCCGAAGGCAAACAGCTCAGCCTGGTCGCCACCGACGGTCACCGCCTAGCCTTCTCATCGGCCACGCTCGATGTGGAAGTGCCGCGCCAGGAAGTGATCTTGCCGCGCAAGACCGTGCTGGAAATGCAGCGCCTGCTCAGCGACAAAGAAGGCGCGATCGAAATGCAGTTTGCCGGTAACCAGGCCAAGTTCAGTTTTGAAGGCATGGAGTTTGTCACCAAGCTGGTTGAGGGCAAGTTTCCCGACTACAACCGTGTCATCCCCAAAAACCACAAGAACATCATCACCCTGGGCCGGGTGCCACTGCTGGCGTCTTTGCAGCGCACGGCGATTCTCACCAGCGAGAAGTTCAAGGGTGTGCGCCTGAACATCGAACCCGGCACCCTGCGTGTGGCGTCCAACAATGCCGAGCAGGAAGAAGCTGTCGACGAGCTCGACATCGACTACGGCGGTGACGCCATCGAGATTGGCTTTAACGTGACCTACCTGATCGACGCTCTCGCCAACATGGAGCAGGACATGGTAAAGATTGAGCTGGCTGACTCCAACAGCTCCGCGCTGTTGACCATTCCGGACAACGCAGCGTTTAAATACGTTGTGATGCCAATGCGGATTTGATGATGAGGGTCATTGCGGGCTTGACCCGCAATCCATGTTTCACAAACCGCAATAAGGTCGATGTGGCATGGATCCCGGATCAAGTCCGGGATGACAAGTAAAGCTGAACCCGCTTGAAAAAGCGGGTTTGGTCATTCAAGAGATTGAGAAAACATAGTTTCACCGCAGGTAAAAGTTAGTTATGACCCAAGAAAACCAAACCAACGAAGCTACTCCCGACGAACCAGGTCGCGGAAATGAAGGTGTCAATTCCGGTGAAGGCGGCGAGGGAAGCTCCAATTTCCAGCCCAAAATTGATACCAACCAGGCCGGCGCGTCTGAAGGTTATGGCGAAGGCTCGATCCAGATTCTGGAAGGCCTGGAGGCTGTGCGCAAGCGCCCTGGCATGTACATCGGCGACACGTCGGATGGCACAGGCTTGCACCATCTGGTGTTTGAGGTGGTTGATAACTCGATTGACGAATCGCTCGCCGGCCATTGCGACGACATCATGGTCACCATCCATCTGGACAACTCCATCAGCGTGGTGGACAACGGCCGCGGCATCCCGACCGGCATCAAGATGGACGACAAGCACGAGCCCAAGCGCTCTGCAGCCGAAATTGCCCTGACCGAGCTGCATGCCGGCGGCAAGTTCAACCAGAACAGCTACAAGGTGTCTGGCGGCTTGCACGGCGTGGGCGTGAGCTGCGTGAACGCATTGTCAAAAATGCTGCGCCTGACGATTCGGCGCGAAGGAAAAGTCCATGTGATGGAGTTTTCAAAAGGCTTTGTGCAAAACCGCATCATTGAAAAGGTTGGCGGTGTTGAGGTCTCTCCCATGCAAGTGATGGGTGACACTGAAAAGCGAGGCACCGAGGTGCACTTTCTGCCAGACACCGATATCTTTCAGCAGAACAACGATTTTCATTACGAGATTCTGAGCAAGCGCCTGCGCGAGCTGAGCTTTTTGAACAACGGCGTGAAGATCCGCCTGAAGGACGAACGCAGCGGCAAAGAAGACGACTTTGCTGGCGCCGGCGGCGTCACAGGCTTTGTCAACTTCATCAACAAGGGCAAGACAGTCCTGCACCCCAACGTCTTCCATGCCATGGGCGACCGTCAGAGCGACCAGAACACCAACATCGGTGTTGAAGTTGCCATGCAGTGGAACAGTGGCTACAACGAGCAGGTGCTGTGTTTTACCAACAACATTCCGCAGCGCGACGGCGGCACCCATCTGACCGGCCTGCGCGCCGCGATGACACGTGTTATCAACAAATACATTGACGACAGCGAGCTGGCCAAAAAAGCCAAGGTTGAAGTCACCGGCGACGACATGCGCGAAGGCTTGACCTGCGTGCTGAGCGTCAAGGTGCCCGAGCCCAAATTCTCCAGCCAGACCAAAGACAAGCTGGTGAGCTCTGAAGTGCGCGGCCCGGTGGAAGACAT
Source organism: Polaromonas sp. (assembly GCF_035638815.1). GTDB lineage: Bacteria > Pseudomonadota > Gammaproteobacteria > Burkholderiales > Burkholderiaceae_C > Polaromonas. The sequence goes on from NZ_DASQZG010000003.1 coordinate 50,494, forward strand.
CGTCAGCAAGCTGCTGGCCGACTACCTGCAAGAGCGCCCCAACGATGCTAAGATCATCGTCGGCAAAATCATTGAAGCCGCGCGCGCGCGTGAAGCCGCCCGCAAGGCGCGCGACATGACGCGCCGCAAGGGCGTGCTGGACGGCATGGGCCTGCCCGGCAAGCTGGCTGACTGCCAGGAAAAAGACCCGGCCATGTGCGAAATCTACATCGTCGAGGGTGACTCCGCCGGCGGCTCTGCCAAGCAGGGACGTGACCGCAAGTTTCAGGCGATCTTGCCGCTGCGCGGCAAGATTCTTAACGTTGAAAAAGCGCGTTATGAAAAGCTGCTGACCAGCAACGAAATCTTGACGCTGATCACCGCCCTGGGCACCGGCATCGGCAAGGCCGGCGGCACCACCGGCAATGACGACTTCAACGTGGCCAAGCTGCGTTACCACCGCATCATCATCATGACCGACGCTGACGTTGACGGCGCCCACATCCGCACACTGTTGCTGACCTTCTTTTACCGCCAGATGCCCGAGCTGGTCGAGCGCGGCCACATCTACATTGCGCAGCCACCGCTGTACAAGGTCAAGTCTGGCAAGGAAGAGCAGTACCTGAAAGACAGCGCGGCACTCGACAGCTTCTTGCTGAAGATTGCGCTCAAAGACGCATCGGTGCAAACCGGCGCTGACCCTGCAGCAGGCAAGGGCACGCTGCTGACTGGCGACACACTGGCCGAGCTGGCACGCAAGCATCAGCTGGCTGAGTCGGTGATTGGCCGCCTGCGTGGCTACATGGACGCAGAAGCGCTCAAAGCCATTGCGGACGGTGTTGCCCTGAACCTGGACACCGTGGAAGACGCCGAGCGCTCAGCTGTGATGCTGCAGGCACAGTTGCCTACAGCCGAAGTGGCTGGTGAGTTTGACGCCCGCAACGACAAACCCATTCTGCGCATCAGCCGCCGCCACCACGGCAACGTGAAAAGCAGCGTGCTGACACAAGACTTTGTGCACGGCGCTGACTACGCGGCCCTGGCCGAAGCGGCATCCACCTTCAAGGGCCTGATGAGCGAAGGCGCCAAAGTGCTGCGCGGCGAAGGCGAGCGCCAGAAGGAAGAAAAAGTAGAAACCTTCCGCGAAGCCATGGCCTGGCTGATCACCCAGGCAGAAGGCGCCACCGCACGCCAGCGCTACAAAGGCCTGGGCGAGATGAACCCGGCTCAGCTGTGGGAAACCACCATGGACCCAACCGTGCGCCGCCTGCTGCGCGTACAGATCGACGACGCGATTGAAGCCGATCACGTGTTTACGATGCTGATGGGTGACGAGGTGGAGCCGCGCCGCGAGTTTATTGAGACGAATGCGTTGCGGGCTGCGAATATCGACGTTTAGGCGATCGATCGATCCGTCTTTGCAATTGCAAACTCAATAGCTCGAGCGTTGTGACTAGCCGAGCCTATTACGCGGATCTGATCGAGCATTTCCCAGCTCGATCTTCGGACGAAATTCTCGGCAATCTCGCACGAAATAGTGGGTTCTCGATCGAAGCGTCGCAACGAGATGCATGGTTGGAGCAGATCAATCTCCTTCGTGGTCCCCTTGAGCCTTATCAAGGTCGTGGGAAGGTGTATTTTGAATATGCGGTTCCTCGGCTTGGTAAGCGAATTGACGTTGTTGTATTAATCGATCATGTCGTTTTCATCATCGAGTTCAAGGTGGGTGAGAAGGACTTCACCGCTAGCGCCACAGATCAGGTTTGGGACTACGCCCTAGACCTTAAGAACTTTCATGAAACGACACATGACAAGCCCATTGCGCCGGTACTCGTAGCGACACGGGCTAAGGACGCAGTATATTCAATTTCAACAACGCAAGATTATGATTTGGTGCTGCTGCCGATACATGCAGCGCCTTCTCAGCTCGGCGGCATCTTTGAACAGACATTGTTGTTTTGTGATGGGCCAAAGATTGACCCTTTGCAATGGGATCTTGGCAGATATCACCCAACCCCAACAATCGTTGAAGCCGCTGTCGCCCTCTACAGCGGGCACGATGTCTCAGAAATATCCCGCAGCGACGCAGGAGCGATCAACTTAAGCCAAACATCTGAGACCGTCGCTGAGATCATTCGCTCATCCCGGGAGTTGTCGAGGAAGTCGATTTGTTTTGTCACAGGCGTGCCGGGTGCGGGTAAGACGCTCGTAGGACTCAACATAGCGACGAAACATATTGATAAAGACAGCGAACTCTATAGCGTGTTTTTGTCTGGAAATGGCCCTTTGGTCGACATACTTAGGGAGGCTTTAGCGCGGGACGAGGTGCGTCGTATTAAGGCTGCGGGTGGGAAGTTGAAAAAGGGCGAGGCCTTGAGTCGAGTCAAGGCGTTTATCCAAAACGTTCATCATTTTCGTGACGACTGTTTGGTGAACTTAGCCAGTCCACCGATCGAGCACGTAGCGATTTTTGATGAGGCTCAGCGCGCGTGGAATCTTGAGCAAACGGCCGCATTTATGCTTCGTAAAAAGCAGCGACCTGACTTTAAGCAATCAGAGCCAGAATTTCTGATGTCGTGCTTAGACCGACATAGTGATTGGGCCGTGGTCGTTTGTTTGGTTGGCGGCGGGCAGGAGATCAACACCGGTGAGGCAGGCATTGCCGAATGGGTTGCTTCGCTTAATCGATCTTTTCGCGAGTGGCATGTCCATATATCGCCGGAGCTGAATGATGAAGAGTATGGCGCGGGGCATGCGGTCAGTGACGTGGCGAACAGGGCAAATGTGCACTTCGAAAAACACCTACATCTCGGTGTTTCAATGCGGTCATTTCGAGCTGAGCACGTGTCGACGCTTGTCAAACAGATACTAGACCTGGAAGCAGATGTGGCTAGGCAGACGCTTAGAAAAGTGGAATCCAAATATCCAATTGTTATTACACGCAGTTTGAGTCGAGCGAAGGCTTGGATGCGAGGTCGCGCCAGGGGATCGGAGCGGTATGGAATGGTGGTTTCATCGCAGGCACAACGGCTAAAACCTCATGCCATTGATGTCCGATCTCCGATGGACCCCATTCATTGGTTTTTGGACGGCAAAGAGGATATCCGGTCGTCCTACTACCTCGAAGACGTTGCAACTGAGTTTCATGTGCAGGGCCTTGAGTTAGATTGGTCCTGCGTCGTTTGGGACGCCGACTTTCGCTTTGCGCCGGAAGGGTGGCAGCACTATTCGTTTGTGGGAAGCCGTTGGAATTGCATTCGTAAGAGTGATCGCCAGACCTATCTGAAAAACGCTTATCGCGTTTTGCTCACGCGAGCACGACAGGGGATGGTTCTCGTTATTCCCGAAGGAGATCTGAGCGATGCAACGCGCTCTTCCACTTACTACGATCCAACCTTCGACTATTTAGAGCGCATTGGATTCCAAGTCATCTAGGTTTTGGTGCGGCCAACCTTTGCTTTGACTCTGCAGAATTGCTGTGCGATATAGCAAACATCCCAATCTCCATAGCACTTGTTTTCATAGACCAAAGTCCCTTCAACCACATCCAACTCGCCCACAGTGGCAGAGGCGCTCGGAAAATATTTGATCGTGTCTCGCTTGTTTGCGAAGCGAAGCACAAGTCGTTGCGCGTAGTGCGTCTGTACGTAGAGAAGCGGTCCGATCTTTGGTCCCGCGAAACCTCTTTGCTTGACTGCTTGTTGTGGAAAGTCTCTCCCGTGTGAAAGGGATAGATAAAGCCCAGGACGTGTGGGCATCTCGCCCCAGCCGGGAAGCTCTGTGACGGCGTTGCTCATGATGTGTGCGTTGGAGTTATTGCACGCTCGAGCGTAGTTGCCTCACCGTGATTTGTGACCCAGGGCTTTTCCTGGGGTCGCGTATGGGAGAGGCAAGATTAGATGATTGATCCTCTTATCTACAGGGGATCCGTACCTGTCGATCCCGCGCACTCTTTCGCTCTTCGCGAATCCAGTCCTGCGTTTGTCCGCTTTGCGGTTGACGCGCCAGCGAATCGAGATATTTAATTCTCTCCTCCAAAGCATTGCATTCGGCCTTTATGACCGCAGGCCCAACCCCAGGCTCGTTTTGAGTGATTACAGATTGAGGCGGGGCGGGCACATCTTCTGGTGGTGTCGCTGGTACGCGCACGGCTGCCATGAGATTGTGATTTTCTTTGGTGACAAGCTGGGTAGCTTTCGCACCGACGGCGCAGCTTGCGTCTCCGTAACTGGTTTTGCCATCGACAATGCATTTGGAGACAGTACGTATGTTTTCCTGCGCTTCCTGTGGATTTGATTCCCTCGGTGTTTGCAAGGTAGATGGCGCTGCATATTCGGCGGATCGTGAAACCGTCGCTCCAGTTGTCGGCGCCGGTGGGATGACGGGGTCGGCGGAACGCTGGCCTAGCTTCCAGTCTGTCAGCTTGTAGAGCAGGAAAAGCACAACGATAAAGACTAGGACTTTGCTCGCCGTGCCGAATCGTTCAGGCGGAGGACTGAAAGGACTTTGGCGCTCCTGTTCGTGCATGAATTCGCGCTCGTTCAAGTCCATCATGATCTCCCCTGCGTTGTATTTGTGGCTGAACGATACCGCAGTGCACTTTTCTTCGCTATGGTTTTTGTCTCCCTAACCCTTTGAGTCTTCCCAATGGTTGGAGCCGCCGTATCCTGGCTTTGTGAACGTGGATGGGCACAAGATTGAGGCTATGTTTTTTACCGAGGGTGGGTATGCCGCTTGGGCCGTTCGTTGTGAATGAGGCATGGATCCCGGGTCGAGCCCGGGATGACGCGGGAGGGGCACGGGGCTCGGCGAGCTTTCTATTCAGCCACTGCCGTCTTGATCCACTGGATGATTTCGTCGCTGGCCATGCGGGGTGTGTCCGTGTGGCCGCCGCCTACTTCCAGATACTTGTTTTTGGGATTTGCCGGCAATTTGTCGACGTAGTAGGCGCGAATATAAGGGAACAGGGAGTCGTTCTGGCCGATGGCTGTCATCACGGGTGTGGTGGCTGGCACGCGCGGGGCTGTGACGCCCATCTCCGCGTCTGACACTGGGTCGAAGTAGGACAAAAAGTTTTTGGCGCTTGTTGTCACCTGGAGTGGTCTGCCCTGGTTGATGTCGTTGAAGCGCCCTGTGGTGTCGCCATTGCCTGCGGCAACGTGAGCGCGCGCTTCGTCAACGCTGTCGCGCACCACTTTCATAAAGGGCACGTTGTAGTAATTTTTGGGAACATGGCCGGGCGCCAGCAGCACCAGGGCCTGCACATCGCCGCCGCGGGCGGCATGGCTCAGGGCAGCGGGCACGCCGATGCTGTGGCCCACCACAACGATTTTGGTTGCGCCGTTGTCGCGCAGGGTTTTGATGTGGCCGCCTATTTCGGCCATGGCTTTGTCCCAATGGCCGTCGATGTAGCGAAAGCGCGACCAGGGCATGTCGGGAAGCGTTACCAGCCAGCCTTCACGCTGGAGTGTGGTTTTGAGCGGGGCGAAGCTGGGGTCCTGGGCGCTGCCCGGGTTTTTGCCGTGGAGCATCAGGACGCCTATGCGCTGCGGCTGTTGCGCGTCAGCCGGCGGGCTGGCAAAGATGGCGCTGAGTGCGAGTGTTGCCAGGGCCAGTGTGGAGAAAAGGCGGCGTTGCATGGGGCGTCCTTGCGTTGATGGGGGCTGGGGACGATTCTATGCACGGCTGGAGGTCTTTGGGGGATGGATCCCGGGGCAAGTCCGGGATGACGGGAATGGAGGGCGCTGCTGGGGGTTGTGAGTTAAATCGGCACTTTGCCCAGTAACGGCGGGCGCGGATAGCTATGAATATAGGAGCGTGCGGTGGGGGCGGGCCGAGTGTGTGGGAGCGAACCAGTGGTGCGGCGTGATGTGGGCGAGATCCGGGTTGCTGGCAGACCCGACGTTACGGGTCTTCGGGCATGGATCCCCGATCGAGTCGGGGATGACAGAGATGGGGCGTCCCGCTGGTGTTTGTTAGTCAAATGGGCGCTTTGCCCAGTAACGGCGGGCGCGGATAGCTATCAATATAGTAGCGACGTGGTGGGCGTGGCGCCGACCAGTGTGGGAGGCAAACTGGCGGCGCAGTGTGATGCAAGCGAGCCACTGCTTGCTGGTGGACCGGGCAGTACGGTCAGCGGGCATGGATCCCCGATCGAGTCGGGGATGACATCACTAAGCAACGGCTCAATTCGCCCGATCTATTTCTTGTCTGCTGCCTCGGGCAACTCGATCTTCACCTCCAGCACGTCCAGGTTGTCCTGGCGCTCGAGGTTGACCTTGATGTCGTTCGGGTCGATCTTGATGTATTTGGAAATGACCGCAATCAGGTCGCGCTGCAGCGCGGGCAGGTAGTCGGGCTCGTGGCTGTTGCGGCCGGAGCGCTCGTGAGCCAGGATGATCTGCAGCCGCTCTTTGGCGACGCTGGCGGTTTTTTTCTTTTCGCCGAGCAGGAAGGAAAGGAAAGAAGCCATGCGGATTACTTGCCTCCAAACACACGTTTGAAGAAGCCGACCTTAGGCGCGTCGATGAAGCGCAACGGCTTGTCTTCGCCCATGAAGCGGGCAATCACGTCTTTGTAGGCTTCAGAGACATCGCTGCCTTCCATGTGCACCGCCGGCACGCCCTGGTTGGAGGCTTGCAGCACCGACTCGGACTCGGGGATCACGCCGATGAGCTTGATGCGCAGGATGTCCTTGATGTCTTCGAGCGAGAGCATCTGGCCCTGGTCCACGCGGCTGGGGTTGTAGCGGGTGATGAGCAAATGCTCCTTGATCGGGTCGCCGCCTTCCATCCCGCGTTTGGTTTTGCTTGAGAGCATGCCGAGGATGCGGTCAGAGTCGCGCACCGAAGAGACTTCGGGGTTGGTGACGACCAGCGCTTCGTCGGCAAAGTGCATGGCCATCAGCGCGCCAGTTTCAATGCCGGCGGGTGAGTCGCAGACGATGTATTCAAAATCCATGTCGCCCAGGTCTTTCAGCACCTTCTCGACACCCTCTTTGCTAAGCGCTTCTTTGTCGCGTGTTTGCGATGCGGCCAGCACAAACAGGTTGTCGCACTGCTTATCTTTTATCAGGGCCTGGTTGAGGTTGGCCTCGCCCTGAATGACGTTGATGAGGTCATACACCACGCGGCGCTCGCAGCCCATGATGAGGTCAAGGTTGCGCAGGCCGACGTCAAAGTCGATGACGGCGGTTTTGTGCCCGCGCAGTGCCAGGCCGGTTGCAAAGCTGGCGCTGGTGGTGGTTTTGCCCACGCCGCCCTTGCCCGAGGTGACCACAATGATTTTTGCCATGCGTAAAAAGTCCTTAAGAATGAAAGAGGGGGGTTGTTCCTGTGTCCGTTCCCAAGCTCAGGGCGAACAGGAAAACCGATAGGTGTTACGTTTTGATGGGATGCATTTCAAGCTTGTCGCCTTCCGGGCCGTGCACCAGGCGCACATGCGTCGGCTTGCCCCACACGCCTTCGGGCAGCGGGTTCTCGCTGGTGCGGTAAATGCCGGCGATGGACAGCAGCTCGGGCTCCAGGCTGAGGGCAAAGATGCGTGCGTCGGTGTTGCCGCGTGCGCCGGCCATGGCTTTGCCGCGCAGCGGGGCGTAGACATGGATGTGGCCGTCGGCAATGACTTCGGCGCCGGCGTTGACCATGGCCAGCACCACCAAGTCGCGCCCGCGGGCGTAAATTTGCTGGCCTGATCGCAGGGGCTTGTCGATGACCAGCGCGCCCAGCGGTGGCGCGGCCAGGGCCGGTGCTTCGACTTGCGGCGGCGGCTGCACGCGGGTGATCTGCGGCTCCTGCGTGCGTGCGGCGGTGATGCGCGCATCGGGCGCGGGGAGCAGACCGACGGCCAGCGCTGCGTCCATCTGCGCCGGATTACCGCCGCGCACCGCGATGGGCGCCACGCGGTAGCTGCACAGCAGGTTGATCAGTGCCGTGAAGTCGATGGCGCGTTCATCGGCCGCCAGCGCCGACAGTTCGATGACCATCGGGTCGTTGTCGAAAAAGTCGGGGATGTCGCCAAAGCGCAGCGCCAGGTCGCGCGCGAGCGCATCCAGGTCAGGAGACTTGAGCAGCAGCGCCACCAGGGGCAGGTTGGCGCTTTTGATTTCGAAAGTGGCGGGGGTGCTGGCCGGGAGGGCAACGGTCATGAGGTAAATGCGTCGCGGCGTCGCGGATAGGGAAGAAAAGTCAGGAGCAGATCAGCCGCGAAGCGGCTTGAAAGGGACGCATCTTAACAGCGGCTCAAGGCGCATCTGGCAGCAGTTGTGAGCGAATGAAACCTGTTGCAACACCGTGCTGCGCGCGGCTTCTGTTTGTAGTCGGGCATGGATCCCGGATCTGGTTTGGGATGCGGCGGCGAAGTGTGGAATAACAAGTATCGCTGTGGCCAGACGCTTGGCGGGAGGACGTTTTAAAGTCGCAATTAAAGTCGCAAAAATTCCCGCACTATTTGCCAAAATATGTTGTGTGACATAGACTTAGGCATGCCAACCAAGTCGCAAAAAGTCACGCTATACAACCACCCCTCGCAGATGGAGCCGCTGTTGCCGGGCGAGCATCAGCTTCAGCCCTTGCTGGAGCAGGCGCACGATCTGCAGCGGGCGGCGCAGAGCCTGGCGGGGGTAGGTGCGCCGGCCGAGTTGCGGCAACTGCTGCGGGCTATGAACTCTTACTACAGCAACAAGATTGAAGGTCAGCACACGTTGCCGTTTGAGATTGAGGCCGCGTTGCGTAGCGACTATTCGCAGGATGCGGACAAGGCACGGCGCCAGCGGCTGGCACTGGCGCATATGGAAACCGAGCGTGCGCTGGAGGCCGGGTGGAAGGGCTGGGCCAGCGGGCAGGTGTGGTCGGCGCAGATGGTGCGCGATATTCACCAGGACCTGTTTGCCCGCCTGCCTGATTCCGACCGGGTGTTGCCCGAAGGCGATGTGCTGGTGCCGGGCGCTCTGCGTGACCGGGATGTGAGCGTGGGTGTGCATGCGGCGCCGGCCCATACGGCGATTGGCGCCATGCTGGAGCGTTGGGGTGATGTTTACGGCGGCGTGCGGCGCGGCGAACTGCAAATTTTGGCGGATGCCGCCTCGCATCACCGGCTGGCGTGGATTCATCCGTTTCGGGACGGCAATGGGCGTGTGGCGCGCCTGCACACGCACCTGGCATTGGGTTCGCTGGGCCTGACCAATGGCTTGTGGTCGCCCTTGCGCGGCTTTGCGCGTAGCCACGAGGCTTACTATGCGCACCTGGCTGCCGCTGACGAGCCGCGGGCCGGTGACCTGGACGGGCGCGGCAACCTGTCAGAGCGCGCGCTGATCGCGTGGATGGACTATGTGCTGACGCTGTGCATTGACCAGGTTCGCTTTATGGCCAGCCTGCTGGATATGGCTGGCATGAAGGATCGTATTGCGGCCTGCCTCGCCTTTGAGGAAGGTGTGGTCAAGCGCGGTGTGCGCGGCGAATCTTTGCGGGCGCTGCACTACCTCCTGCTCACGCAGTCGGAGCTGGAGCGAAGCGAATTCAAGGCGATGCTGGGTCTGGGCGAGCGGCTGGCCACGGCGCAAGTGACGGCGCTACTCAAGCGCGGCTTGCTGGTCACCGACTCCCCGCACGGCAAGCTGCGCTTTGGTGTGCCGCAGCACGCCCTTCGGTTTTACTTTCCGAGGCTGTGGCCTGAAGCAGAGGCTGATGTGCGTGCCGGGGGTCTGGCGGGGAGCCCGGGCTAACAGACCGTTGAAGGGCGATGCCCAAATTTGCATCTCGGGCCGCTTCGCTTTTCACCGGTGGTGAAAGTGGCATTTTGCCCTTTAGTCATGGCAATAGTTTGCTATTAATGCAGTAGCGTCATTGCGTACGCGGCGCTGTGTCGATGTTGCGCGCGGTGCCGAGCAGCGTGGCGCACAAAGTCTCTTCTCCGCTGCTGTTGACGGAATAAACATCTGCGGCGCAGACAGTGAGCAGTTTGCTCGCGTTGATAACGCGGCCGCGTGCGCGCAGCAGGGCGCCTGAGGCTGGCGCGACGATTTTGATGTTGGCGTCTATCGTGGCGTTGACCCAACCCGCGGGCAGCAGGGTGCCGGCCGCCGATACGGCTGCGAAGTCAGCAATGGCGAAGATGGCTGTGGCCTGCAGCTGGCCGGGGCGGAAGGTGAAGGCGTCTTGCACGGGAATCTCCAGCTCGGTCTTGCCGGGCGCCATGTGTTTGAACGACAGGCCCAGAGTGCGTGCCATGGGCATGGCGAGGACGATGGCCTGAAGCTGGTTGAAGTGTTCGGCTTGCGGTGATGCGGTGTTGCTCATGGCGTGGCTTTCTTTGTTGAGGTGGTATTGCTTGCTTTACGGGACTTGACCTTGGGCCAGGGTGCGATGGGGTTGCCGCTTTCTTGTGCGGCGAGCTGTTTCGCATTCTTGACTTGCTGCGTCCGCTCCTGCTTTTTCAGCCAGGCGATGTGCTCCACCACTTCGTTGCGCTGGGTTTGCAGTTGCTGGGCCTGGGCATCAATTTCTGCAACCCTTGTCTGCAGCGACTCCACCATCTGCGCGATGGTGAGGCGGCCCGCGCGATAGGCGGGCAGCTGCAGTGCAATCGCCTTGAGCGAGAAGCCCACCTTGCGTGACATGGCGATAAAAACCGCCTCCCGGCGCATGGCCTCGGTGTATTCGCGGTAGCCGCTTGCCCGGCGTGCGGGCGTCAGCAGGCCCAGTTTTTCGTAGTGGCGCAGCGCATGCACGGAGACGCCGGAGCGTTGGGCAAGTTCAGAGATCTGCATGCGGCCAAGATTAGCAAGCTTCGTCCTGCGCGAAGGTTGGCGCGGTGTCGCACGGGCGTCTCTGCGCGGGCCCGGTCCTACGGTGATGCAGGCAGGGCGCCGATAATCAGCCTGTGTGGCGCGGTGCATAGTCAAATGGCGGCCTTGCGTAAGGGCGAGATGACTCAGGAGACTTTATGAACAACGCAGTTTTTGTCCGGTGCGCGCTGCTAGGCGCGTTGACAGTGTTGAGCACTTTGGCCGCCGCGCAGACGGCTGCGCCGGCACCCGCGGAGCGCCTGTTGGCAGACCCCGGCAATGGCCCCTTTGTGACGCCCGACATGAAGCCACGACCGAGGCCGCAACTGACACCGCGCATGAAGTCGGAAGAGCTTAAACAAGAGGGTCGGCCCGAGCAGCGGCCCGAGATGAGCCCCGGCATGCAACCCAACAGCCAGAAGCCATTGCGCCCGCGCAACCCAGTGGTGCGTGATAGCCTGACGCAGGGCCCGGCTGTGACGGTTGATCCTCGTGACTCAACAAGCCGGCCGGTTGAATTACTGCCTGCGACTCCCGCGCAGGATCTGGTGGTGTCGCCCCCGGCGCCTGCAGCGTCCATGCCCACGGGCACCGCCAGCGAGCCTGCGCGGCCCTGATTTACGCCGCCGCTCCGGCGCGTTGACGTATTCATTTTCCGTTCGGGTTGAGCCTGTCGAAGCCTGACTTGCGCAAGAAAACCCTTCGACAAGTTCGGGGCGAACGCATCTAGAAGTTCACACTTCACAAGGCCGGGTCAACAACGGCGTGGAGGGAATTCAGGCGCCAGCGGCTACTGATTTGATAGCCTTTTTGCGCTGACTTTGCTGCGTGACATCACCCCCATAATTGCGCATATTTACATCAAGGAGACGCGCGATGCTGATTCTGCTGCTGGGCTTGCTGATTTTTCTCGGGGTGCACTCGGTGCGCATCGTGGCCGACGGTTGGCGCAGCGCCACCATTGCGCGTGTGGGCGGACTGCCTTGGAAAGCGGTTTTTGCCGTGCTCTCCATCATTGGTTTTGTGCTGATTGTGTGGGGTTTCAGTCTGGCGCGGCAGCAGCCCGTGCAGCTGTGGATGCCGCCGCGCGGCATGCGGCACCTGGCTTCTTTGCTGACCTTGATTTCTTTTGTGCTGCTGGCAGCGGCTTATGTGCCGCGCAACGCCATCAAGGCGCGCCTGCATCACCCCATGGTGCTGAGCGTCAAGGTGTGGGCGCTGGCGCACCTGCTGGCCAACGGCAATGTTGCGCATGTGGTGCTGTTTGGTTCTTTTCTGGTCTGGGCAGTGTTGAACTTTCGCGCAGCGCGGGCGCGTGATCGGGCGGCTGGCACGGTGTACGCGGCTGGTACTGCGGCGGGCACGGTAACCACGGTGCTGGTAGGTGTGGCGGCCTGGGCGCTGTTTGCATTCTGGGCCCATGGCGCTTTGATCGGGATTCGCCCCATCGGCTGATTCTTCTTGTCAAATCGGCCATTAGCCCATGACTGGTGAGCGGCAGTAGCTACTGAATTAATAGCGTCCAATGCCTGAACGCCTTCTGATGGCTCCGCTCGTTCTTTCAATAGTTGGCTGCCGGGTCGTAGAAGCGGGCGATGTTTCCGGCATGCACGGCTGACGCGGGTATGGTGATGTTTTTGCTGCGCGGCGGCTTGCCCTCCAGCAATTCGCTTGCCACCCGCACCGCATCTTTCGCCATCAGTGGCGAATACACAAAGGTCGCCCGCATCAACGGCGCGCCCTGGCCGATCATCCGGTAGACCTCCTTGTTGCCACCGGCGCCGGTGACGATGCGGATGTCTTTCCGGCGGGACTGGGTGATGGCATCGACCACACCGAGCGCCATCTCGTCATCGTGCGTGAAGACCGCGTCTATGCGGCGATGCGCATCCAGCATGTCCTGCATCGCCGTGCGTGACTTTTCCCGCTGGAAGCTGCCGGTTGTGCTGTCCAGGATGCGGATCGATGGATACAGCCGGGTCAATTCGTCACGGAAACCTTTGGCGCGCTGGTCGGTGACGGAGGCCGGCACACCGACGATCTCGATGACAGAGCCCTGACCCTTGAGCTCGCCGCCGATGTAGCGTGCCGCGTTGGTGCCAATGCCCACGTTGTCGCCCTTGACCAGTGCTGCGTACAGGGTGGAGTCCAATTCGCGGTCTACCAGGATGAGGGGGATGCGCGCAGCCTGAAGCTTCTGGGTGATGTCGCCCATTTCGCGCGTGCTGATCGGCAACATCACGACGGCGCTGACTTTGCGCGCTATCAACGCTTCTACGTCCTTCGCTTGCTGGGCGGCGTCGTCAGCGGTGGTCATCACGTACTTCAGCCGGCGTGCGTTTGCCTCGTCGGCGGCGTTTTTGATGATGGCACCCATCCAGCCATGGGTGGCGGCGGGAAACGACATACCGATGGTGTGTTCCGGCGATGGCACCCGCGCTTGCGCCTGCGCCAGTGCACGGCCGGCGGCAGTGCTTGCCAATGCCATCGAACAAAAAATTCTGCGTTTCATGAATGTCTCCTTATCCAGGCGAAGGCCCGGCGTTGTTGTGCTTTGAATACTAGGTGGGGCACTTGAGCCGGACAAGATCGAACTTAGGCAATCATTTGGCCGAAGTTTTCTTGTCTGCTAGAGCGGCAGTCAGGGAATTCAGGAGGATGTTGCGGCCTACGTGCAGGCGGCTATTCGGGGCCTGCTGCGCTGTTTTGTTGAATCAAAACGGTACTTTGCCCAGCAACCACGGGCAAAAGGCGCTATTAAATCAATAGTGATCGACGTTGTGCGGTTCTGGGCGGCGCTTTGGTTTTGCCCGTCTTGTCGCCCTTGCCTGGCGCTTTTGTGGTCGCCATGCGCGGGGTCATCAAGTCATCGGCCTGCCGCAGATCCTGCAGCCAGTGTGCATAGGCAGTGCCGCCCGGGTCTGCTTCTGTGCGCAACAACGCAGCGGGGTGAAGTGTGACCAGAACGCGCAAGCCGTCTTCACGCGTGAACCATTGGCCGCGCTCTGACATCACTGCCACATGACGGCCCAGCAGTGAGGCAGCCGCGGTGGCGCCGAGGGCGATGACTGCGTCCGGGTGCACCAGACTGATCTCGCTCTCCAGCCAGTGCAGGCAGGCGGCGGCCTCATGCTGCGAAGGCGTTTTATGCATGCGGCGCGGGCCACGCGGCTCAAACTTGAAGTGCTTGACGGCGTTGGTGATGTACAGCGCGCTGCGTTGCCAGCCAAGGTCATGCAATGCCCGGTCAAACAATTGGCCAGCGGGGCCAACGAAAGGGCGGCCGCGCAGGTCTTCCTGGTCGCCGGGTTGCTCGCCAACAATCATGACGCGGGCGTTAGCCGGGCCTTCACCACACACGGCTTGCGTAGCGTGCTCACCAATGGGGCACTCGCGGCAGCGCTGTGCAGCGGCATTAAGCGCGGGCAATGTCAGTGGATGGTGGCCGGGGTTGTTTAACGCAAGCGCGCCTTGCTGGCGGCTGACCGCTGCTGCACCTGCCCGAAAGATCGGAATGCGCCGGCGCGGCGTGGTAGCGGGCTGCTCGATCATCGTGATGTGTTGCTCTGCCGACGCTGCACTCAAGCCGCTGATGAGCTCGGCCTCGGGCAGGTTTTTCCAGTAACGGCGCGGCATTTCTTTTTGCATCATCTTGAGCTTGAGGCGTGCCGGATTGAAGATGTGCTGGTAGTAGGTGAGCCACAGTTTCTCGCCGGCGTCGGCCGGAGGCGCATCGCTTTTCTGGGCGCCGGGGCCAAAGCGCAGTGTGGCGCCATCCCACTCGACACTGCGCTCCGGCGTGAGGATGGCCCAGCGCATCTGGGTGAAGCGCCGCTTAAAGAAAGGAGCAATGGCTTCGACGATGTGATGGTCGGGCTCGAACCATGCCACGTGCAAAGGCCCGCCTTCAATATGGTTGCGAAAGGTCTCGTCCTGCACGGTGCGAAAGCGGACAAAGGCTTTCATCTTGTGCATGTCGCGCCGCACCGCCTGGGCCAGGTGCTGGGCTTGCACCATGTCTGCGTCCAGCGCGTCGTGGCGCAGGTCGGGCTCGTGCTGCAGGCGCCACAAAATGCGGTAGAGCAGGCCAAAGCGGTTGGGATCGCTGTGCAGGATGGCGGTTTCGGCGAGTGCCAGATATTCGGGCGGCACGTTGACGGGGGGCGCATCGCTAAAGACGATGTTCGGAACGACGACCAGGGTGTTGGCCTCGTCGGTTGCAAAAAGATCTTGCGTGGGCGCGTCCACGGTGTGCCAGCTCACCTGCTCGGGCAGCATTTGCTGTGCAAGCAGTGCGCGGGAAGCACGGCGGAAGCCCTCCAGGTCCGTCGGGCTCTGCAGCGTAATGGGCAGCAGTGCCTGGGGAAAGAGGTCGTCGGTTAGCAGGTCGTTCATCACACCCATGCATCACTCCTTACTTCTCTACTTAACGCTGATGTTGCTGCAAGCGTTGGCAATGCACGTGTAGGCAAAGGTGCCGTCAGCAAAGGGGTGCGGGAAGCAGTGGGTATAGGAGAAAGTAGTGCGGGCGCGTGTTGTTCTTGCGGCGGGGCTGTCACGCATTCGTCAAACAAGCCCGCTTGTTGCGGGGCTGGGGTCAGCCGCGACGCGAGGTTGAGTGCGTCAAGCGAGGTACCGGGCTGGTGGTCTGCCAGCAGCACAAAGGGCATGACTTTTTTCAGCGGAACATGCAGGCGCAGCATGTCGTCCGCGCGCAGCTTGCGTACGCGGCGCGCCTGCAAGATGCGTGTGACGGCTTTGACCCCGAGGCCAGGGACGCGCAACAGCATTTCGCGCGGGGCTTTGTTGATGTCGACTGGAAACTGCTCTCGATGCCCTAGCGCCCAGGCCAGCTTGGGGTCCATGTCGAGCGCGAGCATGCCGTCTGCTCTGCTGGAGTTAGCGCCGGTGTTGCTGGGCACCACAATCTCGTCGTGCGCAAAGCCATAGAAGCGGATCAACCAGTCGGCCTGGTAAAGCCGGTGCTCGCGTATCAGCGGCGGCTGGCGCAGGGGCAGGCTGCTGGATGCGTCGGGGATAGGACTGAAAGCGGAGTAGTACACGCGGCGCAGGCGGTAGGCGCTGTACAGGGTGGCGGTGGTCGCCAAGATGGTGCTGTCTGATGTGGCGTCGGCGCCCACAATCATCTGGGTGCTCTGGCCCGCGGGCGCAAAGCGTGGCGCCTGCGCGCGTTTGGCAAGGCCGCGCGGCAGGGTGACCGAACTGCTGCGCGCTGCTTCATGCGCACCGCCTTTGGCATCGTCAATGTGAACCCGTATGCGTGCCATGGAGCGGCGAATGGCACCGCTGTCTTTTTCAGGCGCAAGCGACTCCAGGCTTTGCACCGTGGGAAATTCAATGTTGATGCTCAGGCGGTCGGCATAACGGCCGGCGCGAGCCAGTAGCTCGGGCGATGCATCGGGAATGGTCTTGAGATGGATGTAGCCGCGAAAGTCGTGCTCCTCGCGCAGCACGCGGGCCACCTCGACCACCTGCTCCATGGTGTAGTCGGGGCTCTGGATGATGCCGGAGGATAGAAACAGTCCCTCAATGCAGTTGCGGCGGTAGAAGTCGAGGGTCAGTTGCACGACCTCGTCAACGCTGAAGCGAGCGCGCGGCACATTGCTGGTGACGCGGTTCACGCAGTACAGGCAGTCGTACTGGCAGAAGTTGGTGAACAGGATTTTCAGCAGCGAAATGCAGCGCCCGTCAGGCGCATAGCTATGGCAAATGCCCGAGCCTTCTGTGGAGCCGATTCCCTTGCCGCCGACTGAGTTGCGCTTGCTTGTGCCGCTGGAGGCGCACGAGGCGTCGTATTTGGCGGCGTCGGCCAGGATGGCGAGTTTTTGCTGCGTATTCACTGTATCAATATACAGTGTTTTGCCAATCCTGGTTGTAAATAGGGGCTTGCGGGCCTGTTTCTTGGCGGGGGCTATTGGTTTGCAGGCATGGATCCCCCCGGATCGGAGTCCGGGGCAGGCTCCTCAAGTCCGGGATGACAGATGAAGGGGTTGCTAATCGGGCCGGGCCGACTCCAGCTTTTTGGCTTTGGCTTCCATCACCAAGTACACCACGGTGGCCACGGCCAGCGGCACCAAGTAATAAATAACGCGATAGGCGACCAGCGCCGCCAGCAGTTCATGCTGAGGCAACAGGTGCGAAAGGAGGGCAACAAACACGGCTTCCAGCACGCCCAGCCCGGCGGGCACATGTGTGATGACGCCGGCAATGGCGGCCAAGAGCAGCACGCTGACCACGGCAGAAAACTCGATGCGTTGCTGCAGCAAGATAAAAATAATGCCCGACATCACTAGCCAGTTACTGGCGCCCATCACCACTTGCAGCGCGGCCAGGCGCAGCGAAGGCAGCTCAATTTCATGGCCGCGAATGCTAAGGGTGCGCTTGCGCGAAAAAGCGCAAGTGGCAAGGTAGGCTGCCGCGGTGCCGACCAGCACGAAGCCGATGTAGCGCAGATGCTCGGTTGAAATTTTCCAGCCATCAGGCAGGGTGGGCGGCTGCAGGCTGAAGACCAGCCCGCCCAGAAGCAAATAACCGATCCAGTTGGTCAGCATGCTCATGGTCATGATGCGTGTGATGACGCCAGTGCCAAGGCCGAGCCGGGAGTAGAGACGGTAACGAAAGGCCACGCCGCCCACGAGCGAGCCGAGGTTCAGGTTAAAAGCGTAAGTGACAAAGGTCACGGCCATGACCCTCACCTTGCTCAGCGTGTGGCCGGTGTAGTGGCGCCCGATCAGATCGAACGTGCTGTAGAGCACAAAGCTGACCACCACAAGCAGTGCCGCACCCCACACTTCTGAGAGGCGATAGTCCTGCAGGGAGGTCAAAACCTCCTGCCAGTCGATGGTGCGCGCCTGGGTCACCAGCAGCACGGTTACCAAAACAAAAAAGACTGCCGTCGCTCCGCGTTTTAGCCAGGGCCACCACGCAGTGTCAGTAAATTTTTTGCGCGTGCTGTCGTGCTCGCGCAAGTGCGTGGGTTGCTTGAGGGCGCGGCTGTTGTCCATGGGGAGCTCAAGCCTGCGTAACTTTGTCAGCCCCATTCGCAATGGTCTGGCTGGTCAGGCGGTTAAAGGCCGGGGTGATATGCGGCGCATGCGCCGGTAGCCAGCCACCCCAGGCCGGGTAGCGGCGTAGCAGGTGAAACAAAAAGAAGTTGCGCACGGTGTGCCAGCGCCCTGCTTGGGGCAGGTCTTCATGGCCAATTTGCTTGCAGCTGTTCGCCATCAAGTGCTCAAGCCTCTCGCTCAGATGCTGGTTAAAGGCGCGGTCTTTGATGATGACGTTGGCCTCCAGGTTGAGGGCCAGGCTGAGCGGGTCCAGGTTGCTGGAGCCGACCGTGGCGAGCTCGTCATCAAACACGGCCACCTTGCCATGCAGCGGGCGCTCACAGTATTCGTAAACACGCACCCCGGCGTCAAGAAGGTGGTGGTACAGCAAGCTCGCGGCTGTTTTGACAATCGGCATGTCCGGCTCGCCCTGCAGGATAAGCACCACCTCCACGCCTCGGCGGGCGGCCTTGCGCATCTCTTTGAGCAGGCGATAGCCAGGGAAAAAATAGGCGTTGGCAATGACCACGCGTTTTTGCGCCGCGCGTATGGCAATGCGGTAATGGCGCTCGATGTCGTTGGTGTGTTTGCGGTTGTCGCGCGTGACAAAAATGGCGGCGCCCCCACTGTCTGCGTCCGCAGTCGAGCCGGGCGTGGCGCCGCGCCAGCTCTCCGCAAGGTTATGCGCATGCGCAGAAACCTTGTCCCGCAGACGCGCAGTCAGTGTCACGCCCGCATTGCGCTGGCCTGCTGCCAGCGCTTTGCTCACGAAGGTGTGAATGGTCCCGACGATCGGGCCTTCCATCTCGACCGCGTAGTCCTGTTTGGCCTGCGGTCCAAAATCGGCCAGGTGATCGGCCGAATAATTGATGCCACCGACAAAGGCGCGTTTGCCATCGATGACCACAATTTTCCGGTGCATGCGCCGAAACAAATTGGTGCGCCAGCCCCACAGCTTGGGACCGGGATCAAAGGCGTGCAGCCTGACGCCGGCCTCGGTCAGCGTCGATATAAATTCATGCGAGAGATCGGGCGAGCCGTAATCGTCAATGGTCACATCAACATGCACGCCACGCGCTGCAGCCTTCAACAGCGCGGAGTGCAATTCATTGCCAACCTTGTCCTCAAAGAGGATGAAGGTTTCTACCAGCACCTCATGTTTGGCCGCAGCGATGCATTCAAAAACGCGCGGAAAAAATTCTTCGCCGTTTTCAAGGAGGCGAAAGGTGTTCCCGCCAATCCAGCGGCTCATGCGGTCTCCCGCCCGGCAGCGAAGGCCAAGTCTTGTCCAGCCGGGGCCGCGGAACCGGCTTCGCCGGGCCGCAGGCGCAGCGCCCCCTCGGGGGGCAGCGCATTACACGCAGTGAAAAGCGTGGGGGCCATTTTTTAAAGCTCAATCTCCGCCGCGAGCGGCGCATGATCGGAGAGATGGGACCATGGATGCAGGGGCAGCACCACGGGCGCATGGCCGATGGCGTTGCGCACGTAGATACGGTCCAACTGGAGGAGAGGAAAGCGCGCCGGAAAAGTCCGCGCGGCCTTGCCGTTGGCCTGCACGAACACCTCATGCATGCCCGCACCTTCGGCCAGTACGTCGTGCGCGCGGCGGCGCCAGTCGTTGAAGTCACCCGCGACGATCACCGGTGCACTGGGAGGTATGTCCTTGTGGATCATGTCGCAAAGCATATGCAGCTGTTTGAGGCGGTGCGACTCTGCCAAACCGAGGTGGACGCAGATGGCGTGGACGTTGGTGTCCCGGCCGGGTATCTGCAATACACAATGCAGCAGTCCGCGTCGCTCGGGGCCGCTGATGGAGACGTCGCGGTTTTCAAAACTCACGATGGGAAATTTGGAGAGCACCGCATTGCCGTGGTGACCATTGGTATAGACCGCGTTGCGCCCATAGGCAAATTGCGGCCAGATGGTGTCGGCCAGAAATTCGTAATGAGGTGTCACCGGGTAGTTGGCGACCTTGCTTTCATGACGCGCGTGTTCGCCCGTGACCTCCTGCAAGAACACCACATCAGCGCCGACCGTGCGCACCGCTTCGCGCAGCTCATGAAGGATGAACTTGCGATTGAAGAAGGTAAAGCCCTTGTGGATGTTGACAGTCAGCACCTTGATGGAAAAGGTGAGCGCAGCAGCTGCAATGGCCTGCTGCGTTTCAGCCAGTGCATCCGCCTCAATGGCTGAGTCAGGGGGTGCAATCAGGGTGTCACTGACTTTGATGGGAGATTCGGATGAGGGCATGAAGAGAAGGGTAAACCAAAGTCATATTGTTGTTCGGGCCTGTTTCCAGGGACTGTAGGACAGCAAGCTCATTTGCTGGCCGACCCGGCTTTCACCAGCGCTCATTCAGTGTGTCGTTTGTAGCGGTTTTGTAAAGGCTGATGTCCTACGTTAGCGGACGGGGCTTTCCGATAAGAAGTTGACGCACCCGCAGTTAAATTGAAACCATCCAAACCCATCTGGGCTGGTCTTTGCGAATGTCGGACTTCTGTCCTTGGTATTTGCAGATGTTGAAAAGGTAAGGGCAAACGCTCGCATGACCGTTTTGTCTGATCTCTAAAGGAGTTAGAAATGAACAAGTTCTCAATGAAATCCATCCCCGCCGCTGTTGCTTTGACTGCAGCGTTGGCATTCTCTGCACATGCACAGACCGATACTGGTGTGCGCGTCGGATCCAATACGAATATCAGCAGCGATGTGCGTGCCAACGCCATGGGCGGCGGTGCAACTGTGGGCACCAGCACCAGCGTGAACACCAATACGAATACGAACACGAGCGCGCGCGTCGATAACACCAACACGCCTGGCGTCCGTGGCGCTGCAGCCAGGACTGGCGACCGCGTTGGCGACGCTATCGGCCGAGCCGGCTCAGCTGTTGGCTCCGCAACAGAACGTGTGACACGGACCCCGCGCAATGCCATCAAGAACGGCGCCGCGCGTGCTGACGTCGGTATCAACAAAGCATTGCGGACCAAGGGTCCGGCTGGCGCCACTGGCGCAGCTGTTGATGCGACGGCTGGCACAGGCACCCAGCAGAAATAAAGCCAGGCCCTCACCCTGCTGGCTTTGCTTTTGCTCAGCTCAGGGCGGGCACCGCGCCTACAAAGGGGTGGCTCTCGTACCGACGTTATCGAGCGGGGGCAAACCTTACTTTTACTGAGAGGCCAACTTCAAGAGGCCTCTCCACACGCCTCTTCTCTTAATCAAGGAAATTCTATGAACAAGTCAACCATCTCCATTATTCTCGCGGCCATGATGGCCACTTCCGGCTTTGCCATCGCGCAAACCAATCCCACGGCCGGTTCGTCCACCATGGGCGCTGGTGGTGTCAAGGCTGGCGAGCAGGGCGGTGCCAACGCCACCACCAAGGCGCCAACCACGTCGAGCACATCCGGTGTCACCCCAGCCATTCCCTCACCCGCTGCTGCCAATAACACCGCTAGTGGTGTGAAGACTGGTGAGCAGGGCGGCGCCAACGCTGCCGCCAAGACGCAGACTAATACGAGCACATCCAGTGCCACCGCAGCCATTCCCTCACCCGCTGCTGCCAACAACTCCGCCAGTGGCGTCAAGTCCGGCGAGCAAGGCGGCTCTGCTACTGCTGCTACCACTGCTGAGCGTCAGGCCAAGCGCGCCGAACGCAAGGCAGCGCGCAAGGCCAAGCGTGATGCGCGCATGGCTGCAACTTCCACCTCCGGCACTTCCGCGACGCCCGCTTTGGACAAAGCTGGCTCCACCGACGCCAAAGCCAAGAACTAATAGCGAATTGGTATACGCCCGTTTACCGGGTTGATGGCGCCGGCGCCTGAAAAGGAGCCGGCGCTTTTTATTTGCCGTTCAGCTCTTGTCGTGCGGGCCGTGGTGTTTGCCCTGGCGATGGCCGGCAGGACCCATGCGCTGGCTGTCAAACACCTTTTTCTGGTCTGCGGTCAATGCGGCATAGAAGGTCTTCGTGGCTTCGTCGCGCTTGTCCATGGCGACGGTCATCTCGCTCATGCGCTGGGCGCGCAGGGCTCGCATTTTGTCGATGCGTTCGGGCGTCGTGAGCTTTTCAAACTCGGCACGTTGCTCTGCCGAGGGTTTTGCGCCGCGGGCGGGGCGTTGTGTGGAAGCGGTGTAGCTGGTCCAGGCGCCTTCCTGTGCGGGGGTCAGTTTGAGCCTGGCTTTCAGGTCAGCCTGGCGTTTGGCCATGTGTGCCTGCATTTTCGCGGGATCATGGCGGCGCTCGCCAGCATGATGACTGCCTTTGGCAGGTGCAGCGACGGGGGCGCCGACAGGCGGCACCACAGGTTGCGCGGTAGCGGCCAGACCCATGGTGGCCATGACGCCAATCAGCAGCAGGCTGTTGACGGATTTCAGGGGTTTGAAGACAGAGGTCATGAGGGTGCGTCCTTTCAGTGAGGCAAACCTGTTGCCGGGAGTGGTTGGCAGGTTGAAAGGAAGTTTGCGCTGACCATGTAATCGGTCCATAAGCCATCCATAACGATGGGGTAAAGTTTTTTCACCGCCAAAGGCTTGGGCGCTTCGTGCAGTACGGGACTCTCAAAGTCAAGCAGGGGCCGCGGAACCGGCTTCGCCGGGCCGCAGGCGCAGCGGCCCTTGCGGGGGGCAGCGCATTACACGAAGTGAAAAGCGTGGGGGCTCACTCACTTCCCAAAAAGCTTTTTCAGGCCTTCTCCGACCCGGTCGCCCAGTTCAATGCCGGCCCCGGTACCTACCCCAGGCATCAACACCGTGCCGATGGCGGCGCCGAGCAACGCCCCGCGTGAGAGGCTGACTTCAGGGGCGTCCAGCGTCCCGCCGACAGCAAGCGGAACACCGACGGTGTCCGCCAGGTTTACGCTGATGCGCCCGGTGAGCTCCCTGGCGGGCGAGATGGTGACATTGCCGGTGGCTCCCAGAAGGCCCGACGTGGCCACGAGGTTATTCAAGTGCACGGTCCGGCCCTGGGTTCGCACTTGCCCCGCGAGCGTGTCCAGTGGTGTCTGGCCGCCACGGCTCATGCCCACGCTTTTGACGGCCTTTTCCAGGTCCAAACCGTGCAGCACGGCGTTCTTCACCGTAAAGCTGGTGTCGGTTTGCAGCGCGTCGATCAAACCTGCTGTGGTGGCCGCGCGGGCGCTCAGGGTTGTTGATGCCTCCAGCAGACCGCTCAAGGGTTTGTTGGGCACTGTCAGGGCCGCCACCTCCACGTCACGCGTTTCCAGCTGGCCCGTCACCTCCAGCGCCCGTCCGCCTTGGGCTGCAGATGTATGTTGCATGGTGAGGCGGCCAGCCACGGTGCCGCCGCCGATTTGCACGCGCAGCGCCCACTGGTTGGCTTCTTCACGCTGGAGGGAGCTGTTGAGGCCTGCCAGATGGCCCTTGACTACTGAGAGGGATGCTTCTTCGGGCAGGTTGTCTGCGCCCAGACGGATTTCGCCATTAAGCGTGGTGCTGTCGCCTTTGGCGCTGACCCAGGTCACTTGGTCCAGCAGGGCGCGGCGCGGCAGCCAGTCGGTGACGGCAGTGGTCTGCGGTGGCTCATCGGGCTGCAGTTTGTTGATCAAATTGGGCGTTTGCCCTTTGTTTGCGGGCGGAATCTGCTTCTTTTTTTGTAGCGCCAGCAAAATCGCGTCGACCGCCTGCTGGGGAAGCACCACCTCGCGCAAAACGAGGGTGGCGATTTCCAGCCTGCCGCGCAGCAGGGTAGCCCAGCCCGGGCGTACCTCCACCCGGCCCAGTGTCAGGGCTGGCTTGCTCTGCACGCTGATGCTTTCCAGCGCCAGGGCGGGGACTGGCCACACGGCCACCTTGATGCTGCCCAGCTGCACGGGCAGACCCAGCGCCGCAGACGCTTCCGCCTCCATGCGCTGGCGAAAGTCGTTGCTGCCGGCCCAGCTTTGCAAAACAAGGACCAGGGCGCCAAGCGAGAGCACGCCGGCCACCGCCAGCGCGCTCAGCCATTTCAGGGTTTTGGACATGGCCGTATTGTGGCTTGCACAAAATCAGCATCCTGTCTTGCGCACGCCTTTTGATATCGGGCCACACTGGGGCGTCTCCATCTTTTCGGAATATCGCCCATGCCTTCACTATTCAAACCCGCTCAAGCAGGTGACCTTGATCTCGCCAACCGCATCGTGCTGGCGCCCCTCACGCGCAACCGCGCACCTGAGGCCATTCCAACCCCGCTCATGGCAACCTATTACACCCAGCGCGGGCTTCGGCGGGGCTGCTGATCACGGAAGCCACCGCCATCAGCCACCAGGGCCAGGGCTACGCTGACGTGCCTGGTTTGTACGGTACCGAGCAGCTGGACGGCTGGAAGGGCGTCACGCAGGCGGTGCATGCCGCAGGCGGGAAAATTGTGGTGCAGCTGTGGCATGTGGGCCGCGTGTCGCACACGGAGTTGCAGCCGGATGGCGGCAAGCCGGTGGCGCCATCGGCCATCACCGCCAAAACCAAGACGGTGCTGATCAAGGACGGTGCGCCGGTGTTTGTGGACACATCAGAGCCGCGCGCGCTTGACGCGGGCGAGCTGCCCGGCATCGTGCACAGTTATGAGACTGCGGCGCGCAACGCGGTGGAAACCGCGGGTTTTGACGGTGTGGAGATCCACGGCGCCAACGGCTATTTGCTCGACCAGTTTCTGAAAAGCAATTCGAACCAGCGCACCGATGACTACGGCGGCAGCATTGAAAACCGCGCCCGCCTGTTGCTGGAAGTGGTGCGCGCCGTCACAGGGGCCGTGGGTGGGGGCCGCACCGGCATTCGCCTGTCACCCGTCACACCTGCCAACGATGTGCATGACGCCGATCCGCAGCCGCTGTTTGACTATGTTGTCCAACAACTGGCCTCGCTGAACCTTGCCTATATCCACGTGATTGAAGGCGCAACCGGTGGGCCGCGAGACCTGCCTGAGCGGCCGTTTGATTACGCCGCACTCAAGGCCGCGTACCGCAACGCGGGTGGCAAAGGTGCCTGGATGGTGAACAACGGTTACGACAAAGCCCTGGCTGAGCAAGCCGTGAAAGACGGGGCCGATCTGATTGCTTTCGGCCGGCCCTATATTGCCAACCCGGACCTGGTGCGGCGCCTGCGCGAAGATGCGCCGCTGAACAAGCCCGACAAAGCAACCTTTTACGGTGGTGGTGCCAAAGGTTATACCGACTATCCTGCGCTGGCTTGAGGCTGACTTAACGCACGCTGGCGCCAGGCCAGCGCTGCGCCCAGCCATAGGGCCGCGGCAGAAAATACAAGGCCGCGCGGCAATCCGCCCGGGCCATCGGCAATCCAGCCCACCACTGTGGGCCCGACAATCTGGCCCGCCGCAAAGACCACGGTAAAAGCGCTGATGCCCGCGGCCCACTGCGCTGGCGGCAGGTTGTGACGCACCAGTGCAGTGGTGGATGCGACCACCGATAAAAACACCGCGCCGAAAACGATGCCAGACAGAAAGACCAGTGGCCACTGCCCCGTCAGCGCGGGCAGCAAGGTAGCCATGCCCAGCAGGGCATTGAGTTTGGCCAGCGCGCGGCCATCCTTGTGCCTGTCCAGCAGGCCGGCCCAGATGCGGGACGACGCAAGCACTGCAACACCGAGCAGCGCGTAAAACAGCGTGACCGATGCAGGGCTGTTGCCGCGCTCTTGCAGCAGCGCCACCACAAACGTCATGTAGCCGATGTAGCCCACGCCAAACATGGTGTAGCCAGCAAGTGCGGGAGCAAATGGCCGCCACGAAAAGTTGGCGTGTTGGTGCGATGTGTTGCCCGTTGCGGTGTTGGCAGCAAGGCGGCGCAGCACTTGCGCGGGCCACAGCAAAACTGCGGTTGCGGCAAAACAGGCCAGCGCCAGTGCCCACCAGGCCCAAGCCCACGCGTGTGCCCGCTGCGCAGCGGCATCTAGCACCGCAGGCACCAGCCACGCTGACAGCACAATGCCCAGGCCCGTGCCGCCGTAGTACAGCCCCAGTAGAAAACCGCTGCGCGCAGCGTGCAGCGAACCCAGACGCGCGGCGAGCAAGCCGCCTGCGATAAAAACAAAAGCGCTGGCCACACCCGCAAGCAGACGCTGAACAAGCAGAGGCACAGCCTCGGTGAAAAATCCGCTCAGCCCCATGAAGACGCTGGCCAGCAGAGCGCCCGTCAACAACAAGGTCGAGGGGCCGCAGGTTCGCATCAGGCGCGGTGTCAACAGCGCGCCAAGCAAATAGCCCAGGGCATTGGCGGTGTTCATGCCGCCCGCGAGTGTGTACGACCAGCCAAGATCGGCGCGCATGGGCGGCAGCAACAGGCCGTAGGCAAAGCGCGTGATTCCCAGGGAAATGGCCG
This sequence comes from Polaromonas sp., assembly GCF_035638815.1. Taxonomy (GTDB): domain Bacteria; phylum Pseudomonadota; class Gammaproteobacteria; order Burkholderiales; family Burkholderiaceae_C; genus Polaromonas. The sequence goes on from NZ_DASQZG010000003.1 coordinate 76,641, forward strand.
CGCCCAGTGACAGAGCCAGTGCCAGCCAGATTAGTAGCGCGGGTGACGGCAATGGCGCCGAAAGTGGAGGTGAGCTTGTCTGCATGAAGAGCTGATTTTGCGTCATGCGCGTACTGCGCACGCCAGATGGTTGTCATCAAGGAACCTGAGGGTTATGCCTGCCTCACTTTGTCCTACAGGGCCTCGCGGGAGCTGCTGATTCAGGCAGTAGCGCTGTCTTTTTAAGATAACTTGTACAAGAAATCTGGCGGCACGCCGCCTATAGGAGAGACATGATGTTGAAGTACGCCATTATTTTTGCGATTATTTCCTTGATCGCCGGCGCTCTGGGCTTTGGCGGCGTTGCTGCGGGCTCTGCCGGTATTGCCAAGATTCTGTTCGGCCTGTTTTTGATCCTCGCGGTGGTCTTTATCGTGTTGGCCGCTCTGGGCGTGGGAGCCGTTAAAAAGGTGCTCAAGTAGATGCTTCAACAGGCGGCTTTGGCAACGAATTACATGTCTGCAGTTGATCCCGGCAAACCGGACAACAAATTGGCACCGGGCCACGCAAGGGGTGACCTTGTGCAACGCGCCAGCATTGCACAATTGCTGCTGGTGGCCAGACTGCGCGCGCGCAACCGCCGCGATCTTGCCGTGGACCTGCTTGAGCGTGCGACGCAGGTCATTGTGGTGACTTGCAAGAGCTGGTTTTCTTCCGGCCCCAAGAACGCGCAGACAGAAGAAAAGAATGTCCTGGATGTGATGGACGTTTGCGGGATAAGCAAAGAAAGCAAAGAAAGCAAAGATGCACACCGCCACCATTGATTGCCTCCTCGATTACGAGGTGCTGGCTCCTACCCATTTTTGTTTCAACGTTGAGGCTGCCTTTCATGAAGACCACCGGGTGGTGCAAGAGCGGCTGAGTGTCACCCCAAGCGTGAAGGTGCGCCACTTTTGCGACGAGCGCACGGGGAACCGTTTTTTCCGGCTTGACGCGCCCAAGGGACAGCTGTCGGTCAATTACCACGCGCAGGTTGAGCTGCATCACACGCCCGTGCCGCTGTACCTCGAGGAGATGGCTGTGACTGCAGTGCCGGATGATGTGCTGCGTTATCTGATGCCCAGCCGCTATTGCGAGTCCGACATCATGAGCCGCGCGGCGCAGCAGTTGTTTGGCCATTTGTCGCCGGGGCTGTCGCGTGTACGGGCCATTGAGGCCTGGATTCACGAATCCATTTATTACATGCCGGGGTTCACCAATTCAACCACGACTGCGCAAGAAGTCTTTGTGCAGCGCGCCGGCGTTTGCCGCGATTTTGCTCACCTGGGCATTACCTTTTGCCGTGCCCTGAACATACCGGCGCGGCTGGTGGTTGGTTATGTGCACTTCAATGACCCTCCCGAGGATTTTCACGCGGTGTTTGAGGCTTGGCTGGACGGACGCTGGGTGTTGTTTGATCCCACGCGCATGGCGCCCAACGAGCGACTGGTGCGAATAGGCACCGGACGGGATGCAAAAGACGTTGCGTTTGCCACCATCTTTGGCTCGGTGCAGATGGTGCGGAAGGAACTCACCATCGACCAGGGTGAACTGCTGCCAGGACATGCCGCAGGAAAGCCTTCTACGGATTTGTCGCTAGAGACAGCCTGAATTCCAGTCAGGGCTGATCGCGAATCAGGTCGCGTAGCTGTTGTCGAGTCGTTCGAGTTTACGGATCAGCGAGGGCCACACAAATGCACCACCCATGCCGCCCGTCTGGACGCGCATCGCCTCAGATACGCCTTTGACAATTAGCGGGTTGACCTCGGTAAGCTCGCCGCCGGCTTGCGCATCAATCTGGATGCGGCAGGTGTTTTCGAAGGTGTACATGCTCAGAAACGCATCGGGAATGCTTTTGCCGACGACCAGCAGGCCGTGGTTGCGCAGCATGAGGAAATTGGCCCGGCCCAGATCGGCCTGCAGACGCGGTTTTTCCTCGTCGCGAAAAGCCACCCCCTCGTAGTCGTGATAGGCCAGCGAGGCAAGTACAAAGGTTGACTGCTGACTGATGGGCAGGATGCCGTTTTTCTGCGCGCTGACCGCTACGCCCGCCCGTGTATGGGTGTGCATCACGCAGGCTGCGTCAGGCCGCGCCTCGTGCACCGCGCTGTGAATCACAAATCCGGCGGGGTTGACCGGAAAGGGCGAGTCGATCACCTTGTTGCATTGCTCGTCCACCTTGACCAGGCTTGAGGCGGTGATCTCGTCGAACATCAAACCGTAGGGGTTGATGAGAAAGTGGTGGGCACCCGCGCCCGCGACGGACTCTGGCAGCTTGGCGCTGATGTGGGTGAACACCAGATCGCTCCATCCATACAGCGCGGTGAGGCGATAACACGCGGCGAGGTCGCAGCGCAGCTGCCACTCTTCAGCACTGACCAGTTCTTTTAATGAGGGGATGTGCATGCGGTGTCTCCCGGAGCGTTGGAAATGCTGTTCTGCAGGCTGCAGAACATGAGGGGACCAGCGTACAGCAGTTGGCGGAAAAGGGCGTGTATCCGCCGGGACAGACTATCGTTCAGGCGGCCAGACGCGCGCTTGCAAACAGCACCTGGTCAATCACGGCCTGCACACTCTTGACATGGGCGGGGTTGACCAATTTGCCATCGACGTCAAACGCATCCCCAGCGCGGCCCAGCGCGAAGGCCTGTGGCGCAACCCAGCAATGCGCGTTGAGCAGCAGCGGGGCCAGGTGGCTTTGTGAGCGCAGCCCGCCCAGTGCGCCCGGAGAGGCGCTGAGCATGCCCACCACCTTGCCGGTGAAGGACTTGAAACCCTCTTGCCAAACCGGGTCGCTTTTGACGGGGCTGGAGACCCAGTCGATGGTGTTTTTCAGCAGCGCGGTGTAGCTGCCGTTGTATTCGGGCGAACAGATGATCCAAGCCGGGTGCTCAAACATGATCTTTTTGAGATTCATCACGTCGGGCGGCGTGCCTTTGGCTTCGAGGTCGGCGTTGTACATCGGGATGTCGAAGTCGGCCAGTTCGATATGGGTGACCGTTGCGCCGGATGCGCGCGCCAGTTCGGCTGCGGCATGAGCGAGTTTGCGGTTGAACGAGTTTTGGCGGGTGCTGCCGGCAAAAACGAGGAGTTTGAAGGGAGTGCTCATGCAATGGATTTCACCACAGGCTGCGTGGTGAAAAACTGCGTGAAAGCGGCCCTGCAAGCCGAAACCAGCTAAAATGTACGAAATAACCGATTTTGTACAAAATGCACACCATTGCCCTCAGCGAGTTTCGCGCTCAAGCCTCAGCCATGATTGATCTGGTCGAGCGGGGTGAGACCGTGCGGATTTTGCGGCACGGCAAGCCAGTCGCGGAGCTCGTTCCCTTGAAGTCAGAAGAGCAGGCAAAGGTGCCTAGCTGGAAGCGTCCCTTTGAGCCGGTAGTTTTGCCGCCCGGCGTGTCCTTGTCGCAGGCGGTGCTCGATGAGCGTAGCGAATCTCCATGGTGAAACGCACCTCCGCCCCTTACCCGGCGGCGCCGGCGCCAGGGCGCATGGTGGCTCGTGATGGAGAGGCCCGCCTGATGTTTGACGCTTCTGCGCTGACCAAACGCTACGCCAGTGAAGCCGGGCGCGAGCGCGTGTTGGCTCTTTTTGAGACTGCCAGCGAGTTGCTGGTCGCCGCACATTGCAAGACTGAGGTGGCCTCCGCACTGCTGCGACGTCGCCGTGACGGCAGCTTGCCCGCACCCGAATTTGACCGCGCCTGGGCTGCCGCGCAAAGCGATGCTGCCGACATGACGCAGGTACCGTTGGATGCGCGGGTTGAGCGATATGCCTTTGCCTCAATGGAGCAGGGCCCTTTGCGCGGCATGGATGCGCTGCATGTTGGCAGCGCGCTGGCCACACGGGTGGACCTGTTTGTGACCGCCGACCGGCGCCAGGCGCAAGTCGCGCGTGGTATGGGTTTGCCTACTGAATTGATTGAAGCCTGACCATGTTTTACCCCCAAGAATTTGACGTGATCGTGGTCGGTGGCGGCCATGCCGGCACCGAGGCCGCGCTGGCCTCTGCCCGCATGGGCTGCAAGACTTTGCTGCTCTCGCACAACATTGAAACGCTGGGCCAGATGAGCTGCAACCCGTCCATCGGCGGCATCGGCAAGGGCCACCTGGTGAAAGAGGTAGACGCCATGGGTGGCGCGATGGCGCTGGCGACCGACGAGGGCGGCATCCAGTTTCGCATTCTGAACAGCTCCAAAGGTCCGGCCGTGCGCGCCACCCGGGCGCAGGCTGACCGGATTCTTTATAAGGCGGCGATCCGCCGGAAGCTGGAGAACCAGCCCAATCTCTGGCTTTTCCAGCAGGCGGTGGATGACCTGATGGTTGAGGGCGACCGGGTCGTGGGCGCTGTCACACAGGTGGGCATCAAGTTTCGTTCGCGCACGGTGGTGCTGACCGCCGGGACTTTTCTGGACGGCAAGATCCATGTGGGCATGCAGAATTACTCGGCTGGCAGGGCGGGTGACCCGCCGGCGGTGTCGCTTTCGGCAAGGCTGAAAGAACTCAAGCTGCCGCAGGGCCGGCTGAAAACCGGCACGCCGCCACGCATTGATGGCCGCACGATTGACTTCAGCAAATGCACCGAGCAGCCGGGCGACGGAATGCCGGGCGGCACCGCCGGGCCGGTGCCCGTGTTCAGCTTCATGGGCGGGCAGATCGCGCACCCGAAGCAAATGCCTTGCTGGATTACCCACACCAACGAGCGCACGCACGAGATCATTCGCTCCGGTTTTGACCGCAGCCCGATGTTCACCGGCAAGATTGACGGGGTTGGCCCGCGCTATTGCCCGAGTGTGGAAGACAAGATCAACCGCTTTGCCGGCAAGGAAAGCCACCAGATTTTTCTGGAGCCGGAAGGGCTGACCACCCACGAGATTTACCCGAACGGCATCTCGACCAGTTTGCCTTTTGATATTCAGTACGACCTAGTGCGCTCCATGGCCGGCATGGAAAACGCCCACATTCTGCGGCCCGGCTATGCTATTGAGTACGACTACTTTGACCCGCGCGCGCTGAAAACCAGCTTTGAAACCCGGGCTGTGGGCGGGCTGTTTTTCGCCGGGCAGATCAACGGCACAACAGGTTACGAAGAGGCGGCGGCTCAGGGAATGTTTGCCGGCATCAACGCGGCGCTGCAATGCCAGGGCAAAGAAGCGTGGCTGCCCAAAAGGGACGAAGCCTATCTGGGCGTGCTGGCGGACGACCTGATCACCAAGGGCGTGACCGAGCCTTACCGCATGTTTACCAGCCGGGCCGAGTTTCGCCTGATGCTGCGGGAAGACAACGCCGACATGCGCCTGACCGAAAAGGGCAGGGAGCTGGGGCTGGTGGACGACGCCCGTTGGGACGCCTTCAATCGCAAGCGCGATGCTGTTTCACGTGAAACAGAGCGCCTGCGAACAACGTGGGTCAACCCGCGCAGCCTGCCGGCGGCAGACGCTGAACGCGTCTTGGGCAAGGCAATCGAGCGGGAGTACAACCTGCTCGATCTGTTGCGCCGGCCTGATGTGAACTACGCCGCGCTGATGTCTTTGGACGGCGGAAAGTATGCCAACGCCGAACTGGCGCCCGATGTTTCACGTGAAACAGAGGCAGCCGACATGGCTACCAGCGTGATTGAGCAGATTGAGATTGCCGTCAAATACGCGGGCTACATCGACCTGCAGAAAACCGAGGTTGAGCGCGCCTCGCATTACGAAAGCCTCAAACTCCCGGCTGACCTGGACTACCTGCAGGTGGGGGCATTGAGTTTTGAGGCCCGGCAAACGCTGGCTAAGCACCGGCCGGAAACACTGGGCATGGCATCGCGAATCTCCGGCATAACGCCCGCGACCGTGTCTTTGCTCTTGGTCCATCTGAAAAAGAACCTCTGGAAAAATACTCTTCCCGCCGCCGCACAGGCCGAAGCCTGATGCGCAACGGAGAGCAAGACTTGCGCGCTGGTCTGAAGGCGCTGCAACTTGAACTGGATGATGACCGCGTTGGCCAGTTGCTGGACTATCTGGCGCTGATCGGTAAGTGGACCAAGGTGTACAACCTGACGGCGGTGCGTGACCCGGCAGAGATGATGACGCATCATTTGCTCGACAGCCTCGCGGCTGTTCAGCCCTTGCTCCGGCATTTGCAGAAAGCGGGGCTGGAGGAGGGCGCAAGCTTGCTGGATGTCGGGTCCGGCGCCGGCTTGCCTGGGGTGGTAATTGCCATTTGCTGCCCCTCCGTGCAGGTGACTTGCGTGGACACGGTGGCCAAGAAAGCCGCGTTTATCAAGCAGGCCGCGCTTGCTTTGAAGCTGCCCAACCTGACAGGACTGCACGCCCGGGTGGAATCCATCACTCAGCCTTTTGATGTGATCTGCTCTCGCGCCTTTGCTTCGCTCCATGATTTCACGCAGTGGTCGGTAGGCGCTTTGGCGCCGACGGGCGTGTGGATGGCCATGAAAGGCAAGCACCCGGCCGATGAAATAGTCGTGCTACCCGCGACGGCGAAGGTGTTTCACGTGGAACAACTGGTCGTTCCGGGGCTGGATGCCGAGCGCTGCATCATCTGGATGCGCCCGAACACAACGGAGCTCGCCTGATCAGAGGTGCGCTTGAATTTCAAGCGCACCTGCTGACGTAAACTCAAGCCCTCTGTTTCTGGAGGTTTTCCATGCTGGGTTCATTTGTTGGCGTAGCCGACTACGGCGCTTTTGTCGTCGCCATCATTGTGTTTTTGCTGATTCCCGGCCCGGGCAATCTGGCATTGATCACCTCCACCAGCAAGGGCGGCATCTCCGGCGGCATGGGCGCGACCTTTGGCGTTATCGCGGGTGACCAGGTTTTGCTGTGGGCTGCAGTGGCAGGGGTCTCTGCCGTGATGGTTGCGTACCCAACCGCTTTTCACATCGTCCAGTGGGCGGGCGCGGTCTATCTGGCCTGGCTGGGCATCAAGATGCTGATGGCCAAACCCGGCGACGCCCCGATTCTGGAGATCAAGCCCAAGCACTACTTCCGCCAGGCGCTGCTGATCACCTTGCTCAATCCCAAGGCGATTGTTTTCTACATGGCCTTCTTCCCGCTGTTTGTCGACCCCGCCCAGCACCAGGGTCTGAAGACTTTTGCGGTGATGGCAGTCACGATTGCTGGCTTGACTTTTTTGTATGGTCTGACATCGGTGCTGATCACCCACTTTCTGGCTGAGCGCATCCGCGCCAACCCGAAAGTTTCCAGCTGGTTGAACAAGGCGGCGGGTGTTTTCCTGATCGGCTTCGGCATCAAGCTCGCAGTTTCCAAATAATCCCGTTTGCTGACAAAACAAAAAAAACAACATGGCCAAGATATTTTGTATTGCCAACCAAAAGGGCGGGGTGGGTAAGACCACCACGACCGTCAATCTGGCGGCGGGGCTGGCCAAGGTCGGCCAGCGGGTTCTGATGATCGACCTGGACCCGCAAGGCAATGCCACCATGGGCTCGGGCGTGGACAAGCGCAAGCTTGAACACACGGTGTACGACGTGTTGCTCGAATCAGCTTCGATTGCCGAGGCGCGGGTGACCAGCCAGAAGCTGATCGACGGCGGCTGCAGTTACGACATCCTGGGCGCCAATCGCGAGCTGGCCGGGGCCGAGGTCGAGCTGGTCGATATCGAGCGCCGCGAAAAGCGTTTGAAGCTGGCCATCGAAGCGGTTGCTGCGGAGTATGACTTTGTCCTCATCGACTGCCCGCCATCGCTGAGCATGCTCACGCTCAATGGCCTGTGCTGCGCGCACGGCGTGATCGTGCCCATGCAGTGCGAGTACTTTGCGCTCGAAGGCCTGACCGATCTGGTCAACACCATCAAGCAGGTGCACGCCAACCTCAACAAAGACCTGGCCATCATCGGCCTGCTGCGTGTCATGTTTGACCCGCGCATCACGCTTCAACAAAACGTGAGCGACCAGCTCAAACAGCATTTTGGCGACAAGGTCTTCAACACCGTGATCCCGCGCAATGTGCGGCTTGCCGAAGCGCCCAGCTACGGCTTACCGGGCGTCGTGTTTGATCCGTCGTCCAAAGGCGCGCAGGCTTTTATCACCTTTGCAGAAGAGATGGTCCAACGCATCAAGGCCATGTGATGCCGAGATTGTTAATTAAATTGGCCTTGAGTCCTTATTCCATGGGCGCGGGCAGCTATTAAAACAATAGCAAACACCTCTTCAGCATGAACCCCAGCAATGTCCTGATTCTTCCCGGTTGGCAAAACAGCGGCCCCGGCCACTGGCAGACCCTGTGGGAGAGTGCGCACGGCTATACGCGGGTTGAGCAGCACGACTGGATGCGGCCGTTGCGCGGCGACTGGATCGCGAGGCTGGAAGACGTGGTGCTGGGCCGCGACGAACCGGTCGTGCTAGTGGCTCACAGCCTGGGCTGCATGCTGACCGCCGCGTGGGCAGCGCACTCGCGTAACACGCACCGGGTCAGGGCCGCGCTGCTTGTGGCGCCACCGGACGTGGACAGAGAGGAAGTGCGGCAGCTGCTGACCAGTTGGGCGCCAGTGCCCATGAACAAGCTGCCCTTCGGCTCCGTGTTGCTGGCCAGCAGCCGCGACCCCTATTGCCGGCCTGACCGGGCACGTGAATTCGCTGCCGCCTGGGGCTCTGAATTTGTCGATGCCGGCCCGCTTGGCCACCTCAACGCCGACAGTGGCCTGGGCGACTGGCCGGAAGCACATCAAAAACTACTGGCGCTGATGAACAGCACCGCCACCGCCTGAACTTACCCGAAAGACAAGACAAACATGGTCACCAAAAAACCCAAAGGCCTGGGCCGCGGACTCGAAGCATTGCTGGGTCCCAAGGTCAGCGAGACCTCTGACACGGACAGCAGCGCGACCAGCCCGGGCTTGCCCGCCTCGCTGCGGCTGACCGACATGGTGGCCGGCCAGTACCAGCCACGCACCCGCATGGACGAGGGCGCGCTGTACGAGCTGGCCGAATCCATCAAGGTGCAGGGCATCATGCAGCCGATTCTGGTGCGGCGTCTCTCCAGCGGCGCCAATGACGGCAAGTACGAAATCATTGCCGGCGAGCGGCGCTTTCGCGCGGCTAAATTGGCCGGCCTGGACAGTGTGCCGGTGCTGGTGCGCGACGTGCCCGACGAGTCTGCCGCTGCGATGTCACTCATCGAAAACATCCAGCGCGAAGACCTGAACCCGCTGGAAGAAGCGCATGGCCTGCAGCGGCTGGTCAAAGAATTTGGTCTCACGCATGAGCTGGCCGCGCAAGCAGTGGGCCGCTCACGCAGCGCTGCGTCCAACCTGCTGCGCCTGCTCAATCTGGCCGAGCCAGTTCAAACCATGCTGATGGCTGGCGACATCGACATGGGTCATGCGCGTGCCTTGCTGGGCCTGGACCGCGCAACGCAAATCACCGCGGCCAACCAGATCGCCGCCAAGAAAATGTCGGTGCGCGAGACCGAGAGCCTGGTGAAAAAACTCAGCGCCGAGTTTTCATTGAAGCCGCAAAAAGCCACCAAGGAAAAATCACGGGATACCCGTCGCGTTGAAGAAGAGCTGGCCGACCTGCTGATGGCCGAGGTCGAGGTGCGCATCAAAAAGCAGGTCAAACGCCACGGTCGCCGCGAAGATGTGGGCGAGCTTGCGATTCAGTTCGGATCTATGGATGAGCTCAATGGTTTGATTGAGCGGTTGCGCGGCGGGAAATAAGCCTTCCGACCCTGTAAAAAATGAACCGTGCGCCTCTTTGAAACATAAACCGTTCACCCTGAGCTTGTCGAAGGGCTTCGGCCCCTCAGAATCCGCAGCCTCCCCTGTTTTGAGGATGACCCGAGGCGTGGTGGCGGCTTAGAATCCCCGCTTTGCAGCTGCGGGGTTTGGTTGTATTTTTATACCTGTATAAATTTTCAGGCAAATCCAACTGGCAGGCCATCTTCAGGAGAAAGTCGATGTCCAGAAAATCGAGCACGGGTCAGTTTATCGAGCAGGTTGCTCTCTACATTAAGTCGGATCGCATGAATACACCGAGAGCCATATGTTGATGAGGGCCACAGTTACTGCTGGTTTGGTGATGCTCTTCGCACTGGCTCACGCTCCCGACGGGATGGCCCAGAAAGGGGGAGGTCGACCCTCATACCAAGAGGTCAAACGCTCGTGGGACTCCTGGCAGGGCACGCGTCCGTTCTCGTTCTTTGGCATGAGGAATGCTCATCTCGTGACATGGCATGGCGTCAGGCACTCAAAGAACCCTTTGCGACATGGAAGCAACGGAACAAGTACATGGACGAGCTTCGCGCGAACGTGTACGCGCGTGCGCAGCAGGAAGGAGGCTCTGCAGAGGCGCAGCGTTTCTCGAACGAGATGCTGTCGCTGCTGGACACTCAAGGCCAGGCGACGCGCCTAGAAATTCGCGCCAAGCAAGGCTGGGAATGCGAGCGCCTCTTGCAAATCCTTGGCGACAGGCGGCTTGATCCGATCCGGCACTACGCAACGGACGTCGGCATAATTAAGCGTGCCTCAGAACGATGACTAGCTGGCCACGATCGACAGCTGCCAAGCATGCAGCCCAACAGGTTGTCCGACACGGATACGCAACGGCATTGCGCGCCGGACAGCTCCGACGTTAGATGGCTCAAGCTGCTCTGATCTTCGGTTCTAAGGAGAAATGATGGAAAGTCTTCGCAATAGAGTTCTTACCTGCCTAGTCGAACGAGCGCCGAATTCGCTGACGGCTCCCAATATCCTCACGCTGCTGGACTTAGCGGATATCCACGGGCTGCAGAAAGAACTAGAGATCATGTCGGCTGAAGGTCTTGTAGTTGTTCGGAAGCACGCAAGGAACCCAGACTATGCCCTCCCTTCCTATGTCGGACTGCCGATGCGAGAGTACGTGAGTGTCAACGGCATCAAGGTTCCGCGCCTACTTGCGAACGATACCGCGCGACCTGAGGAGCTAAACATCTATTTCGAAGTGCTCGCGCGTCGCATTCTCCAAATTGAAACTGATGCCGAGCGGAAACTCGATGAACGACTAAAGTCATACTGGGCGAACGTCGTCACATTGTTCGGAGCGTTCATTGGTGTATTTGCATTGATCGTTGGCTTTCTGAGGGTCGTTCCGTTCGAGCCAGGTTCAACTTTCACTTCCGTTCTCATGTTGAGCTCTGCACAGGTTATTCCACTTGCGGTCATCCTTGGTGCTTTTGTATGGTTTCTAAAATCGCAGTTCAAATAGCGACATCTAACCTGTCATATATGCACTCCCCCACAAGCGCAAGAAACTAACGGATAGCTTGGCTGTAGGGGAAGCGTCTGCAGTCGTATATCCGGTATCTGGACTGCGCCCCACTCACAAGGTAAAAATCTTCCCCGGGTTCATGATGTTGGACGGGTCAAGCGCGCGTTTGATGTCGCGCATCATCTCGACGGCGCCGTCACCGGTCTCGGTCACCAGAAAGTCCATCTTGTGCAGGCCCACGCCGTGCTCGCCGGTGCAGGTGCCTTCCAGGCTCAGGGCGCGCGTCACGAGGGTGTGATTTAACGCTTCGGCTTTTTCGCGCTCTTCGGGTTTGTCGGGATCGATCAGGTAGCCAAAGTGAAAGTTGCCGTCGCCCACGTGGCCGACGAGGAAATAGGGGATGCCGCTGGCATCAGCTTCTTTCACTGAATCAAGCAGGCAGTCGGCCAGGCGCGAGATTGGCACGCAGGTGTCTGTCGAGATGGCGCGGCAACCGGGCTTCGACTGGATGGCGGCAAAGTAGGCGTTGTGCCGCGCGGTCCACAGGCGGGTGCGCTCCTCTGGTGTGCTGGCCCACTCGAAAGCATTGCCGCCCAGATCGGCTGCAATTTCCTGCACGGTTTCTGCCTGCTCTTTAACGCTGTTGGGCGAGCCGTGAAACTCCATCAGCAGCATGGGTTCTTCACGCAGGCCGAGCTTGCTGTGCGCGTTGACCATGCGCACGGTGTTGCTGTCGATCAGCTCAACGCGCGCAATCGGAACACCGAGCTGAATGATCTGGATGGTGGTGCGTACTGCGGCTTCGATGCTCGGGAAAGAGCAGATAGCCGCTGAAATCGCTTCGGGCAGGGGATAGAGCTTGACGGTTATTTCGGTGATCACGCCCAGCGTGCCTTCGCTGCCGACCATGAGGCGCGTCAGGTCGTAGCCAGCGGACGATTTTTTGGCGCGGGTGCCTGTGCGGATGATGTCTCCGCTGGCGGTGACCACCTCAAGGGCCAAAACATTTTCGCGCATGGTGCCGTAACGCACGGCGTTGGTGCCGCTGGCGCGCGTCGCGCTCATGCCGCCAATCGTGGCGTCAGCGCCGGGGTCAATCGGGAAAAAGAGGCCTGTGCTTTTGACTTCTTCGTTGAGCTGCTTGCGCGTGACGCCAGCCTGCACGGTAACAGTGAGATCTTCGGCGTTGATGGACAGCACCTTGTTCATGCGGCTCACATCGATGCTGATGCCACCCTGCACGGCGAGCAAGTGGCCTTCCAGTGAGGTGCCAACGCCGAACGGAATGACCGGCACCTGATGCGCTTGCGCCAGCTTGACGGCATCGGCAACGTCAGCCGTGCTTTCGGCAAACACCACAGCTGCGGGCGGCGGCGCTGTAAAGGAGGATTCATCACGTCCGTGCTGCTCACGCACGACCAGGGCCGTAGAGCAACGGTCGGCAAAACGTGCTTTGAGCGCATCAACCAAAGCGGGCGGCACGGCGCGCAGGTTCAGATGGGGCAGCAGATGATCGGGATGGGTGGGCGCGTTCATGTGGGGTCTCCTGACGGAATACCCCAGTTTACGACTTGACGTGTTGTATTTGAAGTGGGGGCTTGAGTGCCCCCACATGTTTATGCAGCCAGTTCTGGCAATGCGGGCATCAGGACTTCAGCGCAGCCTCGAACTCTTCGCGGGAGACAAACTGATCCTTGTTGGCGTCTATCTCTTCAAAGCGCTGCTCAATGGCTGGAAAGCGCGCAACTTCCTGCTTGGACAGCTTGCCGTCCTTGTTGGCATCAGCGCGAACGAAGATGGTCTCGGTCGTTTGAGCGGGCGTAGCCTTGGCCGCGGGAGTGCTCTGGGTTGATGGCGTGGCCATCGGAGTAGCCGGCTTGGTGCCTGTGGCATCGGGGGATTGGGCGTGTGCGGCCAGCGCCGAGCCCACTGTCAACGCTGCCATCAATGTGATGCTGCGCAATTCAAAGTTGGGAATAAAATGCGATTTGGATGTCATGCAGACATGTCCTTTAAAGTTGAAGAGCCGCTATTGCACCGCAGCAAAGCGGTCGCTTCCAGCACTTTTGCATGGTGTTGCCTGATAAACATCATGTGCAGCTCTTACACATTTTCTTTCTGCGCGTAACCCGTCCTGAATCCCTATTCAAACCATCTATTTATGGCCAACAGACTCACCCAGATTGCCACCCGCACCGGCGATGACGGCAGCACCGGCCTTGGCGACAACACCCGTGTCTCCAAAGACAGTTTGCGTGTGCATGCGATGGGTGATGTGGATGAGTTGAACTCACACATCGGCGTGCTGTTGTGTGAAGAGTTGCCCGCCGAGGTACGCGAGTTGTTGATTGAAGTGCAGCACCAGCTTTTCAACCTGGGTGGTGAGTTGTCTATCCCGGGCTTTGAATTGCTCAAGCCGGAGGCGGTGGCCTTGCTGGACGCATCCCTGGAAAAGTACAACGCGAATTTGCCGCGTCTGCAAGAGTTCATCCTGCCAGCGGGGACACGCGCTGCGTCGCAAGCGCACGTGTGCCGCACGGTGGCCCGGCGTGCCGAGCGGGCGGTGGTTGCGTTAGACCGACAGGAGACGCTGAATGAGTCGCCGCGGCAATACCTGAATCGTCTGAGTGATTTGCTGTTTGTGCTGTCGCGCGTGCTTAACCGTGTGAACGGCGGTGACGACGTCTACTGGAAGAGTGAGCGTATGGCGCGGGCCGCTGCCGACTAGGTTGGCCGTTCAGCGGGCGTTGCTACAAAAATCATAGCATGCTGCCCTCGTGTTTGCTGGGTAGACGACCGATTTGGCTCTTATTTGGGAAACAACATGGCCATGGTGATGCGGGACACGCAGGGTCAGCTCGCCAGCGCCGTTGGTCAGGTCAATTTGCCAGACCTGGGTGCTGCGGCCAATGTGAACCGGCCGTGTAATGCCGGTGACCCAGCCGCTGGTGACGCCCCTTAGGTGATTGGCGTTGATGTCCAGCCCCACCGCGCGATGTCCTTCGGGCGCCGCATAAGCCGCGCCGCAGGAGCCCAGCGTTTCAGCCAGCACCACGGAGACGCCGCCGTGCAGCAAGCCATACGGCTGGCGGGTGCGTTCATCCACCGGGACCCGGGCGCGGATGAAATCATCGCCAACTTCCAGAAACTCAATCCCCAGGTGAGCGACGGCCGTGTCCTTGTGAATCGAGGAAAGAATTTCCACAGAGAGGGGCTTTTTCCAGATCGACATCGCGACTCCAGTTGGCTTGAATGCTCTGACTATAAAGAGAACGCCGCCTACATGTCCGGTTGCCTGTTGAGACTAAGCTGGCAATACAACAAAGTGACAGCCGGTGACGGCAGACAATCGAAAGGCGGGCATGCGACGCGGACAAAAATGGATGGTGGCTGCGGGCGTGTTCCTGGCCTTGATTGCCGGGCTCTGGCTGCTTGTCGCACTTCTGCTGCCCAGTAACGAGGACCTGGCGGGCCGGGCTTCCAAAGAATTGCAAACCCGCCTCGGCGTACCCGTCAAGGTAGGAGCCGTGAATTGGCGGCTGTTCCCCACCCCGGCCGTGGTGCTTCAAGACGCCGCAACCGAGCAACCCAAACCCATTTCAGTCAAAAAACTGACCATTTACCCCAGCGTGGCGGCCCTTATGGACGGGCGCCTGCAAGTGGACAGCGCCGAACTGGATGGCGCCGTGTTGCCCCAGCTTTCTTTAAGGGGACTGAACAAAAACCCGGAAACCGCCGCCTCCCTGGACGGCGTTGCTATCCCGCTGGCACGGCTGGTTTTCCGTGATGTGACCTGGGTCTCACGCTACGGCAGGGAGCTTGTGTTTGAAGGAGAGGCCGACTTTGACCCCAACTGGCGTCCACGCCTGGCGCAAGTGCGCAGGTCAGGTGCTGCATCGCCGGCAGATTTGACCCTGACCCGCCAGGGCCAGGAGGACCGCTGGACCACATTGATCAACATAGGGGGCGGTACTGCCAACGGTGAGGTGCAACTGCAAACCCGGGACAACGGCCGGCTCCGCCTGGAAGGCAAGCTGCAACCGCGCGGGGTCGAGGTCGCCGATGCGTTGGCCTCCTTCAACCGCAGGTCGATCATTGAGGGCAGGGCGTCTGGCGAAACTGCCTTGTCTGCCAACGGCGACACCCTGGGTGAAATCGCCCAGTCCCTGCAAACCAAAACCAGCTTCGCCATGGGCAGCGATGCATTCCTGCGTGTTGATATCGACAAGGCGGTCCGCAGCTTTGGCAAAGAGCGCCAGGGAAAAACCCAATTGGAGTCGCTGACCGGCCAGCTTGTCACTCAAAACACGCCGGCCGGCATGGTTGTGACTTTTACCAGCGTCAAGGCCACATCGGGCGCCTTTACTGCGACGGGGCAAGCCAAAATCGCCAATCGCCAAGTGGATGCGACGTTTGACGTCGATCTGGTGAGCGGGCTGGTAGGTGTACCCATCGAGATTCGCGGCCCGCTGGAAAAAGTTGACGTGTCGGTGCCCCGTAGCGCCATCGCTGGCGCTGTGGTGGGAACCGCCGTGTTGCCCGGCGTGGGAACCGCTATAGGCGCCAAAGTTGGGGCGGCGATAGGCAAGTTGTTCAGCTCCGAACCGGCTCCAAAGGGCAAGGCCTCGGACAAGCCAAGCCGCTAATTGCCTGGGAGGGAGGTCGCCGGCCGGGCCGACCAAGGGGTTTCTTTACCCGAAATTGACCCGGGGCTGAGATTTTTACAAGCGCGTTTGGGGACAGATGGTTACCATAGGGAGTTCCGTCCAAGCCATGCGTTAGGCAAGCCAGGGCGGTGTAATCACTGTATTTCAACCTGGGCTTTTTGCCATGTCGCTCACAAAGACCGTGCCTGTACCGTCAACGTTGGAGACCGCGCTGGACCAGAACGACGCGGTCAGGGAAACCGTCAAGCAATCTGCAGATGAATTACTGGTGATCAACACTGTTCTTAAACAGGAAATCCCCGACCACGCGCAAACTGGCGAAGTGATCGAGGCTCTGCAAAGAACCGACGAGCTGGAAACGAGAATCCAGGAATCGGTGGATGACCTGGCGCAGGTCAATCAGCTGCTGGAGCAGGAGATTGACGAGCGGGCAGGCCTTGAGCGCGAGCTGGCTGAGACCAAGGCCGCACTGGTTGAAGCTCAGGACCAGTTGCCCCCGAGCTGAAGGCTCCTAGGGCTTGCGGTTGAGCAGGGCGTACAGCAGGATGGCGCCAAAGGTGGCGGTGCCTATGCCGCCCAGCGCAAACTCACCAAACTTCAGCGTGAAATCCCCGGTGCCCAGCACCAGCGTGATGGCCGCCACCAGCAGGTTGCGGTTATCCGAAAAATCCACCTTGTTGTCGACCCAGATCTTGGCGCCGGCCACAGCAATCAGGCCAAACACCACAATGCTCACCCCGCCCATCACGGGCAGCGGAATTGCCTGAATCAAGGCGCCAAACTTCGGGCTGAAACCCAGCACCAGCGCAATCACGGCGGCCACAACAAAAACCGCCGTCGAATAAATTTTGGTGGCGGCCATCACGCCAATGTTTTCCGCGTAGGTGGTGACGCCAGTTCCGCCCGCCGCACCGGAGACCATGGTGGCTACGCCATCACCAATAAAAGCGCGGCCCATATAAGGGTCCAGGTTTTTGCCGGTCATGGCTGTCACGGCCTTGATGTGGCCCAGATTTTCTGCCACCAGAATGATCGCTACCGGCGCAATCAGGAGCATGGCGTTGGCGCTGAAAACAGGCGCGGCAAATGCGGGCAGGCCAACCCATGCGGCGCTCATGATGCCCGACAAATCCATGGGTTTGCCAAGACCCAGACCATTTGTGAGTACGGCGTAAATCACGGTGGCCACAATCAGGCCAACCAGAATCAGCAGCCGCTGCACCATGCCTCGCGTCAACACCGCTACCAGCGCCACACTGACAAAGGTGACCACCTGCATCCATGAGTCAAAGTTGCTGGCTGCCATGTTTTTGATCGGGATGGTGGCCAGGTTCAGGCCAATCACCGCCACCACAGCGCCGGTAACCACCGGCGGCATGAAGCGCTCGATCCACCCGATGCCGACAGCTTGCACGATGGCGCCTATGACGGTGTACAGCACGCCGCACGCAATGATCCCGCCCAGCGCCACGCCGATATTCGGATTGGCCCCTTTTCCCGCGTAAGCGGTTGCGGCAATGACCACGCCGATGAACGAAAAGCTGGAGCCCAGATAACTTGGTACCCTGCCACCTGTGACCAGAAAAAAGATGAGTGTGCCGACGCCGCTCATCAGGATGGCGATGTTGGGGTCAAAGCCCATTAGGATCGGCGCCAGCACGGTGGCACCAAACATGGCAATCACATGCTGCACGCCCATGACCGCTGTCTGCGGCCAGGGCAGCCGCTCGTCGGGCCCGATGACCCCGCCTTGCTGCAGCACATCGCCGCTGCGCTCAGTCCAGTTAAACAGGCCTTTTCGCTCTGGCGATTGGGTTGAGGTCGATGTCGGTTCAGGCATGGCCATGGGTTCCCCTCCTTTGTAAAGTGTCGCCATCCTAAGAGCAATGGACGTGCCACACAAGGGGTGGTCTGTCCCTCCCGCGTTTCAGCCGGGGTGTGCGGTTATTGATTTGGCCCCGTGAAGTCCGTGTTTCTCATCCGTTTGCCCTGAGGGTGGCTTCGACAGGCTCAGCGCAAACGGCAATTTGATGTTTCAGCGTGCCGGAACTGATCGCTACCCGGCAAACGTGGTGTCCGGCAATCCTCTGATGCCTGGTATCTTGATGGCGAACAGCGAGCCGGATAATGGCGCGGCAAGTAGCGCCTCCTCGTTGAGTCGGACCGACGCGCTGGTCACATACAGCGTGTCGAGGTGCGGGCCGCCAAAACAGCAGCTGGTGGGGCGCGGCACCGGCATGCTGATTCTCAGCAGTTCCTCGCCGGAGGGCGAGTATCGGGACACACGCCATGCGTCCCAAATGGCGACCCACAGACAACCCTCTTCGTCAACGGTCAATCCATCTGGCGTGCCATCGGTTGGGGGAAGGGTGATCAGGGGTCGGCGGTTGCTGATGGTGCCTGCCCGCAGATCGAAATCGTAGGTGTAGATGGTCCGCCGCGACGAGTCTGTGAAGTACATCTGCTTGTTGTCAGGGCTCCAGCCAAGTCCGTTGGCAACGGTGAAGCCGCTGTCCATTTTTTTCCAGGTGCCATCCGGGTCCACCCGGAACAGATTGCCCCGGTTGGCGGCGGTACCCATGTCAAGAGTGCCTATCCAGAGGCGGCCCATCCGGTCGCACTTGCCATCGTTGTAGCGGTTTGTCGGCCGGTCCGACTCCGGGTGGCAGAGCGATGTGAGTGACTTGGAAGCCTCATCAAAAGTCATGATGCCTGTGGGGGTTGCCACAAGCAGGCCTCCCGTGGCCTTGGGAATGACCACGCTGACCATGGAGCCCAGTTTGACCTCGACGTCCGAGCCTGTTTGCACGTCATACCTGTGAATGGCGGGGGTGAGAATGTCTACCCAGAACAGCGCCCCGTCGCGCGGCGACCATGTGGGGCCCTCACCCAGCAGTGCCCGGGTCTCGGTCACGCAGACCACGTCGAAATGGCGTTCCGCTTCCGGCGTGGGTCGGGGTGCAATGGACATGAATTGACCGCCAGCGTTGTGCGAAATCGTGCGAGCCGAGCCAATCAGGCTGGACGAGAGCGCGTGGGCGCGAGCCTCATTCATTCGGTCGGGCCTTGAAAAGATGCTCACTGCGCCTAAGGGTCGGCCCTCAATATCAAAAATGGGCGCCGCCATCGAGAACACGTTTTCGTTGTGCTCCAGTCGATCTATGGCATAACCCCTGGCGCGCGTCAGGTCCAGCTCTCCCCGCAGCGCACTCAGTGTGGTGAGTGTGCTGCTGGTGTATGCGGTCAGCGTGAGCGATTGCAGCAAGGCCGCCTGGCGCGTGGGGTCCAGATACGCCAGGATGGCCTTGCCTGCGGAAGTGGCGTGTGCAGGCAGTCGCTGCCCGACCTTGGAGGTAAATCCGGATCCTCGTCCGGCATCTTCGGACGTCACGATGACGATGTTTTCACCGTCGAGAACGGCCAGGACGACGGACTCAGAAATCGAATCCCGCAGGCGCACCATTTCATCTTGCGCAGCCAGTCGCAGATCGAAGTCGCTCCACACCTCGTGCGCCAGCTCCAGCAGCCGGAAACCCAGCTTGTAACTCTTGGTGTAGGGGTCGTGACGCAGCAGGCCTTCCCGCATCAGCGTGGCAAGGATCCGGTGCAGCGTGGCTTTCGGCAGGGATGCGGCCCTCAGCAGCTCAGTGAACGTCATGGGAGCTGGCGCCAGCGACACGATGTTCAGCAAGCCCATGGCTTTCTCCAGCACACCCACACCCGCGCCGGAGGCAGCCTCCGCGGCGCTTGCATTACTTGGCGCGAACGGCGTGGAGTTTTCGGCGTAATGGGTGGAGATTGTCAAGGTCGAGCCCCGAATTGTTTTAAGCAGAGAGGAATAGTACCAACAAACGGAACCAAAAAACTTTCAATGGCCTAGGGTTAGTACCAATAAGTGGAACAAATGTTCGGCATCACAATATCTTTTCCGAGTAAGTTCCATTCAATGGAAGAAATAGGAGACAAGCATGCTAACTAGACGTCAATTTACCCAAGCCGCTGCCGCCACATCTTTGGTGGGAAGCCGCAATCTGTGGGCCCAATCCAAACCACTGACCTATGTGGGCTGGTCTCAGGACGAAGCCGCCAGCAAGCCCACGCTGGACGCCATGTTTGAGACCTACCGCAAGGCCAACGCCGACACCAAGCTGGAGGTCATCGGTTTTCCATGGGCTCAGATGCAGCAAAACATCCTGCTCCGCATGCGCTCCGGGCAGCCACTGGACGTCGTGCAACTGGCCGAGCGCTGGTTGCCGCAATTCGCGACGACCGGAAAAATGGTGGACCTCGAAGCGGTCTACGGCAAAGGGCAACTGGCTAAACAGATGAGTGGCGGCGTTTTGAGCCTGGGTGAGTACAAGGGCAAGCAGCTGGGGATCCCCTGGACTGCAGGCTCCATCGGCATGGTGGCAAACGCCAAAGTTCTGAAAGATGCTGGCATCGCTGCACCGCCGAAAACCATCGACGCCTTTATTGAAGCGCTGAAGGCGATCAAGAAGTCGCAGCCGCAAAGCGTCCCATACGCCATGTCCACCAAGAACAACAACTCCATGAGCCCTGACTTTCAGGTGTGGCTCTGGACGTTCGGTGGCCGCCTTTTCAATGAGAAGGGGCGTGTTCTCGTCAACAGTGCTGCAGGTGTGCGCGCCCTCGGGTTCATGACGGATCTGGTTCGAGACGGGTTGGCCGCCAAGGATATTGACCGGCCAGATGCGCGGCGCATGTACGCGCAAAACCAGACCGGCTTCTACCAGGATGCCCCGTTGGCGCGCGGCTTTGCCCGCAACAACTCTGGCAAGGGCGTGGACTTTGATCAGTTTGTGCTGCCCATGGCCACGCCAGTGGTTCGTGCCGGCGATGCACCTCAGGCATTTGCATGGGGCCACCTGCTCAGCATGATGGGCGACGGGAAGAGCGTCCCCAACGCGCAGTCACCACAGGCCAGGTTCGTCAGCCACCTGGCATTAAGCGACGAAAGCCAGATCAAGTACTTCAAGGAGCAGGGGCTCTTCCCCGTGACAAACAGTGCCTTGTCCAAGCTCATGACCGACTCCTACCTCACCGGCTGGGTCAAAGGCTCAGTCCACGCCGCACGCGACGAAATTTCAATGTGGCCCAACTCTGCCGAGCTGTCCACCATCGTGGGCGAAGAGGTGCAAGGTGCATTGCTGGGTCAAAAATCGGCACAGGCAGCAATTGAGTCCATGGACAAACGTCTGCAGGCCAAGATGGTCCTCCCCGCAAAATCATGAACCAACAAAGTCCGGCTGTGGGGCAAGCATCGCCCCGGCCCCAACGCAGGAGCTTGAAGGCGCATGAGCGACGCACCGGCATCCTGCTGCTGGTGCCGGCCTTCATCGCGTTCGTAGCCGTAATCCTGGTTCCGTTCCTGCAGTCGCTGCGTCTGTCGCTGTATCGGTACACGATTGACATGGAGCAGCCGGTCTTTGTCGGTTTGGGAAACTTTGTGCGCCTGTTGTCCGATCCGGGCACGGCGACGGTCTGGCTCAACACGCTCATCTTTGTGGTTGTCACCACGGCGTTGACGTTTGTACTGGGGCTTGCATGGGCGCTCATGATGAACCAGACCTTCAAGGGGCGTGTGTTCATCAGGGCGGCATCTCTTTTGCCCTGGGTGTTGCCAACCACGGTGACGGCATTTCTTGCGGCGTGGATTTTTAACGGCCAATACGGCGTACTTAACGCTGCTCTGTTACAGGCTGGCCTGATCAGCGAGCCCATCACCTGGCTTGCGGAAGAGCGCGGCGCCATGGCGGCCGTGATCATCACCAAAGCCTGGCTGTCCGTGCCGCTTTTCATGGCCTTCTTTCTGGCCGGTTTGCAGGGCGTCTCGCAAGACCAGGTGGATGCCGCACGGGTAGATGGCTGCCACAACGCTGGGGTGTTGCGCTACGTCATCCTGCCGCATCTGGCACCGACCATGATCATCGTCACCATTCTTGGCGCCATGGGCAACCTTCAGACCTTCGATGTGATTTATGCGCTGACACAGGGTGGCCCTATCAAGGCGACCACCATGTTGTCGGTAGAAGTCTACAAACAGGCCTTTCAGAACTGGGACATGGGAACCGCGTGCGCGGTTGGCGTTTTGTGGTTCATCACGATCGCGATTCCGACCACGTTCTACCTGCGTATTCTTTTCAAGCGGGAGGCCTGAGCAATGCTGATACTTCTGACATGGCGCGCGCGCCTGGTTTTCTGGGCCATCTTTGCGCTGATCGCCGCCTTCCTGTTCTTGCCGCTGCTCTGGATGGCGCTGACTTCCATCAAGCCTGAGAGCGAAATTTTTGTGCGGATTCCGACGATCTGGCCGCTTTCCGCAACTGTGGACAACTACCGGCAACTGTTCAGCCGCGGCGACATTCTGGTGCAGCTTAAAAACAGTCTGATCACTGCAGGTGGCGGCGCGCTGCTAACGGTGTTCCTCGCCACGTATGCAGCTTACAGCTTTGCAAAGTTCCGCTATCGCGGACGCAAATCACTGATGTTTCTGATGCTTTCAGCCCAGATGTTTCCGTTTGCCATGATGTTGATCAGCCTGTATCCGCTGCTCCAGTGGGCCGGGTTGCTCAATACCCATGTGGGCTTGATCATTGCCTATGTGATCCTGGCTCTGCCCAGCGGCACCTACATGCTCTACAGCTACTTCGTGGGCATTCCGACAGAGATCATCGAAGCCGCCCGCGCAGATGGCGCAAGCGAGCTTTACATCCTGCACCGTATCGTCCTGCCACTGGCCATGCCGGCTCTGGTGACGGTGGGTCTGTATTCATTCATGTGGGCCTGGAATGATCTTTTGTTCTCGCTCACGCTTATCACCACGCCTGAGCTCAGGACCGTCGGCCCCGGACTGCTGCTGAACTACATCGGCGAAAGCAAGAGTGACTGGGGCGGGGCCATGGCGGCATCCATCGTCAGCTCCTTGCCCATTGTGATTGGCTTTGCCTTCCTGCAACGGTTCTTCATTCAGGGCCTGACGGCCGGGGCAGTCAAGTCATGAGGCTTATCAACAAGGTTGCCATCGTCACAGGCGCCGGCCGCGGCATAGGCGAGGCCATTGCCAGAACTTTTGCCGAGCATGGATGCAGGGTTGTGGCAGTGGAAAAAGACAAGGCCGCTGCCGCAGCCTTGCGCAAGGCGCTGCCGGAGCATTTGGTCAAGGTCGCCGATATCACCGACAAAAAAGCCATTCTGACCATCGTCAATCAGGCCATGACACGCTATGGCGCGATTGACATTCTGGTCAACAACGCGGTTGCGTATACAGAAAGACCTGTGCACGCCTGCACGGATGACGAGTGGGAAAGCACTGTGGACTCCGCCCTGTCTTCGGTGTTTCGCGCCTGCCGCGCGGTACTCCCGCACATGATGAAAGCGCGGGCCGGCAGTATCGTCAATTTATGTTCGGTCAACCAGATCGTGGCCAACCCGAACATGGCTGCGTATACCGCGTCCAAAGGCGGCATACATGCGCTGACCAAACAAATGGCCATTGAATACGGGCCTTTCGGGATTCGTTGCAACGCCATTTCACCAGGCCTAATCATGACCGAACGCACCCTGGCAGGTCGGTCCGAAGCAGATCTGCGCCTGGACCGGGAGGCTTATCCAATTGGTCGGGTGGGGGTCGGGATGGATGTGGCCATGGCGGCGGTTTATCTTGCCTCTGACGAGGCCGGATTTGTGACGGGCGTTGATCTACCTGTAGACGGGGGGCTGACCTCTCTCTCACCATCAGCGTTGGTGTCGCCCAAGATCCGTGCGTGGTGGGGGCGCCAGCCACTGGAATTTTCAAAAAACGACAAGCCATGACAAATCGTGAACAACCCCCATTGACCGGCGTCTTCCCGGTCTTGCCGACGCCGTTTCATGAAGACGGTACGCCCGACGCAGATGGCCTGCGAACGCTGGTGCGCTATCTGCTGAGCAGCGGAGTGGACGGCATGACCTATCCCGGCGTGGCCAGTGAGGTCTCCACGCTGACGGAAGATGAACGGTCAACATTGACCGCTGTCGTTCTGGACGAGGTGGCAGGGCGAGTCCCGGTTGTTGTGGGTGTGTCATCGAGTGACGCGGCAGTCACCGAACGCCTGGCCCGCGCCGCAGTCAAAAACGGCGCCGCCGCGCTGATGGTGGCCGCGCCGCCACATCTTGGCTCGACAGCGCAGCAGGCTGACTATTTCAAGGCTCTTGCAGTAGCTGTGCCGGCTGTGCCGCTGATGTTGCAAAACGTCCCTATGCCAGTAGGCGCCGGGCTGGAAGCGCAGGCTGTGGTGGATGTCTTGGAGGCAGTCCCGGCCATTGCGTATGTCAAGGAAGAAACCTTGCCCAGCGGCCAGCGTCTGACGGCCATCCGGGCCGGGGCACCTTCAACCCTCACAGGCGTTTTTGGCGGCGCAGGGGGACGCTACATCACTGACGAATTAAGGCGCGGGGCTTGCGGCACCATGCCGGCCATCGAGCTGGCCGAAGTCCATGTGGCGCTCTTTGCCGCGCACAGGCAGGGACGCTTGGAAGAGGTTCGCAACATTTTCAGCCGGATGCTTCCGGTTCTCAACATTCAGT
Source organism: Polaromonas sp. (assembly GCF_035638815.1). GTDB lineage: Bacteria > Pseudomonadota > Gammaproteobacteria > Burkholderiales > Burkholderiaceae_C > Polaromonas. Next base: position 101,126 of record NZ_DASQZG010000003.1, read on the forward strand.
CGATTTTTCGGTGGTCCCTCACGAAGTATGTGCTCCTGCGGCGCAGCCTTATCGGATCCAGTCATCAACGCATGGCCGGCCCCCGTCTTGATGAGATTGATCAACAGGATGTCGACCTTTTTATGGACGACATGAGCGACCTTTTGCTGTCTGAAGCAAAAACCCGCGCATGCATTTTTAACCAACAGAAAGTTTCCAATGGCACAGCTTGAGCTGAAGGGGATTGTCAAATCCTTCCAGGATGCCACGGTCATTCATGGCGTAAACCTGACCGTGGAAGACGGTGAGTTTTGCGTGTTTGTAGGCCCGTCGGGGTGTGGCAAATCCACTTTGTTGCGCATGATCGCGGGGCTGGAAGAGTGCACGGATGGCGCCATCACGATTGATGGAGAAGACGTCACGGATCACCAGCCCGCCAAACGCGGCATCGCCATGGTTTTCCAGTCTTATGCCCTTTATCCCCACATGACTGTGCGGGAAAACATGGGCTTTGGCTTGAAGATCGCAAAAGTCCCGGAGAAAGACATTTCGGACAAAGTGGCCAAGGCCGCCAAAACCTTGCAGATCGAGCATCTGCTGGACAGAAGACCAAAAGACCTCTCTGGCGGACAGCGGCAACGCGTCGCCATAGGACGGGCCATTGTTCGGGAGCCGCGCATGTTTCTGTTTGACGAGCCTCTGTCAAACCTGGACGCTGCCCTGCGCGTGGAGATGCGCATAGAACTGGCCAAGATCAAGTCGCAACTGAACACCACAGTGGTTTATGTCACGCACGACCAAGTCGAGGCCATGACGCTGGCGGACAAGATCGTTGTGCTGCGGGATGGTCTGATTGAGCAGGTGGGCAAACCTCTTGACCTCTACACGCGACCGGCCAATCAGTTTGTGGCGGGCTTTATCGGGTCGCCAAAAATGAATTTCCTTTCGGGTGTCACTCATGCATCCGGATCCGGGCAGCATGAAATTTTGCTGAAAGATGGAGCCCGTCTCGCTGTTGCTGGTGCCAGCGCTGGCGTACTTGGCAAGTCTGTGGTGGTTGGCGTGCGTCCTGAGCATCTGCACGTCGGCAGCAAGCATGACGCCGGGCTGTCCGGGGAAGTCGTCGTAGCCGAACGTCTCGGTGGCGAAAGTTACTTTCATGTCCGTGTCGGTGACAAGACCCTCATCGCCAAAGCGCCCGGCGATTCACCCGTTGAATTGGGAGAGCGAGTGGGTCTCCGGTTTGACGCGGACAAAGCGCACCTTTTCGAACCCGATGGCGGGCGGCTCAATTAATCCAATGTCATTCATGAAAAACTTTCCAAAAATCAGCAAGGTTGAGTCCTTCATTATTTCCATCCCGCGTGATACCCCTTACATGGGGCCGCTGGGCCCCGGCGAGAGCATCAACTCACGTGGTTATCTCGTCCGCTTGGGCAATAAATCCATCTATCCGGATACCGATCAATCTGTCTTGATCAAGATAACGGCTGAGGATGGCACGGTGGGCTGGGGCGAGACCTACGGCATCGTGGCACCGTCTGCCGTGACCAGCATCATTGACGACGTTCTGGGCCCGGTGATAACGGGACGCGACCCCCGTGATGCCGTTGTCATCCAGGAAGATCTTTACGATCTGATGCGTGTCCGCGGCTTTTTTGGCGGCTACTACGTCGACTCAATTGCCGGCGTCGACATCGCAGTGTGGGACCTTTTCGGCAAGCTGGTCGGTCAGCCTGTCGTCAAGCTGTTGGGCGGTCAACGCATGACGTCCATCCCGGCCTATGTCTCAGGTCTGCCGGGCTCTACGCTGGACGCGCGGCTGGAGCTGGCCCGGGATTTCAAGGCACGTGGGTTCAACGCCTTCAAGTACCACTCTGCAGTTTCATTTGACGGAATCGTCACCGAAATGCGCACGCTGCGCGAGGGCCTTGGCAGCGAAGCCCAACTCATGGTGGACCTGCACTGGAAATTCACCGCGCAAGAGGCCATTCAGCTGGTTGAGCAGCTGCTGCCTTACCGCCCGTATTTTGTGGAAGCGCCGTGCCAGCCCGAAGATATCGAGGGACAGGCACACGTCGGCAACAACATCAAGGTTCCGCTGGCCCTGGGTGAAGAGTGGCGCACTGTTTACGAGTACCGCACTCGCATGGAGCGCCGGTCCATGTCCATCATTCAGCCCGAGATGGGGCATATCGGCATCAGCCAGTTCATGCAGATCTGCAGGATGGCCAACGCGTTTCACATGAAGGTGATTCCGCACGCCAGCATTGGCATCGGCATTTTCCAGGCGGCCAGTTTGCACGCAACAGCGGCCTTGCCCAACTGTCCGATGCACGAGTACCAGCATTCGATCTTTGACCGCAATCTCAAGTACGTCAAAACGACGATGCGGTGCGAGGCGGGGGCATTTGTGTTTCCGGAAGGGGTTGGTCTGGGAATTGAGCCCGCGGAAAGTGTTTGGCAATTTGTTAAAAAGAAAGAGTCTGTATGAGTCAGTTTTCCGGCGTCTACCCGATCCTGTATGCGTTTTATGACAAGAACGGAAAGCTCGACGATGGGCTGATGCGTTTGCAGGTCGAGAAATGTATTGCCACGGGTGCACACGGCATTGCCGTGTTGGGGTTGGTTACCGAGGTTCACAAGCTTGACGTCAATGAGCGCACCCACCTGGTCAAAGTGGTGGGGCAGGCCATCAATGGCCGCGTACCTTATGCCGTCACCGTGGGTGAGTTGTCATTGCACGGCCAGAGCGAATTTGCAAAGATGGCCAAGGACCACGGTGCCGACTGGGTCATCCTGCAGCCTCCGGGCGTCAAGGGTTACACCGAGGCGGAATATGTGCGCTTTCTCGGCACGGTGGCAGATGGCCTAGACATGCCAGTCGCGATTCAGAACAACCCGGTGAACATGGATGTCTCCTTGTCCAATGCCAGTTTGCAGCGCCTGCGTACGGAGCACCCGAATATCACCATGCTCAAAGGTGAGGGTCCGGCGCTGGGTGTGGCCGAGGTGATCAAGGCATCTGAAGGTCGTTACGGTGTTTTTGCGGGGCATGGTGGCAAGGAATACATCTCGAATGTCTTGTCGGGTTGCGTCGGCTTGGTGCCGGCGCCCGATTGCCTGGAGCATCAGATCAAGTTGCACCAGCTGCTGGTGGATGGGCGTGTTGAAGAGGCCGAGGCGCTGCACGCCCGGTTGTTGCCGCTGATCCTGTTCATGACGAACTCGGTGCCCAACATGCTTTGTTATGGCAAGCGACTCTTTGCTGAGCGCATCGGCATCAAGGAGGTGCACGCACGGGCCCCGGAAATCCAGCCGACAGAGTTTGGACTCAGCGAGGTCAAACGCATGACACGAGGCTGGGGACCGCTTTGATGGACGTGCATCCCCTGCAGATCACTCAATGCCGCCACTGGAAGGTGGCCATGCCCTTCAGGCAGGCCTTGGAATGGGGCTCCGGGAGCCGCCCCGGGGTCACGCGTCTGGTGGTCGAAATCACGCTAGCGAATGGGGTCAAGGGCTATGGGGAGACGATTTGCCTGCTCGAATTTATTGAGCCGGTACTGGTCCATACCGTTTTCCCGATAGCCCTGCAGCATCGCGCACAAGATGTGGAGCGTTTCACGCGTCACGTGTTTGGGGCGGGCTACTACCACCACAAGCGCGCCGCAGTGATGGCCATGGCCGCGGTAGAGATGGCCATGTGGGACGCGCAGGCAAAGGTCGCGGGTCAAACCCTTTCTGCCTTATGGGGTGGCGTGTTCCGGTCCGAGGTGGAGGTGGCAGCGTATCTGTTTGGCACCGATGCGAGCGCTCTGACCGCTTCTGCCCAACGGTTTGCCGACGCGGGCTACCGCAGCTTCAAGGTCAAGATTGGCATGGATGCCGCTTCGGACATCAGCAATGTCGAAGCCGTACGCAAGGCCGTCGGGGCGATGCCCCTGCGTGCCGACGTCAACAGCGCATGGACGCCGGGCACAGCCCGCCGCACGCTTGAGCGCCTGCGCGCCTATGACCTGCAATACATTGAGCAGCCTCTGGAACTGGACGACGTGCAAGGGCACGCAGAGCTGCGAAAAATGCAGCCGGTACCGGTTGCGCTTGATGAATCTGCATACACCCTGGCCGATGTCGGCAACATTGTGCGCAGCGGAGCGGCCGACGTGATCTTGCTGGACCCGCACGAAATCGGCGGGATGTGGCAAACCATCAAGGCTGCTGCAGTGGCTGAATCGGTGGGCATTCCGGTTACCTTGCACAGCGGGGGCGAGCTGGGCTTTTCGCAGTCGGCTTATATCCACCTTGCGGCAAGTATTCCGAATATGTCCATCTCCATTGACTCGGAGCGGGATTACCTGTCTGACGATGTGGTGTGCGAGCCCCCGCGTGTAGAAAACGGAGTGTTTGCCATACCGCAAGGTTCCGGCTTGGGCATGACGCCCGATTTCACCAAGATTGAGCGCTACCAGGCCAGCGAGATTCGTGGTGCCTACCTCGACAGTGCCCGACCGGGCTGGTTCTCTACCAAACCTTCTTACTGACCGGAGCATCCCATGCATGGTTTCACCCGCCGATTTTTAGTTTTGTTTACCGCACTTGGCTGCGTGGCCCCACTTGCCGCCACTGCTCAAGCGTGGCCGCAGCGCCCCATCAAAATTATTGTGCCGTACACAGTGGGCGGCGCCTCGGATATCACGGCGCGGCTCCTGGCGGAACGTCTGGCGCTGAAGTTTGGGCAGCCGGTCACAGTGGAGAATCGGGCGGGCGCCAGCGGCACCATTGGCACAGAGGCCGTGGCCAACGCGGCTGCAGATGGCTATACGCTCGCGTTCGTGGCCAGCTCACACGTGGTGAACAAGGCGCTGTTTCCTGCGCTTGCCTATGACCCGATCAAAAGCTTTACCCCGATCATCCACACGGCTAACGTGCAACTTGTGTTGGTGGTCCCGGCTATCTTGCCCGCCAACACCATGGCGGAGGTAATTGCTTTGGCGAAGGCCAAGCCAGGCACGTTCAGTTATGCGTCTTCTGGCAGCGGTAGCAACCCGCAGTTTTTTGCTGAAATGTTCAAGCAGGCAGCTGGTGTGGATATGGTGCATGTGCCCTACAAGGGCAGTACGGCAGCCCACGTAGATCTGATGGCTGGCCGCACCCAGTTGATGTTTGATGCATTGGCGTCCGTATCGCCTCACGTCAAGAGCGGCAAGCTCAAAGTGCTGGCGGTTGCGGGTGCAACCCGTTCACGATTGCTTCCTGATGTGCCCACTGTGTCTGAGGCGGGGTTGCCGGGCTTTGGGGCCACCTCTTGGGGTGCACTGCTGGCACCGGCTGGCACGCCGAAGGCAGTGATCGATCGCCTGAACCAGGAAAGTGCGGTCATTCTCAACAGCGCGGAAGTCAAGGAGCGGTTGGGCGTACTTGGCGCCGAGGTAGTGGCGTCAACTCCTGAACAGCTCGCGGATCTCATGCGCCGCGAGGAGACCCGCTACACCAAGATGGTCAGGGATCTGAACATCAAACCGGAGTAAATTTTGAGCCAGGTATCTTTGATCGCCGTTGACTGGGGCACGTCCAACCTTCGTGCGAGCTTGCTTGACGCAGAGGGTAGCGCGCTGGAGACGCGCTCCGCCCCCGGCGGCATCATGGCCGTCAACGACGGCGCGTTTTCGCAAGCCTTGCTTGCATTGTGTGCCGACTGGATGCAGCAATATCCCTGCCCGCTAATTGCCAGCGGCATGATCGGCAGCCGCCAGGGCTGGAAGGAAGCCCCATATCTTGACTGTCCCGCTGGCGCCGGGGAGGCAGCCCGGCTGCTTGTCAGCGTTGATATTGAAGGCGCCGCAGTGCAGACCAGCGGTCTTGTCCGGCAGTTGCACATTGTTCCCGGTCTTCGTTGTCTGGACGAGAGTGAGCAGTTTGACGTGATGCGGGGCGAAGAAACACAGATCTGGGGCGCCGGCCTGGCCAGCGGATCAGTCGCAGTGTTGCCCGGTACGCACAGCAAGTGGGCCTGGACGGGGGCGAAGGGGGCCATCACCGGGTTCAGGACTTACATGACGGGTGAGTTGTATGCCTTGCTCACAAAGCACGGAATTCTTGGGCGACTCATGGTGTTTGGTGAGAGCAGGCCTGATGCATTTGTAGCCGGCGTGAAGGTTGGCGTGAATGCACACGCACAGGCTTCCCACGCTATCTTTTCAGCCCGCACGGCGGGCTTGATGGGACGTATCGCGCCCGAAGGTTTGCCGGACTATCTCTCGGGCGTATTGATAGGGCTGGAGCTCGGTGGAGCCAGGGCTTTGTGCAAAGACGCGGAGTTGCGGGAAGTCGTCCTGATTGGCGACGACGGCCTGTGCGAACGATACGAACGGGCTTTTGAGTTGATTGGCATCGCCACCGCACGTGCAGCGGACGATGCAACCACGCGTGGCCAGACGATTGTTGCGCAGGCCGCTGGCCTGTTGGGGGATGCGTCATGAACACCGCGGAAGCACGGATGAATGCTCAGCCCGCCGTTGCGATCCTGCGGGGCGTCCAGACGCACGAGGTACTTGAGGTCGCACAGGTGCTGTTGGCTGAAGGCATTGACATCATCGAAATCCCGCTGAACTCGCCCAAGGCATTGGCCAGCATCCGGCTACTGGCCGATCAGATCTGCAATTCTTGTGTGCTGGGTGCGGGTACGGTGCTTGGAGTTAGTGATGTGGATGCCGCTGCCGAGGCGGGCGCGCAGCTCATTTTGTCGCCCAATATGGATGTTGCCGTCATCAAGCAAACGCGCGCGCGCGGCCTTTTTTCCATGCCGGGTGTGGCGACGGCGTCAGAGGCCTTTGCGGCGCTTCAAGCCGGAGCCCATGCCCTCAAAGTATTTCCAGCCGATGTGTTGGGCCCTGCATCCATACGCGCATGGAATGCGGTGTTGCCGGCAGGCACAGCCCTTTACGCAGTGGGGGGCGTCGATACGCACAACATGCAGCAATTCCGTCTGGCCGGCGTGCGGGGCGTGGGGCTGGGCTCTGCGCTGTATGTTCCCGGGATGTCTTTGCCCGAGCTTGGGCGACGCGCGCGCGCCTTGCTCGATGCCTGGAAGAATGAACGCCCTCTCTGAGTCCCATGGCCGCACGCTCAGGCTCAGCAGCGTCGCGCTGGAGCTTGACGTGAGGCCGGGCGTTGGTGGTTGCTATGAGCGCATGGTTTTCAAGAATGCCGATGGCTCGGTGGTTGATGTGCTCAGGCCAGCGGCGAGTGGCAACACAGATCCATTTTTGTCGGCCTCTTTTCCCCTGGTTCCCTATTCCAACCGGCTTTTTGGCGGGCACCTTCTTGTTGGTGAGGACAAGGGTGCTGCAGGTTTGATGAATATTCCTCTAAACAGACCGGGCGTTGTACATCCGGTACATGGCGTAGGTTGGCGGAAGGCCTGGCAGGTGGTAAGTCAGCAGTCCTGCGAGCTGCGGTTGGCTTACGACAACGCGGCAGACACGCACTGGCCTTTTGCGCACCGATGTGTGCAAACCATAAGTCTGAGCGGCGCAACAGCGCGTTTCCATTTGCAAGTACATAACCTCGCAGCTCTTCCTATGCCGGTAGGTGCGGGGTTCCATCCATACTTCGCGACTGATGCCGACACCACGCTCCATCTTGATGCGCGCGATGTCTGGGCGCAGGATTCAGAAGGAGTCCCCTCCCGGGTGGTGCCCCTTGCGAGCCTGACGCATGGCGATGTAAGGCAGGGGCTGCTGGCCAACGCCATTGAGCTAAACCATTGCATTGATTCCTGGAAGTCACCGGCCTTGCTGCGGCGGCTTTCAAAAAATGTGCAGGTGTCCATGGCTGCGTCTGAATCGCTAGATCACCTTGTGGTCTACCGACCGAATGGCGCTTCGTGGATCTGTCTGGAACCTGTGTCGCACGCCACCGGTGCATTCAGTCTGCCGCCGCTGCACAAGGAGCGAAATGGCGTACGCCTTCTGGAGCCCGACGCCATGTTTGAGGCCTGGATGGAAATTTCGGTTACTTCAACTCCCAAGCCCTCACAACGCGCGTTAATTCACTGAAAGGCAAATCTCATGAACCTCTCGAACTTCTCCCTTGATAAGCTTATCCCTGTCGCCCGCCGCCGATTGCTTGTCAACGCAATCAGCGTCGCCGCTTTTGGCGCCCTGGCGGGGGCCGCTCAGGCACAGCCTGCAACTGCAGAAGCGCCTTACCCCAATCGCGCCATCAAGTTCATTGTCCCGCTGGCGCCGGGTGGTGTGGCCGATGTGATGTCGCGCATGGTGGCAGAACATCTCCAGAACAAATGGGGCCAACCCGTGGTCGTCGAAAACCGGCCGGGCGCGGGTACCAGCATTGGCATGAGTGCAGTGGCAAAGGCAAAGCCCGACGGCTACACCATCGGCATGGGCAACATTGCGGCCAACGCCATTTTTCCGGCTCTGCAGCCGCTGACGGTGCCATACCACCCCATCAATGACTTCGCTCCCATCAGCCTTGTCGGCGTCACGCCAAGCATGCTGGTTGTCAACGCAGACAAGATTGCCGCCAAAACCCTGCCGGAGCTGGTCGCGTATTTGAAGGCTAATCCCGGCAAGGTCTCGTATGGTTCGTCCGGAACGGGCACCTCTCTGCATATCGGCATGGAGTTGTTCATGATCAAGACGGGTACCAACATGGTTCATGTGCCGTACAAAGGATCGGCGCCCATGCTCAACGATTTGCTGGCCGGGCAGATTGACGTGGCGCTAGATGCTCAATCCACGTCAGGCCCGCATATTCAAAGCGGAAAATTGCGCGCGCTGGGCGTTACCACCGCAACGCGCGCTTTCTTCGCCCCCAACCTGCCGTCGATCAGCGAGTTCGTGTCCGGCTATGAGGTCAAGGCATGGCACGGTGTGATGGCCCCGGCAGGCACGCCCGACAAAATCATCGCCACCCTCAGCGCTGAGATCCAGGCTTTTCTTCGTCAGCCCGAAACCGAGGCCAAGCTCAGGGACCGCGGCGTCATTCGCGTCGGCTCAGGCGCAAAGGATTTTGCAAAAGTGATCGCGGACGATATCGAGCTGTACAAGTCCGTGATCAAGACGGCGGGCATCAAGGCTGAATGACGGGTATCTGTCCGGTGGTGTCGCTGATAAAGCCGGCGACTTGCGCAACCACGGTTTCATCTTTCAGGATGCGCCGGTGGCCCAGGTCATCTGTTGCGATCAGTTGCGCATTGCCAATGGCGTCCCGATAGGCCTCACCGTCGGCAAAGCGGTTGATGCTGTCGCGCCGGTCGTGCACCACCAGCGTGGGTTGCTGGATGCGCGGCCCGACTGCCGCTGGCTCAAAAAGCGGCATCAAAATGCCTTCGCGTGCTTCAACGCGCCGCTGCATGGCGGCGCGTGTCTTCTCACTCAAACCAAATACATGGGCAAACAGCCGTGTGTATTCGTACGGTGACGCCGGTGGCGCCATGAGCACCAGCTTGCTCACCGGCAGACCGCGGCTCACGGCGTAGGCGGTCGCATTGGCTGCAAGCGAATGGGCCACCAGGCCATAAAGCCCGTGCCCCTGCTGGGTCAAGCGGGCCGCCGCATATTCAATGGCGCGCGCAAACTGCGGCAATGTGCTGATAGAGCCTGCGCTGCGGCCGTGGGCTGGCAGCTCCAGGATCACAGGTCTCAGCCCTTTGGCCTGCAAGCTGTCGGCCAGTGCAAGCATCTGCCCCGCGTGGCCACCCCAGCCGTGCACCAGCAAAACCACCGGGCCGTGAGGCGCGATGGGGCGCGAGTACATGGTGAGGCTGGCGTTTTCAAATGGCCAAGCTTCGATGCGCCAGTCAGGCCCCCAGGTGCGGCGGCGATTCAGCCATTTGGGCGGTAAAGGCGTGGCGAACAGACGCGATGCTGCGCGAACAGCCAGCGTGGGCCAAAGCCGCTGCGAGGCGCCCAGCCCCCAGCGGAAAAGTCGGGTCGTGGGGTTGGCCGCGTAGTATGCGGCGGTTGTCTCAAGTGAGGTTCGTGTCATGGTGGTTCTCCTGCAAGGTGTTCAGTACCAGATCCAGTCCCGATTGCTTTTGGGCAGCGCACTCAGAGATTGGATGGCGGCGTGCACGACGCGCACCAGGGCGGCCAATGCGATACCGGAAATAAGCAGCAACATGTCAACTTCCTTTCTTCGCACGATCGTGCGAAATATAGACCAACAAAAAGCCCTTGTGGGGCATCACGTGAACCATCAAGTCTGGTAACTTTTCATCAGCCGCTGCCAGGTGGCCTGGGCTCTCTCGGCAGCGCGCGGATCCCGCAGAAACCGGGCATCGTGCAATGAGCCCAGTATCAGGGCGTTGAGTTCCCCCACGAGCTGGCTCGCATCCGTGTCGGCTTTCAGGTGTCCAGCCTCTATGCACTGAATAACTGTGCGCCGCAGGGTGGCGCGCCAGCGTGTTACCTCGTTAAAGAGCACATCACGCAACTCGCCTTCGCAGTCATCCAGCTCAAAAGCGCCTGCGCTGTAAATACAACCCTTGTGGGCATCCACATCCCGGGTACGCACAATCCAGCGCTGCACGATGTCATTCAGGCGCGGCAGGCCTTTGGGTGTTTGCATGGCGGGAACAAACACGGCCACGACAAACCGCCTGCCAAACTCCTCAATCACCGCCTTCTGCAAGGCCTCACGCGAGCCGATGCGCGAAAACACGCCACTCTTGGAAAGGCCCAGCGTGTCGGCAACGGCCTGCAGCGTGATGGCTTCCAGTCCCTGAGCCGAAGCAAGGTCGAGCGCCGCGCCAACAATCGCGGCCCGCGTCATCTCGCTTTTCTGTGTTTTGGCGTCCATGGGGCGAATATTAGCACGCATGTGCGAATGTGTGCAAGAGCGCCTATTTGTCGGGTCTGATACGTGGCGGCATCGGCAGCCTTCGCAGTGACTGCCGGCGCTAGAGCGCATCAAGCCCTGGCACGTGCAGGTGGGGGACTCTTAACCAAAACATGCTTTTGCCCATGAAAGACGGGTATGCATAGCTATCAAATCAATAGCGACACCTCATGTAACGGGCTTGCGATTGACAAGGATAATGCCCACAGCCACCAGAAGCAGCGCCGCCAGCAGGCTGGGCGTAACGGCTTCCTTTAGCCACAGCGCGCCAAACAGCAGGGCAAACAGAGGCGTGAGAAAAACAAACACCGAAATTTTGGTGGTCGGGTAATGGCCCAGCATCCACATCCAGGTCAGGTAGCTGGCGAAGGCGCCAACCACGGTCTGCAGCAGTAGCGAGGTGATGGAAAACGGACTGAACGTCCACACCCATTGTTCGCCCAAAGCCATCGACACAAACGGAAGAACCCCTGCACTCACGGCGACCTGATAGAACAACAACTTTTCGGCCGACACCTTGGCGAGTGAAGAGGCGCGTATCACCACCGTGGTCAGCCCCCAGAACATGCCCGCCACCAGGGCCAGCACATCCCCAACCCAGGTGGAGGCCCCGCCAGCGCTGAAGCCCTCGCGCAATGCAAAACCCACGGCCGCAAACGCGCAGGCCAGGCCCACCCATTGAACAACGCGCAGCTTTTCGGACTTCACCCACAGGGGCAGCAGCGCTGCCACCCAGAAGGGTGAGGTGTAGAGAAACACGGTCAGCCGTGAGGCGCTGGTGTGTTGCAGGCCCACATACAGAAAGGCGAACTCAATAGAAAACAATCCTCCCGCCAGCAATCCCGCCCCAAGCGAGCCGTCGGCGGCGAGCAGCTTGATGCCACGCCAGCGGCACCACGCCCACAGCAGCAGAGTGGCACCCGCAAACCGGATGGACGCCTGAAACACCGGCGGCACCTCCGCCAGCGTAGCCTTGACCAGCACCTGCTGAAAACCCCAAAACAGGCAGCAGGCCAGCAACAGCAGGATGGCAACCGTGTCCAGATGATTTTTGCGCGCAGTCATTAATCAGTGGTGGCGTGAGCCCTTGCGCGGCGCCAGGGCATAAGGCGGTTTGCCACGGGCCCCGATCATCAGTGCCGGTACTACGGCCTCGACTTCAGGAACAGATTTGACGGCTTGTTCAAGCTTCAGCGCGTGCTCTGGTGAAGCCACGCAACCCTCCAGAAAAACCCAGCGTCGCTGCACAGTGACCCAGACACTGCTGACCGCAAGCTCAGGCAGCGCCTTGAGTGCAGCCTCCACCTGTGGGGCCAGGGTTTTGTCGTAGCGATAAGCATTGCTGTCCTTGCATTTCCCCGCCAGCCAGCAGCTGGTGCCACGCTCAGCGCGCCAGTGGGCCTGTAGACGTTGCTCCTCAAAGGTCAGCATGGGTCCTTCGGGAGCCGGACATGCGGCGAGGCCTTTAGAGACCTGAAAAAACGGGTCACCGAACCAGTTTTTCTTCTCCAGAGGGTTATGTGACTGGGCCATGGCAGGTAGGGTGACAAGCGCACCGACAAGCAGGAAGAGTCCTTTCATACCGGGCGCGCCGCGTGTGTGTATGGAGCTCTTCCCGGGTTACAGCGGGTGCTCGGTGTAGAACTTGCCGCCGTGAAACAGCAGGGGTGCCGCGCCCTCACGGTGCGAGCAGCGCTCTACCTCGCCGACAAAAATAACGTGGTCACCTTCTTCGTATCGGCTACGGTTAAAACATTCAAATGTGGCGGCAGCGCCCGTCAGCAATGGAGAGCCACTTTTGCCTTCGGTCCATTCGACACCGACCCACCGGCCGTCGCGCCTGGCCGAGAAGCGCTCGGCCAGCTCCTTTTGATCCGCAGCGAGGATGTTGATGGCGTAGTGAGATCCGGTGCTCAGGGCGGGCATGGACCCTGCCGCCTGCGCCAGACTCCACAGAACCAGCGGCGGCTCCAGGGAGACCGAGTTGAAGGAGTTGGCCGTCAAGCCAACCAGCTCTCCTGACGGGTCCCGCGTGGTCACGATGGTCACGCCCGTGGCAAACATGCCAAGCGCGGCCCGGAACTCGCGCTGCGAAAAAGTGGGGCTGCTGGCTTTGTTGAGGCGCGGGGCGGATGACATGGGTGTAATTTACCTGAAGCGCTTTGCACCAGCGGCCCGGGTGCACAAGACCGCACAAACCGGGCCGTAAAATTCCCGCATGCGTACATTTTGTTCAGCTGGATTGATCGCTCTGCTGTTGACCGTGACGCACGCGCAGGCGGCAGGGCCCTGTGACGAATTTGCCCGCAAGCTTCCCAACGTAAAACGGAGCTTGTGTGAAGCAGCGCTGCTGGAGCCCACGACTGCAAGGTCGGTTAAGGGACAGACAATATGGATGCGCGATGTGAAACCGGCCGACGCCCAGCAGCGCGTGCTGGTGGTCGGCGCGATTCACGGCGATGAGTTGTCTTCGGCGTCGGTGGCGCTGCACTGGATTCATCTGGCCGAGCAAACCACGGGCCCGTGGTCACAGGCCATTCACTGGCGCTTCATTCCCGCGCTCAATCCCGACGGCCTGCTGGCCACGCCACCGCGCAGGGTCAATGCAAGCGGCGTGGACCTGAACCGCAATTTCCCCACGCCGCACTGGGATCGCGACGCAAAACTCTACTGGGAAAAGCGCACCGGAAAAGACCCACGCCGCTGGCCGGGCCACAAGCCACTGTCGGAGCCCGAGTCGAAATTTCTGCATGAAGAAATGCAGCGCTTCAAGCCGAACCTGATCGTCAGCATTCACGCGCCCTATGGCGTGCTTGATTTCGATGGGCCGTCGGTGCCGCCATCGCGCTTGGGTCGCCTCTATCTGGACCAGGTCGGCATCTTTCCGGGATCACTCGGAAACTATGGCGGCGTGCACAAAGGTGTGCCCGTGGTCACCATCGAGTTGCCCAATTCCATGCGTACACCTCTGGACGCCGAGATGCGGCAGATGTGGCTGGACCTGTTGCGCTGGACGAGCGAGCGTGTGGGGCCCTCGGTGCCGGAACGCTCGCCGCGGGTGCCCTGAGGCAGACCAAACCCGCCGATGTGCCGGAATTTAAGACAAATTGGCCTCTAGCCCCTTATCTACGGGCGCCAAGCGCTATAAATACAGTAGCAAATGTCGGATGTTGCTGGCGCTCAAGACTTCTTGAGATCGTCGTAGGTCTTGTTCATGGGCGGCCTTTTGTCCGTGTCCTGCAACTTGTTCTTGAGATCAATGCTGGCCTGCTTGATCAAGGGATCCGGGCTTTTGTTCGTCATATCCGTGGCCTGGTCACGCTCATGCGGAAGTTCAAGACTCGCCTCGTCAGATGCATCGCGCGGCGTCACGGGCTGGCCCGCACGCTGACGCCCGTCTACCGGCGTCCTGGATGGCATTCCCTCACTCGTGCCGGGCAGATCTGATTGATGATCCGCTGCAGTGGTGGCTGCGGGTGTTGTGGCGCGGTTGGCTGGATTTGTCATGGAGGTCTTTCAACAATGGGGGCAAACAGTGAGTCTGGTTTGCAGACCCGGGTCAGGCTGTCGGCAGACCTGCCTGCGCACTGTAGGAGGCAAGGTCGCACGGCTAAAAGACGGCCATGGCCTTGGGGGTTGCCCGGTGACGCCTTGGGGCGCAAGGTGTATAACCATGGCGATGCAGCATGCAGTTTTGTTTGCAGGGGGGACCGCTTGCTTGACCTGATCGTCAACAGCATGAGTGAGGGCGTGATTGCGGTCGACGTGGACGGCCGCTTTTTGCTGTTCAACGCCGCTGCAAGAAAGCTCTTTCCGGGGATGGACGATGGGGCCACGCTGGGCTCATGGCGTCAGCAGCACGAGTTGCTGACGCTGGACGGCGCCACGGCGTATGCGAAAGCCGACAGGCCGCTGAGTCGCGCAATCCGCGGCGAGACCATCGCCAACTGGGACTTGCTGCTGCGCATGCCCCATGTCAGCGACCGCGTGTTGCGGGTCAACATACGGCCTTTGTATGGCCCGGGGCAGAAGCTGGTCGGCGGGGTGACGGTATTTACCGATATCACAGAGCGCACCCTTGCCGAAGAATTTGCTAAGGGCCAGGAGGCGGTGCTGGAGCTGATTGCCGGCGGCAAGTCATTGTCCAGCTCGCTGGAGGCCATTGTCCATTTGATAGAAGGGCAGTCTCCCACAAGCCTGTGCTCCATCCTGTTGCTGGACGGGGACCGCCTGCGTCACGGCGCTGCGCCCAGCCTGCCTGAGCGATTTAACAACGCCATTGACGGATTGCAGATTGGCCCTGGCGTGGGTGCTTGCGGCACGGCGGCATTTGAAAAGAGGCCGGTGGTCGTCGAAAACACGGCCACCGATCCCCTGATGCTTGATTTCCGCGAACTGACGCACGGGTTCGGCCTTGCCGCCTGTTGGTCAACGCCTGTGTTGTCGGCTGGAGGAGACGTTCTGGCAACTTTTGCCATCTACCGACGCTTGCCGCACCGACCAGAGCCAAAGGAAGTGGTTTTGATGGACACCGCGGTCCGGCTCGCACGAATTGCGATTGAGCGAATGCGCTCTGAAGAGGCCTTGCTTGGTAGCCAGGCGCGCTTTCAGGAAGTGGTGGAAAACATTGAGGAGGTTTTCTACGATCGCGATTTTGCCAGTGGCCGGTTTTTGTACATCAGCCCCGCCTGCGAGACCGTCTGGCAGCAAAGCGCCGAGAAGTTATATGGTGAACCCGCTGCGTATCTGGAACATATTCATCCAGACGACAGGGAGGCGCAAGAGGCGACACACAAGGCGCTGATCGCCGGCGCGCGATCAGATCTGGAATACCGGATTGTTGATTCGAATGGTGCGTTTCGGTGGGTTCATGATCACTCTTACCCCGTCATGAACCCTGAAGGCGAGGTGGTACGTATTGTTGGTACGGCCCGCGACATCACTGACCGCAAACTGGCTGCTCTGGAGCTCGCGCGCACGAATCGGGCCCTGCAGATGCTAAGCCGATGCAACGCAACGCTGACGCGCATGGATGACGAGGGCGAACTGTTGTTGCAGGTCTGCCGCCTGGCGGTTGATGTGGGTGGCTACCGCATGGCATGGGTCGGGTATGCGCGTGAAGACTTCGAACTTGCCATTGAACCGGTGGCGCATGCCGGTCATGAGGGCGGGTATCTCTCGTCCATCAAGTTGAGTTGGGATGCCGACAAGCCGACCGGTGCCGGCCCGGCCGGACAAGCCATTCGGAGCGGCGTGGTCAAAGTCAGCGAGGACATCACGAAAGGGGCCAACAAGTTCTTCTGGAGCGAAGAAGCCATGCGCCAAGGCTACCGGAGTGCCGTGTTTTTGCCCCTGCGCGATGCCCATCGCACCTTTGGTCTCCTGGGCTTGTATTCAGGCACCATCGAAAAGCTTGGCCCCGATGAAATCAAGTTGTTGCAGGAGTTGGCTGATAACCTGGCGTTTGGCATCGGCAACCTGAGGTCACGCGCTGAGCGAAAGCAGGCTCAAGGAGAAGTTTTACGCCTGAACGCCGAGCTGGAGGATCGGGTGCGGCAGCGCACAGCGCAGCTGGAAGAGGCCAATCGCGAGCTGGAAGCGTTCTCCTATTCGGTATCACATGACCTGCGGACGCCCCTCAGTGCGATTGACGGGTTTAGTGGACTTCTGGACAAGGATTTTGGCGATGGCGTAGCCAGCGCACGTGGGCGGCACTACCTCAACCGGATCCGCGCCGGCGTCGCGCAAATGGGGGAGCTGATTGACGCCCTTTTATCCCTTGCGCAGGTGTCGCGGACCAGTCTGCAATGGGGAAGTGTGGATCTCAGCGCCATGGCACAGACGGTGCTCCAGGGCTACGCTGAGCGCGAGCCCCATCGAAAAGCGGAACTTGCCATCGCGCCCGGCATGGTGGTGGAGGGAGACCGGCGCCTGTTGCTTCAGGTGCTCGACAACCTGCTCGGAAATGCGTGGAAGTTCAGCGAGCAGGGCGCTCACACGCATATTGCGTTTGAGCAGCAGCGTCACCCGGGCGGCGAGACTGTTTACGCCATACGGGATCAGGGTGCGGGCTTTGACATGGCGTACTCGCAAAAGCTTTTCGGGGCCTTTCAGCGGCTTCACACGGTAGCTGAGTTTCCGGGTACTGGCATTGGCCTGGCGACTGTGCACAGAATCATCACGCGTCATGGCGGCAAGGTATGGGCCGAATCCGAGCCCACTCGTGGCTCAACCTTTTACTTCACCCTGGGCAACCGGCCGGATTAATTCGCGGGGCGCAACAGTGTTTCGCGCAGGGAATGCGCTTCTCCGAACTAAAGCCCCGGCCACGCGTGCAAGAACATCGCCTGGCGGTTTCTCCCGAAACGGAAGCGCAGGGGACATACAAGATACAGGCAGGCGGGAGGCGTGACAAACGATTCGGAACAAACCGTTTGTTACCAATCGGTAATAATTTGATCGCTGGGGCTGAAATAAGACCGCAACTTCAGGCGGTCATCCGAAATTGGTAAAATGCGGGCATGACTATCCAATCTCTCAGGGAGCGGCCGCCGGCTGCGGGCGTGTCCAAGGACGGTGCTCCGCCCAAGGCTTCGTTCAAGATGCAGATGCTTGCAGCGCGTGAAGACGCTATTGTCCAGGCCGTCAACCGCCTGCTTGCCGAAAAAGGGTTCGATCTGATGACGGTCGACCAAGTGGCTGCGGAGGTAGGCATCGCCAAGGCCAGCCTGTATAAACATTTTCCCAGCAAAGAAGATTTGGCAGCGGCTGCCATGGTTCGCGTGGTGAGGCGCGCCCAGGCTTTTTTGGCAACGCGTCCCGCCGAAACCCCTGCGCTGGAGCAGCTCAAAGCCATGGTGCGCTGGATGCTTGAACTGCAGCTGGCGGGCGAGATGCCTTCCCTGCCGCACCACAATTCCAGCCTGAGGCTCACCCTCATGGGAAACAAGGCCTACCTGGATGGGTTGATGCAGGTCAGCGACCAGCTTGGCGAGTGGATAGAGCAGGCCCAGAAAGAGGGTGCCCTTAATCCAGCAACACCGCCGCTTCTGGTGTTGTACACGCTGTATGCCCGCGCCTGTGACCCCGTGCTGGAGTTTCTGAAGGCCGGCGAGCAACACAGCGACGAGGAGATGATCGAGTTGATCGTGGGAACCTGTTTTAACGGACTTGGCGCCCGCTAGATGCGCTGATGGCGTTTGGGCGGGGGTGGCTTGCGGCTAAGTCTCGACCGTGATCAGCAAGTCGGGTCGAAATTTTTCCTGCTCTCCTTTTCGCGCATAACCCAGTGGGTTGGCCACTACGCGGCAGCCATTCTTGACATAGTCGCAAGGGCAGTGCAAATGCCCATGAAGCCACAAATCTGCCTGCGGCAAAAACTCATCGTCCAGTGAATTGCAAAACCCGGCGGTCCCGGGCATCAGACCGTAGCGTGGGTCTGAACTAAGCAGGCTGGGCGCGAAGTGAGTAACCACCACCGTAGGGCCCTCGAAGGGCACTGCGAGCGTCCGTCGCAACCAGGCCTGGCTCTTCAAGCCTTCCTCACGTACGGCCTCGGCCAGAATGGGATGGCCTTCCCGAAAAGCATGATTTTTGTTCAGGTAAAAGTTGGCGGCGCGGAAGGCTTTCTCCCGCGCTTTTAGTTGCTCGCCGAGGCTCCAATCGCCCGCGCGGGCCTCACCGGCGCCCAGGGCATCAAAGTCAGTCCACAAGGTGCTGCCCACAAAGCGAACTCCGTTCAGCACCATGGTTTCGCGCTCCAGCCAGCCCAGCCCAAGGCGCGCACAGACCTCCCGTAACCGCATACGGGCCTCGTCGAAATCCTGCCCATCGTATTCATGATTGCCGGGCAGGAAAAGCACGGGAGTGGGCCATGCAGCGCCCCCACGGGATACAGGCAGGGGAGAAAAGCGGCCAAGGCCAAAGTCGGGAATTCCAAGTTCAGTCAGCAGGGACCCGTTTTGGTAAGAACCGATGTCTCCGGCAAGCACCAGCAGGTCTGCTCCCGTAACCGGCCGCGGCTGGTAACGGGGGTTGGATTCCAGGTGGAGATCAGAAAGTAGCTGAATGTTCACCCGCAGATTGTGCAGGAGGCTGGCGCAACGTCTCCGGCAGCCTTGTCGATGCCCGGGCTGCCAGAGAGTCATGCATCTTGCGCATGGGAATCGGGCCGCGTTAGGCTTGCAAGACTAGGGAAAACCCTTACATTCAATACATCACAACTTTTCGCCTGTGAGGCGACTTCAAAAATGTTCCATCTCATCTCCCGCATAGCCCGCCTGTTTGCCCGTCGGCATGGAGCAAATTCCGGCGTCGCGCGCCAGTTGATGGAGCGCGCCGAGTCGCGTGCAGGCCGTAACCCGCTGCAGGCCCGCCAACTGCGTCGCGCTGCTTACGCTTATTTGAGCGTCGTCCGCTAGAGCGGGTCTAAAAAGCTACTGCGCGAACGCTTTGGTTGCTGCGCGCAGCACCGCGTCGCGCAACCAGATGTGGGCGCTGCGCATTTGCGAGCGACGGTGCCATACCGCGTCCACGTGGACCGTCGACACTTCGAAGGGAAGAGGTCGCAGCACCAGCTCTTCAGCCATACCCGTCACGCGAACAAAATGGCGCGGCAACACGGTCAGAAGGTTGGATGTGGCAACCACACGCCCAGCCGTAAAAAACTGGTTAACGGTCAACACCACCTGGCGTTTGCGCCCCAGCGAAGCCAGCGACTCGTCAACAAAACCATAGGGACGCCCGGAAAAACTAACAAGCATGTGGCGGGCTGCGCAAAAGCGGTTCAGGGTCATGGGGCCCTTGGCGAGTGGATGGTTCTTTCTCATCACGCACACATACTCGCCGTCATAAAGCCGCTGGTGCAAAAACGGGGGCAGTTCTCCGCTTTGCGCGTTGACCGCCAAATCGGCGAGCACCGAGGGGAAATACCCCACGGCCAGATCGCAGCTTTCATCGTCGAGCAGACGCCTGGGGTCTCTCGTGCTCAAAGGCACCACCCGCATGGCCACCCCGGGGGCCTCGCGTTCCAGCGTTTCAACCAGCCCGGGCATCAATTCGGCGGCCGTCGCATCGGCCATGGCAAGCACAAACGTGCTGGTGGCCGTGGCGGGTGCAAACTCATTGGGGGTCAGCGACTGTTGCAATTGCTGCAGGGCTTCGCGCACCGCTGGCCAGATGGTCAGCGCGCGGGGCGTGGGAGCCATGCCCTGACCGCTGCGCTGCAGCAGCTCATCTCCCAGCGTCTCCCGCAAGCGCCGCATCGCGTTGCTGACGGCCGGCTGGGTCAAGGACAGATTACGCGCAGCGCGCGTAAGGCTTCGCTCCGCCATCACCTCATCAAACACCCGGAGGAGGTTCAGGTCGAGCGTGCGGAAATTGGGTTGGGTCACCGGGATTACAGAGTTTGATTAATCACTGTCATGAATGACTATCATCATAAACATAAAGTTGAACAAAGTTAGTATTAACCCTAATATTCTCCTGTGCCCAATCAATACCGGTGGCGGCACTCATCAGGGGATCCTTCATGACAAGCTTCGTCAATATCAACTACTCCACGCAACACGTTGGCGCAGCCCGCGTTGAGTCGGCTATTGATGCCGTCAAACTGGCGCGACGCGGTGTCTCCGGTTCACGCGGATTGGCCCTGCTTCTGCTGTCGGCCATCGTGGCTTCGGCCATGGTCGTCGCCGACCAGGTCATGGACAGCGTCGCAGAAGGACATTTGCTGGTCGTCTGGATGGGGTTGTGGGCTGTGGCGTTTGCCGCGACGGCACTGTTCGCTGGTGCAGCACGTCAGCTGGCGCGGCGCTTCGTCGCATCGCTCGATGCGTGGTCACGAAACATGGCGCAGGCGCGGGCCGATGCGCGTCTCTGGGAAACTGCGCAGAGCGACCCCCGCGTCATGGCTGATTTGCGCGCAGCCATGGTGGGTAACGAAGCCAGGGCAGAGCTAACCATCCCTGCCATGAGGCCAGTCGGTCGCCAGGACAAGGTTGCAACCATGCAGCCGGCAGACCGTCCTTTGCCAGCCTATCACCGTTATTACATCTAAGGGCTCAGCAACAAGCTGCAGTCTGGTGCGGCAGGCCACATGCGAAAAGCCACCCAAAAGGGTGGCTTTTTTTATGGCCAATTGCCTCTGTGGGCAACCGTCAAGGTTGCCGGCCCTTAAGCCGCGAGGCGCGTCTCAAGCGCGGCCTTGGTTGCGCCAAGTTCTTCAGGCAGATGGTGTTTCAGTTGCTCGAACAAGGCAGTGTGCAACGCCAGCTCTTCAGCCCATGAAGCCTTGTCAATGCTGGTTACTTTATCGAATTGTTCGGCGCTAAAGCTCAGACCGGTCCAGTTCAAGTCGGCATAGTCAGGACTCACACCAATCAGGTGCTCTTTCCCCTGACTGATGTGCGCGCTACCTTCCAGGCGGTCGATCATCCATTTCAACACGCGCATGTTTTCCCCATAACCTGGCCAGACAAACTTTCCGTCATCTCCTTTACGGAACCAGTTGGTGGTGTAAATTTTGGGAAGCTTGGCGCCGGTGGCTTCGAGCTTTTTGCCCACGTTCAGCCAGTGCTGGAAGTAGTCGCTCATGTTGTAGCCAATGAACGGTAGCATTGCAAACGGGTCGCGACGCACAATGCCCGCCTGGCCTGTGGCAGCTGCAGTTGTCTCCGAGCCCATGGTCGCCGCCATGTAGACGCCCTCAACCCAATTGCGGGCTTCGGTCACCAGCGGAACGGTGCTTGAACGGCGCCCACCAAAAATGAAGGCGTCAATCACCACACCTTTGGGATCGTCCCACGCACTGTCCAGCGCCGGGTTGTTGATCGCCGCCACTGTGAAGCGGGCGTTGGGGTGGGCGGCCTTGGCGCCGGTGTCCTTGGCGATTTGCGGCGTCCAGTCTTTACCCTGCCAATCGATCAGGTGAGCAGGCAGGCTGCCGCTGTCCTTTTCCATGCCTTCCCACCACACGTCGCCGTCGTCAGTGAGCGCCACGTTGGTGAAGATCACGTTCTTGTCCAAGCTCGCCATGCAGTTCGGGTTGGTGTGGAAGTTGGTGCCCGGGGCCACGCCAAAATAGCCAGCTTCAGGATTGATGGCGTAGAGCTTCCCGTCGGCTGACGGCTTGATCCAGGCAATGTCATCGCCAATGGTTGTGACCTTCCAGCCTTCAAAACCCGCCGGCGGAACCAGCATGGAGAAATTGGTTTTGCCGCAGGCCGAAGGAAAGGCTGCTGCCACATGGTATTTCTTGCCATGGGGATTCGTCACGCCAAGAATCAGCATGTGCTCGGCCAACCAGCCTTCGTCCCGTCCCATGTTGGAAGCGATGCGAAGCGCGAAACATTTTTTGCCGAGCAAGGCGTTGCCCCCGTAGCCTGAGCCATAAGACCAGATCTCGCGCGTTTCGGGGTAGTGCACGATGTATTTGGTACTGTTGCAAGGCCACTTGACGTCCTTCTGGCCTTCAGCCAGCGGGGCGCCGACGGTGTGGACGCAAGGTACAAATTCGCCGTTGACTCCCAATACGTCAAAAACCGCCTTGCCCATACGCGTCATGATTTTCATGTTGACGGCGACATAGGGGCTGTCTGACAACTCAATGCCGATGTGCGCAATCGGCGAGCCGAGCGGGCCCATGCTGAAAGGCACCACATACATGGTCCGGCCCTTCATACAGCCATCAAACAGCGGCTGTAGCGTGGCGCGCATTTCCTCAGGTGCCATCCAGTTGTTGGTGGGGCCGGCGTCTTCCTTGTTGGCCGAGCAAATATAGGTGCGGTCTTCCACACGCGCCACATCGCTGGGGTCACTGTGAGCCAGAAAGCTGTTGGGCCGTTTGGTTTCGTTGAGCTTTTTGAAGGTGCCGGCGTCTACCAGCTGCTGGCACAGGCGCTGATACTCGGCCTCGCTACCGTCGCACCAATAAATAATGTCAGGTTTGCACAGTGCCGCCATGTCGGCAACCCAGGCGATCAGCCTGGCATTTTTGACATAGCTGGGGGCATCAAAGGCTAGCCCTTGCATGGCGGGGTGGTTCATCGAAAAGCTCCAAAGTTAAAAAGCGTGATTTCGATAAACGTCGGATGGCAGTCAGCGCCGTGCGGCAGGGGCTGTGGCATCGATACATCTGTCGAAATGACGCTGATTGCGATGCGGTGTCCGGTTGCGATGGGCCAGAAACAGGGTAGAAACCGCCATAAAACCAATGCCTGTCGGTGGGCGGGGCTGCAGCTGGATGTGCTGCGGCGCAGCGCCAGAAAAAACGAGGGATAAATTGTTCTTTCGGCGTCCACGAGTCGACCGGAAAAGTCATTTTAAGAAGTTCGCCGTCGGTTACAGGCGAGTTACAGGCAAATCTCATGCATAAACAGCATAGGGTTATGCGCAGTCAGTTCGGGGGTTCAAGGGCGCAAGGGTTCAGGCAGTGATGACAGGGGGATGTGCAGCGATAGTGAGTTTTCGGCTGGCTGGTTGGGTGTGCTGTTTACGCAGCTCCATAGCTTGCCTGCCGAGCTGTTCTTTTGGCCGATGCCGGGCTTCCGCTGGAACGGGCGCGGTTAAGGCCACAGGTTGCTTGGCGTCGCTGCGGTTGTGCTCGCTTGCTGCGGCTAAGGCTAAGGACGGTGTTTGTCGTCGGCCGTGCGCGGCCCTGTAGACGTACTGAGAATGCTGCGCGTCTTCCTTCGGAGCGGCGTCCGTATACCGCTAACAGTCGGGGTTAACTGCCTCCCGGCGAATTGCTTTCGCCCGGTGTCGAGTTACTGCCGGGCGAAGACGGCAACCGCGCCCGCCGCGTTGGGCTTGCTGGTGTTCAGTTGGGTGTTGGTGACCGTTACGGCAGAGATGAAACCCTGCGCGGAGGCGCCGGTAAAAATCCCGTTTACCGTGCCAGTGGTGGTTCCTACGCAGCCGCTGGTGCAAGTGGCACCTGTCCACACCTGGGCGCCAGGGTTCATGGAAAAGGTGGCATAGGCCGGCAACACATACACCGTCGGCGTAGACTGCTGGGCATTGGTGCCAAAGCTCAACGTGAGGTTCGCCATCGGTTTGATCTGCCGGGCGCCAAAATCCATCAACAGGGCGTTGCCGCCGGAAAAGTTGCCGACCCGGCCAAAGTTGTCAGTGGGTACCGTGCCGCCCACGTAGTTGTACTGGGCCGTGCCGGAACCGGGCAAAGCCACTGTGGGAGAGTCACCGAAAGCGACGTGGTTGCCCAGCCGTGAAGCGTCGCTTGAACGAGGGGGAGAGTAGCCCCAGTACGCTGCCGCAGCGGCGCTGCTGCCGACCAGGGTGAACAACGGATCTGACGGCGCAGGGGCGGTGGCGGCCCTGAGCTCGGCCGCCAGGCTTGCCGCGTCGGTAAACAGCTTGGGAATATTGGAATCGGTGATTTCCAGCTTGAGCTCCGCCAGGGTGAAGCTTTGTGCGTTGGTCTTTATGCAGGCGAAGGAACACGAGAAGTTCGAATTGGGATCGATCTCTATGACTGAGATCCTGGCATTCGTCGCGTTGCTCGCAATGGCGGGCTGTTCTGCCGCTACGACCAAGGTCAGCGGCGCGGTCAGCTGGGTCGTGGGCGCCGCCAGCACCGTTAGCTGCGGGGAGGTCGAGGTCTGGGTGCCCGAATTACTCTCAGCCGCGGTTTCCCCGCCTGCCGCCGTGCCGCTGGAGCCGGTTGCCGGGGCAGCCGCTGCGCTACGCCCGCGTGCGCCCGAGCTGCGGTCGTTCAATATGGCGGGTGGCGCGAGCAGGCGCACCGGCGCGGAGTCTGCGCTGGGCACATGAAAATAATCTTGCTGACCAAACTCTTGCTGGCCGCTGCTGTTGGAGACCGTGACGCGCCCATCCGTCACCCCGCCGAAAGTGCCATTTGGGACTG
This sequence comes from Polaromonas sp., assembly GCF_035638815.1. Classification (GTDB taxonomy): domain Bacteria; phylum Pseudomonadota; class Gammaproteobacteria; order Burkholderiales; family Burkholderiaceae_C; genus Polaromonas. The sequence continues at coordinate 125,856 of NZ_DASQZG010000003.1, forward strand.
GGGTGCCGTCGGCATTGCGGCAGTCGTTGCTGCAAGACACCACGGTGAAGTGGGTACCGCGTATGCCAATGGTCGAAGTAGCGGTGCGGACCATGTAGTTTTTCTGGTTGGCTTTGCCTATCAGGCCGGTGATGGTGCGCATGCCGCCTTTGAGTAAACCCATGACAGAACGGTCTTGCTCGGCGTTATTGTCAAAGCGATAGTCTTCGATCCGGAACTGGCTGTTGGCCCGCAGAGCGACCACTGACTCGTCGGTAAAGCGAACCTGCAAGGCGCTGCGCTCTCCGACGGCAAGCACATCGCCACTTTCCACCATGGCACCCGCCCGCAGCGGCAACTGTTGCCCGGCGCGCGACAAGGTGGCGTCGCCGGCCAGCGCCAGAACCCGGCCCGCAGGCTGAGCCTGGGCAGCGCTCAGGCTGAGGAGCGTCAGCAAAACAAGCGGCAGGCCGGTTTTCATGGGGTTTCCCTTCATTTAAAGTCGTAGCGCAGCTTCAGCGCCAACGATGGGCGGGTGAAGTCAAAGAACCCGATGTTGGCCTGCTGCTCGACATGCTGGTATTCGCCGCGCAACGTCCAGTTTCGGTCGAAGGCATAAGCGGCTGAAAGATCAAGCGAGTAATACTGGTCGCGCCGCGCCGGGATGCCAACTGCAAAGTCACTGGCATAGCGACTACCTTGGTAGCTCAGACCACTGCCGATCGTCCATTTTGGTAAAGGTTGCGCCGTGACCGCAAGCCTGACACCCCAAAGATCGCGTGACAGGTCGGGCCGGTGTTTGCGGTTTCTTTCGCTGCCAGCATTCACGCTGGTCGTAAAAACCGGGTTCCAGGGGTGCGCCAAAGTATGGGTCCAGGCGGCGGACACGCTGGTCAAGCTGCTGTCCCGGATGTCGGCGCCGGAGCTTACGGCGGAGGTTTTGTTGATGTCCAGAAAGGTAATGATGTTCTGGTAGCGTTGCTGTGAATGTTGCATCGTCAGTGCGAAGCGGTTGTTCTGGTCGTTCTGGTATTGCCACTCACCCACCAGAGTGTTGATTGACAGGTACTTCTGGTTGTCCACCTCAAGTTTGAGCCAATCGACACCCAGCCGGTACAAGCTGCGGCCCGCGAGCATCGAAACACCACCGTGCAGGGCAAATAGCTGTTGATCGAACACGTCGTTCTGTTTACGGCTATGGGTGCGTGCCATCAGCATGGCGCCGCCGTACAGGGAAAGGCCAGGCGCAAAGGGATACGCCCCCTGCACCCCAGCCAGCAAGTTGTTGAACGAGTCGGCCTGGCGCTCGGACGACTGTCCAGGCGCAACGATAAACCCCAGCGGCAGGCCGGCCACCTGGCCGCTGCGAATGCCGCTGTTGATGTTGGTGTCGTGACCGGTGCCCAATTCCACAAAGGCGCTGGACGTGGGCTTGTAACGCGATTCACGGGCGCGGATCGCATCGAGAAACTGGTTGATGTTGTCCAGCTCTGCGCCAGAAGCCCCTGGAGTCAGGCTGGAAAATTCTTCCCGCGAACGCTGGTCTTCACCCAGTATGAAATACCCGCGTGCCAGTTGAAACTGTGCAGATCGATTTTCAGGAAACTGCAGCACGTAGCGCTCAAGCGCCAACACCCCTTCTCCCGGAACGCCTGCATTGAGAGCAGCGATACCGAAGTAAAAATCAAACAGGGGCGTTCCCAGCGAATCGGGCGCGGCTTTTCCTGCCTCGTAGGCTTGCCGGTCTTTTCCTTGTTCCAGCAAGGCCTTGACCTCATCGGCAGGCGCTGCCGTCGCCAGCGTGCAAGCCAGCCACAGCAGTGAACCCCATACGCCAGCTTTCAGCATTGCGAATCCTTACCCGTCCGTGGACTGATGAGGAAATAGGCTAGCATGCCCTCCGACATTTGTAACCAAAAGAATCGGTTTGCCCGCGAGAGGCCCCGAAATTGTTGCTTTCCGGCTGCGAGCAGGGAGGTGTGGGCCCAGGCACGCTGGTACGTGTCATCTAGAATTCAGAGTTGCAGGTCTTGTTGAATCTGCCGGTCTTTCCCACATCCAAAGTTCCCATGCCTCTTGACCCCTCCGCCTTGCCGCAGCCCAGCCAGGCTTTGCCACCGGGACTGGATGCGATTTTTGTCATTCATGCCACTCCTTATGTCGAAAGGCGGGAGTTTATTGAGGCGCAGATGCAGGCTCTGGACCTGCCCTTTGAGTTTGTGCTCGACTTCGACATTCCCGCCATTCCCGAAGCCCTGCGGCAGCGGCTGTTCAGGGGAAACGGACTTTCGCCCGCGCAGCAATCGTGTGCCCTGAAACACTGGCAAGCCCATCACTTGATGGGCCAAAGAAACATAGCGCGCGCGCTGATTCTGGAAGACGACGTGATTCTTTCAAAGGCTTTTTTGCCGGCGCTCAGCGGCCTGATGCAGGAGGAGATCGCGCTGGGCGATCCGCACGTCACTTTTCTGGGCTGCGGCGGACACTACTACGTGCCGCATGAGCAGATCCGGCCGGGACAATGGCTTTATCCGCGCAATCAGGGCAAGTTTGCCGACTCCTACATCCTTTCGCTGGCGACGGCAAAAAGGCGATTGGACTGGATTGATGCTAACGGCATCACGCTGCCGATAGACCATACCTTTGAACACATCGATCGCACCCTGGCTACACCCATGTTCTGGCTGGAGCCGCCTGTAGTGGAGCAAGGCAGTCACAACGGAATGTTCCCGTCGGCGCTGGACAAGTCGCATCCCCTGTGGTTTCAAGCGCTGCAGTTTCGCTGGAAGAAACTCTGGCGGAGGCGGCTGCATAGGTAGGCGCGCCGACCATTAACCCGGAGCTATTTATCGATGACCGCCTTGTTTCATTCGCGCACCGAGTCCCAGCCACTGCTCATCACATGGACTCAAAACACCGCGATATTTGCCGTTTGTGCCAATCTATTTTCCACCGCTCTAGCCAACTTGGGGTTTGTGTTCTTTTTGGTGCTTTTTTGCTGCATCTGCGCAAGCACTCAGCGTTCGCATCTGGACACTAGAAACTTCCCGGTGGGTCTTGGGCTCGCAATTTGTTTTTATATATGCTGGCAAGTTGTAGGTATTGGCTACACGGAAGCTTCATTACCTGATGCTTGGAGGGCTGTCTTTTCTGATCGAAAAATTTTATACATCCTTCCGTTGACGATGGTCTTTTCAGGGAATCCGCCCAAGCGACGCTTTCTCATAGCGTTCTTGAGCACCTGTGCTATCGGTCTGGTGGTGTCGTATATGGTGAAGGCGCCATGGAGTGCGGCGCTTATAGATAGCGTGATTCCCTTCAAAAAGATGCGCGCCGGCGGCGCGCCGCTCGTGGCTGACAATGTCTTTAGATCCTACGCCACCCAAAGCATGGCTTTCGCGATATGTTCATTTCTCGCGTTATGGTTTGCTCAGCGACAAACCAGTCGCGTGATGGGCGTGGGACTTATTGCGCTGGCAGCAGCGTTTATGACTAATCTCGCGTTTGTCACACCTGGCCGGAGTGGCTATGTGGTGTTCCTGGTGCTTGTGGCGTGGTTCTTTATTGTGTGGCGCGGCCTCAAAGGCCTGGTGCTTGGCGTTGTTGTTGCGGGCGTGATCGGCTTGCTCGCTTTTAACCTTTCAACCTCCGTGCATAACCGCGTGCAGCTGGGAATTACAGAGACGCAAAACTTTTCCACAGTGGAGCACGAAACGTCGTTAGGTCGAAGAATGTTAATGGCCCGTACGACACTGGATATGATTTGGGAGAAGCCGTTGTTGGGCGGTGGCACGGGGAGCTTCAAGCAAAATTTCAGCGCCATTGCCGCAGCGAGATACACGGGTTGGCGTGCGATCCCCTTTGAGGACCCCCATAACCAATACTTACATATCGCTGCAGAAAATGGAGTGGTCGGGCTATTGGCGTTCTTGGCTGTACTTGCCTTGATTTTGAAGCACTGCCTCAAGAATAAAAACATCTACGGGCAAATGGCTGCCGGATGTCTTGTGGCTTGGTGCGTCACTAGCATGTTCAGTGGGCACTTCCGAACTTTCCCGGAAGGCCACTTGATCGCCTTTATCGTGGGAATACTGATGGTGAACCGGCCTTCGACCCACCAAGAAGCCAAAAAGTAACCTAGTCAGGCCCTCGTATTCAAGCCATGTAAATGGCAATAAAAGCCAGCAGAAACATCAGCACACCTCCGGCGACCGGAAGTACGATGGGCATCAGGGGAACGATGGCCTCTACAGCGTCCTGTTCCTGGGCGGGCGTCGGGCTGCTGTGAGCGGCGTTGGTGGATTGTTCAGGGGAGCTTGACATGATGGTTCCTGGAAACTGGGGGTAACTTTTGGGATTTTACCGTGTTCAGTGGCGCAAAGCGTATTCTGCCGCGAGCCTGCTAGCCGCCTGGACCTTGGTGCTGAGCGGGCTGGCGGCATGTGCCAGCACCGATACCAACAGCCCTGCTGCCCGGCCTGTTTTGTATCCCAACGCGACGCTGAATCGTGTGGGCGAGGCACAAGGCCGCGTCGAAGCTGATGCGTGCATGGCAAGGGCCGCGTTGGCCGGATTGACGCCTGAAGAGAAAAACAACGCTGTGGCTCGTGGCGCAGGGGCCGGTGCCGCCACCGGAGGCGTGGCTGCTGCGGTGGGGGCGCTCATCACGGGTCGCGGTGGGGAAGGTGTTGTTCGCGCTGGTGCAGCGGGGGCGGCGGTTGGAGGCTCTGCGGGAGCAGTTCAGGGGGCCGTCCGTGGTGATCGCCCCAACGGAACCTATCGCAATTTTGTACAGCGATGTCTCGCAGACAAGGGCTTTGACGTGATCGGATGGAACTGACCTTGTCGGCCTCCGGTCAGTTGCTTGCGGTACAGCTTGGCGTGGCACGACGGGTCCCAATCGGTGGGCGCAGTGTTCTGACGGGCATGAACAAGTTGCCTGTGCAAGGCAAGGTGCCTGTACTGCCCCTGGGTCTCACGGGAGATGAGCAGGCCGACCTCTCAATCCATGGCGGTCTGGAAAAAGCGGTGTACGCCTATCCGGCCGAGCACTACCCTTTCTGGCAAGCCGCGCGTCGGGCTGAAGGGCTGGCCGAAATTGACGACAGCTTGCCGTTTGGAAGCTTCGGCGAAAACCTCACGCTGCAGGGTGTACTCGAAAACAGTCTTTGGGCTGGTGACGTATTGAAGTTTCCCGATTGCGAACTGATGGTGCGCATTCCCCGGGAGCCGTGCTACAAGTTCAACGCGGCAATGGGTTTTGCCCGCGCATCAAAACTTATGGCGCAAAGCGGGTTTTGCGGGATGTATCTGTCGGTGTTGACGCCTGGAAGCCTCTGCGCGGGCGACGGGTTTGAGGTTGTTCACGGACGGCGGAGTGTGAGCATCGCCCAGTTGTTTGCCGCGAAGATGAGCAAACACCTTCGGTAAAAGCTCAGAGCAGGGCGTAGGTGGCGGTGGCCCGGCTCACGCTTTTGCCGTCATCAGCGCCACGAATATCAATCTCGCCGAAAGCCAGCGACTTGCCTGCGCGCAGCACGCGCGCTTCCACCAACGCATCCTGATTTGACAGGGGCTTCAAAAAGCTCGTGTTCATCTGGACCGTGGTGCACGGTCTGAACTCGCCAAAATGGTTGATCAATGCCAACACCATCGCGGTGTCGGCGGCGGCCATCATGGCTTGACCGCAGACCATGCCGCCAACACGTGCGAGCTGCGCGTTTTGGGGCAGGCGAAGGGTGACGCCTTGATGGTCGACGCCGTGAACCTGCAAGCCGAGGTCCTGGACCCATGGGGCAAAGTACTCGACCAACGCGCTTTGGAAGATCTCGCCTGTCACAGCTGCTCCTCGGCTTCAAAGCCTGCGTCTTTCAGTACCGCCAGCACCTGCGCGATGTGTTCGCGTCCACGCGTCTGAATCACCAGCTCGATGTCCACGTTTTGCGCCGACAACATCGTGAAGGCGCGCTGGTGATGTACCTCGTCGATATTGGCTCCAGCATCGGCCACGGTTGCCGTGATTTTGGCCAGCGATCCGGGAACATCGCGCGCGCTCACGCGGATGCGGGCCAGACGGCCAGCGCGAACCATCCCGCGTTCGATGATGGCGGCAAGTAACAAGGGGTCAATGTTTCCGCCGCACAGGACCAGGCCGACCTTTTTGCCTCTGAATCGCTCGGGGTATTTCAGCAGCGCGGCAAGGCCCGCCGCCCCTGCGCCCTCGACCAGCGTTTTCTCAATTTCAAGCAGCATGACCATGGCCTGCTCGATATCGCCTTCATCAACCAGAACGAGGTCATCTACCAAGCGCGCAATCACGGCCTGCGGAATAACGCCGGGTGTGCCGACAGCAATTCCTTCAGCGATCGTGCTGCTACCTTGTGGGTGGTGCGTGCCCTTAATTGCATTAACCATCGCCGGAAAGCGGGAGGTTTGCACACCGATGATTTCAATGCCTGGCTTGATGGCTTTGGCCGCCGTCGCCATGCCGGCAATCAAACCGCCGCCGCCGACCGCCACGACCAGTGTGTCCAGCTCGGGCACGGCGCGCAGCATTTCGAGGCCAACGGTACCCTGACCGGCGACGATGGCCTCGTCATCATAGGGATGAACAAACACAAGTCCCTCGGCTTTGGCCAGTTCCAGTGCATGACTGCGCGATTGATCCAGGGTGTCTCCGTGCAGCACCACCTCGGCGCCAAATCCCCTTGTGCGCTCAATCTTCACGCCCGGCGTAAATCGCGGCATGACGATCACCGCGCGGAGGCCCAGGCGCTGCGCATGGTAAGCCACGCCTTGGGCGTGGTTGCCGGCGCTCATTGCAATCACGCCACGTTGCCCTTCCCGGATGGATAGCTGCGCGAGCTTGTTGCACGCGCCACGTTCCTTGAAAGAGGCCGTGTACTGAAGATTTTCAAACTTGAGGTAAATCTCCGCGCCCGTGATGAGCGAAAGCGTCTTGGACGCTACGCAGGGCGTATCCAGCAGGTGGGCTTGCAAGCGGAGGGCGGCTGCCTCAATATCGGTCAATGTGAGCAAGGCGTCTCCTTGGGAATTACACGATCAACGATTGTGGCGCGATTCTGTGGCGCAATTCACACGGGGCCGTTCAATTAGCGTCTTCCATCGCGCATCAAGCTGCGTTATGGTTAGGTGTACGTCAATTGGCGCACATGTGCAAATGAAGTTGCCTTCCAGGCTGGAGGTTCCTCTATGAGCAAGCGTTCCAGTGCTGACAAGCATGGTCAGCTGTTGCTGTCCCCTGGCTTGAAAGACGCGCCAGTACTGGATCTGATGTGCTCACATTTTGTACTCACGCTGGCTGCGCGCCAGGGTGCCAAATTCAATGTGCGCCGCGACCTCAACAGCCTGCTCTCCCTGTCTGGGCGGCACTTGGCCTGGCCCCTGTCCGCCCTGCGGCGTCTGCGCGAATTTCTGGGCCGGCGGTGTAAGGACAATGAACTCTGGCGCGGTCACGAGTCCCTGAGCGATACCGATTTCATGAACCGCCACGGCGCATGGCGCGGGCCATATGAAGAAGGCACCTTGTTTTTTTACCTCGACGAGTACGCCAAGGACCAGCCCAAGGACTTGCTGTCAGTCCTCACTGCCACCTGCGACTGGCTGACAAGCGCGCTGAAAAAGCAATCGACACTCGTCGAAAAAAATATTGATGCGCTTGCCAACTTGCTGCAGCTTAACCAGGCGGAGCGTGCCTTGCTTCTGTATGGCACGCTGGCGCGTTATCAGCGCGACCTGCGCTCACTCCTGGTTGAGTTCAAGGTCAACAACGCCCCGGAGGCTTACGCGGCCATTGCCGAAGTCGCTGGCGTCAAGGCCATCGATGTTGCAGAAGCCTTGCGCGCCGGCTCGCGGCTGGAGCGCATCGGCATGGTCGAAAACCTGATCTCTGAACACAACATCACCGATCTGGCCGACCTGATGAAGGTCAGTGAAAAACTGCCGCCCGTGTTGATGCGGGAGTACCGGGATCAGAACGAACTGATGGCGGTGTTTACGCGGCCCGTCGATCGTAGCAAGCTTGGCCTGACGGACTTTGCCTTTGCGCGTGAAGACGCTCTTGTGCTGGTGTCGCTGCTGCTCAACGCGGTGACAAGTAAAGAGATGGGCGTGAACGTGCTGCTTTACGGGCCACCGGGCACGGGTAAAACAGAGCTGGCCAAAGTGGTTGCCCAGGCTGCCGGGCTGGACCTGTTTGAAGTTGAGTACGCCGACCGTGACGGCAATTCGCTCAGCGGCCGCGACCGGTATCGCTCGCTGCAAATTGCGCAGGTGTTCTTGAAGGGTAGTGACCATGCAGCCCTTCTGTTTGACGAGGTCGAGGACGTATTCCCAACCATTTCGACCGAGGCGGCGCAGCTGATGGCGCGCTCCGAGCAGATGGCGGCGCCCGCTACGGGGTCTGTCAGCGGCAAGGCCTGGGTCAACCAGATTCTGGAATCCAACACGGTTCCTACCTTGTGGGTGACCAACCGCATCGAGCAGATCGATCCAGCTTTCCGGCGCCGGTTTGCCTACCATGTGGAACTCAAATCGCCCCCACCCGGCGCGCGTGAAGGCCTGGTGCGCAAGACCCTGGAGGGGGTACAGGTCAGTGACGCCTTTATCGCCAGGCTCACCGCACGGAATGGTTTGACGCCGGCACAGATTCGCACCGCGGTGCGTTTCGCCAAGCTCGCGAGCACCCCCGGTGCCAGCACCGACACCGAAGGCATGGCGAACATTCTGGCGGGCGGTCACCCGGCCTTGATGGAATCCCTGATCGAGCGGCAATTGAAAAATGCTGATCTTGCCCTTGGCAACAAAGCTGATTCGGTGGGGCGGCGCAGCGTGACCAGTTATGACCTGGACATGCTCCATGTGGAGTCGCGTTTTGAAGTGCCACGTATCGTCGAAGCGCTGAAGGCTCGCGGGCATGGCACTTTATGTTTCTACGGGGCGCCAGGCACGGGCAAGACGGCTCTTGCAGAGCACATGGCCAAAGCGCTGGACCGTCCGCTCATCATCAAGCAGGCCAGCGACCTGATGAGTAAATATGTCGGCGAGACCGAGCACAACATGGCGGCCATGTTTGCTGAAGCAGAATCGGAAAAGGCGGTGCTGTTGCTCGACGAAGCCGACAGCTTTTTGCAGGACAGACGCGGTGCGCAGCGAACCTATGAAGTGACCGAGGTTAACGAAATGCTGCAAGGCATGGAGCGGTTCAGCGGGATTTTCGTCTGTACCACCAATCTGATGGAGAGCCTGGATCAGGCGGCCCTGCGGCGCTTTACCTTCAAGATCAAGTTTCTGCCCTTGACCGCAGAGCAACGCGAAAAAATGTTCATTACTGAAGCGCTCGCCGGGGACAGCACAGCGCTTACCGGCCCTCTGCAGGAGAGGTTGGCCCGTCTGACGCAGCTGTGCCCAGGTGACTTTGCTGCTGTGAAGCGGCAGACTGACATACTTGTCACGGTGTTCACTGCCGATGAGTTTTTAAGTCAGCTTGAAGCGGAACACCGCATCAAACCAGAGGTGCGCGAAGCCCGGCCCATGGGGTTCATGCAATAGCCGACTGACTTTGGTCCGCGAAGCGCCAACGAGGCGTCAGAGCTGAACCAGGCGGATCGCCTTGCGCGAGCCGTCGTTCATTTCCCGCACCTCCAGAAGCATGCGCGCCAGGTATTCCTGCGGTGATGTAGAGCCCCTGCGTGCAGGTTCTGCAACGTAACCAATGCCAATGTGAAATTGCAGGGGGTCAGCCTCCGGCAGCTGGGATGAGGGGCGCAGGCCGCTGGCCACAATCCGGGTCGCAACCTGGGTCACCGAATCGGGCGTCATGGGGCCTTCCATCAGCAAGGCAAAGTGGCTGTCTCCCACCCGGGCCACGGTGTCGCTTGGCTGGGCCGCCGCGCGAATGCGAGTGGCCGCCATCACCATTGCTCGATCACCTGTTTCCCGACCGTACTCTTGCTGCAGGGCGGGCAGATTACTCAAGTGGATGACCAGCAATGCGCAAGGCTGCTGATAACGCTCGCCCGTGCTCAAGGCCTGCCGCAGACTGACGAGCAGGACGTTGGATGAACCCAATCCCGTTAATGGGTCCGTTGTCCTCAGGGTGGTGGCGCGCACGATGGATTCACCGCCCTGCGTCACTCGCCGCAACAAGCCGTAGAACAAAATGGGTGCTTGAATGGCCGAGCCCAACAACAGCGCATGCTGGGTGAGAAAACCGCTGCTCAGGACGCCGAAGTTGCGCAGGATGGGAAATACACTCGCAACAACAATGGGCAGAAACCCGAGAAGAATCCAGCGGGCGTGACGGTCGCGCTCAAACAGTGACACGCCAACCGTCATGATCAACGCAACGATGCCGGCAGCGACCATGATGTTGAGCAGCGCAAAACTTTCGGTCGTAGGGTAGGCGATATCAAAGAGGGCGAGCACCGGCAACAGGCCGGCCAGGGTAAGGAGGAACCAGTCCAGCGCCCGGGAGAAGCGTTTTGGCGTGGCAATGGTCCGCACGAATAGCAGTGCGGATGCCGCAGCGATCAGCCGGAGCATGACGAGGGCGGGATTGTTCAGCTCAGGTTGTTCTGGCCAAAAGTAAAGACCGGCAACGCCGTTGAGCACGGCCTGAGATCCTGAAAAGGCAGCCATATGCAGTGCGTACGTAGCAAAGCCCCGGTCGCGATGAAGAATGGCGTTGACCAGCGCCAGCAGAATCAACAGCGTGGCCAGGCCGAAATAGGCACCCAACAACAGGTACTCCTGCTGATGGTCTGTTGCCAGATGGGCATCGCCCATCACCCGCGGGAGCGTCGAAAAGGGGATGCGGGCATGTTCAACACGAAGGTAGTAAGCGGTGGGTTGCCCAACCTCGTGGTTCAGCGAGAACACCGGGTAGAGGCTGGCTTGCGGCCACGCACTGATGGGCAGGCTGTCGCCCGCTTGCTGCACCACCCATCGGCCCAGGCTGTCACGGTAGTAAAGCGTTGCCTTGTCGATGCCGGACAGAGGCATCTCCAATTTCCAGCGAATCCGCGGGTCCATCACCACCGCGTCAAAGCGCAGCCAGAGCGCGCCGTTTTCCAGCTGGTACTTGTTGCCTGGCGTGACCTCGGCAAAGGGCAGGACGTCGGCACCACTTTCGACCTTTTCGACCGGCGTCTGGCCGGTGGGGTCCAGCCAGAACTCCAGAGAAGGCGCGAAAGACACGGCATTCCCATTGCTTCCCAGTGAAAGCAAATCGGTGCGGGCCCAGGCCGCATTGCCAAGCCAGCCAGTTTGAAGAAAAAGCAGAACCATCACCGCGCGCAATGCGGCGGCAGATATCCTCCCCAACATCAAACTTTTTAAAACTCCCACGCGCGGATTGTGCCGCAGGGCGTGTAAAAGTGTTACGGCTTGGTTCTCGCGGGGGTCCGCAGGGTCCGGTCAGATATCCAGGCCGGTCGGCAATTGCTATGTTTAAGTGAGCAAACTATCGCCGTACCGCTTGGGCTGATTTGATATTTGACTATAAAACGGCAGCGCAAACCCGTACAACCTCGTGGCCATAGGCTTCCAGCTTCTTTGCGCCAATCCCGCTGATGCCCTCCAGATCGCCAAGGCTGTGAGGCGACTTTTCGGCGATGGCACGCAGGGTGGCATCGTGAAAGATCACAAAGGCAGGGAGGTTGTGTTCACGCGCAATTTCGGCGCGCCAGGCTTTCAGCCGGGTCAAGCGTTCCAGCGCGCCGGTATTGAGTGCGGCCTCTGCCATGCCCTTGACCGAGGTCTTGGTGCTTTTTTTGCGTCGGTCCGCCTTGCCCCCTGCCGCCTGCTCGCGCAGCATCACACGGACCTCACCCTTGAGCACCTGGCGGGCATCGGGCAAGAGTTGCAGGGTGTTGAAGGCGTCAGGATCGACGCGCACCATGCCTTTGGCAATCAGTTGGCGCAGCACCCCGCGCCACTGCACTTCGGACAGGTCCGTCCCTATGCCGAAGGTGCTGAGTTTGTCGTGGCCATGCTGCAGTACTTTTTCAGTGGTCTTCCCGCGCAGGATGTCCATCAATTGGCCCGCGCCAAAGCTGATGCCGCTGGCCTGGTGCACGCGGTAGATGCAGCTCAGCATTTTGCGGGCAGCCTCTGTGGCGTCCCAGACGACGGGCGGATTCAGGCAGTTGTCGCAGTTGCCGCAAGGCTGGCTTTCTTCACCAAAATAGTGCAGCAAGGCGACACGACGACAGCGTGTGTCTTCGGCCAGACTTAACAGCGCATCCAGCTTGCCACGCATGACTTGTTTGAACTCTTCGCTGGCGGCGTCGCTGGTGTCTATCATCCGGCGCTGATTCACCACGTCCTGCAGGCCATAAGTCATCCACGCGTTGGCAGGCAGACCATCCCGGCCGGCACGCCCGGTCTCCTGGTAGTAGCCTTCGATGTTTTTTGGCATGTCCAGGTGCGCCACAAAACGCACATCGGGCTTGTCGATGCCCATGCCAAAAGCGATGGTCGCCACCATCACCATGCCCTCTTCGCGCAGAAAGCGGTCTTGCCGCTGCTGGCGCAGCGCGCTATCCAGGCCAGCGTGATAGGCCATGGCCTTGATGCCAGCGTCGGCAAGTGTTTCGGCAATTTCTTCCACACGCTTGCGCGACTGGCAGTAAACAATGCCGGCTTCGCCCGCATGTTCAGTCTCAATGAAGTTGAGCAACTGCCGCGTGGCATCGGTTTTCTCAACAATGGTGTAGCGGATGTTGGGCCGGTCAAAACTGCTGACAAATTCGCGAGCTTCCTCCAGCTTGAGCCGCTCAATCATGTCCTGCCGTGTCAGCGCGTCGGCCGTTGCCGTGAGCGCAATGCGCGGCACATCCGGAAAAGTTTCGTGCAGCAGGCTCAGCGACCGGTATTCGGGCCGGAAGTCATGGCCCCACTGGCTCACGCAATGGGCCTCGTCAATCGCAAACAGGCTGAGCAGGCCACGTTCATGCAAGGAGCCCAGCAGGCCCTTCATGCGCGGCGTGTTGATGCGCTCGGGTGCGGCATAAAGCAGGGTCAACTCGTTGCGCAGCAATTGCTTTTCAAGTGCGCTGCTTTCCTCCTGCGTCTGGGTTGAGTTGAGAAACGCTGCCGAGACGCCGGCTTCATGCAGTGCCCCCACCTGATCATGCATCAGCGCAATCAGCGGAGAGATCACCACCGTCACGCCGTGCCCCGCCTGTTGCCGAACAATCGCCGGGATCTGGTAGCACAGGGACTTACCCCCCCCGGTCGGCATCAGTACCAACGCGTCGCCGCCCCGGACCACATGGTCAACGATGGCCTGCTGTGGACCGCGAAAGTCACCGTAGCCAAAGACCAGGCTGAGGACGTCCTGAGGTGACTGGAGGGCAGCAGACGGCGGCAAAACTACATCTGCTCCCACGGCAAGCCGTCAAAGCGCCATCCGCTCAGCGTCGAGCGCTGAAACTGCTCGTCCAGCTCACCTTCAAACCCGTGCACGATGTTGATGACGTTTGTGAAGCCCGCGCCTTCAAGTGCCTGGCCTGCGTCCAGCGTGCGTTGACCAGAGCGGCAAATCAGCAGGACGGGTTGCGCCCGGCTGCTGGCCTCTTGCGCGACCGCGGAGGCAAACTTCTGTGGGTCCGGTACCAGGTCCGGATACTCGTACCACGGCACGTTTACCACGCCGGGGGGACGGCCCACATACAACGACTCGATTTCCATGCGCACGTCGACAAACAAGGCGTCGGGGTGTTGCTGCAGATAGTCCCAGGCTTCTTTGGGTTGGAGGTGTTTCATTGGCAGGCGTGATTTCGACCTTCTATTGTCAGGGGAAAATGGGACCCCCACGATTTTCACTTCGTGTAATGCGCTTCCCCCCGAGGGGGCGCTGCGCCTGCGGACTGGCAAAGCCAGATCCGCGGCCCCTGCTTGAAAAGAGATGGGCTCCAAAAGCCGCTCCGCCGGAAATTGCCTGGCAAGCCGTGTGCCCATGGTTGCCGCTCTAAAATGCATGCATGAAGCAAGCCATCTACACCCGCGGAGCCGCGCTCCCTGCCATTCTGGAAAAACGCATCGCCATTCTTGACGGCGCTATGGGCACCATGATCCAGCGCTTCAAGCTCAACGAAGCGCAGTACCGCGGTGAGCGCTTCAAGAACTTTCACAAAGATGTCAAAGGCAACAACGAGCTGCTCAGTCTGACCCGCCCGGATGTCATTCAGGACATCCATGAAAAATACCTGGCAGCAGGTGCGGACATGATTGAGACCAACACCTTTGGCGCCACCACTGTGGCCCAGGCCGACTACGACATGGCCGAGTTGGCCGTGGAGATGAATGTCGAGTCCGCCCGCATTGCGCGCGCTGCTTGCGACAAGTTTTCCACGCCGGACAAGCCCCGTTTTGTGGTGGGTGCGCTCGGCCCCACACCCAAAACCGCCAGCATCAGCCCCGACGTCAACGATCCGGGCGCACGCAACACGAGCTTTGAAGAACTGCGCAAAGCGTATTACGAGCAGACCGAAGCTCTGGTTAAAGGTGGCGCCGACGTGCTGCTGGTCGAGACGATTTTTGACACGCTCAACGCGAAGGCGGCGCTGTTTGCGATTGACGAATACTTCGACAACAGCGGTGAGCGCCTGCCCCTGATCATCAGCGGCACGGTCACCGATGCTTCGGGCCGCATCCTGAGCGGGCAGACCGTGACCGCCTTCTGGCACAGTGTGCGCCACGCGCAGCCGTTGGCCATCGGCCTCAACTGTGCTCTGGGTGCGGCGCTCATGCGTCCCTACATCCAGGAACTGGCGCGTGTGGCTGGTGATACCTTCATCAGCTGTTATCCGAATGCCGGTCTTCCAAACCCGATGAGCGACACCGGTTTTGACGAGACGCCTGACGTGACTTCGCGCCTGCTGCGCGAGTTTGCTGACGAGGGACTGGTCAATATTGTGGGTGGCTGCTGCGGCACGACGCCGGAGCATATTGGTGCCATTCATGAGGCTGTGAAGCCGCTGGCGCCTCGGGGGATTCAGCGCGGGTTTTTCTATAAAGAAGCGGCTTAAAGGGCTGTCCTTCCGCGCATCCCTGTCTGTCATCCCGGACTAGATCCGGGATCCATGCTCGCTAACTACTATCGCCCGTTACGTTCGAACTGAGCCTGTCAGAGCCTGTTTTGCTTCGGGTCTTGGTAGATTGCCTTCTAGCCGGGGGTTGCCCGGCGGCAACTCACTTTTCTTTTGCGTCGCCAAAAGAAAAGTAAGCAAAAGAAAAAGCGACCCCGCTGTCTGCGTCCCGCAGCGATGCTGCGGGCAACCTGCGGTGCTCGGTGCAGCCGGGGTCTGACACAAACTCGCCTTCGGCTCAAACAAGTGTCAGCCCTGATCCGTCTGAACCTGCGCTCCTCGGCGCATACAGAAGGGGTGGGGAGCGCAGGCGGGGCCGGAACCGGGAGCGGGCTCAGGCAAGGACGCGCTTTGCGCGTCCTTGCCTCCCCGAATTGGTTTTTGGTTTTGAGTTTGTCTTTGTCCCCAAAGCCCGTCGGGTCGGGCCGAGGAGCGCAGGTCAAAGCGGATGAGGGCTCGCAGCTGTCTGAGCCGAAGGCGAGTTCTGCGAGACCCCGCTTTTACCGAGCACCACAGGTTGCCCGTAGCGAAGCGGAGGGGCCCGGACCATCGGGTCGCCTTTCTTTGGGGTACTTTTCTTTGGCGACGCAAAGAAAAGTGCCTCGCCCGCCGGGGCGAGACCCGGCTTGCAGGCTGACCACCAAAGCTAGAAGTGAAGACAGTAGGAAGCAGACATGGATCCCGGGTCACGCCCGGGATGACGCCTTGGGCGTCTAGCTCAACACAACACTGCTAAGCCGCCGCCGGTAAGTGGCAACAGTAGGATCATCCGGTGGAATCTGCCCATCCGCGACTTTCACTTTCGGCGGCTCGATGATCTCCAGGATGGATACAAACGTCTTGCGCGCCAGCTCCTCGTTCCATGACTTGTCGCGCATCAAAATTTCCAGCAACTCGTCCATGGCTTGCACCCATTGCTGCTGGCGCATCGCCAGTTGCGCCAGGGCGTAGCGGGCGTCAAAATCCCTCTTGTTGGCCGCTACTTTGGCATCAAATTCGGTTTTGGCCCTTATTTCATCCGCGTAACTGGCTCCTGAATCAATAGCGTTGAACCAGTGCTGCAGGGCTTCGAGCTTGCGCACGACGCCAGCCTTGTTGGCCACAGGCGCAAAAGCAGCTTTGGCGCGGTCGACCTGACCGTGCTGCAGCAGCAGCCGGACATAGTCAAAACGGGCGTTGTCGTTGGCCGGGTCGGTCGCCACGGCCTCCTGCAGCTTTTCCAGCACGGCAGCCGGGTCCAGGTTCTCCGGCTCAGTCATCTCTTCTTCAGGTGCGGGCAGTTCCTCGGCGGGCGGCAGGTGTTTGTCCAGAAACTCCTTGATCTTGCCCTCCGGCAACGCGCCGGCAAAACCGTCCACCGGCTGGCCGTTCATCATCAGGATGCAGGTCGGGATGCTGCGGATGCCGAAAGCGGCGCCCAGCTGCTGCTCCTGGTCAGAGTCGATCTTGACCAGCTTGAAGCGCCCGGCGTAGGCGGTTTCGACCTTCTCAAGAATGGGGCCGAGTGACTTGCAGGGGCCGCACCACGGCGCCCAGAAGTCAATCAAGACGGGTGTGGTCATGGAAGCCGCAACGACTTCCTCTTCAAAATTGGCAATGGTGACGTCGATCATGATGCTCGGGAAGTGGGGGTAAAAACGGCCTTTTCAATCCGCTGAAAGGCCGGGATGGGACGATAGCACGCTGGCCCGTAAAATCGGTCGCGGCAGGCAATCTAAAGGTACACATGACAACGCAAGATCAAAATGCGCCCCTTGTTGGCGTGGTGATGGGCTCCAGCAGCGACTGGAGCACCATGCAACATGCCGTGCAAATCCTTCAGCAGTTCGGCGTGGCGCACGAGGCACGTGTGGTGTCGGCGCACCGCATGCCGGATGAGCTGTTTGCCTATGCTGAGCAAGCCGCCGGGCGCGGGCTGATGGCCATCATTGCCGGCGCGGGCGGCGCTGCCCACCTGCCGGGCATGCTGGCCGCAAAGACTGCCATCCCCATCCTCGGTGTGCCGGTTGCCAGCAACCATTTGCAAGGCGTTGATTCCCTGCACAGCATTGTGCAAATGCCCAAGGGCGTGCCGGTGGCCACCTTCGCCATTGGTAATGCCGGGGCAGCCAACGCGGCGCTTTTTGCCGTGGCCATGCTGGCTACGCACAATAAGAGCCTTGCCGACAAGCTGCAGGCTTTCCGTGCCGAGCAAACCGCTGCCGCGCGCGCCATGACACTGCCGCCCGCATGAGCCCCATTTTTCCTGATGCGCAATTGCCGTCCGGGCAGCCCGCAACGCTGGGTGTCATGGGTGGTGGCCAGCTGGGGCGCATGTTTGTTCATGCGGCGCAGCGCCTGGGGTATGTCACGGCCGTGCTGGATCCGGATCCGCAGAGTCCTGCCGGGCTGGTCAGTCACCACCACATTCAAACCGGCTACAGCGACGCGCATGGCCTTGCACAACTTTCCGCGCTGTGTGACGCCGTAACAACCGAGTTTGAAAACGTGCCTGCCGATGCGCTGGCCACGCTGGCCACGCAGCGGCCTGTGGCGCCGGGCTCAGCCGCGGTCGGCATTGCGCAAGACCGCATTCAGGAAAAAGCGCATTTTGAAGCCTGCGCCAACGTCTCTGGCGTGCGTTGCGCGCCTCACGCAGTCATCGAGACCGCAGAGCAGCTCAAGGCAGTGAGCCCGGATCTGCTGCCGGGCATCCTGAAAACCGCGCGGATGGGGTATGACGGCAAAGGGCAGGTGCGCGTCAAAGACCTTGCCGAGCTGGCAGTGGCTTGGGCCGCCTTCAAGGGCACCCCTTGCGTGCTGGAAAAGCTGTTGCCCCTCAAGGCCGAGTGCTCAGTCATCGTTGCGCGCGGCTGGGAAGGCGCCGTGGTCAGCTTTGCGCCCCAGCGCAACGTGCACCGCGACGGCATACTCGCTGTTACCCATGCTTATGAGTCAAATCTGCCTGTTGCCCTTTCAGAACGGGCGCGAACAGCTACTAAATCCATAGCAAATCATATTGGCTACGTCGGCGTTCTCTGCGTCGAATTTTTTGTGATCGACGACGGCAGTGAGCATGGCGGTCTTGTCGTCAACGAAATGGCGCCGCGCCCGCACAACAGCGGCCACCACACCATGGACGCCTGCGATGTCTCGCAGTTTGATCTGCAAGTCCATGCCATGGCCGGCTTGCCGCTGCCTCAGCCGCGCCAGCATTCGCCCGCGATCATGCTCAACCTCCTGGGCGATATCTGGTTTGATTCCGCGGGTCAGGACCGCGCGCCCAACTGGCAGTCCGTGCTGGCCTTGCCCGGTACGCATCTGCATTTGTACGGCAAGCGCCATGCTCGGCCCGGCCGCAAGATGGGGCATCTCAACATCACCGGTGCCGACATCGCTGGTGTGAAAGCCACTGCGCGCAAGGCAGCAAGCATTCTGGGTCTGCCCGGACTTGAAGACATTTGATGGTTTTGCCCGGCACCGATCCAGAAGCCGTTCTTGAAGCCGCGCGCCGCATTCAGGCTGGCGGGCTTGTTGGTTTTCCAACCGAGACGGTGTACGGGCTGGGCGCTGACGCTTCCAGCGACCGCGCAGTTGCCGGCATTTTTGCGGCCAAGGGCCGCCCCGCCGACCATCCCCTGATTGTTCATGTGGCCAGCCAGGAGCAGGTTGATATTTATGCCAGCAGCGTGCCGGCTTTTGCGCAACGCTTGATCAAGGCTTTCTGGCCCGGCCCGCTCACGGTCATCTTGCCGCGCAGGCCCGGTGTGGGCACGGCCGCCGCAGGTGGGCAAGACTCCATCGGCTTGCGTTGCCCGTCTCACCCCGTGGCGCAGGCCCTGCTGCGCGCCTGCAACACCGGGGTGGCCGCGCCCAGCGCCAACCGCTTTGGCCGCGTCAGCCCAACTACTGCGCGCCATGTCAGCGAAGAACTGGGCGACGACTTGCTTGTGCTCGACGGCGGGCCTTGCGAGGTCGGAATCGAATCCAGCATTGTGGATTGCACGCGCGGCCGCCCCGTGCTGCTGCGCCCCGGTGTGCTGACCCGGGACCAGCTCGAAGCCGCTTGCGGCGAAGCGATCCTTGGCAATGAGGAATTGACTGCAAACGGGGAGGCTGCACCGCGGGCTTCCGGCACGCTGGAGGCGCACTATGCACCCAATGCCAAGGTGCGTTTAATGGACGCTGGCGCCATTCAGGCCGGTTTGGACCTGCTTGGCGCCGACGCGGCCCACATCGCGGTGTATGCCCGCACGATTGTTCGCATCAAGTCCGAGCAGGTTTTATACCGCCGCATGCCGGATGACGCTGGCGCCACGGCGCAGCAGTTGTTCGCCGTGCTGCGCGATTTCGACGCCAAAGGCGTCAAGCTGATCTGGATAGAGCAGCCGCCGCCCGCGGCCGAGTGGGACGGTGTGCAGGACCGGCTGGCGCGTGCCTCCGCAGCTTGACGGACCGCCGACCAGCGGTGCATAGTGGTTCCATGGCTGGATAGGCCAAATAAAGGATGGTCATGGATGAAATCATGTTGATGTCGGCAAGCCCCAGGAATTGACATGGCCGACCCCTCCGAAGATCTGGCCGCCGCAAGGCAAACCATTGCAGCGCTTGAAGCGCAACTGCGCCAGCGCAGTGCTGACCTTGCAGCCGCCAGCAAGGAGCTGGAGTCTTTTTCCTATTCGGTTTCGCATGATTTGCGGGCACCGCTGAGCACCATAGACGGCTTCAGCCGTTTGCTTGAAAACGCCGTTACCAGTGGCAATGCCGAACGCGGCAAGCACTACTTACAGCGCATCCGGCTGGGCGTTGCCAACATGAACGAGCTGTTGGGCGCCTTGCTCGTGGTTTCGCGCCTGTCCCGCGCCGAGATGGTTGTGCAAACCGTCGACTTGGGTGCGCTGGCCCATAGCGCTTTTGCCGCGTTGCAGGAAGCCGAGCCCGAGCGCGCGGTACAGGTAGAGGTGCAGGCTGGACTTATGGCCCGGGGCGATCCCGCCCTGCTGAAGCAGCTGATCGACCATCTGGCGGGCAATGCGTGGAAGTTCACCTCCAAAAAGGAAAGAGCCCAGGTTGTTGTCGGCAGCCGGGTGGAGCCTGATGGCGCGACCGCGTATTTCTTCAACGACAACGGCGCTGGTTTTGACATGAGCCAGGCGGACAAGCTGTTTGGCATCTTCCAGCGCCTGCATGTGTCCTCGGATTTTCCGGGCTTGGGCGCCGGGCTGGCAACCGTGCAGCGCATTGTGATGCGCCATGGGGGCAAGGTGTGGGCAGAAGCGGCGCCAGATCAGGGCGCTACTATCTATTTCACGCTGGACGGCCGCCCATAGCGGTGCTTCATCAAGAGAATGGCCAGCGCCAGCATCAGCGTGATTGCGTTGGCGCCAACGATGGGCCATGCACGCAAGGTGATTCCGTAGGCCAGCCATAAAGCCGACCCCAGCGTGAACACGCTGTACATGCCCAAAGAAATGCCGCTGACGTCCCGCGTTTTGAAGGTGTGCCAGGCCTGCGGCAAGAAACTCATTGTTGTCAGGCAGGCGGCGAAATAGCCGAGCAGCTCTGTCCATTCGATCATGTTGTCGTTCTTTTCAAAGTGATTGTTCAAGCGCGGGCTGTCAACGCTCCTGCACAGCCCACTGAATCAGCGCGTCAAGCGCTGGCCGGGCTGCGCCTGCATTGGGATGGTTGACGATGCCAACCACGATGTAACGCGCGCCGCTGGCACCATTGGCATAACCGGCGACTGCGGTCACGTCGCGAAGGGAGCCGGTTTTTACAAACGCCTGGCCGGCCACCACTTTGGCGCGTTCGCGCATGGTGGCGTCAGTACCCGCAATCGGCAGGGAATCGAGCAGATCCTGCGCAACCCGGCTTTGCGCGGCGTGCTGCAGCATGCCTGCGAGGCTGGCCGCGCTGACACGCTCGATGCGGCTCAGGCCCGAGCCGTTATCGACGACCGGCGCGGGCAATTGCGGTATCGATTTTCTCCACCAGGCACCCAGTGCGGCGCGACCGGTCTCTGGCGTGCCCTGCGGGTTGGGCCCGGGCTGCGCTTGCCGGCCCAGCGTGAGAAACAAGTGCTGCGCCATCACGTTGTTTGAGAACTTGTTCACGTCCCGCACGATGTCGCGCAGCGGCAGTGACGGCGAATCCAGTCGCAGCTGCGCCTTGTCGCCTGACAGCGTCCCCCGGGCGCGCAGCAGGGCAAGTTCTGCTGCGGTGGCGTCCCGCACGCTGCCTGTCAGCAGGCCACCCAGCGTGCGCCAGGATCCCTCAATGGCGCGGGCGGCGTAACTGTCGGGCTCGGCGTACGCTGTGGGCCAAACCCTGTCGCCACAGGCCGAAGAATAGCTGCCTGCAAATTGCAGACGATTGGGGTTCTCAACGCTGGCACGCAACTCACTGCGCCAGTCGCCGCAGCGCGCTACACGCACGAGGGGGACGCTGTCGTCAATCACCAGTCCGGCCATAGGGGGGTCCACACGCACAAGCGCGCGTCCCTGAGCCAGGTCCGGCGAAAAGCTCATGACCAGCGATTTGAAGTTGATCAGCAATGCATCTGGCCGCGCGTTGTAGGGCCGTAGCGGCTCGCCGTCGAACTCGCCCGCGTCCAGAAGGGGCACCTGAAAGGCGCTGCGGTCCAGCACGATGTCTCCGCGAATCACCTTGACGCCGCTGGCCTGCACCTGCATCAGCAAGGCCTGCAGGCGCTCCACCACCAGCTTGGGGTCGCCGCCGCCGCGGATCACCAGGTTGCCGCGCAGCATACCGTCCGCCACGCTGCCATCCATGATCACGCGGGTGGTCCAGGTGAACTGAGGCCCGAGAACATCCAGCGCTGCGTAAGTGGTCACCAGCTTCATGACAGACGCCGGATTCATGGGAACCGTGCTGCGATGGCTCAGTCGGGGCGGCTGCGCCCCCGTGGCATCCACCACCAACAGGGTGACAGCCTCACGCGGGACCTGCGCGCGTGCAAGAGCCTTTTCAACGGCTGGGGGAAGCGGTGATTTCTGGGCGTGGGCTGCTGTGCAGAACACAGACAGGAAGGCAATGGCCTTCAGGCCACGAGAAAAATGCAAAAAACCCATGACACGATTATCTGTGCTCTGCGTCCGCCCGTCAGGACGTGCGGCCCTTAACCGGATAATCAGTACATGCGGGGTCGGCGCGACCTCTGCCCATCACCTCCTACCCTTCATGAAACTCCTTGCGTTTGACACCAGCACCGACAGCATGGCGATTGCCGTGAGCGATGGCGAGCGTGTCTGGCAGCACACCGGGCCGGGTGGGGCGAAAGCCTCCAGCACACTGATCCCGGCCATTCTGGAGTTGCTCGGGCAGGCTGGACTGCCACTTAATCAGCTTGATGCTCTGGCTTTTGGCCGTGGACCGGGATCGTTTACAGGCCTGCGCACCGCCTGCGCCGTGGCGCAAGGGCTGGCCCTGGGCGCCGGCATTCCCGTGCTGCCGGTTGATACCCTTCTCGCTGTGGCCGAAGAGGCGCGTTTTGAGGCCGGTGCCCCCGCGGATCTGCAGGTTACGGCGATGCTGGATGCCCGCATGGACGAAATCTATGTGCAACAGTTTGTTTGCAACGCGGGGCAGTGGGCGGCCGCGTCTGCTTGTGCCCTGATCCGGCCAGAAAACCTGGCGCTTTCCAAGGACAAGGTGCTGGCAGGCAATGTCTTTGCGGTGTATGCGAGCCGCCTGCCCCCCATCCCGGAAACGGTGCAACGCGTGACGGCGCTGCCCACAGCGACCGCTTTGCTACGCCTGGCGCCGGCCTTGCTGGCCCGGGGCGAAAGTGTTGCTGCGGCACATGCGCTGCCGCTCTACATTCGGGATAAAGTAGCACTGACCACCGAAGAGCGTGCACGCATCAAAGCCGATGCCGCAGCGGTGGCCAACGGATAATTTTTTACCAACCATGAGCGCTGTTCTCAAACCCCTGGAAGCCCAGTTCGAAGCCATGACCCCGGCATCGTTCGAGGCGGTTCTGCGGGTTGAGCACGCTGTGTACGCCCATCCGTGGTCGGCGGGCAATTTCGGCGACTCGATTCAGGCCGGCTACCAGGCGCAGTTGCTCACGGCCGGTGTCCCGGGCGAAAGCGAGTTGCTGGGCTACTTTGTGGCCATGAAGGGCGTGGACGAAGTACATCTGCTCAACATCACCGTGGCACCCGTGCACCAGCGCATGGGCTGGGCCCGTGTGATGCTGGACGCACTGGTGATCTGGTCGCGCGGGCAGGGCGCGCAGTGGTTGTGGCTGGAGGTGCGCATCAGCAATACCCGCGCACGGGCTGTTTACGAGCGTTATGGTTTTCGCCACGTCGGAACCCGGCGCGACTATTACCCCGACGGCGAGTCGAAACGCGAGGACGCCATTGTCATGAGTCTGGCTTTGTGAGGCCGATGCTGTGAGCCTGGACCTGGACAAAAGACAACGCGCCATGCTGCGCGAGATGGGTGTGCGCGTCTGGCAGCCGCAGCCAGCGGCGAGTGAGGCGGCCGCCACTCAAGCTGCGAATGCTATTAATACGATAGCTAATGCCGCCCGTCCTCAAGGGGCGGAAGCCCGATTTGATTCAAAACCACCTGTGATGGCGCCCCAAACGGCGCCGGCGGGCGTTTCTGTCCCACCGCCCCTGCAAGACGTGTCCGCGCCTCGGGACATTCTGGGCATTGAGCGCATGGATTGGCCTGCGCTCCAGGCGGCAGTGGCGGGTTGCACCGCCTGCGCGCTTTGCCAAGGCCGCAAAAACACGGTCTTTGGCGTCGGTCCTCTGGCGCCAGTTGATTGGCTGATTGTGGGCGAGGCTCCCGGAGAAAACGAAGACCTCGCCGGCGAACCCTTTGTGGGCCAGGCGGGCAAGCTGCTGGACAACATGCTGCAGGCCATGCGGCTGCAGCGCGGCAACGATAACGCCGTGCCCAAAGCGGGCGTGTCAAAAAGCGTTTTCATCACGAATGTGCTGAAATGCCGGCCGCCTGCCAACCGCAACCCTGAGCCTTCCGAGGTGGCGCAATGCGCACCGTATTTGAAACGCCAGGTCGAGCTGCTGCAACCCAAAATGATTTTGGCTCTAGGCAAATTCGCGGCGCATTCGTTGCTGCAAGCTAGCGTGCCTGAGGTGGAGAAGATTCCACTGGGCAAGTTGCGCGGTCAGGTCCACCGCTATCTGGGCGTGCCGGTGGTTGTCACCTATCACCCGGCGTATCTGCTGCGCAGCCTGCCCGACAAGGCCAAAGCCTGGGACGATATGTGCCTGGCTCTAAGTGT
Source organism: Polaromonas sp. (assembly GCF_035638815.1). GTDB lineage: Bacteria > Pseudomonadota > Gammaproteobacteria > Burkholderiales > Burkholderiaceae_C > Polaromonas. The sequence continues at coordinate 150,213 of NZ_DASQZG010000003.1, forward strand.
GGCCCCCACGATCGTTCGCTCCGCGTAACTCCCTGCCCCCCGAGGGGGCCGCTGCGTCTGCGGCCCGGCAAAGCCGGTTCCGCGGCCCCGGCTGGTAAAGAGAGCCTTGACGTTGCCCCTTTTATTTGGCTGCTGCGCGTGAAGGCGCCAGCACCGATGCAATCGCCACCACCATCAGCACCACAGCGGCCCAGTCCTGCCAGTGCAATACCTCGCCCAACCAAACCGCGCCCGAGAACACGCCGAGGATGGGGATCATCATCACGCTCAGGGTCGAGGCCACGGGTGGAAGGCTGCGCGCCAGAAAATACCACGCGGCGTGGGCAAAGCCGAAGATCAGCACCGCGTTGTAGGCGATGGCCCCCCAAGTGGAGGTGGAGGGTGCCTTCCACTGCGGCATCTCAAACAGCGCGCTCAGCACGCCCAGCACCACGCCTGTCATCACGGTCATCCAGAAAGAAATGGTCAGTGTTGCCACCGGCATGGTGGTGTTGCGCAGCTTGTGTGTGCCCAGCGCCCAGGTCGCAGCGCCTATCAGCGCGCAGACCACGGCAACCGGTCTGCCGGTCAGGGCTGTGAGCTCGTGCCACAGCAGCAGGGACACCCCCAGCGCAGCAGCGGCCACACCCAGCCAGCTGCGGGCCTTCAGGCGGTTGCCAAAAAACCAGGCACCCAGCAGCGCTGAAAAAATCGGCATGGTGTAACCCAGAATTGCCGCGCGCCCGCTGCTTAGCTGCTTGACGGCGAGAATGACCAGCACATGCCAGACAAACATGTTGGCAAACGCCAGCCAGAACAGCTCGCGAAATCGCTCACGCGGTATGAAAAATGGCACCTTCATCACGACCAGTGCCAGCCCCAACACCGGTACGCCCAGCCAGATCGATATGGCCCGAAATGTCAGCGGCGGGAAGTCCGCCACGCCCAGTTTCATGACCGGCCAGTTAAAGCCCCAGACCAGCGTCAGCAGGATCAGCATGATGAGTTGTTGACGGGTCAGTTGCATGGGGTGCGGTTCCTGGTCGGTGCGGGCGTATTGTCGCCCTTAAGCTGGCGGCGGGGTTCTTGTCGGGCTTCTTACAATAAGTGATGACTTTTCTAGACATGCTCGGCGCGGCTGAGCGCCAGAACAACTCCATGCTCTGCGTCGGCCTCGACCCGGAGCCCACCAGATTTCCGGGCAAGCTCAAGGGCGACGCCAGCAAGATTTACGATTTTTGCGCGGCGATTGTCGATGCCACGGCCGATCTCGTCATCGCCTTCAAACCACAAATCGCCTACTTTGCGGCCCACCGTGCTGAGGGCCGACTTGAGCGCCTGATGGAGCACATGCGCCGGGTCGCCCCGCAAGTGCCGATCATTCTGGACGCCAAGCGTGGCGACATCGGCAGCACTGCCGAGCAATATGCCATTGAAGCTTTTGAACGCTACGGCGCCGATGCGGTGACGCTGTCGCCGTTCATGGGTTTTGATTCGGTTGCGCCGTATCTCAAACATGAAGGTAAGGGGGCGTTCCTTTTGTGTCGCACCTCCAATCCGGGCGGGGATGACTTGCAGAATCAGCGCTTGGCTTCGATTGAAGGCCAGCCCCTTCTTTACGAACACGTCGCCCGCCTCGCGCAAGGCCCCTGGAATCTGAATGGCCAGCTCGGTCTGGTCGTGGGTGCCACTTACCCGGCAGAAATCGAACGTGTGCGGGCCGTGGCGCCCACCTTGCCGCTGCTGATTCCCGGCGTGGGCGCGCAGGGCGGCGACGCGGTGGCAACTGTTAAAGCCGGTTGGCGGCCAGGCGCGCCCATCATCGTCAACTCGTCGCGCTCCATCATTTATGCATCGTCGGGGGATGACTTTGCTGACGCGGCCCGGCGTGAGGCCATCAAGACGCGAGATGTGTTGCAGGCTGCTCGGGGCTGAGCTTGTAGTTGCCTGCGCGGGCCTGTCATCCCGGACCCCGGATCGAGTCCGGGGGAGGCCAGATCCGGGATCCATATTGGTGAGCTTCGTGCATCCTGGGTTCGCCAACAAGCCGGGTCTCGCCCCGGCGGGCGACTCCCTTTTCTTTGCGTCGCCAAAGAAAAGGAAGCAAAATAAAGGCGACCCTGCTGTCTGCGTCCCGCGGCGATGCTACGGGCAACCTGCGGTGCTCGGTTCAGCCGGGGTCTGACACAAACTCGCCTTCGGCTCAAACAAGTGTCAGCCCTGATCCGTCTGAACCTGCGCTCCTCGGCGCATACAGAAGGGTTTGGGAAACTGGGATCGAAAACGGGTTCGGACCATGGGACCGTCATTCATGCACGTGTCAGTGAGCACACGCGGCCAAATGAAGTCCCCCTCCATCGCCCGGCGGGGCGAGGGAGGGGCTAGGGGTGGGAGTGGGGAGTCAGACCTACTGTCCAGAGCGAGCGAGAAAGCGTGACGCTAAAAAATCAATGCGCAACAGTAAACCGCTTCTGCACATGCCGCGGCGCTTCGATCTCATCCACAATCGATACCGCCAGGTCAGGCACTGAAATTCCAGCTGGTTGACCGCCCTGGCCCGGCAGCAGTTCATCCGCGCCGAGGCGGTATTTGCCGGTGCGCTCGCCCGGTGCCAGGCCGATCGGGGGCGAGACAAAACTCCAGTCGAGCGTGTTTTCTTTCTGGAGCCGGTTCAGTGCTTCACGTGCGGCCAGCGCGCCCTGCTTGTACTGGGGGGGAAATTCCGGCGTGTCGACCAGCTGCACGCCCGGTGCCACATACAGACTGCCCGCGCCGCCGACCACCAGCAGGCGTTTGACACCCGCTTTTTTCACGCCTTCAACAATCGCATCGCTGGCCTGCAGATGCACGTCGTGAATTTTCGGCTCGCTCCAGCCCGGGTTGTAGGCGCTGATCACGGCGTCGTGGCCAGTCACGGCTTCGGCGACCTGATTCGCGTCGAGGGCGTCTGCCTGGACGGCCGTCAGCCCGGCTTTGGCGGGGAGCTTGGCAGGCGTGCGGGCCAGCACGGTGACTTTGTGACCGCGGCTGAGCAGTTCCGCCAGGACTGGTGAGCCGATAAAACCGGTGGCGCCAATGAGTGCGATGTTCATGAGATTTCCTTGGTTGGTTACAGAAGCAGCAAGTTTGCTTGCTTCACAAAACTGTGAATAGTCGGCAAAATTGGCTAACACTGTGAAGTAAAACTAACTAATGACTGAAAAATTCATTGATCAACTCAAGCGCATGGCAGTTTTTGCCGAGGTGGTTTCGTGTGGGTCCATGACAACTGCCGCACGCCAGCTGGGCATGACACCCTCGGCAGTGAGTCAGCATGTGCGGCAGCTGGAACAGTCCTTGGGACTGGCCCTGCTGCACCGCTCTACCCGGCGTCTGACCCTGACAGAGGCGGGCGAGCGCTACCGCACTGGTTGCGCTGCCATGGTGGCTGCCGCCCGGTCGGCTGAGCAGGCGCTGGTGCGGCTGCGGGACGAACCCGAAGGCGAGCTGCGGCTGGCTGCGCCTATGGGTTTTGGTGGCTTGCTGGCCGCCGCGCTGGCCCCGCTGCGCGGCTATCCCAAGCTGAAGCTTCGTCTCCTGCTGGACGACACCCTGATTGATTTGATTGAGCAGCGGGTGGACATCGCGTTGCGGGTCGGGGCCATGACGGATTCGTCACTGGTGGCGCGCAAGCTGGGCAGCATGGGGCGGCAATTGTGCGCGTCACCGGCCTATCTGGCAGAGCGCGGCTGGCCGGCGGAGCCCGGTGATTTGCTTCAGCACGACTGGCTGTCCTGGCTCCCCAGTAAGTCGTCAGGGGCCAGCGGCGATGTACTTGAGCTTGAAGGTCCCAATGGTCAACGTCAAACCTTCAGACTGGAGGCGCGTGCGCAGGCTTCGCAAGTCACGGCATTACATGCGCTTTGTGTAGCGGGCTGGGGTGTCGGGATGGCCGTGAGTGATGAGGACCACAAGGCGCTGGTTGATGGGCGCCTGTTGCCCATTCTGCCGGGCTGGCGCCTGACGGATGTCCCGGTTTATGCCGTTACTCCGCGACGGGGTGATCAGCCCGCCAAAGTGCGGCACACACTCGAGCTGCTGACCGGCTACTTCAGCCGCAGTTCTACAGCGGCGCCCCGCCCAGCGCCGTAGCGGTGAAAGCCACGCGGCGCGTGTTGCCGGCCTTGACGGCCCAGTGCGTGCCCCGGTCCGATACCTTGACGTGGCCCTGCGTGCTCACAGGCTCGCCGACATAACGTGACTTGGGCAGCAGCCAGACCATTTCGTCCAGGCTGTGGGGGTGACTTGCTTCAAAGCGGGAAACACCGGCCGCATCACGCTGCTCGGTCCAGGCAACGGCTTGCCGGGTGGTCATGAAATCGGCCAGCCGCGTCATGGTGTACCAGCGAAACTGTTCCGGACCCTTGGCTTTGGCATAAGCCAGCAGGTCTTGCAGCACATCAGGCCAGACATTGGCGCCGTTCGGGTGCATGTAGATCATGCGGGTGGTGTTGTGATTAACCGCAAAGTCCACGGACTCGCGATACCAGTTGATAACCTCTTCCTTGGGCACCTTGTTGGTCTGAAATTCTTCAAAGGTGGCGTAGCGTCCCGCGGGTGTGACCGGGAAAACCCACAAACCCGGGTTGCGCAACTGGCCTTCGCGGTATTGGCGGGTAGGCCCCAGCCCGGTGTGGCCGCCAAAGTACACCGCCACCACACCTTGCTGCTCCAGCCAGTCCATGGCCCAGGTGGGGTTGTTACCTACTGGCGGGGAATACTGCCGCATGGGTGGACCAAAGGCCCAGTTGATGAAATTCCTGATTTTTTCAACGACAGGCAGCAGGATGGTGGGAATCGCCGGCGGGACTGCCGATGTGAAGCCCAGATACGGGCGCAAGCCATGGCTCACTGTGTTTCGGATGGAGGCCACGTTTTTTTCCAGATAGGGCAGAAAGGTGGCGCGGTTGGATTCGTCGGCACTCAGGCCGTAGTAGTCGTGGTTCCATCCGCCATGGCTGCCGATGGCGTGGCCTTTTTTGGCAAAGCGCCGCAAGATGTCCTGGGCGATGGGGTTGTTGTCCAGGTTCCAGCCTTTGCCGTCACCATCCGTCACCGCATCCGGGCCGGCCGTCATGTCAATGGAGAAAGGCCCGTCGTCAAAGATGCCGAGTTTTTCCAGCGTCAAGGTTGGTTGCTGCGCAGTGAACGAGTCCAGATGCCAGTCCAGCGTGAGCCCGGCCACGCCATTGGGCACGGCTGAAAGCTGCGGCAGTTGCAAAACATTGTTTGCAAAGTAGTGCAAAAAGCCGTGCAAGGGCAGCCCGTCGGTACGCACCACCTTGAGGTACGTCAGTGGCAAGTTGACAAACAGCACCTGCCCGCGGCCGACCTTGTTCACGCCGGCAACCAGCCCGGCCTGCGGCGATGTTGCCAGCGTTTTGCCTGAATAGGCACCGCGCGTGACAAAGCTGGAATAACTTAGCCCGCCGAGCAGGTAACCGCTGAAGGTTTCCAGCACATCGCCGGGCATGGACGCCACGGGTTGGCGCTCGTCGGCGGGTGCCGAAGAGGGGGGCGTGCTCTGCGGGATATAAGCCGTGGCTGCTTCAAGCGGGGGGGCGGCCGCAGTCCCGGCTGCCGGCTCGGGAGCGGACGCTGCGGCCGACGGGGCAGGCGCGGCCCCCTCAGGCGCGGTTTCAGCCACGTGCGGGATTGACTTGCCGGGCGGGACCTGCAGGGCGCGCATCGTGCTTCGCATGGCACTCACCGGCCCTACGACCGTGCTTTTTTCGCGCAACACGTCGTACAGCCCGTAGTCCACGCCAGCCATGTCGCTCAACCTGGCCCGCGGAATGGGGTAGGTGGGCTTCTGATTGCCGTCCAGCGCAAAGATGCCGAAGTCGTGCACCAGCAGCGTGTTGCCACCGGCGTTGGTGTAGTTCCGGATGGCCGTGAGCAAGGCCTCACTGGCGATGGGGTGCAGCACGTCGGGCAACACCAGCCCGGCATATTTCAAGGCTTCTGGCCCAAGCGTCAGGAACTGGCGGTCGGTCACCGCTTGCAGACGCACGCCGCCTTCAGAAGCCGCGTCGATCCAGGCCGTGACGTGGGGCGAAGACAGCTTCTGGCCATCTGGCACCAGGAGCATCAGCAGGCCCGGGTCAGGCCCGGCCAGGGGCGTGTCGGCAACAGGGGCGTCTGCACGTTCTGGTGCACTGGCCGTGGGCTGATGCTCCGCGCAGCCGCTCAACGCTGCGATCAGCAGCACTGAGATGAAAGAGTTCAGGAGGGCGTTAAACGATAAAAATCGGCGGATGGGTAAAAGCGACAGAGGCATTAGGGGCAAGCGAAGTCATGGATTCCGGGCGCGCAATGGCAATGGAGGCACTCATCAACGCGATACCGGTAAAGCCTAACCGCAGCTTTACCTGCCCCCCGGCGGTATGACCGGCCACGCCTGTAGGACAGCACGCCGTCCGGCCTTGACCTGGAGCTATGACATGCTGCGCGCAGCATCCAGGTGCGCTTTCACCCGTTGCGCCAGCGCAATGTCCCCAGGTGTGTCTGGCCGCCATGGTGTTACAGGAATGGCCTGGCCGTCAGGGTCAACAGCAACAAAGACCACCAGGCATTCGGTGATGACATGCATCTCGCCGGTTTTCATGTCCCCGGCGCGTACCTCCACCGCAATATTCATGCTGGTGCGACCTGTGTAGGCCAGTCGAGCCTGCACTTCTACCAGGTCACCGATCATGATGGGGCGCTGAAAGCGGATGCTGCCCACCGATACGGTGACGCAATAAAGCTTGGCCCAGCTTGTGGCGCAGGCATAACCGGCCTCGTCAATCCACTTCATGACGGTGCCGCCATGGACTTTTCCGCCAAAGTTGACGGTGCTGGGTTCGGCCAGAAAGCGCAGGGTGATGGAGGACATGGGAATTGCCTGAAAAATAAGTCCCTCATTATCCGGACTTTAGGAGCGTGCTTTGTCCGATCCCGGCCCCTCTATAAGGGCCTGGCTCGCCAAACAGTTTGGGGCGTCAGCTATGCACTGCGAGGCGAGCGGGAGCGTCCGGCAGAGCGGCAATGCGCTTGTGCATCAGGAAAAACCACAGCGGGGGGAGCATGGCCAGCAGCAGGCAGCCGGCGTAACCCGTGGGGAGTTGTGGGCCGGGCAGGGCCTGCAGCGTTGCATACGGTTTCCAGGCATGCATGTGGTGGTCAGAGTGGCGTTGCAGGTTGGCCAGCAGCGAGTTGCTGACCACATGATCGGCATTCCAGGCGTGCATCACGCCAAACGCCTCCCTACGCCCGCCTTCGCTGCTGCGGCGCAGGCCGTAGTGCTCGATGTAGTTCACGACTTCCAGCAACAAAAAGGCAACCGTAGATTGCAGCGCGAAAAATGCTATGAATTTAATAGCTGTGTGCGCAGGTAGATAAAGGGCAGGAAGCACAAAAAGCATCAAGGATCCAAGCGCGCTCCAGGCCAGCGGGCTGCGCAGCCAGCTGGATTTGAACTGGGCAATACGCTGGGCTTCCAGTTGCCAGCCACTGGCGAGACTGCCCCAGAGCGTGCGCGGTAAAAACCGGTACAGGCTTTCACCAAGGCGGGCAGACGCCGGGTCATCCTGCGTGGCGGCGCGCGGGTGGTGGCCCCTGTAATGCTCCACCATGAAATGGCCATAACAAACGCTGCTCATCAGCAGCCAGCCGCAAAAACGGTCAACCCGTGATTTGCTGTGGCCCAGCTCGTGCGCAAAGGTGATGCCTTGCGAGCCAGTGACAAAACCCACGCTGAACGCCACGCCCATCACGGTCAGCCAGTCGCCGTGCACGGCGGCATAAGCACCCGTTGCAATCAGCGCTATTTGCAGCAGCACGTACAGACGCAACACCGTTTGAAAATACACGAGGCTCGCGCCGGAGGGCATGGGGGCGGGCGAACGTTGAGCGCCGGGCGCAAAAGCATCCAGCAGGGCAATGCCCCACCACACGGCCAGGGTCAAAAGAGCGGACTGTGCTGGGTGCGTAAAAATGCCGACGATAGTCAGCAGCGGCAGCAGCCAGGCCAGGAGGAAACGCAGGTCGGAAGGGCGCATGGGGGCGACTTTCTCACGTCGCGCCGGGGCTGGCAAATTTTCTTGCGGGTGCTGGGGCAAAGCCGGCCGGCAGTCCGCGATGCGATGCTATGAAATACGTAGCAAACTTTGCCCGTGGTTAAAGGGCGAAGTGCCAAAACCTTCGCGTCAGGCGCGCGAGCGACCCTTTTTAGAGCAAACGCTGCAGGTAACGCCCGGTGTGGCTGGCCGGGTTCGCGGCAATATCTTCTGGCGTGCCCACGCCGACCACGGTGCCACCGCCATCGCCGCCTTCGGGCCCCATGTCGATCAGCCAGTCGGCGGTTTTGATGACATCCAGGTTGTGCTCGATCACCACAATCGTGTTCCCCGCATCGCGCAGCTGATGCAGCACCTTGAGCAGCAAATCGATGTCGGCGAAATGCAGGCCGGTGGTGGGTTCGTCCAGGATGTACAGCGTGCGGCCGGTGTCGCGTTTGGACAGCTCCAGTGCCAGCTTGACGCGCTGCGCCTCGCCTCCTGACAGCGTGGTCGCGGCCTGGCCAAGCTTGATGTAAGACAGGCCGACATCCAGCAGCGTGTGCAGCTTGCGCGAGATGGTTGGCACCGCCTTGAAGAACTCGGCCGCCACCTCGACCGTTAGGTCCAGAATCTGGGCGATGTTTTTGCCCTTGTACTGGACCTCCAGCGTTTCGCGGTTGTAACGCATGCCCTTGCAGACGTCGCAGGGCACATAGACGTCCGGCAGGAAGTGCATCTCCACCTTGACAACGCCGTCGCCCTGGCAGGCTTCACAGCGGCCCCCGGCCACGTTGAAACTGAAGCGGCCGGCGCCGTAACCGCGCTCCCGCGCCGTGTTCATCTCGGCCATCAGTTCGCGGATCGGCGTGAACAGGCCGGTGTAGGTGGCCGGGTTGCTGCGTGGTGTGCGGCCAATCGGCGACTGGTCCACATTGATGACCTTGTCGAAATGCTCGATACCTTCCACCGCTTCATGCGCGGCGGGTTCGTCGTGTGCCCGGTACAGCGTGCGCGCCACCGCGGCGTACAAGGTGTCGTTCACCAGTGTTGATTTGCCCGATCCGGACACGCCTGTGACGCAGGTCAGCAGTCCGACTGGAAAATCAACGCTGACATTTTTGAGGTTGTGGCCGCTGGCGCCGACGATGCGGATGGCCTGCATGTCGCCCTGGGTCAGCAGATGCGCTGCCTCGCGCGCTGCGCGTTTCAAGCCTGCGGCGCTGGGGGCAAACTTTGATGGCTTCTTTGGGTCGCGGAAGGGCGCTTTCTCCACCGTCGTCAGCCAGGGCGTACGGCGCTTGGGTACGGCAATCGCGAGGGTTCCTGCGAGGTATTTACCGGTCAACGAGTTGGTGTTAGCCACCACATCGGCATAGCTGCCCTGTGCCATCACGCGGCCGCCGTGAACACCCGCGCCCGGGCCCATGTCAATCACATGGTCGGCCGCGCGGATCATGTCTTCGTCATGCTCGACCACCAGCACACTGTTGCCAATGTCGCGCAGGTGTTTCAGGGTGCCGATCAGCCGGTCATTGTCACGCTGGTGCAGGCCTATGCTGGGCTCGTCCAGCACATACATCACGCCGGTCAGGCCGGAGCCGATTTGTGAGGCCAGGCGGATGCGCTGCGACTCACCGCCCGACAGCGTTTCGGCGCTGCGGTCCAGGCTCAGGTAATTCAAACCCACGTCGTTGAGGAATTTCAGGCGCAGGCCAATCTCGCGCACAACCTTGCCCGCAATTTCGGCTTTGGCGCCTTCCATCCGCAAGGCGTTGAAGTAGTCAAAGCTTTCGCGGAGCGTGGCGCGGCTGATCTCAAAGATGGCCTTGCGGGCCGGCGCGGTGCCGTCAGCAGGGGCAGAACTGACCAGGTACACGTGGCGCGCTTCGCTGCGCAGGCGCGTGCCTTCGCACTCCGGGCAGGGCTGCACGCTGCGGTAACGCGACAGCTCTTCACGCACTGCGGCCGAATCGGTCTCGCGGTAGCGCCGTTCAAAGTTGGTGATTACGCCCTCAAAAGGGTGCTTTTTGTTGATCTTCTTGCCGGCAAAGTTGCCGGAGTCCATCACATAGCTAAACTTGATTTCTTCTTCGCCCGAGCCATGCAGTACGACTTGTTGTACGTCAGCGGGCAGGTTTTCGAAAGCCGTGTCCAGGTCGAACTTGTAATGTTTGGCCAGGCTTTCCAGCATCGAGAAGTAGTAGCCGTTGCGGCGGTCCCAACCCTTGACGGCCCCGCTGGCAAGACTTAACGACGGGAAGGCCACCACCCGTGTCGGGTCAAAAAACTCCATGTGGCCCAGGCCGTCGCAGCTCGGGCAGGCGCCCACCGGCGAGTTGAACGAAAACAGCCGCGGCTCCATCTCGCTGAGTGAATAGCTGCACACCGGGCAGGAGAACTTGGCGCTGAAGAGGTGCTCTTTGCCTGAATCCATTTCCAGCGCAAGAGCCTTTCCGTCGGCCAGGCGTAGCGCCGCTTCAAAACTTTCAGCCAGGCGCTGCTGCATGTCGGGCCGCACCTTGAGGCGGTCAATCACCACATCAATATTGTGTTTCTCCGCTTTCTTCAGCTTGGGCAGTTCGTCAAATTCATACGCCTGACCGTCCACGCGAAAACGCACATAACCCTGGGCCTGCATTTCGGCAAACAGCTCGACAAATTCGCCTTTGCGCTCACGCGCAACGGGCGCCAGGATCATCAGCTTGGTGTCTTCCGGCAGCGCCAGCACATGGTCCACCATCTCGCTCACGCTTTGAGCCTGCAGCGGCAAGTCGTGGGCTGGGCAGTAGGGCGTGCCAGCGCGCGCAAACAGAAGGCGCAGGTAGTCATGAATCTCGGTGACTGTACCGACAGTAGAGCGCGGGTTGTGTGAGGTCGCCTTCTGCTCAATGGAGATCGCTGGCGACAGGCCTTCGATCATGTCCACATCGGGCTTGTCCATCAGCTGTAAAAACTGCCGCGCGTAAGTGCTCAGACTCTCCACATAACGGCGCTGACCTTCGGCGTAGAGGGTGTCAAAGGCCAGACTGGACTTGCCGGAGCCGCTCAGGCCCGTGATCACCACCAGCTGGTTGCGCGGAATATCCAGGTCAATGTTCTTGAGGTTGTGGGTACGCGCACCGCGAATGCTGATCCGCTGCGCAGCCAGGGCCTGCGCCAGATAACGGCCCGCGTCTAGGTCGTTCGCCTGCTTGCCGTCGCTGGCGGGCAGCAGGTATTTGCCGTCGGTAGAAGAGTTCACTGTTTGGGGCGCCGCAAAACCCACCATCATAGACGGATGAGTGGTTTTTGGTGCCCGCCCGTCTACTTGCCGGATGCAAGGGCCAATTCAAAGACAATAGTGACCCTCAGGCGCTTTATGCCGCGTCTCACCCCTGTCCTATTTGTTGACCGTGTCTTCCGTCTCTTCCGCCCCGCCTTCCTACCCCATGACCGCCACCGAGCGGCGCGCCAGCGTGGCGCTTGCCTCGATTTTTGCGCTGCGGATGCTGGGTCTGTTTTTGGTGCTGCCGGTGTTTGCGCTGGAGGCCGCGCGCTACCCGGGTGGTGATGATCCCGCGCGGGTGGGGCTGGCCATGGGCATTTACGGCCTGACGCAGGCCTTGTTCCAAATCCCCTTTGGCATGGCCTCGGATCGTCTGGGCCGCAAGAAAGTGATTGTTTTCGGCCTGCTCGTTTTTGCGCTGGGCAGTTTTGTGGCTACCTGGGCGCCGGACCTGAACTGGCTGATCCTTGGCCGCTCCCTGCAGGGCGCCGGCGCGATATCAGCGGCGGTGACGGCGCTGCTGGCCGACAGCACGCGGGATGAAGTACGTACCAAAGCCATGGCGATGGTGGGCGCCAGCATTGCCCTGATGTTTGCCCTGTCGCTGGTGCTGGCTCCGGCCCTGGCTGCGCGCATCGGTCTGGGCGGCCTGTTCGCATTCACGGGCGCATTGGCCCTGCTAGGCATCGGGGCGGTGATCTGGTGGGTGCCGCCCGAACCGTTGCAGCTGGCACACCGCTCGCGCGGCAGTTTGGCAGAGGTGATTCGGCACGGCCCCCTGCTGCGGCTGGATTTCGGCGTATTTGTCCTGCACGCGGTACAACTCGCCATGTGGGTCGCTCTTCCCGCGCTGCTGGTTCAGGCGGGCCTGGAAAAAAGCCTTCATTGGCAGGTCTACCTGCCCGCAGTGTTGCTGTCATTTGTCGTGATGGGGTTCAGCCTCTTCCCTTTGGAGAAGCGGGGTTATTTGCGAGCGGTTTTCCTGGCTGCCGTCGGACTGATTGCATTAGTGCAAGTTGGTTTGATGGTTCTGGCCGGCGCCTCCGGGGGGCCCAGTCTCGCCGGTTTGGGCGTGCTGCTGTTTCTGTTTTTCTGCGGCTTCAATGTGCTCGAAGCCACCCAACCCAGCCTGGCCTCACGGATAGCGCCAGCGCATTCACGCGGGGCAGCGCTTGGGGTTTTCAACACCTTGCAGTCGCTGGGGTTTTTTGCGGGCGGCGCGCTGGGCGGTTTACTAGTTAAAGTCGCTGGCCCGGAGGTCTTGTTTGCGGCATGCGGCGGCTTGATGATCGTGTGGCTCGTCGTGGCCTGGCCAATGCAGGCGCCGGGGCGGCAGTCAGGCCCAGCCAGTTAAACTGTGAAAAATTAGGAGAACACGCCATGGCATCCGTCAATAAAGTCATCCTCGTCGGCAACCTGGGCCGCGACCCAGAAGTGCGCTACATGCCCAGCGGCGATGCCGTGGCCAATATTGCGCTGGCCACCAGCAGCAAGTACAAAAACAAAGCCGGTGAAATGGTCGAAGAGACCGAGTGGCACCGCATCAGCTTTTTTGGCCGCCAGGCAGAAATCGTAGGCGAGTACCTGAAAAAAGGCCGCTCGGTCTACATCGAAGGCCGGCTCAAAACCCGCAAGTACACCGACAAGGACGGCGTTGAAAAATACGCGACTGACATCATTGCGAGCGAAATGCAAATGCTGGGCAGCCGCGAAGGCATGGGCGGCCCGGGCGGAGACAGCGACGGTGATGGCGGCGGTGAGCGCCAGTATTCGCGCCCGGCGGCAGCGCCCCGCGCCCCAGCACCGGCGCTGGCGCCAAGGGCGGCAGCGCCCACCAAAGCCGCCAGCGGCTTTGACGACATGGACGACGATATTCCGTTCTGACCTGCACGCCGGATGATCCGGCGGCTATGCAAACGGCCCTTGTCTATGGGCGCTTGGCCACCTGCTCATCCCAGATCTTGAATGCCTTGACCATCGCCTGTGCGCTGAGCGGCTGGGCGTGCGGCTGGTTCAGGCCCCAGAGGGTGTATTCCACTCGGCCAAATTCCTTGATGACTTTTTGGCTCTCGGGAGGCGCGAGACTGAAGGGCACATTTTTGATGGCTGGACCGGGATAAAAATACCCTTTGTCATAGGCCTTGGCCTGCTGCTCACGGGTCAACAAATGCGCCATCAGATCAAGCACGACGTTCATGCGCTCAGGGGGCAGACCCTTGGGGACCATCATGTACTGCGCGTCGTTGATCCATGTCATGCCCTTGAAAGCGGCAACCTTGAAGTGCTTGGGCACCACGCCCATCGCCCGGGGGTGGATGTCCCAGCCGGTGGTGGTGACAGTCATGTGTTTGCCGCCAGCGCCCAGGTCTTTCATCAACGCGCCTGTGGTTGACGAATACGCATCGATGCACTTGTCGAGGTCTTTCAGATAGGCCCAGGTGTTTGCCCAGCCATCCACGGGGTCTTTGGGATCCTTGTCGCCCAGCAGGTAGGGCAGACCCATGATGAATGCGCGGCCCGGGCCTGAATTGGCTGGCCGGGCATATGAAAACTTTCCAGGATGGGCCCGGCACCAGACAAGCAGTTCGGATGGTGTGGTCGGGATCTGGGAGACCTTGTCGGGGTTGTATTCAAGGAGAGGGCCGCCAAGTGCGTACACCACGGCAAGACCCTGGCTGGAAGCCAGCTCCTGCATCTTGCGCGATTCCTTGAAATAGTTGTCCATGGCGCTGGGAAACTTTGCCGCGTGCGCAGGTAGCAGCGGGACCCAAAGGCTTTGCTCGATACCCGAGGCCAAAATATCACCTCCACCCAGCACCAGATCGGCATCTGGCTTGCCCGCCAACTGCGCGGTGCGCAGCATGGCCGGTAGTTCGGGCGCGAGCGCTTTGGCCAGGTTGAAAGTCACCTCGGGGTGTTTGTCGCGGTAGGACTCAATCGCGCCTTGAAGCAGGTTGTAGGCCCCGCCAACGTCAACCACCTTGATGGTGATGGCTTGAGCGTTGGCAATCTGGCAGGTTGAAGCCAGAACAAGTGCGGCAAGACAAGCCCTGCGCAAGGGCGAGTGTCCGTGGAGGTTTTTTTTGAGAGCCGTTGTGATGGTCATAAAAGCCTTTCCTGTTTCTGTAAAAAAATCAACCGAAAGTGATGCCGTCACTGGCTCTCCTGCCGTGTGGCTACCAGTTCCACAAGGTGCCGTCGTGTTGCAGGCGGTTCACAGGCAGATAGGCGCGTTTGTAGGGGTACTTCGCGGCAAGTTTTTCGTCGATGTCCACGCCGTGACCGGGCGTTTCGCCGCAATGCATATAGCCCTTGTCAAAGCTGTAGCTGTGCGGAAACACTGCATCGGTTTCTTCGGTGTGGCGCATGTACTCCTGCACACCAAAGTTGGGAACCCAGGTGTCGAAGTGCAGTGCCGCGCCCATGCACACCGGTGACAGATCGGTGGCGCCGTGGCAGCCGGTGCGCACCTGGTACATGGCGGCGAAATCCGCAATACGCCGCAGATGCGTGATGCCCCCGGCATGGACCACTGTGGCGCGTATGTAGTCGATGAGCTGGTTCTGGATCAGGTCCTTGCAGTCCCAGATACTGTTGAAAATCTCGCCCACTGCCAGCGGCGTTGTTGTGTGTTGGCGGATGAGGCGGAAGGCGTCCTGGTTTTCAACAGGCGTCGCGTCCTCGATCCAGAACAGGTGGAAGGGCTCAAGCGATTTGCCCAACCGGCCCGCCTCGATGGGGGTCAGGCGGTGATGCACGTCATGCAGGAGGTGAATGTCTGGCCCCACGGCCTGGCGAACCGCGTCAAACAACTGCGGCGCATGGAGCATGTATTTTTCCGAGCTCCAGTCGTGTTCGCTCGGCAAGTCGGCATCAGCCGGCTCATAAAACATGCTGCCGCGCCCTACGCCGTAAACTTTTTCCAGCCCCGGCACACCGCTTTGCGCACGAATGGCCTGGTAGCCCAGTTCCTTGTAGCGCAGGACCTCCTCCACGGTGTGCGAGATGTCGCTGCCATTGGCATGGCCGTAAACCATCACGCCATTGCGGCTGCGGCCACCCAGCATCTGGTACAGCGGAAGCCCTGCCGCCTTGGATTTGATGTCCCACAGTGCTGTGTCGACGGCTGCGATGGCGCTCATGGTCACCGGCCCGCGGCGCCAGTAGGCGCCTTTGTAGAGGTATTGCCAGATGTCTTCAATCTGGTGCGCGTCGCGGCCGATCAGGCAGGGAATGACGTGTTCAGTCAGATAGCTGACAACGGACATCTCTCGCCCATTCAGCGTGGCGTCGCCGATGCCGGTCAGGCCCTCGTCGGTTTCTATTTTCAATGTGACGAAGTTGCGACCTGGGCAACAAACGATGACGCGAGCGGCGGTGATTTTCATGCGAGCAATTGTTTAAGTGGTTAGACCAATTTAAGGAATTCGGAGATTTCAGTCTGCCTTTTCGGCATTTGAGGACGCATTATGGAAGTTTTGCGGGAAAAAACGCACTAGTGGTAAACCAAAATCCGCAATTTCAGCAAATTGGTCTATAAACTGGTCTACCACTTTTTGATTCCACAAGCTTATGTCATCCTCCATGCCCATCGCGATTGCAGAGTCCGCCCCATCGGTTCAGGAAGAGGGGGCGGGGCCCCTTTCGGAGCTGGCCAACGAAAAAACCTATCAACGGCTGGCTGAGCAAATCCTGTCCCTCATAGCCTCTGGCGAATTCCCGGTTGGCAAGCGCCTCCCGTCTGAACGCAATCTGGCCGACCGCTTTCAGGTGAGTCGCACATCGGTGCGCGAAGCGGTGATTGCGCTGGAAGTGCAAGAAATGGTGGAGGTGCGTGGAGGCTCAGGCATTTACGTGTGCCGCCCTGCCGATAGCGTCAAGCCGGTCTATGTGCCCGACGGTCCTGGCCCTTTCGAGCTGCTGCGCGCACGGCGCCTGCTGGAGGGTGAGATTGCGGCCCAAGCGGCGGAATTGCGCAAAGACATTGATGTGGACCGGATTTACTCAGCGCTGGCAGCCATGCGCGACAACTGCGACGACAAGCGTGCCAACGAAGATGCTGACCGCATGTTTCATGTGCGCATTGCTGAAGCAACCGGCAATGCCGTGCTGGTCAGCATGGTCACGGCCTTGTGGGACCAGTTGCGCGGCCCTATCTGGGCGCGCCTCGAAGAGCACTTTCATACCCCCGATCTGCGAGAGGCCAGTCTGCAGGATCACCAAAAAGTATTCAGCGCCCTGGTCGCACGCGATGCAGCGGGTGCGCGCAACGCCATGCATGCGCATATCGACAGGGTGGTTGGCGAGTTTGTAAAGGGTTGGGCCTGAAGCATTGATGCGTGGCGCAATTTCCGATTTTTTTCAGCGCATGGCCCGCTTGGCCTTGATATTTAAGGAGACATAAAACATGAAGTCAGCTTTATTGAATCTGTCGCGGGTAGCCACCCGCTTTATGGGCGCCGCCGGGCTGGTGACAGTCACTGCGTTGACCAGCTTGCCAGCACAGGCGCAAACCATCAATGTCGTGGACGTGGGCGGCGCGCTGGCCCTGTTGCAGGACGCCATCGAGTCCTACAAGACGGTGAACCCCAACGTGAAGTTCACTTTCACCAAAGCGCCAGCCCCCGAGCTTCCGGGCAAGCTCAAGGCCATGCAGGCAGCCAACCGCACGGACATTGACCTCGTACTGGGTGGCACCGACATTCTGGCTGCGGGCATCCAGCAGAAGCTGTGGAACCGCATGCTGCCAGAGCAGAACGCGAAATTTCCCGGCGTGCTGGACAACTACATTCCTCCAGCCAGAAAAATGCAGGACCTCACCCAGGGGGAAGCACTTGCTGTGGTCTTCATGACCGGTGGGCCCTTTCTTCAGTACAACCCCGACAAGGTGAAACAGCCGCCGACCTCGCCGCAGGAATTGCTCTCATGGTGCAAGGCGAATCCAAACAGGCTGATTTATGCGCGACCTGCCAACTCGGGTCCTGGGCGCACCTTCATCATGGGGCTGCCCTATCTTCTGGGGGACAAGAACCCCAAGGACCCGGTCAATGGCTGGGAAAAAACATGGGTGTTCCTCAAGGCACTCAACACCTGCATCGAGTACTACCCGACCGGCACCGGTGCAGTGATGAAAGAACTCGGGCAAGGCTCGCGTGACATGACGGTTAGCGTGACCGGATGGGACATCAATCCGCGTGCCCTCGGCATTGTTCCGAAGAACTACCAGGTCGCCGCCTTCAAGGACTTCACCTGGATCAACGATACCCAGTACATGATGGTCCCCAAGGGCGTGTCAGCCGACAAGATGCCGGTGGTCCTGGACCTGATGGCTCATTTGCTCAAGCCCGCGCAGCAAGCCCTGACCTGGGACAAAGGCTACTTCTATCCCGGCCCCGCTGTGAAAAACGTGCCCCTCACGATGGCGCCCAAAGAGAGCCAGGACGTGATCAAGGAATTTGGCCGCAGCGAGTATGCCGACTGGACCGCCAAGCGACCACACGCCCAGCCCCTGGATGCAGAAGCCATGGTGAAGGCTTTCAAGATCTGGGACCTCGAAGTGGGCGCGCAAAAATTCAAATGACCTTGAGATCACAGTAAACAAATGAACCCGAACTTTAGTACCCTGAAGCTGCAAAAGGTCACCCGCCGATTTGGCGGTGGGCCTGGCGCAGGAAAAAAAGGCGGCGTGCCCCTGCACGCCGCCCTGGATGGCCTGACACTGGATATCGCGCGGGGTGAATTCATCGCCTTGCTCGGTCCCTCCGGCTGTGGGAAATCCACTGCGCTCAATTGCATCGCCGGCTTGATGGCTCTCTCTGAAGGCCAGATCCTGCTCGATGATGTGCGGCTGGACTTGCTGCCGCCGGAACAGCGTGGTTTTGGAATGATTTTCCAGAACTACGCCCTGTTTCCGCACATGACGGTGGCGAAAAATGTGGGGTTCGGTTTACTGATGCGCGGCACGCCGCAGCGCGAGATTGACCAGAAAGTGGAGAAAGCGCTGGACCTGGTCCAGCTGGGGATGCACAGCCACAAGTTGCCAGGCCAGCTTTCGGGCGGGCAGCAGCAGCGGGTGGCAATCGCCAGGGCCATCGTGATCGAACCGCCGCTCATTCTCATGGATGAACCCCTGTCGAATCTGGACGCCAAGCTGCGCCTTGAGATGCGTACGGAAATACGCCGGATTCACGGTGAACTGGGCCGCACCACTTTGTATGTCACGCACGATCAGGACGAGGCCCTCTCCCTGGCTGACCGGATCGTCGTCATGAAAGACGGCATCGCCCAGCAAATCGATACGCCGCAAATGGTGTACAGCCATCCAACCAATCTGTCTGTTGCACGCTTCATGGGCTATCGCAATGAGCTCAAGGTAGATGTGGTGGAGCAGGGCAACGGTCTTGCGACGCTGAAGGGGCCGGGTGTGTCGCTCTCAGGCACGGCACATGGAAAACTCGCTGCCAGGGCTATCGCCTCCATGCGGCCAGACGATTTTTCGATCGTTGCTGAAGGATCGCATGCCACGAATACCCTCACTGCAATGGTCGAATCGGTCGAGTATTACGGTCGCGAGACCTTGTTCATGCTGCGCACCATGGACCACTCACAACTCTTCGTCAGGGCACAGGGGAGCACCAGGGTGGGTGAAGCCATGACAGTCGCGATTGCGCCGGAGCGCGTGCTGGTTTATCCAGCGGAGCAGGCATCATGATGCAAAACACGGCGCTCATGCCCGGCTCGCGCTGGAAGGACCCGGCATTCTGGATGCTGGCCCCGGCCACGCTGTTCATCCTGCTGGTGTTTGTTTATCCCTTTGTTGATGGGCTGATTCTGTCATTTCGGCCCATGAATGGCGGCGGCGCCTTAGCCAACTACATCACGTTCTTCACCGACCCCCATCTGTGGAAAACCATCGGCACGACCATGAGCCTGGCGCTGCCAGCTACCCTGATCAATGTCGGCATCGCCGTGCCGCTGGCCTATCGGCTGCGCCACAAGACCCGTTACCAGAAGATTGCCACCACCATCATGACCATCCCCCTGACGCTGGGCACGGTGCTGATTGCGCAAGGCATGCTCAGCTACTTTGGTCCCAACGGCTGGTTCTCCCAACTCGTGCAGGCTCTCCATTTGTACGACGGGCCGGTGCGGCTGACGCACAACTACTGGGGTGTGTTGATTTCGCTGGTCATCTCCGGATTTCCGTTTGTCTTTTTGCTGGTGCTGTCGTACATCACCGGCATTGATCCCGGCCTGCCACGCGCCGCAGCGACGCTGGGCGCAAATCCTTACCGGCAATTCAGGCACATCATTTTCCCTTTGCTGTTGCCGGGGCTTGCCATGTCTTTCTGTCTGTCGTTTGTGCAAGCCTTCTCGGTATTCCCGTCCGCCGTCCTGCTAGGGTCGCCCGCCGGGCCGACGCGGGTCATCTCGATCGCCGCCTACGAGGCCGCTTTTGAAAACTACGACTACTCCATGGCTTCGGCCATTGCGATGATCATGGGCGTGGTGCAGCTTGGTGTGGTCGTGGTCGTGCTGGGCGCACGCAGGCTCGCCTACCGTGGTCCCGTGACAGGAGGAAAAGGATGAGCGCGCCTTCAACTTCCCCCGCCGGCACCTCGCTGACGCCGGCATCCCATAAATTGACAGGCAACTGGGGCAGCCGCGTCTGGAACGCCACGGTCATCGGGGTGATGACTTTCTTCCTGCTGAACGTCGCGTTGATCATCGCCTCGGTGGCAACCAGCTCCTTCGGCAAGCGGTGGTTCAACACATGGCTCCCTGAGGGCTTCACCATCAACTGGTACCTTGCGGCCTGGAAGGAGTTTCAGCTTGGTGACGTTCTGATCGTGACCGTGCAAATCGTGCTGGCGGTCGTGGTGCTTGCAGTCCTCATTGGTGTGCCTGCTGCCTACGCTTTGGCACGCCGCGAGTTTCCGGGCAAGCGTATTTTGCTGGGCCTGTTCCTGCTGCCGCTGATGATTCCGCCCATCACCTACGGTATTCCCTTGGCCACCGTGATGTACCAGCTCAATCTGGCGGGCACGCTGACCGGCGTGATCATTGCCAATTTGCTACCGGCGCTGCCATTTGTGATTCTGGTGATGACGCCCTTTATCGAGCAGATCGACTCGAACCTGGAGTCTGCTGCGCGTGTCTTTGGCGCGAAAAGCGGACAGGTGTTTCGTTATGTGCTGGTACCGCTGCTGATGCCCGGAATTCTCGCCGCTTCACTGCTGGTGCTGGTGCGAACCATTTCCATGTTCGAGCTGACCTTCCTGACCGGCGGGCCAAGTACACAAACACTGGTGGTGGCCTTGTATTACGCGGTGTTTGCAGCCGGGGTTAGGGCTCCGCAGTCCATTGATGCGATGGCGATTGTCTACATGGCGGTCACACTGACCTGGCTGCTGATTGCCATGCGTTTTGTCAGCCCGACGCAACTCGTGTCGCGGGTAAAAGAGCATCCGCAATGACCCAGACGCAGAACCCCGTCATGCAGAAAGAGACGGAAACCCGCGCCTGGCTGCTGCAACATGTCTGCCCCTTCTGGTTTGAACGCGTGATGGACCCAGCAGGCGGGTTTTATGAAGGGCTGGACGCTGCGTCCAAGCCCGTTCTATCACCCGAGCGAACCATACTGAACCAGGCCCGGCTGACTTATGTTGCAAGCCACGCTTTCCTGCTGGGCGGCGGCGCGCCCATGCGAGCGGCTGCCGAGCATGGTCTGGCTTTTCTGGAATTGGCATGCAAAGAGAAGGGCTCTTCGGCCGGCTGGCCAAAAAGGCTTTCAGTTGACGGCACAGCGCTGGATGGCACGCGTGATGCGTACGACCACGCGTTCATCATTTTTGCGATGGCGTGGCATTACCGCGCCACCGCGAACCCGAAAGCGCTGGCGCTGGCCAACGACGCACTTGGTTTCATGAAGCGCTTTCTGGCCGACGGTGCAAAGGGCGGTTACTTTGAGGAGTACCCCGACACCGGCAAATTGCCCCGCAGGCAGAACCCGCACATGCATCTGCTGGAAGCAGTCCTGGCCATGTACGAATCAACCCGCGACGCGGGATGGCTGAATGAGGCCGGGCTTCTGGTGCGTCTGTTTCTTGACAAACTGACCGATCCGCAAACGGGCGCGGTGGTCGAGTACTTCAAGAAGGACTGGACGGTGGCCGATGGCGCCGCGGGATCCCTGCGCGAGCCGGGACATCAGTTCGAGTGGGTGTGGCTGCTTGGACAATACATGCAGCTGGCAGACGACAAAACCCTGACGAAGCAGGTGGAGCGGCTCTTTTCCTTTGGCCGCGATTTCGGCATTGACCACCCGGACAAGCTGGGCGGTGCTGTATTTGACGGCGTGGATGCAGGTGGCAAGCTCGTCGCAGATACCAAGCTCTTTTGGCCGCAGACCGAATACATCAAAGCCTGCTGTTACATGGCGCACAGCACGGGAGACAGGAAATGGGCAGAGGCCGCAAGGGCGCACACCCGGCTTTTGCGGACGCATTACTTCAAGGCCGATGGCGCCAACTGGTGCAACCAGCTGTCCCGCAATGGCGACGCGGTGGTAGATGTCACGCCTTCTCGGGTGCTTTACCACCTGTTTCTGGCCATG
Source organism: Polaromonas sp. (assembly GCF_035638815.1). Classification (GTDB taxonomy): domain Bacteria; phylum Pseudomonadota; class Gammaproteobacteria; order Burkholderiales; family Burkholderiaceae_C; genus Polaromonas. Next base: position 172,153 of record NZ_DASQZG010000003.1, read on the forward strand.
GCTGAGTTGCTGTGTTTAGAGGACCAAGCGTGACGGCGAAATTGAACGCAACTGCAGTCCTGACCATTTCATCGCCCGGCGTGGCCGTATTTGACTACCCGCGGCCCGTCCAGCCGGGTGTGGTTCATCTGGGGCTTGGAGCATTTCATCGCGCACATCAGGCGCTCGTCTTTGACGGGCTCCTGCAAAGTGGTGACCCGCGCTGGGGCGTTCTGGGCGTGGCCATGCGATCGACTGCCGTGGCCGACACCCTGAAAGAACAGGACGGTCTTTACTCAGTGCAGTTGAGCAGCGCGGGCAAAACACGGTGCCAGATCGTGGGCTCCATCGTGCAGACTTGCGTTGCCGCGCGTGAGCCTGAACAAGTGACGGCTGCCATTGCTGCTGCATCCACCCGCTGGATCACCCTGACCGTGACTGAAAAAGGTTACACGGCAGAGCTGGCCGGTTTGCTGTTGAAGGGGCTGGCGCAGCGCCGTGTGGAAGGGCACGCCGGGCTGACCATTGCGTCCTGCGACAACCTGAGCGGCAACGGCGACAAGCTCAAGGCACTGTGCCTGCAGGCTGCGGGGGACGAGGGATTGAGGCGGTGGATCTCGGACCGATGCACTTTCCCCAACAGCATGGTGGATCGCATCGTGCCCGCTGCAACGCCCGCCTGCAGCGCTGCTGCCAACGCCGTGCTGGGCGTGGCAGACGAGGGGGCTCTGGCAACCGAAGAATTCTGGGAATGGGTCATCGAGGAAAATTTTGCGGATCCCGAGGACGCAGCGGTGCTGCGTGGCGCTGGTGTCAATGTGGTTGCCTCGGTCAAACCGTTTGAAGACGCCAAGCTCCGCATGCTCAACGGCAGCCATTCGGCCATTGCCTGTATCGGGGCGGTGCTAGGCTTGCCGACGGTGTTCGACTGCGTGGCCCAGCCGGAGATTCGCGCATTCATCCACGCCCTGATGACCGAAGAAATCATCCCCGGAATCGCGCGGCCTGATGCCCCGGCTTATCGTGACGCGCTGCTCGAGCGATTCGCAAATCCCGCGCTGAATCACAGCGTGCATCAAATCGCCACCGATTCATCCAAAAAGATTCCGCAGCGCTGGGTGCCAGCTGCTCAATCCCAACTGGACTGTGGGGGGAGCGTGGACCGCCTGGCACTGGCCGCCGCCGCGTGGATGAACTACTGCCGTGGCGAAGAGGAGGGTGGAGCAACGTTTGCGTTGAACGATCCGCAGGCAGCGAACCTGCAGGCGCTGGCCACGCAGTACAAGGGCAATGCGGCGCAAACCGCGGGCGTGATGCTTGACTTGCCAGGGATCTGGGGCGAGAGCCTGAGCTGCGATACGCGATGGCGCGTGCGCGTCAAGCATGGCTTGAGCCGCATTCAGGCCCTTGGTCTGCGGGGCGCTCTCGCCGAAATCAACATCGTGTAGTCTCCCGGACTTCAACCCCCTTACGATCCTGCGATTTGGAACCAGACATGACCGACCGACTGGATGTTGTTACTTTCGGCGAAGCGATGATGCTTCTGGTTGCCGACCGCCCCGGTCCGCTGGAGCATTCGGAAACTTTTTCACGCCGCACGGCGGGCGCTGAGACGAATGTAGCCATCGGGCTGTCTCGCCTGGGGCTGCAGGTCGGCTGGGCCAGCCGGTTGGGCGCTGATTCCATGGGGCGCTACCTGTTGGCAGCCATGGCGGCAGAAGGCATTGACTGCTCGCACGTGCGCTGCGACGCGGGGCAAAAAACCGGCTTCATGTTCAAGGGCAAGGTCACGGATGGCAGTGACCCGCCGGTTGAATACCATCGTCAGGGTTCCGCCGCGAGCCACATGGGTGTGGAGGACATCGACCAGGCGTGGATGTTATCGGCGCGCCATTTGCATGCCACGGGCGTGTTTGCCGCGATCTCGCCTTCCGCGCTGGAGGTGGCACGGGCATCGATGGATCTGATGCGCCACGCCGGCCGGACGGTGTCTTTTGATCCCAATCTGCGCCCCACGCTGTGGCAAAGCGCCGAGGTCATGCGCCAAACCATCAATGATCTGGCCGCGCGCGCCGACTGGGTGTTGCCGGGCATGGAAGAAGGACGCTTGCTCACCGGTCAAAACACGGCCGAAGGCATTGCTGCTTTTTACCGCAAGCTGGGTGCCAAGTTGGTGGTGGTCAAGCTGGGAGCGCAGGGCGCTTACTTTGATGGTGAAGGCGGCAGCGGACATGTGGATGCTTTCCCCGTTGCCAGGGTCGTTGACACGGTTGGCGCAGGCGACGGTTTTGCAGCGGGGCTGGTCAGTGCCTTGCTGGAAGGCTGCACAGTGGTGGACGCGGTGCGCCGGGCAGCCTGGGTGGGAGCCTGCGCCGTGCAGGTTGCCGGCGACAGCGAGGGCCTGCCGACACGCAAGCAGCGAATTGCTGCCGGCTTGTAGGGCGCACTTTGCTATCTAATTCGTAGCAAACTATTGCCGTCATTAACGGGCGGGTCGCCTGTTTGGCTAGTAATTTCCAGCTGACGGCTGCTTCAGGGCAATGCGGGCGTGTTACTGGCGGCAATCACACCGCCACCCAGGCACACTTCGCCGTCGTACACCACCGCAGACTGGCCCGGCGTCACGGCCCATTGGGGTGACGAAAACAGCAGCTCGCAGTGGGTCGCGTCCGCGCTGTGCAACTCGCAGGGCGCATCCGCCTGACGGTAGCGGGTTTTGGCGGCCAACATGCCAGCGTCGGGCGGCACGCCTGCGACCCAACTGCAGTCCTGCGTCTGCAGCACGGTGGATTGCAGCCACGGGTGGTCATGGCCTTGTACGGCCCACAGGGTGTTGCTCCCCATGTCTTTGCGCGCCACAAACCACGGCTCGTGTTCACCCACGCCGCGCTGGCCCAACGCTTGCACCGCCTTGAGTTCAGCCCCACGCGCTTTCACGCCGCCTATGCCCAGACCCTGACGCTGGCCCAGGGTGTAAAAGCTCAGGCCCACGTGTTCGCCGATGACGCGCCCCTTGTCGTTTTTGATCGGGCCCGGCGCCTTGGCGATGTAGCGGTTCAAAAACTCCCGGAAAGGCCGCTCGCCGATGAAGCAGATACCGGTCGAGTCTTTTTTCTTGGCGTTGGGCAGGCCAATTTCATCTGCAATGCGTCGCACCTCGATCTTGTGCAACTCGCCAACCGGGAACAATGTTTTTGACAACTGCGCCTGGTTCAGCCGGTGCAAAAAATAACTTTGGTCTTTGGATGGGTCCAGACCTTTGAGCAACTCGTGTTTGCCTGTGCCTTCGTTGAGGCGTACGCGGGCGTAGTGACCGGTTGCAATTTTTTCGGCGCCCAAGCGCATCGCGTGGTCCAGAAAAGCCTTGAACTTGATCTCGGCGTTGCACAGGATGTCGGGGTTGGGCGTGCGGCCCGCCTGGTACTCGCGCAAAAATTCCGCAAACACGCGGTCTTTGTAGTCGGCGGCAAAGTTGACGTGTTCGATTTCGATGCCAATCACGTCGGCCACGGCAGCGGCGTCTACAAAGTCGATGTTGGACGAGCAGAACTCGCTGTCGTCATCATCTTCCCAGTTTTTCATGAAGATGCCAATGACCTCATGCCCCTGCTGTTTCAGCAGGTGCGCGGTCACCGCAGAGTCTACGCCTCCGCTCAGGCCGACGACGACGCGTTGCTTGTGCATCGCAGCATTTTAAATGGGCGGGGGATTCCGGCGCGGCTCAGGGCTTTGGCTGGAATACGCTCACAGAAGTGGTGATCAGCTCCAGCGGGTAACGTTTACCAGACAGATAGTCCTCCATGCAGGTCAGCAGCAGGGGGCTGCGGTGCAGGCTCACGCTGGCTCTGACCTCATCGGCGCTCAGCCACAACGTGCGCACAATGCCGGTGTCAAGCGCCTGCCCCACCACCTGCTCACCCAGCACGCCGCTAAAAGCAAAACGAAGGTAGGTAATGTCCGTCGGGTTTTCCGGCTCAGGTCCCGGCCGCTCAAAACGCGACAGGTAAATGCCCACCAGCGCATCGGGGGCGAAGTGAAACGCGGTTTCCTCCAGCGTTTCGCGCGCACAGGCCTGAGCCGGACTTTCGCCCGGGTCCAGGTGACCGGCAGGGTTGTTCAGCCGCAGGCCTTCGGGCGTGTGTTCTTCCACCAGCAAGAATTTGCCATCGCGCTCAATGATGGCGGCGACGGTGACACTGGGTTTCCAACGGCTGTTCATGCTGAGATTGTCGTGTCCAGAGCCCGGGCCGAAAAGCCCTCAGCAAAACTGTCACGCAGATGTTTGACTAAACACTGCACGGCCTTGGACACCTGGGCGGACCAGGGTCGCAGCGCATAAAGACGCTCGCCAAAAAATCCCTGCACCTGCCAGTCGGGCAGGACAGGAACAAGCCGGCGCTGCTTCTTGTCTTTCCGGCTGCCCACCAGACTGAAATCGGGCAGCAGTCCGATGCCCAGGCCGGAAAGAAGCGCGTCGCGCAGTACTTCGCTGTTGTTGGCGCGTAGCGAACCGGTGATGTTCACCCCCACCCGCTCAGCGGTTTTGCGTTTGGTGTTGCGAACAAAAGTCCAGTTTCCCGCATGATTTCCTAGGTACAGCAGGCAATCGTGCGCGGTCAGTTCTGACGGGTGGGCAGGCACGCCGCGCCTCTTCAGGTAATGAGGGCTGGCCAGCAGGATGGAGCGGGTTTCACACAGCGTCCATGCCACATGGGTTTCCGGCGGCGTGCTGGTGTGGCGTATGGCCAGATCAAACCCCTCGTTGGCCAGGTTCACAAAACGGTCAGTCAGCTCCAGCTCAATCTGGATCTCCGGAAACAGCTGCAAAAAGCTTGCGATGCACGGCGCCAGGTGTTGCCGACCCAGTGCTACAGGTGCGGTCACGCGTATCAGTCCGCGGGGGGTGCCAACCAAATCCCGTGCGCCGTTGTAACTTTCGCTGATGCGGTCAAACGCCGGCAACATGCCATTGACCATTTGCTGGCCCGCCTCGGTCAGGCCCACGGAGCGGGTGGTGCGCCTCACCAGCGTGACGCCGGCTGCGCGCTCCAGCTCGCTGATGCGCATGCTGGCAGAAGCTTTGGACACGCCCAGACGCCGCGCCGCCTCGGTGAAGCTTTTTGTGCTGGCCAGCACTGTCAACAGGTGAAGGTCAGCAATCAGTGGTGAGAGTTGGTCTGAAGACATGAAGACAAGCTATTTGCTTATTGTTCAAATATTTGAACAATGTAATCACAAATAACGGGATTATCAAATCGGCGGCTGCGCCCTAGACTTCACAGCCTGTGGGCATCCATCGGCCCGGCTCCAGTCACCTGTACCAAAGGATTCCTCATGTCTTCACCCACTCCCATAGGCCACCATGTCAACGGCCACGCCGTGCCCGGCAGCGCCGGCCGTGCGCAAGATGTGTTTAACCCTGCCACTGGCGCTGTCACCGGCCATGTCGCCCTTGGCAACGTGGCTGATGTGGATGCAGCCGTTGCCGCTGCACAGACAGCCTTTCCGGCTTGGGCCGACACGCCGCCCATTCGGCGCGCGCGGGTGCTGTTCAAGTTTCTGGAGTTGCTCAACCTTCACAAGGACAAGCTGGCGCACATGATCACTGCCGAGCACGGCAAGGTGTTTACCGACGCGCAGGGCGAGGTGTCGCGCGGCATTGACATCGTGGAATTTGCCTGCGGCATTCCGCAATTGCTCAAGGGCGACTTCACCGACCAGGTCAGCACCGGCATTGACAACTGGACACTTCGTCAGCCCCTGGGTGTGGTGGCCGGCATCACCCCTTTCAACTTTCCGGTCATGGTGCCAATGTGGATGTTTCCAGTGGCCATCGCTGCTGGCAACTGCTTTGTACTCAAGCCCAGCCCGATTGACCCCAGCCCCAGTCTCTTCATGGCCGAGCTGCTCAAGCAAGCCGGCTTGCCGGATGGGGTTTTCAACGTGGTGCAGGGCGACAAAGAGGCGGTGGATGCCTTGCTGGTTCATCCGGACGTGAAGGCAGTGTCCTTTGTCGGCTCCACCCCGATTGCCAACTACATCTATGAAACCGGCGCCCACCACGGCAAACGCGTGCAGGCCCTGGGCGGCGCGAAAAACCACATGGTGGTCATGCCCGATGCAGATCTGGAGCAGGCCGTCGATGCGCTGATTGGGGCTGGCTATGGCTCAGCCGGTGAGCGCTGCATGGCGATTTCAGTAGCAGTGCTGGTTGGCAATGTGGCCGACAAGCTGGTCCCCATGCTGCAGGCGCGCGCGAAAACACTGGTGGTCAAGGACGGTGTGCATCTGGATGCAGAAATGGGCCCCATCGTCACTGCTGTCGCGCACAGCCGCATCACCGGTTATATCGATACAGGTGTGAAAGAGGGAGCAAAGCTGCTGGTGGATGGCCGCACCTTCACGGGTGCTGAGGCGGGCAAGGGTTGCGAGAAGGGCTTTTGGATGGGCGGCACGCTGTTTGACCACGTGACGCCCGATATGCGCATCTACAAAGAGGAAATCTTTGGCCCGGTGCTGGGCTGCGTGCGGGTGAAGGACTTTGCCGAGGCAGTGGAGCTGATCAACGCACACGAGTTTGGCAACGGCGTCAGCTGCTTCACGCGCGACGGCAACGTGGCGCGGGAGTTTTCGCGCCGCATCCAGGTGGGCATGGTGGGCATCAATGTGCCGATTCCCGTGCCTATGGCCTGGCACGGCTTTGGCGGCTGGAAGAAGAGTCTTTTTGGCGACATGCATGCCTATGGCGAAGAAGGTGTGCGCTTTTACACCAGGCAAAAATCCATCATGCAGCGCTGGCCAGAGAGCATTGGCAAGGGTGCTGAGTTTGTGATGCCGACTGCCAAATAAGCTGCCTGCATGGGGTAATCCCGTAGGTTTGGGCGCCGTGGTCGAGGTGCTGGGCGACTGCCCTGGACGCCCCAAACTCTAGAGCCAAGTGACAAAAATTACCAAATTTCTCATGTAAGCTCCACGACAGCTACAAATCTGCCGGCTCGCCCGGCGCAGATGACCTAGACCCACACAAGACCAATGCTTTGAGGAGAGACCCATGCTGATTGGGGTGCCCGCAGAAATCATGGACGGCGAAACGCGCGTCGCCATCACGCCCGAAACCGCCAAAAAGCTAAAAGCTCAAGGCCACACCATTCGTGTGCAGTCCGGAGCAGGCGTCGCAGCCAGCGTTCCTGACGATGCCTACACCGCCGTCGGCGCCGAGATCACCGATGCAGCCGGTGCCTACGCCGCAGACATCGTGCTAAAGGTACGGTGTCCGTTGGACAGCGAGATCGGGCTTGCCAAGTCCGGCGGCGTGCTGGTCGGCATGCTCAACCCCTTTGATGCCATCGGCCTGCAGCGCTTGGCTGCTGCGCAACTGACCGCCTTTGCGCTGGAAGCCGCCCCGCGTACCAGCCGTGCACAAAGCATGGACGTCCTCTCGTCCCAAGCCAACATCGCGGGCTACAAGGCCGTGATGATGGCCGCAGAAAAATACCAGCGCTTTTTCCCAATGTTGATGACGGCTGCCGGCACGGTTAAAGCCGCGCGTGTGGTGATTCTGGGCGTCGGTGTCGCCGGCCTGCAAGCCATCGCTACGGCCAAGCGGCTGGGCGCGGTGATTGAAGCCAGCGATGTGCGTCCCAGCGTGAAAGAGCAGGTTGAGTCGCTGGGCGGCAAGTTTATTGATGTGGCCTACGAGACCGACGAAGAGCGCGAAGCCGCCGTCGGCGTTGGCGGTTATGCCAAGCCCATGCCACCAAGCTGGCTGGAGCGCCAAAAGGCCGAGGTTGCCAAACGTGTCGCCCTGGCGGACATCGTCATCACCACCGCCCTGATTCCCGGTCGTGCAGCGCCCGTACTGGTCACCGAAGACATGGTCAAGGCCATGAAACCCGGCAGCGTGATTGTTGATCTGGCCGCGCCTCAGGGTGGCAACTGCCCGCTGACCGAGCCTGGCAAAACCGTGGTCAAGCACGGCGTGACCCTGATTGGTGAGACCAATGTGGCCTCGCTCGTCGCCGCAGACGCCAGCGCGCTCTATGCACGCAACCTGCTGGACTTCCTCAAGCTGATCATCAGCAAGGAAGGCGCGCTCAACATCGACATGGCTGACGACATCGTGGCGGCTTGCTTGATGACGCAGGGCGGCGAAGTCAAACGCAAATAGGTTCTCGCGAATTCGCCGAGATTAGTTGTTCAGGAGCGGCAGGCAGTGCCGGTCCATCAGGAGAAGAAGACCATGGAAGCAGTGTCCCCCACCATCATCAACCTCATCATCTTTGTGCTGGCCATTTACGTCGGCTACCACGTGGTGTGGACCGTCACGCCGGCCTTGCACACGCCGCTCATGGCGGTAACCAACGCCATCTCGGCCATCGTCATCGTGGGCGCGATGCTGGCGGCAGCTCTGACCGTCACCCCGCTCGGTAAAACCATGGGTGTGCTGGCGGTGGCGCTGGCAGCGGTCAACGTGTTCGGTGGCTTTTTGGTCACGCGCCGCATGCTGGAAATGTTCAGAAAGAAAGAAAAGAAGATCGTCGCACCTGCGGCTGATGCAGCTGGATCGGGAGTCGCCAAATGAGCATGAATCTTGTCACGCTGCTGTACCTGGTGGCTTCGGTTTGTTTCATTCAGGCTCTGAAGGGCCTGTCTCATCCCACCACGTCGATTCGCGGCAACCTGTTCGGTATGGTCGGCATGGCGATTGCCGTGGTGACCACGGGCGCGCTGATCGTCGAAATTTCAGGCGGCAAAGCCGAGGGAATGGTCTACGTGCTGGTGGCACTGGTGGTTGGCGGGGCCGCAGGCACCTTGATGGCCAAGCGGGTCGAGATGACCAAAATGCCGGAGCTGGTGGCGTTCATGCACAGCATGATCGGTCTGGCGGCGGTGTTTATTGCTGTAGCCGCCATGGCCGAACCGGCTGCTTTTGGCATCGTGGCGCAAGGTCTGGGTACCGCCGCCATTCCAGCGGGTAACCGGCTCGAGCTGTTCCTGGGCGCGGCGATTGGTGCCATCACCTTCAGCGGCTCGGTGATTGCCTTCGGCAAGCTCAGTGGCAAGTACAAGTTTCGCCTCTTCCAGGGTGCGCCGGTCACGTTTGCCGGCCAGCACATGCTTAACCTGGTCCTGGGCATCGCCACGCTGGCATTGGGTCTGGTGTTCATGTTCACCGGAAACTGGACAGCCTTCTTTGCGATGCTCGCGCTGGCGTTTGTGCTGGGTGTGCTCATCATCATCCCTATCGGCGGCGCAGACATGCCGGTGGTGGTGTCCATGCTCAACAGCTACTCAGGCTGGGCCGCAGCGGGAATTGGCTTTTCGCTGAACAACGCGATGCTGATCGTTGCCGGCTCGCTGGTGGGCTCGTCCGGCGCCATTCTGTCTTACATCATGTGCAAGGCAATGAATCGCTCCTTCTTCAACGTGATTCTGGGCGGCTTTGGCGGCGAGGCCGGCACGGCAGCGGCAGGCGCCAAAGAGCAGCGGCCCGTCAAGTCAGGTTCGGCCGACGATGCTGCATTTATTCTGGGTAACGCCGAAACCGTCATCATCGTGCCGGGTTATGGTTTGGCGGTTGCGCGCGCGCAGCACTCCGTCAAGGAGCTGGCGCAGAAGCTGACCGAAAGAGGCGTGACCGTGAAGTACGCCATTCATCCTGTGGCAGGCCGTATGCCGGGCCACATGAATGTGCTGCTGGCCGAGGCCGAAGTGCCTTATGACCAGGTGTTTGAAATGGAAGACATCAATGCCGAGTTTGGGCAGGCCGATGTGGCCATCATTCTGGGCGCCAACGATGTGGTCAACCCGGCCGCGCACGTCAAGGGCAGCGCCATTTACGGCATGCCGATTCTTGAGGCCTATAAAGCCAAGACCGTGATCGTGAACAAACGCTCCATGGCCGCCGGTTACGCGGGCCTGGACAACGAGTTGTTCTACATGGACAAGACCATGATGGTTTTTGGCGACGCCAAGAAGGTGATTGAAGACATGGGCAAAGCGATCGAATAACTTCGATCGTCGGCGCGTTAAGTCATAAAAGACATGAATTAGAGGGCTCCCCCTTCTGATTTGTTGGTTTCCTAGGGAAAACGCAATAACCCCGCAGAGGGTTGCGCCATGAAAATCCGTGGCTGTTATTAATCGTAATCTGGAGAAGACAAGCATGACTGCATCAACCGTCGACCGCCCCTGGCTGAACGCGTATCCACCGGGTGTACCTTCTGACGTTGACACGTCGCAATACCCTTCCCTGGTCGCATTGATGGAAGAAAGCTTCCGCAAAAATGGCGCCAAGGTGGCTTACAGCTTCATGGGCAAGGAAGTCACTTTTGCACAGACCGACAGCCTGTCACAGGCCTTTGCCTGCTACCTGCAGGGCCTGGGCCTGAGCAAGGGCGATCGCATCGCGATCATGATGCCCAATGTGCCGCAGTACCCGATCACGGTTGCAGCCATCCTGCGTGCTGGCTATGTGGTGGTCAATGTCAATCCTCTGTACACGCCGCGCGAGCTTGAGCATCAGCTGAAAGACTCCGGATCCAAGGCGATTGTCATCATCGAAAACTTTGCCAACACGCTCGAGCAGTGCATTGCCAATACGCCGGTCAAGCACGTGGTGCTCGCTGCCATGGGTGACCAGCTGGGCATGCTCAAGGGTGCGCTGGTTAATTACGTGGTGCGCAATGTCAAGAAAATGGTGCCCGCCTTTAACCTACCCACTGCGGTGCGTTTCAATGACGCTGTGGCCCAAGGCACGCGCGGCACGCTGAGCCGCCCCGATATCAAACCCGACGATGTGGCCGTGTTGCAGTACACCGGTGGCACCACCGGCGTCTCCAAAGGCGCAGTGCTGTTGCATCGCAACGTGATCGCCAACGTGCTGCAGTCCGAGGCCTGGAATGGCCCGGCCATGGCGAGCATGACACCGGGTGTGCAGCCCGTTTACGTCTGCGCGCTGCCGCTGTATCACATCTTCGCCTTCACCGTGAACATGATGCTGGGCATGCGAACCGGCGGCAAAAACATCCTGATTCCGAACCCGCGCGACCTTCCTGCGGTGCTCAAGGAACTTGCCAAACACAAGATCAACAGTTTCCCGGCGGTCAACACACTGTTTAACGGCCTGGCCAATCACCCGGACTTCAACACCGTGGACTGGTCGCATCTCAAAGTGTCCCTGGGCGGCGGCATGGCAGTGACCAGCGCGGTTGCCAAGCTCTGGCTTGAGAAGACTGGTTGCCCGATCTGCGAGGGTTATGGCCTGTCCGAAACCTCGCCATCAGCCAGCTGCAACCCGACCAACAGCAAATCCTTCACCGGCACCATCGGCGTGCCGATTCCCGGCACCTGGTTCAAGCTGCTGGATGACGACGGCAACGAAGTGCCGCCGGGCCAACCGGGGGAGATCGCGATCAAGGGCCCGCAAGTCATGGCCGGTTACTGGCAACGCCCTGATGAAACCGCCAAGGTCATGACGCCAGACGGCTATTTCAAGTCCGGCGACATTGGAATCCTGGATGCACAGGGGTTCTTCAAGATTGTCGACCGCAAGAAAGACATGATTCTGGTCAGCGGTTTCAACGTCTACCCCAATGAAGTGGAAGACGTGGTGGGCGGCATGGACGGTGTGATGGAGTGCGCCTGCGTTGGAGTCGCTGACGAAAAGTCCGGCGAAGCCGTCAAACTGGTTATCGTGAAGAAGAACCCGGACCTGACCGAAGCGCAAGTGCGCGAGTTCTGCAAGACCAACCTCACGGGCTACAAACAACCCAAAGTGGTTGAGTTCCGTACCGAGTTGCCAAAAACGCCAGTGGGCAAAATTTTGCGCCGCGAGCTCCGCGACAAAAAATAAGCCTGTTGCAGGCTTCGCCAAAGGCGGCTTCGGCCGCCTTTTTCTTTGGCCAGGTTTTCTGTGAGGCCGTTCAGGCAAACTCCCGAACATGAACCAAACCGCCATTCTGAGTGCCCTGGCTGAAGAGCAGCAGGGGTTGATCGAGCTCCTGCATGAGCCGCAAAAAATTACCCATGCAGGCCGCGACTTCTGGCGCGGGCATCTGCATGGTCAGCCTGTTGTGCTGGCGCTGTCACGCATCGGCAAGGTGGCGGCCGCGACGACCGCCACCGCGTTAATCGAGCGCTTTGAGGTGAGCCGCATTGTGTTTACCGGCGTGGCCGGCGGCATGGGTGCGGGCGTGCAGGTCGGGGATGTGGTGGTGGCCAATGAGTTTGTGCAGCACGATCTTGATGCCTCGCCGATCTTCCCGCGCTATGAAGTTCCGCTGTATGGGCAGAGCCGTTTCGCTTGCGATGCGGCGTTGACCGCGTTGTTGCTGGACGCCAGTCGAGCCGGCCTGAAAAGCTTGACACTTCCCACTGCGCGTTTGCTGCACCACGGCCTGATCGCCAGCGGTGACCGATTTGTCTCCGGCGCGCAGGAGTCTGAGGCGCTGCTGTCGGCGCTGCACGCCGCCGACCACAGAGTGTTGGCGGTGGAAATGGAAGGCGCAGCAGTAGCGCAAGTGTGTTTTGACTACGGGATTCCTTTCGCCGCAGTGAGAACCATCTCAGACCGCGCCGACGACCAGGCCCATGTGGATTTTCCCCAGTTCGTCAAGGAAGTGGCAAGCCGCTACGCCCAGGCGATTACGCAGCATCTTCTGAAATTGCTATGACAACAATAGCAAACTTTGTCCGTGGCTAAAGGGCAAAATGCCAATTTGATTAATAAGTGAAGTGCAGACCCTTCGACGAGCTCAGGGCGAACGAACAGAAGGGGAAAGACCGCGCGGGCTCTCTTAATCAAGCACGGGCCGCGGATCTGGCTTTGCCAGTCCGCAGGCGCAGCGGCCCCCTCGGGGGGCAGGGAGTTACGCGAAGCGAACGACCGTGGGGGCTTACTTGAGCCAGCCGCGACGCCGGAAGTACCACATCGGCACCAGCGCGCTGACAGCCATCAACACCAGCGCAAATGGATAGCCGGCAGCCCATTTCAGCTCAGGCATGAATTCAAAGTTCATGCCGTAGCTGCTTGCCACGAGTGTTGGCGGCAATAGCGCAACGCTGGCCACCGAGAACAGCTTGATGATCTTGTTCTGATTGATGTTGATGAAACCGACCGTGGCGTCCATCAAGAAGTTGATCTTGTCAAACAGGAAAGCGGTGTGCGAGTCGAGCGAGTCGATGTCGCGCAGAATCTGGCGCGCTTCCTCAAACTGCTCGGCGTTGAGCATCTTGCTGCGCATCATGAAGCTCACCGCGCGGCGTGTGTCCATCATGTTGCGGCGAATGCGCCCACTCAAGTCTTCGTGTCGGGCGATGGCGCCCAGCACTTCGCCGGCCAGTGCATCGGTCACGTCGCCCGACAGCACCTGTGCGCTGACTTTTTCCAGCGCAATGTAAATGCCTTCCAGGGTGTCCGCCGAATATTCGGCGTCGGCGTCAAACAGCTTGAGCAGCACTTCCTTGGCGTCTTCGATCAACCCCGGCGCGCGGCGCGCGCGCATCCGCAGCAGGCGAAACACCGGCACGTCTTCGTCGTGAATCGAAAACAGCACACCCTTGCTTTTGAGGTCGTCGTTGACTAGATTCAGGATGAAAGCGACACGCACCGTGCGCGGTTCTTCATCGTCGGCCACCAAGAAGTCAGAGCGGATGTGAAGCTCGCCGTTGTCCTCTTCGTAAAAGCGGGCGGACTCTTCAATGTCCTCGTCCATCGCGTCTTCCGGGATGGACAGGCCGTAATACTGCTTGACCCAGCGTTTTTCTTCAAGTGTGGGTGATTCAAGGTCCACCCAGATCGGCTGGAACTTGGAGAGTTCTTCGAGGGATTCGATCTCTTCCTGAAAGAGTCGCCCGTTGGCGAGCGTAAAAATATTGAGCATGACTGGCTCCCAAGGGTTTTGGGGGCGCTGGCACTGGCCTAGGCGGCCGATGCCTGCGGGGTTGTGGATGGTGCATCGCTTTCAACCCCTGCGGACACGATGTGTCAGTCTGCGGCGTTGAAAGCTAGCAACTGGGGCTGCTTTCCAAGGATTTCTCCGTAATGAAGGTGCCGTGATTATGGCACTTCAAGCCGATTTGACGGCTTGTTTTCTACATAAAGAACTCAATCAATTCATCCTTGTGCGCCTCTGCGTCGCGCTCGCCCAGAGCCATCAGCGCTTTGATAAAACCGGGCTCAAACAGCAGGTAGCTGGCCAGCGCCGCCCCGCCCGGGCTGCCGTGCGCGCCCAGTGCACCCAGCCCGGCCAGCGCGTTGTAGGTGGCGACGGGCAGCTCGCTGGCATGCGCCTGTGCCAGTGCGTCCAGCGACTGGGATGGCGCGATCGCCAGCACTTCGACGGGGCGGTAGGGCATCACTGCGGCGATCTCGCGCGGCATCTGGCGCAGGGTTTTGCTCACCCGCTGCGCTTGCTCAACGTCGGCGCGAAGGGTGTCATGAAAAACACTGGCCAGCGCATGACCGGCAATCGCACCCAGCGTCGGGCGCGCGGCGATGGCTGGCGCGGCCGAGTCGGCCAGACCGGCGCGCTGCGGCTGCCCGACACCAATCACCAGCACCTTGCCGGCGCCCAGCCGCAATGCCGGTGACAGGGGCGAGCTTTGGCGCATCGAGCCGTCGCCAAAAAACTCGCGGTGGTCATCCACCCACAAAGGTGTTGAAGGAAACAGAAAAGGAATCGCGCTGGAAGCCATCAGATGTTCGATGGTGATGGGTTGAAACTCTGCCCGTCGGCCGGGCCGGTTCCACGAGTCATCATCCGTGCAGCGCGCGGTCTGGCAGAAAGTCCAGTGCACACCGCTGGTATAGCTTGATGCAGTGATTGCAAGTGCCAGCAGGGTCTTGTCCTGCAAAGCCTGATCGATGTTGGCCAGAGAGATGACGCGGTGCAGCGTATCCACCAACGGGGTGTTGTTCAAAAAGGCCTGCTGCTTGCGCACATGTTGCGACAGAAAAAGCGCAGCAGCGATGCGGCTGGACCGTATCCACCCTGGGACCTTCAGTTCGTAGACCTGTGCTGACCGCAGGGTCGCCCAGAAGCTGGCCAGCTGCTCAAACGCTGCCAGGCCCTCCGTGGCCCGGCTGGCCAGATACGAAGCGTTAAGCGCGCCGGCAGAGGTGCCAACCAGTATCTTGAAAGGGAATTGCTGCTTCGCGGCGCCCCCTGGCGGTCCAGCATGCGGGCCAGCGCCTGCAACACGCCGGCCTGATAGGCGGTGCGTGCCCCCCCGCCCATGAGTACAAGCGCATTGCGCTCTTCGTCAGGGCGGGTCAGGCCGTACGAAATGATTGTTTCCAGCGACATGAGTAAGGGTCTAAGTTACCACGTGTGCCCCCTCAAGGCGATGGAGAACTCCCCTGAAGCTGGACTCGCTTTGGCCCGTTAAAGGCGCAGACCCGTAGACGCTACGCCGCCCGGTGCGGGCCTGCCCCCATCGCTCTCCTCTGCTTGGAGGATGACGCCACCTGGGGGCAGGAACGGCATGTTTTTCAGGGGCACACCTAGGCGTTGTCACACGCAGCGGGGCCGACGAGACAACACTTGCAAATGCCACTGACAACATCGCGTCAGGAGTTCCAAGGGTCTGACTTGCTTCCGCCCCCTGCTACGTCGCAATCGCCAAAATTTAGCGCCTCTCGATAAGCCCCAACCTTGCCATTTACTGCCGAAGAACGTCGCGTGCTGCTTGCCGTCAAGGGTGTTGGACCTACCGTGGTCACTCGGCTTGAACAACTCGGCTTCGATACGCTGAGCACGCTGGCCGAGGCTGATGCATATCAGATCGTCAGCGGAGCCGCTCCGCTGTTGGGGTCTTCATGCTGGAAGAACAGCGCTCAAGCCAAAGCGGCGATTCAGGCGGCCATTCAAGCAGCTTCACACCACAAGGCCCGCCTGCATCAACAGAACAAGCTGCCCCAACCTGGAGCTATCCTCCTGGAATGCGGTGTGTTGCCCAATCTCGGTCCGAAGTCTCTGGGTTTTATGGCAGCGGCAGGCATAGTTTCGGTGGAGCAACTGCGAGAGCTGGTCTCGATCGCTACCTATGCACGCGTCAAGCAGCTCAACGCCTCGGCCACCCTCAACCTGCTGTGGGTGCTTGAAGGCGCGCTGACGAATACGCCCTGGCAAGAAGTTTCACGTCAACATCGCACAAGCCTGCTGCTTGCGCTGGATGCTTACAAAAATGGCAGCTTCCCCTTGTGATACGGGCGCCAGCAGCTATTGATTTAATAGCAAATTAAATCGAAGGTGGGCCGCGTCATCCGGCGCTATGACACTTCTTGTATTTCTTGCCACTCCCGCAGGGGCATAAATCATTGCGGCCGGGCTCTGCCGTATTGCGCACGGTCTCGACTTTGGGGCCCATGGTTTTCCACAGCTCCCGCAGGTCGTACACGGCCCAGATGGCGTCACCAAAAGCGTTGAGGCGGGCAAGGCTGGTGCTGGGCTTGCCCTCATCATTCAGTGGCGAGACCTGAGGTGCGGCGGTGTCGTCTTCTGTCATGGCTACGATGGCTTGCAGGGCATCGTCCAGCCACATGGCGGCGTCCTTGTCGCGCGGTGCGGCCCAGTCTTCGGGCCAGCTTTCCACCGCAAACATGAAGCCCAGGGCCCAGACCTGGGCAAAGGCTGGCAACTCTTCGCTTTTGAAAGTGGCTTGCTCTTCAGGCGGCATGTCAGCCACCGCGCCGCGCACATCCATCACCTCGGGGTGGTAGCAGGCATCGTCTTCCAGCGACTCCACCTTGGTGTCCAGCGCAGTCTCTACTTCTTTCCAGCGCTGGGTCCACAGAGCCATGAAGCGGGCCTGTTGCGCGGGGTTGGCAAACGAGCCACCTTCTTCGTCGGCCGCTTCTCCCTCGGCTGGGGTCGCAAGAAGCACGCTCAGGTACTCATTTGCGGCAATGGGACGGCGTGAGCAAATGACTGCCGCCATAAAGCCTTCGCAAAACTCCCACTGCGGCGTTTCGTCGTGCCGGGTCCGCAGATCATCGAGGATGGTGTCGAGCTCGTCAAAATCTTCTACCTCCATCCATCCGCCATCTGGCGCAGTGGGGTCAGGCTGTGGAGAGGGCGTGTTTGATTGGGATGTCATGAGAAAAGCCGTTTGAGTGTTGCGGGACACTCTTATGATCGAAAGTGTATCTGCCAGCCACAAGGAAGCACCCATGTTTCAAAAACTAGACGCCCTGTTTCCGCTTCGTTTCGCCTTCTTCGGGCTGTGTGCACTGGGCGCATTGCTGGCCCTGTTCAGTTTGATTGCGTTTGGTGTGGGCTGGATCGCCTTGCTGGTATGTCTGGCGCTGGTTGGTCTGGGCATTAACGACCTGCGGCAGACCAAAAGCTCCATCCTGCGCAACTATCCGGTGATTGGTCACCTGCGCTTTATGCTGGAGTTCATCCGGCCAGAAATGCGCCAGTACTTTATTGAGAGTGACGCCGAGGCCGCGCCTTTTTCACGCTCGCAACGCTCGCTGGTGTATCAGCGCGCCAAGGGCGAACTGGACAACCGGCCATTCGGCACCCAACTGGACGTGACCGAACTCGGCTACGAATGGATCAACCATTCAGTCCAGCCCACGCACATTGCGTCGCACGACTTCCGCATCATCATTGGCCCTAACACCGCCCAACCCTACAGCGCCAGCATCTTCAACATCTCGGCCATGAGTTTTGGCTCGCTGTCAGCCAATGCCATTCTGGCGCTGAACAAGGGCGCCCAAAAAGGCGGGTTTGCGCACGACACCGGCGAAGGCTCCATCTCGCAGCACCACCGGGTGCATGGTGGTGACTTGATCTGGGAAATTGGCTCGGGCTACTTTGGTTGTCGCAATGAAGACGGCAGCTTCAGCGCCGAACGTTTTGCCGCCACGGCCTGCGACCCGCAGGTGAAGATGATTGAGCTCAAGCTCAGCCAGGGTGCCAAGCCAGGGCACGGCGGGATATTGCCGGCGTCCAAAGTCACGGCCGAGATTTCTGCAGCGCGTGGCGTGCCGGTGGGCGTGGACTGTATTTCACCCTCATCGCACAGTGCTTTCTCGACGCCGATTGAGATGCTGCAATTTATCGCGCGCCTGCGCGAGCTGTCGGGCGGCAAGCCGACCGGCTTCAAGTTCTGCATTGGCCACCCATGGGAGTGGTTTGCCATGGTCAAGGCCATGCTGGCAACCGGCATCACGCCAGACTTCATCGTCGTCGACGGCGCGGAGGGCGGCACGGGCGCGGCGCCGCTTGAATTTACCGACCACGTGGGCGCACCCGTGCAGGAGGGCCTGCTGCTGGTGCACAACACGCTGCTGGGCGCGGGCCTGCGCGATCGCATCAGCGTAGGTTGTGCGGGCAAGGTCATCAGCGCCTTTGACATCACGCGCATGATGGCGCTGGGCGCAGACTGGTGCAACTCTGGCCGGGCCTTCATGTTTGCGCTGGGCTGCATACAGGCGCAAACCTGCCATACCGGCAACTGCCCTACCGGCGTGACCACGCAGGACCCTGTGCGCCAGCAAGCCCTGGTGGTACCAGACAAAGCCGAGCGCGTGTGGCGTTTTCACCAGAGCACCTTGAAGGCGCTGAAAGAGTTGCTGGAAGCGGCTGGCTTGAAGCACACCAACGATGTCACGGCGCATCACATCGTGCGGCGCATCGACGACACCGAGGTGCGCCTGCTGTCCAACCTGATCATGCACGTCAAGGAAGGATCACTGCTTACCGATCTGGAAAATCAGCATCGCGTCTTCAAACAGTATTGGCCGCTGGCCAGCGCCCACAGCTTTGCAGTCATGAAACCGGACGACAAGGTTTCGAGCACGGGCGAGACGGTACCCGCCGCGTGATCAGGTATTCGCTACGCTATTGATAGCAGGTTGCGCCCGTACATCAAGGGCGAGAAGGCGTTTTTTCATACAGAGCACGGCTTGATCCTTGCTGAGCAGCCATGCCTTGTGCGCAACTGCCAGGTCGATGAACATTTGGTCATCTGCGTCGCTGCAGGTCACGGGGGCCTTGGCGGGCGCGTCCCTCAGGCGTGCGTGCTGGTCAAACCCCGCCAACACGTCATCAGCCGCGAGCTTGTAAAAATTGAGCCGCGCAACAATTTGCGGATAGGCCAGCACCCGCGCAAGCTCCTCACGCATAGCTTGTGTCGCCACCCAATCAAGCTCGCGGGCTTTCAGCGCCTGCCTCAGCGGATTCGCGGCGGCATCACTAAAAACAAAAACATCCAGCACGATGTTGGTGTCCAGCACGACACAGTCGCCGCGTTTGGCTTGGGTCTGCACGGCGTTGCTGTCAGGTAGCAGCAGGTTTTTTTTCACGGGCTGAGCCCGCCACCATGTCAAAGCGGAACAAGCGGCACTCAATCGGGCCGTTCCACATCGGCACGCGACGCGATTCCTTGAGGCGCATTTTCTGGGGCAGCTTCATGTCGGGCGTCAGCACGTGTGCGGTCCAGCCGGCGTAATTTTTCTTCCAGTGGCTGGCCAGCTGCGGAAAGAAGTCTGAAGCCTCTTCGCCCGTCTCGGTCTGCGCCTGCTCGCGGCCAGGGTTGGCACCACGGTTCCTCCGTGGCGCGGCGCCGGATTCATCGCGATCATCGCCGCCGCCCTGCGGCAGGGGTTGGCCAAACTCGTCAATGTTTGCACCCTGAAATTGCGCGTGCCGCTGGTCGCGGTTTTGCGCTGCCGATGCAGCCGGCATGCCGGCGACACCTGCCACCTCAATGCGTTCGCCATACGGCGGGTTGACCAGCATCACGCCTGAAGGAGCGGGCGGCATCCGCTGCAGTGCGTCGCCGCCGCGCAGCTGCACCACGTCGGCCACGCCCGCACGCTCGGCGTTGCGCTCTGCAAAATCAACCATGCGAAAAGACACGTCGCTCCCAAAAACCGGCGCGGTTGGCGCGGTGATCGCGGCCTCGGCCTGATCGAGCAGGCCTTCCCAGACATGCGGCTGAAAAGGCACAAATTTCTCAAAGGCGAAACGCCGACCCATGCCAGCCGCGATGTTGCGCGAGACCTGGGCCGCTTCGATCACGATGGTGCCGGAGCCGCAGCACGGGTCGTACAGCGGCACACCCTGCTTGCAGAGCTGGTCCCAGCCGCTGGCGGCAATCATGGCAGCGGCCAATGTCTCCTTGAGTGGCGCATCGCCTTTGTCTGCGCGCCAGCCACGCTTGAACAGCGGTTCGCCCGACGTGTCGATGTACAGGGTGACCGTGTCCGTCGTCAGGTGCACATAAATACGCACATCGGGCCAACGCGTATCAACATCGGGACGCACGTCGTACTTGTCCCTGAACCGATCAGCTATTGCGTCCTTGATCTTGAGCGCAGCAAAGTTCAGGCTGGTGAGCGGGCTGTGCTGCGCGGTGATCTCGACCTTGAACGTCTGTTTGGGCGTGAACCAGATCTCCCAGGCCACAGCAGCCGCCGCGTTGTACAAATCCTGCTCGCTGCGGTAGCTGTTGTGCTGCAGCTCGATCAGCACGCGCTGGCTGAGGCGGCTGTGCAGGTTCAGTTGCATCGCATCGCGCCAGGATCCGGACACCTGCACACCGGCGCGCCAGGCTTTGCCGGTAGCACCGGTGATGCGTTTGACTTCAGCGGCCAGCAGCTCTTCAACGCCGGCGGCGCAGGGTAAAAATAGTTGAAGTTGGTTCATGGTGCTTTTTCAGTTCGCGTGCAGCATGCGTTTCGACAGGGTCAACGCGAACGGATTGGTAGTGTGGGTGCTAAAGCGACTTCCGTAAATTGGCTGGCGCAATGCGCAGCGCTTCGCGGTATTTGGCAACGGTGCGACGCGCGCATTCGATTCCCTGTTCTTTCAGCATTTCGGAAATCTGGTTGTCGCTGAGCGGCTTTTTCAGGCTTTCGGACGCCACAAACTGCTTGATCAGTGCGCGGACTGCCGTGCTCGACGCATTACCGCCGGTTTCGGTGCCCAGGGCCGATCCGAAGAAATACTTCAGCTCAAAGGTGCCAAACGGCGTGCTCATGTACTTGGCAGTGGTCACGCGGGAGATGGTTGACTCATGGAGCCCCAGTTCGTCGGCAATCTCGCGCAGCACCAGCGGCCGCATGGCCAACTCGCCGTGTGTGAAAAAGTTTTTTTGCCGCTCGACAATCGCGCTGCTGACGCGCAAGATCGTGTCAAACCGCTGTTGAATGTTCTTGATAAACCAGCGCGCCTCCTGCAGCCGTTGCTGCAGGGCCTGGCCGCCCTGGCCTTTGTTGCCCTTGATCGCGTTGGCGTAAATGTCATGCACCCGCAGGCGCGGCATGACGTCGCTGTTGAGCGAGACCTTCAAGCCACGGCCGGATTTGACTACCAGCACATCGGGCACGATGAGGTTGCGCTCGACATTGACAAATCGCCGTCCCGGTTTGGGGTCCAGCCGTGCAATCAGGGCGATAGCGCCTTTGATGACTTGCTCGGGGAACCCGCACAACACAGCCAGGCGCTTGAAGTCCCTGCGGGCCAGTAAATCCATGGGTTGCTTGCATATGGCCATCGCGGCGCGGGTCTCGTCGTTGTCCTTGCAGTCCAGCAGCTGCAGGCCCAGGCACTCTGCCAGATTGCGCGCACCCACACCGGCTGGCTCCATGTGGTGGAGGAGTTTCAGGGCAACCGCAAACTCATGCTCCACCTGTTCCAGTTGCTCCAGATCGTCTCCGGCCAGCCCTGCGGCCAATTCGTTCAAACTGTCTTCAAGATAACCGTCGTCATTGAGCGACTCGATGAGGAAATGCAATGCAGCCTTGCCCTCGGGCGACAGGCGCAGCGACAACGCCTGCCGGTGCAGATGATCCTGCAAAGACTCGTGGCTACGCGCAAGTTCGGTGGCATCGACATCGCTGTCGTCGCTGTTGTTCTTGCGCGGCGTGGCATCACCACCCCATTCGTTGTCATCGGGCGCGATCTCTACGCTGCCGTCCCCCTCCCAGCTTTCTTCCAGCTTGGGTTCGGCACTGGGTTCAGCATCATTTTGGCTTGTAGCCGAGGATCCATCAGCGCTACCTGCTACTGAATCAGTAGCAGCTTCAAACTCACGCGTCTCCAGACTGACCGGTGTATCCACCTGCGCCAAGCCAAAATCCTCGCGCGGCGCGGTCTCGTCCGACACTTCCAAAAACGGATTTTCGTCAAGCATCTGCTCAACTTCCTGGCTCAACTCCAGGGTAGACAACTGCAGCAGACGAATCGACTGCTGCAGCTGCGGCGTGAGCGCCAGATGCTGCGAAACACGAAGGGACAGGCCCTGCTTCATGGCAGACCTAGGCGCGCGCGAAGGCGGGCTGAATGGTTTTAGGCCAGCGGGGGCCGCGCAACCGGCTCCGCCGGGGCGCAGGCGCCGCCCCCTGCAGGGGGGAGGGAGCTACACGCAGTGAGCGACAACGGGGGGGAGCCATCTACATCTTGAAGTGTTCGCCCAGATAGACCCGGCGCACATCAGCGTTGCTCACGATTTCGGAAGGTGTCCCTGTGGCCAGAACGTGGCCGTCATTGATGATGCAGGCATGGTCGCAAATGCCCAGCGTTTCCCGTACGTTGTGGTCCGTGATCAAAACGCCAATGCCGCGCGCCTTCAGGAAACCGATGATGCGCTGAATCTCCATCACCGCAATCGGATCGATGCCAGCAAACGGCTCGTCCAGCAAGATAAAACGCGGCTGCGTGGCCAGTGCGCGGGCAATCTCGACGCGCCGCCGCTCGCCGCCCGACAACGCTGGCGCGGGAGAATCACGCAAATGGTCGACCCGCAGGTCCTGCAGCAAGGTGTCGAGACGGCTTTTGATCTGCGCTTCGTCCAGAGGCTTGCCCTCATCGTCGGTCTGCAACTCCAGCACGGCACGTACGTTCTGCTCAACGTTGAGCTTGCGAAAAATGGAGGCTTCCTGCGGCAAATAGCTCAAGCCCAGGCGTGAACGGCGGTGAATCGGCATGTGCTCGATGGATTCGCCGTCGATAGTGATTTCGCCCGCATCCGCCCGCACCAGGCCAACCATCATGTAAAAGGAAGTCGTTTTGCCGGCTCCATTGGGGCCCAGCAGTCCGACCACTTCGCCTTTTTGCACGGTGATGGAGACGTCTTTGACAACCTGGCGACTGCCGTACGACTTTTGCAGCCCGGTAGCGACCAGGCGACTGACGGGGCTTGCTGATACTTCTGGGGTCACATCCATTGAGTGGTCGCTACTTTCGAAAAATCAGTTGCTCAGGGTGCTGCTGGGACGCAGAACAGGCGCACCAGGTACAGGGCCTGCGGGCGCTGGCGTCCCGGGGGCAGCTGGTTTGCTGCGGGGAGCCAGGATCGCGCGCACACGTCCCGACGGGTTGGCAGCAGTACGGGTTTTTTGCCCGGCATCTACCGTAAACACATCGGTGGTGTTGTCGTAAACAATGAGGTCGCCCGTGGTTTCGTCCGCCAGCGCTGCGCCGACATATCTGCGCAAAACGGCCTGCTTGATGAATTTGACCGTGTCGGCTCGGCTGTCGTATTCGATCCGCTCGCCTTCGCCTTCGATGTATTCGTCGACCAGATCACGCTTTTTTCGATAAAAAGCCAGCTTGTCGGGGGCAGCAACCACTATGGCGGTTTGATAACCTTCGGCGTCCTGCTTCACATCGACCCGGGCGCCCCGGATGATGATGGTGCCTTTGGTGATGACCACATTGCCAGTGAAAACGCTGGTTTGTTTGAGGTCGTCATACCGCAGCGCGTCGGACTCGGCGTTCATGGGCTTGTCGCGGTCGCCTTTTTCGGCGGCGGCCGGAAAAGTGGCCAGCAGGGCAGCCAGCATCAGTAAACAAGCGGAATTATTCATAAAGGCACGAATCTTGCTGCTTTGGTTGTGTTGCCTCATTGTAGCCACGCAAGGTGTCTGGAGTTAAAGGGCAACCGTAAAAAAACCCGCCTGTTTCGAGGCGGGTTTCTCTGGGCCGGTGGCGAATCTTGCGATTCGCCTTTGCCGGCTTTGCAGGATCAGCGCTTGCGGGATTGCGCGATCAAAAAATCGGTCACCGTCAACGCGCGCTCCATGGTCTGGGCCAATGCGCCGGACGTAAAGTATCGTCCTGCCACGCCGATCGACGGCACGCCGTCCACTTTATAGGCGTCTTGCAGCATGGTTGCGGCACGGACTTTGGTCGTCACAGCGGGCGAGTTGTACATCTCCACGAATGCAGCCTTACTCAAACCCTGTTTCTCTGCCCAGTCAGCAACCAGAGCTGGCGTGTTAAGCGGCTGCTTTTCGAGATGAATGGCGTCAAACACCTTCTGGTGCAGTGCCTTCACCTTGTTCATGCCCTCCAGCACAAAATAAAGACGTTGCTGCGGCTCAAAATCTGGTCTGAACGCAACTGGAGCACGGCGAATCACCACATCCTTGGGGATTCTCTTAATCCACTCTTCCAGCTGGGGTTCAAAACGGAAGCAGTGCCCGCAGCTGTACCAAAAAAACTCCACCACCTCAACCTTGCCAGCTGACGCTTCAACCGGCGCCGGCTTGTCCAGCGACACATAGTCGGTGCCCTCCTGTGGGGGTTTGCGCTGGGCATGAGCCATCGTACCGAGGGTGCCCAGTGAAGCGGCAGCCGCAATAGAAGTGGCCGAGATCGAAAATTCACGTCGTTGCATTAAGAGATTCTCCAGAGGATGCGTGGCGCAGGGTGTACATCAGTTGGTGCCCCCCGATCCGGAAAAGTTCAGCGCTGAACCCTGACCATCGCGGTTTCGATGCCACTGCCGTCGAGGCGCTCCTTGGCTTTGTCTGCGTCTTCCTTTTTGTCAAAAGGGCCGAGGCGCACCCGAAAAACGGTGCGGCCGGACTGTTCGCGTTCGCTCACCCTGGCTTCCAGACCCATCAGGGAAATCTTGGCGCGTTGCTGTTCTGCGTCTTCTGGTGTGCGGAAAGCGCCCACCTGAACAAAATAATTGAAGGGATCGGCTCCGGTGGACGGGGCGGCCGCAACAGGTGCCGCTGCCGGGGCGGGCGTGGCCATTTTGGCCTTGGCGAGATCGCCCAACGGATCAGCCGCAGGCTTGGCGGTTTTGGCGGCCGAGTCCACCGGTGCAGAGCTGGCGCCCGCCGGCTTGAGCACGGTGACCGGTGCTTTGGGTGTGACGTCGCCTGGTTGCGGCTCAACAGCTGCCGGCTTGGCAGGATTCTTTCCGGACAGGGGCGCGTTTGGATTCCAGTCCTTGTTTTTCTTCGCCTCCGCCGCGTCATGGTCGGGGCTGCGCGACTGTCCCTTGTTCATAAACGGTACTGGAACCTTGGTGATGTAAACCGCGACCGCCAAAGCTGCGCCCAGCCCGATCACGGCTCCGATCATCAAACCCAGCAGGGTTCCGCCTTGTTGTGAAGTCATACCGGGTTGAGTGTGCATATTCAAAGCGTCATTCGCCATGGTTTTCATCATTCTTTACATCTTGCGTGGAGCGTCAACGCCCAGCACAGCCAGGCCATTGTGCAATACCTGAGCCGTCGCGGCCACCAGGGCCAGTCGCGCCAGCTTGACCGCCTCGTCGTCCACCAGGATGCGCTCAGCATCGTAATAGCTGTGATAGCTGGCGGCCAGTTCGCGCAGGTAAAACGCGACGTCGTGTGGTGCAAACCCGTTTGCGGCGTTGGACAGCATGTCCGGGTATTTGGCAATCAGCAGCATCAGGGCCTGGGCCTGCGGGCTGCTCAGTGCGGCCAGATCCACGTTGCCCAGCCCAGCCACATCACCACCCCAAGTGGTCAGAACAGAGCAGATGCGCGCATGCGCATACTGAACGTAATACACCGGGTTTTCGTTGTTCTTGGCCAAAGCCAGGTCAATGTCAAACACGTACTCGGTGTCGGGCTTGCGGCTCAGCAGGAAAAAGCGCACGGCGTCCTTGCTGGTCCACTCGATCAGGTCGCGCAGGGTCACATAGCTGCCGGCTCGTTTGGAAATTTTCACTTCCTCGCCGTTGCGCACCACGCGCACCATGGTGTGCAACACATAGTCAGGATAACCTTGCGGAATACCGTTGCCCGCTGCCTGCAGGCCA
>NZ_DASQZG010000004.1:0-97199 GCF_035638815.1 Polaromonas sp.
GGGTCAACGTTGAGGTAGGGATCCAGCTTGATTAAAGTGACTTTGAGGCCTCGCGATTCAAGGATCGCTGCTAAGGAGGCTGAGGCGATTCCCTTGCCCAGGGAAGACACCACACCGCCGGTGACGAAGACAAATTTGGTCATGTCAGGTACGAACCGCAAGTTCGCTTAGGTGGTAAACGGGGATTATACGGGTGGCTGTTGCCTTGACTGGAAGTGGTGCGCAAACTGCTACATTGCGGTTCATGACTTACGAACAAGCAGGCTCCCGTGCTGTGCCAGATCTCGACCTTGCAGGAAAGCACATTGTGTTGGGGCTGTCGGGCGGCATTGCCTGCTACAAGGCAGCCGAGTTGTGCCGGGCACTGATCAAACACGGCGCCACCGTCCAGGTGGTTATGACGGAAGCGGCCGAGCAATTCATCACTGCAGTGACCCTTCAAGCCCTGAGTGGCCGACCCGTCTACACCAGTCAGTGGGACAGCCGGGCGTCCGGGGGCATGGACAACAACATGGCGCACATCAACTTGAGTCGGGAGGCCGACGCCATCGTGATTGCGCCTTGCAGCGCGGACTTTATGGCCAAGTTGCTGCATGGGCGCGCAGATGATTTGCTCAGCCTGATGTGTCTGGCCCGGCCAATCGAAAGTGTGCCGTTGCTGATTGCACCCGCGATGAACCGGGAGATGTGGGCCCACCCGGCCACCCAGCGCAACATGGCGCAGTTGCAAGCCGATGGCGCAACCATCCTCGGGGTAGGCTCCGGCTTTCAGGCGTGCGGTGAAACGGGCGACGGGCGCATGCTGGAGCCGCCCGAGTTGCTGGAAGACGTTGTTTCGTTTTTCATGCCGAAAGTTCTGGGAGGTCAACAGGTGCTGGTGACCGCGGGACCCACGTATGAAGCCATAGATCCTGTCCGCGGCATTACCAATTTGTCGAGTGGAAAGATGGGTTTTGCGCTGGCACGTGCCGCGCGCGAGGCGGGAGCGCAGGTGACGCTGGTCGCCGGGCCGGTCAGCCTCGATACCCCACGGGGTGTGACCAGGATTGATGTGAAATCAGCCCGGGATATGCTGCACGCCGTTGAGACGCGGGCGCAGAATGCTACTGTTTTTATAGCAAGTGCGGCGGTGGCTGACTGGCGGCCTGCTACAGCAGCCAGTCAGAAGATCAAGAAGGACGGTTCCAGCGAGACGCCGCAACTCGCGTTCACCGAGAACCCGGACATTTTGGCCACGGTGGCCCGGTCGCCCGCGGCCCTTTCCGGGCAGTTGTTCTGTGTTGGCTTTGCCGCGGAAAGTCAGGACCTTCTCGAAAACGCACAGGCCAAACGCTTGCGCAAAAAAGTGCCCTTGCTGGTCGGGAACATCGGCCCTGACACCTTCGGCAAGGACCACAACACGCTGGTGCTGGTGGACGAGCACGGCTCTGTCGAGCTTGCCCAAGCCTCCAAGCTTGCGCTGGCGCGAAAACTCGTCAAGGAGATTGCTGTTCGGAGGGCTGCACATTTGGCCGCTCTTTCGACGCGTTCCGAAAGCCACGCGACATGATGCAACCTTCTGATACGCCGCCAGACGGCGATTTTGTCCGTTACGTTGAGCGCCTGAGCGCGAGTAACACCACAATGGTTGAAAGTGGCCGGGAGGATTTGCGAGTGCAGGGCGCAAAAGCAAAAACAGGCGCTACACGCAGCCCTCAACCTGCAATTCCGGTGGAGGCAGCCCGAGCTCCCTCCAGGGCCATCTCTTTTGCCGGAATTCCTTTTCTGACCCACCTGAAGTGGCTGGTAGTTGGCTGGGTAGCTGTACAGGTACTCGCATCCTTTGTCCCATGGGCGGATTTTTTGTTTGTTCCACTGCTGCTGGCTTATGTGGCTTGGATCATCCTCAAGGTAAACCGCAACGGCTCAGGTGCTCTTGCCGAACGTGCGCGCCAACTACTTGCACACGCCGCTGAAGAGGTCCGCAAAGCTCAACAAACCCAAACCAAAAAACCGTAATGAACATTGACGTGAAGATCATCGACGCCCGCATGAACGGAAACCTCCCGGCCTACGCGACGCCGGGGAGTGCAGGCCTGGACTTGAGAGCCTGCCTGGATGCACCGCTGGTTCTGCAGCCCAACGCGTGGCAACTTGTTCCAACGGGCATTGCCATCTATCTTGAGGACCCGGGCTATGCGGCCTTGATCCTGCCGCGCTCTGGTCTGGGTCACAAGCATGGAATCGTGCTGGGCAACCTGGTCGGCTTGATTGACAGCGATTACCAGGGGCAATTGATGGTCAGCGCATGGAATCGAAGCGACGTGGCTTTCACCATAGCGCCTATGGATCGCATTGCGCAGTTGATGATTGTCCCTGTGGTGCAGGCACAGTTCAATGTTGTGACTGAGTTTGCCGCATCGCAGCGCGGTGAGGGCGGTTACGGATCAACTGGCAAAGGTTGAGCGAGGAGCTTGAGGTGCGTGCTCGGGGGCGTCAGGTTTTTCCTACATTCCCCAATTGCTGACTCCCACGAGCGGACAGCCTGTGGCCCCACCACGCCAAATCAGGGTTGGACCTGTAATGAATTTGTGACAGTTCAAGGTTCAGTTCGCCGCACTGCAGCGGTACGGATCGAAGAGCTGCATCAACTTCAACTTCAGGAGATTCTCATGCGCAACATTTCCCGCCTCATCACCGTGACCTCTTCAGCAGTTTTACTGGCAAGTTTGGCAGCTTGTGTGGCCCCACCCGTAAACACCACACCGGTTTCAACATATCCAGCGCAGACATATCCACAAACCTATCCGCAGACGTCGCAGAGCAATTATGTGGAGTACGGACGTGTCAGCAATGTTGAGGTTCTCCGCACCCCTGATCAGGCCGCCTCAACGACTGGCGTAGGGGCCATCCTGGGCGGCGTGGCGGGCGCAGCTGTTGGCAGCCAGATTGGCGGCGGCAGTGGACGTACTGCGGCTACCGTGGTTGGCGCAGTCGGTGGTGCTGTAGCTGGCAACGCCATCGAGCGCAATCGTGCGACAGCCAATGTGAATGTTCGCGAAAGTTATCGTGTGTCCGTGCAACTGGACAACGGTACATCCCGTGCTTACGACGTTCCTTCTTACGGCGAACTGCGCATTGGCGATCGGGTGAAAATCGAAAACAACCAGCTTTATCGCATGCTGTAAAGCTTGCGCTATCAGCAAAACCGGCTCTGACCGAAAGGTCTGAGCCGGTTTTTTTACGCCTGCTTCCAGCCTGCCTAGTGCAGTGTGTTGTTTCCAGGGGCCTGTGCTTCAAGTCGGAAAAAACCGGTTCCCATCGAACCTTGTCCCACTTCTTCTTCGGTCGCTTCGCGAACGGATTCGACTCTCAGGGTAAGGCGTATGGCGATTCCGGCAAGGGGGTGGTTTCCATCCAGGACGACGTGCTCCGGATAAATCTCGGTCACGGTATAAATCAGCGCGGGGGGTATATCGGGAGTGCAGCCAGGCGGCAGGGCAGCACCATCAAAGGTCATGCCCTCTTCAAGTTCAGCCGGAAAAAGCTTGCGGGACTCGAGAAAAACAAGGTTCTCATCGTAGTCGCCAAACGCACTTTCCGGCTCAAGGTGCAGCTCGGCGGTATCGCCGGGTTCGTGCCCTTGCAGACGTTCTTCGATTTTGACCAGAAGGTCTGTCCCCCCAAGCAGAAACTCAACCGGCTCGTCCAGCTCGTCAAGGACCTCGCCCAAGGTATCTTTAAGTGTCCAGGTCAGGGCAACAACACATTGCGGAGTGATTTTCATCCGACAATTGTCCCATGGATGTAAATCAAACTCTCCCTCTTCTGGCCGGTTTGAACCCGTCGCAGTTCATGCGCAGGTACTGGCAAAAAAAGCCGCTTCTGGTGCGGCAGGCCATTCCGGGCTTTCGTCCAGTGTTAACCCGCGCAGAGCTTTTCCAGCTGGCGTCAGAGCAGCATGTGGAGTCGCGTCTGGTGGAGCAGCACGCCAAAGGCTGGCGCATGAAACAGGGTCCTTTTGGAAAACGCAGCTTGCCCGCGCTCTCAAACCCGGGCTGGACCTTGTTGGTTCAGGGTGTGGATCTGCATGTTGGTGCGGCCCATGAGTTGCTTCAGAAGTTTCGTTTCCTGCCGGATGCACGCCTGGACGACCTGATGATTTCCTATGCAACGCCGGGCGGCGGCGTGGGTCCGCACTTTGACAGCTATGACGTGTTTCTTCTCCAGGCAAGCGGTCGCAGGCGATGGAAAATTGGGCGGCAAAGAGATCTGACCTTGCAGGAAGGTGTGCCGCTGAAAATTTTGCAAAATTTTGAACCTGAGCAGGAGTTCTTGCTGGAGGCTGGGGACATGCTTTATCTTCCGCCCCGGTACGCCCACGATGGCCTGGCAGAAAGTGCTTTTGGCGATGATGGCAAGGCATCGGATTGCATGACATATTCCATCGGATTCAGGGCGCCAGGGCAGACCGAGCTGGCCAGGGAAATGCTGCAGCGCCTCGCTGACTTTGGCGACGCTGAAGGCGGCAGCGGCGTGCCAACACACTATCGCGACGCCACGCAGGCGGCAACGTCTACGCCGGCTGCACTGCCCGACGCGTTGCTTGGGTTTGCGCGGAACGCGGTGAGCAAAGCGCTGCAGGATCCGCTGGCCCTGGCGTGCGCGTTGGGAGAGTATCTGACGGAACCGAAGGAAACCGTGTGGTTTGAAGATCCTTCGGATAACTGGAATCCGCATCATCGTGAGGGCGTGAGTCTGGACTTGCGCACCCGCATGATGTACGACTCCCATCACGTGTTCATCAACGGCGAAAGCTATCGTGCCGGGGGCAGGGATGCGACTCTTATGCAGCGTCTCGCAGACCATCGCTTTATGGCGGCAGCCGACCTGCAGCGGGCGAGTCCCTCAGTTCTCAGTCTCCTGGCCGACTGGCACGGCGCGGGGTGGCTAAGGCAAGGCTGAGGATCATCCATGGATGTTCATCAAACCCTGCCGGAAAATCTTCCAGCGTTGCTGGAAGGCAGGTTCGAGGGACGTGCCGAATTTGGCGCCTTGATTCGCCAAGCGTTTGCAACGGCGGCTTCCCAAGGCTGGCGGGAAATCATCATGTGCGATAACAATTTTGAAGACTGGCCCCTGGGCGAGCGGGTGGTGATGCAGACCCTCAATGACTGGTCCAAAACCGGGCGCAAACTCACGGTGCTGGCTCAAAATTACGATGAGATCACCCGTCGACACGCGCGTTTTGTGACTTGGCGGCGGACGTGGACGCATATCGTGGATTGCCGCCGCTGCGCCGCCGGAGATTTACCCAGCGCTCTATGGAGTGCCGGTTGGGTCTTCGAGCGATTGGATATTGTCCGTAGCACGGGCGTGGCGTGTGCCGGCTCCGCGCGCCGTGTTGCCTTGAAAGAGCGACTTGAAGAGAAGCTCCTTCGAAGCACACCGTCTTTTGCGGCCACAACCTTGGGCCTTTGACGTAGTCGCGACCAAAGGTCCATGTGACCCTAGGGGTTTTCATCCCCGTAAAAACCCGCATATAATCGAAGACTGGGGAGAAAGAGCTCGAGTCCTTTTTCAACCCGTCAACAAAACCCGCAACTATCAAGCGGGGTTTTTCTGACGATTTCCGGAAATTGTTTTTTCATTCATCAAGGATCATTCACATGAACAAGTCCCTCGTTTTGGCTGCAGTTGTTGCTGCCGTTGCTCTGGCTGCCTGCAGCAAAACTGAAGCTCCAGCACCCGTGGTTGTGACGCCCACGCCCGTTGTGGTTGCTCCAGCGCCTGCTTCTGACGCTTCCGCTGCTGCCAGCTCCGCTTCTGCTGCTGCCGGTTCTGCCGCTGCTGCTGGCGCCGCTGCCACTGCTGCAACTGGCGCTGCTGATGCTGCCATGCAAGCTGCGAGCGACGCCAAGAAGTAATTCTTGCTTCTCCCGTAAAAGCCGCTTTCGAGCGGCTTTTTTTTGCCTGAAAGTATTTCCTGCGCGCGTTCCTTTCGCTCTCTCCTTCTTACAGGGTCAGCCAGGGGGAGCCCATCCCGGCACAAGCGACCACGATATCGTCGCGCCGACAGTTCAGCGCCTGCGACAGCAATTCCTGGACGAGATCTGGGTGATTGTTTTGCTGGCTCAAATGAGCTGCTACGACGTGTTTGAGGCCAGGGTGGTCCACTGCTCGGGCAATCTGTGCGGCCGCGTCATTTGAGAGGTGTCCGTACTGGCCGCTTATTCGTCGCTTGAGAAACGCCGGATAACTTGATGCCGCAAGTAAATCGCTGTCATGGTTGGACTCCAGAAACAGGGCGTCGCATCGATGCAAATGGGCCAAAACATGAGGTGTCGCGTGCCCAAGATCAGTCAGCACCCCCAGCTTGACAGCGCCGTCCGTGCAGGTCAGTTGCAAGGGCTCGCGGGAATCGTGGGGAACGGTGAAAGGTGTGACCTGCAAACCGCCGATGTCGACGCTTACACCGTCCTGGGCTATCCGGAGCATGCCGGCGAAGTCGGGAGTATCCAGCGCGGTGAAGGTACCCCGACTCATCCACACGGGCACCCGATGGCGGCGGGAAAACTGGCGCGCGCAGCCGATGTGATCGCTGTGTTCATGGGTGATAAAGATGGCGTCGATGTCCTCGTCGCCCAGCCCGGCGTCTCCGAGCCGCGATGAAAGCTGCCGCAGGCCAAGGCCGCAATCAATGAGCAGGCGCACCGTGGTGTCACCACGTGCCTCGACCAGCGTTGCGTTACCGGTGCTGCCGCTACCGAGGCTCTTGAACCGTATCACCGAACCCCGACCGAAAGCTACTCACCAATTTATTTAAGATCGTCCGCGATAACCTGAACGATTCGCTGTGCATTGGCGGAGCTCTCCGGTCCGCCTTGGGCGTTCAGTACCGACACCGTGGTCGCCTCTCCCTGGCTCTGCACAGCAATGCGGTACTTCAGTGGTGCGGCGCCCGGAGCTGTACCGCTGAAGAGTTTGCTCAGGAATCCCTGCTCTTTCTTGTCGGCCGTAGGCTCCACGTAGCGGACAAAATAAGTGCCTTTGGCGCGGTCGCGGTCTTCTACCGTGAAGCCGGTGCGGTCCAGAGCCAGGCCAACGCGGCGCCAGGCCCGCTCGAAACCTTCGTCCATTTGAATAACGGGCTGGTTGTCAATTTTTGCAAGCCGAGAGGTTTGCCGGGTGGCACCGCTAGCGACCAGCACCTTGGATTGCTCTTGGGTCACCCCCAATTTGACCATTAAACGACGCAAGAACTCGGCTTCAAGTTCTGGATCTGCCGGTCGGGGCTGCCACATGGTTTGACCGGTTGTGGTACTCGAGTTACTTTTCAAAAGGGTCTCAACCATGCCGCGGTGACTGATGTAAATCTCGGTGCCCCCACTGGGTGTGCGCTCCAGGCGGGTGCGGAATTTGTCTCGTTCACCGGTGGAGTACACGCTGTCCAGCAACTTGCCAAGGGTCGCCCGAATAAAGTCCTGGGGAAGTTTGGCGCGGTTTTCCGCAAAATCGGTTTCCATGATGCCGAGGTTTTCCTGCTCAAGTGCCATCAAAAAGCCGCTCTCTTGCCAGAACTCACGCACGGGGCCCCATAGCTTGTCAGCAGGCCGATTGATAACCAGCCAGCGTTGACTACCTGCCCGCTCAATCCGGACATCGCCGACCTCGGTGGAAGCAGTGGGTAGGCCTTGACTGCTCGCTCCGATTTGAAAACTGCTGGCAGTAACGGCAGTACCGGGAACGACGTAGCGCGTATCGCGGGAGAGTTGCGTCAAATCAGGCGGGACCGCCAGGGAAGGGCCCTTTCCGCTGGATTTGTAGTCAACTTTGTCGCCTTCCAGGGACTCGGAAAGACTTGAGCATCCACCCAGAAACAGTGCCGTGGTCAAAATCGCCATGACCGGGAGGGCGTATTGCTGGCGTGCGGTGTCGGTAGTGTTCAAAATCTTCACTGGAATTTTCCTTAAAAATCAGATCAAACCGCAAACGCGCAAGGCGTTTTCCACGGTGGCTTCATTGCTTGTTTCGAGAGGCGTCATTGGCAGGCGCAGCGTACCACCACAGAGACCCATTCGGTCCATCGCCCATTTAACGGGGATGGGGTTGGCCTCAACAAACAGGTTTTTATGCAGGGGCAGCAACTTGAGCTGGATGTTCATGGCGGTCCGGGTATCACCCGCAAGTGCTGCGACACACAACTCGTGCATCAACCGGGGCGCCACGTTGGCCGTCACACTGATGTTGCCCTGGCCGCCGCACAGCATCAGCGCCACGGCAGTGGGATCATCGCCGGAATACACAGCAAATCCCGCCGGGACTTCCTTGATCAACCACTGGGCGCGCTCAATGTTGCCTGTGGCTTCCTTGATGCCGATAATTCCTGGCACCTGCGCGAGGCGCAGAACCGTCGCGTGCAGCATGTCGGCAACCGTGCGGCCAGGCACGTTGTACAGAACCATGGGCAGCTCGACAGCTTCGGCAATAGCCTTGAAGTGGCGGTACTGCCCTTCTTGCGTCGGTTTGTTGTAATACGGGACGACCTGCAACTGGCAGTCTGCTCCCACTTTTTTTGCGAACCGCGCCAGTTCAATTGCCTCTGACGTGGAATTGGCACCGCAACCGGCCATGACCGGAACCCGTCCCTTGGCCTGCTCGACTGAAACGCGGATGATTTCACAGTGTTCTTCGACGCTAACCGTTGGCGACTCGCCGGTGGTGCCGACGACGCCAATGCAATCCGTGCCTTCGGCGATGTGCCAGTCCACCAGCTTTCGCAGGGTCCGATAGTCGACGCTGCCGTCTTCATGCAGGGGAGTTGCCAGGGCAACAATGCTGCCGGTAATGATTTTCATGTCTGTATGTCAGGGAATGGGTGGGTCATGCAGGTGACCCGGCCCAAAAATGCCGATTCCGCATTCTACTCAGGGCGGTGGCTCAGCAAATAGCGTGGGACTGCTTCCAAGGGTGACGGTTCCCGGACCGCCACGATTCGCTGTGTAAAGCGCTCCGGACCGTCCTGATAGCCGTCTTCGAAGGCAACCACCCGAAGCCCGCGGCAAGTCTCCAGCAGTTCACCCGTCCTGAGGAGAAAATCTGGCCGGGACGGCTTGCCCACGGTCTCGTTGCCTTGAGCAAAAGTTTCGTAAATCAGGACACCGCCAGGCGCAACACTGGCCACCAAGGTAGGCATCAGCGGTCGCCACAAGTAGTTGGTCACTACTACAGCGTCGAATTGACGTCCGGGAAAAGGCCAGGGCCCGGACTCAATGTCAGCGACGATGGCTTCGCAGGAAGTAGCCGGTATTGCTATGGATTCAATAGCGTCTTGCGCCCGATCTACAAGGGTTAGATGGTGTTTTTGCTCGTAAAACCAGTAGGCATGGCGCCCATGCCCGCAGGCGACGTCGAGGATGCGGCCCCGCTTGGGAACAAGGTGCGACCAGCGTTTGACCCACGCGGAGGGAGTCAGGTGTTCGTGCGGATGGGGGTTTGGGGAGTCGGTTGCCACGGGGTTTTACTTTAAAAGCAGGCCCAGACCTGATCGGCAAGCGTGACCAGAAACTCGGGGCGCGTGTACAAGGCGAACACCGCCAGCGTCGCCGCGAGTGTCATGGCGTAAACACCGAGCCTGATGAACATCTCAGGCGCCTTGGGGCACGCGCGTTGCGGTGCCGCGGTGAATGGGCGCTTCCTGTACGGGCAAATTGATCAGGGCGGCAAAGACGCCCAACGCAATCGTGATGTACCAGACAATGTTGTAGCTTCCCGTCTTGTCATACAGGATGCCTCCCAGCCAGACGCCCATGAAGGAGCCGATCTGGTGACTGAAAAACACAAACCCGCTGAGCATGGACAAGTGATGGATGCCGAAGATCTGTGCCACCACTGCGTTTGTCGGGGGTACGGTTGACAGCCACAGCAGTCCCATCAGGCTGGAAAAGATATACACGCTGGCCGGACTCAGCGGCGCCGCGAGGAACACGGCGATAACGATGGCCCGCGAAAAGTAGATGAAAGCCAGAATGTTTTTCTTGGCCAGCCTCTGGCCCAGTGCGCCGGCAGCGTAGGTGCCAAACACATTAAACAAGCCGATCAGCGCCAACGCATAACTGGCCACTTGCGGAGACAGCCCTTTATCCCTGAGGTAGCTGGGCATGTGCACGCCGATAAACACGACCTGGAACCCGCAAACGAAATACCCGGCCATCAGCAGTTGAAAACTGGGGTATTTGAAAGCCTCTTTTAGCGCCTGCATGATGGACTGTTCGCGTGCTGGGGACTGGCCGCCGCCAAAGCTGTTTTCACGCAAACCCCAAGCCATGGGTGCGATCAACAACACCATGGCACTCAGGAAAAGCAGTGCTTCTTTCCACCCGATGCTGCTGATCAGGTAGCCCTCGACTGGCACCATGAGGAACTGACCAAAAGACCCCGCCGCTGCAGCCACGCCCATGGCCCAGGATCTTTTTTCTGCCGGGATATTTCGGCCAATCACGCCATAAATGACGGCGTAGGTTGTTCCGGCTTGGGCGGCGCCAATCAACACACCTGCGGTCAGGGTGAAGAGCAGGCCAGTTGGCGAGAGCGCCATACCCACCAGACCCAGCGCATAAAGAACGGCGCCCCCCACGATGACCCGAAAGGCGCCAAAGCGGTCGGCGAGCATGCCGGCGAAGATGCCAAACACGCCCCAAGACAGGTTTTGAATGGCGATCGCAAAAGCAAAAGTCTGGCGCGTCCAGCCCTGTTCCTGCGTGATGGGTTGCAACCACAGGCCGAACCCGTGGCGAATGCCCATGGACAAGGTGACGATGACGGCGCCGCAGATCAGCACCTGGGCCATGGAGAGGGGTCGTGTCTGGGAGTGCATCCCGACAATGTAACCAAAGCGGCCTTTTTTTGCTTTTGAAAGTTTCTCAGCTCATTGATGCGGGCAAAGCATGAATGGTCGGCTCTGCTATGGAGCTGTATATTCATCCAGTCATTCAATGCGCTGCGTCTACAATTCTGCCCATGGCGACCAAACCACCCAACGAATATTCTGAAGGCTCGATCCGCGTGCTCAAGGGCTTGGAGCCCGTCAAGCAGCGGCCGGGCATGTACACGCGTACCGACAACCCGATGCACATCATCCAGGAAGTACTGGATAACTCCGCCGACGAGGCGCTGGCCGGTCACGGCAAGAAGATCAAGGTCACTCTGCATACGGATGGATCGGTGAGCGTGGAAGACGATGGCCGCGGTATCCCTTTTGGCATGCACCCGGAAGAAAAAGCGCCGGTCATTGAGCTCGTGTTCACCCGCCTGCATGCTGGCGGCAAGTTTGACAAGGGCAAGGGCGGGGCCTACAGCTTTTCCGGCGGTTTGCACGGTGTTGGCGTCAGCGTGACAAACGCCCTCTCAAAACGCCTGGAAGCCACCTCCTACCGCGACGGAACTGTGGCCAAGCTGGTGTTTGAAGGTGGTGAAGTCACCGAAAAGCTGCACTTGCGCAAGGCCGCCGAAGGCGACCGCAAATCAGGTACCACCGTGCGTGCCTGGCCCGATGGCAAATATTTCGAAGCGTCGGTCCTGCCCATGGCCGAGCTCACGCATCTGCTGCGGAGCAAGGCCGTCTTGATGCCGGGCGTGACCGTCACACTTTTTGTCGAAAAGACCAAAGAGACACAAACCTGGATTTACAAGGGCGGCTTGCGTGATTATTTGATGCAGACCCTCACGGCCGATCCGGTGATCCCGCTTTTTGAAGAACAGGGATTTGCCGACGCTAACCACGACAGCTTTGCCGAAGGCGAGGGCGCGCAGTGGTGCCTGGCGTTCACCGAGGACGGGCAGCCGGTGCGGGAAAGTTACGTCAATCTGATCCCGACCAGCGCCGGGGGTACCCACGAGAGCGGCCTGCGTGACGGCGTGTTCAACGCCGTCAAAAGTTTCGTCGACCTGCATTCGCTGCTGCCCAAGGGCGTGAAACTCTTGCCCGAGGACGTGTTTGCCCGTGCCAGCTATGTTTTAAGTGCCAAGGTGCTGGACCCGCAGTTTCAGGGGCAGATCAAGGAGCGGCTCAATTCGCGCGACGCTGTGCGGCTGGTGTCCAGCTTTGTGCGGCCGACGCTGGAGCTCTGGCTCAACCACCACGTCGACTACGGCAAAAAGCTGGCCGAACTGGCCATCAAGGCTGCGCAAACCCGCCAGAAGGCCGGACAAAAGGTGGAAAAGCGCAAAGGTTCAGGGGTGGCGGTGCTGCCCGGCAAGCTGAC
Source organism: Polaromonas sp. (assembly GCF_035638815.1). Classification (GTDB taxonomy): domain Bacteria; phylum Pseudomonadota; class Gammaproteobacteria; order Burkholderiales; family Burkholderiaceae_C; genus Polaromonas. The sequence continues at coordinate 12,243 of NZ_DASQZG010000004.1, forward strand.
CGACTGCGAGAGCAAGGATTTGGCGCATAACGAGGTCTTTCTGGTCGAGGGTGACTCCGCAGGCGGCAGCGCCAAGATGGGCCGCGACAAGGAAAGCCAGGCCATCCTTCCTCTGCGCGGCAAGGTGCTCAACACCTGGGAGGTGGAGCGTGATCGCCTGTTTGCCAATACCGAGATCCACGACATCGCGGTCGCTATCGGTGTGGACCCGCACGGACCCAATGATTCCCCTGATTTGAGCGGTTTGCGTTATGGCAAGGTCTGCATCCTCAGTGATGCCGATGTGGATGGCTCCCACATACAGGTTTTGCTGCTGACCTTGTTTTTCCGGCATTTCCCCAAACTTATAGAAGCCGGACATGTGTTTGTAGCGCGACCACCGCTGTTCAGGGTCGATGCGCCAGCCCGCGGCAAGAAGCCGGCATCCAAGGCGTATGCGTTGGATGAAGGAGAGTTAAGTGCTATTCTGGACAAGTTACGCAAAGAAGGCGTGCGCGAAGGCGCTTGGGCCATCAGCCGGTTCAAGGGTCTGGGCGAAATGAACGCGGAACAATTGTGGGAAACAACACTCAATCCTGACACCCGGCGCCTTTTGCCGGTACAACTGGGTAACCAAAGTTTTGCCCAAACCGAGAGCCTGGTCACCAAATTGATGGGCAAAGGCGAAGCTGCCGCCAGGCGCGAGCTTATGGAGCTTCACGGCGATGCCGTTGAAATTGACGTTTAAGAGGTATTGAGAATGAGCGATGCTGCGTGCTTGGTTGGTATGACATGAAATTTCCCCTGCAAAGAATTTGGTTGCAGCCGTTTGCGCGTGGTCGTCAGCTCCTGGCGTTTTTGATGCTTGGCGCCTGCGTGCTCGCCTCGACGCCTGCGCGTGCGGATGTCTGGGGCTACGTGGACGACAAGGGTGTGGCGCATTTTTCTGCCGAGCGGCTCGATGAGCGTTATCAGTTGTTTTTCCGGGGTGGCGAAACCTTTGACACCACCGCCCGCAAGGTCGGCGGTCAGGGCATGTCCGGCGCTCCGCCCAAGTTACTGGCTTTCTTCGATGTCTCGCCAAACTACAAGGCGGTCAAACACTTGCTGAGGGAAGCTTCTGTGGCGCAGGATATCGACTATGCCTTGCTGCAGGCGCTGATCGCCACCGAGTCGGGCTTTAACACCCACGCGGTTTCGCCCAAGGGCGCCGTCGGTTTGATGCAGTTGATGCCTCCAACGGCTGAGCAGTATGGCGTGAAAGGAGATAAAAATTCTCCCATTGAGAAAAAGCTCACCGATCCTCGTACCAATATCCGCGCGGGGTCCCGCTACTTGCGTTACCTGATCAACTTGTTTCCGGGTCGGCTTGAACTGGCCGTCGCGGCCTACAACGCGGGTGAAGGCGCTGTGCAGCGTGCTGGGAACAAAATCCCCAACTATCCCGAGACGAAAAATTACGTCAAGACGGTGATGCAGCTATACGGCCACCTCAGTCCGCCGAGCACGTTGACTGATTCGCGTCGTTCCGGTGGCCGGGTGCGCATGGAAATGATGGGCGGCGTGAAGAACCCGGTTGCCGATTCTCAGCCGGCCGGTGGGTCGGCCAGACGCGGCAACAACTTGCCCGCTCTGTTGGTCCAAACGCCTGTAGCACCGGAATTTCGGGTAGAGCGCGAATAGCTTGAACCCCGTTTTTAATCCGGATGTTTTTGTCCTCGGCATTGCTGCCGGGGTGCTGGGGCTGGTATTTCTGTTCAGCCTGATCATTGCCTACGCCTATGACGAGGTGACGCTTTTTGCTCTCGGCGGCTACTTGCTGGCTGCCACGTTGGTTTTGGTCGTTGGCCGTCAGACTGGGTTCGGCATAGAAACCGTAGAGAACGCCGTGCTGATGTTAGGCCCCGCACTTGTTGGGGTCTTGCATGCCTGGCTTTTGCGCAAGCGCCAGTTCGGGCCTGCGGGCAAGGCCGTTATGGGCGCCGCCGTAATTGCCGTACTGAGTCTGGTGGCCTTCCGAATGATGGATAGCTCGCCAATGGCGATGTTGGCCACCACGTGGGGCTTGGGTGCTGTTCAGACTCTGGCGTGGCTGTACCTGTGCTGGTCGGCCTGGCGCATTTCCGGTCCTTGGAAATGGTGGCTTTTGCTGGGTCATGTGGGGGGCCTGGTTGTGGCCATGCTTTTCCTTTCTGGCTGGGCAGACGCCAAAGCCAACTACTGGTCGGTATCCATGATGCTGCTGCTGCAACTGCCTCCAACCTATCTGGCTCTGGTCTGGCGCAGTCGTCTCCTGAACGAGAGCCGCTTGCGCGGAGCGGCCGCGCGGGTGACCGACCCCTTGACGGGGCTGGCCAGCCTTGCCGTCTTGCTGGATCGCCTCAGGCCTGCGGTGACCCGGGCCCAACAGATGCCGCACGGCGGTGCGCTTTATCTGATTGAGATTCAAAACCTGACCGGACTGACCCAGGAGCTGGGTGGCGACGCCAAAGAAAAAATATTACTGGAGGCTGCCAACCGGATTCGGCGCGCTGTAAGTGACAGCGACACCGCTGCCCGCATCGGCGAACAATTGTTTGCAGTGGTGGCCCAGGACCTGCAGGACAACGCGCAGGTCGATTCCCTGGCGACCAAGCTGGTGGTTAGCGGTCTGCGCATCGAAAGCACGTTTCTCCCCGGTGTGGCTTTGCAGTTCCGCGTCATCGCCAGTGACCTGAAAGGACCCGTATTGCCCAACGTGGCCGCTGCCCAGCACTGGATGCGGGGCTTGATCAGTCACTTTGCCGCCTGGCCCGACACCCACCGATCGCGCAGCATTCTGCTGTTTTCAGCGGGACAGGTTCGCCGGCCTCAAGCAGTGACTGCCAGCCAGTTCTGAGTTGATAATCCCCACCGGCAGCCTGCCTCTCGCGGCCGGTCCTTTGCCTTCACTTCCGACATTCAGCCTGAACCTCCATGGACGATCTATTTACGCCTGACCCGCTCGCTATTCCCGAGTCACCTGACCAGGAGTCGCTGGCCGCCTATGCGCAGCGTGCCTACCTTGAGTACGCGCTCAGCGTGGTCAAGGGCCGGGCTCTGCCCGATGTCTGCGACGGCCAGAAACCCGTGCAGCGCCGCATCATGTACGCCATGGCCCGCATGGGGTTGGGTTTTTCGGGCAACAGCGGCGCAAAGCCGGTCAAGAGTGCGCGTGTGGTGGGTGATGTTTTGGGTAAATACCATCCGCACGGCGATCAAGCCGCCTATGACGCGATGGTGCGCATGGCGCAGGACTTCAGCCAGCGTTACCCGTTGATCGACGGCCAGGGCAACTTCGGCAGCCGCGACGGTGACGGTGCTGCGGCCATGCGGTATACCGAGGCGCGACTGTCCAAAATCACCACACTGCTACTCGACGAGCTTGACGAGGGCACAGTCGATTTCGTGCCGAACTACGACGGCTCTTTTGAGGAACCCCGTCTACTGCCGGCGCGCCTGCCTTTCACGCTGCTCAACGGTGCCAGCGGCATTGCGGTCGGTTTGGCCACCGAGATCCCAAGCCACAACCTGCGCGAAGTGGCTGATGCCTGCATTGCGCTGATCAAGACACCCAAGCTCAGTGACGAAGACCTCTATGCCCTGATTGCCGGCCCTGATTACCCGGGCGGCGGGCAAATCATTTCCAGCAGCGCCGAGATTGCCGCCGCCTACAGTAGCGGGCGCGGCTCACTCAAGGTGCGGGCGCGGTGGAAAATTGAAGACCTGGCGCGTGGCCAGTGGCAGCTGGTGGTGCAGGAACTTCCGCCCGGTGTGAGCACGCAGCGAGTGCTTGAGGAAATTGAAGAGATCACCAATCCCAAAATCAAAGCGGGGAAAAAAGCCTTGAGCCTGGATCAAGTGCAGCTCAAGCAGACCGTGCTGGCCGTGCTGGATGTGGTGCGCGACGAATCAAGCAAGGACGCTGCGGTTCGACTGGTGTTTGAGCCGAAGACCAGCCGCATCGAGCAGTCAGAGCTGATCACCACCTTGCTGGCGCACACCAGTCTGGAGAGCTCCTCAAGCATCAACCTGACCATGGTCGGCCTGGACGGCAAACCAACGCAGAAAAACCTGCGGCAAATGCTGCTGGAGTGGATTGCCTTTCGTCAGACCACGGTTGAGCGCCGCTCGCGGCACCGTCTGGACAAGGTGCTGGATCGCATCCATATCCTTGAGGGGCGGCAGCTTGTGCTGCTCAACATCGATGAAGTGATTGCCATCATCCGGCAAGCTGAAGAACCCAAAGCAGCGTTGATTGCGCGCTTTAACCTCAGTGACCGGCAAGCCGAAGACATTCTCGAAATCCGCCTGCGCCAACTGGCCAGGCTCGAGGCCATCAAGATTGAACAGGAGCTCAAGGGCCTGCGCGAAGAGCAGAGCAAACTGGAAGAAATTCTTGGCAGCCCCGCAGCCTTGCGCCGCCTCATGGTCAAGGAAATTGAAGCGGACGCCAAGCAGTTTGCCGACCCACGCCGTACGCTCATCCAGGCCGAGAAAAAAGCCGTGCTAGAAGTGAAGGTGCTGGACGAGCCGGTGACTGTGGTCGTGAGCGCCAAGGGTTGGGTGCGTGCACGCACCGGTCATGGCCATGACGCGGCAAGCTTTGCCTTCAAGGCGGGTGATGGTCTGTATGGCACTTTTGAATGCCGCACAGTGGATACCTTGTTGGTGTTCGGCACGGCGGCCAAAGGCACGGGCCGTGTTTACTCGGTGCCGGTGTCCATGCTGCCCGGTGCCCGTGGAGATGGGCAACCGATCACGACCTTGATCGAGCTGGAGACGGGCACTCAACCGGCGCATTATTTTGCTGGACCGGTCACGGCTTCCCTGCTGCTCAGCAGTAGCGGTGGTTATGGATTTTTGGCGAGTGTCGAAAGCATGAGCTCGAGGCTCAAAGCGGGCAAGGCATTCATCAGCTGCGCCGAGGGCGAAACCATTTGCAAACCCTCACACGTAGCTGGAAGCAGTGGCGCCTTGCCTTTGAACCCTGCCACCCACGTGGCCTGCGCGTCCACGGGCGGGCGCATCCTGACCTTTGAAATTACTGAACTCAAAACCCAGTCTGCAGGCGGCCGCGGTCTGATGCTGATTGATCTGGATGCCAAAGACACGCTGGCCGGTGCGGCGGCCTATACCCGCAGCGTCAAGATCGAAGGCATTGGCCGTGGCGGCAAGTCGCGCGAGGAAACGCTGGAGATCCGCAGCCTGAACAACGCCCGGGCGGCGCGGGGGCGGAAGGGGAAGGCGGCGGACCTGGGGTTCAAGCCGGCGGGGATTTGCCGGGTTGAATAGGGGTTGGAGCGGGTTTGTGAGGGAAATCGCTAGGTTGCCCTTTAGCGGCGGACATAGTTTGCTATTAATACAATAGCTACTCACTTGTCGCTTCCTACTGCCGTTCCGCCCCGTTCGGGCTGAGCTTGTCGAAGCCTTCTTGCTTTTCACCGCGTGTGGTGTGCCTGCTAGCCGGGGGTTGCCCGGCGGCAACTCACTTTTCTTTTGCGTCGCCAAAAGAAAAGTGAGCAAAAGAAAAGGCGACCCTGCTGTCTGCGTCCCTCCGCTTCGCTGCGGGCAGCCTGCGGTGCTCGGTTCAGCCGGGGTCTGACACAAACTCGGCTACGCCTCAAACAAGTGTCAGCCCTTATCCGTCTAAACCTGCGCTCCTCGGCGCATACAGAAGGCGTGGGGAACGGAGTCGGGAGCGGACTCCGGCAAGGTCGCGCTTTGCGCGTCCTTGCCTCCCTGAATTTGTCTTCTCTCCCCAAAAGCCCGTCGGGCCGGGCCGAGGAGCGCAGGTCAAAGCGGATCATGGCTCGCAGCTGTCTGAGCCGAAGGCGAGTTCTGCGAGACCCCGCTTTTACCGAGCACCACAGGTTGCCCGGAGCGAAGCGAAGGGACCCGGACCATCGGGTCGCCTTTCTTTTCCTTAGGTTTCTTTGGCGAAGCAAAGAAAAGTAAGTCGCCCGCCGGGGCGAGACCCGGCTTGCAGGCAACCCGCGAACCTAACGAGAAGCTCTACACCGCAGCCCAAAAAACCGCAAACCACTCATCAGCATCCGTCCAACACCTGACCTGCGAAAACCCAGCCTTCCGCAGCAAATCAGTCATGGAGTCGACAGTGAACTTGTAGGAGTTCTCGGTGTGAATCCGCTCACCAGCGAGAAAGCGCCTTTCCCCACCGGGCCAGCGCACGGTGAGATTGCACTCGGCCTGCAAATGCATTTCGATCCGCGACTCCGCTTCGTTGAAAAGCGCGACGTGCCGCCACTGGTGCACATCAAAGGCAGATCCCATCAAGGTATTGACATGCAGCAACACGTTTTTGTTGAACGCCGCAGTCACACCCAGCGCGTCGTCATAAGCAGCTTCCAGCACGGATTTGTCTTTGACCAAATCGATGCCCAGCAGCAGTCCACGGGCGTTTCCCTTGTCCGCGTCGCTGACCTGCTGCAAAAAAGCCAGCGCTTCGATGGGAGGGAAGTTCCCGAGGCTGGAGCCTGGGTAGAAAAACACGCGATCTTGCTTCTGAACCGCTGGAGGAAGAGTCAGGCCTTTCGAGAAATCCATGCCGATGCCCACGATGTCCAGCATGGGGAATGTTGTTTGTATTTGCTCCGCCGCGCCGCGTAGAAAATCCACCGAAATATCCACGGGCACATATTGCGTGGGCTGCAGATGCGGGATCAGTCGTGCGGACTTGGCGCAGTTGCCGGCGCCCAGGTCAATCAGGCAAGGATGGGTGATGCCGCTCGCGGCAATGGCCTTGGCAATGTCTGCGCTGGCCTTGTCGAATATGCCCGCTTCGGTGCGTGTGGGGTAGTACTCATCCAGCGCAGTGATGGCTTCAAACAGGCGGGAGCCCAGCGCGTTGTAAAAGTATTTCGGTGCAATTGAGGCTTGGGGTGCGCGCAGTCCGGCCGCCAGCTCTTCTTGCGCGCTTTGCGACGGCAGACGCGAGGCGTCGCCGTACTGGTCGATAAAACGGGGAGAGGCGGGATTCGGAGTGGAAAGATCGAGTGGCAAGTTCAATTCGGTTCAACCTGTGTCAATGGAGGCGGAAGATGGCCGCGCAGGGCGCAGTTCTTTTGAGCCCTGCTAAGCTTGGTCAACATCATGCCTTCATTCTTACAAGTCCTGCAGGTCAGGCGTTTGTTTCTGCAACGCGCACTTGCTGCCGCCGTCAGCCCGCTGTTGCTTCCCGAAGCTCTTGCGGCGGGCGAGCCGGCTTACACGGTGTCGCCGTGGCAGGGTGCAGTCCCGGCGTTTCAAACGGTGGACACCACAGGCAAGGTCTGGCGGCTGGCTGATTTGAAGGGTCGTGCGGTCATCATTAATTTCTGGGCAAGCTGGTGCGAACCCTGCCGTGCAGAAATGCCGACCTTGCAGCAGGTTGCCGACTTGTATGGTCCGGACAAATTGCTCGTCCTGGCCATCAACTTCAAGGAGCATCCCAACCGCGCCATCCAGTTTGCTGCGACCACAGGTTTGAGCCTGCCGGTGCTGCTGGACCCACAAGGTCAGACCGCACGGGACTGGAGCGTGAAGGTGTTTCCGACCACGCTGCTGATTGACCGCCAAGGCCGGCCGCGGCAGCGGGTGCAGGGCGAGGTGGACTGGACGGGGCCGCAAGCCGCGAACATGATTGAAGCCTTGCTCAAGGCTTAGCAGGGCTCTTAGTCGGGCAAATAGATGTCGGTGGTGCCCGGGCAAACCCACCGTACAAACTCGCGCGTGGTGTCCAGACAGCCTCCGTCCCGGTACACGCCGCGCGGCTCTCTGTAACGCTGCATAAGAGCCTGAATGCGGGCCGCTTCCGTTGGCTCGTGCGCGGTCGCCGCTACCAGTGCTTCCACCTTGAGTTCGTCGATACGCTCGTCGCCCTGAGCGTCGCGATACAGCGCGTTTCGCCAGTGATAAATTTCCAGGCATTTAGTCGCCAGCGTGAAGGGCTGATCCCGTTTCCAGAAATTGCTGAACAGTCCGTTGCCCAAATAGAAGACCCACGAACCCTCATAACCGGACGCCTCCGAGGAAGCAGAGTCGGGATTGCGAAACCAGACGCGGTCGCCGGGAACAAAGTAAAACGGCGGTAGCGGATTGTCCATGCTTCCCTGCTCGCGCAGAAAAACATCGTGAAACTGGCCCGACATGATGGGCTGCAAGGCCCAGCGCTCCTGAAGTTTGTCCAGAAGGGGTGGGTTGCAATAAGCGAGCTCCTGCGCCATACCCAGAAGAATGACGTATTCCGTGGCGCGGTAACACGAGAAGGAATACACCGTGCCCGACACGTCGGGCTGCGTCGCTTTGATCAGCGCCGTGATCAACGGCACGCCCGGCTGCCTGACAAAGCCGCAATCCTCTCTGTAGGCCCAGCAGTCTGCGGGTCTTTCTGCAGTGATGGTCTTGAAGTCCAGCATGGTCAAGCGCGCAGCCTGCACGATGTTGACGCGGATGCGCACCGCTGACACCAGCTCGTCAATGCCTGGAAACTCAAACGCCTCCGGTCCCATCAACAGGGTCAGGACAATTTCCCGCTGCAGGTCAGATGTCTTGGTGCCAGTAGCAAGGTGCAGTGTGTTGGACAGCTGCAAGGTGTCGCAGCCCGGCGCCCAGGCGGCTAGCTGAGCTGGCGCCAACGTCAAGCGGACAAAGCAGCCACCGGCATCGATGCCCGAACTTGTCTGCACGCAAGACGACAGGTCTTGTGCATTGAGCCGATTCAGTAGGGCCTCAAGCGCTGCTCCGGGATTGTTGGCGTCTGGTCCTCGGATCAGCAGCCCGCCCACAACGTCCTCATTGGGTCCGACCTGTTGCCCTCGTTTCGGCCCGGGTTTGACGACCGATTCATTCATGCCGACTCCTCTTCCCCGTTTTTAGCGAATAGTAACCGAGCCGGTTTGGGCACCTGCCGGAAGAGCCCAGGGGCATGAATACGTCGATAATTGACCGCGTCTTCCTTGCCGACCTCCCGGCGCACCTTTACATGCCCGGTCCCGTCACCCTTTCACCCTTCCGGAGTTTTTTAATGACCACCGTACGCCGTACCTTTCTGAAAACCTCTGCCGCAGCCGCCATGGCAGCAGCGTTTCCCCTTGTCAGCCATGCGCAGCAGGCCCCGGCCCGCAAAAACTTTGCGCCCCAAAGCGGCGGCTGGCGCACCTTCGAAGTGACGACCCGGGTCGACATCGTCAAGCCGCAGGGCGTGACCAAAATCTGGCTGCCGATTCCGTCGGTCAACAGCGACTATCAGCGTTCGCAGGGCAACAGCTTTTCCAGCAACGGCGCAACCGACCTCATGGAAGACGGCGTCGACGGCGCGAAGATGTTGTATGCGGAGTTTCCCGCCGGACTGGCCCAGCCATTCGCCGAACTGACCAGCCGCGTGCAGACCCAGGGCCGCGCCATCGACTGGTCCCAAAAGGTGGCTACGCGCGAGGACGCTGACACTCTGCGCTTTTTCACCCGCCCCACGAAATTCTTGCCCACCGACGGCATTGTGCGCACCACGGCGCAGCAGGCCATTGGGAACGCGAAAACCGACGTTGAAAAAGCCCAGAAGCTTTACGACTGGATTGTGGTCAACACCTACCGCGACCCCAAGGTCCGCGGCTGCGGCGAAGGTGACATCAAAACGATGCTGGAAACCGGCAATCTGGGTGGCAAGTGCGCCGACCTCAATGCCCTGTTTGTTGGCCTCTGTCGCTCGGTCGGCATTCCCGCGCGTGACGTGTACGGCATCCGCCTTGTGCCATCGGCCTTCGGCTACAAAGAGCTCAGTGGCAACCCGGCCAGCCTCAAGGGCGCGCAGCACTGCCGTTCGGAAGTGTTCCTTAAGGGTTACGGCTGGGTGGCCATGGACCCCGCCGATGTGGCCAAGGTCATGCGTCTGGAAACGCCCGAGTGGATCAAGAACGTGAACGACCCGGTGGTCGCGCCTGTCAACAAGTCCCTGTTTGGCGGCTGGGAAGGCAACTGGATGGCCTACAACACGGCGCACGACATTGCACTGCCGAATTCAAAACAGGAGAAGCTGGGCTTTTTCATGTACCCGGTGGGCGAAAACGCCCAGGGTCGTTTTGACTCTTACGCGCCCGACGACTTCAAATACCAAATCACGGCGAAAGAGATCACAAGCTAAGCGGCAGGTGTGCAGGCGGAAGCTCGAGCTTTCGCTTGCTGCTGAACTGCCTGCGCTCGCCGGTGAAAGGGTCGTCAAGGGCAATACCTTTTGCCAGTAGCTGCAGCGGGTAGCGGTAGTCGTCGTCCGGTGTGGGGTCCAGCGGCGGGTACATGCGGTCATTGACGATGGGCAGGCCCAGCGCGTGCATGTGTACGCGCAGCTGGTGCTTTTTGCCGGTGACCGGGCTCAGGGAATATCGTGCCAATGGCCCGCTCACTTCCATCACGTCGATCAAGGTTTCGCTATTGTCAACGCCTGGCACTTCGGCTTGCCTGAAGAAGGGTAGCCCTTCGACGATGTGGCTTTTGCAGACGCGCGGAAAGCTCAGGTCCGCACGCCAGGGCGCAATCGCTTCATAGTGCTTGATGACATCGCGCTGGCGAAACAGGTCCTGGTAAGCCGCGCGCTCCTGTGGCTGCACTGAAAACAGCACCACCCCCGCCGTCTCGCGATCAATGCGGTGAATGGGGCTCAGACCCGGCAGGCGGAGCCGGTTTTTCAGGCGCACCAGCAAGGTCTCTTGCAGGTAGTGACCCGAGGGCGTGACCGGCAAAAAATGCGGTTTGTCAGCGACGACCAGATGCTCGTCCTGAAAAAGAATCTCTTCGTCAAACGGAATGCGCACTTCTGGCGGCAGGGCGCGGTAGTAATAGACCCGCATGTGGCCCTGGTAAGCGCGCTCGGCGGTGACGGCCTTGCCAAACTCATCGGCCACCAGACCCCGCTGCATGCGGTCCAGCCAGACTTCGCGCGTGATCGCCGGAAAGCGCTCAACCAGAAACTCGGTGATGGTGGGCCAGTCGCCACCTGGCAGGCTGACCACACTCGGGCTGACACCCTCAAGCGTTGGCAGACCACCCTGTGCAGGTCGTTCCTTCACATCCGTTCGAACACCAAATCCCAGACGCCGTGCCCGAGCTTGATGCCGCGGTTTTCAAATTTGGTGAGGGGCCGGTAGTGCGGCTTGGGCGCGTAGCCACCTTCTGCGGTGGATGTGTTTTTCAGCAAGGCTTCGCCGTTCAGCACTTCCAGAATCTGCTCGGCATACGGTTGCCAGTCGGTGGCGCAATGCAGGTAGCCGCCCGGCTTGAGGCGGCTGACCAATTGGGTTATCAGCGGGGCCTGGATCAGGCGGCGCTTGTTGTGTTTTTTCTTGTGCCACGGATCGGGAAAAAAAATGTGCACGCCGTCCAGGCTTTGAGGCGAGATCATGTGCGCCAATACCTCTACCGCATCATGCTGCACGATACGGATGTTGGTGAGGCTTTGCTCGCTGATGCGTTTGAGCAGCGCGCCCACGCCGGGGGTATGGACTTCGCAGCAAAGAAAATTTTTCTCAGGCATTAGCGCGGCAATGTGCGCGGTCGCCTCACCCATGCCAAAACCGATCTCCAGAACAGTGGGTGCGTTGCGGCCATACACCGCAGAGAAGTCCATGGCTTGCGGCGCATAGGGCAGCAAGAAGGCCGGCCCCACATCTTCGAAAGCCTTAGCCTGGGCCACGGTAGTGCGGCCGGTGCGCAGGACAAAACTGCGGATGGTGCGAAGGTGAGGGGCTTGCGGGGCAGGCGCGGGGGGCGTGTCGGGGGAGTTTGGATCAGTCACTTGCTGATTTTACGGCGCGGCCCCATTGCTCCACCGCTTCGGCCAGCCAGTCGCCCAATTGGTCTGCTTGCGGCTGAAGACCCAGCTCCAGCCCCGCCTCTTTCAGTGCGCGCAAGGGTTGGCTGGTATCCAATGGCAAGGCGCCGTTTTGTTTGGACAGCTTTTCGCCATTCTCCGCAAGCACAAGGGGAAGGTGCAGATAGCGCGGCGTGGGCAGGCCCAAGGCGCGCTGCAGCAAGATTTGGCGGGCGGTGTTGTCCAGCAAATCTTCGCCACGCACCACATCCGTGATGCCTTGCGCAGCGTCGTCAACCACTACAGCCAGCTGGTAAGCCCAGAAGCCGTCAGCACGAAGAAGAACGAAATCGCCCACCGCCTGCGCCACGTCCTGCTGTTGCGGGCCCAGGCGCCGGTCTTCCCAGGTTATCTCCTGTTGTGCTATCGAATTTATAGCTGTTACCGCCCGTGTTTCCTGGGCAAAGTGCCGATTTTGTTCACAATCAAGCGTCAGAAAGCGCCAGGCGCGCGCTGGGCGGCCTTGCAGGCCGTGCCGACAGGTGCCCGGGTACACAAGCTCGCCATGGCGGGGTTTGGCGGCTGTTTGGGCTTGCTCGATGTCTTGGCGCGTGCAGGCGCAGGGGTAGGCCAGTTGCCGGCTAACCAGCGAGTCTAGAGCCGTCTGGTAGTGCGTGCCTCGCTGCGACTGGTACAAGGGCGGCTCATCCGGTGTCAAACCGCAGGCGGCGAGTTGTTGCAGGATGGTCTGGTCGGCGCCCGGGACGCAGCGTGGGGTGTCGGTGTCTTCGATGCGCACCAGCCACTGCCCACCATGTGCCCGGGCATCCAGCCAGCTTGCCAGAGCTGCCACCAGCGAGCCGGCGTGTAATGGACCTGTGGGAGAGGGAGCAAAGCGCCCCCGGTAGGTGGCCCACACGCGCGTTAAACCAAGGCTAGCGCCATCTCCAGGCCTGAGACAAAACCGTCCTCAACACGGTGGCCTATGCACCAGTCACCGCAACTTCCGATACGGGATTTGGCGTCCCAGAGAAAAGGCTGGCCCAGCGGCTCGGTGGTTTGGGCGTAGCGCCAGCGGTGCACCACAGCGTGGGACGGTTGCGCACGAATACCGGTGACTTCGGTAAACGCTTTGAGAAGCTTGGCCTTGACGCGCTCGGCATCGTCTTCCAGGTGCTTCTGCGACCACTCAGGACTGGCTTGCACGGTCCAGCGCTCGATCGCGCCGCGCCCGGGTTTGGACGACTCCCTGGCCAGCCACGTAATGCGGTGGTGGGTGCTACGCGCGGCATTCCAGTGGGGGCCCAGATGCGGCAGGGTGGGCTGCAACGCCTGCGGGAAGGCCAGCATCAAGGTCCAGCAGGGCGCGATGTTGATGCCGCTCAGTGCGGGCATGAGCGTCTTGCCTTGTTGAGAGCTGAGCAGCAGGGCATGTGCTTGCGGCGCTGGCACTGCCAGCACCACCGCATCAAAACCAGAATAGACCTGACTGGCAGCGCCAGGGCCTTCGGTTTGCATTTGCCAGCGGTCCGGATGCAGTTTGTCGGCCTCCATGCGGATGACCTCGGTTTCGAGCGCGAGGGCGCCCGCGACTCCAAGCGGGAGAGCCCATTGCTTGACCAGCGCATTCATCCCCGGTGTGGCAACCCAATGGGCTTCCTTCGGCGGCAGTGCGGACGCCACCACGCGGCCCGCTTCATCCAGAATGCGAACGGTATTGGCGCTCCACGGGCGCACCAGGCCAGAGGCGGATGCCAGGGCTTTTTCAAATCGCGCATCGCGCACGGTGAAGTACTGGGTGCCATGGTCAAAACCGCCGAATTCCGAGTGGCGGGTGGCCATGCGGCCTCCAGGACCTCGGCTTTTTTCGAATACCGTGACCCTGTGGCCCGCCTGCACCAGCGTGCGTGCGCAGGCAATGCCCGCGATACCCGCGCCAACAACGGCATAGTGGCGCGGCGCTTGCCGCTCCGGCGTTGCCGCGGATTTTGCGGTGCTGCGTGAAGGGCGTTTGAGGGGGGTGCTTGCGGGTTTTGTTTTTGCTGTCATGGCTGCACTCTACACGCTGTGGTGGCGCTCCAGCAATGCCTTGCGTGTTTGCGGTCGCGCCAGCTGCGTCAGCCACCAGCTCAGCGCAAGCCCGTGCGGTGCTAAGGGCTGGGCCGGGGTGCTGTTTTTATTTTTTTTCCTTGCTGGTGCGCCGGGTACGGCACTGGGGTCCCGCCAGGCGTAGCTCAAAGGCACAAGCCGGCCAGCCCGGGCCACTGGTTTGGCGACCAGGCGGCCGCTTTCAATGTAAGGACGGGCCAGGCTTTCCGGCAAAAATCCGCAGCCCAGGCCGCGCAGCTGGGCCTCCAGCTTGTAATGCATGGTGGGCACGGTCAGCACATCCTGCCCACCGAGCAGCCCAATGCTGATTCCTGCTCCGCGCAGCGTGGTGTCTGCAACGGCTACCGCCCGGTGCTGCAGCAAAAGCGCATCACTGATGCTGCCGGTAGTTTGGGCCAGCGGGTGATGCGGCGCGACGGCAAAGACAAAGGGCAGATGGCCCATGGGCTGGCTCAAAATGCCGCGCGATTGGGAAACCTCCACAACGCAGCCGATCGCCAGGTCAGCCTGGCCCAGCACCAGTGCTTCCCAGGTGCCGGAAAGGGTCTCGGAGCGGATGCGCAGGCGGGTTGGTGGGTTCAGTGCGTAAAACGCCTCGCACAATTCAAACAAGGTGGTGCTGGAGATCACGTCGTCCGCCGTGATGGTCAGTTGCGGCTCCCAGCCTGTTGCCACCCGCTTGATGCGATGGGCCACCGCGTCAAGCTCCATCAGCAGGCGATGACCCTCCCGCAGCAGCTCGTGGCCCGCAGCCGTCAGCTGCGCCTGGCGCGATGAGCGGTCGAAGAGCAGAACGTCCAGCGCGTCTTCAAGCTGGCGCACCCGATAGGTCAGGGCGCTGGGTACCACGCCCAGCTCCCGCGCGGCGGCGGCCAGACTGCCGGTCCGGTGCACGGTTTCCACCAAAGTCAGGGCTTCCGGGGTCAAAACGTTGCGCATAGGGCTTCCGTTCATTCAAATTATTCGAATGATGACATCAAATAACAACAATTATCGCGGGGATGTTGGGCCATACATTCATCACATACCAAGTTTTTTTGAAAGGACTTCAGAATGTTGACGCTCAGAAAATCTGCCGAACGTGGCTATGCCGACCACGGCTGGCTCAAGTCTTTTCACTCCTTCTCGTTTGCCGGGTATTACGACCCGGCCCATATGGGTTTTGGCAACCTGCGCGTCATCAATGAGGACCGGATTGCTCCTGGCACCGGTTTCGGTACCCATGGGCACAAGGACATGGAAATCATCAGTTACGTCATGAGCGGCGCGCTCGGCCATAAGGACAGCATAGGCAACGGTGCGTCCATCCCGCCCGGCGATGTGCAGCGCATGAGTGCAGGCAAAGGTATTCAGCACAGCGAGTCCAACCACGCGCAGGATGCAACAACGCACTTCTTGCAGATCTGGATTGAGCCGAATGTCAAAAGCATTGCGCCCGGCTATGAGCAAAAATCGTTTGCCGAGAGCGAAAAACGCGGCGCACTGCGGCTGGTTGCCTCAAACGACGGTGCTCAAGGGTCCGTGACAGTCCATGCCGACGCCAAACTTTATGCAGGGCTCTTTGACGGCGGCGAGAGTGCCGACCTGTCGCTGGCGCCCGGCCGCAAAACCTGGGTGCACCTCGTGCGTGGGGAGTTGCAGGTCAATGGGCATACCCTGCAGGCGGGGGACGCTGCGGGGCTGGAATCAGAAGGTAACCTGCGGCTGACTGACGGCAAGGATGCCGAAGTGCTGGTGTTTGATCTGGCTGCCTGATCTTTATCCGAACGTACTATCGCTCAGGGCCTGTTGCACAGCGGGGCGGTTTGCTTCACCGCTTGTTTCGCTTTGCATTTTTTCAACAAGGAGATTTTTATGCTTAACTCACTTCAAAACCCGTTGTCCCTGATCGGTCGCGTGCTGATTGCCCTGCTGTTTATCCCGGCTGGTTTCAGCAAAATTGCGGGGTTTTCCGGCGCGGTTGGCTACATCGCCTCCAAAGGCGTTCCCTTGCCAGAGCTGTCAGCTGCAGCCGCCATCGGTGTTGAACTGGGCCTCGGCTTGCTGCTGTTGGTGGGGTTTCAAACGCGTTGGGCCGCACTGGGCATTGCTCTCTTTACCGTTGTGATCACGTTTATCTTCCACGCGTACTGGGCTGTACCCGCCGAAATGATGATGATGCAGAAACAGGCATTTTTCAAGAACATTGCCGTGGTTGGCGGATTGCTGACCATCGCCGCATGGGGCGCCGGTGCATGGAGTATTGACGGTCAGCGCAAAGGCTGATTCAGACGTCACAACGCATCTCCCGGGCCACCTCAGTGGCCCACTTTTCTAAAACATGACAAGGACAGGCTATGAAAAATATTGTGGTTGTATTTCATTCGGGTTACGGACATACCCAGCGCATGGCGCAGGCAGTGGCAGAGGGCGCGGGCGCAGAGCTGCTGGCCATTGATGCGGACGGCAATCTGCCCGAAGGCGGGTGGGAAACACTGAACGCGGCTGACGCCATCATCATGGGCTCTCCGACCTACATGGGAAGTGTCAGCTGGCAGTTCAAGAAATTTGCCGATGCTTCATCCAAGGTCTGGTTCACGCAGGGCTGGAAAGACAAACTTTTTGCCGGGTTTACCAACAGTGCGTCGGTCAACGGTGACAAGAGTTCTACCCTGAGTTATCTTGTGACGCTTGCCATGCAGCATTCAGGCGTGTGGGTTGGCCAGGGCATGATGCCGGCCAATACCAAGGCTGCGCAGCGTAATGACGTCAATTATTTGGGTACCTACATCGGCGCCATGGCGCAGTCGCCGTCAGACGCGGGTGCTGCGGACATGTTGCCCGGCGATCTGGAAACTGCAAGACTGTTTGGCAAACGGGTGGCCGACGTCGCAGCAAAGTTTCAAGCCTGAGGAGTGTCCGCAATGCCTGCCTCCCTCCAGCTGACCGGCCACAACCACGACCTCGGTGGTGGCTTTTTGGTGCGTCGACTGCTGCCAGCTGCGCAGCGACAGTCGGTCGGCCCGTTTGTGTTCTTTGACCATTTCGGCCCGGTCAGTGTGGAGCCGGGTAGTGCGCACGATGTACGGCCACATCCGCACATCGGGCTGGCCACGGTGACCTACCTTTTCGACGGCGCCATCATGCACCGTGACAGCCTGGGCGTTGAACAGTGCATCGCTCCCGGTGCCATCAACTGGATGACCGCGGGGCGTGGCATTGTGCATTCGGAACGCACGCCGGAGGATCTGAAAGAGCAGACTTATGTGAACCATGGCATTCAACTGTGGGCGGCTTTGCCAAAGGAGCATGAGGAGACGGATCCCGCTTTCGAGCACACACCGGCCACGGCAATTCCTTCGCTGATGTCAGGCGCGACAGCGGTGCGGGTATTGATTGGTCATGCCTTCGGTCTGACCTCTCCGGTGAAGACCTTCTCCACCACGGTTTACCTCGATGTCCAGTTGGCTGCGGGCGTGCCTTTTGAGTTGCCTCCGCTGGCCCAGGAGCTGGCGCTGTATGCGGTGGACGGAGACATCGTTGTGGATGGCGTGGCCATTGCCGCCCATACGCTGGTCGTGCTGGTGCCGGGGAGCGCCGCAGCAGTAACCGCAGCTACGGCGGTGAGGCTGATGGTGATAGGCGGAGATGCACTGGAAGCGCGTCGCTTCATGTGGTGGAATTTTGTCTCCAGCCGCAAAGAGCGCATCGTGCAGGCCTCGCTTGATT
Source organism: Polaromonas sp. (assembly GCF_035638815.1). Classification (GTDB taxonomy): domain Bacteria; phylum Pseudomonadota; class Gammaproteobacteria; order Burkholderiales; family Burkholderiaceae_C; genus Polaromonas. Next base: position 29,857 of record NZ_DASQZG010000004.1, read on the forward strand.
GGGAAAATCAGGACATGGGGCAAGTGAGCGGAGATGCTGAGTTCATACCCTTGCCGGAGCGCCGCTTCAAAGCGACCTAGGCAGGGCAGAAGTATCTCGCGACGGGCGGGCACGATTAAGATCCTCACATGAAAGTCTTTACCTTGCTCCCCTGGGCCGACTGGCTGGCGATTGTCTGGTTTTTTGCGTGCTGGATGGGGTACGCCTGGTTTGCGCGCTACTACGGCGTCAAGCGCCCGTCGATTTTGCGAACCACCAACCGATACCGCCACTATTGGCTGCTGCAGGCCACCTCGCGTGATCCGCGCGTTGTGGACGGCATCATCACCCAGAACCTGTCGTCCACCCCGGCTTTTTTTTCGTCCACCACCATCATCATTATTGGTGGCCTGTTTGCGCTGCTGGGCACCACAGACAAGGCGTCCGAACTGGTTCGGGAGATCCCGTTTGCGGTTCGCACCTCTGTGCTGATTTTTGACCTCAAGATTCTGATGATGGTTGGGGTGTTTGTGTATGCGTTTTTCCGCTTCAGCTGGTCCATGCGGCAGTACACCTTTGTGGCGCTGATCATCGGCTCCCTGCCATCGCCTGAAGACTTTGCATCCGGAAAGTTTGACCGTGAGCAATTTGCCAGCCGCGCCAGCCGTACCGTGGGGCTGGCGGCAGAAACCTTTAACGATGGCCTGCGCGCTTATTACCTAAGCTTCGCCATCATGGCCTGGTTTTTCTCGACCTTTGCGTTTGCATTGGCCACCGCCGTGGTGGTGCTCATCCTCTACAACCGGGAGTTTCGCTCCGAGGTTCTCGAAGTGCTACGAGAGTAATGGTGTTGGCCCCCACGCCTGTCACTGCGTGTACTGCGCTGCCCCCCGAGGGGGCGCTGCGCCTGCGGCCCGACGAAGCCGGTTCCGCGGCCCCTGCTTGAATGGGAGGGCCTTGACGGACGGCGCCGCCTGGTTAGTTGGTGTCGCGCGCCAAGCGCAGGCCGCTGAACTGCCACTGCGCATCCGGTGGGAAAAAGTTGCGGTAACTCGCGCGTATGTGGCTTTGTGGCGTGGCACATGAGCCGCCGCGCAGCACAAACTGGTTGCACATGAACTTGCCGTTGTACTCACCCACCAAACCTTCCCACGGCTTGTAGCCGGGGTAGGGGTTGTAGTTGGACTGGGTCCACTCCCAGACGTCGCCAAACATCTGCGCGGGGCTGCCCACAATTTCCTGCTGCAAGGGAATGGGGTGGTACGCCTCAGTCTCCACAAAATTTCCCTGCTGACCCGCCACACTGCGCGCAGCCAGTTCCCATTCAAACTCTGTCGGTAAACGCGCCTCCGCCCAGCGCGCATAGGCGTCCGCTTCGAAATAATTGAGGTGGCACACGGGTGTGTTGGGGTCCAGCTTGACCAAACCTTGCAGGGTGAAGTTCTGCAGCGCGCCCAATTCACCTTGCCAGTACAGAGGCTGGGTAGCGCCATTTTCTTGTACCCAGTCCCAGCCCATGGACAGCCAGAGCTCGGGCCGCCGGTAGCCGCCATCGTCAATGAAGGCCATCATCTCGCCGTTGGTCACCAAGCGGCTGCCGATTTCAAACGGCGCCAGATACACCTTGTGCCGTGGCGTTTCATTGTCGAAGGCGAAGGCACCATCCATGCCTTCGTCATAACCGTGCTCGACCAGGCCACCGTCAAAGCCGAACCACTGCAGAGGCTGCGGACTGATGCTGGACAGCGGCCAGTGCTGCGCGTAAGCCGGTCGTGCCCGGTTGAACGAAAGCGCGTGTTTAATGTCGGTCAGCAGCAACTCCTGATGTTGCTGCTCATGGTGCAGGCCCAGGGTTATGAGTTGGATCAGTTCGGTGTTGTCGGGATGGCTCTGAAGGAGGGTCGAGACGCGCTCGTCAACTTGCGCCCGATAGGCCAACACCTCAGCCAGCGTGGGGCGGCTGATCAGTCCGCGCTGGGGACGCGGGTGCTTGTTGCCCACGCCGTTGTAGTAGCTGTTGAACAGCACGCGGAAGCTGGCATCAAATGGTTTGAATCCCGGCTCATATTTCTCGAGAACAAAAGTCTCAAAAAACCAGGTGAGATGCGCCAAATGCCACTTTGCGGGGCTGGCGTCTGGCATGGACTGCAACTGGCAGTCTTCAGCACTCAGCGGTTGCGTCAACGCTTCTGTTTGCCCGCGAACCTGTGCAAAACGCTGCCCCAAACCGGAGGGTGAAAGGTGGGCTTGTGGTGCAAGGTGAGTAAGGGGCATGGTGACAAAGGCCTGCGGCGAATGGTCGATCGTTAACAGCTTTCCATGGTTGGGTCTTTAGGCTTGTCAGACGGTACGCCGACATCCACCCGGGGTGAAAGGCTTGGGTCGAGTCCTCTACGGTCGTCGAAGACAAAACATTCTCCATCAAAGTGCGCGTGGCCGCTATCTTCAAAATATTTCAGAATCCCGCCGTCGAGCTGGTAGACGTTTTCCACCCCGGCCTCGCGCATGAAAATAGCCGCTTTTTCGCAGCGTATGCCGCCCGTGCAAAAACTCACCACCGTTTTTCCAGCGAGTTCCTCCCGGTGATCCAGCAAGGCCTGCGGAAATTCGGTGAACTTGTTAATACGCCAGTCAATGGCATTTTTGAAAGTACCCACCTCAACCTCAAAGGCGTTGCGCGTGTCCAGTGTGACAACCGGTTGCCCCTGATCGTCATGGCCCGCATCCAGCCAGCGCTTGAGCGTCACAGCATCAATAGCCGGCGCCCGCCCCAGCACGGGCTGGATGGCCGGGTGGTCCATGCGGATGATTTCGCGTTTGACCTTGACCAGCAGCTTGCGAAAAGGCTGCGCGTGCGACCAGCTCTCCTTGGCTTGCAAATCCGCAAAGCGGCTGTCTTGCCGCAAGTGAGCAAGGAAATCATGAATGGCCGGGGCGGGGCCAGCCAGAAACAGATTGATACCTTCTTCGGCCAGCAGCACGGTGCCTTTGAGTTCCAGCTGGTGCAGCTTGTGGGATACGGCCTGCTGCAAGGATTCCAGCTGATCCAGCCCAACAAATTTGTAGGCTGCAATGTTGAGAACTTTCATGATCGACTCATTGTAGGCAGCGGGCGGTGGGGCCCTCGCCATAGAATGAAGGAATGTTTGTTCATTTGCGTATTCACACCGAGTTTTCGGTGGTTGACGGTACCAACCGTATCGATGAAATCGTGCAGGCTGCAGCGGCCGACCGGCAGCCCGCACTGGCCATCACTGATCTCAGCAATCTCTTCGGCACTGTCAAGTTTTACAAGGAGACCCGTGGTGCTGGCGTCAAGCCGCTGATCGGCGCCGATGTGTGGGTGCAAGTGCCGGGCAAGGACGTGACTGCCGGCCCGGCCCGGCTGCTGCTGCTGGTGCAAAGCCGCCAGGGCTATCTCAACCTTTCAGAACTCCTCACGCGCGCCTGGACACGCGGCGTGGTGCGAGATCAGGCTGTCGTCAAGCTGGAGTGGCTGCAGGAGTTGAATGAAGGGCTGATCGCGCTCTCAGGCGCGCAGGGCGGTGCTGTGGGGCAGGCGCTGGTGCAGGGCGACAGCGCGCGGGCAACGGAATGTGCGCTGTACTTCGCTGGACTTTTCCCTCACCGTTTTTATCTGGAGTTGCAGCGCGCTCAGCGCGTGGATGATGAGCAGCACGTGGCCGCAGCTGTGCAACTGGCCGCGCGGCTCAAGCTGCCTGTGGTGGCCACGCACCCGGTGCAATTTTTGAGTTATGACGACTACGAGGCGCATGAGGCGCGTGTTTGTATTGCCGAGGGTGAAATTCTGGGCAACGCGCGGCGGGTGCGCAAGTTCACGCGCGAGCAGTATTTCAAAACCTCAGCCCAGATGGCCACGCTGTTTGCCGATGTGCCCTCGGCCCTGGCCAACACGGTGGAGATTGCCAAGCGCTGCAACCTGAAGCTGGAGCTGGGCAAGCCCATGCTGCCTGATTACCCGACGCCGGAAGTCAATGGCGTACATCTGCCGATTGACGCCTACTTTCGCCATGCGTCGTTTGAGGGGCTGGAAGAACGGCTCGCCCATTTGTACCCTGACGCGGCCGTGCGCGACGCCAAACGACCGACCTATGTCGAGCGCCTGGAGTTCGAGATCAACACCATCCTGAAAATGGGTTTCCCCGGTTACTTTTTGATCGTGGGGGACTTCATCAACTGGGCCAAAAACAACGGCTGCCCCGTGGGGCCAGGGCGGGGCTCCGGCGCCGGTTCGCTGGTGGCGTATTCGCTAAAGATCACCGACCTGGACCCACTGCAATACAACCTGCTGTTTGAGCGTTTTCTCAACCCGGAGCGGGTGTCCATGCCCGACTTCGATATCGACTTCTGCCAGACCAACCGCGACCGTGTGATCGACTACGTCAAGGACAAGTATGGCAAGGAGGCCGTCAGCCAGATCGTCACCTTTGGCACCATGGCGGCGCGCGCTGCCATTCGGGACGTGGGCCGCGTGCTCGACTTTGCTTATGGCTTTTGCGACGGCATTTCCAAGCTGATCCCCAACAAGCCAGGCCAGGCAGTGACCCTGCAATTGCCGCCAACCGACCGGGACAAAAACGACAAGCTGGTCTATGCGCTGGAAGCCGAGCCAATACTTGCCGAGCGCGAGCGCAAGGAAGAAGACGTGGCCACGCTGCTGGCCTTGGCGCGCAAGCTTGAAGGCCTGACCCGCAACGTCGGCATGCATGCGGGCGGCGTGCTGATCGCGCCCGGAAAACTCACCGACTTCTGCCCCCTGTATGCGCAGCCCGGCAGCGGCTCGGCGGTGAGTCAGTTTGACAAGGACGACGTCGAGGCCATTGGTTTGGTCAAGTTTGACTTTTTGGGTCTGGCGACACTGACCATTCTGGAGCTGGCCAGACAGTTCATCATTCAGCGCCACCCTGCGCAGCAGAACTTCCGCTTTGAGGATTTGCCGCTGGACGATGCGCGTGTTTACGCGCTGTTTGCCAAGGGGCAGACTGAAGCCGTTTTCCAGTTTGAAAGTCGCGGCATGCAGGGCATGCTGCGTGACGCCAAACCTACCCGGCTTGAAGACCTGATTGCGATGAATGCGCTGTACAGGCCGGGTCCGATGGACCTGATTCCGACTTACATTGCGCGCAAATCCGGCCGTGAAGATGTTGTCTACCCCGATCCGCGGGTTGAGGCCATTTTGTCCGAGACCTACGGCGTCATGATTTACCAAGAGCAGGTCATGCAGATGGCGCAGATCCTGGGCGGCTACTCGCTGGGCGGCGCCGACTTGCTGCGTCGCGCCATGGGTAAAAAGAAGGTCGAAGAAATGGCGGAACACCGCCAGATTTTCAGCACGGGTGCGGCCGAAAAAGGCATCAGCAAGGAAAACGCCGACAAGGTGTTTGACGACATGGAGAAGTTTGCAGGCTACGGCTTTAACAAGTCGCACTCTGCCGCTTATGCCTTGCTGGCGTATCACACCGGCTGGCTGAAGGTGCATTACACCGCCGAGTTTTTCTGCGCCAACATGACGGTTGAGATGGGCGACACCGACAAGCTCAAAATTTTGTTTGGCGACGCCATGAAGATGGGCATGACGTTTGAGTCACCCGACGTGAACCGTGGCAACTACCGTTTTGAGCCGATCACCAGCTCCAGCATTCGCTACGGTCTGGGCGCGGTCAAGGGCACCGGCCAGCAGGCCATTGCCGCCATCGTGGCTGCGCGCGAGGAGGGCGGTCCTTTCACCTCGCTGTATGACTTCTGCGTCCGGGTCGATAAAACCAAACTTAACAAGCGTACGGTCGAGGCTTTGATCAAGGCCGGCGCTTTTGACAACCTGCAGCTCAACCGCGCGTCGCTGCTGGCGTCAGTGGACAGGGCCTTTGAATTTGCCGCCGCCAGTGAGGCCAACGCCAATCAAAGCGGGCTGTTCGACATGTCTGACTCCCATGCCGCGAGTACACAAGAGCCTGCATTGGTTGATGCCGTGCCGTTTGGGGTGAAGGCCAGGCTGACCCAGGAAAAGACAGCGATTGGTTTCTACCTGTCAGGCCATTTGTTTGATGAAGTTGAGCACGAGGTGCGGCAGTTTGCCAAGCGCAAGATCGACGACCTGATTGACTCGCGTGATCCGCAACTGCTGGCCGCCATCGTGACCGATTTCCGCGTCATCAACGGGCAACGCGGCAAGCTGGCCTTGTTCAAGCTGGATGACAAGTCAGCCGTGATGGAGGCCACCGCCGACGAGGCGTTGATCAATGCTAACCGCAACTTGCTGAAAGACGATGAGCTGGTCATCGTGCAAGGTGTGCTGCAGGCTGACCGTTTCACTGGTGGCTCCCGTCTCAAAGTCACCCAGGTGTGGGATCTGGACGCCGCGCGTTGCCGCTTCGGAAAATACCTGCGCGTGGCGGTCAATGGCAAGGCACCCGACGTGCAACGCATTGTTAAAGACTTTCCGCCACGCCGCGAAATGTCAGAGCAGGGGGAAGTGGTGCGCGGATTGCCGGTTCGCCTGAGTTTGAAGCGTGACAGCGCGGTGGCTGAGTTGCAGCTGGGCGAGGCTGCCAAATTTTTCCCGACGGATGCGGCGCTGGCCAGCTGGATGGCGCAAGCCGATCAGGGGCTGGCCAGGATTGTTTATGAATGAAATTGGCCGTTGGCCCTTTAACCACGGGAATAGTTCGCTATTTTATTGATAGCGATCTGCTGGTCTCACGCTAGTCGTTGCGTTTGAATTCCAGAATCATCGGGGTGGGTACCCGGCCATCCACGTCGCGCGGCATGGTCTCTGTACGGATGATGGCCTTGATCACCGCATCGTCCCAGGCTTTGTTGCCGCTGGACTTGATCAGTCGCTGACTGATGATGCTGCCGTCAAGCGCGGTGCGCACTTCGACCTCTGCGGTAGGGTTGCCTGCGACTTCATCAGTGAAAACAATGTTGGGCTTGACCTTGGCACGTACCTTGCCACCGTAGCTGGCAGATGGTCCACTGGATTTCTGCGCAGAACCTTTGGAATCCGCGCTTCCGGTGGCTCCCGCAAGTCCGAGTGAGCGTTTGATGTTTTCCTGCCGCTGCTTTTCGGCGGCCGCGCTCTCCAGCTTTTTCTTTTCCTGAGCTTTTACGTCCTGTGTTTTTTCATCGGCTTTGCGCTTGGCAAGGTCTTCTTTCGCCTTCGCCTCTTTCTCCTTCAAGTCTTTTTCTTTTTTGGCCTGGAGTTCTTTCAGCTTTTCCTGCTCAGCCTTGGCCTTGGCAAGTTCGGCTTCCTTCTTCTTCAGTTCCAGTTTGCGTTTTTTCTCCCGCTCCAGCGCAATGTCTGCATCAGGCGCGGGCGCAGGTGGCGACGCTTTGACCTGCGGCTCTGGTGCGGGGGGCGGAGGAGGGGGCGGGGGCAATGCTTCCGCCGGCTTTGGCGCGGCCTCCTGCGGCACGCTGGACCACAACTCGGCATCAAACGAAATATCGGGGTTGCTGTGTCTCCAGTTCACTCCCCAGGTCAGTGCCGCCAGCAGCAACAGGTGGGCGACCACCGCCAGACTGAAGGCACGTAACGCGCCCGGATCAGGGTGCGGCGCAAATTCGAGGCGATCGATGGCGCTGGGCATGGGAGTGTCGACGGAGATTAATTACCCGTTTGCACCGACAGGCCGACGCGGATCACGCCCGCCTTGTTCAACGCATCCATCACCTTTACGACGGTCTCGTACTTGATGGACTTGTCGGCGCTGATCACCACCGGCGTGACCTGCTCACTCGCAGGCACAGCCGGCTGAAGGCGTTTGACAGACGCGCCTACCTCGCTGAGCCGTGTGGTGACGGCGGTTCCTCCCGATTTGATCTGGATAACTTCGTCTTTGCTGATTTCGATCTGGATCGGTTTGGGCGGCTGCCCCGGTGCCTTGCCGACTTTGGGCAGGGCAATCATGCTGGGCGTGATCAGGGGAGCAGTCACCATGAAGATGATGAGCAGCACCAGCATCACGTCGATGAAGGGCACCATGTTGATTTCGCTGATGGTGCGGCGGCCTCTGCCACGGGATGAAACTGCTGGCATATTGCTTAATGCCCGGAGGGGGACTGGGCACCGAGATTGCGTTGCAGGATGTTGGAGAACTCCTCGATAAAGGTTTCCAGCTTGTTCGCCACACGGTCAATGTCATGGGCAAAGCGGTTGTAGGCAACCACAGCCGGTATGGCCGCAAACAGGCCGATGGCAGTCGCGACCAGCGCCTCTGCAATGCCGGGCGCGACGCTGGACAGCGTCACCTGCTCCAGCGCGGCCAGACCGGTGAAGGCATGCATGATGCCCCACACCGTGCCAAACAAGCCCACGTAAGGAGACACCGATCCGACGGTGGCCAGGAAGGAGAGGTTGGACTCAACCGCATCGACCTCGCGTTGGTAGCTGGCCCGCATCGCACGGCGCGCGCCGTCAAGCAGGGTGCTGGGGTCCGACATGCGGCGCTCACGCAGTTTCTGAAACTCACGCATGCCGCTGGCAAAAATACGCTCCATCGGGCCGCTGTGTTTCGCGTTCTGTGCGGCAGCCGCGAAAAGGTCGTTCAAGCTGGTGCCTGACCAGAACTCGCGATCGAACTCCTCGTTGAGCGACTGCACCCGCTTGAGCGAAATGATTTTGCGGATGATCGCTGCCCAGCTCGCAATCGACACGCCGACCAGCAAAGCAACAACGCCCTGGACCACCCAGCTGGCATTGAGAATGAGGTTGACGATGGATAAATCCTGATTCATGTTGTGGTTTCCAGACGGTCAAGGAGGGAGGCGGGAATTCTTGAAGGTTTCAACTTGGCGGCATCAACCCAGCCGATGCGTATGGTCCCTTCACAAAGCACGACTTCGCTCTGCTCTGATTTCAATAGCGCAGTCTGCACGATTATCAAGGACGCGCGCCCTTTTTCGATGAGACTTGCAGTAACAATCAGTTCATCATCCAGACGGGCCGGGCGGTGATACCGCACGCTCGTTTCAGTGACGACAAAGATGCCGCCCGTGCTTTCACGCAGTTGCTGCTGCTCAATCCCAAGAGATCGGAGCCACTCCGTGCGCGATCGTTCAAAAAATTTCAGGTAGTTGGCGTAGAAAACAATGCCGCCAGCGTCCGTGTCTTCCCAATAGACTCGCAGCGGCCACTGAAATGTGGCCCCCACGCTTTTCACTTCGTGTAAGGCGCTGCCCCCCGAGGGGGCTAATTTTCCTTGGGGCGGCCCTGCGGAAAATTGCATGGCTTTAACCAAGGACAGCCTCCAGCCGTGCCACGGCCTGCTTCAATTCTCCCATCGAGTTGGCCGTGGAGAAACGGATGTAGCGTTCAGGCGCGTCGGTGCCAAAGTCGCGGCCGGGCGTGACGGCAATATGGGCGCGCTTCATCAGCTCAAATGCAAAATCCCAGCTCCCGCTCACGCCCAGACGTTTGGCCGCCGCGGTGCAGTCCGCGTACGCATAAAAAGCGCCATCCGGCATGACGGGCACCGTCAAGCCTAAGCGATTCAGTTCAGGGATGAAGTAGTCACGTCTGGCTTTGAACTCTGCGCGTCGCCGTTCGTATTCGGCCAGGCTCTCGGGCTCAAAGCAGGCGAGGGCTGCATGCTGGGCAATCGTACTTGGGCAGATAAACAAATTTTGGGCGATGCGTTCAATCACCGGCGCCAAAGCCTCTGGCACCACCAGCCACCCCAGTCGCCAGCCGGTCATATTGAAGTATTTGCTGAAGCTGTTGATGCTGATGACACTTTCGCCCAGGCCGCCTGGCATGGCCAGTGCGGTGTGGCCGAAGTGAGCCTCGTAACTGAGGCCCAGGTAAATCTCATCGACGAGAGTGATGCCGCCCCGGCTGTGCACAAACTCATGAATGCTGCGCAACTCTTCCGGTGCAATCGAAGTGCCGGTGGGGTTGGATGGCGAGGCCAGCAACACGCCGCGGGTTTTGTCGGTCCACGCAACCTTGACCTTGGCGCTGCTGAGTTGAAAGCGCTCGGCTGCCGTGGTGGGCACCAGCACCGCCGTGCCTTCCGCCGCACTGACAAAGTGCCGGTTGCAGGGGTAGCTCGGATCGGGCATCAAAATTTCGTCGCCGGCTTCGATCAACGCCAGGCAGGCCAACTGCAAGGCAGCCGAGGCGCCGGCGGTGATGACGATGCGCGACGGAGCCACGTTGGCCTGAAACCGCGTGGCGTACCAGCGGCTTATGCTTTCGCGCAGGTTTTGCAAGCCGGTTGCCTGTGTGTACTGGGTGTTGCCAGCATGAATGGCTTGTGCGGCAGCCTGCTGAACGAGTGGCGGCGCGGTGAAGTCCGGCTCGCCAATGTTCAGAAAAATCATGGGCTGCGCGGTGCCCGCAACTTCTTTGGCCAAGGCCGCTGCGGCTTTGGCCACCTCCATCACATAGAAGGGTTCTATGCGCTCGGCACGACGGGAAATTCGCATTGGCTCAGGCTTTGTCGGCGGCGACTTCAGCTGTGCGGAACGCGGGCGCAAGCTTGTGCAACACGCCATTGACATATTTGTGCCCGTCGGTGCCGCCAAATGCCTTGGCTAGCTCAATGCACTCGTTGATGACAACGCGATAGGGCACGTCAAGGCAGTTTTTGAACTCGTAAATGCCGATCCACAGAACCGAATGTTCAACGGGTGATATTTCAGCCATCTTGCGGTCCAGCAGCGGTGTAAGGGCGGCGTCCAGAGTCTTGGCATCTGCAATACAGCCGTGCAGCAACGCGTCGTAATGCGCGGAGTCCGCTTTGTGAAAGCCCACCAGGTCGCGTGTAAACGCATCAATTGATTCAACTTCGTTGCGACCCACCAAGTGTTGGTACAGGGCCTGCAAGGCAAACTCGCGCGCGCGGGTTCGGGCTGATTTGTCGGCGGCCTTTTTGACACCGGTGTCGGTCAGGCCGGTTCGGGTTTGCGGCGGGCGCTTGGGTTTGGTGGGGATCTTGTCGGTCATGGCGCGCTTGTGAGTTCGGGGTCGGTATCAGGAAAGTTCGTTGAGCAGATTGGCCATTTCCACCGCAACGCGCGCTGCATCGCGGCCCTTTTCGGTCTGGCGGGCTTCGGCTTGCGCGACGTTTTCAACCGTGAGAATGGCATTTGCGATAGGAAGTTGATAGTCAAGTGCGAGCCGACTCACAGAGGAGCCGCTTTCATTGGCCACCAGTTCAAAGTGATAGGTTTCGCCGCGGATGATGCAGCCCAAGGCAATCAACGCATCGTACTGGTCGCGTTCGGCCAGGGCTTGCAACGCAGAGGGAATTTCCAGCGCGCCGGGCACCTTCACGTGGTAGATGTTTTCCTCGTCCACTCCCAGCGCCAGCAGTTCTTCGCGGCAGGCCTGTGCCAGCGCGTTGGTGATGGTTTCATTAAAGCGGGCTTGCACCACACCGATTGAGAGTTTTTTACCGTCCAGCTTGTTTGCTGATCCTTTTTCTGCACCAAACACAATAAATTTCCCTTTTGTTATTTTTGGGCTATGTAGCCGGTGATTTCCAGGCCGTAGCCCGTCATGCTGGGCATGCGGCGCGGATTGCCCATCAAATTCATTTTCTTGACGCCGCATTCACGCAGGATTTGCGCGCCTACGCCGTAGGTCCGCAGGTCCATGCGGCCGCGCTCTGGCGCCTGCGCCGCGCAAGCCGTGCCTTCAAACTGCGCCAGCAATTGGGCCGCGCTCTCACCGCAGTTGAGCAACACCGCGACACCTTTGCCCTCTTTGGCAATGTGCGACAGGCTTTGGTCCAGACTCCAGGAGTGCATGGCCCGGCCGGTTTCCAGTGCGTCGAGGACTGACAGCGGCTCGTGTACGCGTGCTGCAACGGTGTCCTCTTCAGCCCACTGGCCTTTGACAAGGGCCAGGTGCAGTCCCTGACTCGGTTTGTCACGAAAGGCGTGAACAGCAAACTCGCCGAAGGCGGTCTGTATGGTTCGCGCGCCGATTTTTTCTATCAGTGATTCGTTGCGGCTGCGGTGCTCAATCAGGTCCGCAATCGTGCCAATTTTCAAACCATGCTCGGCGGCAAAAACCTGCAGGTCTGGCAGGCGCGCCATGGTGCCGTCGTCTTTCATGATTTCGCAAATGACAGCAGCGGGTGAGCAGCCAGCCATACTCGCCAGATCGCACCCAGCTTCGGTGTGGCCAGCGCGCATCAACACGCCGCCGTCCACAGCTTGCAAGGGGAAGATGTGGCCGGGCTGCACCAAATCGCTGACCTTGGCATTTTTGGCGACTGCGGCCTGTACTGTGCGAGCGCGGTCTGCTGCTGAGATGCCGGTGGTGACGCCTTCAGCCGCTTCAATGGAGACGGTAAAAGCGGTCCCCATTTTGGTACCGTTGCGCGCCACCATGGGCGGCAATTGCAACAGCTCACAGCGTTCACGGCTCAAGGTCAGGCAAATAAGGCCCCGGCCATAACGCGCCATGAAGTTGATGGCCTCAGGACTCACGTGGTCGGCGGCCAGCACCAGGTCGCCTTCGTTTTCGCGGTCTTCTTCATCAACCAGAATCACGATCCGGCCGGCACGCATGTCGGCCACGATGTCTTCAACGGGAGAGATGGCAATGGTCATGAGCTCAGGCTTTCTTGTCTTGGAGCATGCGCTCAACATAGCGCGCAATCAAATCAATCTCGAGGTTCACCTGCGATTTTTCCTGCAGATGGTGAAGAGCAGTGTTCTGGACGGTGTGGGGGATCAGGTTGATGCTGATCTCGCTTCCGGCGCCGTCGCCTAGCAGGTCTGCTACCCGGTTGACCGTCAGGCTCACACCGTTGACGGTGATGGATCCCTTGTAAGCCAGGTACTTGCTCAGATCGCGCGGGGCAAGAATACGCAGCTCCCAGCTTTCGCCAACCTCTGCAAAATGCGTGACCACACCAATGCCATCGACATGGCCCGCCACGATATGGCCACCCAGCCGGTCGTGGGCGCGCAGTGCCTTCTCAAGATTGATGGGGCCTAACTCACTCAAACCACAGGTTTTAGCGAGTGATTCGGCAGAAATCTCGATGGAAAACTGGTTTTTAGCGCTGTCCAGCGCCATGACCGTCATGCAAGCGCCGTTGAGCGCAATGCTGTCACCCAGGCCCACGTCATCAAGGTAGCCATCGGGCGCCTCAATCGTGAGGCGCTTGCCGTGGTCCAAAGAGCTGCCCAGGCGATGGATAGCGACGATGCGCCCCATGCCGGTAATGATTCCGGTAAACATGCGGGTATTTTCGCAGAGATTGCCCACACGCTGCTAGAACTGGTCTCGTCCCCTTACTCTGGCAACAATGCGCAAGTCGGCCCCTATCCTGTCTGTGGAGCGGAAATCAAGCTCCAAGGCATCTGAGAGCTCGGCAATCGGGCCAAAACTGGCCATGTTCGCACCCTGGCCAATCAGCTTGGGTGCAAGGTAAACAACAAATTCGTCAACCAGGCCCTCCCGCACCAGCGACCCGTTGAGCTTGTGCCCCGCTTCTACGTGGACCTCGTTCACCTCGCGGTGAGCCAGATCACGCAGCATCGCCGCCAGATCAACCTTGCCGTCAGCGCCCGGCAGATAGATCACAGTGGCGCCGCAAGCCTCAAGCGCTGACTTCTTGTCGGCATTCTCTTGAGCTGCATAGATGTACACCCGCCGCTCGGGGGTGAATAGCTGCGCATCCGTTGGAGTTTCCAGCCGGCTGTCCACCACCACCAGATGCGGTTGGCGCGGGGTATCCACCAAGCGGACATCCAGCCGCGGATTGTCTTCAAGCACGGTGCCGATGCCAGTCAATATTGCGCAAGAGCGTGCCCGCCACGCATGGCCGTCCGCCCGGGCCGCGTCCGAGGTAATCCATTGACTGCGACCGTTGTCCAGCGCGGTTTTCCCATCAAGAGATGCGGCAGCCTTTATTCGCACCCAAGGGGTTTTGCGGATCATGCGGCTGAAAAACCCGATATTGAGTTCACGGGATTCTTCCGCGCCCGCACCCACTTCGACTTCGATTCCTGCAGCCCGAAGCCGCTCGATGCCCTGGCCTGAGACTAACGGGTTGGGATCAGCAATGGATGCAACAACTTTTCTAATGCCCGCAGCGATCAGTGCATCGCAGCAGGGGCCGGTCCGGCCATGATGGGAGCAGGGTTCCAAGGTGACGTAGGCGGTGGCGCCCATGAGCGAATGGCCTTGCTCCTGCGCATCACGAAGGGCCATGATTTCGGCGTGGGGCCCGCCCGTTCGTTGGGTCCGCCCCTGACCAATCAGCCTGCCCCCAGCATTTAGGAGCACACAGCCGACGCGCGGGTTTGGGGGGGGCGCAAAGAGGCTTCTTTCTGCCAGGCTCTGCGCGTGCTGTATCGGATTTGTGGACACTGGGGAGGTTGTGTGGGTCATTTGCCGCCTGGCTAGCCGATCTGGCCGTTCGTCGGTACTGTAACCGGCGCGCATCCTTAAGTGCGTAGTATCGCCATCATGAGTAGACAAACGACGTCTTGTGGCCGAGCACGCTCCCAGCGTGTGGGTGGTCGCGTCAGGGACGCATGCGGTTTTACGCTGATTGAGGTCATGGTGGTGGTCACCATACTGGGAATTCTCGTAGCTGTGGGCGCACCTGCATTCGGGGACATGCTGCGAAATAACCGGGTTTCTGCTGCTGCCTCGGCGTTGCAGGTTTCATTGAGTCTTGCGCGTTCCGAGGCGGTCAAGCGGGGCGCTGACGCCAGAGTAACTGTTGCCGCAAACACCACTGCGGGTGTTTGGACCAATGGCTGGACTGTTTTTGTAGATGGAACTACCAACGCCAATGGCTCGGTAGGCCCGACCGTTGACACAACCACCGCACCGCTAGTGACGCGGATCGAGGTTGTAGCTGCTCCCTCAGGGCCCATCAGTACCGGTCGGACAGGCTCGCTCAATTATTTTACTTATAACGGTCAGGGGCGGCTGATCACATCTACCGGGGCATCCGGGGCAAATCGCTCTTTTTGGTTTTTTGACGGTACAAGTGAAAAGTACTGCCTTGTTCTCAGTATCACGGGGCGAGTTCGTACGGCCCGTGTGGCAAGCGCTTCCAGTTGTCCCACTGACTCTTAATTGTCATGAAATTATTTCCTTCCTCCAATCCCCGGCAAGTGACCCGCGTGTGCATCAAACGCAAGCAGGCAGGATTCAGCCTTATCGAAGTGTTGGTCACCATGGTGATTCTCTGTTTTGGTTTGCTTGGTGTTGCGGGGTTGCTCGTCAAGGGTGTTTCTAATGCGGCCGCTTCTGAAGCCACGTCAAAAGCCAGTCAACTCGCCGCTGACATGGCCGACCGGATCCGTGCGAACCCTGTAGTCGCATTGTCTGCATCCAGCCAATACATCACGTCGTACGCAGACACACCGCCCTCCAGCCCCACAACCATTGCGATGAAGGACAAAAAAGCGTGGCTGGAGGCATTGGCTGCCCAACTCCCGCAGGGAGACGGGAAAATAACCAACACCGTGGCAAGTGGCGCGCGTAAGGTCGAGATAGAGGTTCGCTGGTCGAATTGTTTGGGAACCTTGAGTGATGCGGCCTTTATTACGTGCCGCGACAATTCAGCTGCGGCTTTCAAGACCGTTATTTTTGAGTTGCGGCTATGAAGGCGACCGTAAATTTTCGCTTGGATCGCACTCAACTTGGAATGACGCTGATCGAGCTTTTGATTTCCCTTGCCCTCGGTTTGGCGGTGTTAATCGGTCTGTCGTCCGTTTACGTTGCGGTAAAGAATGCGTTTAGGTTTCAGGAAGGGTCCGGGAGGCTGCAGGAGGATGCAAATTTCGCCCTGGATTCAATTTCGAGAGAGTTGCGAATGGCCGGATTTGCCGGATGTTCTGGCATAAAGACCGTGACGGTCGCAAGCGTAACCACTCGCTATCCGGGCAGCGTGCTTGCCTCTTCGAATCCAGACACTATCAGCGGGCCCAATCCGTTAGCGTCGGTAGAGACGGGGAATGGTGAGGTGATCGTACAGCCCTTCACTCCGCTAAATTTCATACGCGGTTTTGACGGCCTACCAAGTGCCATGTTTGCAACAGGTTCAGTTCCCGTATCCAGTGGCTCTGACAGTCTGTTTTTTGCTGGAGGCAGCGCCAGCACGGTAGGCGTAACGGTAGCGATGCCCGCCGCCGCGTCGCCTCTGACCATCTCATCAAATGTTTACGGATGGAGTGGCGCGAATACGATGATCGTTTCGGATTGTGTGTCATCCAGTCTGTTCGAAGGAACAGTCGCAACGAGCGGCGGTGTCACCACGATTGCACATGACGGTACTGGTAATGCGACGAGCAGTTTTACAGACAGCTACCTGTTCGGTCCAGCAGTTGCATCTGGGGTAGGCGCCCGTGCAGGTGCGATTGTGATGTTGGCGCAATGGAACCTCTTCTACGTTGCCACCCGCAGCGGCGCGACCACTCCCAGCCTGTACCGCGTGACTTTCAATGGAAATGCCCGGTCCAATGCCGAGGAGGTGGTCTCCAACGTAGAGAGCATGCAACTGCACTACGGAGAGAACACGTTAGGCACAGACAGCTCCCTTGGAACGTCGTGTACCTTGCCTGGCGCCACGACGTGCATGCCGAATCTTGTGGCAGATGAGTGGCGTACAACGGCAGCCAGCGTTACCGATTGGTCGCGTGTGGTCGCTGTGCGGGTAGGTTTGATGATGGTTTCCGCTGAGGACAATCTGAATTTTGATGTGAGCACGACGCCTACCCTACTGGGACAGTCCTATGCCGTTCCCACAGGCGCGTCGACAAAGCGGCTCCGCAAGGAATTTTCCACCACTGTTGTTCTTCGGAACAGCGTAGCGGCACGTTAGCACGATCTTCGAGCGCAAAAAATGTACGAAAGTTTGACATTCACTTCACGCTGTAAAAGCGGGGCAACTCGCAGCCTGGGAACGGCGAGACGTGGCCTGCGTCGGAACCGTCAGCGCGGCATGACTCTGATTGTCGGGCTGGTTCTCCTCGTCATGTTGATGTCAATAAGCATGATCGGATTTCGCAACACCACCATGTCGGAGCGTATGACTGGCAATGTGGTGGATCGCAATTTTTCTTTTCAGTCCGCTGAAAGCGCGGGCAAGGAAGCCTTGGAGCTTATTGAGTCAGGTGGATTTTCCGCTGGAACGCTCGGTCACTATGGGGCTCCGTTGAGTGAGGGTGATAACGCCAGTTTCTGGACGCAGGGTGCAGGAGCCACCACAAGTACGTGTACCACCACTACGCCATTTAGTTGGAAAAGTTGCGCGGCCGCAGTTGGTACCACCTATGCCAACAATGCCGAGGGCGCGAAGTATGTGATCGAACTGTTAAGTACGGTCGTATCGGGAACGACCACTACGCGGACCTACCGGGTGACGTCGCGGAGTACCGGGGGATCTGGCGTTGCTGAGTCCGTATTGCAGGTTATGTATGTCAAAACGACATAGAGATGTTTTTAAGGGGTTCGCTATGAACAAGCCATCAGTTATTGCTATCAATGAAAAACTGTCGGGATCGGACCGGGCTTCGCCTAGACCGAACGCCATAGAGGATGGTATCTTCCGACGGCGATTCGCGATAGCGTCCCGCGTTTGGGGTGTGCTGTTTGCAGCCTTGTTGTTCGTGGGCGTGCCGGCGAAATTTGCGAACGCGCAGACCACTGTCAACATCGCTGATATACCGCTGCTCGCGTTAAAGGCGGCACCAGGTCTTGTCATGTTGACCATGAGCAAGGACCATCGGCTTTTTTATGCCGCTTACAACGATGCGAGTGATCTTAATGCCGACGGGATACCCGACATCGGGTTCAAACCCACGATCACCTATTACGGCAACTTCGCGTCTGATCGCTGTTATTTGTATGACAACGGACGATTTAGCCCCAAAGATGTTGCAAAAAGCAGCGACGGTTGCCTGACTGCGGCTTCAAGTGCGCGGTGGCACGGGAATTGGCTTAACTGGGCCACAACTTCGCGCATGGATGCTTTGCGCAGGGTGTTGTATGGCGGGCATCGCATTACTGACCCGACCACATCCGCAAGTCCCACTGTTTTGCAAGGGGCATTTATCCCGCAGGATAGCCACGTGTGGGGTAAGGAATACCGACCGGTGACAGGGCGCGACAGTTATAACATTACCTATTACACCGACCTCGCTGCGCCAACCGCAGGAAAGCAGCACCTTTTTGCTGTGAGAAGTTATCCCTATGCATCCGGTACCACGCCTGCAAATGCCGGCTCAGGCACTTATCCATTTCCAATGCCTGCGCCGGCGTTGCGGGTGATACTTAACGCCGATCAGGTTACTGACCGCATCTGGAAGTGGACTGCCGCAGACGGCAACGCCAACATTGCTGCGGATACTGCTTTTGGTATCACCAGTACCGCCTACACGCTTAAAGTCGAGGCCTGCGTCACCTTGAGCGGCGCCCGGGAGGCAGGCTGCACAGGTTACCCCACCGCCGCACCCACCGTGTGGAAGCCAACAGGAGTCTTGCACGAGTATTCGGTTAACGACCAGTTGAAATTTGGCCTGCTTACGGGCTCTTATAGAAACAACTATTCGGGGGGCGTGGTCCGCCGGAACATTGCCAGTTTCAAAGATGAAGTAAACCCCGCCAACGGTGTTTTTCGGCAGGTGACCGAGGGCACCGCAACGGTTGATGGCATAGCCCGAACGATAGACCGCATATCCATCTATGGCTGGAAAGGGGACGGGTATCACTGCGATAACAATTTCAATTCGCTGCAGATAGAGGGTGCTTGCCCTTCATGGGGGGCTCCCATCGGCGAAATGATGTACGAAGGGTTACGTTATTTTGCAGGTAAAGGCTCGGGGTTTTCTGCCTATGCGAATGGCGTGAATGTCAACAACTCGGGAGACTCAAGGCTTCAATTGCCTTTGATGGGCACGGGCTCGTCACCTTGGCAAAATCCTTTCCGACTCAAATCAGCCGGGGGCAGCCCGATCTGTTCCCGCCCCGTGCAAATGGTGATCGCTGATCCAGTGACGACATTTGACAATGACGAGCTTCCGTATGCCTACTTTGACGTAGAGGCGCAAATGGGCAATCCGCTGGCCCCTCCTCGAGGCGACCTTGCCGGCGTGAACGTGAGTACCGAAGCGGACATCATCTGGGGCAAGGCCCCGTTGCCCACGCCTACCCCCACGAACGAAAACCTGGGTACCCGAAATGTTTTCGTCGGCCAATCGGGGACAGCTAGCGACGGGAATCCGACCGCCAAATCTGCCAATTCTTTTGCAAACATCCAGGGGCATGCACCGGATGCGACCCAGTCGAGAGGTAGTTTTTATTCTGCTGCGATTGCCCGTTTTGGAAAGGTGACAGGTTTTCAGATTGGCAATCCTCCGTCCGTTCCCATGACTGCTACGAATGCTACGGTGGATACCATTGCAGTAGCGCTGGGCAGTGTTGTGCCCAAAATTGAAATCTCTTACGGCGGCAAGAAGGTGTCTTTGGTGCCTGTTTCCAAGTCGGTTGGTCCCAGCGGATACGTTACAAGCGCCGCGTTTGGAGCGTTTCAACCGACAGGCTCAATTACCGGTTTCTATCTGGACACGTTTAACAACACGAGTGGTACCACTGGGCCAGACTACAACGCAGCCATCAACGGCGGCCGGCCAACAATGTCCTTTGTCGTGAATTTTTCTGACACGGATGCAGGCGGAGACAATGAAACCGATGCTGTTGTAGGTTACACCGTGAGCGTCAATGCGGCTGGCAAGATAGTCGTGGCCTTGGCTCCTATCAATACCAGTGCGGCCGACATTGAAATGCACCTTGGCTACACCATAACCGGGACGACCAAGGACGGCCTGTACCTGGACATGTCCAGCAGGCCATTGATCGGTGGGGTACGAAAAGATCCTCAAACCAAGTATTACCTCGACACCCTTCTGACCCCCACGGTTCAGGATCCGGCGCCAGCGAACGGAACACGCGCCAACGGCACGGTGTTACCGCATACTGCGACTTCCCGCACCCTGGATTTTGCGACCAGTTCCACGGTGTCCGGCTACATTCCGCACGACGCGCTTTGGTATGCAGCTAAGTATGGAGGTGCCGGCCTTTTGGATGCAAACGGCGACCCAACCAATTACTTCAAGGTCAACAATCCTGCCAACCTACCTGACCAGATGGCCAAAGCTTTCCGTTCTGCTGCTGCATTGGCAGCGGTGGCCAGCACCAGCGTCGTGGGGGTCGGGCAACGGAGTCTGGGGTCGGCCGCGATTTACCAGGCTAACTACGATTCGCTGACATGGACCTCGCGTCTGTATGCTTTCTCGATTGCAACGAGTGGTGCGGTATCCAATACGCCAATCTGGGAGGTTTCTTCCAAAATACCTGTTCCGGCATCACGTACCAAGCTGTTTTTGGGTCGCGGCGGCACAACTCCACCGGTTTCCCTTACATCCTCGGGGTACGCATCGCTGACCGGCGCTGAGCAAACTGACTTTGTGAACGCAGCGACATATCAATACCTGCTGGGCGAAAAAAGCGGTGAAGAGCGAAAGGGTGGAGCCTTTCGCAATCGGGGCACCACCGCCGCAGCGGACTATGGCTCGGTACTGGGCGACATCGTCAATTCCGATCCACAAATCATTTCGGCGAAGAACCTGAACTACGCTTTGAGTGATGCAACTTACACGTCCTTTTTGAGCACCATTAATTTTGAAACCCTGGCGGTTGGAACAAACAGCGGGTTTTTTCATATTTTTGATGCAGAGCCCGACACCACCGGTGGCGTGGAACTGCTTGGTTTCATGCCACAGGCCGTGCGTTCGCAGGTCAAGAATTTGGCAGATCCCGGCTATCAACATCAAAACCTTATTGATGGCTCCATCGCTGTCAGTCATGCCAAGATAGCCGTCCCAGGGGATGCGACCACCAACTGGCGCACCGTGGTGGTGGCTGCCGGGGGAAGTGGTGCCAAGACCGTGTTTGCCATCAATGCCACGTCAAAAACTTTCACAGCCGACAGCGTTTTATGGGAAATCAATTCCAGCTCCGCTGGTATTGGAACCACGTTTGGCAACATCATGGGAAGACCAGGGGTTGGCAAGCTTGCTGATGGGACCTGGGTTGCCATCTTTGGGAATGGTTACAACAGTACTGCTGGGACCGCCAACCTTTACGTAGTGAGGTTGAGCGACGGGAACATTCTTCGCATCATTCCCACCAATGCTTCAATCGCCAACAACGGCTTGGGAGCAGTTGAACTGGTGCGCAAGACCAGCGGCAACCAGGACACCATTGAATACGTCTATGGTGCCGACTACAAGGGCAATATTTGGCGCTTTGATCCCAGTTCCGGGAGTGCTGGGGCTTTGATCTACACAACCCCGACGGGGCGGCCCATCACTGCCGAGATCAAAGTGGGCGCTGCCCCCACGCATGTCAACACAAACGGAGGAAAGATGATTTATTTCGGTACAGGCAGCTATTTGAGCGCTACCGATCCTGCCGTTACGACCGTCCAGGCGCTGTATGGCATCTACGACGATTTGCTTCATGGCCTGAGTACAACGCCCTTCGTTGTCGAATCCAACTTGTCATCGATGACCATATCCATGCCGGCGCCGGTTGGCGGCGTAGCAAGCGACGTGCGTACGACCTCAGCGGGCGCGACCCCCGACTGGTACACCGTCTCGGGGAAAAAAGGTTGGGTCGTCCCGTTGACGGGCACGAATGTTACGCCGGGTGAAAGGGTGATAGCGCCGCCGGTGCGCTACACCATCCCGGGCGTGGTGGATGCGTTTCTTTTCACATCTATCGTGCCTAGCGTTGATGACTGTGCGGCTGGACTGGACGCCTGGATTACGGGTGTCGACGCGTTGACCGGCGGGTACAAAAAAGTATTCAGCACCATTGTCCCCAATTCCGTACGTGTTGCCGGTGGTTCACCTCGCGGAGTGTTTGTGTTGCAGGATAACGGGCCTCCCGCCCTGTACATCAGTCAGACCATATTTAACGATACGATCGCCACAACGACCTACTCAACAAGCGTTGGCGGACAACAAACGGTATGTATCAATGGTGTTTGCGGGAAAACCCAGGTTCTGCAAATTAACTTGACGCCCCCTAGTCCCACGGGCGCAAGCGCAGTTCGGCAGATTTGGCGGCAACTGAAGTAAATGACGATGGGTTTAAGGTTTGAAAGGATTTAAATTGAAAACAATCAAGCTCATGCGGGGTTTCACGCTGATCGAACTGATGATCACGGTGGCTATTATCGGCATCCTTGCCGGGATTGCGCTGCCGGCTTACACAGCGTACATTGAGCGAGGGCACCGTACTCACGCAAAAACGGTGTTACTTGAAGCCGCGCAATTCATGGAGCGGTATCGATCGATTAACTTTAAATATGTTGACGCGAGCGCCAACCCGCCTGCGTTACCGACAGCGCTAACGCTATCTCCGTCGCAGGGCACGAAACGGTATGACATCGCGCTGAGCGGGGTGACTGCCACAGCTTTTACCCTGACTGCAACCCCCTCTGGTTGGACGGATAGTGCATGCGGTGATCTGACGCTGAATAACCTTGGAACCAAAGGGCAAAGTGCGGGAGATGCCGCAACTTGTTGGAACAAGTAAGCTCCTCACTTATCTGCGAACCTCATCCACCAAAGTCTTGAACTCGTCAATATCCTCAAAACTGCGATAAACGCTCGCAAACCGGACATAGGCCACTTTGTCGAGCTTTTTCAGCTCGCGCATGACGAGCTCGCCGAGGCGGGTGGAGGGTACTTCTCGCAGTCCAAGGTTGAGCAGCTTTTCTTCTATGCGCTCAATCGCCGAGTCCACTTGCTCGGTGCTGACCGGGCGCTTGCGCAGTGCCAGGTTCATGGAGTCCATGATTTTGCTGCGTTTGTACTCGATGCGGCGGCCGTCTTTTTTGACGATCGCGGGGAAGTTGACGTCGGGGCGCTCGTAGGTGGTGAAGCGTTTTTCACACGCGCCACACTGGCGGCGGCGGCGTATGAAGTCAGCGTCTTCAGCCACCCGGGTTTCCACAACCTGGGTTTCGAGATTGCCGCAGAACGGGCATTTCATGCCTGCCCCTTACATCTTGAGAATAAAAACGGCACTTTGCCCTTTAACCACGGGCGCAGAAGGCTATCAAAACAATAGCATCTGCGCCTATGCATGGATCAGCGGTACACCGGGAAGCGGCTGGTCAGGGCGTTGACCTTGGCCTTGATGGCGTCAATATTGACGGGAACGCGCGGGTTGTCCAGCACATCGGCGATCAGGTTGGCGGTCAAACGCGCTTCTTCGTCCTTGAAGCCGCGCGTCGTCATGGCGGGGGTGCCGATGCGAACGCCGCTGGTGACCATTGGCTTTTCGGGGTCGTTCGGAATCGCGTTTTTATTGATGGTCATGTGCGCGCTGCCCAGCACCGCTTCGGCTTCCTTGCCTGTGATGCCTTTGGCGCGCAAATCAACCAGCATCACATGGCTTTCGGTACGGCCGCTGACGATACGCAGGCCGCGCTGTGTCAGGGTGTCGGCCACAATTTGCGCGTTTTTCAGCACCTGTTGCTGGTAGGTTTTGAACTCGGGCGTGAGGGCTTCCTTGAATGCGACGGCCTTCGCTGCAATCACATGCATCAACGGGCCGCCCTGCAGGCCGGGGAAAATGGCGCTGTTGATGGCTTTCTCGTGTTGAGCCTTCATCAGGATGATGCCGCCACGGGGGCCGCGCAGGCTCTTGTGGGTCGTTGAGGTCACGATATCGGCGTGGGGCACGGGATTGGGGTAGATGCCAGCGGCAATCAGGCCGGCGTAGTGGGCCATGTCGACCATGAAAATGGCGCCAACATCCTTTGCCACCTTGGCAAAACGGGCGAAGTCGATGGCGAGTGAATAGGCAGACGCGCCGGCAATGATCAGTTTGGGTTTGGACTCATGGGCTTTGCGCTCCATGGCGTCGTAATCAATCTCTTCTTTGGCATCCAGGCCGTAGGAGACGACATTGAACCACTTGCCACTCATATTAAGAGCCATTCCGTGGGTCAGATGCCCGCCTTCGGCCAGGCTCATGCCCATGATGGTGTCGCCGGGCTTGAGGAAGGCCAGAAACACGGCCTCGTTGGCCGACGCGCCGCAATGGGGCTGCACGTTGGCAGCCTCGGCGCCGAAGATTTGTTTGACGCGGTCAATTGCCAGTTGCTCAGCCACATCAACATGCTCGCAACCGCCGTAGTAGCGGCGGCCGGGGTAGCCCTCGGCGTATTTATTGGTCAGTTGTGAGCCCTGCGCCGCCATGACAGCGGGCGAGGCGTAGTTTTCGCTGGCAATCAGCTCAATGTGGTGTTCCTGGCGAGCGTTTTCTGCCTGAATGGCGGCCCAGATTTCAGGGTCGGCTTGTTCAACAAGAATGGTGCGGTCGTACATGGCAGTCCTTTAAGACGTGGTCCCTGTCCTTGGTAGTAGGAGGCAAGGGCTGCCCAGGCGAACGGCTGAACGCCGGGTCATCGTTGACAACAGCGGTGCGCTTCCCAGTGGTATCCCACGTCGGCAGTCGCCCTTGTTCAGGGGATTTGCCTATCGCCAGTCGCGCACCCACGTAGTGTAGCGGACTCGGCGATTGAGCGGCGGTCGAAAACCGTCAGGAAATGGACAGGCCGGCGACCTTGTCAACGGCCTTTTCAGCTGGCTCGTCCTGGCTTTCCATCTTGATTGGCATGGAAGCGGGGATCACCTGCGGCGGACGGATGGCGGGGGCATATCCTGGCGCATAGGCAGGGGCTCTGCCGCCGGCAACGGCCAGAAGGCGCGCGTGCTCCGCCATGACCTTTGCCGCATAGCCGCCATCGCTTTCAAGGTTGGCCGCGCCTACATAAAACTTGAGGCCTGCCTCAACCGAGCCAGCGCGCTGGATGCACTCCTGCAGCACTTTGACGCCGACGCGCAGGTTGGTCAGGGGGTCAAAGGCGGCCAGCTTGCCGCCAAAGTTTTCGTATTTGTCATGGTGAATTTTCGTCATCACCTGCATCAAGCCCTGGGCACCCACGGGGCTTTGGGCGAAAGGGTTGAAGCCTGACTCGATGGCCATGATGGCCAGGATCAGTGTCGGATCAAGTTTGGCTGTTTTGCTGATCTCAAAGGCTTCGGAGACCAGCGCGCTCAATGGCTCTGGTGCTACGTTGTACTTCTTGCTGAGCCAGAACGCCAATGCCGCCTGCTGCTGGGGCAAGTCCTTTGGATTGGCGGCGGTAGCGCGCTCAATGGCGTCGGGCTCGGTGAAGCCGATGGCTGCTTCCTGACGCTCCAGGAGCCAGGTCATGAGTCTTGCTTCGCCAGCCTGACGGAGGTCGGGTCGGGCGGTGAGGGTGATCACGGCAAACACCACGGCCAGGCCGACCATGGCAAAGCTGTTGTGCGTGATTTCAAAAAACCCGTGGGCAATGTCGTCAGCAATATTTGCCAGACTGTTGCCTACGTTCTTCTGAATGGCCCGCATCTTCACTACGGGGCTTGATTGTCCTAGCGCTGTCATAGCACTCCTTTCTATGCGCACCGCTCGGTAGCGGTTCGCTTTGATTGGGTCGCCATCAAACAAGGGATTGCCCTGTGGGTGTTGACCCCTGTCTGACTTTGCCGGGTTCGGCAGCGGGTTCGGGTTCTCCCTTGGTTTTTTTGGGATGGCGGATTCTATGAGGCGCCTTAATAACATGTCAATACTATTAAAACCATGTTTAATAACTATTGATATATAAAACACCGGTTAGATGGCCTCCAGGCGCCTGTTTACGTCGATTTGCTCATTTTTTGAGCACTTGCTCTAAGTTGGTCTTGGCGCCGAAAAAGCGATCTGAAAGCTGTATGTTTTGACAGTAAAGGCTTGAATGACAAGCGCTTGCAGCATCTTTTGAAGAAACTGCCGCAAGCATGGAAATCCGGCTCAAAAGGTGTCATTGCGACGGACGCGCATATTTTTGTAGGACAAAAGCCATCCATGTAAAGATTTGTCCAAATCCCAATCGATGAGCTGTTTTTGATTACAAATTCCGACTTGCGGGCATTGTGCGGCAGGAGTAATCTGCAGTTGCTTGAGCTTGATACCTTGAGCATTTCCGGGTAACCAACCCCGGTAAACCTGAGAGCAATCATTTGCTTTCAACGCCCTGAAGACGAACTTCTCTTCCTGGCGAAACCCGACGGCATGAGCATCACGCCCGCCGTCAACCCCGGTCGGCTCGCTGCCCGGGGTTTTTTCTTGTCTGTTGCGAGTTTGTCGTCACCGCGCTTGGGAAATCCGCGGCCATGGATGAATGGCTGCGCGGATGGTCCTTAAAAACAGCGAAAATACCTGCAGTGCTTTATTAGCAGTGCCTCGCCCCGACATCATTAAAGGTTAAGGGTGACCTCACTGAAGGCTTGAGTCGGGGCTGCGGGTTGATCCGCCGCTCCCATATTTTTTTACCTGTCCTGCCTTTGCGCCTGGTGTTGATCCGAAATCCACGCAGGCGGACAAGTCCCGATTTTTTCCCCAGAAAGCCTCGCTTTCTTTTCACTCTATATATATGCTGCGTTCCCTCATGTCCAAATCTCCCAAGACCGAAACCCCCGCCGTGAAAACACCTGCAGCCAAACAGCCCGATACCCACCCGCTGGATGGGCTGACCGGCGGCGCCTTTTCTGCGCCTACCTCTGGCGAGCGGACGACGCGCATTCGCGAGTGGCTGGCAACGGAGCCGACAGCCGAGTTGATGGCCGAGGTCTACAAAGACCTGGCCAACCGCGACAAGGGCGCAGCCAAGCCGCTTAAAGAAAAGCTGGACGAAGCCAAGCGCCTCAAAAGCCAGGAAACGGTAGCGGCTGAATGGGCTGAAAAAGGCAATGCCTTGCTGGCGCTGAAAAAACTCAACTTGGCCGACGCACTGGCGTGGCAGCGTGACGCCGCCAAAGCGGGCGCGCCTTTGTCCCGCGAGCCGCTGGCCGGGCTGAAAGCACAACTTGCTGACCGTGTAAAAACCATTGAGGACCTGCAACACCGCGTGCAGGTGCAGCGTGAGGCCGCTGTGCTGATGGCGCAGCGGGTTGAAGTGTTGTCGACAAAGCCCTGGCGCGACGCGCAGGCTGCCTGGGATGCGCTGCGTACCGACGTGACGCATTGGCAAGCTCAGGCCGACGAACTGGCGCAGGACAATAACTGGTCCAGCGTGGATGCCAAGTTTCCGCCGCAGCTTGATGCGTCGCGTGGCCAGTTGCTCGCCGTGTGGGAGGCTTTTCAGGGGGCGCTGTCACTGGCCGTGGCAGCCGCCGAAGACGCCGCTGCGCCGCTGCCGGCAGTGCCGGTGTGGGCTGACGAACTGCGCAGTGCGCGCGGCACACTGCAGGCGGGCGATGGCGCAGCAGGCGACAAGCACGCGCGTGCGCCCAAGGCCAAGCTGGATCCGGCTGTGTTGCAGGAAATGCGCGCCAAATCCACCGCCATTGTTAAAGCCGCGCTGGCCAATCTGGAGCAGGCCGTGGGCGATGGTCATGGCAAAGCCACACCCAAGGCTGCGGCGGACTTGCGCCAGGCACTCAAAGAAAACATCCGCAATATAGACAACGCGCTCGAAGCAGCCGCGCATGCGGCGTTGACCGCCGCCGGCGAGCTGGAAGGCTGGCAGCGCTGGCGTGCCGACCAGATTCGTGAAGAGCTGGTTGCCAAGGCTGAGGCGCTGGTGGCCAAGCCCATGGGCGGGCGCAAGCAGCAGGATGCCTTGCGCGCCATGCGCGAGCAGTGGAAAACGAGCGATCAGGGCGGGACGCCTAACCACGCGATGTGGAAGCGCTTTGACGACGCGTGCAACGAAGCGCACAAGGTGGTTGAATCCTGGCTGGAAAAAGTCAAGGAACAGACAGAGACCGTCAAGGCCGAGCGCCGCAAGCTGATCGATGAAGTGCTGGCCTGGGCCGAGGCCAACAAGGCAAATACCGACTGGAAGTTCCAGATTCGCAGCCTGAATGGCTTTGTTGAAAAGTGGACGGCCGCCGGCCACCTTGGCGAAAAGGCTTTTGCCGAAATCCAGCCGGTCTGGAAGGCCGCCATGGACGCCGCTGATGCACCGCTCAAGGCGGCCCGTGCGCAAAGCCTGGCACACCGCAAAGCCATGATTGAAGAGGCGCAGGTGTTGGGCGCCGAGCCGCAACTGCACATTGACGCGGTCAAACACCTGCAACAGCGCTGGCAACATGAGGCGCAAGCCGTACCCATCGAGCGCAAGCAGGAGCAAAAATTGTGGGACGCCTTCCGCAAGCCGATTGACGACGCTTTTCAGCGCAAGACGGCTGAACGCGAGAAGGCAGCATCGGCGCTGGGCGAGCATGACCGCCTGGTGGTTGAGCTGTCCAAAGCGCTGGACGCCGCCAACGCGACAGGTGATGCACAAAAAATCCACGCCGCGATGGCTGATCTGGAAGCCGGACTGCGTGGCCAGTACGTGCGGCCCGCGCCTGTTGCGCCTGTTGCGCCAGTAGCAGCTCCAGCCGATGCGGAAGCAGCCGATGCCGAAAGTTCAGAGCCAAATCAGGCCTCAGCCCAGGAAACACCGGCGCAGCCAGCTCCTGAAATGATAGCGGATGCTTCGGAGCCCGCACAAGATGCAGCGCCCGCCGCGCCCGCTGCGCCTGCCGCAGACGAAGAAGTTGTGACCGCTGCAAGCGCTGAAAGCGCCGGCGAAACATCTGCAGAACCCGAAGCACCAGCACCCGCTGCTGCGCCACCGAAACCGGTCAAGCCGGTGGTGGCCATGCGTGGCGATGACCGTCCGGGCCTGAAAAAAGCCGAACCTGTGCAAGCAGGCCGCGGCGGCAAATTTGGCGATCGCAAGGATGCCCGACCCGGTGGGGGCAAGCCCGATAGTCGCGGCGGACGCCCGGCCGACAACAAGTTTGAACCTTATCGCGCAGAGCGCGAAGACCGCGGCCGCTTCAACGAGCGCCCGGCCTACGAAGAACGTGGCCCGCGCCTTGGCGACGCCGCGTTCCGCGCCCAGCGCGAAGCGTTCGAGCATGCCCAGCGCGCATTGAGAAAACTTGCCGAGCAAGCGCATGGAGAGGTGCTCACTGATTTGCTGTCGGCCTGGGAAAAGCGCGACCCCGCTCTGGTACCCAATGCACAGGCACTGGGCAAGCTGGCAACACCGGCCACACGCAATGCGTGGGTACAGGCCTTGTCATCGGCGCCCAAAGGCGACGCTGCCGAGTCGCTGCTGCGTCTGGAAATTGCGGCAGAGTTGCCAACGCCCGCAGAACACATCAGCGCGCGCCGCATGCTGCAACTGGTGCTGCTGACCAAGCGCCATGATCCCACTCCGGCGCAGACCTGGGGCGAGGACACGGCCAAAGTACTGGCCGCGCCATTTGACGCGGCCCATACCCGCCGTGTGCACAACGTGCTGAAGGCGCTGCTGAAGCGCTGATCGCTGCTTCTATGATGGATGAGCGGAAAGGCGTGCGGATGCGGCGCCGGGCCGCTAGTCGAAGGCATGACTTTATTCAGCGCGCGGGTGGGCGGGGGCTTGCCAGATGCTACTGATTCAGTAGCAAGCTATGGGCGTAGCTAAAGGGCTAACGGCTATTTTTGCTCCCTATGCCCCTTGAAACTCCCTCATTGGCCCGTTTCGATCAGACTCACCATACGCTCCAGGCCCAGGCGCCGTGCGTAGTCTAGGGCGCCAAGCCCTTCCTTGTCCACCACGGATTTGTTGGCTCCCAGTGTCAGCAGACGTTGAACCACCGGGGCGTGGCCATGAATGACAGCGAGTATGAGGGCCGTTCTACCCGAACCGTCGACTGCGTTGATGGGTGCGCCTTGTTGTAGCAGGCGTTCAAGCTCGGCAAGGCGACCCATTCGCGCTGCGCCGTGCAGTGCGGCGATGAGTTCTCCAGCACTTGATCCTGCGCCGGTCGCGCTCTCCAGTCGAGCCGGCGGTGTCTCAACCTTATCGCTCTTTTGCATCGCGGTGGAGGCGTCAGCCGCCGCCGCAGCAGGCGCCCGTGCTGCTCGGACGGAGGGCATGGTTTGCATCGGCGCCGCTGCTGGTGCTGGTGCTGGTGCTGGTGCTGGTGCTGGTGCTGGTGCTGGTGCCGCGCTCAGGGTCTCTGCAGCGGCAGCGTCGTTGGGCGCGGCATTGCCCGTCTGCGTAGCGGGTGCGGATTCCACAGGCCCCGCTGCGGGCGCGTTTTTGGCAGTAGATTTAGCAGCTGCTTGCTCATCGCGTGCCATACCAGCATCGGCCCCGGTTGCTGCAGATGGGTTTTTTGTTTCAGACGCAGATTTCGGCGGCGGAGTGGCGGGTGATGACCGTGAAACTTGTTCGCTCATAGCAACCGGCGGCGACTGCGACGGTGGCGGAACAGGTGATGTCATGGGTAGTGACGCGGCAGGGGCGGGCCGTCCCAAAGCGGCCTCCTGTTCATCGGGCGTACCACGGTCAAATTGCAGCACCAGCAAGCCCGTGATGCCTGCAAGCGCAATGCTGGCCAGCAGTGAGATTTTCCAGCGCGACTGGTTGGCTGCGGGAGTCTGCGGCGCCTGGGTGCTGGCGGCCGGGGACGCGGCGCGGGAGGCGGTCATCAGTTGCGCATGGGCGCGGGCAGCGTCGCGCACACTGCTGGCGGGGCGGCGCGTGTCATGTGCGCTGGCCTCCTGGTAGCGCTGCAGCAATTCATCGGCAGGGCGTGGGTCGGTCATGCAAACTCCTGTAGCAGCTGCCGCAAACTGTTGCGTGCGTAGCGCAGGCGGCTCTTGGCGGTTTCAAAGCGCACGCCGGTAGCGGCGGCAATTTCTTCAACGCTCATGTCGCCTTCTGCCTGCAGTAAAAATGCTTCGCGCTGATCGGGCGGTAATTGCTCCACGGCCGCTATAAGCGCTGCGGCCTGCTCGCGCGACTGCAGCTGCCGCAGCGGGCCAAAGCCCGAGTCGGCGGCCAGTGTATCCATCAGCCGGCCGTCGTCGTCCCCCTCCGTGCTGTTCAAACTCACATGATGTTTGTTGGTCCGAAAGTAGTCCACCAGCCGGTTGTGTGCCATGGTGAACAGCCAGGTCTTGAAGCGCGCCTTGACTTCATAACTCGTGGCCTGGCGCGCCACCGCAAACCAGACGTCCTGCATCAGGTCATCAGCCACTGCCTGCACGCGCACGCTGCGCAGGAAATAGCGCCACAGGCGCAATTCATGGCGCCCGTACAGCGTGTCAAACGCCGCGATGTCGCCGGCGGCATAACGCAGCATCAGCGACTCGTCGGTGTCTTCAGGTAATGGGGCGGCATCCGGCATCCACTCCATTATCCCGATAGAAATTCCGATCAGTAGTGGCGAGCCGGTGGGTCCGGCACATAGGAAGTGCTGGCCGAGTTTGGAAATGCGTTGGGTCCGGGTACCGCTGGATAGGGGGCGGGTTTGCGAATCACGCCACTGGCGACCAGGTTTTCAAAGCTGTCATAACGAATGCGGATGATCTCGTTGGGCTGCGTTTGCTGGCGCGCGAAGCTGGTGTGCGAGACCAAGGAGGTCTCGCGCTGTCCATGGCCGGTGCCCAGCTTGGCTGTCGGCGAGGGTGGTGCTGAACGGGCCATGCTTTCACTGGATCCCCGGGCATCTGCAGACGGCGCGGCAGCTGCGGGTGCAGCTGGGATCTCGCGGCTCTGGTTGGCTGCTGCCTGGTCCTGGCGTGACTCGCTGCGCCTGGAATACTCGGGCACGGCGACGGGTTCAGGCCGTTGCTCGCGGAACAGCGCAACACCGAGCACACCTACATGATCGGGCCGCCCCGTGCGGCCTGCGTAGGAGTCGCTGGCTGCGGAAAACTCGAATGCCGCGACTTCGCTGTTGCTATTTCGCCAACCGGTGATCTGGTAGCGTTCGTAGGGTGAAAACACATAACCGGTCTGATCCCAGCTTGCGGTCTCTCCGCTGAGGATGTTGACGCCATCAACTGCGGCCACCACCATCACCCGCTCACCAATCTTGCTGCGCACGGAGATGGCATAACGTGCGCCCGGCCTGCCGGCAACCCAGTATTCACCGCGGTGGTAGTGGGTGGGAAGCGTTGCGCCCGACTCGCGGTCTACAACAGTGACGTCGGCCAGGCGACCAATGGCGTGAGCCGGAAGAGTGGTGAACGCACACGCGGCCAGCGCGACTGAAAGGCCAAGAAGTTTGAATTGCATGTCATCTCCATAAAAAGTAGTGGAGCTGACTGAAACGAACGAGTTGGCGTAACGGGGTTAAACGGGCTGTAAAAAAACCGAGTCAGTTTCTGCTCAAACAAATTGCTATTGATTCAATAGCAAAGTATTCCCGCGGTTAAAGGGCAAGCCTCGAATTTCGCTTGAAGAAGCTGTCAAAGAGGGCGCTCAGGGCCGGAAACTCCTCCGCGAAGCGTTGCCGGCTGACGAAGTAGGCTTCACACGCCACCGCAAAAAACTCTGCGGGCGCTTCAGCGCCGTAGGGGTCCAGCCATGTGGGCTCGCCGCCAAAGCGTTCGGCCATGGCGACTTTTTCGCGAAAGGCTTCATAGGCGGGCAGCATCACGGCGCGCCACGCTGCATGGGCCGCCCGTGAGGGCAGGGGTGGACAGCCATCCGCATAGCCATCGCGCATATCGATCTTGTGCACAAACTCATGGATCACCACGCTGTAGCCGCGCCCGGCGGGCTCGCCAGCCGCGGCTACGTCCTGCCAGCTAAGCGTTACCGGGCCGCGCTCCATGGCCTCGCCAGCCAGTACCTCCGTGTAGCGGTGCACCACGCCCGAGCCATCGGTCATTTCACGACGCGCCACCATGGCGCCCGGGTGGACCACGATGCCGACAAAGTCGTCATACCAGGACAGCCCCAGATGCAGGATGGGCAGGCAGGCTTGTGCCGCGATGCTGGCAGCGATTTCGTCGGTTATTTCCAGGCCCTGGGCACCATGAAATTCCTTCTGCGCCAGGAAGCGGCTGCTCAGCACACGCAAATGGTCTTGCTCCGTTGCAGGGAGCTGAGCCAGAAATGTGTAGCGGGCCAGCGTGCTGTGCCACAGGGCATCAGGAATGGCATGTTCTGCCACCTTGCCCGTCGTCCAGCGCCTCAGCCACTCAAACATGCAGTGGACTCAGGCCAGGGGAAGGCGCTGCATGCCACTGGCACTGATGCGCAACACCTCGGCCCGCGGTGGCGTGGCGCAGAGGTCCCAGTCGCTGAGCACTACGCGGCTAAAGCCCTGCCCGAGGTCGTGCGTGGCCGGCTTGTGGGTGTGGCCGTGAACCAGGATGGGTGCCTTGGCGGCTTGCAGCCACCGCACGGCTGCAGCACTGTCAACGTCGGCATAGTCGGCGCCGGACCGCTTGCGCGCTTCGCTTTGCTGCCGCAACTCGCGTGCGATGACCTGCCGCTCTGCCAGTGGCTTGGCCAAAAAGTCCTGTTGCCACTCCGGGCTTCGAACCTGCTGACGAAAGGTCATGTAGGCCGTGTCGTCCAGACAAAGCGCGTCACCGTGGCTGAGCAGCCAGCGCTGATTCGCAAAAATGAGAACGGTGGGATCATCCAGCAGGGCGGTTTTGCACATGGCCATGAGTGGCTGGCCCACCAGAAAATCCCGGTTGCCATGCATGAAAAACTGCGGCCGTCGCGCCGCAGCTTGCTGCAGCACCCGTGCACACTGCGCCTCAAAGCCCGAGGTGTCGGTGGTGACAAGGTCGTCACCGACCCAGACCTCAAAAAGGTCGCCCAGCATGAACACAGCGTGCGCCGGTGTGCTCAGCAGGTGGTTTTTCCACGCGTCGAATGTGGCGGGTTCACTGGCCTGCAGGTGCAGGTCAGAAATGAAATCAACGCTGCGCCAGGAAGAGGGCGCCTGCAGCTCTGCAATGTGGGGCAAGGCTGCAGGACTGATCACAAGCGGGGCGCGCTCAGCTCAGGGCAACAGCTTTTTCAATGACGACGTCGGCTTTGGGCACGTCACTGTGGCCGCCTTTGCTGCCGGTTTGCACGGCCTCAATCGCGTCGACCACATTGCGGCCCGAAACGACTTTGCCAAACACGGCATAACCCCAGCCGGAAGGTGTGGGAGAGGTGTGATTCAGGAAGCCGTTGTCGGATGCGTTGATGAAAAACTGCGCGGTGGCCGAGTCGGGCACATTGGTGCGGGCCATGGCGACGGTGTACTTTTCGTTTTTCAGGCCGTTGTTGGCTTCGTTGGCGATGGGTGCGCCGCATGGCTTTTGCTTCATGCCGGGTTCAAAGCCGCCGCCCTGAATCATGAAGCCGGGAATGACGCGGTGAAAGATGGTGTTGGTGAAATGGCCCTTGGCAACGTAGTCCAGAAAATTGGCAACCGAGTTTGGTGCTTTTTCTTTGTCCAGCTCAAGGGTGATGACGCCGTGGCCGGTGATGTGGAGTTCTACTTTTGGATTGGTCATGGTGCTTATTTAATGAGGGTTGCAGAGTTGATAAGAATGGGTGTTTGGGGCACGTCGCTTGGGAAAGGTCCGCCCGGGCCGGTTGGTGTGGCCTTGATTTTGGTGACCACGTCCATGCCGCTGACCACTTTGCCAAACACGGTGTAGCCGTGGGCCTGGGCACTGGGGTTGAGGAAGTCGTTGTCTTTGACATTGATGAAAAACTGTGACGAGGCGGAATTGGGGTCGTTGGTGCGTGCCATGGCCAACGTCCCAACCACGTTTTTGTCACCGCCTTTGGACAGTGCCTCACGGCCTTCGTGCTGAACAGGTGCGCGGGTTTTCTTTTCGGCATACTTCGCGTCGTAGCCTCCGCCCTGGATCATGAAGTTCTCAATAACCCGGTGAAACACGGTGCCGTCATAGTGCTTGTCTTTAACGTACTGCAGAAAGTTTTCGACCGTCTTGGGCGCCTTGTCGGGATACACCTCGACCACAAAATCACCTGCGCTGGTTGCGAATTTGACTTTGGGCGGCGCACTCTGAGCCATGGCCTGTCCAAACATGAGGCTAAATGCAGCGACGGCCAGCCATACACGGCGGCCACTTGCAAAAGATGTTGATTTCATCAAACCACTCCTTCAAAAAATATTTTCCATTGGCGGCTTTGACGCACCCAGTACTGACGCCGGACCTGGCCCGAGCGCGCCCCGGCCACCACTTCGCCAAAGGTTACCACCATGGTGTCGCTACCGCTGTCCGTCCACCGCAGATAAGAAAGGTCTTTCAGTTGAACCGCGCGTCCCCGCATTTTTTCTGCTTCAGTTCGCTGCTGCACAGTCCAGTCGGCCAGCGTTTTGCCGTAGCTGTTGAAGTCAGTGGTGTACAGGCTGGTAAGCGTCGCTATGTCGCCGGTCGATTTGGCTTTGTGCCAGGCTTGCAGGGCTGCATCAAAAGCCTGGGTGTCGGTTTTCACGCTGTCTGCGGCCACCCATTTGAGGCTATGCGCGATCACGACTGGTGTGCTGCGTACCTCTACGGTCTTGATGATGCGTTCGAGGTCCGGGTTGGCCAGCACCACGCAGCCGTCTGTAGCCAGCGGCGGGCGGGAGAACTGCGCAGGCGGTGTGCCGTGCAACCAGATGCCGCTGCCGGTTTTGCCGCGTTTGACGTCGAGCTGGTTGGGGTAGTTGATAGGAAGTGCGCCGGAGCCATAAAAGTCTTTTAGCGATTTGGGGTCCAGATTGCTGGTAACAAAGTAGATGCCCAAGGGTGTGCGCAGATCGCCCTCAACCATTTTTTCGATACCTGATTTCCCCAGGGAAATGTAGTAGTCGGCCAGCAGCTTCAAGCCGGTGGCGGTGTTTTCAAACAAGTACAGCCGCGCTCTGGAGGCATCGACAGCGATTGCGTGCTTGTTGCGTGCAGAAAGCTGCAGAAACTGCGATGGGATGGTGCCAGGCGCGGGCCGTTCCCTCAGGGCTTTCAACCGAAGCAGGGACTCTTGACGCAAATCGCCCAGCATGGTGGCGTTGGCCGTGGCGGTGGTGCCGGGCACATCTCCCAGTGTGCGTACGGGGCGCGACTGGGCCGCCAGCAAGTCGCCGTAGACAAGTTGGGCCAGCTGAAAGTTGGGGTGATCGGTAACGAGTCGCTCGGCCTGCGCCAGCGCCTCGCGGCTTTTGGCTTGTCCTGCCAGCTTGTAGATTTCTATCAAACGGGCTTCGGCTTCTCCATCCCTGGCCTTGGCGCGTGCGGCAGGGCGTGGCGTTGGTTTCCGCTGCTCGGCGGCCGGGCGTGCCGCCGCACTTTTGGACGGCGGCAAGGTCTGCGCAGGTGCGGCAAAGCTGCACAGCAAAAACATTGCCATGACAAGTGGAGCGGCCGTGGCGCGTTGCATGTAGTCAGGAAAAAGTGTCAATGAAAGGCCGCAGACAAATGCGTGTGACCGTGCGCGCCGTATCAGCTGCCGGTGGATTCCCTGACGATGAGCCAGCGATCACCCGCCTTGGCCATGTCCAGTGTTTTGCGGCTTGACACGTTGAGCGCATCGGCGCTGTAGTCCTGTTTGAACTTGGCCGTGGCTTTGCTGCCCTTGACCGCGACGGACACATTGCTGAGTTTGACGCTGATGCGGGATTTGCCCACGATCCGGCTGCGTCGGTCTTCTTCCCACGCTTTGCGCGACTGGTTGCCGGGCGGCGAGAAGTCCTTGCCGTAAGCGGACAGGTAGGCAGGCACATCCTTGGAGGACCAGGCAGTTGCCCATGCGCGCAGGGCCCGTTCGATTTCTTTTTCGGCAGCGCTCGTTGAGGTTGCATCCGCCGGCGTGGGGGTGGGGGTTGGGGTGACGGCAGGGGCCGGAGCGGCAGCAGGTGGTACCACCACGGCCGGTCGTGCGGGTGCCGGAGTGGGGGCAGGGGCAGGCGCTACTGCGGCGGGCGGCGGCTGAGTCGTCACAGGCCCCGACGACTGGTTGCCCGGCGTGCGTTTTGGCACGGTGCTTTCAGCGCTGAAGAGCGTGCGAATCAGGGCGAGCTTGGGTGGCACAGCGGCGTTGTTGCCATCAAGCTGCAGCGCCTTGCTGTAGGCCTGGCTGGCCAGGCGGGCGTATACGTCGCCCAGATTCTCGTGAGCGGTGGCGTAGCTGGGGTTGGTGCGGATCGCCATTTCAAGCGAGGCACGCGCCTTGTCAAACTGGTTCTGGCTGGCGTACAGCACAGCCAGGTTGTTATAGGGCTCCGGCAGCTCCGGGTAGTCCTGGGTGATCTTGGTAAAGGTGGTGATGGCGTCACCCGGCTTGCCCGCTTCAGTTTGAATCACACCTTTGATAAAGCGCATTTGCGGGTCACGCGGTTTGCCTGCAAGGTATTGCTCGGCTTTTGCCAGCGCCTCTGGAAGCTTGCCTGCACGGGCCAGATCATTCACATCGGTGTATTCGTCAGCATGCGCCGCCGTGACGAAAAGGGCCGCCGTGAGAACCAGCCAGCGCAGGACGCAAGTCAGGGGCTTGCTGGAAAAGGGGACAGTTTGGGGCATATTTCCTCGTAGCGCGTTGAAAGGCCGGGATGAACCGTAACATGCAAAAATGGGGCCGGCGAGTCAGTCGGTACGGGGGTGCAACACCGACTGGCTATACTGAGCGATTGTATCTGAGCGTATCGTTTAGGATGCCGCACGCCGGGCCCCCGGGCATCAGGTAAGCGGCCTTTTTACCAGTCTCGATCACCCTGCGTTCTTGTGATCGACCTTTCGGAGCAGCTTTTGCCTTTGCCGATGTACGCGATGACCTGCCCCCGTTTCAGTGACCCCATCTAGTCCCGGCAAATACAGCCAGACTGACTACCCAGACTTTTCATGAGCCTTCGCATTTACAACACGCTGTCGCGTGCCGTAGAAGATTTTTCGCCCCTCGTCCCCGGCCAGGTCGGCATGTATGTATGCGGCATGACCATTTACGATTTGTGCCACATCGGCCACGCCCGCATGATGATGGCGTTCGACGTGGTGCAGCGCTGGCTCAAAGCCAGCGGCTACAGCGTCACTTACGTGCGCAACATCACTGACATTGATGACAAGATCATCAAGCGCGCGGTTGAGCGCGGCATCACCATCCGCGCGCTGACGGACGAGATGATCGCCGCCATGAACCGTGACATCGGAGCACTGGGCATCGAGCCACCCACGCTGGAGCCACGCGCCACCGAGTACGTGCCGCAGATGCTGGACGTAATCAGCACCCTGGAACAAAAAGGCCTGGCCTACCGCGCCAGCAGCGGGGACGTGAACTACGCCGTGCGCAAGTTTGTCGGTTACGGCAAGCTGTCCGGCAAGTCGCTGGACGAATTGCGCGCCGGCGAGCGCGTCGCCGTACAGGACGGCAAGGAAGACCCGCTGGAC
Organism: Polaromonas sp.; assembly: GCF_035638815.1. Classification (GTDB taxonomy): domain Bacteria; phylum Pseudomonadota; class Gammaproteobacteria; order Burkholderiales; family Burkholderiaceae_C; genus Polaromonas. The sequence goes on from NZ_DASQZG010000004.1 coordinate 68,129, forward strand.
TTCGTCCTGTGGAAAGCAGCCAAGCCCAGCGAGCCCGCTGACGCCCAGTGGGCCAGCAACTTCGGTAAAGGCCGGCCGGGCTGGCACATCGAGTGCTCGGCCATGAGCTGCCAGACCCTCGGTGAAACGTTTGACATCCACGGCGGCGGGGCAGACCTGCAGTTTCCACACCACGAAAATGAAATCGCTCAAAGCGAAGCGGCCAATGGCAAGCCGCTGGCGCGCTACTGGGTACACAACGGGTTTGTGCGCGTGGACAATGAAAAAATGTCCAAAAGCCTGGGCAATTTCTTCACCATTCAGGAAGTGCTGGCCAAGTACGACGCGGAAACCGTGCGATTTTTCCTGGTCCGCGCGCACTACCGCAGCGCACTGAATTACAGCGATGTGCATCTGAACGATGCCCGTGGCGCACTCAAGCGGCTGTACACCGCGCTGGATCTGGTGCCATCGGGGGCGACCATGCCCATTGACTGGACCAACCCCTACGCAGCTCGCTTCAAGGCAGCGATGGATGAGGACTTTGGCACGCCCGAAGCAGTGGCCGTTCTTTTTGAGCTGGCTGGCGAGATCAACAAGACACGTTCTGCCGAGTTGGCTGGCCTGCTGAAAAGCCTGGGCGCATGCCTTGGCCTGCTGCAGGGAGAGCCGGGGATGTTTTTGCAGGCAGGTGCCGGGCTGGACGATGCCAGCATTCAGGCCTTGATTGCGGAACGCGCGGCCGCCAAACAAGCCAAAGACTTCGCTGCGGCCGACCGGATTCGGCAGGATCTTCTGGCCAAGGGTATTGTGCTCAAGGACTCCCCGGCCGGGACGACGTGGGAAGTGCAATCTTGATGTGTTTTATAAGTGTTTTCGGCTGTTTGCCCTTTGGTGATGGCGGTAGTGCGCTATGAAAAACATAGTAAAAAGCGGACCCGCCAGCGCTGAGCTGGCTGACGTTGCCGATCCGGTCGTCGCTTCCGTACCTGAATACTGGGCTGATGCCTGCAAACACCTGGTCAAAAAAGACCGGGTGATGAAACGGCTGATTCCGCAGTTTGGCGACGCCTGCTTGCAGTCGCGCGGCGATGCCTTCAGCACGCTGGCGCGCAGCATTGTGGGCCAACAGATTTCGGTCAAGGCGGCGCAAACCGTGTGGCACCGTTTTGCCGCCTTGCCGCGCAAGATGACGCCGGGCAACGTGCTCAAACTGAAGGTGGACGATATGCGGGCCTCCGGCCTCAGCGCACGCAAGGTCGAGTACCTGGTTGATTTGTCGATTCACTTTGATGCGGGTACGGTCCACGTCAAGGACTGGCAGGCGATGGACGACGAATCCATTATTGCCGAGCTGATCGCCATTCGCGGCATTGGCCGCTGGACGGCCGAGATGTTTTTGATTTTTTATTTGCGGCGTCCCAACGTGCTGCCGCTTGACGATATTGGCCTGATCAACGGCATCAGCCAAAACTATTTTTCAGGCGAGTCCGTCAGCCGCAGCGATGCGCGCGAAGTGGCCGCCGCCTGGGCGCCCTATTGCAGCGTGGCAACTTGGTATATTTGGCGCTCTCTGGACCCCTTGCCTGTGTTGGGCGCCGAGCAGAATTAAGGAGCAGCAGATGGCAAAGAAGACCTTCCTCGATTTCGAGCAGCCGATTGCGGAGCTTGAAGGAAAAATAGAAGAACTGCGCTACGTGCAAACCGAGTCTGCTGTGGATATTTCTGAGGAAATCGACCAGCTCGCCAAGAAAAGCCAGCAGCTCACCAAAGACATCTACAGTGACCTGAACGCCTGGCAGATCACCAAGATTGCGCGCCACCCTGAGCGCCCTTACACACTCGACTACGTCAACGAACTCTTCACGGATTTTGTGGAGTTGCATGGTGACCGGCATTTTTCCGATGATCTGAGCATCGTCGGCGGCCTGGCCCGATTCAACGGCACCGCCTGCATGGTGCTGGGCCACCAGAAAGGGCGCGACACCAAAGAGCGCGGCTTGCGCAACTTTGGCATGAGCAAGCCTGAGGGTTATCGCAAGGCGCTGCGGCTGATGAAAACCGCCGAAAAGTTCAAGCTGCCGGTGTTCACCTTTGTCGATACACCGGGGGCTTATCCCGGCATTGATGCTGAAGAACGCGGCCAGTCAGAAGCTATTGGCCGCAACATTTTCGAAATGGCCCAGCTCGAAGTGCCCATCATCACCACCATCATCGGTGAGGGCGGCTCGGGCGGCGCGCTGGCGATCTCTGTGGCCGATCAGGTCGTCATGCTGCAGTACTCCATCTATTCGGTCATCAGCCCCGAGGGCTGCGCGTCCATCCTGTGGAAGACGTCCGATAAAGCCGAAGAAGCGGCGGAAGCCCTGGGTATCACCGCACACCGCCTCAAGGCTCTCGGCGTCATCGACAAAATCGTCAACGAGCCAGTGGGCGGTGCGCACCGCGACCACAAGCAAATGGCAGCGTTTTTGAAACGCGCCCTCAACGACGCCTTCCGCCAGGTCAGCGACTTGAAGGTGAAGGACCTGCTGGACCGTCGTTACGAGCGTCTGCAAAGTTATGGCCGCTATACCGACACCAAAGCTGACGCTGGCAAGTAAGCCCACCTTAGAAAGCGCGGGGCGTTGATGGCCAGCGTGGTCGAAGCGCTGGCAAACTTTTCACCAGGCCTGCCGCTGGCCGTTGCGCTCAGCGGCGGCGCTGACTCCACCGCCTTGCTACTCGCCTGTGCCGAGAAATGGCCCGGGCAGGTGAGCGCCATTCATGTCCACCACGGCCTGCAGGCTTCGGCTGATGATTTTGTGCGCCACTGCGAAGCCCTGTGTCTCCAACTGAAAGTTCCCCTCGCAGTTCACCGCGTTGACGCACGCCATGCAGCCGGCGAAAGCCCGGAAGACGCGGCCCGCAAGGCGCGTTACGAGTCTTTTCGGGCTGCCGCCCAATCATCACGGGCGGAAATTGCTATCAAAAGCATAGCTTTGGCCCAGCACGCCGATGACCAGGTTGAGACCATCCTGCTGGCGCTGTCGCGCGGTGCGGGCCTGCCCGGTCTGTCCGCGATGCCGGCGCGATGGGAGCGCGACGGCATCACCTACCACCGCCCTTTGCTGCAAGTGCCCGGCGCGCAGTTGCGTGCCTGGCTGGTAGAGCGGGGCGTCACCTGGGTGGATGACCCGACCAATACAGACGAGAAATTCACCCGCAACCGGATCCGCGCCCGACTGTTGCCACCACTGGAGGCGGCTTTCCCCCAGTTTCGTGAAACCTTTGCCCGCAGCGCCCGGCATGCCGCGCAGGCGCAGGATCTGCTCAATGAAATCGCCGCGCAGGATCTGCTCGCGGCGGGTTCTCCGCCGGTAATCAGTTCCTTGCAAGCCTTGTCACAAGCGCGCCAGGCCAATGTGCTGCGGCATTGGCTACAGCAACAGGCTGCAACCCCCAGCTCGGCGCAGTTGGAGCAACTGCTGAGTCAGGTGGCAGCCTGCACGACGCGCGGGCATCAGATTCATATCAAGGTGGCCTCAGGCCATGTCACTCGCCAAGGCTTGTGCCTGCACTACGCGGGCTAGAAAGTTATTGCCGCGGTTGATGTGGCATGGATCCCGGATCAAGTCCGGGATGACAAGCCCAGGGGGCAGGTCATCAGCAGAGGCAATACAGCCGCTGGCTATAATTGAAGGCTTTGCTGCGGCCTCAATCTGCGCCTACAGCAGAAAAGCCAAGTCCTTACAAACTCCTGATTGACCTCCTGCAATGGCACTGATCGTTCATAAATACGGCGGCACTTCGATGGGCTCAACAGAGCGCATCCGCAACGTCGCCAAGCGTGTGGCCAAGTGGGCGCGCGCCGGCCACCAGATGGTGGTCGTTCCCAGCGCCATGAGCGGCGAAACCAATCGCCTGCTGGGCCTTGCCAAGGAACTGGCGCCTGCTAGCGCCAACGACAGCTACCACCGCGAACTGGACGCCCTGGCCGCTACGGGCGAGCAGGCCTCCAGCGCTCTGCTGGCTATCGCCCTGCAGTCCGAGGGCATGGAGGCGGTCAGTTACGCAGGCTGGCAAGTCACCATCAAGACCAACAGCGCCTATACCAAGGCCCGCATCGAGTCGATTGACGACAAACGCGTACGCGCCGATCTGGACGCAGGCAAGGTGGTCATCATCACCGGCTTCCAGGGCGTGGACGGCGAAGGCCATGTCACCACCCTGGGCCGCGGCGGGTCTGACACATCGGCCGTGGCTGTGGCTGCGGCGCTCAAGGCCCACGAATGCCTGATCTACACCGACGTTGACGGTGTCTACACAACTGACCCGCGTGTGGTGCCAGAGGCGCGCCGCCTGCACACGGTGAGCTTTGAAGAAATGCTGGAGATGGCCTCCATGGGCTCCAAAGTGCTGCAAATTCGCTCGGTCGAATTTGCGGGCAAATACAAGGTTCCCCTGCGTGTGCTCTCCAGCTTCACGCCCTGGGACATCAACATCGACGAAGAGGCCAAATCCGGCACCCTGATCAGTTTTGAGGAAGACGAACAAATGGAACAAGCCATCGTATCGGGCATCGCATTCAACCGCGACGAAGCCAAAATCTCCATCCTGGGCGTGCCGGATACCCCCGGCATTGCGTACCAAATCCTGGGCGCCGTGGCGGAAGCCAACATCGAAGTCGATGTGATCATCCAGAACGTCAGCAAGGACGGCAAGACCGACTTCAGCTTCACCGTGCACCGCAACGACTATGCGCGGGCGATTGAGTTGTTGAAAACAGCGGTCCTGCCCAAGCTGGGCGCGCAGGAAATCACTGGCGACGCCAAAATCTGCAAGGTGAGCATTGTTGGCATTGGCATGCGCAGCCACGTCGGCATTGCCGCCAAAATGTTCCGCTGCCTGAGCGAGGAGGGCATCAACATCCAGATGATTTCCACCAGTGAAATCAAGACCTCAGTGGTGATCGATGAGAAGTACATGGAGCTCGCGGTGCGCGCCCTGCACAAGGCCTTTGAGCTCGAGCAACCCACAGCTGCCTAGGTAATCAGGTAAAAGGCGGGCAAGTCGTGAGATAATCGCGCTCTGCCAGAAATCAGGAAACGTGACCGAGTGGCCGAAGGTGCTCCCCTGCTAAGGGAGTATGGGGTGTAGAGCCTCATCAAGGGTTCGAATCCCTTCGTTTCCGCCAAACATGACGCGCAATCTTCACAGATTGCGCGTTTTTTTTGGTCTTCTGAAACTGGGACACGCGACCCATCACGGCGCACTTTTGGCGAAGGACGCGTCCGACAAGTGGTGCGGCTACTTGCCTACCAGGCCAATGTAAAGCTGTTACTAACCTGAAGACCGCTTCCCGAAAAGTCATGTCGAGAAATCTATCGATGGCCAACGCGGAGTTCGATCCGGCTTTACCAATCTCACCCATACGCAGCACTGAAACATGAACACACTACTCGTCTACTCCCATCTTCGCTGGAACTTTGTTTATCAGCGTCCGCAGCATGTGTTGTCCCGTATTGCGTCCGAGTGGCCGGTGGTTTTCATCGAAGAGCCGGTTCCGGGTGCTCCTTCTGACCGTATCGAGTTCATCGCCGCTGCGCCTGGGGTTGAAGTGTGGCGACCGCATCTGCGCGGCAGTGAGCACGGCATGCACCCAACCCACAAGGCTGCCATGCAGCGCCTGGTCGCGCAGGCTTTGCGTCAGCGCAAGATTGAGGACTACTGGATCTGGTTCTACACGCCCATGGCTCTGCCGTTTGCCGAGGCACTGGAACCTGGCGGCGTTATTTACGACTGCATGGACGAGCTGTCCATGTTCAAAGGCGCGCCTCCTCAGTTGCTTGAGCAGGAAGCGGCGTTATTCCGTGCTGCCGATCTCGTTTTTACCGGAGGCCGCAGTTTGTACAACGCCAAGCGTGGCCGCCATCCCAACGTGCACTGTTTCCCCAGCAGCGTGGATGCGCTTCACTTCCGGCCGGGTGTGTCTGACCATCCGGCGCAAGCCAGCTTGCCCCATCCACGCCTTGGTTATTGCGGGGTGATTGATGAACGCATCGATATCGAATTGATCGCTGGCATAGCCGCCGCCCGTCCGGATTGGCAGCTTGTCATGGTCGGCCCCACGGCCAAAATCGACCCGGCCAGCCTGCCCAGGCATTCCAACATCCACTGGTTGGGGCAGCAGAGTTATGCCGATCTGCCAGCCTTCATCAACGGCTGGGATATTTGCCTGCTTCCGTTTGCGTTGAACGATGCAACACGTTTCATCAGCCCGACCAAGACACTCGAGTACATGGCCTGCGGCAAGCCTTCTGTGAGTACGGCGATACGGGATGTGGTTGAACCCTACGGACATGTTGTGCCGATTCGCGCAGATGCCGCCGGTTTTGTCGAAGCGTGTGACGCGATCATGGCGCGCAATGTTCAGGAGCGGGACGCTCATCAAACCGAGGTCGACGGGATTATTGCGAAGACATCCTGGGACGCAACTGCGGCAGGTATGGTTGAGCTGATCGCCAAGGCCCAGTCTGCGCGAGAGTCACGGCCGCTCTCTGCCGCCACCAGCATTGCCGCCGAGCTGCGCCGCGGCTTGAGCGGTGCCTCCGCCACGGTGGCTGGCGCTGCCGCGTCCTGAGGTCATCACATGGACGCAAACAACCACGAATTCGTTCGGGCAGCCGCTGCCCGTGCTTCAGGCCATGACGGCTTCGATTACCTTGTTGTCGGTGCCGGCTTTGCAGGCAGCGTGTTGGCCGAGCGACTGGCCAATGTGCTGGGGAAGCGGGTGCTGATCGTCGACAAACGCTCTCACATTGGCGGCAATGCCTATGACCGTTACGACGATGCCGGCGTGCTGATTCACCCCTACGGTCCGCACATTTTCCACACCAATTCGGAAGATATTTTCGATCACCTGTCGCAGTTCACTGCATGGCGTCCTTATGAACATCGCGTGCTTGCCAGCGTCGATGGCCAGCAGGTCCCCATGCCCATCAACCTGGACACCATCAACAAGCTCTACGGCCTGAGCCTCAATTCTTTCGAGGTTGAAAAGTTTTTTGAATCGGTGGCCGAGAAAAAGGACGAGATCAAGACGTCCGAGGACGTGGTGGTTAACAAGGTTGGCCGCGAACTCTACAACAAGTTTTTTCGCGGTTACACGCGCAAGCAGTGGGGGCTGGACCCGTCCGAGCTGGACGCCAGCGTCACAGCACGCGTGCCAACCCGCACCAACCGCGACGACCGCTACTTCGCCGACAAATTTCAGGCCATGCCGCTGCACGGCTACACACGGATGTTCGAGCGCATGCTGGCTCATCCCAACATCAAGATCATGCTAAACACCGATTACCGTGAAGTGCAGAACATCGTGCCGTGGCGGCACATGATTTACACCGGCCCGGTAGATGCGTTTTTTGACCACAAGTACGGCAAGTTGCCGTACCGCAGCCTTCGCTTTGAACATACCACCTTGCAGCAGGCACAGTTTCAGAAGGTAGGCACTGTCAATTTTCCCAATGAGTGCGCTTACACCCGGGTGTCTGAGTTCAAACACATTACGGGGCAGTCCCATGCTGCCACCTCGATCGTGCATGAGTACCCCTGCGCCGAGGGCGACCCCTACTACCCGGTGCCGCGCCCGGAGAACGCAGAGTTGTACAAAAAATACCAGGCGGATGCCGAGAACACACCTGAGGTGACCTTTGTGGGCCGCCTGGCAACTTACCGTTACTACAACATGGACCAGGTTGTTGGGCAGGCACTCACCGCATTCAAAAAACTGCAGGAGGCAGAGGCCGCACAGGTTAGCGGCACCAGCGCGGCTGGCCTGGCGGTGGCTGCAGACTGATGCCTCTCGAGTTATGGGCGGGGCCTGAGTGCACCGTCAACCGCCTTGGCGATACCTACCACGATCAGCTGGAATCCAGCCAGTTCGTGGAGGACCCATTGCACCTGGAAAGGCTTGCGGGTCTCGGCATTTCGCGCATGCGGTTTCCCTTGCTTTGGGAGCGTACCGAAACGAGTCGCGGTCAGCGGGACTGGCGGTGGTCGGACACCGCTTTGGCCCAATTGTCAGCGCTCAAGGTTGAGCCCATCGTTGGCCTGCTGCATCACGGCAGCGGCCCGGCCTGGACAAACCTGCTGGACCCTGCGCTGGCGCCTCTGCTGGCGAACTATGCCGGCGCGGTCGCGGAACGTTACCCGTACATCACTGACTGGACGCCGGTTAACGAGCCGCTGACGACCGCGCGTTTCAGCGGGCTTTACGGCTTTTGGTACCCCCACCGCAGCGACGATGCCAGCTTTGTCCGCGCGCTGCTCAACCAGATTTATGCCACCGTGGGCGCGATGAAGGCGGTTCGCCGCATCAATCCCCACGCACGCCTGGTGCAGACAGAGGATCTCGGCTTTGCTACCAGCTCACCTTCGTTGGCCTATCAGGCAAAGTTTGAAAATCTGCGCCGCTGGCTCAGCTTTGATTTGCTGACCGGGCGGGTTGACCGCAGGCACGGGTTGTGGCGCTACCTGCGCAAAGCTGGGGCCAGCGAATATGAGCTGGACGCGCTGTGCGATGAGCCGTGCCCGCCAGACATCTTTGGCGTGAACAGCTACATCACCAGCGAACGGCATCTTGATGAACGGATCTGGATCTACCCGCCCCAACTTGTGGGCGGGAACAAGCGGCACCGTTATGCCGACGTAGAAGCTGTGCGCGTGAATGGCTCGTTCGCGGGCGGCTTCGAGGCACGCCTGCGTGAGACTTGTGAGCGCTATGGCGGGCCAGTGGCCATTACCGAAGTGCATCTCGGCTGCCGGCGTGAGGAGCAGCTGCGCTGGCTGCACCAGGCGTGGGCCGCCGCATCCACCGTGCGGGACGAAGGGCGCGATGTTCGGGCCGTCACCTGCTGGGCGACGCTGGGTACGTTTGACTGGAATAGTCTTGTGACCCGCCGCGATGGTCACTACGAGCCGGGCCTGTGGGACTTGAGCTCAACGCCCCCGCGCGAGACTGCCCTGGCGGGTATGGCGCGCCATCTCAGCAGCGGCAAAACACCCGATCATCCGGTGCTGGGCGGCCCGGGCTGGTGGCAGCGTGAGACTCGCCTGATTTATGGTCCCCAAGGAGAAGTCGAGGCTCTACCCGTTAGCGGCAGGCCACTCCTCATCACAGGCGCCACCGGTACGCTAGGCAAGGCGTTCGCTCGCATCTGCGAAGCGCGGGGCCTGGCCTATCAACTCTTGAGCCGTGCGGACATGGACATTGCCGATCCGGTATCGGTTGAGGTTGCGTTGCAGCGCTGGCAGCCCTGGGCCGTGGTGAACACCGCCGGCTTTGTGCGTGTGGACGACGCTGAACGGGACGGGGCCCGCCAGTGGCGGGAAAACGCCGTCGGGCCTGGTGTGCTTGCTGGCGCGTGCGCCCAGCATGACATTCGTTTGCTGGCTTTTTCCAGCGACCTTGTTTTTGATGGGGCCAAGACCCAGCCCTACATCGAGACTGACACCCCTCAACCACTCAATGCGTATGGCAGGGCCAAACACGAGGCCGAGCGCCGCGTTCTTGCCGCGGCCCCACGAGCGCTGATGGTACGCAGCGCCGCGTTCTTCGGGCCCTGGGATGCGCACAATTTCGTGACCACGGGGCTGCAGGCTTTGCGGCGGGGGGAGCCCTGGACGATGGCACATGATCAGGCTGTTTCGCCAACCTATGTGCCGGACCTTGTGCATTCGTCGCTTGACCTTCTGGTAGACGGCGAGCGTGGCATCTGGCATCTGGCCAACCAGGGGTCTGCCAGCTGGTCAGGTCTTGCGTGCATGGCCGCCGAGGTGGCCGGGCTTGAGACGCGTCTCATCCAGCCAGTGCCAGGCATGACCCTTGGCCAGCTTGCGGCGCGTCCGCGCTTTTCCGCGCTGGGCAGCGCACGCGGCAATGTAATGCCCACGCTGCAAAGCGGTCTGGAGCGCTACATGACCGAAGCCGTTAGTGGCGCGGCCGAGGCTACTGGTTGCGCCGAACCCGTCGTTGCAGAGGAGGCCCTATGAGAATGCCGACAGTCATTATTGCCGGTGGTGCGGGATACATTGGCTCGCACATGGTTCGCCTCGCGCAAGACCGCGGTTACCAGGCGGTCGTGGTGGACAACCTGGCTACAGGCCACGCCGATGCTGTGCACCCAAACGCGATTTTGCGTGTTGGCGATATCGGCGATGCGGCATTCATGGCACCGCTACTGCGCGAGTTTCAGCCGCGTTGCGTGATGCACTTTGCAGCTGCCAGCCTTGTGGGGGAGTCGATGACAGACCCTGCAAAATACTGGCGAAACAATTTGGTGCAGACGCTGAGTTTGCTCGACACCATGCGCGCGTGCGGTGTGAATCAATTCATTTTTTCATCGACGGCGGCTGTGTACGGCGACCCGCAGCAGGTACCGATGACCGAGGCTCACCGGCGGCTGCCAATCAATCCCTACGGCCAAAGCAAGCTGGCGGTTGAAAACGCGCTCGCCGACTACGACCAGGCCTACGGGTTGCGTTACACCACCCTCCGGTATTTCAATGCGGCTGGTGCTCACCCCGATGGTTCGCTGGGCGAACGGCACGAGCCGGAGACCCACCTCATCCCATTGGTCCTACAGGTGGCATCTGGACGCCGCAAGGAGATAGGGCGCTTTGGCAAGGATTTCGACACACAGGATGGTTCCTGCGTCCGGGACTATGTGCACGTGCAGGATCTCGCCGCGGCGCATTTGCTTGCGCTGCAACGGCTGGAGGCAGGGGGCGCCAGCGCCATCTACAACCTTGGCAACGGAGAGGGGCATTCCGTCACCGAAGTTATTGATGCAGCGCGTCGGGTAACTGGCCATGGCATCCCTGTGCGTGATGACCCGCGCCGGGCCGGCGACCCGCCAGTTCTGGTGGCCGATGCAACACGGGCCCGTTCTGACCTGGGTTGGCAGCCCCAACATCCAGACATCGACACCATCATTGCCCACGCCTGGCAGTGGGAGCAAAAAGCGCAGCGGCGGCTCGAGGCGCCTGCGGTCGCGCCACAGTCAGCTTTGGTCTAGCACGCTTGCCTGGGGCCGCGGTCAAACGCCGCCCGGAATCCAGGTGCGCGACTGTGAGGTCGCCCGGGCAATACGCTCCAATGGGAGCTTGGGCGTCCGGTCGGCATAGAGCAAACCATTGGCCTCCTGAAACGTGTCGGCGAACTGCGTGTAGCAAAAGCCGCTGAAGAGCGCGGTGTGAACAACAGTGTCCAGAAGCTGCTCATACAGCCGCGCGAAGGTTTCTTCGTCCGCCACTTCGGAATAGCCCCAGGATTTCGCTCCGCCCGGCTGCGGCGTGCTGCTGAATGCGATGCCGCCAAACTCGGTGAGCATGATAGGCTGGCCCCGATGCGGATGGCCATCCAGCGTCAGCACCCGGCCGCCAGGCCTGCGCTCGCCAAACAGTTTTTCAGGCGGAACCTCGGCGCCATATCGCTCGCGCAGGTGCGCCATGTTGGAGTCATAGTCGTGGATTCCGATGATGTCGGTGACGCCAGACTCCCAGCCGTCGTTGCCGATGACGGCGCGGGTGGGGTCCAGAGACTTGGTCAGGTGGTAGAGCGCATCGACCGCATGGCGCTGCGCCTGTACGGATGGCAGCTCGGGCACGCCCCAGGATTCATTAAATGGCACCCACACGATGATGCACGGGTGACTGTAGTCGCGGTCCAGCGCCTCGGTCCATTCGCGGACAGTGCGTTTGATGGCGGTGCGCGTGAAGCGGTAGGCCGAGGGCATTTCTTCCCAGACCATCAGGCCCAGCTTGTCGGCCCAGTAGAGGTAACGCGGGTCTTCAATCTTCTGGTGCTTGCGCACGCCGTTAAAACCCATGGCTTTTGCCAGCTCCACATCCCGGCGCAGCGCGTCATCATCGGGCGCGGCCATCAAGGTGTCGGGCCAGTAACCCTGATCCAGCACCATACGCAGCACATAGGGCCGGCCATTGAGCATGAAGCGGTCGCGCAGCACGTTGGCCGAGCGCAAGGCCGTGTACGACTGAACCTGGTCCACAATTTCACCGCTGCGCCACAGGGTCAGGCGTGCGTCCAGCAGCGTTGGCCGCTCAGGGCTCCACAACAGCTCGTTGCGGAAATCGTCAATGCCGGGGTCGGAAAGTCCGATGAAGCGGTCCACCTCGCCATCCACCACCAGGTATCGATCGCGTGCGAGCAGCCGGTCTCCGTGACGAAGTTCAACCGCCAGGGTGAAGTCGCCAGTAAGCTCTCCGCGGAGGCGCGCCTCCAGGCCGATTGAAAAGCCCTCAAGCCGAGGCGTCCAGCGCAACTTGTCGATATAAGTGCGGCCCACACGCTCCAGCCATACGGTTTGCCATATGCCACTGGTGCGGGGATACCAGATGACGTGGGGCTCCAGCTGCCAGTCCTGCTTGCCCCGAGGCTTGTTCAACTCGTGTGGGTCGTCTTCTGCATGGACGGTGATGGTCTGCGTTCCGCTGGCATTGAGTGCTTCTGTCACGTCGGCGGAAAAAGGCGTGTGCCCCCCTTCGTGCGTGGCCAGCAGTAGCCCGTTCACCCACACGCGGGCCGAATAGTCGACGGCGCCAAACCGCAAGATAACCCGGTCTTCGCCTGGAAGTATTTCTACTTCTCGTTGATACCAGAATGATTTGTGAAACCCGCAGTCGCCGATTCCACTCGCTTTGGACTCGGGCGGGTAGGGTACCTCAATGATCTTCGTCCACGCTTTGACATCAGCAGGTGAGCGGTAGGCTCCCTCATCGTCGAAGCAAAACCGCCAAGGCCCGTTAAGAGATATCCATTCGTCGCGTTGTAGCTGGGGTCGTGGGTAACCGTGTCTCAATTGATATCCCTGCCTTGATTGAATGGCTCATGCTAGCCCGGGGCAGGGGTGGAGGTGGTGTAGGAGTGGATGCCGTGCCACGGGCAGAAAAATCCCGCTTCAGGCAACCAGCGGTAAAGGTTCTGGCGTTGCCCGGCCAGTCGCGCTAGGGTGTCACTTTCTTTTTTGGAGGTCCCATGGTTTTGAAACTCGCCTGTATCTGCCTTGTCGCTCCCCTGCTATTTGCTTGCGCTGCCCCTGTGAGAACGCCGCCTTCAGGAACAGCCCCGCCATCTTCAGCGCCTGTAACCGCTGTCTGTAATGCTCAGGGCGCGCAGTTCGCCGTTGGCAAGGCACCGGTCGCCAGCCTCGTGGAGCAGGCCCGGCAGCGGTCTGGCTCCTACATGGCCAGGGTATTGCGACCCGGGCAAGTGGTCACCATGGAGTTCAACGCGCAGCGGCTCAATCTGGATCTGGATGCGGCCGGCGTCATTACGCGAGTGCGCTGCGGCTAGCGGCGGGATGGCGTGAGTTTGCCTCTGTAAACCTTCTCTTGAGGGTGGTTGTGGGCCGAATCGACCACCGGCCCTTTAACGACGGGCGCAAAGTGCTATAAAAACAGTAGCAATCAGGAGTCGACCGACGCGCTCCAGCGGTCACCCCAGGCTTTGTCAATGTCGCGCCGGTTGCGCTTGGTGGGTCTGCCGTGCTCCAGGCTGACGGCTGGCTCGGTGTTCAGTCGCCGCTGCTCGGCCGCGAGTTCGCGCTTTTGGATGCTGTCTGGTGTTTCTTCATAAAGCTGCTGTGCGACGGGGGCTGAACCCCGCTGCTGGCTCAAGGCTCGGACCATAACGGTACGGATGACCGGCCCTTGGCGCATCTCCAGGGTGTCGCCGGCCTTGATGTCGCGCGCCGGTTTGGCTTCCACGCCGTTCACCCGGACGCGGCCTTTGCTGATTTCTTCGGTCGCCAGGGAGCGCGTCTTGTAAAACCGTGCGGCCCACAGCCACTTGTCAAGCCGCATGGACCAGTCCCGGCAGGCGAACAATCAAATCATACAGACGCGGTTTTGTCATGAGCTTTCATTTTGCACCAGAGGCAGGCGCACGGTGGCGTCCAGCCCAGCAATACGCCCATGGACTTCGCGGTTTTCAAGGCTCACGCTGCCGCCCAGTGCCTGCGTGATTTCCCGGCAGATGGCCAGGCCCAACCCCGAACCGCTGTGCATGTCTCCGGCTGAAAACGGCTGGAACAACCTGTTTTGCAGCTCTGCCGTGACGCCCGGGCCGTTGTCGGCAATCGTCAGTGCGACCGAGGTTGCATCGGTGATCACGCGTACCGACAAAACGCCTTTGCTCGGCGAGTGTTTGATGGCGTTGTGCAGGAGGTTGCGTGTTAGCTCGCGCAGCATCCACTCGTGCGACTGGACCGGAGCTGGCTCCGTGGTGATGTCGAATTCAAGGTCTTTCGCGGCGATCAGCGGGGACATCTCAAGCGCCACCGATCGCACCAGTCCCGAAAGGTCGTTGGCTGCGCTGTCGGGCTGCTGGCGCAATTGCTCTACCTTGGCGAGGGACAACATCTGGTTGGCCAGTGTGGTCGCGCGATCTACGGTGTCATTAATCTCGAGCAGTGCTTGCCTAGACTCCACGTCACCTCGCAGCGCCGATTGCACCTGCGTCTTGAGAACGGCGAGCGGCGTGCGCAACTGATGCGCGGTGTCGCGCACAAAACGCTTCTGGTTGTCCAGCAGGTGCTGCAGGCGGGTCATCACCTGGTTGGTGGCGTCCACCAGCGGGATCAGCTCCCGCGGCGCATGAGATGCAGCAATCGGGGTGAGGTCACCCTCAGGTCTGGCCTGCAGTTCCTGGCTGATGCGCCGGACCGGACGCGTCGCGCGCTGTACCACCACCACCGCCACCAACGCAATCACGGCGACCAGGACGGCCTGGCGCCACAAGGTATCAAAAAGAATTTTGCGGGTGAGTGTTTGCCTGAGCTCCAGCGTTTCGGCCACCTGCACCACGGCCATTCCGCGCCCGGTCTGGCTGACCACGGGTTGCAGCAACACAGCCACGCGTACCGGGTCCCCTCTGAAAGTGTCGTCGTAAAAATCGACCAGGGCCGCGTACGCGCCGCGGTCCGGAATTTTGCCGACCCAAAAAGGCAGCTCCTCAAAGCCCGACACCAGCGTACCGCTGCGGCTGGACACCCGGTAAAACATGCGGCTCTGGGTGTCAGCCTCAAAGGCTTCCAGTGCAGAGTAGGGCACCGTTGCGCGCAGCACGGCGCCGTCTTCAAAGCCCACCACGTCCAGTTGCTCGCCGATGGATTTTGCCGAGGCCAGCAGTGTGCGGTCATAAGCGGTGTTGATCGCTTCCAGCGCTTGACGGTACAGCCCCACGGTGTTGATCACCACGAAAACGCCGACCGGCAAAAGGATGCCCAGAAGCAAATACCTGCGCAGGGACATGCTTCTCACGCTCATTGATTCAGTTGGGGTAGATGGTGGGGTATCCCTCATGACACTTCAACCGGCCTTGAGCAGATAGCCCAGGCCGCGCAGGGTCATCAGTGTTACGCCGGTGTCGGCCAGTTTTTTGCGTAGCCGGTAAACAACCACCTCCACGGCCTCGTACTGCACATCCAGCTCGCCGGGAAACACCATCTCGAACAACTGCTCCTTGGATACAGCGTGGCCTGGCCTGGCCATCAAGGCATGCAACAGGGCCGCCTCACGCGGCGTCAGCTCCATGACCTTGTCGTCGTGGTAAATGGCACCGCTCTGCTTTTCATAGCGAAGTTGGCCCAGGAGCAAAGGGGCGGGGCTGGATTCTGTATCGGACTCGGCGCGACGCCGATGCAGGGCGCGCAGCCTGGCTTCCAGTTCGTCAAGGTCAAAAGGTTTGGGCAGGTAGTCGTCCGCGCCTGAGTTCAGCCCGATGATGCGGTCACCCACGGTGCCGCGCGCGGTCAGTATCAGCACGGGTGTTGTAAGCCCAGCCCGCCGGGCCTGCTCCAGCACTTGCAGGCCATCCAGGCCGGGCAAGGACAGGTCCAGCAGCACAACATCGGGCGCAACTTGCTGCCACCGGCCCAGTGCTGCGCGTCCGTCGCCGCATGTCTGCACGTCCATGCCCCGGCTTTGCAAGGCGCGGCGCAGCGCGGTTTGCATCGACGGATCGTCTTCTACGAGCAGCAGTTTCATACGCCAAGCCTAGCACTTTCCCTAGTGTTTTGAGACAGCCGATTGACAGGCAAGGAAAGCAACATACAGTTGTCATTAACCCCAAGGAGACAAACCATGCGTCGCGACGAATTCCTCAAATCAATGGTGGCCCTGGCTGCTGCCGGATCCCTTCCCCTGAGCGCGCAAGCCGCGACCAACATGAAAATGATGATCCCGGCCAACCCGGGTGGTGGCTGGGATGCGACGGGTCGCGCTTTGGGGCAAGCCATTCTGGAAGCCAAGGCCGCCGACAACGTGCAATACGAAAACAAGGGCGGCGCCGCTGGTGTGATCGGCCTGGCTCAGTTTGCCAACTCGGCCAAAAATGACCCTGACCAGATCATCATGATGGGCGCCGTGATGATTGGCGGCATCATCACCGGCAAGCCACCGGTGTCACTGACCTCTTGCACCCCCATCGCACGTCTGACCAGCGAGTACAACGTCTTCGTGGTGCCTGCCGAGTCCCCTCTCAAAACAATGAAGGATGTGGCTGAACAGTTCAAGAAAGACCCGGGCAGCGTGAAGTGGGGCGGCGGTTCACGCGGATCTACAGAGCATATATCTGCAGCCATGCTGGCCCGCACCCTTGGCGTGGATCCCAAGAAAGTGAACTACGTTGCTTTCCGTGGCGGTGGCGAAGCGGTTGCAGCCATCTTGGGTGGCAACGTGACTGTTGGCGGCAGCGGCTACAGCGAGTTTGCTGAATACATCAAATCGGGCAAGATGCGCGCCATTGCGGTCACATCTGAAAAGCGCCTGCCCGGCAGCACCGTGCCGACCATGAGAGAGCAGGGCTACAACGTGGTGCTGGGCAACTGGCGCGGCGTCTACGCAGGCCCGGGCATCACCGCCCCCCAACGTGCTGCGTTGACTGAGGGCATCGTCAGGGCGACCAAGACCAAGGCCTGGCAGGATGCGCTGGCAAAAAATGCGTGGACACCAGCAGTCATGACTGGCAAAGAATTCGACGACTTCGTTGAATACGAATTCTCCTCACTGCGCGCCATCATGTATCTCTCAGGGATGATCTGATGCGCGACGACGGCGCTTTTCCGCACGGCGAGGTGGAGCACGCCCCGCCTGTGCTGGAGCAAACCCTGATTGGTGTGGGCGTGCTCGTCATTGGCGGTCTGCTTGCTGTCGGAGCGCTCACCATTCCTGGCGAGGCGGGTTATCAGGGGGTTGGCCCCAATTTTCTGCCTTGGCTGGTGACGGCCGTTTTGCTGGTGTGCGGTGCATGGATGGTGTTTGAGGCCCGCTCAGGCGGCTTTCGCAACGCGGAAGAAGCCTCGGGCGCGTCCACCGGTGACTGGAAGGGTTTCGCCTGGGTGTCCGCCGGCTTGCTGGTCAACGCCGCGCTCATCACGACGCTCGGGTTTATTCTCAGCTGCGCGCTGTGCTTTGTGCTTGCGGTGCGCGGCTTGCGTCAATCCGAGGGAGATGCGGGCGGTTCACTGACCCGCATATTGCGCGATGCTGGCATCGGCCTGGCCATTGCGGCTCCGGTGTACTGGATGTTCACAAAACTGCTGGCCATCAACCTGCCCGGGCTCACGTCGACCGGCTGGATTTGATGGCGTCAGTTTGAAATTGTTGATAGATAGAGAAAGTTAGACATGGATGTTTTGACCCAACTGATGGCCGGTTTTGCCACAGCTGCCACGCCCATCAATTTGTTGTGGTGCCTGATTGGTTGTGTGGTGGGAACAGCGGTAGGCGTGTTGCCGGGTATAGGTCCGGCGGTCGCCGTTGCCATGTTGCTGCCCATCACAGCCAAGGTTGAGGTCACGGCATCGATGATCTTTTTTGCCGGTATTTATTACGGCGCCATGTATGGCGGCTCCACCACATCGATTTTGCTCAACACGCCCGGGGAGACCGGCACCATGGTCACAGCCATGGAGGGCAACAAGATGGCCAAGAGTGGGCGCGCGGGTGCCGCATTGGCGACGGCCGCCATAGGCTCTTTTGTCGCTGGAACCATTGCCACCGTGCTGGTTACCCTGTTTGCGCCCATGGTGGCGCAGTTTGCTGTCAAGCTGGGCCCGCCGGAGTACTTTTTGCTCATGGTGCTGGCTTTCACTGCGGTCAGTGCCGTGCTGGGAAAAAGCACGCTGCGCGGCCTCACCGCGCTTTTTATCGGACTTGCATTTGGGCTGATTGGTCTGGACCAGATCACCGGCCAGGCCCGCTACACACTGGGCGTGCCTGAACTGCTGGACGGCATCGAAATTGTGCTGATGGCCGTGGGCCTGTTTGCGGTGGGTGAGGCGCTGTACATGGTTTTGTACGAAGGCAAGGTCAAGGCCAGCCAGAGCAAGATGAGCTCGGTGCACATGACCGGACTTGAGTGGAAGCGTTCGTGGCCTGCCTGGCTGCGCGGTACGTTTATCGGGTTTCCTTTCGGCACCATCCCTGCAGGGGGGTCAGAAATCCCGACGTTTCTAAGTTATGGCGTGGAACGCAAGCTGTCCAAACATACTGAAGAGTTTGGCACCACGGGCGCCATTGAAGGTGTTGCCGGCCCCGAGGCCGCCAACAACGCAGCCATCACAGGCACGCTGGTTCCGCTGCTGACATTGGGCATTCCAACCTCCACTACCGCGGCGATTTTGCTTGGCGCCTTCCAGAACTACGGCATTCAGCCAGGGCCGCAGCTGTTTACCACCTCATCGGCACTGGTCTGGGCGCTGATTGCCTCGCTCTACATCGGCAACATCATGCTGCTCGTACTCAACTTGCCGCTGGTGGGCCTCTGGGTCAAGCTGCTGAAGATCCCCCGGCCTTATTTGTATGCCGGCATCCTGATTTTTGCAACTCTCGGTGTGTACGGCATGCGCCAGAGCGTGTTCGATCTGGTGCTTCTCTACGGCATTGGGCTCTTGGGTGTTGTGATGCGTCGCTTTGATTTCCCTACCGCTCCCGTCATTGTCGGCATGATCCTGGGCCCCCTTGCGGAAGCGCAGTTGCGCAACGCCATTTCCATTGGTGAAGGTAGCGCACTGGTTTTCCTGCAGCGCCCCATGTCTCTGGTACTGCTCGCCATCGTTGTCATCGTGTTGCTGTTGCCGCGTATTGGCAAGTTTCTGGCAGCGCGCAAGGGTGCGGTAGCGGCAGCCCCCATCTAAAGTCTTTAAAACCAAAGATACGCCGGTGCCCACAAGGCATCGGCGTTTGCGTTTTCCAGCCTGCGTTAACATGCGACGCATGCAAACCGACGATGCCCTGCCGCGCGATGCCCAGAGCATTCTGGCCCTGGCTGCCAGGTCGATGTTCCACCTGTTTTCCACCATCAGCCAGGGCATGTTTCTGGTGGATCGCACCGGCCGCATCGTTTGGGTCAATGAGGGTTACAAGCGATTTCTGCCGGCGCTGGGCTTTACATCGGTAGACCAGTTTGTCGGCCACATGGTTGAAGAGGTGATTCCCAACACGCAGATGCGCCGTGTGCTTGAGACGGGTGAACCTTTTCTCATTGACCTCTTGACCAACCAGGCGGGCACTTTTGTTGTCAGCCGAATCCCCCTGCGCGACGAAAGCGGCGGCGACGTGATTGGCGCCATCGGCATCGTGCTGTTTGACCACCCCGAGACCACCCTGCAACCGCTGATCAGCAAGTTTGCGTTGCTGCACCGCGACCTGGACGACGTGCGGCGCGAGCTGGCCAGTCATCGCCTGCAACCCACCGGTCAGCGCCAGTCCAAATACACTTTTGCGAGTTTTGTGGGCACCAGCCAGGCCGCGGTCGAAGTCAAGCGCCAGGCGCGCCGCGCGGCGCAGACCAGCAGCCCGGTGCTGCTGCTGGGGGAAACAGGCACGGGCAAGGAGTTGCTGGCGCATGCGATTCATGCCTCATCGAGCAGGGCGCGTGGGCCTTTCGTCAGCGTCAACATTGCGGCCGTGCCTGACACACTGCTGGAAGCCGAATTTTTTGGCGTCGCCCCGGGCGCTTACACCGGCGCTGATCGCAAGGGTCGCGAGGGCAAGTTCAAGCTGGCCGATGGCGGCACGCTTTTCCTCGACGAGATTGGCGACATGCCGCTGGCGCTGCAGGCCAAGCTGCTGCGCGCATTGCAAGAGGGCGAGATTGAGCCGCTGGGCTCGAACAAGCTGATTCCTTTTGATGCGCGGGTGATTGCCGCCACCTCGCGTGATCTGGTTGTGCTGGTGCGCGAAGGCAAGTTCCGCGAAGACCTGTTTTACCGGCTCAGTGTGCTGCCCATCCGCGTGCCACCGCTGCGTGAACGCCGCGCCGATATTCCTGCGTTGCTGGAAGTGCTGGGCGAAGACATCGCTTTGCGCAGTGGTGACCGGCAGCCCGAACTCGCCCCCGATGCGCTGGCGCTTTTGTCAGCGCAAACCTGGCGCGGCAACATCCGCGAGCTACGCAATGTGCTGGAGCAGGCAGTCATGCGCAGCGACTCGCCCAACATCGACCGCGCGCAGTTTGAAGCCGTGCTCAAGGAGGCGGGCATAGAGCGCATTGCGCCCGAATCGCTGCCCACGGCGGCAGAAGACTCTGATCCGCTTCAGCCTCTGGCAGAACAGGTGGCCAGGGTAGAGCGCCGGGCGATTGCGGCAGCCATGGCGGCTACAGGCGGCAACAAGCTGGCGGCGTCGCGTTTGCTCGGAATCTCCCGTGCCAAGCTCTACGAGCGTCTGGAAAACCCTGTATAAAAATCAGGCAATTGCCTGAAATAAATACAAAATAATTGTGTTTATTTCATGCAAATTAAAGCTGTTTGAGAAAAAAACTATATAAATCAAGCATCTTTTACTTGGCACGGCATGTGCAATATCGGTGCATCGACTTAAAAACAGGAGACATTTCATGCATCGTCGCCATCTGATCGCGCTCGCCGCTCTCGCCACCGCTTTTGTTTCCCCTCTGGCGCTCAGCCAGTCCAAGGAAATCAAGATCGCCCACATCTACAGCAAGACCGGCCCGCTGGAAGCCTACGGCAAGCAAACCGCGGTCGGTTTCATGATGGGCCTGGACTATGCCACTGGCGGGACCATGATGGTTGCCGGCAAAAAGATTGTGGTGATTGAAAAAGACGACCAGGGCAAGCCTGACCAGGGCAAGTCGCTGCTGGCTGCTGCTTATGGCGACGACAAGGTGGACCTGGCTGTAGGTCCTACCGCTTCCCCGGTCGCCCTGGCCATGCTGCCAGTGGCTGAGGAATACAAAAAGATTTTGCTGGTGGAGCCCGCTGTGGCCGATTCGATCACCGGCGACAAGTGGAACAAATACATCTTCCGCACCGGCCGCAACAGCTCACAAGACGCGATCTCCAACGCAGTCGCATTGGACAAGGAAGGCGTGACCATTGCCACCATGGCGCAAGACTCGGCTTTTGGCCGTGACGGCATCAAGGCTTTCAAGGAAGCCATCAAGAAAGGCAAGCTGGTGCATGAGGAGTACCTGCCACCCGCCACCACCGACTTCACCGCTGGCGGCCAGCGCCTGATCGACAAGCTCAAGGGCTTGCCTGGCCGCAAGGTGATCTTCATTCTCTGGGCTGGCGGCAACCCGTTCAAGATCGCTGACATGGACCTGAAACGCCACGGCATCGAAATCGCCACCGGCGGCAACATCCTGCCAGCCATGGTCGCCTTCAAGCAGTTCCCCGGCATGGAAGGTGCTGCGTACTACTACTTCGGCATACCCAAAAACGCGGTCAACGAAGCCATGGTTTCGCGCCACTACAGCCAGTTCAAGGCGCCGCCTGACTTCTTCACCGCGGGTGGTTTCTCTGCCGCGATGGCTGTCGTTACCGCGCTGAAAAACAGCAAGGGCGAGACCGGCGCAGAGACACTGATCAAGACCATGGAAGGCATGAGCTTTGACACCCCCAAAGGCAAGATGACCTTCCGCAAGGAAGACCACCAGGCCATGCAGAGCATGTACCACTTCAAGATCAAGGTCGACCCCGCTTTCGCATGGGGTGTGCCTGAGCTGGTGCGCGAGATCAAGGCCGAAGAGATGGCCGTACCGATCAAAAACAAACGCTGATTTCCCTTTCTTGTCATCCCCGACTAGATCGGGGATCCATGTCGGCATACCGCAGTTGGTTGGTCAGCGCGGCATGGATCCCGGATCGAGTCCGGATGACAGACAAAGGCTTGGGCCAGACCACCCGCTACGCCGTTCCCCCATCCAACGGAACACTCATGCTCCAAACCAAAGAACTCACGGTCCGCTTCGGTGGGCACGTGGCGGTCAATGCCGTTAGTTGCAGCTTTGCGCCTGGCACATTGACGGCCATCGTCGGCCCCAATGGTGCGGGCAAGACCACGTATTTCAATTTGATTTCTGGCCAGCTCAAGGCCAGCAGCGGTACCGTGTCCCTTAACGGGCAGGAGCTGTCGGGTATGAGCGCTTCGGCGCGCACCCATGCAGGCCTGGGCCGGGCGTTTCAGCTCACCAATCTGTTTCCCAATCTGAGTGTGCTGGAGAACGTGCGCCTTGCCGTGCAGGCCTCTCGCCCAGGCCCGCACCGTCGCGGTTTGAACCTGTGGAGCATCTGGAGCGACCACAAGGCGCTGACCCAACGTGCTGAGGATATCCTCGAAGCCGTGGCCATGGAAAGCAAAGCGCAGATGCCAGTAGCCAGCTTGCCGCACGGTGACCAGCGCAAGCTGGAAGTCGCCTTGCTGATGGCGCTGGAGTCGCTGGTCTTCATGTTCGACGAACCGACTGCCGGCATGAGCACCGACGAGGCGCCCGTCATTCTTAATTTGATCCGCCAGCTCAAGCAAGACAAGACCAAAACCATTTTGCTGGTGGAGCACAAGATGGACGTGGTGCGCGAACTGGCCGACCGCATCATCGTGCTGCACAACGGCTCGCTGGTGGCTGATGGTGAACCGGCAGAGGTGATTGCCTCGCCCATCGTGCAGGAAGCTTATCTGGGTGTTTCTTCAAAGGCCGTTCGGGCTGAGCCTGTCGAAGCCATTCGACAAGCTCAGGGTGACCGGAAAGGGGAGGAGGGCGTATGACCGACAACCTCCTCACGCTGGAAGGAGTGCACACGCATATCGGCGCGTACCACATCCTGCATGGCGTTGACCTGCAGATTCCGCGCGGCCAGCTCACCATGCTGCTGGGTCGCAACGGGGCGGGCAAAACCACCACGCTGCGCACCATCATGGGCTTGTGGCAGGCCTCCAAAGGCCGCGCCACTTTTGGCGGACGCGACATCACCTCGCTGAGCACGCCGCAAATTGCAGAATTGAACATTGCCTACGTGCCAGAAAGCATGGGCATTTTTTCTGACCTCACGGTCAAGGAAAACATGCTGCTGGCTGCACGCAGCGCCAAGCGCGCCAGCCAGATGGACGAGACGCGGCTAAAGTGGATCTTTTCGCTCTTTCCAGCGGTTGAGAAATTCTGGAACCACCCGGCCGGCAAATTGTCGGGCGGGCAAAAGCAGATGCTGGCCGTGGCCCGCGCCATTGTGGAGCCGCGAGAGCTGCTGATCGTCGACGAGCCCAGCAAGGGCCTGGCCCCGGCCATCATCAACAACATGATCGACGCGTTTGCGCAGCTCAAGGCCAGCGGTGTGACGATTTTGCTGGTGGAGCAAAACATCAACTTTGCCAAGCGGCTGGGCGACACCGTGGCGGTGATGGACAACGGCGTGGTCGTGCATGCCGGCTCCATGGCCGAGCTGGCGCAAGACGCTGCCTTGCAGCAATCACTTTTGGGGTTGGCGCTATGAAAGACTTTGACTGGAAGCCGCTTGCCCTCGTGCCATTGCTTGCAGTGCTTGTGTTTCCCCTTATTGGCTCCAGCTCCACCTGGCTCACCCTTACGGTGGCTGGCCTGGCCATGGGCATGATCATCTTCATCATTGCCTCCGGCCTCACGCTGGTCTTCGGCCTGATGGACGTGCTCAATTTCGGCCACGGTGTGTTCATTGCGCTGGGTGCCTTTGTGGCCACCACCGTGCTGGGCACCATGGGCGACTGGACCGGTTCGCAAGAACTCTGGCGCAACCTGGTGGCGGTGCTGCCGGCCATGGTGGTTGCCATGCTGGTGGCAGGCGCGGTGGGTCTCGCCTTTGAACGCTTCATTGTGCGGCCGGTTTATGGACAGCATCTGAAGCAGATCCTCATCACCATGGGCGGCATGATCATTGGTGAAGAACTCATCAAGGTCATCTGGGGCCCGGCGCAAATTGCGCTGCCGCTGCCTGAAGCCCTGCGCGGCTCGCTGCTGATTGGCGATGCGGCGATTGAAAAATACCGGCTGATCGCGGTGGCGGTGGGGCTGTGCGTTTTTGCCCTACTGGTGTGGACCTTGAGCCGCACCAAGATTGGCCTGTTGATCCGCGCCGGTGTGCAGGATCGTGAAATGGTCGAGTCGCTGGGCTACCGCATACGCAGGCTGTTTGTCGGCGTGTTTGTGGTCGGCAGCGCACTGGCCGGCCTGGGCGGCGTGATGTGGGGGCTGTACCAGCAAAACGTGGTGCCGCAAATGGGCGCGCAGGTCAACGTGCTGATCTTCATCGTCATCATCATTGGCGGGCTGGGCTCCACAGGCGGCGCACTGATAGGCGCTTTGCTGGTCGGCCTGATGGCCAACTACACCGGCTTTCTGGCTCCCAAGGTGGCGCTGTTTTCAAACATCGCGCTGATGGCCGCGGTGCTGCTGTGGCGTCCGCAGGGCGTCTACCCTGTCACGAGTCGCTGAGGAAGCAAGCCATGAACATCCATTATCCGTTCGGGCTGAGCCTGTCGAAGTCTCCCCTGTCAACGATGTATGCCCTTCGACAAGCTCGGGGCGAACGGGACATACCATGCTGACCCGCATTCTCTCCAACGACTTTCCACGCAACCGCGTGCTCGCGGTGATCCTGGTGGCGCTGCTGCTGGCGCTGGCCTTTGCGCCCTTCATCTTTCCGGGCGTCAAGGCGCTTAACGTTGCTGCCAAGGTGCTGATCTTCATCGTCCTGGTGGCCAGCTTTGATTTGCTGCTGGGCTACACCGGCATCGTCAGTTTTGCGCACACCATGTTTTTTGGCATAGGCGCGTATGGCATTGCGGTGGCCACCACCCACATGGGCCCGACCTGGGGCGCGCTCGCTGTTGGCTTGTTGTCTGCGCTGGGGTTGTCTTTTGTGCTCTCGCTGGCGGTGGGGCTGTTTTCGCTGCGGGTCAAGGCCATCTTTTTCGCCATGATCACGCTGGCCGTGGCCTCGGCTTTCCAGACGCTGGCCTCGCAGATGTCGGAAGTAACAGGCGGTGAAGACGGCCTGACCTTCAAGGTGCCTGAAGTGCTGTCGCCCAGCTTCGAGTTTATGCAGCCCGTGTTTGGCGCGTCCATGGACGGCCGCCTGATTTGTTACTACTTGCTGTTTGCGGTGTCGCTGGTGTTGCTGCTGAGCTTGTTGCGCATTGTCAATTCACCCTTTGGCCGCGTGCTGCAGGCCATTCGCGAGAACGAGTTCCGCGCCGAAGCCATTGGCTACCGCGTGGTGGTGTACCGCACGACCTCCAGCATTTTGTCGGCGCTGTTTGCCACAGTGGCCGGCGCCATGCTGGCGCTCTGGCTGCGCTACAACGGGCCCGACACCTCGCTCTCGTTTGAAATCATGATCGACGTGTTGCTGATTGTGGTGATTGGTGGCATGGGCACCATCTACGGTTCGGCCATTGGCGCGGCGCTGTTCTTGGTGGCGCAAAGTTATCTGCAGGATTTGTTGGCGCTGGGCAGCCAGGCCGCTGCCGGCTGGCCGTGGCTGGCTGCCTTGCTCTCGCCAGACCGCTGGTTGCTCTGGCTGGGCGTGTTGTTTGTCTTGTCGGTTTATTACTTTCCCACCGGGGTGGTGGGGCGCTTGCGCGCGAAAACATCACTGGGCAAGGTATGAGCTTCACATCCAACTACCTGACGTGCGCTGGCCGCGAGATCCACTACACAGAGTGGGGCGCGCAGCACAGCCAGACCGTCATCGCCTGGCACGGCCTGGCCCGCACAGGTCGTGATATGGGCGAGCTGGCGGCCCACCTGAGCACACGCTTTCGCGTGATCTGCCCAGACACGATTGGCCGCGGCCTGAGCCAGTGGAGCCCGGACCCGAAAAACGAATACAAGCTCTCGTTTTACGCCCGCATTGCCAAAGACTTGTTTGACCAGCTGAACATCCGCCAGGCGCACTGGGTGGGCACCTCCATGGGCGGGGCCATCGGCACGGTGTGCGCGTCTGGGCTGTTTGAGCCCAGCATGAAAGGGCGCATCCAGAGCCTGGTGCTCAACGACACCGCGCCCAAAATTGCTGACGCAGCTATTGAACGCATACGTTCCTACGCCGGCAACCCTCCAGCCTTTGACACCGTGCGTGAGCTTGAGGCGTTCTTCAGGCAGGTCTACAAACCTTATGGCTGGCTCAGCGACGCGCAGTGGCGCCGCCTGACAGAGACATCGACCCGCCGCCTGCCAGACGGCCGCGTGACGCCACACTACGACCCGGCCATGGTGCAGCAGTTCACCCACCACCCCAACGACTACTTGGTGTGGGACCACTACGACGCGCTCGATATTCCGGTGCTGTGCCTGCGTGGTGTTGATTCAGATCTGGTGCTGCGTGAAACCACGGCTGAAATGCTGACACGTGGCCCGGGCGCGCGGGGGCTGACGGAGGTCGTTGAGATCGAAGGCTGCGGCCACGCGCCTGCGCTGAATGTGCCGGATCAGTTGCAACTGGTGGCTGGGTTTATTGATACGGTGCGGGAAGCGGCTACTACTGGCTGAGACGCGCCGAGGCTGTGCGCAAGGCATGACGCTATAGTTTATGTAGCAATGTTTTCCCGTGGTTATTGGGCGAGTGGCAATTTTTATGCTTTAGTTAAAGCCTAAAAAGGCCTTGAGAGGCTTTACGTCAGAGATTGAGATCCAAATCGGCATTTCGCCCTTTAATGACTCGCATAGTTTGCTATAGAAAAAGGAGCGCTGGCGCTTGGCCGGCGAGTGACACCTGCTCATCGCGGAAAGGCAGGCCTTTGCAACGTAGAAATTACCGGGGGACATGAGGCGAGTGCGCGACGCGCACTGAAACACTTTGCGTCCGTGTCGGATGATGGGATGGACTCCCCCGTCTTTTTGCGCGAAATTCGCGTACTGGTCTTCATTGGCGTGTGGATCAGGTCTTCATCAAACGTAAGGAGTCCGACATGAATGCTACTACTGTTGCCGTCGATCTTGCAAAGTCTGTCTTCCAATTGGCTGTTGCCGATGAGCACTGGCGAATTGTTGAGACCCAGCGCCTGACCCGCACTCAGTTCGAGCGCTGGTTTGCCAACCGCGACGTGTCCCAGGTCATCATGGAAGCCTGCGGCTCAGCCCACCATTGGGCCCGCTGGCTCAATGGCCTGGGTATCGAGGTCAAGCTGCTTCCAGCCCAGTACATCCGCGCCTACGTCAAACGCAACAAGACCGATGCAGCCGATGCGGCCGCCTTGCTGGAAGCAGCCCGTGCTTCAGATATCCGTCCCGTACGCGTCAAATCGGTTGAGCAGCAAGCCCTGCAGGGGATGCACCGCATCCGCAGCCTGTGGATGGGCACCCGCACCAGCCGCATTAATGCCCTGCGCGGTTTTTGCCGGGAGTTTGGTATTGCCATTCCTGTCGGGGCACGTACCGGTATCGAAGCTATCAGTCGGGTGCTGGCTGACCCGGCTACGGCTGTACCGGAGCTGATCCGTGGGACAGCCAAGCTGTTGATTGACGAAATCCGCCTGCTGGAGGCGCGCATTGCCCAGCTGGAACGTGAACTGGCCGCACTGGCCAGGCTCAGCCCGGCCTGCACGACGCTGCTGTCGATCCCGGGTATCGGCCTGTTGACCGCCACCGCGCTGGTGGCTGCAACCTCGGGTGATGTAGTCACTTCAAGGATGCCAGGCACTTTGCCAGCTGGTTCGGCTTGACGCCCAAGGAGTACAGCTCGGGCAATAGCCGCTACCTGGGGCGTATCTCCAAGAAGGGGGATCGCTACTTGCGCATGTTGCTCACGCATGGGGCCAGGAGTGTGCTGCGTGCCTCCAAGGTGGCTGAAACAGCTGGGCGCGAAGTGTGCGGTGTACGCCGCTGGGCGCTGGATGTGCAGGGCCGCTCAAACCACAACAAGGCGGCCTGTGCGCTGGCCAACAAGTTAGCGCGGATTTGTTATGCCACGCTGCGTGACAAGGAGCCGTTTGGTGAAGGCACCGTTCGATTAAGCAAGAAGATCAGCCGGGAAAGCTTTGTGATGCCGGCCTGAAGGCCGGCACCTCAACAGCTGTTAACAAGAAGTAGTGAACACCCATCACGCGTTGCGACGAGATTGATCGACCATCATGGCCAACCGGGTTCACCCCACACCGTTTAACGCCGATAACTCTTCCGGCAGCTTGCCTGCCGCTTGTAACGACTGGCGCTTCGGTGACGCAGATTCCATGTCGGCACGGGACACATACGATCCCACCTCAGATGCCGGATATACGACTGCAGGCGCTTCCCCAACAGCCAATCTATTGATCAGTTTCTTGCGCTTGTGGGGGAGTCCATATACAACAAGTTAGACATGAATCGCCGCCCCGAACGCCCCAACAGTGAAGCCCCCCAAGAATGCAAGCGACGAGAAGAACGCCAACAGTGCAACCTTGCTCTTAATACGACCAAAGGGTCTATCTGCCCCGGGAATAAACCAGGGAAGCACGTCCTTCATGTTTGGGCCTTCTTTCAAAGCGAAGTTGCCGGCAACGCCCGCGAGGGCTAACGCAAGCAAGAAAGCACCACCCAAAGCGGGCTCCACCCAATCCTTGGGGATGACAAATGGCACACAGAAACCCACTGCAAGAGACGCCACTAAGACCAGAGCGCTATAGCTTTTATTCATGTCTAGACAAAATGGCTTTGTAGCCAAGGGCGGCCCGACGCCTGCGAAGCCGTAGGTTGCGGACACGGGGTCTGCCGAGCTACACCAGTGCACCCGACAGGTGGTCTGTCGGGGCGTTGCCATGTTGCAAGGAGTCGGGCCAT
>NZ_DASQZG010000005.1:0-127249 GCF_035638815.1 Polaromonas sp.
CGTCGGTATCCTCTTGCGCGGCACCAAGCGTGAAGACGTCCAGCGTGGTCAAGTTCTGTGCAAGCCAGGTTCGATCAAGCCGCACACCCACTTCACCGGCGAGATCTACGTTCTGTCAAAAGACGAAGGCGGCCGTCACACACCGTTCTTCAACAACTACCGTCCCCAGTTCTACTTCCGTACAACGGACGTGACTGGTGCGATCGAGTTGCCAGAAGGCAAAGAGATGGTGATGCCAGGCGACAACGTGTCGATCACCGTCAAGCTGATCAACCCGATCGCGATGGAAGAAGGTCTGCGTTTCGCCATCCGTGAGGGCGGCAAAACCGTCGGCGCGGGTGTTGTGGCCAAGATTCTTGCGTAATTAATTTTTTGGGGACTGGCTGCTAAAGCCAAGGCTTTTGTTCTGCTCCCCATCTGACAGGAGATAAAGGGGTATAGCTCAATTGGCAGAGCGTCGGTCTCCAAAACCGAAGGTTGTAGGTTCGATTCCTACTGCCCCTGCCACCCATCTTTCGGCATTGCTTCAAGATGAGAGTGGTGTTCAGTAGAACTATGAAAGCCCGCCGGAGTCCAAAAAACCCCAGGCGGGCTTAAGCGTCTCAAAGGACGCGCGAAGAAAACAGGAATTCAGGCAATCATGGCCACTTCTCAAGTTGAAACCGTCAGCACAACTGCCGACAAGGCCAAGCTCGCGCTCGCAGTAGCCCTGGTGATCGGCGCGCTCGCGGGGTTTTATCTGCTTTCCAAGCAGGGGCAAATTGCGCAGTGGGGTGGTCTGATTGCTGGCCTGGTGGCGGCCGTGGTTGTTTTCCTGACTTCTGAGCCTGGCAAGCAATTTGTGGCGTTCGGACGTGATTCGTGGCGCGAAGTCAAAAAAGTCGTATGGCCTACCCGCAAGGAAACCATTCAGATGACGGCCTATGTTTTTGGCTTTGTTGTCATCATGGCCCTCTTTTTGTGGCTCACCGATAAAACGCTTGAGTGGGTGTTTTACGACCTGATACTGGGGTGGAAGAAATAATGAGCGATATAAACGGTGACGTGATCAGCGAAGTCGCTGCTGGTACATCCCTGCAGCCAACCCCTGGCATGCAGTGGTATGTGGTGCATGCCTATTCCGGCATGGAAAAGGCCGTCGAGCGCAATATTGTCGAGCGCATCAACCGCGCCGGCATGCAGGCCAAATTTGGCCGTTTCCTGGTGCCCACTGAGGAAGTGGTCGAGATCAAAAACGGCCAGAAAAAAACAACAGAACGCCGTTTTTTCCCTGGCTACGTGCTGGTCGAAATGGTGATGGACGACGAGAGCTGGCACTTGGTGAAGCACACCAACAAGGTGACTGGTTTTGTCGGCGGCGCGAAAAATCGCCCAGCTCCGATTTCGGAAGAAGACGTCCAGAAAATTGTCAACCAGATGCAGGTCGGTACCGAGAAGCCGCGTCACAAGGTTGAGTTTGAAACCGGCGAATATGTCCGCGTCAAGGATGGTCCGTTCACTGACTTCAACGGCACTGTCGAAGAAGTCAATTACGACAAGAACAAAGTGCGCGTGTCTGTCACGATTTTCGGCCGTGCGACACCTGTTGAGCTTGAATTCAGCCAGATCGAGAAGACCTAAATTTCGGTCCGGCTTTAAGGTTCGCGCTTTGCAACTCGGCGCGATGGGTTCTTCCAGAACCATGAGTGAGTTGTGTAACCCCCGGGGAGCCTTGGCCCGTCTTTGACGGAGTCCTGGCGTTTGTACCCGCAAGGAGAAAAGTATGGCGAAAAAAATCGTCGGCTTCATCAAGCTGCAAGTGCCAGCTGGTAAGGCCAACCCGTCCCCCCCGATTGGCCCGGCTTTGGGTCAGCGCGGCTTGAACATCATGGAATTCTGCAAGGCATTTAATGCCCAGACCCAGGGTGTTGAGCCTGGTCTGCCACTGCCCGTGGTGATCACGGCATTTGCCGACAAGAGCTTTACCTTTGTCATCAAGACACCTCCCGCAGGCGTCCTGATCAAGAAGGCCATCAAGCTCGACAAGGGCTCGGCTACACCGCACACGGTGAAGGTTGGCAAGATTTCCCGCGCACAGCTGGAAGAAATTGCCAAGACCAAAATGAAAGACATGACGGCTGCAGACCTTGACGCTGCAGTTCGCACGATTGCTGGTACGGCTCGCTCCATGGGCGTGTCGGTGGAGGGTGTTGTATGAGCAAACTGACAAAGCGCCAAAAAACCATTGGCGACAAAATCGACAGCAACAAGCTGTACCCCGTGGCTGACGCCCTGGGTCTGGTCAAAGAGTTCGCGGTTGCCAAGTTCGATGAGTCCATCGACGTGGCCGTGCAACTCGGTATTGACGCCAAGAAATCTGATCAAGTCGTTCGCGGCGCTGTCGTGTTGCCAAACGGCACCGGCAAAACCAAGCGTGTCGCCGTGTTTGCCCAAGGCGCCAAGGCTGAAGAAGCCAAGGCCGCCGGCGCTGACATCGTCGGCATGGACGATCTGGCTGCCGACATCAAGGCCGGCAAGATGGACTTCGACGTGGTGATCGCATCGCCAGACGCCATGCGTGTTGTCGGTACCCTGGGCCAGATTCTCGGCCCACGTGGTTTGATGCCCAACCCGAAAGTCGGCACGGTGACCCCTGATGTGGCAACGGCTGTGAAAAACGCCAAAGCCGGTCAGGTCCAGTTCCGTGTGGACAAAGCCGGTATCGTGCACGGCACGATCGGCCGTCGTTCCTTCGACACCGACAAGCTCCAGAGCAACCTGGCTGCATTGATCGACGCGCTGACCAAGGCCAAGCCTGCGTCAAGCAAGGGTGTTTATTTGAGAAAAGTCGCAGTTTCGTCAACGATGGGTGTGGGCGTTCGCGTCGACACACAAACCATCGCGGCGTAATTGCAAAAAATTTGGGCGGCCCGCAGGGGTTGCTCAAAGTGGTGGGCTGTCGGGAGTTATACCCCGGCGGGCCATCCAGGACCGTTGGTGTGGCCGATGAAATTCGGCCACTTAATCGTCGAAAGACAGCCAACGCAGATGGCGGTCCCGCTGCTTGAATGGTTTTGAAAAGAATCTGAAAAACAGTTGGTCGCTGAATATAGGCGTGTGGATTGGAGAGGGCGGCGGCGCCATCTGTGAAACACATTATTAAGGAGTAGACCTTGAGTCTCAACCGCAGTGAGAAACAAGCCGTCATTGATGAAGTGACTGGCCTCGCCGCTAAAGCTCAAACGCTCGTGATGGCGGAATACCGTGGAATCACGGTCGCTGACATGACCAAGCTTCGCAGCCAAGCCCGCGACAAAGGCGTGAACCTGAGTGTGTTGAAAAACACCCTGGCTCGCCGTGCCGTGGCTGGCAGCTCGTTTGATGTCCTGTCCGACCAGATGACCGGTCCGCTGATCTATGGCTTTTCGACCGATGCCGTGGCTGCTGCCAAGGTAGTTGCCGACTTCGCAAAAACCAATGACAAGTTGGTGATTCGCGCAGGCGCAATGGGTGGAAAAATCCTGGACGTGAACGGCGTGAAGCAGCTCGCAAACATCCCTTCGAAAGAAGTGCTGCTTGCTCAGTTGCTGGGCTTGATGCAATCCCCCATTTCGCGGACGGCACGTGTGCTGGCTGCACTGGCGGAAAAACGAGGCGCTGGCAGCGACGTTGTCGCAGCCGCAGAGCCTGCAGCAGAAGCTGCAGCGGCGTAAGCGACGTATTTGCGGGACAGTCGGCTGCGCCAGTCGCAAGCTCTGTTCCCAACTGTTTATAGATATTTTTTAGGAAATCAAAATGGCATTCGATAAAGACGCATTTTTGACCGCGCTTGACGGCATGACGGTCCTCGAACTCAACGATCTGGTGAAAGCCATCGAAGAGAAATTTGGCGTGAGCGCTGCAGCGATGGCTGCACCTGGCGGCGGTGGCGGCGGTGCTGCTGCACCGGCTGCTGAAGAGAAGACTGAATTCAATGTGATGCTGCTCGAAGCTGGCGCCAACAAGGTCCAGGTCATCAAGGCAGTTCGCGAGATCACCGGTCTGGGCCTCAAAGAAGCCAAGGATCTGGTTGACGGCGCACCAAAGGCTGTCAAGGAAGCCGCACCAAAGGCTGACGCCGAAGCTGCCAAGAAAAAGCTCGAAGAAGCCGGCGCGAAAGTCGAACTCAAGTAATTCTTGTGTTTCGCGAAGGCTGGAAGTCCGGATTCGGCTTCCAGCCTTTCGTGCTTTCAAGGACGGTCTTCTTCGTGCCATTTGGCGCGCCTTGAAGACCTCTTTGGAACCACTGGCAAGCAGATTTGACGAAAATCTTTTTGCCAGTGCTTCCTGACCCCGACTGCAGGAAACGCCTTGGTTCGGGCAACGTGCAATGCGTTGCCGTCCGCCATGGTTGGTAGTGGCCAACCACCAAGTCTGATTGAGTACGTGGTGTATTCAGTCAAGACAGTCGCCAGAGCTTAACAAACGAGTGACCCAGACTTGTTTGTGTCCCAAAAAGCGGAGAACTCATGGCCTATTCCTATACCGAACGCAAGCGAATTCGCAAAAGTTTCGGCAGCCGCGAGAGCGTGCTGAATGTTCCTTATCTGTTGCAGATGCAGAAAGACGCGTACACGGCGTTTCTGCAGGCCGATCGCGCGCCGCAAAAACGCACCGTCGAAGGCCTTCAGGCTGCATTCGAAAATGCTTTCCCCATCGTCTCGCACAACGGTTTTGTCGAGATGAAGTTTCTCGAGTACAACCTGGCGAAGCCCGCGTTTGACGTGCGTGAATGCCAGACTCGCGGTCTGACCTTTGCGTCGGCCGTGCGCGCCAAAGTGCAACTCATTATTTATGACCGCGAGTCGTCGACTTCGCAGTCCAAGGTCGTCAAGGAAGTCAAGGAGCAGGAAGTCTATATGGGCGAAGTACCGCTCATGACTGACAAAGGCTCGTTCGTCATCAACGGCACCGAGCGCGTGATCGTTTCCCAGCTGCACCGCTCCCCCGGCGTGTTTTTTGAACACGACAAGGGCAAGACCCACAGCTCCGGCAAGCTCCTGTTTTCGGCCCGCATCATTCCTTACCGCGGTTCATGGCTGGACTTCGAGTTCGACCCGAAAGACGTGTTGTACTTCCGCGTGGACCGCCGCCGCAAGATGCCGGTCACGATTCTGCTCAAGGCCATTGGCCTGAACCCAGAGTCCATCCTCGCGAACTTCTTTGTGTTCGACCATTTCCGTCTGATGGACAGCGGTGCGCAAATGGAGTTTGTCGCCGAGCGCATGCGCGGCGAGGTTGCCCGTTTTGACATCACTGACAAAAACGGCAAAGTTGTTATTCCAAAAGACAAGCGCATCACAGTGCGCCACACGCGTGAGCTGGAGCAGACCAGCACATCCACTATCAGCGTCCCCGAGGACTTCCTGATCGGCCGTGTGGTCGCCAAGAACATTGTCGAAGCCGAGACCGGTGAGATCATTGCCAAGGCCAACGACGAGTTGACCGAGGTATTGCTCAAGAAGCTGCGCCTGGCCGGCGTGCAGGACCTGCAGGTTCTGTACACCAACGAGCTGGATCAGGGTGCGTACATCTCGCAAACCCTGCGCGCTGACGAAACAGCCGACGAATTTGCCGCCCGCGTGGCCATCTACCGCATGATGCGTCCCGGTGAGCCACCAACAGAAGACGCGGTTCAGGCTTTGTTCCAGCGACTGTTCTACAACCCCGACACCTACGATCTGTCCAAGGTTGGCCGCATGAAGTTCAACGCCCGTGTGGGTCGCGACACTTCGACTGGTCCCATGGTCATGACCAACGAGGACATCCTCGCGGTCGTCAAGATCCTGGTTGACCTGCGTAACGGCAATGGCGAAGTCGATGACATCGACCACTTGGGTAATCGCCGCGTGCGTTGCGTCGGCGAACTCGCTGAAAACCAATACCGCACCGGTCTGGCACGTATCGAAAAAGCCGTGAAAGAGCGTCTGGGTCAGGCTGAGCAAGAGCCTTTGATGCCGCACGATCTGATCAACAGCAAGCCGATTTCCGCTGCGCTGAAGGAATTCTTCGGCGCGTCGCAGCTGTCCCAGTTCATGGACCAGACCAATCCGCTGTCCGAGATCACCCACAAGCGCCGTGTATCGGCCCTTGGCCCCGGTGGTTTGACGCGCGAGCGTGCCGGCTTTGAAGTGCGTGACGTGCATGTGACCCATTACGGCCGCGTTTGCCCGATTGAAACACCCGAAGGCCCGAACATTGGTCTGATCAACTCGCTGGCACTGTATGCGCGCTTGAACGAATACGGTTTTATTGAGACACCGTATCGCCGTGTGGTGGACAGCAAGATCACGACCCAGATTGACTACCTGTCCGCGATCGAAGAAGGCAAATACGTCATCGCCCAGGCCAATGCGCTGCTTGACGAAAGCGGCAAGCTGACTGGTGACTTGGTCTCCGCCCGTGAAAACGGCGAGTCAGTGCTGGTCAGCGCGGAGCGTATCCAGTACATGGACGTGTCGCCCGCCCAGATCGTGTCGGTCGCCGCTTCACTCGTGCCCTTCCTGGAGCACGATGATGCCAACCGCGCGTTGATGGGCGCCAACATGCAGCGTCAGGCCGTTCCTGTGCTGCGTCCCGAGAAGGCCTTTGTCGGCACCGGTATCGAGCGCGTTTCTGCGATTGACTCCGGCACGGTGGTCACGGCCACCCGTGGCGGCGTTGTTGACTACGTCGATGCAACGCGTATTGTGGTTCGCGTGAACGACGCTGAAGCGCAAGCCGGCGAAGTGGGCGTGGACATCTACAACCTGATCAAGTACCAGCGTTCCAACCAGAACACCAACATCCATCAGCGCCCCATCGTCAAGATGGGCGACAAGCTGTCCAAGGGTGATGTGATTGCAGACGGTGCATCGACCGACATCGGCGAACTGGCCCTGGGCCAGAACATGCTGGTGGCTTTCATGCCCTGGAACGGCTACAACTTCGAGGATTCGATCCTGATTTCCGAGCGTGTGGTGGCTGAAGACCGCTACACCTCGATTCACATCGAAGAACTCGTGGTCATGGCTCGGGACACCAAGCTGGGCTCGGAAGAGATCACCCGCGACATTCCCAATCTGTCCGAGCAGCAGCTCAACCGTCTTGACGAGTCCGGCATTATTTATGTCGGTGCTGAAGTCCAGCCGGGCGACACGCTGGTTGGCAAGGTCACGCCAAAAGGCGAGACCACGCTGACACCGGAAGAAAAACTGCTGCGCGCCATCTTCGGCGAAAAAGCCAGCGATGTGAAAGACACCTCTCTGCGCGTGAGCCAAGGCTCGCAAGGCACGGTTATTGACGTGCAGGTCTTCACCCGTGAAGGCATTGTGCGCGACAAGCGTGCCCAGCAGATCATTGACGACGAGCTCAAGCGTTTCCGCCTGGATCTGAACGACCAGCTGCGCATCGTGGAAGCCGACGCTTTTGACCGTATCGAAAAGCTGCTGAACGGCAAAATCGCCAATGGCGGACCGAAGAAGCTGGCCAAGGGCAGCAAGATCGACAAGGCCTATCTGGCTGATGTCGAGAAGTATCACTGGTTTGACATCCGTCCTGCAGATGACGAAGTCGCTTCGCAGCTTGAGAGTGTCAAAAACTCGATGGAGCAGACGCGCCACAGCTTTGACCTGGCTTTTGAAGAAAAGCGCAAAAAGCTCACGCAGGGCGACGAACTGCCAGCTGGCGTGCTCAAGATGGTCAAGGTTTACCTTGCTGTCAAACGCCGCCTGCAACCTGGCGACAAGATGGCCGGCCGTCACGGCAACAAGGGTGTGGTCTCCAAGATCGTGCCTGTCGAAGACATGCCTTACATGGCAGACGGCACACCGTGCGACATCGTGCTGAATCCGCTGGGCGTGCCTTCACGGATGAACGTGGGCCAGGTGCTGGAAGTTCACCTGGGCTGGGCCGCCAAAGGCCTGGGCCACCGTATTGGTGACATGTTGCAAGCGGAAGCCAAGGTGGCTGAAGTGCGCAAGTTCATGGACACGCTGTACAACAAGTCTGGCCGCCAGGAAGAGCTCGGCAAATTGTCAGACGCTGAAGTCATCGAGATGGCTGGCAACCTGTCCACCGGTGTTCCTTTCGCCACGCCCGTGTTTGACGGCGCGTCGGAAGCGGAAATCATGGCCATGTTGCAACTGGCTTACCCGGACGACATTGCCAAGGCCAAAGGCCTGACAGCAACACGTACGCAAGCCCAGTTGTATGACGGACGCACGGGCGATCAGTTCGAGCGCACCACAACCGTTGGCTACATGCACGTTCTGAAACTTCACCATCTGGTGGACGACAAGATGCACGCCCGTTCTACCGGACCGTACTCGCTGGTTACGCAGCAGCCTCTGGGCGGCAAGGCGCAATTCGGTGGACAGCGTTTCGGCGAGATGGAGGTCTGGGCGCTGGAAGCTTACGGCGCTGCTTACACGCTGCAGGAAATGCTCACCGTCAAGTCCGACGACGTGCAGGGCCGCACCAAGGTGTACGAAAGCATCGTCAAGGGCGAGCACGCCATCACGGCCGGCATGCCCGAGTCGTTCAACGTGCTGGTTAAAGAGATTCGTTCGCTCGGTATTGATATCGAACTCGAACGCAGCTAATCAACAGGAAAGAAAAGGATTTAAAAATGAAATCATTACTCGACCTGTTCAAGCAATTCACGCCGGATGAGCATTTTGATGCCATCAAGATCGGCATGGCCTCGCCCGAGAAGATCCGCTCGTGGTCTTTCGGTGAAGTCAAGAAACCTGAAACCATCAACTACCGCACCTTCAAGCCCGAGCGCGATGGTCTTTTTTGCGCCAAGATTTTTGGCCCCATCAAGGACTACGAGTGCCTGTGCGGCAAGTACAAACGCCTGAAGCACCGCGGTGTCATCTGCGAGAAGTGCGGCGTTGAAGTCACGCAAACCAAGGTTCGCCGCGAGCGCATGGGTCACATCGACCTGGCCGCACCGTGCGCGCACATCTGGTTTCTGAAGTCGCTGCCGTCGCGTCTGGGCCTGGTGCTCGACATGACATTGCGCGACATCGAACGCGTGTTGTACTTTGAAGCATATGTGGTGACTGACCCTGGCATGACCCCGCTGAAGAAGTTCAGCATCATGTCCGAAGACGACTATGACGCCAAGCGCAAGGAATATGGTGACGAGTACGTCGCCAAGATGGGCGCTGAAGGTATCAAGGACCTGCTCGAAGGGCTGGACCTGGATGTCGAAATCGACAAGCTGCGCAACGACCTGACCGGTTCCGAAATCAAGATCAAGAAAAACGCCAAGCGTTTGAAATTGATGGAAGCGTTCAAGAAGTCCGGTATCAAGCCGGGCTGGATGGTGCTCGATGTTCTGCCCGTGTTGCCTCCGGACCTGCGTCCACTGGTGCCGCTGGATGGTGGCCGCTTCGCGACCTCTGACCTGAACGACCTGTACCGCCGCGTCATCAACCGCAACAGCCGTCTGCGCCGTTTGCTGGAACTGAAAGCGCCGGAGATCATTGCCCGCAATGAAAAGCGCATGTTGCAGGAAGCTGTGGACTCGCTGCTGGACAACGGCCGCCGTGGCAAAGCCATGACGGGCGCCAACAAGCGCGCACTGAAGTCTTTGGCAGACATGATCAAAGGCAAGTCAGGCCGTTTCCGCCAGAACTTGCTGGGCAAACGCGTCGACTACTCTGGCCGTTCTGTCATTACCGTGGGCCCAACGCTCAAGCTGCACCAGTGCGGTTTGCCGAAGTTGATGGCTCTGGAGCTGTTCAAGCCCTTCATCTTCTCGCGCCTGGAAGCCATGGGCATTGCGACCACCATCAAGGCGGCCAAGAAGGAAGTTGAATCCGGCACACCAGTGGTGTGGGACATCCTGGAAGAGGTCATCAAAGAGCACCCCGTGATGCTGAACCGTGCGCCTACGCTGCACCGTTTGGGCATTCAGGCTTTTGAGCCCATCCTGATCGAAGGCAAGGCTATCCAGCTGCACCCACTCGTCTGCTCGGCCTTCAACGCCGACTTTGACGGTGACCAGATGGCTGTCCACGTGCCCCTGTCGGTTGAGGCGCAAATGGAAGCACGCACCTTGATGCTCGCGTCGAACAATATTTTGTTCCCTGCCAGCGGTGAGCCTTCCATTGTTCCGTCGCAAGACGTTGTGCTGGGTCTGTACTACACCACCCGCGACCGTACCAACGGCAAGGGCGAAGGTCTGATTTTCGCCGACACCGGTGAAGTGCAGCGCGCTTTCGATGCGGGTGAGGTTGACCTCAATGCCCGCGTCAATGTGCGTTTGACCGAGTACGTGAAAAACAAGGAAACCGGTGAGTTCACCGCGTCCACCAAGCTGTGGGAAACCACGGCCGGCCGCGCTTTGCTGTCCGAAATCCTGCCAAAAGGTTTGCCTTTCTCCAACATCAACAAGGCGTTGAAGAAGAAGGAAATCTCCAAGCTCATCAACGTGTCTTTCCGCAAGTGCGGCTTGAAAGAGACCGTGGTGTTTGCCGACAAGCTGTTGCAGGCGGGTTTCCGCCTGGCGACCAAGGCCGGCATTTCCATCTGCATCGACGACATGCTGGTGCCTAAAGAGAAGCACACCATCATTGCGCGCGCCAAGAAGGAAGTCAAAGAGATCGAGCAGCAATACGTCTCGGGTCTGGTGACCTCCGGTGAGCGCTACAACAAGGTGGTGGACATTTGGGGCAAGTCGGGCGACGAAGTCTCCAAGGTCATGATGGCCCAGCTTTCGAAAGAAAAAGTCATCGACCGTCACGGCAAGGAAGTGGAGCAGGAGTCTTTCAACTCCATCTACATGATGGCCGACTCTGGCGCCCGTGGTTCCCCTGCGCAGATTCGCCAGGTTGCCGGTATGCGCGGTTTGATGGCCAAGCCAGACGGCTCGATCATCGAGACGCCGATCACCGCCAACTTCCGCGAAGGTCTGAACGTGCTGGAGTACTTTATCTCCACCCACGGTGCCCGTAAGGGTCTGGCCGACACGGCGCTGAAAACCGCCAACTCCGGCTACCTGACGCGCCGCCTGTGCGACGTGGTTCAGGATCTGGTGGTCACCGAAGACGATTGCGGCACACAAAATGGCTCGGTCATGCGCGCCATTGTTGAAGGCGGTGAGGTGATTGAATCCCTGCGCGACCGCGTGCTGGGCCGTACCACGGTCGAGGATGTGCTCCATCCCGAGAATCGTTCGGTTCTGGCCAAAGCGGGTGTCATGCTCGAAGAAGACCTGATCGACGACCTTGAGCTGGCAGGTGTGGATGAGCTCAAAGTGCGCACCGCCCTGAATTGCGAAACCCGCTTCGGACTTTGCGCCAAGTGTTATGGCCGCGATCTGGGTCGTGGTGGTCTGATCAACATCGGCGAGGCGGTCGGCATTATTGCTGCGCAGTCGATCGGTGAGCCCGGCACACAGCTGACCATGCGGACCTTCCACATTGGTGGTGCGGCATCGCGTGCGGCCATTGCGTCCAGCGTTGAGGCCAAGTCCAACGGCGTGATCGGTTTCAACGCACCGATGCGTTATGTGACCAACAGCAAAGGCGAGCTGGTTGTGATTGCCCGTTCCGGCGAAATCGTCATTCATGACGAGCATGGGCGTGAGCGTGAGCGCCACAAGGTGCCGTACGGAGCCATCCTGGCGGTCAAGGCTGACCAGACCATCAAGGCTGGCGCCATTTTGGCTAACTGGGACCCGCTGACCCGACCCATCATTACCGAGTTTGCAGGCAAAACCCTGTTCGAGAATGTTGAAGAAGGCGTGACAGTTGCCAAGCAGCTCGACGAGGTGACCGGTCTGTCCACCCTGGTGGTGATCGATCCGAAACGCCGCGGCGCGACCAAGGTGATTCGTCCGCAGGTCAAGCTGATTGATGCATCCGGCAATGAAGTCAAGATTCCCGGCACGGATCACTCGGTGACGATTGGCTTCCAGGTGGGTGCGCTGGTTCAGGTGCGTGACGGTCAGGATGTGGGCCCAGGCGAAGTGTTGGCACGTATTCCGGTCGAAGGCCAGAAGACGCGAGACATCACCGGTGGTCTGCCACGTGTGGCCGAGCTGTTTGAGGCCCGTACCCCGAAAGACAAGGGCACACTGGCCGAAATGACCGGTACCGTGTCGTTTGGTAAAGAGACCAAAGGCAAGGTTCGCCTGCAGATCACTGATCCTGATGGCAAAGTCTGGGAAGACCTCGTGCCAAAAGAGAAAAACATCCTGGTGCATGAAGGCCAAGTTGTGAACAAGGGCGAGAGCATTGTGGACGGCCCTGCCGACCCACAGGACATTCTGCGTTTGCTGGGCATGGAAGAGCTG
Source organism: Polaromonas sp. (assembly GCF_035638815.1). GTDB lineage: Bacteria > Pseudomonadota > Gammaproteobacteria > Burkholderiales > Burkholderiaceae_C > Polaromonas. Next base: position 12,308 of record NZ_DASQZG010000005.1, read on the forward strand.
GCTCGCTACATCGTCGACGAAGTGCAGGACGTTTACCGCTTGCAGGGCGTGAAGATCAACGACAAGCACATTGAAGTGATTGTTCGCCAGATGCTGCGCCGTGTCGTTGTTGAAAGCGTGGGGGACTCCAGCTACATCGCTGGTGAACAGGTCGAGCGTTCAGTCATTCTGGATGCCAACGACGCCTTGCGCGGTGAAGACAAGATTCCCGCAACCTTCAGCAACCTGTTGCTTGGTATCACCAAGGCATCGCTGTCGACCGACTCGTTCATTTCTGCGGCTTCCTTCCAGGAAACCACCCGCGTGCTCACCGAGGCTGCCATCATGGGCAAGCGCGACGAGTTGCGTGGTCTGAAAGAAAACGTGATCGTCGGCCGTCTGATCCCTGCCGGTACCGGCATGGCTTACCACGAAGCCCGCAAAGCCAAGGACCTGATGGACGACGCCGAGCGCCGTGCCATCGCCGAGGCGGAAGCAGCCGAGCTGGAAGCCCAGCCAGAAGCAGCCAGCAGCGAAGGTGCTGCCAGCGAATAAGCTGCCAGTATCCGCTATAAAAAGCATAGCGCCTCACGCCCGATTTAAAAGGGCGTGAGGCGTTTTTCGTTGTGAAGATGACGACGGCGCATCGAATGGAAGCGTCAGGCGCTGTACATTGCCCCGCCTTGTCGGCTACAGTCGCCGGAGCCGGCTGGCACCCCGCCGCAGCTTATGGAAAGAAGGTTTTATGTCCACCACTTCTCTGGTTCTGATTGCCGTGTCTGCCTTGCTGCTGTTTTGGGCAGTCGGTGCGTACAACCGGCTCGTGCGCCTGAAAAACGTGATCGCCAACGCTTTCGGGCAGATCGATGTGCAGCTCAAACGCCGTTATGACCTGATTCCCAATCTGGTCGAAGCCGCCAAAAAGTATCTGCAACATGAACGCGAAACGCTGGAGGCGGTGATCGCCGCGCGCAATCAGGCGCGTACCGCGAGCGATGCTGCACGAAGCCGGCCGACGGGTGCGTCCGAGGTCATGGCGCTGGCGGTCGCCGAGCAGGCGCTGAGCGGAAGTCTGGCGCGCCTCTTTGCCGTCGCCGAAGCTTATCCCGAGCTCAAGGCCGACGACACCATCCGCGAGCTCAGCGAAGAGCTGACCAGTACCGAGAACAAGGTGGCTTTTGCGCGGCAGGCTTATAACGACGCGGTGCTCGACTACAACAACGCGCAGGGGCAATTTCCGCCTGTGCTGATTGCGCGCCTGTTTGGCTTTGCGCCTTCTGCCATGCTGCAGGCAACACAAAGCCCCGCGGAACGCGAGGCGGTTCGGATCCAGATGTAGAGAATGTGGCCCCCACGGTCGCTCACTTCGTGTAGCTCCCTGCACCTTGCAGGCCGCCGCTCGCCAGAGGCTTCGCTTCTGGCGCCTGTCCGAACCTGCTCAAGCAGGCTCGGAGCCGCAGGCGCCAGCCCCGAGGGGGCCGCTGCGCCTGCGACCCGGCGGAGCCGGTTCCGCGTCCCCGGCTGGTTTGAATACAAGAATCCCACGCTTGTCGCTTTGCCTCTTTCGCCTAACCAAGTTCAATATGCGATTCTTTGAACAACAGGAGAGTGCTCGCGCACAGACTCGCCACTTGCTGCTGCTGTTTGGCGTGGCAGTCGTGCTTCTGGTGCTGGCCGTGAACGCGAGCCTGGCGTTGACCTGGCGGCTGGTCACGCCGGGCTTCAGCGGATACCCAGCTTACTTCTTTCACGTCAATACCATCATGACGCTGGTCTTTGTGTTGGGCGGCTGGTGGATGGAGACGTCCAACCTTACCGGTGGTGGCGAAAAGCTGGCGCGCCGTGTTGGCGCCCGTGAAGCCTGGCCGTCGGTGCGCCTTGAGGAGCAAAAGCTTTGGAACATTGCCAGTGAACTGGCCATTGCCGCCAGCATGTCTGTTCCCCGGGTCATGGTGCTGGACCGGGCGGGCAGCATCAACGCTTTTGCTGCGGGATGGGATGAGGACGACTCCATCATTGCCGTGACACGCGGCGCGCTCGACCATCTGACCCGTGACGAGCTGCAAGGCCTGGTGGCGCATGAGCTAAGCCACATCCGTGAGGGCGACACGCGCCTGAACATGCGTCTGGCGGGCATGGTCTTCGGACTTGAGATGATTTTTAATCTTGGCGTCACCATGTGCGAGCGCGGTTCAAACGGTCAACGCAGCTTTCTTGCTTTGCCGGGGGTAGCCATCGTGGCTGTGGGTTTTCTCGGCTGGGTGGCGGGGCGGGCGCTCAAGGCTGCTGTGTCGCGCCAGCGCGAGTTTCTGGCTGATGCACGTGCTGTTCAGTTCACCCGCAGCAAGGATGGGCTGGGTGGTGTGCTGCGCAAGGTTGCCAGCCAGCAGGGCACAGACCCAACGCCAAGCTTTCACTCCGCTGTGCAGCACATGCTGCTGGTTGGGCGGGATGCCAAGCCCCACTGGTTTGACTCGCACCCACCGCTGGCCGAGCGGATACGCCGCATCTATGGTCGCCCGATGTCGGCGCTGGCGGTGAAGAGGGATGAATTGTTTCCAACTCAGCCGGGTGCCCTGCTTTAAGTGCATAAGCACATCACGATTGATTTGAAGGCGGCCGTTCCACCACGCGCCGAAGTACTGGATACTCCCTATGGCTCGCCTTCCGTGGCGCGTTAAATTGACAATTTGTAAAAACCGCGAGGAGACGCTGTGAAGATAAAAAATCCCGTACCGAAGTTGGCCTTCCTGTTGGCCATCACAGCGTCATCGCTGGCCCACGCGCAAAGCAATGCGTCGCAGCAAACGCTCTACACCCGCAGCCTGGCTGCCACTTGCGCCAATTGCCACGGCACCGATGGCCGGGCTGTGCAGGGCTCCGCGGTGATCTCTCTGGCGGGTATGGATCGAAGCTATCTCGCGACCCAGCTCAAGGCCTTCAAGTCCGGCGCCCGGCCAGCTACCGTGATGCACCAAATCAGCAAGGGGTATAGCGACGCGCAGATCGAGACGCTTGCTGACTACTTTGCCGCACAAAAGAAATAAGGAGAAATTCAATGCAACGCCGTTCCTTTCTCCAGTCTTCTGCCGCCCTCAGCCTGCTGGGTTTGAGCGCCTGCGCTTCCATGAGCATTCCCGCCAAAGCCCGTGTGGTCGTGGTCGGTGGTGGTTACGGCGGCGCTACTGCCGCCAAATATGTGCGCCTGCTGTCGGACTACAAAATCGATGTGGTGCTGATCGAGCCCCAGGCCGCTTTTGTTTCATGCCCCATCTCCAACCTGGTGCTCAGCGGCGGCAAGCAGATTGCCGACGTCACCACGCCCTACACCGGGCTGTCCAAAAATCATGGCGTGACAGTTGTGCGCGACATGGTCTCCTCCATTGACACTGCAAAACGGTTTGTCACCCTGGCTGGTGGATCCACCATCGCTTACGACAAGCTGGTGGTGTCGCCGGGGGTTGACCTGATGTACAGCAGCATTGCCGGATTGCAAGAGGCCAATGCTGCGGGCCAGATTCTGCAAGCCTGGAAGGCCGGCGCTGAAACACTGGCGCTGCGCAAGCAGCTGGAAGCCATGCCCGACGGTGGTGTGTACGCCATCACCATTCCAGAGGCGCCTTACCGTTGCCCTCCCGGCCCTTATGAGCGGGCATCTGTCATTGCAGGTTATTTCAAGGCCTTCAAGCCGCGCAGCAAGGTGTTGATTCTGGACGCCAACCCCGATGTCACCTCCAAGGGGCCGCTGTTCAAAAAAGTCTGGGCCGAACAATACAAAGGCATCGTCGAGTACCGGGGCCAGCACAAGGCCACCGCGGTGGATGCCAGGGCCGGCGTTATCAAGTTTGACGTGCAGGAAGATGTCAAAGCCAATGTGCTGAATGTGCTGCCTTCCATGCGCGCGGGCGCCATCGCCGTGCAGACGGGCTTGAACAACCTGGCCAACAACCGCTGGTGCGGCGTCAATTACCAGACCTTTGAATCCACTGTGGCTGCCAACGTGTTTGTGCTGGGTGACTCGATCCAGATCGCGCCCGGCATGCCCAAGAGCGGCCATATGGCCAACAACCATGGCAAAGTGGCTGCGGCGGCGATCGTGGCGCAGCTGTCAGGTTGGGATGTCAACCCCGCTCCCATGCTCACCAACACCTGCTACAGCTTCGTGGACAACAAAAACGTGGTCCACGTGGCGAGCGTGCATGAGTACGTGGCGGCAGAGAAAACCTTCAAGACCGTGGCCGGTTCGGGCGGCGTCAGTGTCGGGCCGACAGAGCTTGAAGGCACCTATGCGCTGAGCTGGGCGAGCAATATCTGGGCTGATAGCCTGATCTGAACTACCGGCGACGTTCCGCGTCCGATCCCGAATTGCAAGCAGGGGCCGCGGAACCGGCTCTGCCGGGCCGCAGGCGCAGCGGCCCCCTCGGGGGGGCAGGGAGCTACACGCAGTGAGCGACCGTGGGGGCTAACATACCTCCATGCAAGACAACCCCAACCAAATCCCCCTGTGGCGCCAGCTTCAGGGGGCTGCTTTTTTATTAATGGCCGTCCGCGCGGGCCGCTCCATGACGGCTGCGCTGGAGGACGTTGACACGTCCATCCGGCCGGGCGTGCAGGCGCTGGGTTTTCATGCCCTGCGTCATCTCGGCCGGGCCGAAGCGCTCCGCCAGCAACTCGCCAGCCGGCCCCCGCCCCCAGAGGCTGACGCCTTGCTTTGCGTGGCCCTGGCGCTGATCTGGATGGAGGAGGGTGCGCCCTACACCGTTCATACCCTGGTTGATCAGGCGGTGGAAGCCGCCAAAAACAGCGAAGAAACGCGGCATCAGGCCAGCTTTATCAATGGTTGTCTGCGGCGCTTTTTGCGCGAGCGCGATGCGCTGGTTGCCGTCACCGAGAGGCATCCCCAGGCGGTGTGGAACCACCCGCAATGGTGGATAGACCGGCTGCGCAAGGACCACCCCGGGCATTGGCAGGCCATCCTGCACGCCAACAACACCCGGGCACCGCTTATCCTGCGTATTAATAAACGAAAAACGACTTCTGCCCAATATTTACGGGCGCTGTCAGCTATGAATATAGGAGCATCTGCCGCTGGTGAACATGGCGTCGTGCTGGCCCATGCGCAGTCTGTACCGTCCCTGCCTGGCTACGCGGAGGGGCAATTTTCAGTCCAGGATGCGGCCGCGCAGCTCGCCGCGCCTTTGCTGCTTGCCGGGCTCGCTGCTGGCGATGGCGGTCGCCTCAGGGTCCTCGATGCCTGCGCCGCGCCGGGTGGCAAAACCGCCCATTTGCTGGAGCGGGCTGATTGCGATGTGACCGCACTCGACATTGATGCACGCCGCTGCGAGCGCATTGGGCAGAACCTGCAGCGGCTCGGCCTGCAGGCCAATGTGCGGGTGGGTGACGCCGCCAGCCCTGCCGGCTGGTGGGACGGGCGCCCCTATGACGCCATTTTGCTCGACGCGCCCTGTACCGCGTCGGGCATCGTGCGCCGCCACCCGGACGTGCGCTGGCTGCGCCGGCCAACGGACATCGCGCAGCTGGCCGCTCTGCAGCTGAAGCTGCTGGAGGCGCTGTGGCCCCTGGTCAAGCCGGGTGGCAGGCTGCTTTACTGCACCTGCTCGGTTTTCCGGGCTGAGGGCGAGCAGCAGGCTCAAACGTTTGTTACACACCACAAAGATGCCTCTTTGATGCCATCACCCGGTCATTTACTGCCTCAAAGTGGCAGTGGGGAGACTGACTTCCCGGACAATTTGAAGGGTGAGCACGACGGGTTTTATTACGCACTTTTTGAAAAAAGCAAGGCTTGACGCAGTGATGCGGCGTGCGTGGGCGTTTTGCCTGTGCCTGTTGTTGGTCTATGCCAGCCCGGCACTGGCCGCAGATGTCAGCCAGATGAAGCTGGAGCGGTCTGAAGACACGGTTTTCCTCTCGGCCAGCGTCAAGTTCGACTTGCCCCCGGTGGTGGAGGACGCACTTCTCAAGGGCATTCCGCTGTTTTTTGTGGCTGAGGCCGACATCTACCGCGACCGCTGGTACTGGTATGACAAACGCGTCACCACGGCCACACGTACCCTGCGACTGGCCTACCAGCCGCTCACGCGGCGCTGGCGCCTCAATGTGATGTCGGGCGCCATCAGCGTGACCGGCCTGCGAGCATCCCTCAGCCAGAGTTATGACAGCCTGCCTGAAGCCCTTGCGTCGATTCAGCGCATTTCCCGCTGGCGTATCGCCGACGCGGCAGAAATTGAGTCTGACGCCAGGCACAACGTCCAGTTCCGTTTCCGGCTGGACTTATCCCAGCTACCGCGTCCCTTCCAGATTGGAGTTGCGGGTCAGAAGGACTGGGCTGTGTCGATCGAGGAGACCCGCCAATTGGTGGCAGAGCCCATACGCGAGGCTTCTAAAGATCCAGGCAAAGACCCAGTCCCAGAGGTCTCCAAGTGAGCCTGAAGGGCGGCGTCTCGGGGCTAAAAAGCAGCCCGGCCTTCCGCTGGACGGTGGGCGTCGGCATCGGAATCATGGCGGCACTGGGCCTGGTGCTGCTGTTTTTGCTGACCCAAGCCACCGGCAACCGCGAGCTGTACGAACAAAATTACGTCCGCCTTTTTGCGCTGAACGTGGCTGTGGCGGGCTTGCTGCTCATGGTCATTGGCTGGATTGTGTTTCGCCTCATCGTGCGGTTGCGCAAAGGCAAGTTTGGCAGTCGTCTGCTGGTCAAGCTGGCCGCCATCTTTGCGCTGGTGGGCTTGCTGCCCGGCATGATGATTTATGTGGTGTCCTATCAGTTTGTATCCCGCTCCATCGAGAGCTGGTTTGACGTCAAGGTGGAGGGCGCGCTGGACGCCGGGCTTAATTTGGGCCGCGTGACACTGGATACGCTGGCGACCGAGCTCTCCAACAAAACCCGGGTGGCCGCAGGGCAGCTGACCCAGACCTCTGACGCCTCCGCCGGACTCGCGCTTGAGCGCTTGCGCGAGCAGCTCTCTGTCAGCGACGTGGTGCTGTGGACCGCATCGGGGCAGATGATTGCCAGTGCTGGCGACTCACGGTATTCCCTCAAGCCCGAGCGACCGCCGGCGCAGCTGCTTCGCACGGCACGCACGCAGCGCGTCGCCACCCAGATTGAGGGCCTGGACGAGGTCACCTTGCCGGGGGCTGAAGGCGCCAGCGGGGGAGCGGGCATCACAGGCGCACCTGCTACGGTGCCGCGCATCAAGGCGCTGGCGCTGATCAACAACCCCAGCGTCGGCCTTCTTGGTGAAAGCCGGTTTCTGCAAGTCACTGAAGTTTTGCCAGCCAGCCTGGTTGCCAATGCCATCGCGGTGCAAGAGGCCAACCGCGAATACCAGGAGCGCGCGCTGGCCCGGGGCGGCCTGCGCAAAATGTACATAGGCACACTCACGCTCAGTTTGTTCCTGGCGGTGTTTGGCGCGGTGCTGTTGGCGGTGTTGCTGGGCAATCAGTTGGCCAAGCCTTTGCTGGTGCTGGCAGAAGGCGTGAAGCAGGTGGCCCAGGGCGACTTGACCCCCAAGGCGGCCCTGCAGGGCAAAGACGAACTGGGTGGCCTGACGCGCTCGTTTGCTGTCATGACCCAGCAGCTGTCCGATGCCCGCGGTGCCGTACAAAAGAGCATGGACCAGGTAGACGCCGCCCGCGCCAACCTGCAGACCATTCTGGACAACCTGACCGCTGGTGTTATGGTGCTGGACCTCAAAGGCCGCATCCAGACGAGCAACCCCGGCGCCACCCGAATCCTGCGCGCACCCCTGGCAGCGCATCATGGTCAGCTTCTTAGTGAGGTCCCCGGTCTGGAGGTTTTTGCGCAAGGCGTGCAGACCCAGTTTGACACCTACTTCGGCGAAAACCAGCAGCACGACATTGAACACTGGCAGCAGTCGTTTGAACTCAATGCGGCGCAACCGGGTGCGCCTGACAACGCCATCACACTGATTGCCCGGGGCGCAAAAATGCCGGGCAACGAATGCCTGCTGGTGTTTGACGATGTGTCCGAAATGGTGTCGGCCCAGCGTGCCCAGGCTTGGGGCGAAGTGGCGCGCCGCCTTGCCCACGAAATCAAAAACCCGCTCACGCCTATTCAACTCTCGGCTGAACGGCTGGAGATGAAGCTTACCGGCAAGGTGGGTGAGACCGAGCAAATCCTGCTGACCAAATCCGTCAAAACCATTGTTGACCAGGTCGATGCGATGAAGCGGCTGGTGAATGAGTTTCGCGATTACGCCCGTTTGCCCGCCGCAGAACTCAAGCCGCTGGACCTGAACGCACTCGTCAACGATGTGATTCAGCTTTATGCCAGCGACAACGCCGTGGTGCCGGTGCATACCGAGCTTGATGCCAATGCGCCGCATATCAAAGGGGACGACCAGCAAATCCGGCAGGTCATTCACAACTTGTTGCAAAACGCTCAAGATGCACAAGACGGCATTTCTCCAGACCATAAAGGCGTGGTGACGCTGCGGACCGAGTACTCGCCAACCTCGCGTCGGGTGCGCCTGATCGTGCGCGATAACGGCACCGGCTTCCCCGAGCACATCCTGAAACGGGCCTTTGAGCCCTACGTGACCACCAAGGTCAAGGGCACTGGACTGGGCCTAGCCGTCGTCAAAAAAATCGCCGATGAGCACGGCGCCCGCATCGATATTTCAAACCGGGTCGTGGATGGCGCCGTGAAAGGGGCTCAAGTGTCGTTATCATTCGCGGTGGTAACTTGACAACACTTGTGCGCGGCCCAGCCGCAGCAGGCCGGTAACTGGCGGGACTAACGATTCAATCATGGCAAATATTCTGGTAGTCGACGACGAGCTCGGTATACGCGACCTGCTTTCGGAAATTCTCAATGACGAGGGTCATCAGGTTGAGCTCGCAGAAAACGCAGCCCAGGCCCGCGCCGCCAGAGGCCGCGCCCGGCCCGACCTGGTATTGCTCGACATCTGGATGCCCGACACCGATGGTGTGAGCCTGCTCAAAGAGTGGTCCTCAGGCGGTTTGCTGACCATGCCGGTCATCATGATGAGTGGCCACGCCACCATCGACACTGCCGTTGAAGCCACCAAGATCGGCGCCATGGCTTTTCTTGAAAAACCCATCACGCTGCAGAAACTGCTGAAAGCAGTTGAGCAGGGCCTGGTGAAATCAGCAGGCCGCAAACCAGTCGTCGTACCCACAGCAGTGCTGCACGCCGTCGACATGACCGTAGAAGCCGTCATGACCAGCGGCGCCGTGCCTCTGCCAGTCGACTTGGGACCGCAACCCACTCAAAGCTTCTCGCTTGAAAAACCCCTGCGTGATGCGCGCGACGAATTTGAAAAAGCGTACTTCGAATTTCACCTGGCTAAAGAAGGTGGCTCCATGACCCGGGTGGCCGAAAAGACTGGCCTTGAGCGCACCCACCTGTACCGCAAGCTCAAGCAACTTGGCGTAGACCTGACCCGCGGCAAGCGCGCCGCCTGATATATAATCGTGGGCTCAATAGGCCCGGTAGCTCAGTCGGTAGAGCAGAGGATTGAAAATCCTTGTGTCGGTGGTTCGATTCCGCCCCAGGCCACCATCTTTCTTTCTCAGTAGGTCCCGAGTCAGCTCACAAGTCTTTGTAGATCAAGGACTTAGCCTTAAACGGCGGCTCAAGCGGTATCACTGAATCCCAGAACGTCCCGTTCTTGCGTGTACCCCTAGGTGTACCCCAGACTGCTTTTTAAATTCAGTCTTTCCGGGGGTACACCATGGGACAGCTCAACGAGCTACAGATCAAGGCGGCGCAGCCGCGCGACAAGGAATACATGCTTTCAGACGGGGAGGGCTTGTACCTGCGCGTCAGACTCAACGGGAAGGTCTGGATCTACCGCTACAAGCATGCAGGCCAGCAGGCCAAGCTGAGCTTCGGCCCTTATCCAACAGTGACCCTGGCCGTGGCGCGCAGGAAGGCCCGCGGCGAGGCTGAGAAGCGCGCGGGCGGCATTGACCCCAGGGACGCGCGGCGAGAGCAGTTAGAGCGCGATAGGGTGTCTCGGCTGAATACGTTCGAGCTGATGGCACGCGCCTGGCATGCCCAAGCGCACCAAGACCGTCAGTGGTCCGCAGGTTACGCCGAAAAGGTAATGCGGCATCTGGAGTTGCACATCTTTCCGTGGCTGGGCACGTTGATCATGGAGGCTATCAAGCCTACTGAGCTAGTGCGTTGCCTGCATCGTATCAAGGAGCGTGGCAATCTGGAAACGGCGCAGCGCGTCCGGGAGGCTGTTCAGCATGTCTTTCAGTATGCGGTTGACGTGGGCGCGCTGGACCCTGCCAAAAACTTTGTCAATAGCCGGACTGGAGGCTTGCCCGCGCCGCGTGCCCGTCACTACCCGGCTATTACAGATCCCGAGAAGCTGGGCCAACTGCTGCGCGACATTCAAGGGTACAAAGGCCATGTCATCACGCGTGCCGCCCTGCAGCTTTCACCGATGCTTTTCCAGCGTCCAGGGCAGTTACGCTTGGCCGACTGGGAGGATATCAATTTTGAGCAGGCCATGTGGCGCTGCCCTCCTGAGAAGATGAAGCTTCGCGAGTGGATGAAACGAGACACACGGACGCCAGCACACTTGGTGCCCTTGCCGACGCAGGCCTTAGAAATCTTGCGTGACATCTATCCACTGACGGGCCCCGCTGGACCAATTTTCCGCAGCATGGCGAAGCGTTCAGAGGCGAGCCGCCATATGAGCGATAACACAATCAACAGCGCTTTGCGAACGTTAGGCTACGACACCAGAGAGCAGATCACGGGGCACGGTTTCCGGGCGACGGCCCGGACGCTGATCCGTGAGTTGCTAGGCTGGGATCGTGAAATCATCGAGCGGCATCTGGCTCACGTTTCCGACGAGGAGCTGGGCGGCAGCTACGACCGAACGACATTCCTAGATCAGCGCCGGAAGATGATTCAGCTTTGGGCCGACCTGCTGGACGATTTAGCCGCTGGCAAGGCAGTTGCGCTTGCCACGGACCTTCGTCGGTCAACTTCGATTGAAAAATCCTCGAGCCTACTGGAGGAGGCTGGCGCATAAGCTTGAGCTTGCAGCCTAGCCGCTTTATAGCCTTCGGGGTCATCGACCCATTCTTGCAGTGCTGCGCTCGGCCAGGCCGATGCTCGACCACCCAAATGGACCGGTGGTGGAAAACGGCCCTCAGCAACGCGTCGATAAATAGTAGAACGACTGAGGGCAGCAATACGCATAACGTCGCGTAACCGATAGAAGGCTGGTGGGACCTTGGAAGCCGGTAACTTGGGCGGGGATTTATGGAGAAACATGCGAATCCTTCTCGAACGAGTTCGAGAGAATGCGTCTAAACAGGAATCCCGCCAACTCACGCGAGCGTGCTATGCCTTACCGGGGCGTAGCTCCTCAACCACCGAGGCGTCTGTTTTCAGTTGCGTCATAGTGCTTGTATGGACTTGGCGAGTTCGCGGGGATCTTTGTAGCCTGGTGCTAACTGGGCATTGTTTGCACCGTACAGCGCGAATGAATCGGGTAACCAGAGAGCATATTCGATGCCATTGAGATGATGGTCGGGAGAGCAGTCCACAGACCATCGCCGCAACATATAGCCCGCATTCGCTGCTCGGACCTTTATCTTTAGTACGTCATCTCTCATGCCGTAATCCATGCACACGAGTCCCGGCCGCGGGTGGCTGGGGTGCGGTACCAGCGCTAAGCTGATGACTCGGCTCCATTGCTCATCGTCATTCGCCATCTCGCCCTTGCCGGCAGGGCTGTTCTCGAGCGCGACAGGGTTTTCCATCCGATTGAGGACGTAGTCACGGAACTCTTCGTGGTCTCGGTCATATGCCCGTACGTGCCAGCGAATACCTGTGTCTATGAGTGCGATGGGGACAAGCGTTTTCTCGGTTTTTCCGCTCTTAACCGACGTGTAGTGGAGCTTGACCGCGAGCTTCCGATTAATGGCCCGGGAAATCGGCGCAAGCACCGCAACGTCAGGAAGAGTAAGTGGCAAAGGAGTGTCGCTTGGAAGCATTGCCTCCCAGTCCTCTCCTAATCCTTCCCCAAAGCCTTCGGACAGTGCAGTGAGCACTCGGCGTGCGGAATGTTTGAACAGTGGCTGAAAGTTTGGCGTCGGCCTGTAAACCTTTTCTGCCGGATCCATTTCGCAGTTCCCGGGAGCGAACCGTCTATACAGCGCGATATCTCGAGTTACACCGGAGGGGCCCATACCAAAGCGCTCAGCTACATCTTGCCGGCGAAGCTCCCCCAGGAAATACAGCATGAAATCTATGTGTGCCAATCTTTCTTGCTGCGCACGTGGGTGGTCCTTCAGCTCACGGCTGTCTTCTTCTTTAATGTCCATGAACGAATGATAGATGAAAAAGCAACGACCATGAGACCAAAATGGACCATTACATGCCCAAAATGATCATGTAATGGGTTCAATATGATATAGTCACGATATGAATTTGGAAAAGGAGCTAAATAGACGTCAGAAATAAAAAGCGGCCGAGAACAAAGTCCTCGACCGCCGGGGTGTACACGTAGCTTTCGCAACGGGCACGGTTTCGCAGCCGCCATTGTGTTGCTACTCACTTCGGCCGTCAAGGCTTGCCCCGAAAAGGCCGACCAGGGCGTCGGAAATTAACCAAAGAAGTGAGCAAACACTATGAATGCAATCTCTCCTGGCGAGAAACTCGCCCTCAATGCCAACTTGGTGCTTCGCGTCCGGTACGCGCCGGTGAAGCAACCCTTCGTACAGCCCCAGACGCCGGCCAGCACCACGCTGGCTGCGGCCAAGGCTCTCGCGCTTACGCACTTCGGCTTGACCGAAGGCGCGGTCGACGGCGGAACGAAGACCTACGAGATCTCGGTCGATGAGACCGTGCAGACCAACCTCAGTCTGACGCTTGGCGAACTGGCCACCCATGGCCGGCAAATCGAGCTGCTGCTGATCGAGCAGTTCCAGCAGGGCTGACGCAATGGCAGCCGAGTACGACCTGGCAACGTTCGAAAGGGACTTTGCCGAGGCGCTCGAACTGCCGGCTGCATCGCGTTGGAGCCTGGAGAGGGACGTCGACGTCCCTCTCCAGGCAATTTGCACGATGCACCCTCGCAGCGCGCCGCACGAGTTCTACAGGGTCCGGCTGCGCTGGACCGATTACACGGCGCCGTTTTCCATCAAATTCTTGAGTTTGGAAACCGGCGCCGACAGCGACCAGCACGCCTGGCCCAACATGGACGGCGCGAACCCGGGCGGGTTTTTTCTGTGCGCACCGTTTAGCAAGGAGGGCAACGACCACCACAAGGAGTGGGAGAGCTCCCCTTCAATCCGCTACAGGACGCCGGAGCAGCCGCTGGTTTTTGCCCTGTTGCAACTGCAGTTTCTGCTGGACAACAAATATAGAGGGAGGGGCTGAAATGGCTCAGAAAACATGGGACCTGCCGCGCGACCTGCTCGCGCAATCGATCCAGGTTATGCGCCCCTACGGCGCGATCGGTCATGAGGGCTTGGCCCTATGGTTTGGTGACGACCGGGGTGATGCGGTGGAGATAACGCACCTGATCGTGCCGCATGGCCCGGGTTTGGTGACGCATCCGTTGCACTTGAGCTTATCGCTGCGGGCCATCGCGCGGCTCACGGGCCTGTCCGGACGGCTGGATCGCTATTGGGCCGGCCAGATCCACAGTCATCCCGGGGTGGATGTGCGACTTTCAGAAGTTGACAAGAGGATGGGAGTGCTGGTGCAAGACTACCTCTCCGTGGTTTGCCCGCATTACGCCCAGCAGCCCGTCACCGACCTGCGAGAGTGCGGCATCCACATTTTTGACCGCGGTGCCTACCGCCAACTTGCACCAGCGGAAGTGGGCGCGCGCATTCATGTGAGCGAACGTACCGTAGAGGTCGTCCCGGTGGAGGTACCAGCATGAACGCACAGGACGAGACCTTGGTTTCCAGCAGACCAATGGGCGTCGCCGGCGAGCTGGGTGCGAAAGCACTCGAACCAGCGATCGTTTTTGGACGGCAAGTGATACTGACGGGTGAGCTGGCGAGCTTGCGGGAGCAAAACGGCCGCTGGTGTTTTCTCGATAGCCTACGCCTGCTTTCGCGAGTGGTTGGCGACCTGACCGTGGTCCTGCCCGATGAACGCGGCGACTTTCACTTGGAGGTTGACGAGGTCGTTGCCGAACTTTGGAGTCAGGGCCGGGTCCGGCGAATTGGCGCAAAGGATTGCGATTTCCTAGGCGCTACGGCCATCTTGAATGTGGGCAACACGGTCCGCCCTGACCTGCCGTGGACCTCCATCAACGCCAATGGTTGGATTGCTCGATGCACTTCTGGTTCGAAACCGTTGCCAGAAGGCAGTGCCATCGCCAACCCCTTAGCGTGCATGCTCGCGGCATCGTTTGGCGTAGCGGAGGTTTTCAAGCGCATCTACGGTGTGCCGCCGCACAAGGCCGCGCCAATGAAGGACGTGGCCTTCTCGCTGTTCGAACTCAGCGTCGAGTTCACCGACTTCGGTCCGAGGCTTCCGGACTCTATTTCGCTGCCCAACACACTGCTTCTGGGTGCCGGCGCTATAGGCAACGGTATCGTCCTGTTATCGTCGCAGTTGCCGCTTCTTGGCCGGATGCTGGTACTGGACAAGCAGGTGTTTGGTCCCGAAAACTATGCCACCTGCGCGCTGCTGGACGTCGCCGACTGGATCGGCAAGCCGAAGGCGAAGCGCTTGGCCGGGTGGCTAACTACGCGTTCTTGCCTCGCCGTCACGGGCGAGCAAGCCACCGTTCAGAGCGCGATGGACGACGGTCTGCTTGATGGCCTGCGTCCTGACCTTGTGATCAACGGTCTGGATGACATCGGCGCGCGAAAAGCTGTGCAGAAGGTCTGGCCCTCCTTGCTGGTGGACGGCGGCATTAACTCGGTGGGTGCAGCGGTTAGGGCGCACAGCATGTCGCACCGCCATCTTGCCTGCATGCGCTGCGCGTTCGTTGACCCTGTCCAGGACCACATCGACGCGCAATCAAGGGTCACCGGTCTGGCACGCGCTTCGCTCGAAGGCAACCAGGATCGCCCCATTACGGACGAAGACATCGCGCACGCGAGCTCGGAGCGCCGGGAATGGTTGAGGGCGCAGCAAAGGCAGGGTCGGACGGTCTGTTCTACGATGAACCTGGCGCAAGCCGAAGGGCTCGGGCTGGCGCTGGAGGAGGGCTTCCAGCCATCTGTGCCCTTCGTGGCCACCGCGTCGGCCGCTCTCGTTATGGCGCACGTTCTTCGCACTTTGTTGTGGCCGCAAATGAAGTTTTTTAGCGGCTTTCAGTTCGAGAGCGTTTTCGCTGGGGCGGACACGGCCCAGCGCTATAACAAGCTGGCCTCGCCTGGCTGTGAGTGCACGAGGAACAAGGTCATCATTGACACGATCCTGGCGCGCAGAGACGCCGCAGCATGTAAGGCGCGGTAGGGTCATTGGCCTTGTGGGGCTGACGGGGGTTAGCCCCGTGCGAAAGTGCGTCATGCGGACCTGCTCGCTACACGCGACGAATTGCGCCAACCGCTCTGTCGCCGCCATGCCGGAGCTACGTAAGGTCGCAGCCCGCGCTCGGCTAGCCAGTGGCCATTGAGCGTCGTGAGAAACGAAGCCCTACGACGCTGGCGCCGGGCATTACACTTGCAGGCTGGCCCAACCCCTACATGCGTCCACTCGCCTACAACCCAAAATACGCGCTCAACGCCATCTGTCCTTACTTCACGATGTTTCCGCTGGAGTACCCGCTAAGGGTACTTAGGAAGCATCGCAAGGATGCTCCGGTGGTGATTGACCCGTTCTGTGGTCGTGGCACGACGTTATTTGCAGCGCGGGCAATGGGACTTAAAAGTTGGGGAATCGATGCATCGCCCGTTGCGGTGGCGATTGCCAGGGCCAAGCTTTCCAATGCGACGGCCGATGAGGCGCTGAGCCTCGCTGGTTTCCTCGTTGCTGGGGTCAGGCCTGCGCACACGCCGAACAGTAAATTCTTCAGGAAAGCTTTTCACAAAAACACGCTTCGCGGCATTTGCGCCCTGCGAGAAGGGCTGAGTGCGGGCCTTCAGGACACTGATGCTTCAGTTCTCCTGCGGGCAGCTGTACTGGGCTGCTTACACGGCCCCCTTTTGAAGAGCGGTCTGGCCTCGTATTTCTCGAATCAGATGCCGAGGACATTTGCGCCGAAGCCAGACTACGCGCTGAAGTTTTGGAGCGCGCGTCACATGGAGCCTCCCGAAGTGGATGTGCTCAAAGTACTCGAGCGAAAACTAAAGCTCATCGCCTCTTCGCGGGAACTGCAGAAGGCGCGCTTCACCAATGTGATCCACGGAGACTCCACCGTGGCCGCGTCATTGCCCAAAAAACGCGACTACTCATTGGTCGTGACCTCACCGCCTTACTACGGGATGCGTACCTATGTTCAGGACCAATGGCTGCGCAATTGGTTCTTGGGAGGGCCCGCGACAGTTGATTACGCAGCGGGCGTCCAGCTCGAGCACACCGGTACCGATGTGTTTGCCGAGTCGCTTGGCAAAGTGTGGAAGAACATGGCACGCACCGAAGCGGACACCCTCGACTTGTACGTGCGTTTTGGTGTGATTCCTTCGGCGAAGGTGGACGCTAAAGAGCTTGTCGAACGTTCGCTGGAAGCCGCGAATTCAGGTTTGCGCGTACTGTCTTGGCGCAACGGTCTTTCTGCGACTTCCGGCAAACGGCAGGCAGATCAGATGAAGGCGGATTCAGGAGCTTGTGACGAGTTCGACTTCCATATCGTTCGCCACTGAGGCGGTCGATTGCTTCCTGCCAGCATAGGCGCGAACCAGTCCATCGAGGCTGCAATGAAGTCCAGCGGCCTTTAACCGTTTCTTGCGCTTGCTGAACAATGTCGCAAGGAGCGGTTGCTTCTCGGCCGGCGTGCCGCGGTGGATTCGCGCGTGGCACATCGGGCACAGCGCCACCACATTGGCGGGCACGTCAAGACTGGCGTGTGAGTACCGATGCTGATGGTGGAGCGGGATGACGTGATGCGCCTCGACATAGTGCCTATGAGTCGAGGCGGCTATGAACAGCTGATTCCCGCAATCAGCTTCGCATGTGTGCTCAACGGAAACGATAGCTGTTGCTGCAACGGAAGGATCCCGGTCGTAGACGGTGACCCACGTCGATCGCTTTGGTGGTGGAGGAACGGGAATGTCATACAAGGGCCCGCTGAGCTGAAGCTTCGCCGCGCGCTCTACCACTTCCGCTTGGAATATGGCTTCGTTCATTCGACCTCGTGCCTCGGCAATGCCGGCCAAATCGCCGGCTACTCCGGAGGGTATTGCCGCATACACATCCAGGATCTTCTCAACGGCATTCCGCAGGTCCACTGGAAAATTTGAGTCAATGGATGCGAGGTCGAACTTGCGGCTCAGGATGGCGCCGCGTTCGTAGGCTTTCCCATACCGCATCCTCGCGGAGAGCTCGATCCGGCCAGGTGCAAAGCCCTGAGGGGCCGGCAGACCATCGGCGGTTTCGCCGGCAACCAATTCGACCGCTTCCAATACTTCGAGTCCCTCGAATCGATTCTCGAACTGCGCAATCCCTTGGTTGAGCGAGAGCCACAGCGATTTGCAATTCTCATCGAACAGAAACGCCAGATACACCCCGCGCGTGGGCGTGGTCGTCACATCCTTGCGCATGACCATCACGTAAGGGATGAGGGTGTAGCGGCGACCCTTTTGGCCGGCGGAGGCCTTGATCGAAAGGGAGGGGTGATCTCTGACGGCGGACTCTATCCAGCCCTTGATGCGGTGCTCCAAGGCAACGACCGACGCCGGCGCCATCGCATCATGAAAGCGCATCGCTTTTGTAACCCGTCCTTCATTGTTGCGCCCTCCGGTGTCCAGTACGTACTGATCACGAACGACCTGAACAGCGGCGAGGAACGCAATGTCCGCGACTTCGCCATCATCAGTCGAAATGGACATGGCATAACCCTTGTTCATGAAATTCTGTCATCCATGCCAACGAGCTTCTACGACGCGAGTGCCACCGCCAACCAAATTCACAACGTGCGTCGAACGCTTGTTGCAAAAGGATTCGAGATATGACTTGATGGCTTTTGCGGTTTTCAAGGTTTTTCGTTCACTGGGCAGGTGGAATGCCAGCGACTTCGGCATGATTACGATGCATTTCGCTTGAGCCCGAGAGACGGAAACGTTGATGCGTTCCAGTTGCAAAAGGAAAAATTCCTCGCCGGCGATGATGTCTACATCACCAACTCCGAATGACACGATGATTGTCTGGCGCTGACCTCCCTGAAACTTCTCCACGGTATCAACCGCTTCAGCGATGTCGTTGCGAGTCAGCAGCGGAAAAAGCGAAGATAGCTCGGAAATAATGAGCGCTCGTTGCGCCTTATGGGGCGTGACGATACCCACTACATTCTCAAGAAGCTCCTTAGGCGTGGGAGCGGCATGCAGCTTCCCAGCATTGAGCGGTTCGAGCTGGGTCGACATGGTCTTGTACAAACCCCACACCAAGGCCGCGACCATCTTCGCTTCGTGCAGGTTCGCTTGCGAGGCCGTGTCATCTTCATGGATAAGAGTACAGACTGCCTTGCCGGGAGCGAGCAGAGTTTCCCATGCGTCAGAGGTTGGTAGTGAAGCTGGAAGTCCAGCCATTGCGGCCTTGATGTCGAATAGCTGATGCAATCGCAAGGTGGGCTGAGCTGATGTGAGCTTCGGAGGATAGTCCAGTGTGAGGGCGAAGTCGACGATGTCTTGATTTGACCGGTAGTTGGTTAGCAGTGGAAGCTCCGCCACATTGAAACGCTCGGTGAAATAAGCTTGAATGCTGCCAACGAGATACTCCGAGCCGACCGGGGGATCCAAAGCAGCGATTGGCGGCATTTGCTTCGTGTCGCCAGCGATGATGAGTTGACTTTCGTCCTTCAGGGTGGCGAGTGGCAAAAGGGCGAGCGTGACAGGGACTTGTGAACTCTCGTCAATAATCGCGATGTCGAACACGGGGGCAAGAACTGCGACTGCGTCGGCGAGCTCTGCAACTTTTCGGGAAGCATGTGCAGAGGTCGCCACCAGGGTGACGCGCTGGTCAGATAGCAGACTCGTTCTCAACTGTGCGTATGAAGGTGTTCCTTGCCTTAACGACACGTTCGCGCCGGCAATGTGCGCGGGAAGCAATGGTGAGGGGGGCAATTCGCGCGACTTCGAGTACGCTCTGAAGAAATCGCATGCAGCGCCACATTGCATGGCCAGAACGCCGAGCGCACGATCCGCCAGCTCCTCAACTGCCCGGTAGTTCGGACCAGTCAGGAGGACTTTGAGTGGCTTCTTCGCTTGGTTGGCTTCGAGCACCATTGCTGCCACCATCGCAGCCAAGGTGTCGGTCTTGCCCGTGCCTGGCGGTCCCCAGATCAAGCTTAAGGCGGCTCGCGCAGCGCCTTTAACAGCGTCGTATTGGCTATCGTTGAGCGGTGGGTTCGAGATACCTTTGGCGACATTCGCGAGTGTGGTTGCGGCAACCGGTGTACGTCGTGCAGTCTTGGCGAGAGAAGTTGCATCCCACAGTATTTGCGATAGCGTTGTCTGAGGCCCAGTTCCGGATTTGACGGCCTTTCCCGCCTTGCCAAGAGCCTGAATAGCGTTAGGGTCTGGTTTGGCGTTTTTGGGGTCACCTACGGCATTGAGGACCTCGTCTATTTCACGCGTTGGATCGTAGGGTGGGCCTTGCAAGAGATACAGGCGCTCAGAAGCAATATTGACCACAGTCGGATGCATGGCTGCGGTAAACAAAGCATCTACCCCGGGCCAACTCGCTGCAAACTCCACTTCGGCCAGGCCGGTGGTTCGGTCGAGGGACAGTAGTTGGGCACGAACGATTCTGTGCATCGCAATACCCAAAACCTTTGCTTCCAAGCTAGGGTCGATCGCCTGAAGGTCGAGGGAGTAACCGTTTTCGAGTGGGAAACCAGGCCGGCTCTCCACGCCGAGCGTGAGGTAAGCGTTCGGGGCTTCGATCTTCGCTTCAAGAGAGTCAGGACTCACCTTGAATCGGTAGCGTCTGCCCCCGAGATGACTCAACATCTGATCGAGGACGATTGCTTCGTATCTCGATTCCAGCCCTTCAAGTGGAGCTGCCAAGGCGGCACCAGCCAAAGTGACGGCGGTGGCATGGTCCAACGCGGCCCAACGAGCCCAGAGTTGTGAATCAAAGGCCAGCGACTTCGAAGTCCCAACCCCGGACAGTTTCAGTCGGCTCACCTTCCCTTTGATCGATGCCTTGAAGTCATGGTCTAGCCGTGCAACGATGGAGGTCAAGCTATAAGCCATTCCCCGAAGGTGCTTGCAATATCGATCCACGGCGTCGGATAGGCTTTGCTTGTAGGTAGCCCCCCACTCAACCACACCGCTTGTGTTTGTCCAGATCTCGAACGTTCGCTCGCGTGGAATTCCGTTTGAAAGCGGCTCTGAGTGAAAGCTGTCGAACTTCAGAGGCGGCAGGGAAGTGTGCGAGTACTCTCGATTCGTTGCCAGGAGCGTGTAAACGTGTGGCACGGGCAAGTGCATCGCCAGTTCCACGACTTCTTGGATGAATACGATTGCCGGTGACACGGCGCCGTCTTCTCGCTCTAACAAGGCCTCGGCGGGAAAAAGCCAGGCAAGCGCTCGCTGTTTGGTGTCTTTCAGACCTAACACTCGGGGAAGATGTCGGCCGAACGCTTTGCACAGCTCCTCGTATTGCCTGAACTCCCAGAAGTAGATTTGTGCGTAGGGCAACTTGGGACTTGCGACCCCGGGTTCTGCCAACGAAGCCGCCTCCAAGGCGCTGCTAGCCAAGTCATCAATGAACTTGCTCAGCATCATCCATTCCGCATCGTCGTTGTCCCGCTCGACCATATGCCCTGTGTATTTCAGATGCGTGAGCGTCCCTGCGCTGCCCCATTTCGGTAGGTAGTCGGCTCGATATCCAATGCCAGTAAGCCGACCTGCCGACGGATCGAAAGTCACGACCACACTGGCTCGCAGCTCCACACCTTTGCCGATGGTATTGAGCTTGACCGAAGGGCCCACGGCGGCCAGATTGGTGATGAGCGACCCAGCTCGGCTCGCGAGCGAGTTGCGGTTGCGCTTAAGGAAGGAGTGCTGCGAAAAGGTGGGTGCTGTGGGAGCAAGGGTTTTTAACGCGTGGACGTTCTTGGTTCCACTGTTCTCCAGCACACGCCGTGCGCCTCGCGAGAGGCTGGCAATCTGGCTCAGGTGACCGGATCCCTTCGCTGCGGGCACGCAGTATCTGTCAGGACTTGCATTGAAAATAGCCAAGTCGGCGGGTGACAACCAGTCCTGGAAGCCCAGCCAATCACAAGCGTTGCAGCGATTCCCGACGTGGTAGTCAACGGCCTGCCATCCGGCCTTGTCGCCAAGCCGCACTACGCGCGGTACGTCCTCCGCAAAGAACTTCTTGACGCTGGGCATGAACTGCAGAAAGTCCACTTCCTCTTTGCTCAGGTCCCGGACGAGCGCATGGATCAGATCTGATTTGAGTGCAGTGGGTTGCGCTTTGTACAAAGCGTCGAACTCCGTGAGAAAAGGTGTCGTCCAGAGGTACGTTTTCTCAGACACGTAGTACTTATCCTCCAGGCCATGCGCCTCAAGCCAATTCGCCAGGATGACGGCGTACATGCAGACCTCCGCCGCATAGCTCGCATTGCCCTCGGTGACATTCTTAAGATCTATCACGCAGAGCGCTTGGCGGGTATCCCCTGGCTCGATGCGCTTGCGGCCTCCGCTGCACGTTGCCTGCCACTCCCCTGGCGATGCGGCATCCACCAGCACAATGTCAGGGCGCATACCGGACAGTGGTGGGATGAGGTGCTGATCTCCTGGGGCGACGCTCAAATTGTCAAAGATCCGCTGGCGAAGCGGTTCAGGCTCAATGGCAGGCTGAATGCACAGAGTTGTCCCGGTGATCGTGGGCAGCTCTTTCAATAAGTCGACGTCCGCGAAGTTGGGTCGATGTCTTACCTCTTTGCCCAGCCTTGTGACAAGCATCTGGAACTGGTCTTTTTCGAACCGGTCACCGGCACCGGTCACTAGCTGAACGTTTTGACGCGATTTCAGGGGTGCAGGCAGCCCCGCCGCGGCAATCTCTGCTGGTTTGCCTCTAAATAAAGACAGATACAGTTCCCGATCGCACTGGGTGCGCAGGAACATGGAAAGCTTCGATTTCGACAAGTGCCTGGGTGGCATCGGTACTGTTGTCAATTGCCTTTCCTCCTTTGGGCCCCATCAGCACGTTCGCATCGAAGCTGGCGCTCAGTGTACTGCCACGTTGCATTCGCTTACACGACTGACAGGGGCGAGTGAATGCCGCTGGGTGTTCGCCGTCAGCCCGCTTTCATTCCACTATTGCGCCTCCCAATGGCTTCCCTCCTGCAATTAGAGGAGGTCGGCAATACCGCCTACTAAAGAGCGCTTTGTTTGTATGCTCGTGGCTTGTCTACTATGGGTAATAAGGATGTTCATGCGAAGCCCAACCGCAGTGCCGCCGAAGGCCCCAACCTTCGAGCGCCAGTATCCGCGCCCGGTCACTAGAAAGCGCCGCGGCGCATGCAATGGTCACTAGCTTGGCCAACAAGGTCAAGATACGGCAGGATTCTCGGGTGCGTCGATAGTTGCGAAAAATTGCCGAGCAATAAACCGTGAGAGAAATCCGCCTCTACTGGGCCGACCATGTAGGTCATCATGAAGACCAACTAAGGAGCGGTGGCATTTGGATCCCAGTAAGCGAAGCAGCGCCGCGACCTTCAAATTGTCACTGAGGCTGGCAACGAGATCTACGGCGCTGGCTCGCATTTGGCGGAATAACGCGAGGCGTAGAACCTAAACCTGCTTGGCCAGGAATTCTGTGAAGGTGGAAAAAGAGCGCTGTCCTTTTGCAGTATTAAGTTTGGCCAAGATTGTCTTGGCAATGCGCTGTTGCAGATAGGCGCACAGCGGTTCAAACTTCTCAATGGGCAGCAGCTTCCACGGCGACCCGAACTGAGTTTCAATATTCACTGACAGGACTCCGTAGCTGAACTTTTTAGTCCGGGTCTTGTCGGCACTTGCAAATTCGTTGTACCGCTTGATCAAATACTGCACGTAGCGGCTCAACTGCTGGTCCGCACCGATCGTGCCGTGTGGCGCATTCACCAGAACAGAACGACGGCTGGTCTTCACAGTGACTGTATGGGCCTGTATCGCTCCAGGACTGTTGATCGCGACATAGCCCGTGTTGTTGATGACAGTGATTCGCTTCAGATCATTTAAAAGAATTTTCGCGAAGAAGGCGTCAGTTGGTTGCTCGGGCCGACCCGCAACGCCCTCGTGAATGGTTTTTATTTCCTGAAGGGCATCGACGCTGTAAAGCTCTGGCTCGGAATCCACAACCTTGTGATGATGTCTGCATAAAAGGATCAGGTTGGCGAAGTCATGTCGAGCCTCCTCAGCTTGCGCAGGATCAAACCGAGGGCCTCCATGTCTTCTGGCTTTGATGTGGCAGATTTCCCCGGTTACGGTGCCGGCGCTCTCAACAATGGGAAGCGCGCAGCCGGGATAAGCGCAAACATTGCCGGAAAGCGCGAACAGGCGCTTGATGGTCTTGTCGCTAGGTTCTGCCAATCAGGTTCCTGGGGTTTGGGTGGGAGGATGTCAATCATGATGTGCCTTCGCCACTCTCACGGACTTTTGTTTGCAAGGCAGCCCACAGCCATTCTGCGGTTAATAGGCTCGACGTAAATACTACACTGGGCTTAGGAGATTTTCATGGTCATATCAACCCTCACTATCGACATCAACAAGGATGCGCCTGGCGTTTACACCGCTCATGCTATGAATGGAGACGTTCTAGTGACCGATCCAAATAGCTACGATCGAATTGAGGCTGCGATTCGAGGGGAGGCGAGTAATATTCCGGAGGCGTTTGCCTGCTTTGTGGTTTTCACCTACGGTGGAATATCGACAGGAACCCTGACCATTGCCGAAGCGATTGCACGCGCGTCCCAGCTTGCTGACCGCCTTATCGAACTAATTGCCGAAGAGCATCGACTTATGGGGCGCTGAACTGACTAAGACCCAATACTGAGGATAAATATGGCTGGTGCTAGCAAAAAGTTGGGGCTTAAGAAGATCAAAGACCGCTTGTTGATTCCTGGCGACATCATTCTTACAACAACCAGGGATGTGTTGAGTGCGGCAATTCGAGTTGCGACCTTTGGCGATATTTCCCATGCGATGGTTTGCGTGGACGATAGCAGCGTGATTGATGCGACGGGCGAAGGAGTTCACGCGCGAAACGTGCAGCGACTGTTGTTTGATGAGAACTATCCAGTTCATGTGTTGCGTCTTCGCACTCCACCCTCCGCCACACAGTTGAAAATAATTGATCAGTTTCTCCGCGGAAACATTGGAACGCAGTATTCAAAGGTAGCGGCGGCGCAATCCCTCTTCGGGGGTGGGCTTGTAAGCAGAAAACAATTTTGCTCCCGGCTGGTGGCACAGGCATTCGCCTTGGCTGGCATCCAATTGGTGGATCAGTCGGACTTCTGTTTTCCCGTAGAAATTCTACGGAGCCCACTTTTGATCGAGATCTCTGACTCGACTCAACTAATCACCCTTGGCGAAGCAGCTGCCTGGGAGGGCGTCGAAGATGTCCCGCAATTAATGCGTGACGCCATCAACGCAGTGCTAAAGGCTGCACGTTCGTTGTCCGACAAAATTCAAACTTTTGACGACATTCACGCCTATCTGATAGCCCACCCCCACGAAGACACTTTTATGTCGGAGGCTCTAGCAGCGTCTGGATACCTATCTGTTTGGCAAGTGGAGGCCAACAAAAATCCCTGGCAGTATCAAGATGCCCTGTTAAACGATGTGCCCGAATCTGAAGCAAGGAAGTACTGCCTTCGCTTGATTGAAAGTGAATCGGATGGGCCCCACCGGTTCGTAGTGAATCGAGGAGCTTATGTTGCACTTCACGCATTACATAGGCTTCATTTCTTCGCGGCACTCATGGATTTGTACGAACTCCTTGCCGAACAGCATCGAACCCGCATCAATGTAGCGACGCATTGGTTGAATTCTCGCGGGCTACTTGATCTTGAGAACGTGCGACCGGTCCGTCCTCATTCTGCGGAGTGGTTTGAACAGTTGGAAATCTGGAATCCCCCTCAAGCCGCGATGACTCGACAAGTCACTAACCTATCGGGAGGCTTAGAGGTTTGTTCGGTATGCGGCGATGATCCTGCAAGTGACTACATGCTCGTGGAAGGAGCTCCCGCCGGTGGTCCGGGAACCCTGAGACTTTGCGATTTTTGCGTGCGACATCGACGCAATTCGATGGGGGACTTGTTCGTTCCTTTTCCGGAAGAAATACCATAGAGATTCGCGCTCGATCAGTCTCTAAGGAGATTTAATAATCGCAGCCAATTCCGCGCCTCATTTATCAAGAGTTCTGCCTCTGGATCACTAGCCGACCTGTCGGTGACGTCCGCCCAGTCAGTTGACTTGCATCAAGTTGAAATTTTCTCCGAGCACCGGGCGCTCCCCGAATACCCCGATCAACCGCGATTCGAGCAGTTCGCGATGCTATTGCCCACGGATGCTTCTCAGACAATGACATCCACCGCACCTAAGAACCGACCAAGGATCTCATAGTAAGAGACATAAAACTGCCTGCCGGATAGCTCCGCGCCGGAGCCATGCCTGCCCCGCAACGCATTTTGAAGAGGTCCGATTCAGCGTTTTGGGTTCTACTGCTGGAATGCCAGACCCTACAACCGAGTTGCAGCGACCTGAATAACGCTTTGTCTGCGTCCCGGCGTATCGCCGTCGGGCTCTCGGACTTTGTCCCGCACCTTCCGGTCGCGGCCTGCGGGCTTTGATCCCTGACGCCTGTGCCAGCCTTGCTGGCTGCGCGCTGCGCTTGCCACGGTCAGTGAGTGAAGGGGTGGGTTCGCTGTTCCCTCCAACCTATCACGCCGTTCTCGTGGTCAAGGTCTGCACACCCGTGCTTCGCTCGTGCGTTTGCGTCCTTGCGGCCGTCTTCGAACCTTGACAACTGCGCTGCGCCGTGCCGGTGCCGGTCTCGGGCAATCCCGCCCGGATCAAGGAGTCGACCATGTCGCATGATTTTTCTTCCTTCAATTCCTTCGCACTTTTTGTCCGGGACGTTACGGGCACATATCGCGAAGCCCAAACCGATGAAGTGCTTCAAGCTGCTCAAAGTATGCTCCTAAGCCGGGTGCGCAACACCGAAGTATTTACCTCCCCGCAAGCAGTTCGGGATTTTCTGCGGGTTCGTCTGAGTGCCTTGGAGCACGAGATTTTTGCGGTGCTGCATCTGGATGCACAGAACCGAGTGCTTGAATACGTGGAGATGTTTCGAGGCACTGTGTCGCAAACTTCGGTGTATCCGCGCGAGGTGGTCAAGGAAAGTCTGGCACGCAACAGTGCGGCAGTCATCCTGGTACACAATCATCCGAGCGGAGCAGCTCAACCTTCGCGGGCCGACGAAGCGCTGACGCAAACACTCAAAGCAGCACTTTCGCTGGTGGACGTTCGGGTGCTGGATCATCTGATCGTCGCAGGAGCGGATGTCGTCTCTTTTGCTGAAATGGGACTGCTCTAGTCCCAGGGGCCACAGCCCCTTTTTTAGCCACCGAGGCCTCACTCGGCCGTGTGGATCTCTACCGATGCGTCTTTCTCCACTTTCACAGGAGTCAGCCAGGCCGCCGCAGCTTCTTCTGGTGGCATCGCGCGCAATTGCACGTCTTGCCATAGGTCCACCGCCAGCTCCTCCAATTGAGCCGGCTCGACGGTGCGCCAGTGCTGGTGGAGCCGACCGGCGCACTGGGCAATCCACTGGGTGGGCAGGAGAGTATCCATAGGTAAATCATACTGTACATCCATACAGTTCGCAAGTACCATGGCTTGCCATTTAGATACCAGAGCACGAAGCATGAGTCCCTCCCCCCACCTCCGCGCAGCCATTCAAGCTGCGCCTCCATTTCTACCGCCGCGCCCGGTGCGCACCCTGGTCTGGCCTTTCATCATCGGCCGCAAGCCAGCGGCTGTTTGTCCCATTCGTGCCCGCGCTGCAGCGGTCATCGCCACCACCGCCAGGCACTGGTTATCCTCTGTCGAGTCATGACAGTCGGCTATTCACTTGCCTTGTTTTCTCGCCCTTTCGCAGAGCGGTCCTGGACCCGCCCATCCCGCATGTGGATCGGCTTGATCCTGGCGATTGGCTCGCTGGTGGCCAGCGCAGGAACCATCACCGGAAAGGTTGTGGGCGTGACCGATGGCGACACCCTCACGGTCCTGGATGCGAACGATCAGCAGTTCAAGATCCGCTTGTCTGGCATCGATGCGCCTGAGAGAGGACAGCCTTTTGGAAACCGGGCCAAGGAATCACTAAGCGAGATGGTGTTCAACAAACAGGTGGTTATCGAATTCAGCAAGGAGGACCGGTACCGGCGCAAGGTCGGCAAGGTACAGCACGAGGGCACGGACGTGAATCTTGAACAGGTCAAGAAAGGAATGGCCTGGCACTACACCGCCTATGCGAAGGAGCAAGCGCCGGCAGATCGCGAAGCGTATGCGAGTGCCGAAGCAGAGGCCAGGGCTCAGCGCCGCGGCCTCTGGCGGGAGCCCATTCAGGCGGCGCCGTGGGAGATTCGGCGGATCAAGGCCGCAGTCCGGGAAGTGCCCGAAAGGAATTAAGCCGCGCCTACTGCGTCCCTGACGCATTTCTTGCTGAAGCTGTTCTTGGCTGCACCGGAGAGCTTCTTCTCTTTGCTGGCGATATCGCACTTGGCGGCCGCATCTTTCTCGCACTTTTTGAGGAAAGAAGTTTTGGCGGCGCCGGACAACTTTTTCTCAGTTGCATTGGCGGTGCAGGTGGCGTCTTGAGCGAAGGCCGAACCAGCGAAGCCCAGAATGGTGATCACGATAAGTTTCTTGAACATGAATGCTCCTTGTGAAACCCGAACAGCGAATCGGGTTAGCCACTGTAGCGCATGCGCTCGGAGCGCACGCATCTCTCCCAAGGGCTTTACGCCCCACCGGACCTCAGATGCTCCTCAATCTCATGCATTTGCGCATTGAGATAAACCAGGCGATGAACTTAGGAAAACGGCGGCAACGGCGCCCAGCTCAGGTCACTCGCCGAACCCACCGCAGCCAATATCGGTCCCCGAATTTGGAATCTGGCTGCACGGCGTGACGCCCTACGCCAGCGCTCGCTGCGGTGGGTTGGGAATGCCTACCGGACACCGGAGCATCGAACACCACCGATCAACGGCAATCCAGCGCGTTGATCGAGTTTTCGACAACATCACCCGGATACCCTATGAACCACCAAGGCGTCAGCGAAATATTCTTTGAAGAGTCCTACACAGTGCCAGCGGACCAGACGGCTAAGTCGCTTTTTTCGCGGCTTCCTCACGGAAGCGGATACGCAGAGCGGCTGGTCGAATGTCTTGCCACCGGGTACCTGGTAGCGGTGGTTGAATCTATTTGCATTCGTGAGATGCAGCAGCACGTCGATGCCGCCGCTGAAGTGGTGGTCGGCCGTTCGATCCGCATCGACCATCGAGGGCCGATCCCGCCGGGGTCTCCGCTTCGGCTGCGCGGATGGCTGGAACGGCTGGGAGACCGGAGCGCCACATTCCGCGTGCAAGTCCACGACGCACACGAAGTCGTCTGCGAGGCCACTGTCACGCTGGTGGCCGCACAGCGGACACTTCTGGAGTCGCGCATTGCGACAAAGGTTCAGGCACTCCAATGCCCTGGCACCTAAGAAAAGCGCGTCCCGCTGGTAGCGGAGCGCGGGGTACAACTCAACTGCTGCGCTCGAATGTCATGAGCGCCGGTCCGAGTAAATCCTGCGGGCAGGCTACCGTGACGATGGCGGCTCGGCGAGGGCCTTCCCGCTTGCACTTCCTTCCACGCCAAAGATGCCGACCGCTGGCCAGCGCCGATGCGGCGGGATCGTTCCTTCTGATCTCTTTGTCAGCCGACATGGACCTGAACTGCGACAGGGGCCTGCCGGAACGCTGTTGCAGCGGTGACGGTGCTGGGGCCATGCGTCCTTTCCCCACAGGATCACACCCACAACGGCCTTGTATTTGTCGTGAATCCTGGCTCGGGCACGGCGGTGTTGCACTTCGTTTCGCACTGCCTCGGGCTTTTTCGCCGCAACCGTCCAGCCCAACAAATTTCCCCGACCTGCGGTCTTCCTCGCGAGGCAAATTTCTCGGGCCTCCCGGTCCTTCACTGCGTTACGGCCCCTCCGCTTCGCTGTGGGATGCGGCGCGCCCGGACCCTCACCCATCGGATCACGCCAAGGCCGCGATGGGCGCGACCTGGTTAACTTCAAAAGGACTTCATCATGGCCAACATCGGCACCTTCACCGCACAGAACGACAGCTATACCGGCACGGTTCGCACCCTGACGCTCAACGTCAAGGTCAAGATCGTTCCCAACAACAAGGAGAGCGAGAACGCTCCGGACTACCGCATCGTCGCTGGCAACTTCGAAATCGGCGCGGCGTGGAAGAAAGTGAGCAAATCGGATCGCCCCTACCTGTCGGCGACCCTGGATGACCCGTCGTTCCCGGCAACCATCTATGCCCGCCTGGTCGAAGGCGAGGACGGCGCGCACAACCTGATCTGGTCGCGCAGCAAGGGTGACTGAGCGTCGCTGTCGGCGCCCCGCCACCAGCGGGGCGCTTTCACGATTCCGCGGATTGAGGTCCGCTAACTGCTTCGCTAGCGCTCGATAGTGGTCAGTTTGCGAGTTCCGCTATGCGCGAAGTCGCCTCGCGCTTGCCCAGCTTCAATGCAGCGCGCAAAGCCGGGAGCTGAGAGGCTCTGGGCGTAGCCTTCTGCTGCTCCCACTTGTAAATAGATTGGCCGGAGACGCCGACCAGCACACCCATTTCAGCCGCTGTTATGCCCAGGCGCTTGCGCTGCGCGGCAAGCCCTGTGGCGCTGAATCGATTTCGCAAGGGCGCCTGCGCCGGATCTACCTGTACCGCTGGGGCCCGGCGGATGCGGGCTGATCCCTTCGCTGCGCGCTCCAGATCCGTGATGCGACGCTTCAGGGCAGCGATTTCCATCCGATACTGGCTGACGGCTTTTTTCAGTTGGGCGGTTTCTCCGCGCAGTTCTTTACGAGCAATTCGGGTGATCTCAGCTTTCAAAACGGTCGCGACGTTCATCAAAAATCCTTTGTTGGTCCGGAATCAATTATCGACTGGGCTCTTTGGCGCCGATTCGCCTTCACGCTTTTGCGGCTGTACGCTTCTACTGGTACGCGTAATTCCTGAAATGCGCATGCGAGGCTTCAATGAAAGCCGTATTCCCAGGTTTGCGTCTATACGGATTTCAGGTTTAGCAAAGGTATGGGCTTGTGCGTCTCCGGCGATGCCGGCCGCGCTGTCGTGCTGCATCGAGCCGCCCGTGGCGTCTCGCCCCTTCGGGCTTCCATCGCTGACGCCTTCGCGCCTATCTGCGCTGCGCACTGCGTTTGCAGGAGCAGAGGCGAGGGCTAGCTTGCTGTTCACTTACCGTATCACGTCGTTCTCGTCGTTAAGGTCTGCGCGTGCCTTGCACGCTGGCGTCCTGGCGGCCGTCAGTCGAACCTTGACGGCTGCGCTGCGACGTGCTGCTTCCGGTCTCGGGCAATCCCGCCCTGATTCCTTTCAAGGAGAAGACCATGACGAAGCTCATCACCGACGAACAACGCGCGCAACTGCTGGCCAACGGCCGGCAATCCCTCAAACAGGAAAACTTCGATCCCACTCCTGTGGTCAAGCTGTTCACCCCGGACGCTGGGGCGACCTGGCTGCTGGCCGAGATCGACCCGGACGACCACGACCATGCGTTTGGGTTGTGCGACCTGGGCCTGGGTTACCCCGAGCTGGGGTGGGTCAGCCTGGCAGAGATCGTGGAGGTGCGCGGCGGGCTCGGACTTCCGGTGGAACGGGATCTGCACTTCGCACCTCAAAAGCCTCTGAGTGTGCGCGCGCGTGAGGCGCGGTTCGCTGGGCGGGTCGTGGCTTAGCAACCTCCGGTGCCGCCGAAGCGGCGTCCTCAGAAGGGGGAGGCGATCTACATATTTCGTCGGGATCGATGCCTTTCGAAACGGATGCCTACTAAATGCCCGCAGCCGCGAGAAGCTTTGAGGGCCGAACCCCTAGCGCCTCGGCGATCTTGCTCAGGTTGATGACCGCCACGTTGTGCTCACCCCTCTCGATGCCGCCCATATACGACCTATCAAGGCCCGCCAGATCAGCCAGCGCCTCCTGGGAGAGATCCTTGGCGGCGCGCGTGCGTCTGATCGCATCACCAAGTGCGGTGAGGATGGGGTCTTTTGCGAATGACGGAGACGGTTTGGCCACACCCATCACTGTCTCGGGTTGATGTAAATAACACCACGGGATAAGATACCCAATTGAATACAATGACACTCGTTGCAAGGCGACGTAGAGTCGCAACGTATGCAGAAGCCGTCACGATTCATCGACTCGAGCTAGGTAGCGCTTGATTTATCGGCTTGTCGGACTAGGATGTAACTTGCTCACAACATCACGATGACGGTTCTCGCAAACGAGCAACGAAGCCAAATGCTGGCCAACGGTGCCGCGCGGGTACGTGGGGACACTCTTGACCCCTTGCCCGTGATCAAGCTCTACACGCTGGACGCCGGGGCCGCCTGGCTGCTGACCGAACTTGACGTCGATGGAGACAGAGCGTACGGCCTGTGCGACTCTGGTACCGGCAGTCCTGAGTTGGGACATGTCAGCCTCTCGGCCCTCGCACGCGTGCGGGGTCCGCGCGGCATGCGCATCGTGGCTGATCCGCACTTTAAAGCGCGCCAGACACTCTCGGGCTATCTGGCCGACGCTCAGCGCGACGGCTCGATCAGCGACTGACGAGCGTCTTTGAAGCGTCGCTATTCGCGCGACGCTCGGTCGCCGCAAAAGCGACCCATACTTTGCACGCCTATGGCAGCGTTCCTCTTTCAAAGGAGGATTTCGTGACCGACCCCAACCTCGAAGACCTGCCCAGCACACCTTGGGGCGTGTCTGCTGCTTATCTCTATCTGCTGGATCTCGATGATTCGGCGCTCGCATGGGAATATTTGCGCCGCCACCCGGGCTATCGCTTGGATTGGAAACGCCGCAAGCGCGTGGTGTCGTTTGCCCGTTGGGGGTTGCGATATTGCGAAGATCCCGACCTAGACGGACGCCTGGCGCATCCGCTGTGGCGGTCATCTCCTGACGGGTTGCTGCAGGTGCGTGCTGCGCACGCGCGCAGTGCGGTAACCCGCCGATTCGATCTGTGGCGCATTTCCGGCCGCAAGCGCCTGGCGCTTGATGGTTCCGACTTGTCGCTGACTACCGACCTCAGTGCGCAGCGCATGCACTTGTCCCTGTCGGGCAGCTTGGCTGACGGGACCCCTTACGCGGGCGCAGTGCCGCTAACTCGGAACCTGCGTGGCAACTTGGGCACCTTTATCGCACAAGCGCAGGCGCTGGAAGGACACCCCCCGCAGGTTGACCCCGCACGGGCAGTGTCCCGCGGAGCGCTGCTTCATCTACGCGCCCTGCAAGCGCTCGATGCGGCGCAGGTGGGCGCGTCGCAACGCGACATTGCCCAGGTCTTGTTCGGTCTGGAAGCCGTAGTCCTACGCTGGCACGAAGACGGGGAACTGCGCGCGCAGGTGCGCCACCTGCTCCGACGGGCCGAGGCGCTGATGAATGGCGGCTACCTGACCCTTGCGGGTGTTTCGCATCCCGCAACGAACCACCCCGGAGACGAACCGGTGCGCTGAATCTCTCCCTGCCTTGATCGGGCCTGGTTGCCGAGACTACCCTCCATCGGGCCGCGAATGGTTTGCGGCCCATTGACAGCGATGGAGGCCGTCATGGCAGTTGGCAGTTCTTTCCCGTCCCGCGCGACAGCAGCGGCCGCGCCACAGCGCTCTGTGGCTTCGGCGGTCCCAGCCGGGCCGGCTAACCCCGAATTTCTGACCACCGACGAAGCCGGCGCGTTCCTGCGGCTGTCGCCACGTACGCTGGAGAAGCAGCGAGTGTTGGGTGGCGGCCCGCGCTTTCGAAAGTTCGGCGCGCGCGTCGTCTACGCGGCCGCCGATCTGCGTGCATGGGCCGACAGCCGCGCCTACGGCATGACCTCGGACCCCGGCTACGAACAGCGCGACTCTGTCCGCTGATTGGCTGCACGAGGGGGCAGCACCTTATGTCGAAGCGCCTGAGCGAACGCGAACAGCTTTCGCTTTTCCGCGCATTGCCGCACGGTGACATGGCGCTGCGTGATGCCCAGGATTTGATGGCCTACCCGTTCTTTTCCCTTGCGAAGTCGCCGCGCATAGTCCCGATCAGGTTCGAGGCCGGCGGCATCTGTCTCACTGTCGAGGGCGTGCCCGAGCACGGCATCGCCACAATCTGGGACGCCGACGTGCTGATCTGGGCCGCCAGCCAGATCATCCAGGCGAAGAAGGAAGGCATCGTGCCTTCGCGTCTGATGGTGGCCACGCCTTACGAGATCCTGCGCTTCGCGCAGCGGGGTACTGGCCGCAGTGACTACCTGGCGCTGCGCGCCGCGCTGGATCGGCTCCAGTCCACGACGGTCGCCACCACGCTGCGCCAGCGCGAGCGCCCGAACGGCGCCACGCGTGTGCACCGCTTCTCCTGGATCAACGAGTGGAAAGAGTACATGCGACCGGACGGGCGCTCCGATGGCATCGAGTTGATTCTTGCCGACTGGTTCTTCACCGGCGTAATGGATGAGGCCCTTGTGCTGACGCTCGATCCTACGTATTTCCGGCTTTCAGGCGGCATCGAGCGCTGGCTGTACCGGTTGGTGCGAAAACATGGCGGACGACAGCCTGCCGGCTGGCGCTTCGATATGCGCCACTTGCACCTGAAGTCAGGGAGTCTGCAGCGCCCTTCCGACTTTGCGCTCCAGGTGCGCCAGCTCGCGCGGCGCCAGGCGTTGCCCGGCTACCAGCTGTCGCTGGAGCGCAGCGGCGGCATCGAATGGTTGGCCTTCCGGGCCGGCCCAATCGAACCCGTCGAGGCTGACTTATCCACAACTTCTGTTGAAGAACCTGTGGATGGGCTGGGGATGGGCTCGGTGGATCACCCGCAGGACCCTCGGTGGATCGGCCGCAGAAGTATCGGTGGATCGTCCGCACCGATCGGCCAGAAGGCCACGCCCAGCAACGGTTTCGAGCCTCCCTAAACATCTAAAGG
Organism: Polaromonas sp.; assembly: GCF_035638815.1. GTDB lineage: Bacteria > Pseudomonadota > Gammaproteobacteria > Burkholderiales > Burkholderiaceae_C > Polaromonas. Next base: position 46,633 of record NZ_DASQZG010000005.1, read on the forward strand.
GATACATAAATGGAAGTCACGCGCGCGCGAGCCGAAGCTGCTCAAAAAATGGGCAGTGCCTTGCCGGAGGCAGTCCGAACAGCCGAAAACCGTTTACCAGGAAGACGGGACAGGCCCGGCAAGGTGATCGCGCTGCTCAACCAGAAGGGCGGTGCGGGCAAGACCACGCTCGCCACGCACTTGGCCGGCGAACTGGCGCTGGCGGGAAACCGCGTGACGCTGCTCGACGCCGATCCGCAAGGCTCGGCTCTCGACTGGGCACAGCGACGGCTTCAGAACGGGCAGGGTCGGCTCTACGGCGTGTTCGGGCTGGCGAGGGACTCACTGCACCAGGAAGCCCCGCAGATCGCCTTGGAGGCGGATTACGTGGTGATCGACGGTCCGCCCAGGGTCGCGGCGCTTGCCCGCTCCGCGCTGCTGGCCGCCGACCTGGTGCTGATTCCCGTGCAGCCCAGCGCCTATGACGTGTGGGCCAGCCATGAGATGGTGGCGCTCGTTGCCGAGGCCCGGGTGTTCAGACCGCAGCTTCGCGCGGCCTTCGTGATCAACCGGCGCGTGGTAGGTACCGTGATCGGCCGCGAAGCTCGCGCCGCTTTGGCGGACCAGCCATTCGCCGCGTTAGAGACCGAAGTCTCGCAGCGCATCGTGTTTGCCGACAGCGTGGCCGCAGGCCGGCTCGCATGCGAAGCGGTGCCGAAGTGCGCCGCAGCGCGGGAAATCGCGGCACTGGCGCTGGCAGTGCAGGAGATGCTGCGATGACGGCATCAGCGTCATCTGCAGCGCCGAGGCGAGCATCCATCGGCCGCAAGCCTGCCATCGACCCGGCCTCGACCTGGGTGCGACAGGCTGATGCACCTGAAGTTGCCGCAAAGGCGTCGATATACACCGCGCGCCTGACCATCGACGTGACGCCGGCGCTGCGAGGTCGCATCAAGGTAATCGCCTTCGAACGCGGCGTTACCGCCGCCGAAATGTTGCGCGAGCTGCTGAAGCGCGAATACGGCGGAGGCCAGTCATGAGACAGTTGTTCCCCACCACTGCGCAGGCTTGGCCCCAGGACTTGCCGCCGCCACGGCCTGTTTATATGCGGGTCTCGCTTGCCTTCGTCGAGCATCGGGTAAACGTCTGGTTGCGCTTTGGTCAGCCCGCGCGCGAAACAACGTTGGATCGCTGGCGGCGCGTGGCGACATTCGAACCCAATGCCGTCTGTTGCCGCGTGAAGTGGATAGGCAATGACTACGGGACGGCGCTCTGGCAGCTCATGGTGCTGCAGGCGCCCATGCCGTTCGATGGCGCGCAACGAGTCTCCGGTGTAGCGCCCGGCGCGCGCATCCTGCTGCGTGCCGATGGCGAACCACAGGTCAAAGCGGCGCTCGAAGCGATCGACGCCATCGAAGCGCTCGGAGTCGATCCGGCTGCGGTTGCCGTCACGTACTGGCGCACGGCTGGCAACCGGCTGGCTGCACACCGGCCGCTGCCGTACTACACCGCCGAGCGACATGCGGCACATCTCGCGCGTCGGTCGCTGAAATGAGCCAGCGCGCGCTTTTCGCCGGCATGGGCATTGGCTTGGCTGCACTGCTCGCGCAGATCTTCATGCCGTTGCCAGCCCATAAGCGTGCGCTCGTGGTCTACAACCCGACGGACAGCGTGCCGCGCGGCTGGTACCTGGTTGGCAGCATGAAGCGCGCAGGTGCGCTGCCCGTCAGCAGCGTCGTTCTGGCCCGCCTTCCCGTCGACGTGGAGGCCTTTGCGGGACAACGCGGCTACTTGCCGGGCGGCGTGCCGATTCTCAAACGCATTGGTGCCATCGCACCGCAGTCGGTATGTGTTCGAGAGCAGGTCGTGCTAATTGATGGGGCAGTTGCGGCGACCACACGCACACATGATGGCGCGCGCCGGCCACTGCCTGCCTGGCAGCATTGCCGACTCCTTGCCGAGGGCGAACTGTTCCTGCTCAGCGACACGAACCCGGCATCCTTCGATAGCCGCTACTTTGGCCCGATCACTGCGTCAGACGTGGTCGGCATCGCACGGCCAATGTGGACCTGGAACGCGCCATGAGCCTTGCTCTATCGCGTCATCAAGTACGCCGCCCAACTGCCGCCGGGCATGTGCCCGCGCTGCACTCGGTCGTGCGGGGAGTCCGTCGCCAGCGTGGTGCTCGCGCTGCACCGCCGCTGCCTCTCGGGCAGCGTTGCGCACCCGGTGCGCGGCTGGCGGCAGGTCGGAGCCGGGAGCGGATGCGGAAGGCGGAGACGGAGGGCCAGATAAAGGGGCCGGCACGCCGACCCTCGCCGAGCCAGTCTGCACGTGGGTGGGACGCGGCACGGCATCCGTCTGCGCCTGTGCCGTGCCGACGCGTTATGCCGCATGCCAACGACAGGGCCCGTGTGCCGCGTCCGATCCACTGCGCCACACTGCGCCAGGGTTTTCGCGATGGCATCGCGTGACGACGACCGCTTCCGCATCCGGCCGGCTGCGCCAAAATCGCGCACTGGGCCGCGCTCGCAGCGTTTTGTGTCCCAGGTCCTCAAAGAAGTCTCTAAGGCCGGCGCGAAGGCTTCGGGCACCCGCGGCGGCCAGCCGGCCAACACCTTCGGGCGCGGGCGCGTCGCCTCTGGCATGGCCGGCCAACGCCTGCAGGCCAACGCCCGCCGCGTCATCATCAAGGCTCGTTTCGTCGTACTGAAAAAGGCCGGGGCCAACTCAGTGCCCACGCACCTGCGCTACATCGAACGTGATGGTGTCACGCGCGACGGCCAGAAGGGCCAGGCTTACGGAAGTGACCGCGGCAAGGAAGTCAACACCGCCGATCTCAGGGCCTTCGAGGATCGCGGCAAGGGCGACCGCCATCAGTTCCGTTTCATCGTTTCGCCCGAGGATGCGGTGGAGATCGACGACCTGAGGGGCTACACCCGCCAGCTGATGTGGCGCATGGAAATCGATCTGGAGACACGACTGGACTGGGTGGCCGTGGACCACTGGGACACCGACAACCCGCACACGCACGTCGTACTCAACGGCCGTGCTGCCGACGGGCAGGATCTCGTTATCGCGCCGCACTATCTGGCCCATGGAATGCGCATGCGTGCCAGCGAGATCGCGACCGAATGGCTCGGCCCGCGCACCGAAACCGAAATGCGCCAAAGCCTACAACGTGAAGTCGATCAGCAGCGCCTGACCGCCTTGGACAGGGCGCTCCTCAGGCAGGCCAGTATGAATATCGTAGATTTGAGCGGCTGCCGTTCGGAACCTCAACGGCAGAACGCACTGCGGGCACGGCTCCAGAGGCTCGAAGCCATGGATCTGGCCGAGCGCTTAGGTGCTAACCGCTGGCGGCTGGCGCCCGACCTGGGCCCCACGTTGGGAGCGATGGGTGAAAGGCAAGACGCCCTGGACGCTATGCGCCGCGCTTTGAAAGGTGAGCAGCGCGAACTGGTGGTGGATGACGCGCAGGGCAGCACCGTCGTCGGCCGTATAGCTGGTAAAGGGCTTTACGACGAACTGAATGACAGAAGCTATGTGGTGGTCGATGGCATCGACGGACGCGCGCACTACCTTAGGCTGCCGTCTGGAAGCGACCTGTCCGCCTGGCCTTCTGGCGGCATCGTTGAGGCCGGGCCGGCGGTGCGGGAGCGTCCGGTGGACAGGGCGATCCTCACCGTTTCGCGTGAGGGGATATACCGCGTCTCGGACCACCTTGCGCAGTTGCCGGAGCATCCTCATGAAACGGTCGAGGTGCATGTTCGCCGGCTGGAAGCTCTTCGGCGTGGCGGCATTGTCGAGCGTGCAGCCGATGGCGTTTGGCGGGTGCCGTCAGATTTTCTGGTGCGAGCACGGCAGCATGATGCGCGAAAAGCGGTTGGGCCCAACATCGAGCTGCGCTCACACTTGTCCATTGATCAACAGATGCAGGCGATCGGGGCCACTTGGTTGGACCGCCGGCTGATGGGTGGCGGTCAAGGCCAGGCGTCACGGGGTTTTGGGAAGCAGGTGCAGGACGCGCAGCAGCGGCGCGCGGAGTACCTGACGGAACAGGGCTTGGCTGAGCACCGTGGGCAGCGCCTAGTGCTCGCTCGCAATCTGTTGGCTACTCTACGCGACAGGGAACTGGCAACGGTAGGCCGCGAACTTCAGGCCAGCACGGGCCAGATCTATCGGCCACTTCGCGATGGCGAAGCTGTGAACGGCATTTATCAGCGCTCGATCCAACTGGCCAGCGGGCGATTCGCAATGCTGGACGACGGAATGGGCTTCAGCTTGGTCCCCTGGCGCCCACTGATCGAGCAGCGACTTGGGCAGCACGTTTCGGCGCTCGTCCGGGGCTCTTCAGTTGATTGGACCTTGGGGCGCAAAATGGGTATTGGGAGATAGCTCTCCATACGAAAAGCGAGGGCTTGGCAATGCGCTTGTCTCAAAGAAATTTCAGGCACTGCTACTGGTCAATGGCACAAATGCTGGTTCACCGCAGTGAAGGTGGTTGCGACTTGCGACCGGTCGATCTGTCGGAACAGGCACCCGGCAGTTGACACTTCCCAACGGGGAAACACGGACATTTCTTGAAAATGGAGACGCGTCATTAAAAGCTTGGGCGAAAGCTCAGGATGCAAAGTCGCTAGGTTTCGTCCCGTGCAATGGCACTGTCCCGCCTGCCATTTGGACCTCCACTCTGCTCTTAGGTTTGGTTTGGAGCGTCTAACCCGCAACCAGCCGCGCATGCAGCGCTCGCACCGTCTCGCGCAGGTGCACAAGGTTCGCGCTGGCCATGCCGCAGGCGGTTTCAATCGCCTTGTTGACCTTGACAGCTTTAAGTTTCAGCTTTCGGCCCTCCGGCGTTAGGGTCAAGGCCAGGCTTCGGTCGTCGCCGGCCACGCGCAGGCGCAGCAGCAGGCCGTCGGCTTCCATGCGCTTGAGCACCGGCGTTAGCGAGCCCGATTCCTGGTACAGCGCGTCCGCCAGCGCCTTCACGGTGATGCCTTCACGCTCCCACAACACCAGCATGACCAGGTACTGTGGATAAGTCAGCCCGATCTCTTCGAGCAGCGGTTTGTAAACCTTGGTCATGGCGAGCGAGGTTGAATACAGGACGAAGCAGAGCTGTTCATCCAGGCGAAGAGGGTCTTTGATAGGCATGGTCAGCGCATTCTACGGGTAAGCCCATATACATTGCGCGCTAACGATTTGCGCACTAATAAAATTTGAGTTACTATGACAAGTCTTCGAACATAAACATTTTGACAATGTTCGAAGCAGGCGGGGCGTGACGGCCTCTTTTTTTGACACATATAGTTTGCGCAGTAATTAATTGCTCGCTATTTATATCAGGAGATGAACTTGAAACCAATCACCCAATTTGTGGCCACGGCCATGCTCGGTCTGGCCGCATCGTGCAGCCTAGCCGCTGGCAGTCCCGGTGTTGAACACAACACCCAGGCGTTCTTGCAGGCGCTCGCCTCCGGCGGAGGAAAGCCGCTGGAACAGCTATCGGTGCCCGAAGCTCGCGGCGTGCTGGTCGGCGCGCAGGCGGGCGTCAAGCTTGAGCTGCCTAAGGCTGAAGTCCAGGAGCGCACCATCACGGCCGACGGAAAAAAGATCAGCCTGACCATCGTCCGGCCAGCCGGCGCCGCCGGCAAGAAACTGCCTGCTTTCATGTTCTTCCACGGTGGCGGCTGGGTGCTGGGCGACTTCCCCACGCATGAGCGGCTGGTGCGTGACCTGGTGGCCGGTTCCGGCGCCGTAGCTGTGTTCGTCAACTACACACCGTCACCCGAAGCACGCTACCCGACCGCGATCAACGAGGCCTACGCCGCGACCAAGTGGGTCGCCGAAAACGGTGCCCAGATCAATGTTGACGGCAGCCGCCTGGCGGTGGCCGGCAACAGCGTCGGCGGCAACATGGCGGCTGTCGTGAGCCTGATGGCCAAGGAAAAGGGCGGGCCAAAGATCAAGTACCAGTTGCTGCTGTGGCCGGTGACCGACGCGAACTTCGAGAACGCCTCCTACAAGCAGTTCGGGGAAGGGCACTTCCTCACGCGCAACATGATGAAGTGGTTCTGGGACAACTACACCACTGACGCCGCCAAGCGCCGCGAGATCTATGCATCGCCGTTGCAAGCAACCACCGAGCAGTTGAAGGGCCTGCCGCCAACACTCATCCAGTCGGCCGAGTTCGATGTGCTGCGCGACGAGGGCGAGGCCTATGGCCGCAAGCTCGACGCCGCCGGTGTGCCCGTCACGGTCACGCGCTACAACGGCATGATTCACGACTTCGGCCTGCTCAACTTGCTAAGCGGCGTGCCCGGCACTCGCTCGGCCATGCTGCAAGCCTCCGAAGAGCTGAAGAAGCACCTGCGCTAATCCCCGCGGCCCGTCCATCCCACGGAGAGACAAACCTTGATGTACCTGGAGATGGGTGCGGGCCGCGCGGCCGCTGTGGCAGTTACTCAGCCTGGGCTTGTTGATCGGGCCCGTGTCCACCCTCAAACCCAGGACCAAGCTGCTGAGCTCGACCCAGCTTAACGCTATCGGGCCATCGTGGGTGTGGCCACCGCCAGGGCGGAGGATCTGGGGTTTGCCGCGCGCATGTGGGTTCAGCCGCAGATCCAACGCGCGCGGACCCTGCCCGACCTTGCAGGAGTTGCGGGCCTGTTGTGCAAGCGGCTCGCCAGCACGCCGCTCATGGCCTTACGCCTGAGCAAGTTGCGCCAATTAGCCGGCGATAGTCTTTGACACTCGAATCCGCAGGACCCATGCGGCGTGCATACAGAGGTTCTTCCTCTGCCAATTCGGGGCAAAGCGACATGGCTCACTTGGCTATTCGCCGGAGATCCCGATGAAGATCGGTCTCGTGCCACGACGTAGCCTCACGCCACTTTTCCTATCCAGAAGCAATCTGCGAATTCGAGCAAGGCTGGTGATCGCATCCTTCAAAAGGCGAAGGGCAAGTTCAAAATAATTTCCTGAAGGAGTAAAACTATGAGCAACACCGTCCCTAAGGTCACACTTACACTGTCCCACCATTGCCACTTCCAGCTCCTCCGCGCACTGTTCGACAGTCACGCGGCGAGGCGACAATGATTGAGCTGCGACACCTGCGCTACTTCGTCGCCGTTGCCGAGGAGCTCAATTTTCGCCGTGCCGCCGAGCGCGTGCATATCGACCAGACCCCGCTGTCGCGCGCCATCCGCGACCTGGAAGACCAACTTGAGGTGCAGCTGTTCGTGCGAGCGCCGCGCAAGCTGCACATGACGCCGGCCGGGGTACGGCTGCTCAAGGAGGCGCGCAAGGTCTTCATTCGGATCGACCGCACATTTCGCGCCGTGCGAGATGTCGATGCCCGCTTTCGCGCCCCGCTGCGCATCGGAATCGCCGATGGCATCGCGCAGCCCAAACTTTGCGAGTGCTTCGTCCGCTGGCGTGAAGTGGCTCCGGAGACCCCATTGGAGCTGACCGAAATGCGAGCCTCGGAACTGGCGGACGCGCTGGAGCGCGAAGAGATTGACGCGGGCTTCTCGTTCGGCCTGCCGAATGGCGATGCAATCTTGGAGGAACTCGCGTGGAGTTATCCCGTCATGGCGCTGCTCCCCGCCGGACACGAACTTGCGTCGCAAAGCCGGCTTGCGCTCACTGATGTGCTTTCTTTTCCACTGCTATCCTGTCATGCTGATCGGCAGCCCGGCTTGCTGCAGCAGATTAGCGCCATCGTGCAGCGGTACACAACGACACCGACACTAGCCGGTGAAGCCGGAACACTCTCGGGCTACATCACCCGCATCGCAGCCGGCATGGGGGTCGGGCTGGGGGACGCAGGCCATGTTGCCGCGCTGCGTCGTACCGACGTGGTAGCCGTGCCGCTACGTGAGGACGAGTGGATCGCCACCTACGTGCTGCACAAGCACCAGCGGTTCGGGATACCAGGGAATCTGCAACGTTTCGTTGCCCATAGCAAAACTTTGCGTTGATTGTTACTGCTGTCGCGCGCGCCAGGTATAGCGCAGCGGCATCGGCCGTGGACATATAGCGCGGGACTTGCAATGCTATAGCCGCGGCTGAGTCTCGGGTTGGCTTGCATTTATCCAGTCCGAGGCGGCGATTTCCGCCAGCACACTCCTCACCACGCTCCTTCGCGCCCCGATGGGTGGACGGTTTGGCGATGCGATTCCAGACTCAGGAAGCGGTGTCGTTTTGGCACGCGCGCTGGAATCAATACGCGAAGGAGTTGTCGCCTATGTCGACACGGGGTACGACCGGAATCTTGTTCGGGCAGATTGTCGTGGTGGCGGCCGTTGCCTTGGGCGGCGTTTGGACGGGCACGCAGTGGACGGCGCACGCCTTAGGCTACCAAGCGCGGCTTGGCCCTCTGTGGTTCGAAGTTTACGGCGTGCCTGTCTATGAACCTTGGAAGTTGTTCGAGTGGTGGTACTTCTTCGACGCCTACGCACCTCAGGTGTTCGAGCACGGCGGGATCATCGCCGCCTCAAGCGGGATGCTCGCCACAGCAACGTCTATCGGCATGGCAGTGTGGCGTTCACGCCTTGCGAAGCAGGTCACGACTTACGGCTCGGCGCGCTGGGCCGAACGTCAAGAGATCGTCAAGGCCGGGCTGACTCAATCTGCCGGGGTGCTCCTCGGCAAGACCGCGCACAAGGAGGTCGACTACCTGCGCCACGAAGGTCCGGAGCACGTGATGGCATTTGCGCCAACGCGATCCGGCAAGGGCGTTGGCTTGGTGGTACCGACCCTGCTTTCCTGGCCGGGTTCAGCCGTGATTCACGACATCAAGGGCGAGAACTGGAACCTAACCGCCGGATGGCGCTCGCGGTTCTCGCATTGCCTCTTGTTCAATCCGACCGATGCGAGGTCGGCCACGTACAACCCGCTGCTCGAAGTTCGGCGTGGCATGCACGAAGTGCGCGACGTGCAGAACATCGCCGACATCCTGGTCGATCCCGAAGGTGCATTGGAACGGCGCAACCACTGGGAGAAGACCAGCCATGCCCTGCTGGTCGGTGCCATCCTGCACGTTCTCTACGCCGGCGAAGACAAAACGCTGCGCGGCGTCGCCAATTTCCTGTCCGATCCGGCGTGCCCATTCGAGGTGACGCTGCACCGGATGATGACCACCGGGCATCTGGGTAGAGATGGGGAGGATGGGGTTCATCCCGTCGTCGCTTCCGCAGCGCGCGAAGTGCTCAACAAGAGCGACAACGAACGTTCGGGTGTGCTGTCCACCGCAATGAGCTTCTTGGGCCTGTACCGTGACCCCACGGTGGCAGAAGTCACGTCGCGCTGCGATTGGCGCATCGCCGATCTGATCTCAGCGTCGCACCCCGTCTCGCTCTATCTGGTCGTGCCGCCCTCCGACATCAGCCGCACCAAGCCGCTGATCCGGCTGATTCTTAATCAGATCGGCCGGCGCCTGACCGAATCCCTGGACGGCTCGGACGGCATCCCCCGCAAACACAAGCTGCTGTTGATGCTCGACGAGTTCCCAGCGCTCGGCCGGATGGACTTCTTCGAGAGCGCCCTTGCCTTCATGGCGGGCTACGGACTGCGTGCTTTCCTGATCGCACAGTCCCTCAACCAGATCGACAAGGCCTACGGCCCGAACCATTCCATCCTGGACAACTGCCACGTGCGCATCGCATTCGCAACGAACGACGAGCGCACGGCCAAGCGCATCTCCGAGGCGCTGGGGACAGCGACCGAGCTGCGCGCCCAGCGCAATTACGCCGGCCATCGGCTCGCGCCTTGGCTCGGGCATCTGATGGTTTCGCGCCAGGAAACGGCCCGGCCCCTGCTGACGCCAGGCGAGGTGATGCAACTGCCGCCCGACGATGCGGTGGTGATGGTCTCGGGCCATCCGCCCATCAAGGCGAAGAAGCTGCGCTACTACCAGGATCGGAACTTCACCCAGCGCGTCCTGCCTGCACCCGTGCTGGCTGCGGGCGTCTACGAGGACCGTCCTGCTGCACGGCCTGACGATTGGAGCGGACTGCCGACCCGGACAGCTCTGCGGGATTCGTCTGTCCCTGATGGCGGTGGCCTTATCGACGAGGGTGGCCACCAGCTCAAACCCGAGCTGGATGTCGCTGCCGATGCGCCGTCGCTTCCAGACGCCGACGGCCTGTTGGTGCTGGATGACGAAGACGATGCGCCGCTTCGGCCGCAGGATGTAGACCGGCAACTGATGCGTACCGCGCGCCTGGCCGCACTGGACCCTGATGACGGGATCGCGTTATGACCCGCGCCCGCCTGAACATTTTCATCGAGCCGGACCATGCAAAGCGGCTGGACCAAGTCGCGGCGCACAAGGGCGTGTCGAAGTCCGCCGTGATCGCCGCCGCGTTGGCGTCATTCCTCTCACCTGATGGCGCCGACCAGCGCGAGGCCGCCATTGCCAAGCGCTTGGACCGGCTGTCGCGCCAGTTCGACCGGCTGGAGCGCGACCAGAACGTGCTGATCGAAACGGTGGCGCTTTACATCCGCTACTTCCTAACGGTCTCGATCCCTGTGCCCGAAGGGCAGCAGGAGGCGGCACGCGCGCAGGGCCGGGCCCGATACGTGCAGTTCATCGAACAGCTGGCGCGCCACATTCAGCGTGGGCGCAGCCTTGTGCGCGAAGTCCATGAAGACATCGGCCCCGCTGAAGGCGCCGAACCAACGCAGCCTGGCGCTCAGGCAGGGCCTGGTGCCGACACTGAGGAGATTCAACGTGAATCTGCCTGAGCCTATCGCCAAGGACGCCTCGTTGGAACGGCGCATCCGCATGCTGCGGACGGCCATGGGGCCGGAGATCGCGGCAGCGTTGGAGGACCCGGAGGTGGTCGAAGTCCTGCTGAATCCCGATGGCTCGCTATGGGTGGATCGTCTGGGTACGGGGCGCGAGCCGACCGGGACTGCGCTGCCGCCGGCCGTGGCCGAACGGATCATCCGCCTGGTGGCCGCGCACGTGCGCACCGAGGTGCATGCGGGCGCGCCAATCCTGTCGGCCGAGCTGCCGGAAACCGGAGAACGCTTCCTGGGCGTGCTGCCGCCTGTCGTGCGCGCGCCGTCCTTTGCGATCCGCAAGCGGGCGCTGCGCATCATGACGCTGGCGCACTACGTGGCCGATGGCGTGATGACCGAGGACCAGGCAGCGTTCCTGCGCCGCGCGGTACGCGAGCGCCTGAACATCGTCATCGCGGGCGGCACCAGCACCGGCAAGACGACGCTGGCCAATGCCTTGCTCGACGAGATTGCCGAGACGCGCGACCGGGTGTTGATCCTTGAAGACACGGTGGAGTTGCAGTGCCGCAGCGACGACCACGTGGGTATGCGTACCGAACCGGGTGTGAGCAACATGGCCGATCTGGTGCGTGCCACGCTGCGGCTGCGGCCGGACCGCATTGTCGTCGGCGAGGTGCGCGGCTCCGAAGCACTCGACCTGCTCAAGGCCTGGGGTACCGGGCATCCCGGCGGCATTGCCACCGTGCATGCCGGCTCCGCACACGGCGCGCTGACGCGACTGGAGCAACTGGTGCAGGAAATCAGCGTGACGGTGCCACGCGCCCTGATCGCCGAGGCTGTCAACGTCATTGTCTTCATCGCCGGCCGCGGCCGTGCGCGCCACGTGCGCGAGATCGCCCGCGTCATCGGCCACGACAGCCACGGCTACCAGCTCAGCACCGAGCTGCTGTCTGTCTTCCCGTCCCTTCTTTCATCCATCCCTTCCACCACCGGAGAAACTTCATGACGACTTCACGCCTTTCCGTAAAACCGCTTCTGCACGTCGCCGCCGCAGCGCTGCTGCTAGCCGTGGCCCTGCCCGCGCAGGCGGCCGGCTCGAACATGCCTTGGGAAGCACCGCTGCAATCGGTGCTCGAATCCATCCAGGGGCCGGTGGCACGGATCATCGCGGTGATCGTCATCATCTCGACGGGCCTCGCTCTGGCCTTTGGCGATACCAGCGGCGGTTTCCGCAAGCTAATCCAGATCGTGTTCGGTCTGTCGATCGCCTTCGCCGCGTCCAGCTTCTTCCTGACCTTCTTCAGCTTCACGGGTGGGGCGGTGCTGGCATGAGCGCGGCGCCCGGAACCATCGCCGGCTTTGAAGTGCCGCTGCACCGTTCGCTGACCGAACCCATCCTGCTGGGCGGGGCGCCTCGCACCGTGGCGATTGCCAACGGCACGCTGGCCGCCGCCGTCGGGCTCGGGTTGCAGCTTTGGCTGCCCGGCCTGGTGCTGTGGATCGTCGGGCATTCGCTGGCCGTCTGGGGTGCGCGCCTCGACCCGCAGTTCATGCAGGTCTTCTCACGGCATATCAAGCACCGGCAGTTGCTGGACGTGTGAGGTTGCCATGTTGAACCTCTCCGAATACCGCAAGCGCCCGGCGCTGCTGGCCGACTGGCTGCCTTGGGCCGGACCTGGACAGCGCGACCCAGGGCGAACTGGTCGCTACGTCGGCTCGCCTCAACAACGCGCTGCGGCGTCTGGGCTCCGGTTGGGCGCTGTTCGTGGACGCCGAGCGGCGCGAAGCGGCCGACTACCCAGAATCGGCTTTTCCCGAACCCTTGTCTTGGCTGGTCGACGAAGAGCGTCGCGCCGCTTTTGAGGAGGACGCCAGCCACTTCGAAAGCAGCTATCACCTGACGCTGCTGTACCTGCCGCCCGAGGAGTCGACGGCACGCGCCGCCCGGCTGCTCTACGAGAACCATCATTCCCAAGGCGTTGATTGGCGCGAGCGGCTGGAAGCCTTCGTATCCGAGACAGAACGCCTCTTCGGTTTGCTCGACGGCGTGATGCCGGAGATTTCGTGGCTCGACGATGCGCAGACCCTGACCTACCTGCACGCCTGCGTCTCCACGCGCCGGCATGCGATGGCCGTACCCGAGATCCCCATGCACCTGGACGCGCTGCTGGCCGATCAGCCGCTGGTGGGCGGTCTGGCGCCGATGCTGGGGAATCAGCACCTGCGGGTGCTGTCGATCCGCGGCTTTCCGACCTCGACCTGGCCGGGCCTGCTGGACGATCTGAACCGTCTGGGCTTCGCCTACCGCTGGAGTACGCGCTTCCTGTGCCTTGAGAAGGCCGAGGCGGAGAAGGAGTTGCGCCGCCTGCGCCGCCAGTGGTTCGCCAAGCGCAAGAACATCGTCGCGCTGCTGCGCGAGACCATTTTCCAGCAGGAGAGCCCGCTGGTGGACTCGGATGCGTCGAACAAGGCATCAGACGCCGACGCAGCCCTGCAGGAGCTGGGCAGCGACCAGGTGGCTTTCGGCTACGTCACGGCGACCGTGACGGTGCTCGACGCCGACGCGGCGGCGGCCGACGAGAAGCTGCGTGCCGTGGAGCGAGCTATCCAGGGTCGCGGCTTCGTCACCATTCCCGAGACCTTGAATGCGGTTGACGCATGGCTGTCCTCAGTGCCGGGCCACGCCTATGCCAATGTCCGGCAGCCGATCGTTTCGACGCTGAATCTGGCGCACATGATGCCGGTGTCGGCAGTGTGGGCAGGGCCGGAGCGCAATGCGCATCTGGATGGCCCGCCCCTGATCGTCACTCGCACCGATGGTGCGACGCCGTTTCGGCTGGTCACGCATGTCGGCGATGTGGGACACACGCTGGTCGTGGGTCCGACCGGCATGGGCAAGTCGGTGCTACTCGCGACGCTGGCGATGCAGTTCCGCCGCTACCCGGACTCGCGCATTTTTGCTTTCGATATGGGCCGGTCGATGCGCGCCACAATTCTCGGGCTCGGCGGAGAGCACTATGACCTGGGCACCGACGGCGCCATTGCATTCCAGCCTTTAGCCCGCATCGACCAGCACGGCTACCGCGCCTGGGCGGCCGAGTGGATCGAAGGCCGGCTGCTTCAGGAAGGCGTGGCCGTAGACCCGCCTGATAAAGACGCCGTCTGGTCCGCACTCAACAGCCTGGCCAGCGCGCCGGTCGAACAGCGCACCATGACCGGGCTGTCGGTGCTACTGCAGTCCAACGCCCTGCGTCAGGCCCTGCAGCCCTACGTTCTGGGTGGCGCCTACGGCAAGCTGCTTGATGCCGACACCGATCGGCTCGGTGCTGCATCTGTGCAGGGCTTCGAGATGGAAGAGCTGATGCACAGCAAATCGGCTGTGCTGGCAGTGCTCGGCTACCTGTTTGCCCGCCTCGACGAGCGCTTCGACGGGGCGCCTACCTTGCTGATCCTGGACGAGGCCTGGCTGTTCCTGGATGACCCCGTGTTCGCCTCGCGCATCCGCCAGTGGCTCAAGACGCTGCGCAAAAAGAACGCCTCGGTGATCTTCTCCACACAGTCGCTCGCAGATATCAAGGATTCGACCATCGCGCCGGCCATCGTGGAAAGCTGCGCGAGCCGCATCTTCCTGCCAAATCCGCAAGCGACCGAGCCGCAGATTCGCGTGATCTACGAAGGCTTCGGACTCAACAGCCGGCAGATCGAGATCGTCGCGACTGCGCAACCCAAGCGGGACTACTACTACCAGTCGCGGCTGGGCAACCGCGTCTTCGACCTCGGGCTCGGGTCGGTTGCGCTGGCCTTCGCCGGCGCGTCCTCGCCCGAAGACCAACGAGCCATGGACGCCGTGTCCGCTGGCATCACCTCCTCGGACTTCGCAGCAGCCTGGTTGCGCCATCGGAGCCTCGATTGGGCCGCCGGCCTCATCTCCTCGTTTCCGCCTATTCCTTCGTCACCTCAGGAGAACTCACCATGAAGAAGCACCTTCTTGCCGCCTTTGCGGCGTCGCTCATTGCGCTTGCGCCAGCCGCTCAGGCGCAGTGGGTCGTGATCGACCCGACCAATTTGGCGCAGAACATCATGACAGCCGCCAACACCCTTGAGCAGATCAACAACCAGATCAAGCAACTTCAGAACCAGGCGCAGTCGCTGACGAACCAGGCGCGCAATCTCGCAAGCCTGGATTTCAGCGCGTTGGGTGAGCTGCGGGCCGCCTTGTCGGCGACAGCCCAGTTGATCCAGCAGGGCCAGGGTCTGGCCTTCAATGTCACTCAGATGGAATCGGATTTCCGGCGGCTTTATCCCGAGTCGTACACGGCGGCAATCTCGGGTACGCAGATGGGGGCCGATGCGCGCACGCGCTGGACCCATTCGCTCGAAGCACTGCGCACCGCGACCAAGGTGCAATCGCAGGCGGTGCAGAACTTCACGTCGGACGAGCGGACCTTGACTGACCTGGTGAACCGCAGCCAGTCGGCCACAGGCGCATTGCAGGCGATGCAGGCGACGAACCAGCTGCTAGCCCTGCAGTCGCGCCAGGCGATGCAGGCCCAGCAACTGCAAATCACGCAAGACCGTGCGGCGGCGCTGGAGCAGGCCCGGCAGGTCGCGGTGCAGGAGCGCGCGCGCGAGGTGCGTCGGCGCTTCCAGGGCGATGGCACGCCGTACACGCCTTACACGGTCAACTTCTACGGCAACTGAGGGGAGCGACCATGAAACAGCCTCTAAGCATGATCCTGGCCGCAGTCGCAGCCATGTTGCTGGCCGCCTGCGGCAAGCCCGCGCCTATTGAGTCCGTCGAGTCGCTGGTGGCCAATCCCGAGCGCCTGAAGGAACTGCGCGCGCAATGCAAGGCCGACCACGCAAAGGTCGGTGACGACCAGTGCAATGCCGTGGCCGAGGCCACGCGCCGGCGCTTCTTCCGAAGCGGCGGGCCGAAACACACACCGGAAGCGCTGGCACCCGCGGCTTCGGCACCAGCGCCCAAGGACTGAGCAATGAATGATCTGTCGGTCATCGATCGCTTCCTTGACGTCTTCTCGCGCTACATCGATTCCGGGTTCGGTCTGCTGGGCGGAGAGGTGGGGTTTCTGACCGCCACGCTTGTCGTGATCGACATGACGCTGGCAGGCCTCTTCTGGGCGATGAGTAATGCCAGCGGCGGCGGTGGCGACGATGTCATCGGCAAGCTGATCAAGAAGGTGCTGTATGTCGGCGCCTTCGCCTTCATCCTGAACAACTTCAACAGCCTCTCTAGCATCGTGTTCCGATCCTTCGCCGGGCTCGGCCTGGTGGCGTCCGGTTCGTCGATGACCCAGGGCGAACTGCTGCAACCCGGTCGACTGGCGCGCGTAGGCGTGGAGGCAGGCGCGCCGATCATGAAGCAGATCAGCGACCTGACGGGCTTTCCAGAGGTGTTCGCCAACCTCGATGTCATCACCGTGCTGTTCCTGGCGTGGCTGGTGCTGATCGTGAGCTTCTTCGTGCTCGCGGTCCAGCTTTTCGTCACGCTGATCGAGTTCAAGCTCACCACGCTCGCGGGTTTTGTGCTGGTGCCGTTTGCGTTGTGGAACAAGACCGCCTTTCTGGCCGAACGGGTGCTGGGCAACGTGGTGTCTTCGGGCATCAAGGTGCTGGTACTGGCCGTGATTGTCGGAATCGGCACGGGCCTGTTCGCCGAGTTCACGGTGCCGCCGGGTACCGAGCCGTCCATCGACCACGCGCTGGTCATCATGCTGGCCGCGCTGGCGATGCTGGGTTTGGGGATTTTCGGGCCGGGCATTGCCACCGGGCTCGTGTCTGGTGCGCCGCAGCTTGGCGCCGGAGCGGCAGCGGGGACGGCATTGGGTGCCGCGGGTCTGGCCGTCGCTGGCGGCGCGGCCGTGGCGGGAGCCGGTTCGGCGGTGGCTGCAGGGGCTCGCATGGCGCCGGGTGCTGCGCGTGCTGCCATCGGCGGGGGCGCCGCCGCAGCACGGTCCGCCAGTTCAATGGCCAGCGGCGCGAAGTCGGCCTATCAGGCCGGCGCCGCCGCATCGGGCAGCGGTGGCGTGCGTGCAGCCGGCGCCGGCTTGACCAACGTCGCGCGCAGCGGTGCCAGCACCGTCGGCCAGCGTGTGGCGTCCGGTGCGAAGGCGGTCAAGGACGGTGTGGGGAGCTTTGTCGCCGATGCCGCTGCACCCGCCTCAGCCAAGTCGACGGACGCAAGCGAATCGAGCAGGCCAGCGACTGAGCCCGCATGGGCCAAGCAGATGCGCCGTAAGCAGCAGATAACGCACGCGGTCACAACGTCCGCCCACGCATTGCGCTCCGGCGATGCCGGCGGCAGTGGCGCCAGCCCGAGCTTGCGCGATGACTCAAATTCTTAGGAGATCCAGATGATGTTCAAACGTCCCCAGGTGCGGTACTCGGCGACGCCCGAGCCCGTCACTCCCTACCAGGCCGCTGCGCAGGTCTGGGACCAGCGAATCGGCAGCGCACGCGTACAGGCCAAGAACTGGCGGCTGATGGCTTTCGGTTGCCTGTCCCTCGCGCTGCTGATGGGCGGCGGTCTCGTGTGGCGTTCGGCCCAGTCCATCGTGACGCCTTTCGTCGTCGAGGTGGACAACGCCGGCCAGGTGCGCGCTGTCGGCGAAGCCGCCTCGCCCTACAAGCCCAATGACGCCCAGATCGCGCACCACCTGGCGCGCTTTATCACTGACGTGCGTTCCCTGTCCATCGACCCGATCGTGGTGCGGCAGAACTGGCTTGAGGCCTATGAGTACACGACGGACCGTGGCGCCGCGACGCTGAACGATTACGCGCGAGCGAACGATCCGTTCTCGCGCATTGGGCAGAGCTCGGTGGCCGTCGAGGTCACGAACGTGGTGCGGGCCAGTGACACGTCGTTCCAGGTGCGCTGGATTGAACGCAGCTATGCGAATGGCGCGCCTTCCGGCATGGAGCGCTGGACAGCCGTTCTGTCCGTGGTGCTGCAGCCGCCGCGCACCGAACAGCGCCTGCGCAAGAACCCACTCGGGATTTACGTCAACGGCCTGTCCTGGAGCCGTGAGCTCGAAGCCACCGATGCAATGAAAGGAACAAAGCCATGAATACTCATCTCCGTGAATCCGTACTGCCGCTGATCTTGCTGGTCCTCGCTGGTTGCGCCACGCGGGGCAAGCCGCCGCCGACGATCTCTCTGGACGAACCCGTTGCCGTCGCTGCGCATCAACTGCCGGATCCACCCAAGCCCATCGAGGTGGTTGAGGTTCCAAAGCCCTTGCCGCTGCCCGACCAGATGAAGGCGCTGCCGAGCGAGTCCGATGCGAAGTTAGCACCGGAACCCGTAGATGAAAAAGTCCGCGTTGCCCGTGCGAACATGGAGGCCCGGATCGCGCCCTCACGTGAGGGCTATGTCAACGCGATCCAGGTCTGGCCCTACGCCGATGGCGCGCTCTATCAGGTGTATGCCAGCCCTGGACGTGTGACCGTCATAGCCTTGCAGCAGGGCGAAGAGCTGGTAACGGTGTCGGCCGGGGACACGGTGCGCTGGGTCGTCGGCGATACGGCCAGCGGAGCCGGTGCGACGCTGCGCGTGAATATCCTGATCAAACCCACACGCATTGGCTTGAAGACCAACCTGGTGGTGACAACGAATCGTCGCACTTACTTGCTCGAACTCTCATCGACGCCGCAGGCCTGGATGGCTTCGGTGTCCTGGGACTACCCGAAGGACCGGATGTTGGCCCTGCAGAAGCAGGCGCAGCAGGCCCAGGCCAGCGCGCCAGTGGAAACTGGCATGACGCTGGAGCAGATCAAATTTCGCTACGTCGTCAGTGGTGACAACCCGCCTTGGAAGCCCTTGCGCGCCTTCGACGATGGTGAGCGTGTCTACATCCAGTTTCCCGGCGGCATCTCGCAGGGTGAGTTGCCGCCGTTGTTCGTGATCGGTGCGCGAGGCGATGGGCAACTGGTGAACTACCGTTTCCGCTCGCCGTACTACGTGGTGGACCGGCTGTTCGGCGCGGCTGAGTTGCGGCTGGGTGGTGACAAGGCGCAGGTGGTGCGCATCGAGCGCACCGACGGTGTGAGCTCCGGAGCCACGCGGAGGAACTGAGTATGAACACATCCCCCGATGCAGCGCCAGCCGCGGCGCCGAAAGTAGATCCTGAATCCGTGGCCTTACGCGCTTCGCCGCGCCCCGTCACGCGCCTGAATCGCCGCATGCTTGCGCTCGGCGCCGGCGCCCTGGCCGCTATCGTACTTGGCGGCACCCTGTGGTCGCTGCAGTCGAACAAGCGCCAGCGCAATCCAGCCACCGAGCTGTACAACGTTGATCGGGTCTCGCGAGCTGAAAACCTGGACCAGCTGCCCAAGGACTATGCCGGGATTCCACCAGCCGTGAAGCAGGGGCCGCCCGTGCTGGGCGAGCCGCTGCCCGGAGACTTGGGGCCCGCCATCGTCAAGGCGCAGCAGCCGATGGAGATGCGGCCTCCGGGTGGCGGCGTCGATCCTGCGCAAGCCGAGCGACTGGCATCCGAAGAGGCTGCGAGGTCTTCGGTGTTCTTCCGAAGCGGTGCAAGCAGCGGAGGACCGAAGCCGAGCGCCGCGCATGCCGTCGTCGATCCTCCGGCATTGGCTTCAGGCAATCAGCCGTTCAATCCGATGGGGTCCACTGCTCCCGCAGCGCAGCCCGTCGATCCTACGGCGGTGCAGAATCGGCAGGATCAGAAGGAATCGTTCATCGCGAAGGCAGGCGACACATCGGCGCGCAATCCTGGCGGTTTGCAACTGCCCGCGTCGCCCTACCAGGTGATGGCGGGCACGATTATCCCGGCGGCGCTGGTGACAGGGATCAACTCTGACCTGCCTGGGCAAGTCATCGCAAACGTGTCGGAGGCGGTCTACGACACCGCCACGGGTCGCCATCTGCTGATTCCACAGGGCTCGCGCCTGATCGGCCGCTACGACAGCCAGGTGGCCTTCGGCCAGCGGCGAGTGCTGCTGGTGTGGACGCGGTTGATCCTGCCCGACACTTCGTCCGTGGCGCTCTACCGCTTGCCGGGCATCGACCCTGCCGGCTACGCCGGCCTCGAAGATGGCGTCGACTGGCACTGGGACCGCATCCTGGCCGGCGCTGCTTTGTCTACGCTGTTGGGCATCGGGGCCGAGCTGGCGGCACCGGAGAGCCGCACCGATGGCAACCGCATCGTCATTGCTGGGCGCGAGAGCGCGCAGGACACGGTGAACCTGGTCGGGCAGGAGATCACGAAGCGCAACATGAGCATCCAGCCGACGCTGACGATCCGGCCGGGCTTCCCGATGCGGGTGATGGTCAGCAAGGACCTGGTGTTGCGGCCTTATCAGCCTCTGTTTTTCCAGCGAGGATCGTCGCAATGAGCACGAACAAGCTGCGGCTGGGACCTTTGCCAAAGGCTGAGAGCGTCAAGCTTACGGTGACCCTGCCGGGCGAATTGAAGCAACGCCTCGAGCGGTACGCGCAATTGCACAGCCAGGCGCATGGCGAACCGGTCGATGCGGTTGCACTGATTCCGCACATGCTGGATGCGTTCATTGCGCGTGACCGGGAGTTCCTGAAGCGCAGCCGCAAGAACGACGCGTTGTCTGCCCTGCCGCCTAAGCCAAGCCTTTGAATGCTTCGGCGATCGGCTCTCGATACCGGCTGTGCTACCGTCCTTGTCATGAAGAAAGCTGGTGTGAAGGCCTCTGAGGCGGCCGCGTTGCTGGACAGGATCAAGATCCTTGCAGTTCAGGCGATGTTTTCGGACGATGAGCTGCTGGAGCAACTGGTTCTTAAGGGCGGCAACGCCATGGCCCTGGTGCATCAAGTCAGCGCCCGCGCCTCAGTTGACCTGGACTTTTCGTTGAAGCAGGACTTCGGTCATGACGTCGCAGATGCTGAAGCTCGTATCCACAAGGCTTTGACCGAGACGTTTCGCGCAAGTGGGCACGAGGTATTTGACTTCCGCATGATCGAGAAGCCGCGGGCAATTTCAGAGGACATGCGCCATTTTTGGGGCGGCTACGACGTCGAATTCAAGCTGGCAAGTGCCGAGGTGTTCGCGGAGCATCGCGACGACGTGGAGGTCTTGCGCCGGCGTGCAGTGAACCTCGGGCTGGGCACCAAGTTCCTGATTGACATCAGCCGCTTCGAGTATGTCGACGACAAGCAGCCAGTCGACTTCGAGGGCTACATGATCTACGTGTACTCGCCCGTCATGATCGTGTGTGAGAAGCTCCGGGCGATCTGCCAACAGATGCCTGAATACGGTCCCATCATCAAGCGGGATCGCGCTGGCAGCGCTCGCCCGCGAGACTTCGTTGACATCTTTGTGCTGATGGATACGCTGAAGCTGGACCTGACGACGGACAAGACGGTCCAGATCTTGAAGTCGATGTTCGAGGTCAAGAAGGTGCCACTGGCATTCTTGGGCAAAGTGCCGGAGGTGTACGAGTTCCACCGGGCCGGCTTCGCCGCGGTGGAGGCAACTGTCACGCCAGGGTTCGATCTCAAGGAGTTTCGCTTCTACTTTGACTATGTGTTGGCCCTGATCGACAAACTAAAACCCGCTTGGGATGTGTAGTCGCCAATCGCTGTCGTAGCGCGTATCGTTCATCTCGTGCGTCAGATAAAAGTCTTGCTCCTGGGGCAGGCGCCGCACCAGGTCGAGCTGGCTAGGCTTGTAGTCCGCGCGCTGCAGGTAATAGCCGACGGCCTGGTGGTAGGGATAGACAAAACTCAACTTGTGCAGCATCGCCACCAGCTTGTTGATGGACACGCGCTCCTTTGCCAGCTCGTACGCTTTTGCCACCTCAAAGACGCCGCCCGCATAGACCGGCCGCACTGTGATGTCGATCAAGGTGCGTTCTAGATTCGTCAGTCGGGCTTGGACCTCGGCCCCGCTTTCGTCTGTCATCAGTTCGGTGACGACGCCCAGGTGGCCGGTGTCGGCGCCGTTCAGCAAGTAGATCTTCTTGTCGTCGTATTCCACCCAGTTACTTGAGGCGCGTGCCGGCTTCTTGAAGGCGTTGTCAATATCTGCCTGGCTGATCTTGCTGTCGCGTTCGCTTGCATTCGAGGCGGTTCGTTCGTCCGTGAGATAGATGGACTTGGGTGACTGCTCGGTCAGCCCGTGTGCGCGCATCGCCGTGTAGTGGCTGAAGTGCAGGTCTTTTTTCAAACCAAGCAAGATGGCGAGCAAAGGGGCCTGGTCCCAGACGTAGCACTTCTCAGCCCGCTGAGGGAAGCGAAACTCATACTGTTTGAGCTTCGAATGCTTCTCCAGAAATTCGATAAATTGTTCAGCAGTTGTGTTTTGTGCGAGGCGCCAGAAATCCCGCTGTTCCGCGAGGATTGCGTAAATCTCTTTCGGCTTCAGGACATGGTCGGGAAGCGCGTCAAAGTGTCGAACGATGTCCGGCTTTGCGATCTGGATTCGAGTGCGATTCATCCGAGGGGGTGAGCCCGCGAATCGATGTGATCGGCGTACTTAGCAGCATGCATGCTGCTAAGTATGCCATTGACGAAGCAAGGCTACAAGGCATTTACCTCGAAGTCCATAGGGGGAATGAGCTGTTGCAGCGCTGTGCTGTGCAGCGTTCACGCTGCACAGCATAACATTGGCATCATGGCGAGTCAATCGCATCTTCGCCAAGGAGCCAGGTTGAAGCGCTGTTTACAGGGGGGCTCGCTGACTGCTAGGCTGGGGCATATATGCCCCAGCCTAGCAGTCAAGCCATAGCCCTGCGCTTGCAATTTCTCTCTGGAGTGGTTATGCTGTGGAGCGCATGCGCTCCACAGCACCGTGCATCACTTGCGCATACGGCCCAACAGATCTCGGGAGATAGTCATGACGATAGGCACGATCGAACTGGCCGAACAAGAGCTTGCCCTTCTTGAACAAATCGATTTCAACTGGCACTCCCATGACAGCGGCCGGCGTTCGTGTGACGCGGCTGCGAGGTTGATGCCGTTGCTTTTGCAGCGCAAAGCGATCCCGGAGCGCCGTTTGCGCTACTTTGACGATCCGGAGCTCAATGGAGGAAGAAAGTCCCGCCTGCAAGTGTTCGAAGGCAACGGAACTGTGGGAGCCGACATCTTTGGACACGGAAACTTTCTCCGTCATCTCCGCTACTTCATCCATGGGGCGGCTTTGCCTGAACGCATCAAAAGCCAGATGGCCGAGCTGGTCGGCGACCCCTCGTACTTCACCAGCGGCGACCTTGAGCCGGCGCGCAAGCTCGCTCGACAGTTGGCTCGATCGTCCGGGCTCGGATCTGCTTCGTCGGACAGCTTTTTCCAGTTGATGAATGACCTTGGGTTAAGTCCAAGTTGCGCGGACTCTGTGCGACGAGCGGTACTTTCCGTGCGGTAGGCGACATCTGGGTTGCCACGGGGTTTCGCTTGGCACCTGGCCTCGCAATGAGCTGGCAACGATTAATCGCTCTCGATAATAAGGTGGCGCAGAAAAGGGGCTGACGCACCCGCGAGACGGTCAGGTGGGGACTGACTGGCGCAAGGTGTTCACCAACAGCGCCTGCAAGCCGTCGACTGCCTTGTTGCCGTGCGAGGCACGACTGCGGTACACCGATACTTCCATCGGCGCCAAGGGTCCCAGTCCATGCTCGGCTCCAAGGATCTGCAGGTGGTCCGGTGCGCTGCAACGCGTCAAGGCGGCGATGGCCAGCCCGCTCTCCACGGCCGCGAGCTGTCCAGCGAGGCTGGAGCTGTGATACACCACGCGGTAGCGTCGTCCTTGCAGCGCAAGCGAGTTGATTGCGCTGCGGCGGGCCAGGCTCAGGTCCTCGTAGACCGCAATGGGCAGCGGGTCACTGTGCCACGCATCGAACTGGGGAGAGCCGACCCAGACCATCGGTTCATGGAAAAGCAAAGTGCCGCGACGAGAGTGATCCCGCGAGACCAGAGCGAGGTCCAACTCGCCACGTCCAACCCGGGGGATCAACGAGGTCGATTGCTCGCAGTCGAGCTCGATTTCGACGCCTCTGTGCCGGGGCGCAAAGCGCTTGAGCACGGGCGTCAGATAGCTGCTCGCATAGTCGTCGGGAACCCCGAGCCGCACGCGCCCCGTGAGCACCTCCCCCTGGAATGCGGCCTGCGCTTCTGCGTGGAGGGCAAGCAAGCGCCTGGCATATCCCAGCAGCTGCTGCCCCTCGGGGGTTAGCTCGTGCTGGCGGGGCCCGCGCAGGAGGAGGGGGTGGCCGCAAGCGACCTCCAGTTTTTTCAGCTGCATGCTTACGGCGGACTGGGAACGATGCACCACGGCGGCGGCAGCCGACAGCGAGCCTGCCTCCACCACGGCAACAAAGCACTTGAGCCAATCGACCTGCAAATCCTGTTGCGCCATCCCGGTAGGCCATTCGATTAGCGAATGGTTATGTGCTGAATTATGCGCTTTTCTACTACGTTCCGCTGCTCCACACTGCGGCGATGCATCACCAGTCCACAGCCAAAGTGCCCGAAGCGAGCAGCACGCGATCGCGCTCCGGCGCTCTGCCTTTCGTGGCCGGCAGCATGTTGCTGGGGACGATCGGCATCTTCGTGCATGAAGCCAATGTGGATGCGATCACGGCCACTTGGTTTCGCTGCGCGTTCGGGCTGCTCACCCTCACCGCCTGGCTTGCGGCACGACGGGACCTCGGCGCGCTGCGTCTCGCGGCGGCTAACGGTAGATGGATTTTTGCTGCCGCTGTCCTCATGGTGGCGGCATGGACGCTTTTCTTTGCTGCCATCGCTAGAACTTCCGCCGGCGTGGCCAGCGTCCTGTTCCATGTGCAGCCGCTGTGGATGCTGGCCCTTAGCGCCTGGTTTCTAAAGGAGTCGGTTACGCGCCGGCGCCTAGTGGCCGTGCTAACCGCCATGGCGGGGCTGGTCCTCGCCACTGGGGTTCTCGACGAGCTTGCCGCACGCTCGCCTGTGCTGTTTGCACCCGGCTATTGGATCGGGATCGTCATGTGCCTCATCGGCGCGCTCTGTACTGCGGTCGTCACCCTTATCGCCAAGAGGGCCGTACGCGCCCCGGCCGGCGTGCTTGCGTGGTGGCAGTGCGCGGTGGGGACAGTGATGTTGCTAGCGTGGCCCGCGACCCAGGGCTGGCCTGCCTGGGGAATGACCTGGGCCTGGCTGGGCGGACTCGGCATCGTCCACACAGGCTTGGCCTACAGCTTGATGTACCTGGGCCTGCCACGCTTGAGCACGGACCGGATCGCTGTCCTGCAGTTCGTGTACCCCGCGCTGGTGATCCTGCTCGATTGGCTGCTCTACGATCAGCGGCTTGGCCACCTCCAAGTGGTCGGGATGGCGCTCATGGCAGCGGCCATTTGGTTCGCAGAGCGGGAATAGGGACGATCGAACGGGCACACTCAGCGCCAGCCTGTCCGATAGCTTGGCAGAAGGCAGACGGCTGCTTTGGGTCGAAAGCGGCAATTGCGGCGGCTACTTCAGATTGTCATCCTTGGCTGCCGCTAGCCAGTTTTGGTGTACTCCAACGTGTACCCGGCAGATAGGACGAATTGGTGAAAACGAGTACTGGTGCGGGCTGCAGGCGATCTTAGGATTCCGCCCCAGTTTTGGACGCTGCCGGGATCGCTCGAATGGTCTAGGGAAATCAATGACTTACGGCTGCGATCCGAAGTCTGTGGTTCGATTCCAAGTTTCCGCAAGACAAGCTGCCCATTGTTTTGCGTCGTCCATCAAGCCCCTTTCATGCCGCCTTCAATTGTTCGGAAGGCCGCCAGCTTCGCTTTTTCACTCTAAGTGAGCTTTTCAACATTCGTTGAACACGGCATTTCTGGTGAATGTCCCAGCAAACCGTTGAGAGCGATACTATGCCCAACCGCAGTGATTTGATTGAATAATGCATAAAAAATAGTACAAGACACTAAAAATCAAATGATATTCAATCGTCGTTCTTTGAAATTGATTAGAAAATGTGTTATTTTTAGCACATGGATAGAACTCCACGACACGCTCTAATCAAGAAGCTCCAGACCAGCCTGCCGCGCGGGATGCCGTTCGATCTGGCCGCGCTGGAGCGTATCGGCGTGTCGGCCCAACTGGCGGCTCACTACGCTGAAAGCGGCTGGCTGGACCGCTTGGGCCAAGGCGTTTATGCGTTTGCCGGTGACACCTTGAGCGCGCATGGCGCGATCAAGCTCCTGCAAACCCGTGTCACCGGCCTGCATGTGGCGGGCAGGAGCGCGCTGACGCTTCAGGGTGTGCGCCACAACCTCGCGATGCGCGAGGCGGTGGTGCTGTGGGGCGACGTGCGCTTTGTGCTGCCGGAGTGGTTCACTTCGCGGTTCCCATCGCGTTACGTGTCGGCCAGGTTGTTCAACTTGCCGGATGGCACGCTTGCCAGCAAAAGTTTGACGACGCCGCCGGGCGTGACGGATGGCTTGCGCGTGTCAGTCCCCGAGCGTGCGGTCCTTGAACTGCTTTACGAGGTCGGTACGCATCAGGGGCTGGAGGAGGCGCGTAACCTGTTCGATGGTCTTCGCAATCTGCGCAAAGAGGTTCTGGGCGAGCTGTTGCAGTCCTGTACCAGCATCAAAGCCGTTCGACTGTTCCTGACCTGGGCGCGTGAAACCAGTGTGGTCGACGTGGAAGCACTGCAAAACCGGTACACGTTGCCTGTCGGCAGCGACAAACGATGGATCACCCGCATGAAAGATGGCAATTTGCTGACCCTGAAACCTCATGGATAAAACTTACGCCGATACAGTGCGCCTGCTGCTGACAGCCGCGCCCGACGTGTTTGCCAACGACATCTTCGCCATGAAGGGTGGCACCGCCATCAACCTGTTCGTGCAGGACATGCCGCGCTTGTCAGTCGATATCGACGTGGTCTACACACCTTGGCAAACTCCGCGTGAGCAGGCTTTGAAAGCCATCAACGATGAAATCGATGCCATTGCCGGTCGCTTGGCCCGACTGGACCTGACCACACGCAAGGTGAACTCCAGGGATCTCGGCGACACCAAGCTGCTGATCGAAAACGCCAAGGCCCAGGTCAAGGTTGAAGTCAACGTGGTTTTTCGAGGCACGGTGCTCCCGATCGAGCGCCATCCCTTGAGCCCGAAGACAGCCGACCTGTTCAGCGTGGCGCTGGAATTGCCAGTCCTGGCACCCGCAGAGCTGTATGGCAGCAAACTGGTCGCGGCCATGGACCGTCAGCACCCGCGTGACCTGTTTGACGTGCAGAAGATGTTCGAGTCCGGTGGTATATCGGACGCGGCGGTGGAATGCTTCGTGACTTACCTAGCCGGGCACAACCGACCTACCCACGAGGTGCTGTTCGGGAACGAAAAAGACATCGCTCATGAATACCACCAGCATTTTGTCGGCATGATCACCGAGCCGGTGAGTCTTGACGTTCTGCTGGAGACACGCGCCAGACTGCGCGAGGAACTTCCGCGACGGTTTACGGGACAGCACAAGCAGTTTCTGACGGGTCTGGCCCGTGCACAACCTGATTGGACATTGCTCCAATGTTCGCATGCGTCTGAACTACCGGCATTACGCTGGAAACTGGGCAACTTGCAAACCTTTGCCCAGCGTCGTCCTGCGGACTTTGAAAAGCAGGCGGCAACATTGGAGGCTTTGCTGGCCTGAACAACCGTTCCGCTTGGACGCATGCCCACTCGCGCCGCTATTCGGGAGCCCAAAGTAAGAAGGAGCGCCCAGTCCAAAATACGTCCAAACGCCGAAAGGGGGGCGGCATGAAGCGCAGTGAACTCTACGCAAAAGTCTGGTCCACGCCGATGACCAAACTGGCGGCTGAACTGGGCATTTCCGATGTCGGATTGGCGAAAGCGTGTCGGAGGCACGCCGTTCCGGCGCCGCCGCAAGGCTACTGGGCAAAATTGAGTGCCGGGCAGACGCCGCCGAAGACGGCGTTACCAACTCCCGAACTGGATGTGCAAGTCAATTTCGCGACCACAGACCCCGAAGAGCGTGCCCGCCAGCAAGCGGTCGAACGCAAGCGCGTTGAAACCCTCAATGCATATGCACAAGCCGCAGTGGTAACGGTCGATGTGCCGTTTGCTCAGGACTTGGACGATGCGCATTCACTTATCAAGGCAACCAAAAAATACACTGACCGCATCCCCAAGCTAATTGAGCAGTACAAGCGGCGCGGCGTAAATGCTTGGCAGACGACGCGTGACGAAGACCGACCTCCTGGCGACAGCAACGGCAGGTACAGCTTGCTCCATCACGGGCTACTGGACATCACAGCGTCGCTCGAATCGATGGATTGGGTCCTGCGCTTCCATGCCTCCGTCTTCAAGGGGCTCATGGCTGGCGGGATGGTTATCTCTCGCCGCGAGGCTGAGCCTGCAAGGCGTGGAACTCAGCCCGAAGGCCCGGTCATTGAAGCGCGGCTAAAAGGCGAGGTTTTCAAGATATCCTTCTCACAAGGGTACCGCCGGATAACTCTTGACGCGCAGGAGCTGGCACGAAAGAGGAAGGAAATCTCCTGGGCGAAAGAGTATGAGTACCGGCCCTCGGACAAGCTGACGTTCAGCCTCGACGGAACCGAATACCAAGCCAGAAAGGCTTGGGTAGGCACGCAGGCAAAACTGCAGGAGTTGCTACCGGAGATTGTTCGAGCCGCGTTCCAGCTCGTACCTTTGCAGGTGGAAATGCGTAAGCAGCGCGAGGCGGCAGCAGTGATTGCCCAAACGGCAGCGGAAGCACGAGCCCTTCAGGAAAGGCGGGCGCGCGCGAGAGCTGAGCAACTGAAACAAGCGTTCCAGATGGCCGAGGTGGAGACGCGAGTGCAGCAGTTGACGGAGTTTTTAGCGCGTCTGGAGGCCACTGCCGATAGTCGGCCGGCGCCCTCTAGCGAGCGCATCAAGGTGTGGCTCGACGTAGTGAGAAAAGAGCTGGACGCGAGGAATCAGGTCGAATCCATGCTGCAGCAATGCCTGTCGGTCCCGTCCTGGGGCAACTGGCCGCCAGATTGGTGGCCCACCGAGCCGGCGCCAGATGCGCCCGACGCTGCTGACGACGCAGAGGAGTAGTGTGACTCACTGTCAAGATTCAATCGGCGCCAACATCTCAGAATCTCAGAATCTCAGAATCTCAGAATCTCAGAGAGGCAGGGTGGCGCAATATTTCCATAGCTCTTCAAGATCGTCTGATTTCTTAAGAACGGTATCAGCACCGAGACGTTGGGTGTGATCAACTATGTCCGGAATATAGTGATTGGTGACTACAACAATCGGTTGAAGATAACCCCGTCTGCGCGAATAGCGAACAACACCAGCACCGGTACCCTCACGCAGAAACAAGTCAACGATTGCGAGGTCCCAACCGTCCGGGTTTGCATCAAGCCAGACTTTCGCATCGTCCTCACAATCGGCAACACCGACCACTTCAAAGTTCAAATTCTGAAGTCCATCAGAAATTGTTGCCCTGGTTAATGGGCTATCTTCGACGATAAAAACCCGACGGGCCATTTGCAAAATTATTTGACTTCCGTGGAGGGATTCCAAACGGTTTCAGAAGTGTAGGGAATGCGTCCGCTGAAGTCGCGGGACAAACTCTTAGTCCCTTGTAGGATATTTGCTCGCTAAACATTTGAAGTCATATCTGTCGGGAGCGCAAATCCTTTGGCTGGGTCATCACTTCTGCGCCGACGCAGCCACATGGCGTTCAAGAACTTCAGTAGCGTCCTCTAACTTGGTGGCTGCATGGGCGAGTTTCGTCCGGATGACTTTAGTGCGCTTTACGGCTTTTTTCGTATCTTGAGAAGGGCTTAACTTCTCATTTTCAACGGTTAACACAGCATGCACCACTGTGAGGTCGTCTACAGCCTTTTTTATGTCTTCCGCTACTTGCTTGTTTTCTTCCACGACCTCCTGCAACGGCGCAGGAGCACTCAGAGGGCTATCGGTTGAACTCATATAAAAACCTTTAACAGCAGGACTATTGGCACGAAGTGGTCGCGTCATTTTAGTTCGGACCCGCGATCCTGCAACTTCCCGATGATCGCTCTATAGAGTGAGCGTGGTCTTGCCTGACTAGATGAAGGCTCGCGAGCCGACAAAAACCGCTCTCGCTCTGAAGATGCATGCGAGCCGGGCGGCGGTCAATCGCCTTCTTGACGCGGAGGACGCGACTCTGACGCTGGACACGCCGACTGGCGCCGCGGCTGCGCTGGGCAAGAAGATCAAGTTCGAGCTGGTGGCTGCTTGAGGAATCGCGGAGGGCCTGCGGTCCCTTACTAGCGGGGTGCAGCGATGGTGGGATAATGCCTTTCGGCAACGAAATTGTCGGCGGTTCGAAGCCGCGATTTTTCGATTTGCCGTAGGCCAGTTTGGTGTACCCCAAGGTGTACCCGGCAGATCGGACGAATTGGTGAGAGCGAGTCGTGGTGAGGGTTGGGGCCGGTTTTAGGATTCCGCCCCAGGCCACCAAATTTAATGCGCCCCAGCGCCCTTTCGGGTTCTGGGGCGTTTTTACATTTCGGGGTTGTTCTTCTTAAAACGCCCGGTTTCTGCGGAATAGGTTGGATACACAACTGCAACTGAATGCAATATGATTTCCGCCAGGTTGAGCGATGTATGGCCTTGGATTGATAGGAAAAAAGTGCTTTTAACCACATTCATCGAAACGCATCACGTCGAAATACTCGCGGGGTGGGACAACTTCGCAGCAAAGTTATTTGGTGAGTCAAGCAAAACAAATCATTTCTTGCTTCGGGATCACGCCGCCGAGATATTGCGCGAGCTCGTTGTGGACATGCGGGAAAAAGAAAGCACGCAGCAGCAAAGGGAAAAGTCGATGAGGGCTTTGTTGCCCCCTCATTTGATCGAGACCGCAGCCGACGTGCATGGGACTTTGCGACACAATGCCGGACTCAGCATGTCTTTTTTATTCGCGGAATTCCGTGCGCTTCGCGCATCTGTCATAGCGCTTTGGCTGCCAAAAATTGCTTCAATCGGAGACGAGCATTTTGCCCAGATGTTGAGATTCAATGAGGCCATTGATGACGCACTGGCCGATTCGATCGCTACCTTTGAATTGAGTAAGGCCGCTTGATGTACAGGCGCTAACGCAACGGCCGAATTCGTTCGCGAGTCCTTGCTTTAACGCAGCCCCCAGTCATATCGCGATTCTTGCGCCCTCGTGGTTTTTGCGGTCTTGGCGCACCTCGCTTCCTTTTCGATAGCAAATTTGCCCCGCCATGGCTGGGCAAGAATCGGATTTTGTTTAAGGGCTCAGCTACCAACGGCTCCGTAAGCACGCCCCGCCAATGCCCGGGCCAGCAGGTCCGCCGGGTCTACCAGATCCAGATCTGCCAGGTCGGGGTGGGCGCTGATGGCCAAAGGAATCTCTGTGCATCCCATGATCAGTGTTGACAGGCCGTGGCGTTGCGCCATGGCCTTGGCTACGCTGCTAAAACATTCCTGGGCCAGCGCCATGTTGCCTGTCTTCACGCCCTTGTAAATGCCGTGCATCAGACGCTCGCGTTCTTCGGCTTGCGGGGTGTGGCATTGCAGGCCCGCTTGCTGAAGCGCCTGGTCGTATAACCCGTTGCGGTAGGTGCCTGTGGTTGCCAGCAGGCCGACTTCCTTGACGCCGCGTGCGGCCAGGGTGTGAGCGACTTCGCGGGCAACGTGCAGCACTTCAAGCTGGGGGAAGCGGTCTTGCAGTGCGGCGTGCCATGCGTGGGCCGTGTTGCAGGCCACGGCCACTGTGGTGGCGCCCAGCGCAGCCAGCTTGCCCATGGCTTGCAGCATGGGGTCCAGTGGCTGGTGGCCACCCGGGCCGGGGGACTCCAGGGCGTTGCTGCGATCAGGCACGGGGACCTGGGCCAGCCAGTGTTCGGGAAAGGCCTGGTCTGTCACCGGGATGTGCAGATGCCGCATGTGGTCGGCGCAGGCCCGGACGAACAGGCGCACAAAATCCGCGCCGGCGGCCGGGCCCATGCCGCCCAGGATTCCTACGACGCGGGTGTTGTTCATGTTTTGCTTTTTTGAGCTGGAAAAGCAGCGGCCCGACTGGCGTGCGCCAGCCGAATCGCGTGCTTGGCTGTTCGGCTCTTTTACAGTGCCGGCTTGTCGCTCAAGTCTTTGAGGTTGGCCTTGAGCTCGGCGGCCATGGGCAGGTTCAGATTGACGCCCTTGGGAGGAATCGGCGACATGAACCACTTGGTGTAGAGCCTGGTGAACTCGCCGGTTTTGATCAGGCGGGTGATGGTGCCGTCCACCAGTTTTTTGAACTCGGGATCATCTTTGCGCAGCATGCAGGCGTAGGGCTCGACTTGCAGCGCGTCGCCCACCACTTCCAGCGATGCCGGATTTTTGGAGTTGGCCATCAGGCCGAACAACAAGATGTCATCCATCGCAAATGCAACAGCGCGGTCGTTTTCAACGAGCAGCAGCGAGTCATCGTGGTCTTTGCCCAGAATGATCTGCATGTCGAGTTTTTTGTCGGTGTTGTACTTGCGGATCACCTGCGAGTTGGTGGTGCCGGTGGTGCTGACAACGGTTTTCTTGGCCAGGTCTGCGTAGTTCTTGACGCCCGATGATTTCTTGGCCAGCAAGCGTGTGCCGGTGTAGAAGTGGTTGATGGCAAAGGTGACGTCCTTGGCACGGATGGAGTTGTTGGTGGTTGAGCCACACTCCAGATCGTAGGTGCCGTTAACCAGCAGGGGGATGCGGTTTTGCGAAGTCACCGGCATGTAAGCCACTTCAAGATTTGGCTTTTTCACCTTTTTGCGCACATCGTCAATGATGGCTTCGGTGAGTTCCACAGAAAAACCAACCGACTTGCTGGACCCGATGAGGTAGCTGAAAGGGACCGATGCCTCGCGGTAGGAAACGGTCATCTTGTTGCTGTCGGCAATTTTTTTCAGCGTCTGCGCGTTGGCTGTTGTTGCAAGGCCGGTAGCGAGCAGCATGGCTGTGATGAGTAGGGTGGGTTTCATGCGAATCCTTTTCAAGGGTTGTTGGTTGCGGAGTTTCCTGGGGTTGGCAGCGCTAGTGTAGGAACGCCCTGCCAACTTGTGCATTCATTTTCGCGGCAACGTCATAACGAAAACTCATGGTTTACCCGTTTAGCTTCTGGACGATGGCCAGCATCTGGATGGGGCAAAACTGCAGGGGCATACGGTCAGGTTATGGGCACTGGTCAATTCAGCATTGTTCAGATTCGCCCTCATTGCGTAGAGTCGCTTCCACTGAATTGATGAGAGACTTTTTATGCATGTGTGTGTCATGGGCGCCGGTATCGTGGGCGTGGCCACTGCCTACTGTTTGCGTAGCGCAGGGCACGAAGTCACTGTTGTGGACCGCGCGCAGCCCGGTCACGGGGCCAGCGGCGGCAACGGCGCGCAGCTGAGTTATTCCTATGTGCAGCCGTTGGCTGACCCGGCTATCTGGCGCCAGCTCCCCAAGCTGGTGCTTTCCCCTACGTCCCCGCTCAAGTTACGTCCTCGCTTGGACGTCAGGCAATGGCTGTGGGGTTTGCAATTTCTTGCGGCGTGCACCGGTACGGTGTCAAAGCGCAGCACCGCCTTGCTGCTGGAGCTGGCCGCCGCCAGCCGCGCAAGCTTTGACGCCATGATGGCCAAGGAAAAACTCGACTGCAATTTTTCAAGCAGCGGCAAGCTGGTGCTTTATGCCGATGACAGCTCTCTGGCCGCAGCCCACCGCCAGATGCTGCTGCAGCGCGAGATGGGTTCTGCGCAGGAGGCTCTCAGCGCCGACCGCTGTGTCGAAATTGAGCCCGCGCTGAAAAGCCGCCACCGGCATATCAAGGGTGCAATTTACACGCCGGGTGAGTGCGCCGCCGACTGCCAGAAGGTCTGTGACGCTCTGCTTGTTGTGTTGCGCGCGCAGGGTGTGCAGTTTTTGCTGGACACACCCATTACGCAAGTGGTGCTGCGGGGCAAGTCGGTAGCCGCCGTTGTTACGGCTCAGGGTCATCTGGAGGCCGACCGCTATGTCATGGCGCTGGGCGCAGAGTCTGCGCCGCTTGCGCGCACTTTGGGTGTGCACCTTCCCGTCTACCCGCTCAAGGGCTACAGCATCACGGTGGATGTCAATCCTGCGCCGCACGCTGCCCCGGTCGTGAGCGTTACCGACAGCGCCCGCAAGGTCGTGTTTGCGCGCATAGGCTCGCGCCTGCGTGTGGCTGGCATGGCTGAATTGTCTGGCTACGACACATCGGTATGCCCCGCGCAGATTGCGTCGCTCAAGGGCTCTGCCCAAGCGGTCTTCCCCCAATGCGGAAATTTTTCAGAGCTCAGTCCCTGGGCCGGTATGCGGCCCGCCACACCGACCGGATTGCCGGTGATTGGCAGACACCCCAAAGGCCCTGTCAATTTGCTTTTCAACACCGGGCACGGCGCCCTGGGTTTTACGCTGGCCTTTGGTTCTGCTGAGCGTGTCAGCGGCCTGCTGGGTCATTGACTCCGTCACCGATTTTTGTGCATCCCAAACACCCGTCCGCAACGCGTGCACCGCCCCACCATTCATCAACCCGGAAAGTCCTTTCATGAATTTCATCAGTGACACCCAGGTGCGCGCAACTTTGAGCAATGCCGATGTGTATGCGGCCATGGAGCAGGCGTTTCGAAGCTACGGTCAGGACCAGGCGGTCAATCTGCCCCGCGCCCGTGCGTCTGTGGGCGGCAGGACCATCAGCACGATGGGCGCCGTGCTGCTCGACGGGCCGCTGCCCGTGATGGGCGTCAAGAGTTACCCCACGATTGAAGGCAAGTTCAATTTCATGATCAGTCTTTTTTGCGCCAACACCGGTGCGGCTTTGGCCATGGTGCAGGGCAACGCATTGACAGAATTCCGTACGGCTGCGGTGACCTTGCTGGCCTCCCATCATCTTGCCAACAAGGAGCCAGAATGCCTGGCCATTTTTGGGTCAGGCGCCCAGGCCCGCGCGCACGCCGCGGCGCTGGTACCAGCCTTCCCGTTCAAAGAGGTGCTGGTGATTGATGACTTTGGGAACGCCGGGGAATTTGCAGCCTCATTGAGCGATGCGCATGGCGTGCCCGCCCGGGTTGCGACCAGCGCAGAAGCGGTTCAGCGCGCTGACTTCATTGTCACGGCTACCCGCGCCAAAACCCCGCTCTTTGACGGCAGGTTGGTGCGCCCCGGGACGTTTGTTGCAGCCATAGGCTCCAGCAAGCCGGATACACGCGAGCTTGACGACGCACTTTTGGGGCGAGCCGCCTGCATAGCGGTTGAAGATACGCGTCAGGCCCTTGCAGAGGCCGGTGAATTTGTGATGGCCACCCCCGATCTGCGTAGCGCCTTGCCTGTGGTGCCACTGGGCGCCTTTGTCAACGGCACGGCGACTTATCAGCGGCATGCGCAGGACATCACGATTTATAAGTCTGTGGGTATAGGTCTGGAGGATGTCGCACTGGCGCGGATGCTGCATCAACGGCTTTCAATGGCGTGACGCGATTCATGGCGCGCGGAGAGTGTGCCCGGAGAATCAGGTCGTGTGCGCCAGCGCCTGCTGAAAGCAACGGACAAAGGTGCGCACCACCACAGAGTCCGGTTTGCCCGCAGGGCGCAGGGCCTTGATGGGCACCGGCACTGCCGGCTCCAGCGCCAACACATCCACCCGCGTGCGGTCAGCCGAGACAGCTGTGCAGGTATCGACCACGGCGATACCCAGGCCGTGATGCGCCAGCGCCAGCGCCGAGTGATAGGTCTGCACCGTCAAGGCAAACTGCAGGCCCACACCGGCTTCGCGGCAAGCCTGGTTGAGGCTGCGCCCCACCGGGTCTGACACGTCCAGCCCTATCACCGGCACCTTGGTCAGGTCCGCCAGCGTCACGCTGCCGCGCTTGAGCAGACGCGCGGACAACATGCCCTTGGGTGCGATGCACACCATGCGACCATCAATCAAATGCTCCTGCTCCAGTGCGGAGTGCACCATGGGGCTGAACATGAAACCGATGTCGGCTTCCTGCAGTGCCAGCGCAGTCACGATTTGCGGTGAGTGCAAAGCCTTGACGGTGATGGCCACATCAGCGTGTTTGACGCGAAACAGCTTGATGGCGTGCGGCAAGATCTCATAGCTCAGCGCGAGGATGGTCAACACGCGCAGTTCTTTGGCGTCGTCTCCAGTTTTCAGATTGACCGAGAGGCGTTGCACTTCATCCAGTTGTGCAAACAGGCGCTCAATGTGCGGGTACAGGGTGAGCGCTTCCGAAGTTGGCGACAAGCGGCCCTTGGCCCGCTTGAACAGCGCAAAACCCAGTTGCAGCTCGGCATGCTGCAGGATTCGGCTGACCGCAGGCTGCGTGACATTGATCAGGCGCGCAGCAGCACTCACGCTACCGGTGAGCATGACGGCGTTAAAAACTTCAATGTGGCGCAGGCGCATGGGTGTTGCGGAAAAACCGGCTATCAGGTTGATCTGTCGTGCCGATTATCCAGTGTCCTGCTGCAAGCTTAAACCGGCGGCTCCTTGGCCTTGCCACGTGCAGACCTGCGCTTTTCATAAGTGCGCATCAGCGGCGTCACCGATACCCCGTGCGCAACGATGGACGCCACCACCACCGCCAGCGTTAGCGCAAGCAGGCGGTTGGCCAGCTCGGGCTCCAGCCCGTGAGTAATGGCGTACATCAGGTAATAAATGGAGCCAATGCCGCGTATGCCAAACCAGGCGATCAGGCGGCGCTGCGAAGGCAACACCTGTGTACCCAGCAGGCCCACGTAAACCGCCAGCGGGCGAATGACAAGAAACAGCACAGGAATAAACCACAACACTTCATTGCTGAATTTCACCACCATCAGCAAGGCGCCTATTGCCAGCACAACAGCCACTTCGGCAAAGCGTTCGAGTTGTGCGTTAAACCGCTCGACCTGCCGCATCATGTGGCCGGGCGCTTCCTCGGTGCTTGGTTCCGCATCTGCCGTGGTGCCTGATTTGGCTTTGTCAACTGGGTTAGGGGCTGCACTCTGGCCGGTCTCGACCGGGGTGGACACGTCGTCAATTCGCCGCAAGGCCAGCGCAGCAGCAAACACTGCCAGAAAGCCGTAGCTCTTGCACAGCACAGCGACGCCGTAGGCCAGTGCGATCAGCCCCAAAGCAATAAATTCGTCCGAACCCAGCGCCTCGCGGTGACGAACGCGCAGGTAAAGAATGGCCCGGCCCACCAGTGCGCCCAGCAGGTAGCCTATGCCCAGCCCGCCGACCACCCCCCACACCACGTCAATGGTCCACCAGCGCCAGCCGCCATCGCCCAGATCGTGCAGTGACAGCAGGCCCAGCCCCAGCATCACAAAAGGGAAGGCCGTTCCGTCGTTGAGTCCACCTTCACCGGTCAAGCCAAAGCGCAGCCGGTCCCGGTCCCCGGGGTCTGATACCTGCACATCAGAGGCCAGCACCGGGTCCGTGGGTGCCAGAATGGCGCCCAGCAGAACGGCGGCGCCCAGCGGCAAATTCATCACCCAATAACCCAGCGCGGTGATGGCTGCAATGGTGAGCACCATGGAGACAGAGGCCAGTTGCACCGGGATGCGCCAGCGCCTGTCGCGCAGCGGCATCTCCAGCTTCAGCCCCGCCGTGAAGAGCGAAATCAGCACGGCGATTTCGGTCAGCCGCTCCAGCAGGTCGGCATCAAACAGTGGGTCCAGCGTCAACAGGCCAAGGCCGGCCGGACCTATGCCAATACCCACCAGCAGATACAGCATGGCAGCGCTCAGCGGCAGGCGGGCAATAAAAGAGCTGCTCATGGTCATCACGATGAGCAGCAGGCCGACGACGATCACGCCCAGCGTGAAAAGGTGATCCTCATTCATGGACGTAAAACCGTGCTTGTAAATGTATTCGGGCAGCAAAAAGGGCCAGGCGCATGGGTGCAGCTTAGCCCAGTCCGCTGGGTGCCATGCAGGCGCATGGCCTACAGGGCTGTCAGTGGCTTACCAGTCCACCAGGCTCAGGCCGACGCTGAGCACATTGCGCCGGCGGTTGTAGTCCACCAGGCTGTCGCCGTAGCCGCTGAACAGCTGGACGTGGTAGCGCAGGCTGGCACTGTTGGCAATTGCAGTGGACGCTTTCATCCACTCCAGCTTGACGGAGCCGCGTGCGTCGGACTTGAGCGAGTGCCGTACGGTCAGCCCCAGGCTGTGGATCTTGTTGAGCTGCCACAGACCCGCCACTTCGGCCCTGCCGATAAAGTCAGAAATCCCGGGGTTGTCATCACTGCCCGACGACTCGCGCAGGCGTTGCCACACGCGCCCCTGCAGGGACAGGCTGGCATCGCCACCCAGGTCTTTTTCAACTGCGCCCATTAAATAAACCCTGTTCCAGCTGCGCGACAGCGGCAGGCTTTGCCCGTTGGACTGGTGGTTCAGGCCCAGGCCGCTCAGGCGGTACTTCCAGCCGCCGGGCAGGTCGATCTGATGCGGGTAGATGTAGATGACTTCAGGCTCATGGTCCGTGGTGCGAAACGGCCGGGACATCGCGCCATTGAACAACTGCCAGTAACTTTGCTGCGTGTAGCCTATCCACACTGAATCGCTGTTGGCGTCATCGCTGGTCCCCGACGTCAGCAAACCCTTGGCAACTTTGGTGCGCACCGACAGCTGCAGCCGGGTCTCGGCCCGCTTGTAATTGAAAGGTGTGGTGACCGTGTGCCCGGCCGAGGGCGACGACGGCTGGTTGTTGACGCTGTCCGAACCCACCCAGGCGACGGACGTGGGGCGGTAGCTGCGCAGGCCAAAGGTGTCGCAGTCGCTCCCGCGCTGCAGCTCCCAGAAGCGGGAGAGTGCAGAGTATTGCTGGTCCCTGCAGCCGATTTTTTTACCGTCCGGTGCTTCGGTGTTGACCGTGGGCAGCAGCAGGATGCCTGTGGATGTTTGTCCTGTTTCCGCGTTTGCCGGCGCAGTGGCCACGTTGGGCTCTGACCCGGCGGGCAGTTGCGAGGCCGCCCAGCTTTTAAAACAGGCCAGCTGTGCGGTGGGGTCGTTGCCCATGGCATGGCAGGCCTGCCAGCCCAGCTTGTGGCTGCGTTCGGGCGCGGCAGACGCAGCATTGCCCGATTGAGCGTGGGCGGTGCTGGTAGCCAGGGCCGCGAGGCAGAGCAGCCCGAAGGCCATGCGTGTTGGTGCGAGCGGATCGTTTGTCATGGTTACCATCCCGGGACTTTTTCCAGGGTAAAGGGGATGTCGGGCGCGTCAGGCGGCGCGCTGTCGCTGGTGTCTTTCCACACGCCGGTGACTTTTCTGCCGCACGAGTTGGCCACGAGCTCCCCGGTCCAGGTGCCGGTGATGCTGATGCCGTTGGACGATTCATCAAGCGTCACCAGCCCTTCTTCAATATCGCCAGCCAGTTGCGCTTTGGCGCGGTGCCCCGCAACAGCTGGCGAGCCCGCCGCGGCGCCAAGGTCACGGTTGACGAAGCCTGCCACGCTTTCACTGAACTCGGCATGCCGCTCCAGCAA
The DNA here is from genome assembly GCF_035638815.1 of Polaromonas sp. Lineage (GTDB taxonomy): Bacteria > Pseudomonadota > Gammaproteobacteria > Burkholderiales > Burkholderiaceae_C > Polaromonas. Next base: position 85,815 of record NZ_DASQZG010000005.1, read on the forward strand.
CATGGTGGCTTTGTCCGGCAGCCCGGCGGGTGGCTTGGTGAACTGCACACGCCAGAGCCCGTACATCTGCTCTGGTTTGATTTGCTTGGCTGGGGGGCAGGGCGCCACAGCGGGCGCAGCCGTACCTGCGGCGCGTTTTGTTGAATCATTTTGGGCCTGGGCCCAGGACGGGTGGGCGGAGGCAGCTATCAAAAGAGTAGCAATTCTGAGTGCTGGGCGAAATCTCATGGCGTTCCAGTCTACAAGGCGGAGCGGGCCGCTTCGGCCACCGCATTGGCTTCAGCGCTGTCAGCGGCGCGTTTGGCAAATTCGGCCCGCAGCGCCTTGATTTTTTCGCGCGGGTCTTCCTTCACCGTGTTTTTGTCCAGCGCCATCTCGGCGATAAAACGGCTGGGCACGCCAGCCACCGTGTCGCGACCCTTTTTACGCCGGCGCACCCAGTTGACCGACAGCGTGCGCTGCGCCCGGGTGATACCCACATACATCAGGCGGCGCTCTTCCTGCAGGCGCAGCGCAATGTTTTCTTCGCTGTTGGTTCCACTTTCGTCGCCGTTTTTGTCTTCGAGCTTGAAAGGCAGTGAGCCTTCATTGCAACCAGCCAGCACAACGTGTGGCCACTCCAGCCCCTTGGCGGCATGCAGGGTAGACAGCGTCACCACGTTCTGGTCGCCTTCGCGCTCGCTGATGGTCGACAGCAGCGCAATCGTCTGCACCACCTCCAGCATGGTTTTCGTTTCAGCGGTAATCACAGCGCCTGAGGTGTCGTCAATCTGCCCGCCGCAGCGCTGGGCCATCCAGTCGCAAAAATCCATCACATTGGTCCAGCGCGCAGCGGCGAGTTTTTCGCTCTCCTCGCCGTCGTACAAATGCTTTTCGTAATCGATGTCCTTGAGCCAGTCGTTTAGAAACGCACGCGCATCTTCAGCGCCCACCGTGCTTTTGGCGCGGTACTCCAGGTCGTTCACATAACGGCCAAACTCGTGCAACGATGCGACGCCCTTGGCCGGTACCGCGGAGCTCAACGAGTTGCTGAACAGCGCCTCAAACAGGCTGAGCTTGTAGCGGCTGGCAAACACACCCAGCGCGCCCAGGGTGGTATGGCCAATGCCGCGCTTGGGTGTGGTCACCGCGCGCAAAAACGCCGGGTCATCATCGTTGTTGACCAAGAGGCGCAGCCAGGCGCACAAGTCCTTGATCTCGGCGCGGTCAAAAAAGCTTTGCCCGCCCGAGACCTTGTAGGGAATGTTGGCCTTGCGGAAGGCTTTTTCAAACGGTTTGGCCATGTGGTTGGCGCGGTAGAGCACGCAGAAGTCTTTCCACTCCTTGTGCTGGCTGCCGACGGCCTGCAGCTCGCCGCCCACACGCAGGCCCTGAATACGCGCCACCACACGCTCGGCTTCGTGCTCTTCGCTGTCGCAGTCCACCACGCGCACCGGCTCGCCTTCGCCCAGTTCGCTGAACAATGTTTTGGGAAACAGCTTGGGGTTGGGCGCAATCACGTTGTTGGCTGCCCGGAGGATGGCGCCGGTACTGCGGTAGTTTTGCTCCAGCTTGATCACGCGCAGAGTGGGGTAATCAACCGGCAGCTTTTTCAGGTTGTCCAGCGTGGCGCCGCGCCAGCCGTAGATGGACTGGTCGTCATCACCCACAGCGGTAAAGCGCCCACGCTGGCCCACCAGCAGTTTCAGCACTTCATACTGCGTGGCGTTGGTGTCCTGGTATTCGTCGACCAGCACATGGCCCAATGACTGCTGCCATTTGTCGCGTACCGCATCGTGCTCCTGCAGCAGCTTGAGCGGCAGGCCAATCAAGTCGTCAAAGTCCACGCTCTGGTAGGCCGTCAACCGCTCTTCATACCGCGCCATGATGCGGGCGATCAGCTTGTCGTTGTCAGTGGCGGCCTGTGCCTCGGCTTGCGCAGCGTTGAGCCCCATGTTCTTCCACAGGCTGATGGTCCATTGCCATTGCCGCGCCGTCGCTGCATCGGTGCTGCCGCCTGCGTCTTTCAAAATGCTGGTCACGTCGTCGCTGTCCAGAATCGAAAACTGTGGCTTCAGGCCGAGTGCCTCGCCGTCCTGGCGCAACATGCGCACACCGAGCGCATGAAAGGTGCAAATCACCACGCCCTTCGCGGACTTGCCAATCAGTTTTTTGGCACGCTCGCGCATCTCGGCTGCGGCTTTGTTGGTAAAGGTGATGGCGGCAATTTCTGTGGCGGGCAGCCCCGCCTGGATCAACCGGCCAATCTTGTGTGTGATCACCCGTGTTTTGCCCGATCCTGCGCCCGCCAGCACCAGGCAGGGGCCGTGCATGTAGTTCACCGCCTCTTGCTGGGCAAGGTTGAGTCCGGCGGTAAGGGAAGGAGCAGCTGATGAAGCTGCGGAAGAACCAGAAGAGGGTGACGACATGCAGGCAGACGGCGGAATGGCAACCGGAACAAAACGAGGAATCAGGCAATTAAATGCGTGGGGCAGCGGGCATCATAGCCAGTCAGCCTGTTGCCAACATTGCAAGAGACAATATGCACTGTGCTAAGCATTCTCCTGATCACTTTCCCCTTCTTTGCGCTGGTGCTGTGCGGCTATGGCGCCACGCGCCGCGGGCTGTTGCCGCAAGCGGCGATTCCGGGCCTTAACAGCTTCGTTCTGTACTTCGCATTGCCTTGCATGCTGTACCGGTTTGGTGCCAGTACGCCGATCAAGCAGTTGCTGGACGGCAGCCTGGTAGCCGTGTATCTGTTGTGCGCACTGGTTACCGTAGCCTTCACCATTGCGGTAACGCGCAGAGGACGCACGGGCTGGAACGACGCATCGTTTGGCGCCCTGGTGGCGGCCTTTCCCAACACCGGCTTCATGGGTGTGCCCTTGCTGGTAGCCCTGCTTGGCGCTCAAGCCGCAGGCCCGGCCATTCTCACCATCGTGGTTGACCTGATGGTGACCAGTTCACTGTGTATTGCGCTCTCGCGTCTGGACTCTGCCGATAGTCATGGCGCCGGGGTGGCGGCCAAAAACGCGTTGCGTGGTGTGGCCTTCAACCCCATGCCCTGGGCGATTTTTCTGGGCGCACTGTCCTCCGGTCTGCAGTTCACCTTACCCGCCCCCGTGATGCAGACCCTGGGCCTGCTGGCCGATGCCGCTTCACCCGTGGCACTGTTCACCATAGGGGCCGTTCTCGCACGCTCCCAAATGAATAGCGTTGAAGTCATACCGCTGAGGGACTATGTGCCTGTTGCACTCATAAAACTGATCGCGCACCCTGTGCTGGTCGGCCTTGTGGGCTTGGGCGCCGTCCACATGGGTGTGCCGCTGGATCCGTTTGCACTAACGGTGATCGTGCTGGTGGCCGCCTTGCCAAGCGCCAGCAATGTGTCGCTGCTGGCAGAACGCTTTGGCGCGAATAATGGCCGCATTGCGCGGATCATTTTGGTGTCTACCGTGCTGGCGTTTTTTACTTTTTCTGGGGCGGTGGCCTTATTGACGTGAGCGTTTTGACTTAGGTTTGGCGGGGGACGGTAGCGATTGCTTTGGAGTGGTAGCGGGCAAGCCGTTATGTCATTGATGGACTAAGCTCCTTCCGTCACGGCGACTGCGTTACGCGAATTTTTTCTATGAATAGGCCTAAGAATGAACTTCGGCCATGAAGTGAAACGGTGCTGCCGGCCTCAAGCGCTGGCCCGAGCACTTTGCCTTCGATACAGACATTCGTTTGAACTCCGTCAATGTCCAGCATTGCCTTCTGATCGCATTTCCCAAGTTTTGTCTGCGTTGGGACAACCGATAAAACCTTTGCCTGTCGAGGCGGCGCTGCACTGCCGATAGCCCATCCGCCGAACGCAGACCAACCAAAAGGGGCGAAAACAACAAGAGACGACGCGAGCACAACGACCAAGGGAAATATCACAAGCCATCGAACTGCCCAGGTAGGGTAGCGTAAGGACCATGCGCCATGGTTTTTCTCGATGCGATAAAACATGAGTGCGAAGGATGGCAACGCCACGGCAAAGAGCATCGGCAACACCGATTTGTAGGCATTGCTGTAGGAAAAGACAAAGCTCTCTCCAATGGTGAGCTCTAAGGGCATGCCGATGAATGCCAGCAAACACAAGAGCGCAATAATCCAGCTTCTTGGGGTTGCTCGCGGCGCCACAGTGTTGCCGAGGCGGAGATCGGCGAGGGCATTTTCAACGTGCTCGTCGAGTCGCTCCGAGATGGCTTGCAGCTGAGCGTCGAATCGGTTCGTAGCCTCTTCGTCTAGCTTCCCTTCGCGCTCAAGTTGAATGACCGCCTGAAAAACCGCCTCCATCTCGACGTTGGCCCGGTCAAATGCCGCGCTCGTACCTGAGCTCTCATTGCTCGCGCGATGCGAAGATCGCCCTGCAGAGAAAGTGGGGGGTCGTTCGAGATCGCTCATGCTCAAGGCACTGTAGATAGGCGCGAATTTCCGGAATTAAGCATGTAGTTCATCAGGGAGCGAGGCGCGGGTAGGTGGCAGCTAGCGAGTTTTCGAGAGGTTAGATTCATTTTTGCATTTTGAAGCGTGACCGGATCTCGCCCAAATCGCTCACAAATTGGGTTGCGTCGAGCTTACTTTGTTGACGGCTTGGGACTTGCAACTTGTTTTTTTGACATTCACTCCTGAATCTGCGTGATACCACCATGGATCCCGGATCAAGTCCGGGATGACAGACGGATGCGGGGACAGAGTTTCTAAATTGCCAACGGATCCACATCAATCGCCCAACGGATCAGGCTTTTGAATTCTGTTTGCTGCCGCGTCTCATGCAGCACCGGCTGCCATGCCGCCAGAAAGCGCTGCAGCGCGGCGCGGGAGGGGCTTTCAACCAGCATCTGGGCACGCTCCACGTTGGCTACGCGTTGAATCGTCATGGGCACGGCGGGGTAGGGGGTGACCTGGTCGTGCTGTGGCAACTGCTGCGTTTGTGCAGCCTCTGCAGCGGCGTTCAAAAAGCCCTGCGCCACAGACTGCTCGCGGGCTTCGGCTCGTACCAGTGCTGAAAAGCCAAAGGGCGACATGCCGGCTGCTTCGCGCTCTTTCAGTTCTTGCGTTGCAAACACCGGGTAGTCGTGTTTTTTCAGGGCTGCAAACAGCGGATGCTGTGGATGAAAAGTCTGCACCCACATTTCGCTCACCTCGCCGTGGTCAGCGTCTCGCCCAGCCCGGCCTGCGGCCTGCATCAAGAGGCCAAACAGCCGCTCTGGCGCGCGGAAGTCGCTTGAGAACAGTGCGTTGTCCGGGTTGATGGCCGCAACCAGCGTGATGTGGCGAAAGTCATGCCCCTTGGCAATCATTTGAGTGCCCACCAGCACATCCACCTCTCCGGCGTGCACGCTGGCGAGCTGTGACTCCAGCGCGCCCTTGAGTCGTGTGGTGTCCGCATCTATGCGTGCAATGCGCAAGGGGCTACCGTCAGGCCGGGTCACCCCGGCTAGCAACTCCCCGATATGTTCTTCGAGCCGCTCTGTGCCTTTGCCAACGGGCGCAATGTCGATGTTGCCGCAGCTGGGGCAGGCGCGCGGTACACGCTCGGTAAAGCCGCAGTGATGGCAGCGCAGCGTGCGGTCAATTTTGTGAAACACCCGGTAGGCGCTGCAGTGTGGGCACTCGCTTTTCCAGCCGCAGTCGTGGCAGGCCAACACCGGCGCATAGCCGCGGCGGTTGAGGAAAATCAGCGACTGCTCGCCGCGTGCGATGCGCTGCGCGATGGCGTCGAGCAGGGGCGGTGCGATGGTGCAGTGTTTGGGCTGGTGGTTCATGTCCACCAGACGAACCGCGGGAAGTCTGCCTGACCCAGCCTCAGTGCCGATGCGCTCGTTCATGGTCAGGCGCTGGTAGCGGCCCGTTACGGTGGCCTGCCAGCTTTCCAGCGAGGGCGTGGCAGAACCCAAAAGAACACGGCACTGGACAACCGGCTTGTCGGTCTCTCCATCTTTAACCGCGCTTTCCAGCATCGCCCGGTACACCGCGAGGTCTCGCGCTGAATAACGCGCACCTTCCTGCTGCTTGTAGCTGGGGTCGTGTTCTTCGTCCACCACGATGAGGCGCAGATTGGGCATGGACGCAAAAACCGCCATGCGTGTGCCCAGCACCAGCCGCGCCTGGCCCGAATGCGCCGCCAGCCAGCTCTTGAGCCGCTGTGCGGGCGTGAGGCCGCTGTGCAGCGCCACCACCTGCGCCTTGCCCAGGTGTGCAAAGCGCTCTTCAAAGCGGGTCTGCAACTGCGGCGTGAGGTTGATCTCTGGCACCATCACCAGCACCTGGGCGCTGGTATCTTGCTCCAGCACTTTGGCGGCGGCGCGCAGGTAGACCTCAGTTTTGCCGCTGCCGGTGGCGCCAAACAGCAGTGCGGGCCGGGTATCAGCATCAAATTCGGCAATCGCCCTTTGTTGCTGGGCGCTGAGTGCTACCAAATTGATAGTGTTTGAGGTCTCCGCTTCGGCGGCGGGTACGCGCTTGAGGCGGCGCGCCAGTTGCACGGTGCTCAGTTCACGCAGCTGCGGCGGCAGCGCTGCCAGCGCCACCTCGCCGATGGAGCGCTGGTAATAGCTGGCCGTGAAGCCCACCAGGCGCCGCCAGGTGTCAGACAAGAGGCCCAGCCCCTCCAGCGCGCCCAGCACGTTTTTGGCCTGGGCAAGCGGCAAGTCACCCGCGTCTGGCAGCACTTCCCACACCACGCCCAGCACCTCCCGTTTGCCCAGAGGCACGCGCACCAAAGTTCCGGGCGCAAGCGCAGACTCACTTGCGTAAGTCAGAGGGCCGGCCACTGAGCTGTGCGCGGGCGTTGCCACCACGATGCTGAGCCAATGGGTCATGGAGCGCAGCCGTATCCAGTAGTCGTAAAGTTGTAAGTCGTAAGAAACATCTTCGAAAAGCGCTGTAAGTGCTTGATTTAGAAACGCTTTGAAGGTCTTCCAAGGTTTCTGTGGATAACTTTGTTGATAGATTGTCCGACCGGCCTTGCGAGGCCTTGTAAATCAAGGGTTTTCCTAGAATGCCCGTAAAAAAAGCAGTTCAAAGATCCTATATAAATCAACCACTTAGAAGCGCTATGGCTTTGATAGCGGTGTGCGACCTGTTACCGCCCACATGCCGCACCGCAACACAAATTTTGTGAATAAGTCTGACTTTCGGCGCCGGATTTTGTGCTAGCCGTGGCAAAAATCACCGTGAACAGGCCATCAGTGCGGCGTACCTGTCCGCATCCTGCGTGAGTAAGCGTGCACTGCGCGGACCAGAACCTCGACACTTTCGGGTGGTGTGTACTGGCTGATGCCGTGGCCCAGATTAAAAATATGGGTGGCGCCGGGGTTACGGGTGTCGCTATGCGGCTGGCCAAAACTGTCCAGCACCCGAGCGACTTCCGCTTCTATTTGAGCGGGATTGGCGAACAGCACATTTGGGTCCAGGTTGCCTTGCAGGGCCATACGGCCGCCCACCCGCTCGCGTGCCTGGGCCAGGTTGACCGTCCAGTCCAGGCCCAGCACCTCGCAGTCCAGCTGGGCCATCGGCTCCAGCCACAGGCCGCCGCCTTTGGTGAACACCAGGCGCGGAATGGTTACGCCGTCGTGGGTGCGCTTGAGTTGTTTCAGAACCCGCTGGGTGTAGGCCAGGCTGAAGGTGTGAAAGGCCGCATCGGCCAGCACACCGCCCCAGCTGTCAAAAATCATCACGGCCTGGGCGCCAGCCTCAATTTGCGCGTTCAGGTAGGCGGCCACGGCATCGGCATTGATGGCCAGCATCTGGTGCATCAGGTCCGGGCGCTGATACAGCATGGTTTTGACCAGGCGGTAGTCGTCTGAGCCGGCGCCTTCAACCATGTAGCAAGCCAGCGTCCACGGGCTGCCGGAAAAACCAATCAGCGGTACCCGGCCGTTCAGGGCCTTGCGGATGGAGGTGACCGCGTCAAAGACATAACGCAGCTTGTCCATGTCGGGCACCTGCAGCCTGGCCACGGCCGCTTCGTCGCGCACCGGGGTGGCAAAACGCGGGCCCTCGCCCAGCGCAAAACTCAAGCCCAGACCCATGGCATCGGGCACGGTGAGGATGTCGCTGAACAAAATGGCTGCGTCCAGTGGGTAACGCTCCAGCGGCTGCAGGGTCACTTCGGTGGCGTAGTCTGGCGAGGTGGCCAGGCCCATGAAGCTGCCGGCTTTGGCGCGGCTGGCCCGGTACTCAGGCAAATAACGCCCGGCCTGGCGCATCAGCCAGACGGGGGTGTAGTCGGTTGCCTGACGCAGGCAGGCACGGAGAAAAGTGTCGTTTTGGAGGGGGGCAAACATGCCTCGATTGTCTCAGAGCCGCGAATCTTTCTACTGCGCGGACCGATCGGGCGCCTGCGGTGCTCGCCGTACGCTTGTACGGCTGCGCTCCTCGACCCCACCTCGGCCCGCTCGCTACGAAATCTTCACGACTCTGTGCGGGCGAAAAACTACCTCACGGGCAGAAACTGCAAGAAGGATGCGCCGGCCAGGTTCTGCACGTAGGTGATGACGGCGCGGCGGTATTTTTCGGTCAGCACTTCAGACAACAAATCAAGGCGGCCAATGATCTTGCCGAACTCGCGCTCAAAGCTAAGGTTGCGCTCCCGCTCTGAAATTTCATCAGCCAGCAATAAGGGTTGGCCGCTGGCGTTGCGCCGGGTGGCCAGAAGCCACACGGCTGATTCAATATTGCGCGCGGCGTTGTAAACATACTGTGCATCCACGCCATCCACCAGGTAAAAAGTTGTTTTGCCGCCGTGGGCCACGATCAGCATGTCGGCGCTGGCATAAATAAAGGCTGCGACGCGGTCGCCCTTGAAGTCGGGACTTAGCGCCAGTGACAGGGCGGCGATATCGCGTTTGCCTTGCAGTTCGGGCCAGGGGCTGCGGTTTTCTACTGCAGTGCGCACCTGTGCGATGGCCGCATCGCGGCTGCTGGCCCCGGTCTTGCGCCATTCGGCCGGGTTGCGCCTGTACAGCTTGTCCAGCAGGCGGTACAGGCTGTCCAGGTTGTCGCGCATGCCCAGCGTGGCCATGCGGTTGGCGTCGGACTGCCCAATCTCGGAAGCGGTCAGCGGCGCTACCTGTGTCTCGCCGCGGCTCACGGGCGCTTGGCCCATGGTGGAGCAGCCACCCAGCAACAAGGTCAGCAGACTCGCAAGGGTCAGGGCGGCAAGCTTGCAAACAACGCGCATGCGCGCATTATCCGGGACGGTAGCCGGCCCGGCCCTAGGGGCAAGTGCCAATGCTGGAACGATGGTCGATATCAGCTGCCTTGCAGCAAGCCGCGTGACTGCAGCCGCCGGTGATCAACCATGATGCAGTGGTCTTGCACTACCAGCAGGCCGGCGGCTTCTGCCTTGGCCGCTGCTGCGGAATGGCTGATGCCCATTTGCATCCACACGGCCTGTGCGCCTATGGCAATGGCGTCATCAACGATGGGCGGAATGTCTTCACTGTTGCGAAAGCAGTTCACCAGCTCAATCTTCTCGTGCTTGGCAGCGTCGTGCAGCGTGGCATAGGCTTTTTCGCCGAGCACCTCGGTCGCGTTGGGGTTGATCGGGATGATGCGGTAGCCCTGTGATTGCATGTAGCTGGACACGTCGTAACTGGCACGGTGCGGTTTGGGTGACAGGCCCACCACCGCAATGGTGCGCAGCCGGGACAAGATGCGCGGAATCTGCTCTGCCGCGGGAATTGTTTGCGTCATGCCTTGAGTCATGCCTTGTACTTCACCGAGCAGCCGTAGGGTCGGGTAGACGACATGCTGATGGCCTTGCCGCCCAGCGCTTCATTCAGGCCCTGGCGCACATAGTTGGTCGCTGTCTTGATGTCGTCCACACGGGCAGAAGGAATGCTGTCGATGCCGCCGGCATACACCAGCTGGCCTTGCGGGTTGACGATGTACATGTGCGGCGTGGTTCTGGCGCCGTAAAGTTGACCAATCTTGCCGGACTCGTCCATCAGCATGGCCGAGGGCTGGGCCTGCTTTTCGCCGACCCATGCCGCCAATTTGGCTGGCGCCAGGTACTCGCTGCTGCTGCTTTCGGTGGAATTGATGGACAGCCACACCACGCCCTTGGCGGTGATCTCTTTTTGCAGAGCCTGCATGTTGCCGCTGTAGTGCTTTTTCACAAAAGGGCAAGCCGGGTTGGTCCATTCCAGCACCACCAATTTGCCTTTGTAGTCGCTGAGCTTGCGGGTCTTGCCAGAGGTGTCAACGGTTGAGAAGTCTGGTGCTGCCTGGCCAACGGCGGCTGTGGCTGCAAGCGCAGGCGCTGCGATGGACAGAGCCCACGGCGCCATCACCAGTGAGCCAGAAAAAACCCTGCGGTTGATGACGCGGGGGAGGGGACGATTCAACATGGCATGAACTCCTTGTTCAATTCGGTTTGCAAATCTAAAGCTTGGCCAATTCGGCCCGGACATCACTGACTGACAGAATTTCGGACAACAGCACGGGCGCGCGGCCCGGTTTGTAAATCACATACAGCGGCACACCATTGCGGCCCAGTTGCGCCAGCGCTGCAGTCACAGCCGGGTCGCGGCGGGTCCAGTCGGCGCGCAGCATCACCACTTGTTTGGCATCGATGTCGGCCAGCACCGACGCGTCAGCCAGCGTGGTCTTTTTGTTGTACTGGCAAGTCACGCACCATGCGGCGGTGAAATCCACAAACACGCTTTGGCCTTTGGCTGTCAGCTCTTCCACGCGGTCCGGCTCCCAGGCTTGCCAGCGGTCAGAGGCCAGGGCGACAGTTGAAGTCTCCAGCGGCTTGACAAGATTTGAGCCTACGGCCCAGGCGGTGAGGGCGCTGATAGCTATCGAAAAAGTAGCAATCACAGCGCGGGTACGCCCGGCCAGTGTCAGTGACCACAGCACCAGTGCCATCAACACCAGCAGCGCCAGCAGGGCGCCCGCACCGTCGATACCGGTTTGCTGGCCCAGCACCCAGACCAGCCAGGCCACCGTGGCAAACATCGGAAAAGCCATCAGCTGACGGAAAGTGACCATCCACGCGCCGGGCCGCGGCATCGCGCGCGCAATCGCGGGGACGGCGCTTGCGGCCAGGTAAGGCAGAGCCATGCCCAGGCCGATGGCCGCAAAAATCGCCAGCGCCTGCAGCCCCGGGAGCCCGAGTGCATAACCTAGCGAAGCCCCCATAAAAGGCGCGGTGCAAGGGGACGCAATCGCGGTGGCCAGTACACCAGTCAAAAATGAATTGACCGTCGGGTTTTTGCTTTGCAGGCTGGCGACGCGGCTGGGCAGGATGTTTCCAAATTCAAACAAGCCTGCCAGGTTCAAGCCCAGCAGCGTGAAGAGCGCAGCCAGCCCCGCCACCACGGCCGGGCTTTGCAGATGAAAGCCCCAGCCCAGTTGCTCGCCAGCTGCGCGCAGGCCCAGCAGCAGCGCACCCAGCGCCAGAAATGAAAGCAATACACCGGCGGTGTAGGCCAGGCCGCCCGCCAGGCGCGTGGCCCGACTTTTCTCCTGCGCGAAGTTGACAACCTTGATAGCGAGCACTGGAAACACGCAGGGCATCAGGTTGAGGATCAAGCCGCCCAACAGCGCGCCAAGCAGCGCAGCCAGCAAGCCCAGCGGTGGCGAAGTGCCAGCGGACGAAGTGACGGCCGTGGCATTGGCCTTGAGAGCTGCTTCCAGCGCGGGAGACATCACGGCAGCGGCAGCCACGGCGGGCCACTCGCCCTTGACCGGCGCCTCGACGCGGTACGCCTGCTTGTCCAGCGCCACCACCACCGGCATCACCCGTGGGCTTTCGGTTCGCTGTGCCGAGAGCGGCACTTGCGCCGTCCACACCGCGCCTTGCCAAGCCTGTTGCAACTGGCCGGCCGGCTCAATCACGCTACCGGTTTCAGGATAAAACTCAAGCGTCTTGCCGCGCAATGCTGCTGGCAAACCAATAAGCGAGACCTTGATGTTTTTGTCGCCGACTTCCACCTGGCTGTCGGCAGCGGCAAGTGTTTTGGGGCTCGCTGCAAAGGCGGCTGCGAAGGCGGGACCACTTGCCGCCGTGGAACCTCTGACCGGAATTTGCAGCGCAAACTCACCTTCTTGCGGGATACATTCTTTTTTGCAAACCAGCCACGCGGCCTTGAGCTTGATGTCGAGTTGATTGGCATTAAAACCGGGCGCAACGGTAAGTGGCACTGGCAGCAACACCGTGTTTTCATAGCCATAGTTGGCCAGCGTGCCGATGGGAATTTTCTTGGGGGTGGGCCAGGCAATATCGCCAGCCGTTATGCCTGTGGGCAACACCCACTCCAGCACCGTGGGCAAACCGGAGTCGCCTGAGTTTTTCCAGTAGGTGTGCCAGTCGGGGATGTGCGCCAGCTGCAGGCCCAACCAGACAGGTTTGCCCGGCTCCACGCCATCGGGCGCCCAGGCCCGCAGCTCAGCCCGCACCTGGTCGGTGGTGACCACGGCGCTGGTGCCCGCTTTGAGTGAGAAGGTGTTTTGGGCACTGGCCCAGGTAGACAGGGTGCTACCTGCTATCAAAAGTAGAGCAAACCAAATGCGCTTGAAAGTCATCGTCATGGTCGGAGCGGCGACGCCGCGGTAAGTTCCTGGGCCAATGCCGTCGGCAGTTCGTTGCGGTGGCCGGGTGCCACCCGATCGGGGGCTGCCGCTCGATAATACCGGCATGACCCAATCAGCACCCCCGCCGACGCAAGCCCCGCCGTCTGGCCGCGCCCGCATTGTGCTGGCCACGCTGAATGCCAAATACATTCACGCATCGCTGGGTCTGCGCTACCTGCTGGCAAACATGGACAAACACGGCGGCGCCGGGCTGCGCGCGCAGACGGTGCTACGTGAGTTTGTGATTGGCCAGCCTGCTACGCGAATGGTTGAAGAGCTGCTGGCACTGGAGCCTGAGGTGATTGGTTTCGGGGTGTACATCTGGAACGTGGTCGAGACGACGCAACTGGTGAGGTTGCTTAAAACCTTGCGGCCTGGCATCAAGATCGTGCTGGGCGGCCCCGAGGTCAGCCATGAGGTGGAGCAGCAGGAAATTTGCCGCCTGGCCGATCATGTGGTGACCGGCTGGGGTGATGTGAGTTTTCCCAAACTCTGCCGCGCCTTGCTGGATGGCCCGCAGCCGCTGATGAAAGTCATCGTGGGTGAGCAACCTGCGCTCAGCGAGCTGGCGATGCCGTACTGCGACTACACCGCTGAAGATCTGGCGCAGCGCCTGTTGTATGTGGAAGCGTCGCGTGGTTGCCCCTTCAAGTGCGAGTTTTGTCTGAGCGCACTCGACAAAACCGCCTGGGCTTTTGATCTGGATCTCTTTATGGCGGAGATCGAGGCCTTGTACCAGCGCGGTGCGCGCAACTTCAAGTTTGTAGACCGCACTTTCAACCTGAAAATCGACAACTCGGTGCGTATCCTGCAGTTTTTTCTGGACCGCATCAAAACGACGCCCGAGATTTTTGTGCACTTCGAGGTGGTGCCTGACAGCCTGCCGGACCGTTTGAAAGATCTCATCGCGCAGTTTCCCGATGGCTCGCTGCAATTCGAAGTCGGGATACAGAGCTTTAATCCTGAAGTGCAGCAGCGCATCTCGCGCAAGCAGGACAACGACAAGACTGCCGACAACCTGCGCTGGCTGGTCGTTCAGAGCCGGGCGCATGTGCATGCGGACCTGATTTTTGGCCTGCCGGGTGAGACGCTGGAGAGTTTTGGCGAGGGCTTTGATCGCTTGTACGCGCTGGCGCCGCATGAAATCCAGTTCGGTATTCTGAAGCGGCTGCGCGGCACACCCATCACCCGGCACACGGATGACTTTGCGATGGTCTATGACCCGCAAACGCCTTATACGATTTTGCAAAACTCAACAGTTGATTTTCAAACCATGCAACGCATCAAGCGTTTTGCGCGCTACTGGGACATGGTTGCCAACTCAGGACGTTTTTCAGCGGCGCTCAGGCTGCTATTGGAGCCCGTTTCGGCCTTCGGGCATTTCCTGGCTTTTAGTGACTGGCTGTGGCTGACCACGGCCAAGACGCATGAATTTGCTCTGGAAAAACTGGTCGATTTGATTTTTCACCACCTGACTGAGGTGCGCGGACTCAGCGAGTCAGAGGTACGCACGGCGTTGCTGGCCGACTATCTCGCCAGCGGTGCGCGCGCACGGCCCCAGTCGCTCGCGGCATTGCTGCAAGCGCGCCCGCAGGATGCGTCGTCAAGCCCAAAAGCAAGCCGAACGGCGCGACAAGACCGGCATTTGCAGGCGGCACCGGGCTTGCGGTCAGAGATTCAAAAGGCCGCCGCAGCGGCCTGACTTCAAGGCTTGGTTGCCGGTGGGCCCGGGGGTCCGGGAGGGCCAGGAGGCCCTGGGGGGCCAGCTTCACCAGCCGGGCCAGCGGCGCCGGGTTTGCCTGGTTCTCCGGGGGGGCCGGGTTTGTTGTCGCATGCCGCAAGTGCAAGCGCCATCAAGAGGGGAATCAAATATTTCATCGTCAAGTCCTCTGCAAGTTGTCCAACTTTTTAGCTTGCGCCCTGTACTAAAAAAGCGCTCACTATTCGGGGCAGATGATGCATGGGCGGCGGCCTCATCCTTGTAGGCCAACATCCCTGTCGGCAGAAAAGTTGTGTGAATTCGTTGCGATGAAGCGAGGGTCATCAAGCTGCAAAAACGAGTGGGCGGAATTGCCGGGAAATGACGGAAATGGCCGAAACCGAACGGGCCAAAAAATGGCCTCAAAATACGCCCATGACGCCCGCCTCCACCTCCGCAGCCCCCTCGCGCTTCTGGGCCGACCTTAAAAGCCCCGATTTTGCCCGGCTGGACCTGGCTCGCACCATCGCCGTACTGCCGGTGGCCGCCATTGAGCAGCATGGCCCCCACCTGCCGGTCAATGTGGACGCCACCCTGGTTGAAGGTGTGATCGCCTCCGCCATCCCCTATTTGCCGCCAAGTCTGTCGGTGCTGTTTTTACCAACCCAATCCGTCGGCTTGAGCCCAGAACATGCCCGCTTCGCCGGTACGCTCACGCTCAAGGCCGAGACCGTGATTCACCTCTGGACCGGGATTGCTGAGTCGGTGGCGCAAAGTGGCGTCAAAAAATTGGTGCTTCTCAATTCACACGGCGGACAAGTCGGCCTGCTCGACGTGGTGGCGCGCGACCTGCGCGCGCGCCTGGATATGCTGGTCTACAGCGTGAACTGGTTCAACCTGCCGCTAACGAATGAAAAGGGCGAATCAATTGCCGACATGTTCAGCGCCGACGAACACCGCTTCGGCATCCACGCCGGCGACATTGAAACATCGATGATGCTGGCCTTGAAGCCCGCGCAGGTGGACATGGCCCAGGCGAAAAACTTTCATTCGACCTCGCAAGACCGCGCAGAAAAATTCAGCATCCTGGGCAACGGCCGCAGCGCCAGGCTGGGCTGGCAAATGCAGGACTACAACCCGCACGGCGCCGTGGGCAATGCCGCCGCTGCGACTGCGGACAAGGGCCGTGCCTTGTTGGATGCCGCCGGCCGCAACTTTGCGCAGCTACTGGGCGAGATAGACCAGTTGCCCGGCGATACCTTAAGCAACCAGACGGCATGCTGAGGTATTGCGTGTCGGGTTGCTTCGTAATTTATAGCAAACCAGGTCCGTGATTGATCGGTCAGACGCCTGTTTCATCAACATCAATTCCATGAAAGTCTTTCTGCCCTGGCTGCTCATTACAGTTTTTGTCCTCCTGGCCATCTGGCATTTCCGCATGGCGCTTTTGCCAACGCAAGGCGCCAGCGGCGCGGTGCCCAGCGTGGACGGCAAGCCGCTGTTTGTGCCCTCTGTGGCATCCACAGTGGCCGTTGGTGTGGTGCTGCTTGTATTTGCAGGATTGGTAGCTGCCACCGCGGATCTGGTGCAGGTCGGGTTGTCGACGTCAGTGCTTTCATGGATCTCTTACGCCCTCGCGCTTGGATTACTGGCACGCGCATTGGGCGAGTTCAAATACGTTGGCCTCTTCAAGCGGGTACGCGGCAGCCGCTTTGCTGAACTTGACACCTGGGTGTATTCGCCGCTGTGCCTGCTGCTGGCTATTGGGGTGGCGCTGGTGGCCTGCCAGAAGTAAGTTCAGGTCAAGCGGCTGACACCTGGTTGGGTTTGTGGATGACGTTTGCCCCCGCCGGCGGAAATCAAACTAATTGGATCGCGGCCATGTTGGTCGTTCTGACCCAAGATCGCCTGTCATGTCGCCTACCCTCTCCCCTACGCCCGCTAGTGCGGCGGTAATGCTTGCAACTATTGGGTTGCTGGCATCCCTTGCTGCCTGCGGTGACACCGCCAAACTTCCCGCGGCAGCCGACATGGGGGCGAACCCGACACTGCCACAACCTAACAAGACACTGATTCCGACCGTGAACATTGCGCCGGCCACAGGCTGGCCCTCAAGGTTGATGCCAGTGCCCATGGCGGGCTTGAGCGTGACGGCCCTGGCCAGTGGGCTGGACCATCCGCGCTGGATCCATGTGTTGCCCAATGGCGATGTGCTGGTGGCTGAAAGCAACAAGCCGCCCAAGGCCGATGAAGGCTTTAGCCTGAAGGGCTGGATCATTGGAGTGGTGATGAAGCGGGCCGGTGCGGGCGTGCCTTCTGCGAATCGCATCACCTTGTTGCGCGATGCGGATGGGGACGGCGTGGCCGAGATGCGCACTGTGTTTTTGCAGGGTCTTAACTCCCCGTTTGGCATGGCGCTGGTGGGGAATGATTTTTATGTCGCCAATACGGACGGCGTGGTGCGCTATCCGTACCAGGCCGGCCAAACCAGCATCACGGCCCCGCCGGTCACGCTGACCGAATTGGCAGGCGGTCCCATCAACCACCACTGGACCAAGTCGCTGATTGCCAGCCCTGACGGCAGCAAGCTTTACGCCACCGTGGGCTCCAACAGCAACGTCGGCGAGGCCGGCATGCCTGCCGAAGAGGGTCGCGCCGCCATCTGGGAGATCAATCGCCAGACGGGCGTCAAGCGCCTGTTTGCCACCGGGCTGCGCAACCCCAACGGCATGGGCTGGGCGCCGGGCACGGGTCAACTGTGGACAGTGGTCAACGAGCGTGACGAGCTGGGCAGCGATTTGGTGCCCGACTACCTGACCTCTGTGAAAGACGGTGCGTTTTACGGCTGGCCCTACAGCTACTTTGGCTCCAACGTTGATGTACGTGTGCAACCGCCTCGCCCAGACCTTGTTGCGCGAGCGGTGGTGCCCGACTATGCGCTGGGCGCACACGTCGCGCCGCTGGGCATGGCGTTTTCTGAGGGCAGTGCGCTGCCCGCAAATTTGCAGAGCGGTGTGTTCGTCGGTGAACATGGCTCGTGGAATCGCAAGCCCCACAGCGGCTACAAAGTTGTGTTTGTGCCTTTCAGGAACGGCAAACCGGACGGGCTGCCTGTCGACGTGCTGACCGGCTTTTTAAGTCCCGAAGGAAAAGCCTATGGCCGCCCGGTCGGCGTGGCGATGGACAAGCGGGGCGGGCTGCTGGTGGCTGACGATGTTGGCAACGTCATCTGGCGCGTGAGCGGCACTGTACCGCGTTAGGTTTTATATTGTCATGCCGGACTTGATCCGGCATCCATGACGCGCGGGCAGCGATTGTCGGTCGAGCCCGCAATAACAGTCAGGCGTAAGTGATCCAGCTGGCATGTTCTGGCCCATCCAGGTGTGGCAGCGTGTTGTAGGTCACCAGCATGTGCCGCTTGGGCGTGAAGGCAAACTCCGTCACTGAGCAATTGCGTATGCGCAGATTCAGCTCAATCGTGGTTTCTGGCGCCGTGCCAAGCACATGGCCTACGGCGGTAGAGATCGGCCCACCGCTGGAGACCAGCAACACATTGCCGGTGTAGCTTGTGCGGATATGGTCCAACGCATCGGTGATGCCGCTCACAAAGTCACTATAGCTGGGCATGCCGTGCGGGCTGACCACGCCATCCATCCACTGCTTCAATCCGTCACGCAGCAAACGAAAGTGGGCGCGGAACATCTCCGGGGAGTCGGGCTTTTCCAGCTTGTGCGGGTGAACGGTTGCAATCACCGCCTCGCTGTCGTACTCATTCAGCCCACCCCACGGCATACCCTGCAGCTCCGCGTCCATCCCTTTGCAGATGCCCGCAAAGGTTTGCAGCTGCCGGTTCAGGGTGCCGGTCAGCGCGGCATCAAACGTGATGCCCTTGTGTTTGAAATACTCGCCCAGGCGCACGCTTTGCTGGTGCCCCATGGGGCTGAGCACGTCGTAGTCTTCTTCGCCAAAGGAGGCCTGGCCGTGGCGCACGAGGTAGAGGGTTCCCATCAGCAAATTGTGAGGTAGCGCTGGCTTGCCCTCAGTCGCAAGGGTGACGCCCCCTTGTTGATTGCGCTGCAACACAGCCAGCATCAAAGCCTGCCCCGTGGCCCTGGCTTTACTCCACCAGCAAGCCGCCATCCACCCGCAGGTCCACACCATTGATATAGGACGCAGCGCCCGAGCACAGAAACACAATGGCTTTGGCTACCTCTTCTGCAGTCCCAAACCTTTTGAGCGGATTTGCTTCCAATTTCGCTTTGCCAACTGCTTCCACAACGTCTTGTGGCAAACCGGTTTTACCCCAGGCCGGTGTTGCAATCGTGCCGGGGCTGATGGTGTTGACGCGAATGCCCCGGCTGGCCAGCGTCGGGACAAGCCCTTGCGCCATGGAGGTCAGCGCTGCCTTGGTGCCAGCATAAACAGCTGTTGCTGCGCCGCCGCGGTGGGCCAGGAAGGAGCTCACCATGGCGATGCTGCCGCCCTCAGCCAGGCGGCTGCTGAGTGATTGCACGGTGAACCAGGGGCCGCGTGTGTTGACGGCAAAGGCCTCGTCAAAGGCAGGGGCTGTCCAGCTGCCCAGCGGCGTGAAGGGGACGATGCCTGCGTTCAGCACCAGCACATCGATGGGGCCAATCTGCTTTTGGGTCAGGGCGGCCTCAAGCGCTTCAGCATCCGCAACGGATGCTGCGTCACTCTGAAGCGCAATAAAACCGTTGGTGGCGGCAGCTTCATCAAGCCGGGCCTTGTCACGCCCGGTGATCACCACCCGTGCGCCCCGCGCCGCGAGAAGTTGCGCCGTTGCCAGGCCGATGCCCGAGGAGCCTCCTGTTACCAGTGCGGTTTTGCCTTTGAAATCCAGTTCTGCATTGCTCATCATTTTTCCTGTGTGTTGACGTCGACTGGGTTGCACCGATTGCGCAACCATCTTGTACCGACCGGTTCATCATAGTTTGTTAGACTGATCAGTGCAAGATAAATTTTCAGATCGGAATGGTCATGAGCGGAACGAAACAGTTTGATGAGGAGGCGGCGGTCCTCCATGCGGCTCATGCTTTCTGGCAAAAGGGTTTTGCCGGCACGTCCCTGTCTGACCTGGAGTCTGCAACCGGGCTGGGGAGGTCCAGCCTGTACAACGCCTTTGGCTCCAAGGAAGCCTTGTATGAGCGCGCGCTTGAAACCTATTCAGCGGTGTATGCGCGGCCCATATTGCAGGCCTTGGATGGCCCTGACCTGCGTGAAGCCATTGGGGAATTCTTCGCACTGGCGGTCAAGGCCTTGCTGGACCCGGCGACACCCCCGGGGTGTTTGGCGGCGATGGCTTGCCTGGAGACCGGAGGCTGCGAAGGGCCCGGTGGAAAGTTCACGGCGCTTCAGCTGAAGACCATCACCAGCGGACTGCGAGCCGCGCTGGACCGGGGTGTTGCGTCGGGTCAGATCGATGACAAGACCGATACCGCCGCGCTCGCCTTAGCCTATACGGCACTGCTGCGTGGCCTGGCCTCGCTGCACAAGGGCGGGCAGCGCGCCAAGGAGCTGGAGGCCATTGTCAGGGTGAGTGTGGCCATGCTGCCGGCCAAAACGGGAGGCCGGCGCAAATCCGCTTAAATTGGCTTTCGCTGTCAGTAACCCGCGGAGGTCAGCACTTTGGCAAACACTTTCCCGTCAACATTGCCGCCGCACAGCGTGGTGCCCACCACTTGCCCCTTCAGTTGGCTGCGCTCCTGCATGGCGGCTGCAAAGCTGGCCGCGCCCGCGCCTTCAGCGACGTTGTGGGTATCGGTGAACAGGTCGCGCATGGCCTGGGCGACTTCATCGTCTGTGACCTGCACGATGTGATCGATATGGGGCGCAATCACATCCAGTGCAGACTGATCAGCAATACGGCAGGCCATGCCATCGGCCAGCTGGGTAGTCACTGCGGACTCAACCACACGGCCGGCGGCAAGCGAATCCACATAGGTCGTCGCGTGTGCGCTCACCACCCCAACGATCCGCAGCTTGCGGCCCAGCGCCAGCTTGGCTGCAATTGCCGAGCAGGCCCCGGAGCCCTGGCCGATGGGAACGTAGACCACGTCAAGCTGCGGCACTGCCAGCATGAACTCCCACCAGTAAGTACTGACACCACAGAGCAGCTCGGTGTGAAAACTGGGCACCATGTGGGCGCCGCGCTCGCGTGCCAGCCGCATTGCATACTCGCGGCTTTCCTGGAAGTCCGTGCCATGTTCGATCAGCGACACACCCAGCGCCCGCATGGCTGCATTCTTTTCAAGCGAGTTGCCCTGCGGCACGACGATGGTGCAGGCCACGCCATTTGCCCGCGCCGCCCAGCCAATGCTTTGGCCGTGGTTGCCGCGCGTGGCGCTGATGACTTCCGCCGGAAGGGCATTGTTGCGTTTGAGCGCGTCAAAGTAGGTGAGACCGCCGCGGATCTTGAACGCGCCGACCGGCGTGTGGTTTTCATGCTTGATCCAGCAGTCGGTGCCCAGCCGCTGGCTGGACAGCCCCCAGCGGTACTGGGGCGTAGCCTGAAACTCACGGTAGACGACACGGGCCGCAGCCTCGATGTCGGCCAGACAAGGCAGCGGGCTGACCGGGACTTCTTTCAATACGGCGTTCATGTGGCCGCCCTTTTTTCGGTCAACAAGCGCAGCGCCAGCAGGCCCAGCACCGTGCCCATGAGGTAGCGTTGAACGCGCATCCAGCCCATGTTGCGGTTGAGGAAACCTGCAATCACAGCTGCAAAGCAGATGAGCAGGGTGTTGACACCGGCACTCACCGTAATCTGAACAGCACCGAGAGTCAGACTTTGCAGCAGCAACTGGCCGCGCTCAGGGTGCAGAAACTGCGGAAAGAAAGAGAGGTAAAACATGGCGACCTTGGGGTTGAGTAAATTGGTCATCAGGCCCATCACAAACAGGGTGCGCGGCGGGTCGTGTGGCAGGTCGCGGGTCTCAAAGGGCGCATGCCCGCCGGGCTTGACGGCTTGCCACGCGAGCCACAACAGGTAAGCCGCGCCGAGGATCTTGATGGCGTCAAAAGCCAGCGGGACTGCCAACAGCAGTGCTGTCAAACCCAGCGAGGCCGCCAGCAGGTGAGCCACAAAACCCATCACCACACCGCCAAGCGAAATCAACCCTGCCTTGTGGCCTTGCGCCAGCGTGCGTGAGATGCAATAAATCATGTTGGGGCCGGGCGTGAGCACCAGCACCAAAGCGGCGAGTGCAAACCAGGCCAGCTCCTGAAAAGTAAACATCAAATTCCTCCGGATTCAAGAGTGACCACGCCACGCGGTGTTTGCAGCGTGGCCACAAGGTTGGGTGCGCCGTTGACAACCTCGACACCGGTGAGTCCGATGGCCGCGTAGGCCTCCCGCAAAGTGTCGGCCCGTGGATGGCTGGCGCGCAGGGAAAGCAGGGTGACGCCCGACGGCGGCATGGTCCGCTCGGGATGTATGTCGCCCCACTCGATCAGGGTGGGCAGCGTGCCGAAAAACAGCCGTTGGCCGTCTTCGCGTACGGTGATCTTCCAGCTCAGCTCGCCTTGCGGTGTCATGCGCGAAGCTGGCAGAACCTCGCCCCGATCCAGGCCGATGCGGGCCAGTGCGTGAACGCAACCCTCAGCCCGTGGCGTGCGAGCTGCGAAGTGCACGAGTTGCGGTCCGTTTTTTGCCAACATGTGCTGCATCGCCGGGTCATCGAAGTCAAACCAGCGCTTTGCCCTTTGATGACGGACGAAGTGCGCTCCACTATTGATAGCGATGATTTCAAAGTACACGCCCGGGTACGTGGGTGAGGAAACCGTGAACAGGCGGTTGTGTGTGCCCATCAAAGGGTGCTCTCCGCCAGGTCCGGGCGTCACGCCCAGCACGTTCTGGCACCACTGCACGCCTTCGTTCAGGCTGGCCGCCGCAACCACCAGATGATCAACCTGTGAGGAGAGCGGGTGAGAAGGTGTGTGTGCGGCTTGCATGTTCACAGCGTCACCGACCCGTCGATGCAGGTCACAGATTCACCGCCCACCCACACCTGTCCCGAAGCGTCCCGGTTGATGTGTACCAGCCCCGCGCGGCCAAGGCATATGCCTTGCGACGCAACATATTGCTCAGGTGCGTGGCCTTCGGCGATCAGCCATTGGGCCAAACTGGCATTCAGGCTGCCGGTGACCGGGTCCTCATCGATACCAACGGGCGCGACGAAAGCCCGCACTTCAAAGTCGGGCGCAATGCGTGTCGCGACAGCGTCTGTGGAGGGCGTAAAGGCTTTTGCCTCGCGATTCGCACGCGATATGAGCGGCGTACCCGGCTCCTGCGGATAACGCGCCACCACCCCGACTTTGGCGTCGAGTTTGACCAGCGCCTTGTGGTCTGGCGCAAGCTGAAAAACGGTCTCGGGGCTGTCAAGCAGCAAGCCGAGCCACACCGGCCCGTTATCCAGGCATTGGGCGGCCAGGATGCTTGTTGCCTTCAGCCCCAAGGCACCCGCCACCTGGGCTAAAAGCGCGGGGCTGGGTGCGGAGCGCTTCAGCGTCGGGGCGGCAAACGCCAACCGCGGTGTGCCTGTCTCGCGCCGAATTTTCACCAGACCCACTTTGCACTCCTGCACGATGAAGTCTTTGGCCTGCGGATGCCCGCCCGCTTGCAACCAACTGTGGCAGCTGCCCAGCGTAGGGTGACCTGCAAAAGGAAGCTCGCCGCCGGGCGTAAAGATGCGAACGCTGTAGTCGGCCGACGGGTTGGTGGGGGGCAGCAAAAAGGTGGTTTCGGACAGATTGGTCCAGTGTGCAAAACGCTGCATCGCGGCATCGTCCAGACCGCTACCGTCCAGAACCACGGCCAGTGGGTTGCCGAAATAGGGTGTGCCGGTGAAGACATCGACTTGTTTGAAAGGACGGGTTTTCATGGGTGTTCAGTGGAAAAAAAGATCAGGAAAGCTGCAGATCCAGCACACCGCGCGTGGCGGGCCTGGCCAGGATGGTTTGGTACCAGCGGTCTACGTTCGGCCACGTGCCGCGAGGCTGCGGCAGGCCAAACCACCGGTGCATTTCACAGGCCAGCGGGACGTCGACCATGGTGAAACGCTCGCCGCCTACAAAGGCATGGTCCGCCAGATGTGCGTCCAGCAGGGACAGCAGCGCTTCGGTGGCGGCCACCGACTGCGCAATCAGCGCTGGGTTGCGTTGATCAGCCGGTGTGCGAATCCACTGAATAAAAGCGTTGCGGCCCGCCGGATTAAAGGTGGTCTGTTGCCAGTCCATCCATTGCTCTGCGGCAAAACGCTCTGGCAAGCCAGCCGGATAAAAATCGCCGTGTGAATATTTGGCGCACAGGTAACGCACGATGACGTTGGACTCCCAGATCCGCACCTCGCCGTCTTCAATCAGCGGTACCAGCGCGTTCGGATTTTTCTGCAGGTAGTCCTGTTCTTTCACGATGCCAAACTGACCACCGGCATCGGTGCGCTGCACCGTAAGCCCGAGCTCCTGCACGGTCCACACGACTTTTCGCACGTTGATGGAGCTGATGCGCCCCCAGAGATGAAGCATGGGTCAGTTTCCTTTGGATGGGCGGCCTAACAACGACGAATTCATCATGCGGCCCGCCGTTCTTCAGCAGGGCTGACCGGTAGTTGATCCCGGATGGCCGCCGCCAGCGCAGTGATGCCTATGTTGATCTGCTCCACGCTGGAGGTCACAAACGAAAGCCGCAAGGTGCGCGCATCGGCATGATCAGCGTAAAAAGCCCAGCCGGGTACAAAGGCCACGTTGCGCTCAACTGCTTTGGGCAGCAGGTCGATGGCGTTCATGCCTTCGGGCAGACGCACCCACAAAAACATGCCGCCAACGGGCGTGTTCCAGCTCACGCTTTCTGGCATATCGCGCTTCATGGCGGCCAGCATCGCGTCGCGCTGCGATTTGTACAGTGCGCGGATGGTGGGCACGTGGCGATCGAGAAAGTTGTCCTTCATGGTCTCCACCACCATGCGCTGGTTGAAGCCGGGTGTGTGCAAATCGGCGGCCTGCTTGGCCTGCAAGAGCTTGGGGTACAAGGACTTGGGCGCGACCAAAAACCCAAGGCGCAAACCCGGCGCCAGAATTTTGGAGAAGGAGCCCATGTAGACGCAGCCCTCGGGATTGCGCGCAGTGAGCGGCAGCGGCGGCGGGTTTTCAAACCAGAGGTCGCCGTAGGGGTTGTCCTCAACAATGGGCAGGCCCAGGCGTTTTGCTTCGGCACTCAGTGCAGCGCGGCGCTCTTCAGACATGGTGCGGCCGGTCGGGTTCTGGAAGTTGGGCAGCACGTAGAAAAAACGCGCGCCGGCGGCCTTGGAAGTCAGATCGCTGATATCAACGCCTTCCTCGTCGCTGGCCACGCCCACCACTTGCGGCTCCATCGGTGTAAAGGCCTGCAACGCACCCAGATAAGTTGGCGTCTCCACCAGCACCTTGCTGTCCGCGTCGATCAGGATCTTGGCGATCAAATCCAGCCCCTGCTGCGAGCCGGTGGTGATCAGCACCTGCGCCGGGTCCACCTCCCAGGGCAACATGGCGGCGACCATTTCGCGCAGCGGGGCGTAGCCTTCGCTGGCGGCATACTGCAGCGCGGCACTACCGTCTTCGCGCAGCACCTTGTCGCAGGCTTCCCGAATGGCGGCGACCGGAAAGGTCTTGGGTGAGGGCAGTCCGCCCGCAAAGCTGATGATGCCGGGCTTCTCCGTCACCTTCAGGATCTCGCGGATCACCGAAGGGTTCATTTTTTCTGCGCGTTTGGCCATGGTCCAGTTCATCACTTCTCTCCTCCTTGCGGGCCGTAAAAGACGACCCATGTCACAAAATCCTTGCTGAAGTTTTCAAAGCGGTGCTCTGCCCCGGCCGCTACAAAAAAGGCATCGCCGGCGCCCGCATCAAACGTTGTCCGCTGATGATGATCTCACCGTGGCCGCTGTGCACAAAATACAGCTCATCCTGTGTGTGCGGCTGCTGGCGGTCACGCCCGTCTGCATTGCTGCCGGGCGCAAACACCTCCACGCTCATGCTGCCATGGGCCAAAACCTGCGCAAAGGGCACACCCTCCGGGTAGGCACCCGCCGGCGCGCCTGGCAAGTGTTTCAGGGCTTGTTGAATAGATGCTTTCAAGCGCTTGCTCCTTGAGCCTGCATGGCGTGCATGATCGCGATGGCCTGGTCCGCCACGCTGCGCGGGATTCCCCAATAGTCAAAGATGCCGCCATCGGCAGAGTTTTGTCCGCAGACCACAAACACGCCTGTGCCCAACTGTTGCTTGAGTTCGCTGGCAAGCCAGCCTACAAAGCCGCTGTTTGGAATATCGGGTGCAAAGTGAACACACACCACCGCGTATCTGTCTTGCGCAGAGGTTGACGTCGGCGCCGGCAACAGGGCACTCCAGACCTCCTGATCGCGTACCAAAGCCAGTGCGCTGCCGGCAAGGCTGGAGGCCAGATGCGCCGGAAACTGCGCCACTGGAAATTCCGCAAAGGTATGGTCACCCGGCAAGACGTCCACACGTGCATGCGCCATCACGCGCAACAGCCTTCCGCGTGTTTGTTCGGGCGTTTCTGGCGAGATGTCCATGAGCGCGTCAATCCACGATAAACAGTTTGGCGCCCTGTGGCGCTGCAGAGCGGTGCGCTTCTGCTTTGTCTGCCACCTGGTAGCTCATGCCGGGCAGCAGCACATGCTGGCTGCCGTCTTCAAGCTCGGTGTGCAATTCACCCTCCAGGCAGAGCAGGATGTGGCCCTTGCTGCACCAGTGGTCAGCGGTGTAGCCGGCGCTGTACTCGACCATACGCACGCGCACATCGCCAAACTTGCGCGTGCGCCAGAACGCGCGCCCGGTGATGCCGGGGTGCTCAGTCCGTTCCACTGCGGACCAGTCGGTCGTAGCAAAGGGGATGTTGTCGATCTGCATGCCTTACCCAATCACCGAGACGATGGCCTCAATTTCCAACGCAAAGACTTTTTGTTCTAGCGTCATGGTCATGCGTGTGCTCGCTGGTTAGGGGTGATGTGTGCAATCCTGCCGTCGCCATACGATCGAAGCACTTGCGAGACAACGATGTGAAAGCCCTTGTACCACTGGGTGTACTGGCGTTTCGCTTCCAGGTGTTTTGGGTGGACCGAGAAGGCGCGCAGCGACTCCTCCGACTCCCAGAAGTAGGTGGCGTTCCTGAGCACGGCATCTGGCGAGAGCCACAACTCTGAACCCAGATAACCCGGCGTCGCACGCGCGGCTTCTTCAATCAAGGCATCCAGCGCGTGAAAGCGTTCGTCGTAGGTTCCTGGTTCAAAAATAAAGGCGGCTGAGTACATCTGCTTTTTGTTGCTGTTTTGAAATCAGGTGGAAGGATTTTTAAGGCGCAGCAAGCTCAGGCCCAGCAAGCCAAACGCGCCACCACACAAGCGGTTGAATATGCGGGCGCGCCGCGGTGTGCCAAACCAGCGCCGCGTGTGGCGCGCCAGCAGCACATAAGCCAGGTGCGAAGTCAACACGCACGCCGCGAAGGCGCTGGTCAGCGCCAGAAACTGGGGCAGCATGGCAGCGTCAGGCTGTATGAACTGGGGAAACAGCGCGGTGAAAAACAAAATGCTTTTCGGGTTGGTTAGTGCCACCAGCAAACCCTGGCGAAAAAGCGCGGCGTGACTTTTGGCGGATGAGGTCTCTGCCGGCAAAGGGGTGTCAAACATCGAGGTCTTGCTGGTCCATTGGCGCCAGCCGAGGTAAATTAAATACACTGCACCTGCAGTCTTGAGCGCCGCAAAAAGCCAGGCCGATGTGTGCAGCAGTGTGCCCAGACCTGCCATGGCCGCAGCAGAAACAGAAAACACACCCAGCACATTGCCCGCAGAACTCCACAGCGTCTTGCGCGGGCCCCAGGCCACGGCATTGGAAACGGCCAGCAAAATGCCCGGCCCCGGACTGAGCGCGGTAACCAGCGAGATGGTGATGAACAGCAGCCAGGCAGAAGTGGTCATGGTCGTGGAGTGGCAAGCGTTTGCGGGACAGGATGAACAGGCATTTTTTTACCGATGAACACCGTGGCGATCACGGCCAGGCCAAAGCCAACCGTCACCGCGTCCAGGCTTTCGCCCAGCAGTGGTACCGAAAACAGCATGGACAAAAAGGGCTGAACCAGTTGCACCTGACTGACACGCACCGTCCCGCCCAAAGCCAGGCCGCGGTACCAGGCAAAAAAGCCCAGCCACATTGAAAAGACGGCCACGTAGGCAAAGCCTCCCCAGGCGCTGGCCGGTACGGACGCGTTGGGCCAGCTGAACATTGCAAGCGGCAAGGTTAAAGGCAGTGAGAGAACGAGGGCCCAGCAAATCACATGTTCTGCCTGCATGTGTTGCGACAGCCGTGCGCCATAGGCATAACCAACGGCCGCGCTCCCCATGGCTGCCAGGAGCAGCAAATCTGCAAAGTGGATGGACAAACCCCCGGCGCTGCCCGACCTCAGCACCGCAAACGCCACCACCAGCCCGCTGCCCATGGCGGCACACAGCCAGAAACCGACAGACGGACGCTGTCTGTGCAGCAGGGCGCCGGCTGCAGCTGTGGCCAGGGGCAACACGCCGACGATCACGCTGGCATGCATGGCCTCTACATAGCGCATGGCGAGCGAGCTGAAGAGAGGAAAGCCGAACACCACACCGGCGGCTGTGATGACCAGCGGCCAAAATTCCTGTCTGCGCGGCAGGCGCGCACGCGTCGCCAGCAAAAACACCGCTGACAAAGCCGCGGCCACCACGGCCCGGCCCATCGCAATAAACACACCTGACATGAGTGGTGCGTCCGGTGTACCAACGGCCAGGCGCGTCATGGGAAGGGTGACCGAAAAGATCACGATGCCAAGCAGGCCCAGCCACAGGCCTTTGGTGATGTTTTGCGGTGTACTCATATAAAGAGCATCCAGATGGCGGTGAGCACCAGCACGAGCGCCATGAAGCGGTTAAACCACAGCAGGCGCCGCGCAGTGCCCTGCGGTCCAGCCAGCCAGTCACGCAGCAGGGAGCCGACCAGCGCATAGGCAAGATTGCTTGCGAGGGCGTAGGCCAGCATCACCGGCAGCACCACGGCAAAACGCATGGCCGGATCATCACGCCCGGCGATCCACCCGCTAACGATTGCCAGCGCAAACATCCAGGCTTTGATGTTGACAAACTGCAGGGCCGCGCCCTGCCAGAAGCCCACGATGGTGGTGTTATCAGCTTGCCCCAGCTGTTTGGTACGCGCAATTTTTGCCGCCAGCCACAAAAGGTAGGCCGCACCAATCACCTTGATGGCCGAGCTGAGTAAAGGCACCGCAAGAATCAGCGCACCCATGCCCAGCGCGCACACGGTGAGCAGCACCCCCCAACCCACGGGGACCGAAAAAACAAAAGGCAGGGCGCGCCGCAGGCCGTGGTTGGCTGCGAGCGCAGTCGACAGCGTAGTGTTGGGCCCGGGCGAAAAACTCATCGCCGTGGCCAGCACCAGTAAAGCCGTAAATTCTTGCCAGTTCATGTTTCTGACTTTATAGTTGAAGCCAGCACACGACCAGTACAGTTTTGACGACAAATATTCAAACTGTACTGTTTAGACACTCAACACACCAGCAGAGCCTTCCTTCACCATGTTGATGAAAACCGCCTCGCAATCCCTGACCGAGCAGCTCTGCGCCCGGTTTGCAGAGCGCATACGCAGCCGCTTGCTGGCACCCGGCGCACGCCTGCCTTCGGTACGGCTGTGCGCGCAGCAGCAGGGTGTGAGTGTGTCTACCGTGGTCGCAGCGTACGACCAGTTGCTGGCCCAGGGGCTGGTGGTGGCCAGCAAGAATCGGGGCTTTTTTGTCCGGGAAGCACCGCTCAATCCGGCGCGCGCAATGCCGCAGCGGGAGCCGGCGCCTGAACCCCCGGCGGCATCACGCCCCGGCAACGCAGGTCAGGTAGCGCCAATGGCCGCGTGGAGTACCGCCACCTGGATGGCGACGCGCCATGCGCCCATTGACGCGACGGCCCTGATACGCGGCATGTTTCACAAGGTCAGCCCCAAGCCGCAACCCGGCATGGGTGTGCTGCCGCCAGAGTGGATGGAAACCACTTTCATGCCAGCTGCGGTGCGCAAGGTCACCAGCGTCAGTGCGCTGCGCGAATTTTCGCTGCAGTACGGTGAACCCATGGGTGACAGCGGTCTGCGGCGTGCCCTGTCGCAAAAGCTGGGGGCACTCAATGTGCACGCTCCGCCTGAGCAAATCATTACCACCGTGGGCGCCACACATGCGCTGGACATTGTCAGCCGTACCCTGCTGCGCCCAGGCGACTGCGTGATGGTTGAAGAGCCGGGCTGGGCGGTGGAGTTTGCGCGGCTTGATGCGATGGGCATGCGCATATTACCGGTGCCGCGCCGTGCGGACGGGCCCGACCTTGAAGTGATGGCGCAGTACTGCGAAGTTCATCAGCCCAAACTTTTTGTCAGCGTGAGTGTGCTGCACAACCCCACCGGTTATTGCCTCCCGCCGGGCAGTGCACACCGCGTGCTGCAGTTGGCCAATCAGCATAACTTTCACATCGTTGAAGACGACACCTACAGCCACCTGGCGCCCGAACACGCCACGCGCCTGTGCGCGCTCGACGGCCTGCAGCGCACCATTTATGTCAGCGGTTTTGCCAAGATTCTGGCGCCGGGCTGGCGCGTCGGATTCATGGCCGCGCCGCCCGATCTGGTCGAACGCCTGCTGGACACCAAGCTTCTGGCCACCCTGACCACGCCCGCACTGCTGGAGAAAGCGCTGGCCTGGTGCATAGACCAGGGCCAATTGCGCCGCCATGCCGAACGCATTCGCACACGGCTGGACGCAGCGCGCGCCCGCAGCGCCCGCCTCGCGCTGGCCCACGGTTGCACCTTTGCGGCAGAGCCCGCAGGTTTGTTTGGCTGGGTGGATACCGGCGTGGACACCGACGCGCTGTCGCAGCGCATGCTGGACGAGGGCTACCTGATGGCACCCGGCGCGCTATTTCATGCGGTGCGCACACCGAGTACGCTGATGCGCATCAACTTCACCACCACGCAAGAGGCAACGTTCTGGAAAGTGTTTGCGCGCATGCGCGACGGAATGAAGTGAGGCCTGCAGGCCTTGATAGCCTTCCCCAGGACGTGGTTAAGGATGATTTCGGCTGCTTGCCCAGTTAACGTGGACACAGTTTGCTATCAAAAGTAGAGTAAATCTCGCGAGGACGTTTGCCATGCAACAACTTCTGGGGCGCATTGCTCTTTTGCTGATGGCGGCTGCAACGGCCGTTGTTTGCCCGACAGTGGCCGCGCAAGTCAGCGGCATCGGCAACGCACGGCAAACGTTGTCTTACAACGGTATGGAGCGCAGTTATGTAGTGCGCGCACCGCAGGTGGCTGCGCCCGGCAAGCTGCTGCCGCTGGTGTTTGTGTTGCACGGCGGCGCGGGCGATGCCGCCAATGCGGAGGCGATGACAGGTTTTACCGGCAAGGCTGCGCGCGAAGGCTTCATCGTGGTGTATCCGGAAGGTAGCAGTCGCTTCAGAGGCAGGCTGTTGACCTGGAATGCCGGGCACTGCTGTGGCTACGCCATGCAAAAACAGGTGGATGACGTGGGCTTCATCAATGCCCTGCTGGACCGCATGCTCAAAGACTACCCCGTCGACGCCCGGCGCATTTACGCCACCGGCATGTCCAACGGCGCCATGATGTCGCACCGGCTGGGCAGGGAGCTCGCGCACCGGTTTGCCGCCATTGCGCCTGTGGTGGGCGCGGTGTTTGGCGATGAACCATTGCCTGCGGCCCCGGTTGCTGCACTCATCATCAACGGCATGCTCGACAAATCGGTGCCTTATCAGGGCGGCGCGCCCGGAGGCCGCTTCTCGGAGTCGTGGGACGGAGCATCTGTCCGGCCCGCGCAGGACCAGGCAAGCTATTGGGCACGGGCCAATGGCTGCAGCCCTGCGCCCGATGTACAGGACAGGCCTGCACTGGTGTGGACCCGTTACCGTTGCCCCGCCGGAAAGTCTGTCGAGGCTTACCTCGTCAAGGACAACGGCCACGCCTGGCCCGGTGGGCAGGCTGGCAGCGGGCGCGGAGACCCGCCCAGCACAGCGCTGGAGGCGACGGATGTCATCTGGGCGTTTTTCAAGGCAAACTCAAAGCCGTAAAAGCACCCAGCAGCCAAGCCCCAAACCAAACCTGAATTTCTTTTTACAAATGATGAACGCCGGCCTGGAGTGGGGCCAGCCAATTTTTCTCTCCCATGTCGAACCCTTCCCGTTCCCCCTTGCTGATTGGTTGTGCCGCCGGTTTCTCGGGCGACCGGGTTGACGCTGCAAGCGCGGTAGTGGACACGCTGATTGCCCGGGGTGGCCCGGCGTTTCTGATTTTTGAAACCCTGGCGGAGCGCACGCTGGCGCTGGCGCAATTGCGGCGCCGTGCCGACCCCGACGCGGGCTTTGAACCGCTGCTTGAAGACATGCTGCGCCCGGTGCTGGCGCGTTGCTTGCAGCACAACATTCGCATCGTCAGCAACTTTGGTGCGGCCAATCCGCTGGCTGCTGCGCGCTGTATCCATGCCATGGCAATGGCGCTGGGCTTGCCCGCACCGCGCATTGCAGTCATCGGTGGTGACGACCTGTCGGGCGCCGCGCATCGTCCGCTGCTGCGGGCGCAACTGGGCGCGGCCATCGACGGCCTGCAGATCGTCAGCGCCAATGCCTACATAGGCGCCGAAGCAATTGCTGGCGCGCTGGACGCCGGCGCGCAGATTGTGGTGACCGGGCGCGTGGCCGACCCTTCGCTCGCTGTGGGGCCGGCGATGTCGCACTTCGGCTGGCGCGCTGACGACTGGGACCGGCTGGCGCGCGCCACCATGGCCGGGCATCTGCTCGAGTGTGGCGCGCAGGTCTGCGGCGGCTACTTTGCCGACCCCGGCTACAAGGATGTGCCGGACTTGCACGCAGTGGGTTACCCGATTGCCGAGATCGACAGCGACGGCCACTGCATCATCACCAAAGCGGCGAACACCGGGGGGCTGCTCAGCCTGGCCACCGTCAAGGAGCAGCTGTTGTATGAAGTGCACGACCCGGCTGCGTATCTGACGCCCGACGTGGTAGCCGACATCAGCTCGGCACAGCTGGAGCTGCTGGGCCCTGACCGGGTCGGCCTGACGGGTGTGCGCGGCCACGCGCGGCCGGACAGTCTCAAGGTCAACGTTTGCCATGAAGGCGGCTGGTTGGCGGAAGGGGAAATTTCCTATGCCGGTCCGCGGGCTGAAGCGCGCGCCCGCCTGGCCGCCGCGGTTTTGCGCCAGCGGCTGCCCAAATTGAAGTTGCGGGTGGATTGGATAGGCGCGGTGAGCATCATGGGCGACGACGCGGGTGCCTTGCTCTGCGCAACACCCGCAGGTGATGCGCGCGACGTGCGTCTGCGCGTCGCCGCAAGCCATGCCGAACGCGCCGAGGCAGAACGCTTGCCGCGCGAGGTGACCGCGCTTTATACCTGTGGTCCTGCTGGCGGTGGCGGCGTGCGTACTGCACTGACACCCCGGCTCAATACCTTGTCGTGCCTGATACCGCGCGAAGCTGTGCCCGCGCACTTTGAAATGCTGGAGAGCGGGCAATGAGCGCGCGGGACATCACCGTTCCTTTGTACCGGCTTGCCCATGGGCGAACCGGCGACAAGGGCAACCGATCGAACATCAGCGTGATCGCCTGGCATCCGGAGTTCTATCCCTTGCTGCTGGCGCAAGTGACCGAGGCCGTGGTGGCGCGCCACTTTGCCCATCGCAAGCCGAGCCAGGTGCAGCGTTATGAGTTGCCGGGGTTGTACGCACTTAACTTTGTGCTGGACGATGTGCTCGATGGCGGTGTCAACGACGCGCTCAATCTTGATGCGCACGGCAAGGCGCTGTCGTTCTGGCTGCTGGATATGCCGGTTGAAGTACCCGCTGCGCTGGCCGCGTTGCTGGGGCCTGAGTGAACAAACCGCAGTGAACGCTATTTAATTTATAGCAAACTATTGCCGTCCCTAAAGGGCAAACTGATGAAAACATCAGCAAACTCAGGCGCGTAGACGCTACAGCATTTCTTCCGGCGCAAAAGGCCCAATCAGCTTGAGCATGAGCTTGAGCGCAAAACTGGCGTCAGGCTCGATACGTGTGTCCTTGAGCTGCGAACCCTGCGGTGCGCGCCAGACAAGCTGGCCGTCATTCAGCTCAACCTTGTATGCGCCGTTGGTCATCGCGGGCTCAATCAGCTGCGTGGTCTCTGCGGCAAGTTTTCTGCTGCGGATGACCAGCGCCACTTCGCTGTTTTGCAATTGCGAGCGCAGGTCCAGATTCATCGAGCCGATCACCAGCAGCAAGTCGTCCAGCACCACGATCTTGGAATGCAGGCTGGCACGCGAGCCGTTGGCAGAGCCCGTGCTGCCCAGCCCGCTGAAGCTGGACAGGGTGCCTTCCTGCTCTGCGCGCATCTCATAAATTTCGATGCCCATGGCCAGCAAGTCCTTGCGGTAGCGGGCATAACCCACATGAGCGGCCGGTGCGTCGTTGGAGGCGAGTGAATTGGTCAGCACACGAATGCGGACGCCCTTTTGGCGGATGGCCGCAAACTGGGCCATCATGCGTTCGCCCGGAACAAAGTAGGGCGAGACGATGAGCAGATTGCTTTTGGCATCGCTCATCAGCTGAAGCAGGCCGTCCACCGTGGTGTCCTGTGACAGCTCCACGGCATCTGCGTCGGCCGCAATTTTGGAGGCTTTGTCCACCAGCAGCACCGACGGCGCCCAGGTCCAGCTGAGCTTTGACAGGTTGGTGGTATCTGGCAGCGGCGGCGCAGTTGTTGTTGTGGCCGGGGCGGCGGAGGCAGCCGTTCGGTCAACCGCCGGGCCATCAACTGCGACAGGCTTGTCAGCAGCGGCAACCTTAGGCGCGGGCTTCAGCGTTTCCAGCTCTTTGGCACTCATGAGCGACTGCACCGGATAGGCCAGCGGGTTGTTCCAGTACTGGTCAAAGCTGCGCGACAGCTCGCGCACAATGCGCCCGCCTGCCAGCACATCGGCGTCCACGAAGTTGGTGCCTTCGCCTTGCCCAAAGTAGGTTTCGCCCAAATTGCGCCCACCGGTGATGGCAACCGCGTTGTCTGCCACCAGCATTTTGTTGTGCATGCGGCGCTGAATGCGGTCTGTGTCCTTAAGCGATCCCAGGACGCGAAAAAACAGAGAGCCGCGAGAACCGGGAAGCGGGTTGAACAGGCGCATGCTGATGTTTTTTTCAAACCCCAACTTGAGAACCTGCGCGTTTTTCCCCGATGTGTTGAAGTCATCAAGAAGGATGCGAACACGCACGCCGCGCTCGCCCGCTGCGCGCAGCGCATCAAACAGGCGCTCTGTCGTTTCGTCGGCGTGGATCGCGTAGTACTGGATGTCCAGGGTTTTCTGGGCGGCGTTGATCAGTGTCATGCGGCTGGTGAACGCGAGCTCGGCGCTATTGACCAGCGAAAAACCCGAGTCGTTGCGCGTGCGTGCGCCCGCAGCGCTGGCCTGCATAGCCTGTCCCAATGCGGTGTCTTGCGGTGTGGCCAGCGCAGTGGTGACGGGCCGGTCCACATCGGTAGGCAGGGAAGCGCAGCCGCTGACCCAGACCACTAGCAGAAGCACACCGAGCCAGCGCCAGAGCGCGCCGGTGGGCTGTGTAAGTGAGGTGCTGCGGCGCTGAATGGAAAGTGGGCTCATGGGTAAAGCCACTTTAGCGTAAGCGGGTGTATCAGTGCACCCGGCAGAGCCCGCCTTGCACGCAAGATTTTGTAGGCGCTTTGCTCGACAGTTCAGCTTGGCGTGTCAGTCAAGCCGAGAGGGTTTCCCAGCGCTGCAGAGCGTCCATCAATTCTTCTTCGAGCTTGGTGTTGCGCGCGTTCAGTTCGGCCGCCCGTTTGGCGTTGCTTGTGTAAAGCGAGCCGTCAAACAGCTCCTGCGCAATGGCTTTCTGCTGGGATTCAAGTTGCTGAATCAGCGCTGGCAGGCCTTCCAGCTCACGCTGCTCCTTGTAGCTCAGCTTCTTTTTTGGTAGCTGCTCGCGCCCGTCCTTATTGGGCTGGGGGCTGTTTTTGCTTGTATTTTTGGCGCCAGGAGCACTTGCGGCGGGTTTGCCGCTGTTGCCGGTGATTTGCGCCGCCCGCTTGGACTGGGTGATCCAGTCGGTCACGCCGCCTTCGTACTCGCGCCAGAAGCCCGGGTTCTCTGGCGTGCCTTCGTAGGCAATCGTGCTGGTGACCACGTTGTCGAGGAAACGACGGTCGTGGCTGACCAAAAACACCGTCCCTTCGTAGTTTTGCAGCAGGTCTTCCAGCAGCTCGAGCGTGTCAATGTCCAGATCGTTGGTTGGTTCGTCCAGCACCAGCACATTGGCGGGCCGCGCGAACAGGCGTGCCAGCAGCAGGCGGTTGCGCTCGCCGCCCGAGAGCGTGCGCACGGGTGAATTGGCACGTGCCGGCGAAAACAAAAAGTCGGTCAGGTAACTCTTGACGTGTTTCTTCTGGCCGTTGATCTCCACCCACTCGCTGCCGGGGCTGATGAAGTCCTCCAGCGTGGCGTCCAGGTCCAGGCTGTCGCGCATCTGGTCAAAGTAAGCCACCTGCAGGTTTGCGCCTTGACGAATCTTGCCGGGCGGATTCGTCACGTCGGGCTGAAGCTCGCCCAGAATAAGTTTGAGCAGCGTGGTTTTGCCCGCGCCGTTCGGGCCCAGCAGACCCACCTTGTCGCCGCGCAGCAAGGTGCCGCTGAATTTATTGACGATGATTTTTTCAAGGCCCGGGTGGCCAAAGCTTTTGCTCACATCGGTGAGTTCAGCGACGATTTTGCCGCTTTTCTCGCCGCTGGAGACGTCCAGATTGACCCGACCGACCGCATCACGGCGTGCGGCACGGTTATCACGCAGGGCTTCAAGCCGGCCGATGCGCGCCACGCTGCGGGTGCGGCGCGCTTCCACACCCTTGCGGATCCAGATTTCCTCTTGCGCAAGCAGCTTGTCAGCCTTGGCGTTGATAACCGCTTCTTGCGCCAGCTGTTCTTCTTTCTGAATCAGGTACTGCGCAAAATTTCCAGGGTAGGTCAGCAGCTTGCCGCGGTCCAGCTCCACGATGGCGGTGGCGACCTGGTCCAGAAAGGCCCGGTCGTGGGTGATGGTGATGATGCTGCCGTTGAAATTGACTAGCAGCTCTTCCAGCCAGGCGATGGAATCGAGATCCAGGTGGTTGGTAGGTTCGTCCAGCAGCAACACATCAGGCTTGGCGACCAGCGCCTGAGCCAGCGCCACCCTTTTTTTGGTGCCGCCCGACAGCGAGCCGACGATGGCGTCCTTGTCCAGGTGCAGGCGGTGCAGGGTTTCCTCCACACGCTGCTCCCAGTTCCAGCCGTCCAGCGCCTCGATTTCGGACTGCAGGGCGTCCAGATCGGTGTTTTCGTCGGCTGCCAGGTATTGCTCAACTATGTGCCGTGTCCTTGCCAGACCGGCGCTGGCCGCTATAAAAACAGTAGCGTGCGGGTCCAGGCTGGGCTCTTGCGGCACATAGGCGATGCGCAGGTTGTTTTGCAGCTGCAGCGTGCCGTCGTCGGGTTTTTCCAGCCCGGCGAGGATTTTGAGTAGAGAGGATTTGCCGGTGCCGTTGCGGCCAATCAGGCCAATGCGCTGGTTGGTTTCAAGGGAAAAATCTGCGTGGTCCAGCAGGGCGACGTGCCCAAAAGCGAGTTGAGCGTCTAGAAGTGTAATTAAGGCCATGTTGCTAGGGATTATCCGGGTGCGGCATTTCGCATGCTGGTTTTCAGGGTTTTGCAGGTCATTCCGGATGGCTATAGTGCAATGACTAAAGCGGTGTGCCCGCTGAAAACTCCGGAAAGCTGCCCCATGGAATTACAGATCAACGGCAAGGCCGTTCAGGTCGACGCCGATCCCGCCATGCCCCTGCTGTGGGTGCTGCGCGACCTGCTCAATATGACAGGCACCAAATTTGGCTGCGGCGTGGCGGCCTGCGGTGCCTGCACCGTGCGGATTGACGGGCAAGCCGTGCGGTCCTGCGTGACCCCGGTGTCCACCGTTGCCGGCAAACGCATCCAGACCATAGAAGCACTCGGCACCCCCGAAAAGCCACATGCCCTGCAACGCGCCTGGATTGCCGAGCAGGTGCCGCAATGCGGCTATTGCCAGTCGGGCATGCTGATGGCTGCCGCAGCCCTGCTGGAAAAGACGCCCAAACCGACGGATGCCGACATTGACGCCGCCATGACCAATATTTGCCGTTGTGGCACCTATCAGCGGGTGCGGGTCGCCATCAAGCAAGCGGCCGGCATGCCCGTAGGCGCAGTAGCCGGAGCGAAGAAATGAAGCGGCGGACTTGGTTGCTCAGCGCCGCAGGGCTGACGGGCGCGCTTGTTATTGGCTGGGGGGTGCTCCCGCCCAGGTCACGCACGGGCGCCGCACGGCTTTGGCCGCCGGTTGACGGAGAGGTGGCTCTGAATGGCTGGCTCAAGATCCTGCCCGACGGTTCGGTCGTTTTGGCCATGCCGCGCAGCGAGATGGGGCAGGGCGTACACACCGCGTTGCCCATGCTGGTGGCAGAAGAGCTGGACGTAGCCTTGTCCCGCATTCGCATCCAGCAGGCTGGAGCGGACAAGATTTTTGGCAATGTGTCGCTGTTAACGGCCAGCCTGCCGTTTCACCCCCATGAGATAGAAGCGCGTCCGACAAAGGTCAAAGTAGGTGAATGGGTGGTCAGCAAGGTGGCGCGCGAGCTGGGCATTAATGCGACGGGCGGCTCCACCAGCGTGGCCGACGCCTGGACAGTGTTGCGGCTGGCGGCGGCGACGGCTCGGGCATCCTTATTGGGAGCCGCATCGCTGCAGTGGCGCCTGCCGATGGCCGAATTGACCGTTGCCGATGGTGTGGTTTCCCATCCATCGGGCAAATCGGCGCACTATGGTGAACTGGCCAAGTTTGCGGCGGCTACCCCGTCTGGCGCAGTCACCTTGAAAGATCGCAAGGACTGGAAAGTTATAGGCCAAAGCGTCCCACGCACGGATATCCCGGCCAAGGTTGACGGCACGGCGCAGTTTGGACTGGATGTGCGTTTGCCCGGCATGGTCTATGCCGCTATTCGGTTGTGTCCGATGCTGGGAGGCTCCCCGGGCGCCATCAATGCCAATGCCGCGTTGGCCATGCCGGGGGTGGAGCGCCTCGTGCGCTTGCAGGGATTTGCCGGCACCACGGCCGGATTTGCGGTGGTGGGCAAAAGCTGGTGGCAGGCCCAACAAGCCGCGCAGGCCGTGCAGGTGGAGTGGCAACAACGGCCCGCGGGTCCGCTGGATTCCCGCCAGATCGAGCAAGAGCTTGAAGCCGCTGTTAAAAGCAAAGAAGGTGGCTTCACCTTTTATGAGACTGGCGATACCGGTCAGGCTGAGGCGGGTGCAGCCCGGAAGATTGAGGCGGTGTACCACGCGCCTTACCTGGCCCACGCCACGATGGAGCCCATGAACTGCACCGCCCAAGTGAAAGACGGGAAGGTGTCTATCTGGGCGCCCACGCAGGTGCCGCAGATGGGCGCGGCCATCGCAGCGCGCGTCGCCGGCGTGGATATTGATGACGTCGACCTCACGGTGACCTTGCTGGGCGGCGGTTTCGGTCGCCGACTGGAAGTGGACTACATCGCCCAAGCCGTGCGGGTCGCCATGGATTGCGGTGGCAGGCCGGTGCAGTTGATCTGGTCTCGTGAAGAAGACACCACCCACGACTTTTACCGCCCCATGCATGTTGCCCTGTTGCGCGCCGCCGTGGATGCCCATGGTCAGGTCACAAGTCTGCGCATCAAGTCTGCCGGCGACGCCATCAGCCCCCGCTGGATGGAGCGCGGCATTCCCCTCCTGGCCGGGCCGATAGACATGCCTGACAAAACGACGGCCGAGGGCCTGTTTGACCTGCCCTACAGCTTTGCCAACCAGCAAATGTCACATGTGGCCACCCGAAAAGGTGTTCCGGTGGGGTTCTGGCGCTCAGTCGGGCATTCACACAACGCGTTTTTCTCGGAATGTTTTATGGATGAGTTGGCACTGGAAGCCAAACAGGACCCGGTTGCCTTCCGGCGCCAGCTGCTGAAAGACGCACCGCGCTACATGGCTGTACTTAACTTGGCGGCGTCCAAGGCCAGTTGGGGCGGCTTGCTGCCTGTCGGGCAGGCCAGGGGCATCGCCCTGCATGAATCTTTTGGCTCCATCGTGGCCCAGGTTGCAGAGGTGTCGCTGGTCAATGGAAAGCCCCGTGTACATCGCGTGGTCTGCGCCATGGACTGCGGCACGGTGGTTAACCCTGGGGTCGTGGCCCAACAGATGGAGAGCTCCGTGGTGTTTGCATTGACTGCTGCGCTGCATGGTCAGGTGGACATCGTGGATGGTGCGGTGCAGCAGAAGAACTTTCCCAACTACCCCATGTTGCAGATGGCGCAAGCGCCTGTGGTGCAGACCCATTTGATTGTCAGTACCCGCCCGCCAGGCGGCGTGGGAGAGCCTGGCGTGCCGCCACTGGCGCCAGCGGTTGCCAACGCCTTGTTTGCGCTCACCGGCAAGCGTGTCAGGAAATTACCTTTGCAGGTGTAGTTCACGGGGCTCAAAACCCGTGCTATAGTCGAGGGCTCAGCTTATGACGTGCAACCCTAAGGGAGGCGCTTAATAGGCCAAGAAGATAGTCTTGGAGAGAAAACAAATTTTTCAATTTGTTTGACTGGTGAGAAAAAACCGGTATAGAATCTAAGGCTCGACTGATTACAGTCAACAACCTCAAAGCGAGTCGGAAAACGCGAGAGTCAGCGGCTTCACTTCAGAGTGAAAATCAAGACAATCAACTCAACGGCAAGCCGGCAAAAAAGTTAAATTTTTTGTTGACCGGGATGAAAAAACCGGTATATAATTTGAGGCTCTGCTGATTGCAGCAAAGCAAACAAACTTCAAGTAAGTTGCTTCCCTCGGGAAGGTTTGCAAAGCGAATCAAAAGTCAACTTCTTGTTGACATGCTTGTAAAAAACATGTCATAATTGAAGGCTCAGCTGATTACAGCTAACGACGAAAACGAAGCCGCCAAGCGGCGACGAAAGTAGTCAGGATCATTAAAAATTTACAGCCGATAAGTATGGGCGTTTGAAGGCGATTGCCAGACAAAATTAATCAGCTTCGGTTGGTTAAAAGTAGTCAAGTCTTTTGACTTTAAACGCTCATAGAGATAGAACATGTGAAATCGTCAAGATTTCTCATCAATTCCGTTTTTTATGAGTTTTCTTCGTGCAGCAATGTGCGGAGTTGAAATATTGCAGTGATTAAACTAAAGAGTTTGATCCTGGCTCAGATTGAACGCTGGCGGCATGCCTTACACATGCAAGTCGAACGGTAGAGTAGCAATACTCGAGAGTGGCGAACGGGTGAGTAATATATCGGAACGTGCCCAGTCGTGGGGGATAACGTAGAGAAATTTACGCTAATACCGCATACGATCTACGGATGAAAGCGGGGGATTCGCAAGAACCTCGCGCGATTGGAGCGGCTGATATCAGATTAGGTTGTTGGTGAGGTAAAAGCTCACCAAGCCGACGATCTGTAGCTGGTTTGAGAGAACGACCAGCCACACTGGGACTGAGACACGGCCCAGACTCCTACGGGAGGCAGCAGTGGGGAATTTTGGACAATGGGCGAAAGCCTGATCCAGCAATGCCGCGTGCAGGAAGAAGGCCTTCGGGTTGTAAACTGCTTTTGTACGGAACGAAAAAGTCCTTTCTAATAAAGAGGGCTCATGACGGTACCGTAAGAATAAGCACCGGCTAACTACGTGCCAGCAGCCGCGGTAATACGTAGGGTGCGAGCGTTAATCGGAATTACTGGGCGTAAAGCGTGCGCAGGCGGTTCTATAAGACAGATGTGAAATCCCCGGGCTCAACCTGGGAATGGCATTTGTGACTGTAGAGCTAGAGTACGGTAGAGGGGGATGGAATTCCGCGTGTAGCAGTGAAATGCGTAGATATGCGGAGGAACACCGATGGCGAAGGCAATCCCCTGGACCTGTACTGACGCTCATGCACGAAAGCGTGGGGAGCAAACAGGATTA
>NZ_DASQZG010000006.1:0-49144 GCF_035638815.1 Polaromonas sp.
AGCAATTGCAGCGCAACGTGGATGCGAACCACGGGCCGGGCCGGATCTGAGGTGAGCGTTGGCCTTCGGGTGCAAGGTCAATCTCGCACGAAAACCGGACCGCGCCGCAATGGCAACTTCCGTGTCGGGTCTGAATCACAGCGGTGCTTTCACACTTA
This sequence comes from Polaromonas sp., assembly GCF_035638815.1. GTDB lineage: Bacteria > Pseudomonadota > Gammaproteobacteria > Burkholderiales > Burkholderiaceae_C > Polaromonas. Next base: position 159 of record NZ_DASQZG010000006.1, read on the forward strand.
GGTCGACTGTTCAGTCATGACCATCCATGGCACGCCAAACTTGTCGCGCAGCATGCCAAACGATGAGGTCCAGAAGGTTTTGCTCAAGGGCATCTGTACGCTGCCGCCTTTGGAGAGCGCGTCAAACAGCCGTTTTGTTTCCGCGTCGTCGCCTGCGGTCAGCGCCAGCGTGACGCCTTTGAATTCTGCGGTTCCTGGCCCCATGCCGTCGTCCGCCATGAGGGTGGTGTCGCCTATCTTGAAGGCGGCATGCATGATCTTGTTTTCGTAGCCCGGCGGGGCCTTCATGTCCGGGTCTGGGCTGTCACTCCAGCGCATCAGCGTGGTCACTTCCGCGCCTGCGTTCTTTTTGTAGAACTCCAGCGCCTCTTCGCAGCGGCCTTCAAAGGAAAGATAGGGTTGTACTTGCATCAAATTCTCCTGGTGGTGGATGGGGGTGGAAAAATCAAGGTGGCGCCGCAGGCAGGCATAAAGGCGCAAAGTCTCCGGCGCCATGGGTTCATGCAGCCTTGGTCATAGCAGGCGTCCCGGCCAGTTCAGGGAAGGGCTCGCGCCAGGCCGGAAGTTCATTCATCTGCGCATGCCAGCGTCGGATTTCGGGAAAGGTCTGCAGCGGCAGCTGCGCCTGCTGCGCATAGGGCAGCGTGATAGCCACGGCAAAGTCCGCAACACTCAGGGCTTCGCCCACCAGGTAGCGGCGGCCGCGCAGATGCGCCTCCAGCACGGCGGCAAAACGCAGAAAACCTTCGGTGGCCTTTTGCACTTCGGCGGCGTCAGGTGGGCCCATGCCGAACCGCGCCTTGATGACGTGTTCGAAGTACAGCGTGCCGGCCTTGGGCGCAAATTCGGTGGCGTCCCACATCAGCCAGCGCAGCACGTCGAACTGGCGCGCGTCCTGCGGCCACAGGTCCGAGCCCGCCTTGCGCGCCAGATAACACATGATGGCGTTCGATTCCCACAGCGTGGTGTCGCCGTCCACCAGCACCGGCACCTTGCCATTCGGGTTCATCGCAAGGAAGGCCGGCGTCTTGTGTTCACTCTTGCCCAGGTTCACATGAACAAACTCGACCGGCAGCCCCAGGTGGCGTGCCAGCGCGCACGCCTTGCGCGGGTTGAGTACGTCGAAGTAATAAAGCTTCATGCCGGGCCTCCGGCCTTTTCGTAGGCCTCGTAGGCTTGCTGCAGTTTGGGGCCGTCGAGCTTGACCATTTGCATCATGGCTTTCATGACATGTTCGACCTTGGCCGGGTCCTTGTCCGCCAGCACCTTGCGCAACACGCTAGGGACGATTTGCCAGGACACGCCAAATTTGTCCGTCAGCCAGCCGCAGGCCTGCACGCTGCCGCCTTCGGATAGTTTTTCCCAGAGGTGGTCCACCTCCTCTTGGGTCGGGCAGTCGACAAATAGCGACATGCCCGGCGCAAAGCCGAAGTCCTGGCCAGCATTCAGCACAAAGAAGGTCTGCCCAGCAATCTCGAAGCTGCCAGTCATGAACATCCCCTTGGGGCACGGTGCACCCTCGCCGTAGCGCTGGGTTTCGCCGGTTTTGGTATTGCTGAACACCGACGTGTAGAACTTCAATGCGTCTTCGGCCTGGTCCTTGAAGGTCAGGAAGGTGGTGATTTTCTGCATGGGGCACTCCTTGAGGGCTTGTTGAATAAATTGCCAAAGCCGCGAATCAAGGATATTGTGTACGGCGTCCACAAGAGAATAGCAAAGATAATGGATGCTGTCCACATAAAGAGTAACAAGACATGACTTTCCCCGCGATCACCCCGCCGGCCCGCGCCACGTATCGCCACGGCGATTTGCGGCGTGCCCTGCTGGACGCCGGTATTGGTTTGGCGCGCACGGGTGGTCCGGACGCCGTGGTGTTGCGTGAAGCCACACGCCGGGCCGGCGTGGCGCCCAATGCTGCGTATCGCCACTTCGCCAGCCGCGAGGCGCTGCTGCACGCGGTGCGCGCGGCCGCGTTGTCTGCAGTCGCCGCCGCCATGGAGGCCGAACTGGCCGCCGTGCCCGCTGGCCTCAAACCAGCAGACATGGCGCGTGCGAGCGTTCGGGCTGTGGGCACCGGCTACCTGCGCTTTGCCCAGGCAGAGCCGGGGCTGTTTCGCACGGCGTTTGCCCGTTCGGACGTTTTGATTCAGGCCACCCCGGAGGCGCCAACTGCCGGTCCCGGTGGGCTCAATCCGTTTGAGCTGTTGGGCGCCGCGCTGGACAGGCTGGTTGAGGCGGGGGTGATGCCGGCCGAACGCCGGCCAGGTGCAGAATTTCTGGCATGGTCAGCGGTGCATGGCCTGGCCATGCTGGTGGTAGACGGCCCGCTTGGACCGGTGATCGGCCCGCAACTCCCGCAAATAGGCCAGCGCCTGCTCGACATGGTGGAAAAGGGACTGTAGGCGTCTGCGTGGGAATCTATAGGTCAAATCGGCCTCTAGCCCACGTCGGACGAGCGCGCACAGCTATAAATAGCGTAGCAATGGTAGATCGCGTGCATGGATCCCGGATCGAGTCCGGGATGACGAGCGAAGGTTGCCGCTGATGACTCCCAAGTCCGACAGGCTCCGAGGCACTCAGAGCACCTTCTTCGCCACAAACCCAATTACCAGCCCGCGCGCGGTGACCGTGATCTTGCCGGGCTCCAGCCCCAGGCCGTCGGCCAGCATCAGGTCTTTGGGCTCCAGCTTGTGCAGCTCCACCTCCAGCAGCGATTGCTCGGCCAGCGACGGGCCGTAGGCTTGCAGCAGGGCCGCCGGGACCGGCGCCAGCTCCGAGAGGCTCAGACTGTTGACCTTTAGCATGTGCGCGCGTATCGACTGGTCCCTCGGCTCGTAACGCAGCGCAAAGTCCACATCGAAGTTGCCGGTGGTGCTGCGTGACAGCGCCGGGCCATTGGCATCTACCACCATCTGTGTGCGCAGACGGTTCTGCTCGGGCAGCAGGCGCAGGTTGGGCGGCTGCAATGTCAGCTCAATCAGACCGCCCACGGGGTAACGCATCGGAAATTTTTTGACCACGGCCTCCTGGAGTTGAGCCGTGGTGACGGTGTAGCTGGGCTGCGCCTGCGCTGGCGTTGTGGCAAGTGCCAGCGCGCCGGCAAGCATCGTGATCCACTGTCTGCGTTTCATCGAATTCCTTATAAAAGCCAGCATGTCAGACCGCCATGGTGCTGCAACATTCAGCCTTGTGGCGTACTGTTTCTTCCCGTGCGCGTGACATCCACATCGCCGCTGAGCTGGCGGTATGGCGTTGAAAATTCATGTAAAGCGGGCATGGCAATCTGCAAAGATTTGTTAACCGGTCAACAACCCGCGAGGCGGCCCGTTAAACACCTGGCCATGCGCCATTCAAGTGACAACCATACCGAATTCAAAGGACATCCATGAACAAACTCCTCGCCACACTGATCGCCACCCTGGTTACCGGCGCCGCTTTCGCTCAAACAGCGACTGCACCCGCCACACCTGCTACCCCTGCCACTCCAGCAGTGACCGCCACACCGGCTGTCGTGAAAGCAGAAGCCAAGGCTGAAAAATCAGTGGCGGCCGCTGTCAAAAGCGAAGCCAAGGTAGACGCCAAGGCCGATGCCAGCGTTGCCAAGGCTGAAGCCAATGCCGTTGAAAAGAAAACCAAGGCCGTCAAAAAGTCCGCCAAGGCCAAAGCCGATGCAAAAGCAAAAGTCGCCAAGGCTGACCCTGAAGACAAAGCCAAGGCACAAGCCAAAGCCGACACCGCAGGCGTCAAGGCTGAAGCCAAAGCAGACAAGGCCGTTATCAAGGCTGATGCCAACGTAGCTACTGTCAAAACCGAAGCTGCTGCTGACAAGGCCACTGCCAAAGTTGAAACCAATGCAGTCAAGGCAGAAGCAAAGACCGACGTGAAAGCTGCTGCCACCAAGTAATTGCTCCAAGGAATCACAGACCATCTGTGACGCCTTTTAGAGGACAGGGAAACCTGTCCTCTTTTTTATGGGCGACGCAAAGTACGGTGGGTGGGCCGCGCGCATGACCTCACGGGTAATCGACACCCCGCGGCCGAAGGGCGACCATGCAGATATCCACAGAATGGAAGCCTCTCATGCCTGCCCTGATTGGCCGCTCGCTGCGCTACCTTTTGCCTATTCCGCTCAGTTGCGCGCCCGCCCCACCACCGACCAACCCGCTTTGAGGTTGGCTTTGTCGTTTTCATAGTCCCAGTTGGTGCCGCAGCGCGCGCAGCTGTAGCGCGTCACGGTGGCCAGATGGCCGCGCCGCTTTTCGGGCCGGCTGTCGCCCTGCACCAGTTCCGGATGGCCCGGAGCCTTGCGCCAGTTTTGCTGAACGCCTGCGCACGATTCGCACAGCGTTGATTTTTGGGCGACTTTGGGTGGGCTGGTGTCTTCGGTCATCGGTCAGATCTTGTGGGTGGGTGGCCCATTGTCCCCCACGGCCGTGCTTGCGCCAATGGGTGAAGAAAATCGGCGTGATGCCTTTTTATTGCGGGCAAACCCCCGGCGCGCATGTGCGCTGCAGTTGCGACGGCGTGTAAAGTGCCCCTGGTAAGCTCAATCGGTGAATTTCATTGATTCAGTCTGCCAGGGTCTTGCAACGGCATGTGGCGCGTCAACGGTCGGGCGGCGCAGGTCGTTAAACATTAACCTCTCGTGACATTGCGCGCTTTCACCAACCGCCTCAAAGGACTCTCATGAACAAACTGCTCGCTACCCTGCTCGCCACCCTGTTTGTGGGCGCTGTCTCTGCGCAAGCTCCGGCGCCCGTGGCACCTGCCACGCCGGCGGTGGTCAAGGCAGAAGCCAAGGCAGACAAATCCGTCGCCGCCGCCGTGAAGAGTGAAGCCAAGGTTGATGCCAAGGCCGACGAGCAGGTTCAAAAAGCACAAGTCAAAGCGGCCGCCAAGACCACCAAGGCCCACGCTTGGCGGGCCAACGCCAAAGCCAAGGCAAACGCCAAGGCCGCCAGCGCTGACGCAGCGGACAAAACCCAGGCCACGGCCAAGGCCGAAAAAACTGGCCTGAAGGCAGACGCCGCGGCAGACAAGTACATCCTCAAGGCCAACGCCAAGCTCGACACCACCAAGGTCGACGCGGCAGCCGACAAGGCCGCGGCCAAGATTGAAACCAACGCGGTGAAAGCCGAAGCCAAAGCCGACGTGAAGGCTGCCGACAGCAAGTAATGCGCTGATCCCCCGGCTACCGAACAAAAAAGACAGGCCAGACCTGTCTTTTTTTATGAGCGCTTCGAGGGCGCGCCGACCCGTCGCTGCGCTGGCATGCGCTAGCGCCCCACCACCGCCTTCGCCGCTTCGCCTGCGTTCAGTTATGTCGCGGGCGCATCCCGTCCCCCTGCAAGCTGGGCCAGATAGGTGCGCAGCAGCGCGACCCGCCGCGGCCGGAAGCTCACGCCTGCAGCCCCCATCTGCTTGATGCGCTCGACGCGGAACATGCGGAAGTCTTCACGCAGGCAGCACCACGCCAGCACGACCAGCATGTTGTTTGCATAGACGATGGCGAGCGGCAAGATCTGCCGGTCTGTGACCGCACCCTTCCCGTCCGCATAACGAATCTGCACAGCCTCTTCGCGCCAGCACCCCTCGCGAATAAGGTGCATGTCTGGCAGCTCGGGAAAGCGCTCTTCAAACCGGTACACCTGGGTGACCGCATGCAGCAGGTGCTGCTGCCCCACCGAGGGCAGCGTCGCGGTGACTTTGCCCAGCACTGCGGCAGCCGCCCTGGCCAAGGCCGGGTCGCCCATGTGGCTGACTTCGGCCATCCCCAGCGCCAGCGCCTCAATCTCGATGCGGCTGAACATCTGCGGCGGCAGCGTACCGTCTTCAATCAGGCAATAACCGTAGCCGCGCTCACCGCCAATCTCGGCGCCGGCGGCGCGCAGGCTTTCAATGTCCCGGTAGATTGATCGCACGGATACCCCCGTCTCGTCTGCCAGCCGCGCGGCCGTCACCGGCGCAGGCAGGGAACGAAGCGCTTGCAGCAGACGGAAAAGGCGATCGGATCGCGACATTGGGCAACTGACAAAAACTGGCAGGAGGGTTGGCTAGAGTAACACCTGTCATTCATCGGTTTTTTCGCAAACCGGCCACCATCAACCACTTGAAGGAACCCTCATGCTTACCCTTTTCCATTCCCCCAACAGCCGTTCAACCCGGGTCCTTGCCCTGCTCAAGGAGCTTGACGCGCTTGACGACGTGAAGATCGAAATCGTGACCATCCCCCGCGTGGACGGCGCCGGCGCCCGTGACGCGCGCAACCCGCACCCCGAGGGCAAGGTCCCGCTGCTTGTGCACGACGGCGTCGCCGTGTGGGAGTCCAGCGCCATTCTGCTGTACGTGGCAGAGCTGTATCCCCAGGCCGGGCTGCACATACCGCAAGGGCATGCGCAGCGCGGCGCCTATCTCAGCTGGTTCGCCTGGTATTCCGGTGTCGTCGAGCCCATCCTGACGCTCGAGGCCGCCGGGCTGAAGCATCCGTACATCACGTCGACCTTTCGCAGCAGCGCAGAAGTCATCGCGAGGCTGGAGGGCGTCCTGGCGCGCCAGCCGTATCTGCTGGGCGATCAGTTCACCGCAGCCGACCTGCTGCTGCATTCGCCCTATGCCTGGTTTGGCAAACCGGGCAATCCGGTGATTGACGCCTGGGTTGACCGCTGCATGGACCGCCCCGGCGCGCGCTTTGCGGCCGAGTACGACAAAGCGCATCCGCTGCCGCAGGCGTAAATCCGGCGGGCCGCAGTGAGGCCACCGGCTCTGCTGCTGGTCAGGAGGTGGAGGCTGGTGGACACATCCAGCCAAGCCTCCAGCTTCTCCGCGGCACGCGCCTCTCGCAACGCCGCTGCCGCGCACCACCCTGCGCAAAAAGGGGCTTGACTTCGAGCGCGCTCGAAGTTTTACAGTCAAGCCATGACCAACGCCCCTACCGTCTCTTTAAGCATTGCCCAAGCCGCAAAAGCATCGGGGCTTAGCGCCTACACCCTGCGCTATTACGAGCAGATTGGCCTTATCGCCCCGATTGACCGGCGCAGCGGTGCGCGCCGATACAGCGACACCGACATGCGCTGGCTGGAATTTCTGGTGCGCCTGCGTGCGACGGGTATGTCTATGCAGAGCATGCAGAACTACGCGCAGTTGCTGCGTGAAGGCAACACCACCAGCAGCCTGGCTGAGCGGCAAACCTTGCTGGAGGAACACGCCGATCGCCTTGAAGCCGGCCTGCGCGCCCAGCGTGAAACCCTGCAATACATCCGCAAGAAGATCGCTCTATACGAAGAACTGCGCGCCGTGCCCAAGCGCGCGTGAAAGCCTTTCCTCAAGCCCGCCCGCATCCCCTTTTTCTCTCAACCCATTCCCAACCCACTCCCCAACCCATCTCTCAAGGCAAATCATGAAAACCCGCACCCTTGGCCGCAACGGCCCCGCTATCTCCGCCATCGGCCTCGGCTGCATGGGCATGAGCGAGTTCTACAGCAACCGCGATGACACGGAATCCATCGCCACCCTTCACCATGCGCTGGACCGCGGCATCAACTTCCTCGACACCTCTGACATTTATGGCCCGTACACCAACGAGCTGTTGATTGGCAAGGCCATAGCCTCGCGCCGCAAAGACGTGTTCATCGCCACCAAGTTCGGCATCATGCGTGACCCGGCCAACGCTGCCATGCGTGGCGTCAATGGCAGCCCGGACTACGTGCGGGCAAGTTGCGAGGCCAGCCTCAAGCGTCTTGGCATTGAGCAAATAGACCTGTACTACCAGCACCGGGTAGACAAGACGGTGCCGATTGAAGGCACCGTGGGAGCGATGGCCGAGCTGGTGAAAGCCGGCAAGGTGCGTTATCTGGGCCTGTCTGAAGCGTCTGCCGCCACCATTGCGCGCGCCTGCAAAGTGCACCCCATCGCTGCACTGCAAAGCGAGTATTCGTTGTGGACGCGAGACCCAGAAGCCACTGGCACGCTGGCCGCCTGCCGCGAGCACGGCGTGAGCCTCGTGGCCTATTCCCCCTTGGGCCGCGGCTTTTTAACCGGCACCTTCAGCAAGCCTGAAGATCTGCCGGCCGATGACTACCGCCGCAATTTCTCGCCACGGTTTGCCGAAGAAAATTTCGCCCGCAATCTTTCTTTGGTGGATGCGGTGAAGGAGATGGCGCAGGCCAGGGGCGTCACCGCCTCACAAGTTGCGCTGGCCTGGGTACTGGCTCAGGGGGACGACATCATTCCCATCCCTGGCACCAAACGCCGTACCTATCTGGACCAGAACATCGCCGCCATTGACGTGGTGCTGAGCGCCGTAGAGCTGGCTGATCTTGACAAGGCCTTCCCGCGAGACGCGGCCGCTGGTCTGCGCTACCCGGAAGCATTTTTGGGGTCGGTGAACGCGTAGGGTTGATGGGAAGGGCGGGTCGGGCGATCTACGCCATTGTTTAATCGCACCTTGTCTGAAAGCACGCAGGTCGATGGTTTTTTGCGTGTCGTCAGTGATGAGAAGGCAGTTGAACCCAGTGATGACGGGCAAAGTTTGCTATTTAATTAGTAGCGTCCAATCGCGTATGCAGTACGGCGTCGGCATCGCGCTGCAACCAGCAACTCTGGGTGCCCGTTGTCACTGAAATGTTTAAACTCCAAGCAATCAGCTGCGGGGGCTGGCGGATTTTTATACCTGTATAGATTTATAGTCACCTACCCCGGAAACCAACACCAGCGCCACTTCAGACCAATTGTCATGTCCAGCTTATCCCGCAGACGCCAGAATATCCCGCAAGTTTTGCGGGCTACATTGCGTTAGCCCGCATGAAACAAGCGCAGCTGGTTCGCATAAGTTGCTACTCGCTGGCAGTGCTGTTCATCCTTGCGGGGCTCTACTTTTTGCTCTGGTTAGTTTCTTCGAGCAGCATGGCGTTCGCGGATTGCAATGGCGCCTACTCGCTTCCTGCGGAGAATGCACGGTGCCGACAGCCGTCTCTCGCGGGGTTCCTTGGCCTCGCTAGCTTCTTGCTTGCTGTCATTTTGGTGGTTATCGGTCGGAGGTCGCGCACGTGAAACGTCTTTCCAAATGTCGTCTCTCAAGCAGGGCGAACAGGTCGGCCCAAGGGCGACGGCCTGCGGACCCGCTTGGCCTCCAGCGTTGAAGCATCATGTCTGATGCGACGCGCGCTCTTGATCAGCAACTTCGCTTGGTCGTGCTCCCTGCTCTGAAGGAGCAAGGATTCGAGTTCGATCGCCGGCGGACTTTTCGTCGGGCCGGGCCAGATGGTGCAATTCAGATTGTGAACTTTCAGGTGGGCGAGCGTTCGATGGAGGGACAGTTCACGGTGAATCTGGGCGTATATCGACCTGGTGACCCCATCCATGACACCAAGGTCGAACTTGGTAAGGTCATGGAGCACCACTGCCCAAGCGAAAGGCGAAAGCGCCTTGGTGAGCTACGTGCTCCCGCTTTTGCAGGTCTGAGGCAAGTGCCAGTCCTCGGCGTCTTGTTTGGCTCTGTTGACCGTTGGTGGCCAATCTCGGGCGCGGAGCAAATTACCCGCCGAAGCCTTGAGAAGGTGACAAAGGCATTGGTGGACCAAGGTCTGCCCTGGCTGGAGCGGCAGTGAGCCTTGGCTTGCCAATTGACACGGCCCCACAACAGCTGACTGCCGCATTGCCGCAAGGTGTTGTGAGCCTGTCATCTTCACGTTAGATCTCAACGAGCATGCGACGTTTCCTTTTGCCGATCACATTCCTCATCGTGGGCCTCCTCCTCGGGGGCTACCTCTTCTCACGTTCAATCCCCAGGTCGTTTCTTGCGGTTTCAAGCTGCGGCGGTACTTGTTACAAGCCGAATGAAATCGCAGGCCTGCTTGCTTCAGCCGGCATACAAACTCTTTCGTCGGCTCTTCCGGGAGTCGAGCGCGAGTCGAATGAGTGTCTTGCCATCCGTCACCCTCAACCAGAGGGTCGAATGCACTTTGTCTTGTTTCCGAAGCGCGACTCGAAGAACATTCTCGAACTGACTCTCGAGGATCAACCGTTTGTGATTGCTTGCTTTGCTCTTGCGCGCGAACTAGTTCGGGAAGGGAACGTACACAACTGGCGCCTCGTAACGAACGGCCCCGCGCTCCAACATGTCACGTACCTGCACTTTCATTTGATCGCCAAGTGAGTTGAGACATGAGATTCGAAGGCACCCTCACCTCCTGGAACGACGAACGCGGCTTTGGACGTATCGAGTCGAGCCAGGGAGGCGAGCCAATATTCGTACACGTCTCTGCATGGCCGCGCGGAGGTGGACGCCCGCAGCTAAACCAGCCCGTAACTTTCGAAGTCGAACTGGGGCACAAGGGCAAAAGAGCACGCAACGTTCAGATCAAGCAGGCGCGTGGCCCAAGCAGACAGAGTGAGCGCGCCGGCCAGGCGCAATGGGGCACTGCCACACTCTTTGTCATACCAGCGTTCCTGGTTGTTTATGCCATCGTCGCAGCGGTGTGGCGGCTGCCTCTGTGGGTTGCTGGCTTCTACGTCGCGCTTAGCGCAGCCACCTTTGTGGCATATGCCATCGACAAGTCCGCGGCGGCAAGTGCCTCATGGCGCACACCTGAAAGCACACTGCACGCGATGGCACTTGCAGGTGGTTGGCCGGGCGCACTGTTGGCGCAGCAGTTTCTTCGCCACAAATCGACCAAACAAAAATTCCGGCAGGTGTTCCGGGCAACCGTTCTTTTCAATGTGGTTGGTCTTGTAGTTCTAGGATCACAAATTCGGCATTGGCTGCCTCTAGCGCTGTGAGGCAAGCCCCTCGTCAAGTCGAAGCGCTAACGGCGGGCCATCAACGCCCGCTTACCGCGAACCCTAAGCGGCACCATCTCCTTGCGCCTGCATACGCAAACTGCGAAGCCGCACATGCGCAGCGTCTTCCACATCCACCGGCAACTGCTGCTTGGCCAGCAGGTAGTGGCTGGTAAACACATCCAGATAAGCCTCCAGCGTTTGCGCCGCATGTGCCTCGCCTGCGAGCGCCAGGCATAGCGCTGCTACTTCGGACGTGCAAAAGTGCTCGTCACGCTGCGAGCGGCGCAGCTTGTAGCTGGAGAGTTGATCGCTTTGCAGGCTGAGCACAGGTAGCTGGTCCAGGTAGGGGCTTTTGCGGAACATCTTGCGCGCTTCGGGCCAGGTAGCGTCGAGCAGTACAAACAATGGACGTTTGCCGCCGCTGGCATCACAAGCTTGCACATCTGTCACCACGCGCTCAGCCGCCACAAACTCTCCGGGAAACACCAGAAACGGCTGCCACTGCGGGTCAAGCAGCAGCGCCAGCAGCGCAGGATCAACCTCGGTGCGTGCCCAACCGAAGGCGAAGGTGTCGGCCACCACATCAGCCACCAGCCAGCCGGTGTTGCTGGGTTTAAGTGGCTCAATGTCCGCCATCAGCAGGCACACGCCCGCACGCACGGCCAACTGCGGGCGCAGTGCGCACAGGCAGTGGCTGGGCAGCAGCCGGCAACCGGGGCAGCGCTCACCGCGCGGGCCGCCGCGCGCGAGGAACGGCTTTGAGCTGCGCGCCAGGCGTGCGCTGCGCAGGCGGCTGACCGCATGAGGTTGCGCGTGCGGATTGTGAAGGGGGCGCATGCAGGGGACTGTAGCAGCGGGCCCCCGCAGCCGCGCCGCTCAGGCCCACTGCCTCGTCATGCTCCCCGCCGGTCAGACTTCCGTGATGAACTGTTCGCGTGGGCGGCGCACCTTGGTCAGGTTCACCAGCCAGTCCTTGTCGGCTTCGCGGTAGCCCAGCGGCAAAATGGCCACGCTGCGCAGGCCTCTTGCGCGCAGATTCAAAATCTCGTCCAGCGCATCCGGATCAAAACCTTCCATTGGCGTGCAGTCCACCTCTTCAAAGGCGGCAGCCATCATCGCGGCACTCAGGCCGATGTAAGCCTGGCGCGCAGCGTGCTGATGGTTCACCCCTGCTTCGCGCTGCGGGTACATACCCAGCAGCATGTTGCGGTAGTTTTCCCAGCCCTCGTTTTTTGTGCCGCGCACGGTGTTCGTCAGGTCAAACATCATGTTGATGCGCTCAGCCGTGTAGTTGTCCCAGGCAGCAAACACCAGCAGGTGCGAGCCATCGGTGATCTGGCCCTGGTTCCAGGCAATCGGTTTGATCCGCTCACGCACGTCCTTGTTGCTCACCACAATGATCTCGTAGGGTTGCAAGCCACTGGAGGTGGGCGCCAGCCGCGCTGCTTCCAGAATCCGATCCACCTTGTCCTGCGGCACCGCGCGGGCCGGGTCCAGTTTTTTGGCGGCATAACGCCACTGCAGGCGCTCCATCAGCGGGTCTGATGCCATATCCCCCGGCGGTGCTGTAAGGGTAGTTGGGGCGGTAAGGGTGGCAGAAGTGGTCATTGACGGGTCCTCGGTTGATGATGTGCAACGAAGGTAAGGCCGCCATGCTTGCTTTGAAAGCTCGCGTAAAGCGTAAGTGAATTCCACTTTCAACAACAATCAGGCGCGGCCCGGCCGTCCCGCCACGCGCAAGCTACTCGCCGCGCCCCTTGGCTCTGCCTAGGCAGCAGGCCGGTGCAGCGCGCAAATCTTGTTGCCGTCCGGGTCGCGCAGATAGGCCAGGTAAAGCCTGCCCACTGAGCCATCGCGCCAGCCGGGTGGGTCTTCGCATGTGGTGCCGCCATTGGCGATGCCCGCCGCATGAAAAGCGTCAACCTGCTCCGGCGACTGCATGTCAAACCCGATGGTGCTGCCATTGCCCCGGCAAGCAGGCTCGCCATTGATGGGCGTGGTGATGCCAAAGGTGCCCGTCTTGCTGCGGTAGAAATAGCGGTTCTTGTTGGCGACGCCGGGACGAACGCCCATCGTGCCGAGCAGTGCGTCGTAAAACTTTCTCGAGGCTTCGAGGTCGTTGACACCGACCATGACGTGGCTGAACATTTTTTTGTCTCCGTGTTGTACCCGGGTATCGGGGGAAAGTAACTTTGGCATGGTACTTGAGCAGCTCTCGGCCCGACACGCTGCGGGGCATCAACGACCTGCAGGAGCTGCTGTGGCGCAAACCGGGATGACGGGCCAGGCACACGCCGGCTAGTGATCAAATAGGGCGTTGGCCCCATAACCATGGGCGCAGATAGCTATTAATAACATAGCATTGGCATTCCATAGCTAGATGCTGAATACTGTCTAAGAAGCAGGATTCGCCATGTTGAAAATGCGCGCCCCGATGGCGTTCCCGCTCAAGCAAGACCGGCGACCCAGATGTCCGAATGTGGCCAGACGGCAGGTGCAGCCTGGGCAACACTCCCTTCTTCTATTACATCGAGGACTCGTATGGGAGCGTTGAGAGGCAAGATTGCGATCGTCACCGGGGCTAGCTCCGGCATTGGTCATGCAACCGCCAAGTTGTTTGCACGCGAAGGGGCAAGGCTGGTCCTTGCTGCCAGACGCCGCGCTGAACTGGACGACTTGGTCGCAGAGATCCATGCCACCGGTGGTGAGGCGTTAGCGATGGACGGCGATGTCTGCGAAGAGGGCTTCGCTCGCGCCCTTGTCAACGCTGCCGTGGCGCGCTTTGGTGGACTGGACGTGGCGTTCAACAACGCCGGTACTCTCGGCGCCATGGGTGCCACGCCCGAGGTGACCTTGGAGGGATGGGAGAAGACCGTCAGCACCAACTTGACGAGCGCATTTCTCGGTGCCAAGCACCAGCTACCCGCCATGGTGGCCCGGGGCGGCGGCTCGCTTATCTTCACGTCTTCATTTGTCGGCTACACGGTCGGTTTCCCGGGTGTGGCCGCCTACGCCGCCAGCAAGGCCGGAGTGATCGGCCTGACGCAGGCACTTGCTGTGGAGTTTGGCACGCAGGGTGTTCGTGTCAATGCCTTGCTGCCGGGTGGCACGGATACGCCGATGGGCAAAGAGTTTGCCAGCACGCCCGAGGCCAAAGCTTTCATCGAAGGTCTGTACGCAATGAAGCGCCTTGCTACGCCGGAGGAAATGGCCAAGTCAGCCCTGTACCTTGCATCAGACGCTTCATCATTCACTACCGGCTCGGCCTTGTTGGTGGATGGAGGCATTTCGATTAACCGCTCGTAGCTGCGGTTGTAGCGTAAGCGCACGGCCTGAGCAGCCAGGACCTGCGCGACTACATGACCCAGGCCCGGTCTTCAACGCCCTGGCCGAGTTATCTACCCGGCCGATCGCTGAAACGATGGGCAATCCAGCGGATCCTACTCCGTCTCAGCCGAGGTCATGGTGCCCGGCAGCTCCGCAAACTTTGCCGCCATCGTAGGGTTGCCCCGTGTCAGTTTCTTGATCGTCAGGTCGTCGGCCTTGTCGTTGGCCAGACGCAAGTTGTTCGCCGACTTGTGCAGCGCTTCCTTGGTTTTTTCCAGGTCTTTTATCGCCTCGTCGATGCGCTTGATGGCTTCTTCAAAGCCTTCGGATGCCAGGCGCCAGTTGCGCCCAAACGCCGTCTTGAATTCGTCGAGCTGGGTTTCAAACTTCGTGATGTCCACGTTCTGCGAGCGCACCAGCGCCAGCTCGGACTTGTACTTCATCGCGTTCAAAGCGGCATTGCGTAAGAGCGTGATCAGGGGCACAAAGAACTGCGGCCGCACCACGTACATCTTTGGATAGCGGTGCGAGACGTCGACGATGCCGCTGTTGTACAACTCGCTCTCCGGTTCCAGCAGAGACACCAGCACCGCGTATTCGCACGCCTTTTCAGTGCGGTCCCTGTCCAACTCTTTCAGAAAATCTTCGTTCCTCTTCTTGGTCGCCGTTTCATCGCTCTCGTTCTTCATCTCAAACATGATGGAGACAATCTCGGCGCCCGACTCGTCCGAGTCGCGAAAAATGTAGTCGCCCTTGCTGCCATTGCGGGTGTCGTTGTCTTTCTCAAAATGCGCCCGTTGAAAGGCGGCAGCACGGATGCGGTTGAACTCGATTTCGCAGTGCTGCTCCAGGGTTTCACCGACCATCTTGGTCAATAACTTCGCCTTAAAGTCCCGCAGGCGCACAATCTCTCCCTCGCGCTCCTTGATCTGCACCTCGTATTTTTCCTTGATGGCCTTCTCTTCCAGCTGATTTTTTACGGTGATGAGGTTGAGGTCATTCTTTAACCCATCGCGCTCCTGGGCGATCACACCCACGGCTTCATTCACGGCCAGCTGGCGCGTCACTTCAGCGGCCTCCAGCTTGGCTTGCAGCCTCTGAATTTCGGCATCTTTTTTGGCGGCAGCCCCTTGCAGCTCTTGGGTCAGCTTGGCCTCGGCCAATTGAGCAGCTGCTTGCTGCGCGCGTTGCGCGCTTGCTCCAGCTCGTTCACTAGCCCGTCGCGCTCCTTGCAGACCGCGCCCAAAGCCTCCGTCACCGCCAGCTTCCGGGCTACCTCACCGGCAGCAAGCTGGGCCTGCAAGGCCTGAATCTCGGCAACTTTGCTCGCCGTAGCCCCTTGCAGTTCACAGGCCAGCTGGGACTCGGCCAGCTTGAGCGCCGCCTGCTGGTCCAGCTTGGCCTGCGCCAGTTCGTTAGCGATGGCATCGCGCTGCTTTTCCACCGTGCCCAAGGCCTCTGCCAACGCGAGCTTGCTTGCCACTTCGCCCGCGTCTAGCTGGGCTTTCAGCGCCTGAATCTCCGAGTCTTTGACGGCCGCAGCTTTTTGCAGCTCATTGGCGACCTTGGCCTCAGCCAAGGCAATCGCATCGCGCTTTTCCCGCCCGGCCAGCTCCAGCCGCTCGTGCAACTGCTTGTCAAAATCGCTATCGCGCACCTGCTTGAGGATGTCGGCGTACCCCGCTTCGTCGATCTTGAAGGCTTTGCTGCAGTGTGGGCAGATGATTTCATGCATGGCGACGAGACCTCTTCTTTTTGGTTGGACTGGTAGCGAGAAATGCGCGTAGCTCTGCTAAGCCTGAGCCACAGCGGCCTCCAGCGCTTCCATGTGAAGCGGGTCGGTAGTCCTGATGGTGTTAATCAGCTCGTTCACTGCCGCTTCTATGTCGAAAATCAACTCGTTGTTCTCGGCCAGTCTCTCAATATTGTTTGCATGACTGAAGTAGTGAAGTACTTTCAAAATTCGTTTGGATTTCTCAGGCCCAAAAATTCGGTCGGCACGCTGGTCGACAGTTAGACCGCGAGCGCCGGGGTATTTGGAAAACGTATAGAGCTCAACGAATCGTCTAACTGCATTTGGAAGCAACATCAAAACATTAAATTCAGTTTTGTCTGGCGCTTTTTGAAACTGGTGAAGAACGTCGAATAGAAAATGGTATTCGGACGAGTAGCGGAACATGGAGTTAGGCATATTTCCAAAACTCGATTTGTTCGGCGCAATGCGCCTGACCAAGAAATGCTTGGCTAAATTTTCCTTTTGAGGGTTGAGCTCACGAAGTAGCGAGAAGAATTCAAAGTTGTGGGTCGAAAAGAATGTCTGGCCGCAGCGGGTGGTCCAAGGCCCGCCTTCCCTTTCTTGATGAAAAAAAGCTTCCTTGATCATCGCCGTGACTTGAAAGATGTGATTGCTGTCGAGACTGGATATGGGGTCATCTATATAAACTATTGCAACTTTCAGCTCCTCTGGTTTGAGCTCCTTAAGTTTTGTCAGGAAAAAAGCAAATGCGATCGCGGTCTTTTCGCCCTCGCTAAGGTGTTTCGCAATCGCGCCGTCGCGACGAACGAGTTGGAATCGCTCTTGATCCCCCACCTTTATTACATTGATCTGCACTCCCTCCGCGCCCATAAGGGTTTCAAGACGTTGATTGATCTCTTCGCGACCCTGCTGCGCTTTGCTGATAATTGCTTTTAGCTTCAGAACTTCCGCCTGTAACTTTTGACTGCACCAGTCGAATTTTTTAATGTTCCGCTCAAGGCGCGCAAGTTTTGCGTTCTGACTTTCCATGTTGAATGCGTCAAGGAACTGCTGGACGAAGTGCTTTTTGAGACGTGCAATCGAAGCATTCTTTTCCGTGAGAAAGTTGTCAACGATTAGGTTGTGGCTCCTTATTGCTTGATTGATTTCGTTAAGTGATTCGCGAACGTTGAGCTCTAAAGTATCGGTAATGGGTCCAGGATCCGCGACGACGAAGGGCGAATCCATTTTTCTTTTCAAGTCTGCTGCGAGGGCCTTAATCGCGTCGTTATATTCGCTAATTGCCGCCTTCGCGATGTTTTGACCGGCTTTGAAGCGGGCACGGAACTTTGCGTTGAGCTCAGCCTCCGTTGGCATCGAAAAATTAATGATTGCATTTTGAACACGGACAAGTAGCGCATCGATCATTTTTTTGTGATCGCTCAGGTCTTTTGAGAAGTGGGCTTTCAGTTCGGCCAGCCGATGCTCATCCAAAGTGTTCCCACAAAACTCGCAGATTTCTTTATCTTTATGAATTGGAAGGCCACTCTCCACCCAGCGTTCTATTAGAGGGTTCTTCACCAAGTTATCGATAGTGGTTGCAAGGCTTGGTGTTTTTGCCATGACTGCCTTGATGTCGGCATATAGTGAATTTAATTCAAGGGACAGTGAAACTTCGTCGACTTTTGTTGGTCGGTCTTGGTCTGACGTCAGCGCCAGCTTTAGATCTGCCTGATAGGAATCAGCAGAGAGGAGTTGCGACTCATCGAAGAGTTGAACTGTCACGATGTCCGCTTGGAAGTGAGTTGCCGTATAAGCGGCAACTAAGGCGAGGTTCTTCTTGATTTTGGCTGCCTCTGAGGTCTTGGCATCGCGTAATGACTTTTCTAACGAATCTGACTGAACTTTGGATTCTTGCGATCGCTGTATAGCTCGTTTAGTCATCGCCTCGCAACGATCAATTTCTTTTTGAGCGGTCTCAGAATCAGCGCCGAGCAGCAGAATCGGTTCAAAGCCACCACCTGCGAAGTTCAAGTTTTTGGCGATGAAGTCTGAATTGAAGACCCGAACAATGAGGGGGGATTTGTCAAAGTTGGCCTCTGTGACTAAGCCACTCGTAGTTTCAAACGTAAACGCACAGCCAGCAAGGTCTGGGTTACTTTGTTTGGCTTCGATAAGGGAAAAGAGGCGGGAAAGGCTAGTTTTCCCCGAGTAGTTCCAACCATAAATTAAATTTTTGACTGCAAAGTCTTGGGTTCCGGCTGGCTTTGTGTAGTCACTGTAGACACCCAGCCCTTTGATCTTCTGAATATTTTTGAGCATGGTTTATTCCTATGTACTCATTTGGCGATACTTTTTTGAGATTGGCATGGCTGTCTGTACGCAGTTGGATGCGCTATCACTTGTCTAACCGGCCCCCAAAAACCCCGCCCCCACCTACTCCCATCACTAACCTCTGCGTCGCCCGCGTTGCCGCCACATAAAACACCCGCGCAGCCTCCTGCTCGTCTTCTCCGGGCCCGGGCATGTGCCCCACCCCTGGTAGCGCCACCACCGGAAACTCCAAGCCTTTACTGACCTTCATGGTCATCACCTGAATGGCGTTGGCAGCGGGGTTGTAGTCTCCAGACCGTTCACGTAAGCGATGTGGCAGTTTGCGTTGCGTCAGCGTGCGGCCCATCAGGTACATGGTGTCGTAGTCCGCGCACAGGATCGCCATGTCGCCCCACGCGAAGCCTTCTTTGTGAGCGCTGGTCAGGTGGTCGGCAATGGCGAACGCTTCGTCGCGCAGGCTGGGCAGTTTGATGATGATGGGCGCCTGCCCTTCACGGCCGCAACTGATGGGTTTCACCATCGGTATGCCGTCATCGTCTTTATCGTCGGCGGTCAGCAGGTCTGCCGCAATCAGATTGGCGGTTTGCAGAATTTGTTTGGTGTTGCGGTAGTTGATCTTCAGGATGGTGGTGCGGCCCTGCGCCTGCACGCCCACGCTCTTGAAGCTGAAATCTTTCTTGCGGCTGCGCTCGTAAATGCTTTGCGCATCGTCATAAAGCAGCAGCAGGCTATTGGTGGTCGGGTCCACCATTTGCGTAACGAGCTTCAGCCATTCGGGCGCGAAGTCGTGGCCTTCGTCGATCAGGATGGCCTGGTACTGGCCGGATGGAATTTGCTTTTGGTCAATGCCTTTGATGACGCGTAGAACAAACTCTTCCATAAGCTTGTCTGTGCCCATCTTTTCCGTTGGCAGCAAGTTATATGTCTTGAGCTGGTCGCGACACCATTTGTGAAAGTGGCGCACATGCACGCGGTCGCTCAGGCCCTTGGCTTCCATCACGCTGGCGAGCTTCACGCCCAGCGGCTCGTTGAAGCAGAGGATGAGGATGGGTTTGCTGGTGGGGGTGCTGGCTTTGGCCAGATACTCGGCGCGGTAGCCCAGGATCATGGTTTTGCCTGAGCCTGCCACGCCGTGAATCACGCGGTGGCCGTCGCCCAGGCTGCGCGCCAGCTGCTCTTGCTGGATGTCCATCACACGCATGATGTCGGGCAGCTCGGCCTGTTCGTCACTGTCGTCAAACAAGTTGCCGGTGGTTTGTACGCGCACTTGGGGAAACATGATCCAGCGTACGCGGTCGAGCTGCGGCAGGCTCATGACACCGCCAAAGCGGTGCGCAAACATGTTCCAAAGCCGTTCTTGAAACGCTTCGGGGTCGGCAGACTCTTCCATCTCGTCTTTGCAGATAACGTAGTTGGCGGCAATGGTTTCGCCCAGGCCCGCTTGATCGAACTGCTTGCGCGTGATGCGGGTGAACACCACGCCGTGGCCCCAGGGAAATGCCAGCTTGCCTTGGTGCGGGCCGCCGGCGTGTACGAGCTGGGAGTCGCGCTCGAGTGCGTTCACTACCTGAATGGCGCAGTGGCGCGCTTGCTCCAGCGGATTCTTGACCGGCTTGAGCTGGCCATTGACCAGAATCGTCCAGTACTGCCGGGTGGCCTCGCGAATGGTGTCCAGATGCCAGTCTTTGGTTTCCAGCACCAGCAGGCCGTGGCGGGGGTGCAGCACCACAAAGTCCGGGTAGGTTTGCTTGGGGCCAATGGGCACGTTGTGCCAGAGCAGGTAGTCAGGGTCGAGTTTCTGCTCCAGCCGTTCAGCCAGGCGCCGCTCGCCTGTTGAGTCAAACGCAGAAGTTCCAAATGAGGGGATAAGGGTCGCCATCCGGGGAGTCACAGTTCGTTAACACTTTGTCACACGGATCTTCGCTGTTAACGCTGCACAAGGCCAGCGGCTTTGGGCTGGTCTGACGTGTGTGACCAACGTTGATGGGCTAAAGCGCGGGGTAAATAAATCAAACGATGCAGAGGAGGCTTCGGCGGGCCGAATCAAACGGGAATGCCGGAACTTTCGTGGCGCACCTGTTTGTGTCATCCGCCCGCCTCGGTAACCTTCAAATTTCGACGACTAGCTTTTCTCCCACACGCGCTGACATGACCCGGCCCGATAATTGCCTCATGACCCAGATGCTTCCCGCCACCCCCGCCCCCGACATCGTGCTTCCGGACGAGCCCGGCGTGACAACGGTGGAGGTGACGGTTGTGGAGATGACGGTGGTCACCGAGCAGCAGGTGTTTGACCCTGACAGCACCGCGCATTTCCAGACGAAGATGAGCCGGGCGCCGGTTTGGGTTGCCTCGATTGTGGCCAGCAACCACCGTGAGACGCGCCGCTTTCGCGAAGAGCTGGCGCATATGAAGGGGGCTTGGCCGCTGCTGATGAAGCAGCGCAAGGGCGGCACCTGGACGCCGGAAGAAAAGGTGCAGCTCAAGTCCATGGTGCGCTCGGCGTCATCGGTCAGCCCCTACCTGTTCGTCTGGGCGATTCCGGGCTCCATGGTGTTGCTGCCTTTTCTGGCGTGGTTTCTGGACCGGCAGCGCAAAAGGCGCGCTGTGGAGCGCCGCCGCATCAAGGACCAAGCTGATGCTGAGTGATTTGTAAGCCAAATCAGCGTCTGGCCCTTATTTGACGTGCGGTAGAAGCTATCAAAACATGAGCAAACTGCAAACCCTGTTCAGTTGCTCTCAACCGAAGATACCCAACATGCCAACCGCTGAGACCGTTCAACGCTTCATTGCCCGGGTAGAAGAAAACGCACATACCGAAGCTATCGCCGAGTTTTATACCGATGGCGCCACGATGCAGGAGAACCAGTCACCGCCGCGCCGTGGGCGCGACACGCTGGTGGCGCATGAAAGCAAGGTCATGGCGCGCGCCAAATCGCTGACTTCTGAATGCGTGCGTCCGGTGTTTATCAACGGTGACCATGTCGCCATCCGGTGGATTTTCAATTTTGTGTGGGCAGATGGCAGCACCACCCGCATGGAAGAGATGGCCTGGCAGCGCTGGGAAGGTGAGCGCATTGCCGAGGAAACGTTTTTCTATGACCCGGCGCAGCGCACGCCGGTGCCTGCGAAAGCTTGATACGTGGGGGGGCTGGCCGCTGCTGTCAAGGCCGCGGGCAGCCGTGCCGACGCGGTTGAGAAGTATCTGAAATCGTCCAGATGAGCCAGGCCCATAAAAAAAGCCGCGCCGGGTAACCGGCGCGGCTTTTTTGCGTTCAGTAATCTACTGTGGCATTACGCCTTGCGGCCTGTGACCATGCGGTAGATAAACAGCAGGATGATGGCGCCGAGGACGGCAGCAATAAAGCCTGCAGATTCGCCGACTTGGTAAAAGCCCAGAGCGCGGCCCAGGTAGGTAGCAACGACGGAGCCGACGATACCAATCAGAACGGTGATGATGAAGCCAGCAGGATCGCGGCCTGGCATCAGAAATTTGGCAACGATGCCGACGATGAAACCGATAAGAATGGTCCAGATAATGCCCATGATGCTTCCTTCAATAGTGGATGTTGATAGTTCATTTGAGCCACGCTCCCATTAGCGCCAGGCACAGAGCAACCATATCCAGCGCTTTAGGGGCACCCTATCGGAGAGCCTGCCCCGCTGCTGTAGGACCAGGCAGATATTGCATGACGCGTGTACGTTTTGGCGCCCTGAAGGGTTGAGGGGGAAGGAGTTATGAGCAAAAACGGCCTTTTGCCCAATGACGCCGGGCGCCACCTGCTATAAGAACGATAGCGTGGCGTAAGGCCGGCAGCACGTAACCGGGCGCGTATCGCGCTAATGCAGGGACAGCGTGCCCGCGTCCAGGTCTTCTGCATGCATCTTGCAGTACTCAACCAGGCGGTCCAGCTCAGACGATTTGTTAAACACCATGTCTGCACCCAGCTCCAGGCAGCGCTCGGCAATTTGCTGTTGTTCATGCCCGGTCAGCACCACCACTTTTTGCTCTGGCTTGCGGGCCTGACAGCTTTTCAGCACACCAAAGCCCGTGCCTTCTTTCAGGCGCAGATCGACGATGGCAAGTTGCCACTCGCTTTGGTTGGCCTTGAGCCACTTGCGTGCGGCGGTTTCGCCATCTGCAAAACCAATAAATTTCAGCGGCGCTATGTTTTCCATGGCGTCAATGACTGTGTCGCGAATGTCGGGTTGGTCCTCAACCAAAAAAGCACGAAGAATCATGGGGCTGACCCTATTCAGAAACTTAAAAGTGGGGGATGTTGAACGCCGTGCAGCTAGGCATAGGCTGGCTCGGGGCAGTCGTGGCTGAGGTTATCCGCATGCAGCTTGCAAAAATCAACCAGCTTCAGCAGCTCAGAGCATTTGTTGAAGACCTTGTCAGCGCCAAGCTGGTGGCATCTGAGGGCAATGTCAATTTCATCGTTTGCGGTTAGCACCACAACCATTTGATCGGGTTTGCGTGCCTGACACTCCTTGAGCACGCCAAAGCCGGACCCGTCCGCCAGGCCCAGGTCAACGATGGCCAGCTGCCAGTCACTGGTGTGCTCGCGCAGCCAGGTACGCGCAGCCTTTTCGCCCTCAGCCTGACCCACAAACTTGACGGGCGCCACTCTTTCCATCGCTTCAACCACAGTGGTGCGAATGTCGGGCTGGTCTTCGACGAGAAAGGTGTTGATGATCAAAATGCCGGTCCTTCAGGCGCAGACCGCCTGACGACTTGAGCATAGAGAAGGCGGAAGGAATCGCCTATCGCCGAATCCGCGGCTGAACGTAGGATGTCGCCGATAAAAGCTACGCCATCCTGGGCGCAAGGGCTAATGCAGGGCCGGGCTCAGGCGCACGACCGCAGGGGCTTGCCTTCGAGTGGCGCGGTCAGCACATCCAGCCGCGTGCGCAGGGCAGCGTCTACCGCAGCGAGCTTGACAATCTGGCCGCGTGCCTCGGCACGCTCTTGCATCACCCTGGCGGTGCGCACGCCTCTGGTGGCCACCCGGGCCAGCTCGGCATCAGCCTCGGCCTGGGATGCAAAGGTGCCCAGCGACAGCCCTGGTGCCAGGGCCGGGTTGGTGACAGGGCGAAAAGACACGCCAAGCTGGCGCAGCTCGCTGCGTTTCTTCGCCAGCGCTTCTTCACCAGCGTATTTGCCCATATAAACAAGCCACCGACCTGGCTCAATCGCGCTTTCGATCTGCCAGCTGCCCGCTGGCAAGCCGGTTTCCAGCGCGGTGCGCAAAGCGGCGGTTTGTTGCTCGTTGAAAAGACCCGCCTGCAGGCATTCGGAAGCCTCAGCTGCTGCGGCTGCTGCGCTGCTGGTGGCGCCTCCGCTTTCAATCTTGCTGGCTTCGGCTGCGGTCAGCAACACAATCGCCTCGGGCCTGATTTGGGTGGTCATGCGCTGTGGTTCGGACTGCACGGCAGGCGTGAAGCCGAGGTCAGCAAGCACACCGTTTGACCAGGCCCAGTAACCGGCGTTGGCCAGTACCAGCACCAGGACCAGCAGCCTTAACATGGGCGCGCACCGGCGGATGGCAGGGGCCGGACGCTGACTTCGGAGCTGGTGATTTCTTTCATGCCAGCCGGAGTATGCACCAGCAGCGCGCCGTTTTCGCCCACACCATGGGCTACGCCGTGGGTGCCGTCAGACAGTTGCACGGCCCGACCGGCCAGCGCATCACGCAGGGCAAAACGCGCCTGAAACGGCGCAAAACCAAACATGCCAAAGGCCTGAACGGTCTGAACCAGAGGAGCAGCCACCCGCAGCAGCGCATCCGCCACATCGGTCCCGGGCAGCAGGTCTTGCAGGCAAGCAGGGGCCAGGGGGCTTGGCTGGTCTACAAGTTTCTCGGGCAGCGGGGCGGGCAGCGGCCGCACGTTGATGCCCACACCAATCACCACGTAGCGCAGAAATCCCCAGCTCGCGGTCTCTACCAAAATACCCGCCAGCTTGCGCTCGCCCTGCGCGTCGGTCAGCCACAAGTCGTTGGGCCACTTCAGGCGTATGGCCGGTGCTGCGCCAGGGCTGGGCTCCAGGCTCTCGGCCAGGCTGATGCCCACCGCCATGGACAGGCCCGACCAGCTGGCAGGCTGCAGGGGCATACCTAATGAAAAAGTGAGACTGTCGCCGCGCTGGCTTTGCCAGCTGCGTCCCATGCGACCCCGGCCAGCGCTTTGTTGCTCGGCCACCAGCAGGACGGGATCAGGCGAGCCGGTTGCACGAAAGCGCCGCATCAGCTCCGTGTTGCTCGAATCGATTTGCGGCAACACCTCCACCGTGAAACCTGGCAGCACAGGCGCAACAGCCTCCCAGATGGCCTCAGCGGGCCAGGGGATGGGGGTGGTCGGGGTGGCACTCATGTCGATGGGGTTTGCGTGGTCCCGGTCTTTTGGTTTGTCATCCCGGACTTGATCCGGGATCCATGCAGGAGAGCCTCAGTCCTTCTTGCTCTTCTTTGCTTTTTTGGATTTCTTCGACTTTTTGTCTTTCTTCTTCTTGTCGTCTTTGTCCTTGGGCGCCAGCAAAGTGCCGCGGCAGTTGGGCGCGCCACACCAGCAGGGGTATTCGGCTTTGAGCTTTTTGGTGTACTTGGCGTCAATGATCAGGCCGTAGTCGTAAAACAGCTCTTGCCCGGCCGGGATGTTGCGCAGCGCCTTGATAACCACGCGTCCGCCGTCTTCGTCAGCTTCGCAGTTCGGGTCGCAGCTGTGGTTGATCCACCGCGAGGAGTTGCCGCCGTACTTGGCGTCGATCACATGCTTTTCGTCGATGTGAAAGTAAAACGTGTGGTTGGGGTCTTTGGGGTCGTGCGGGTGGCGGCGCAGCGCTTCTTTCCAGGTGACAACTTCGCCGACGTACTCGATCAGGGTCTCGCCCTCGGCCAGGTCTTGCACGGCAAACATGCCCTTGCCATGCACGCCGGAGCGGCGGGTCTGGATGCGTCGGCCATTGGCGGCCAGGCTGTCGGCGGGCACGCTGGAAAGGGGTTCTGGGACCTGGGTTTTTGACACGTCGAATTTTTTTGGTATGGTTAATTCATGCATGTGCGCGCGTATGTGCGCGCGAGCCGCTATTGTAGTGATGCCCCGGGACTCCCAGACCATGTTCAACCGAAGAAAAGTCATTCAGCTTGTGCCAGCGCTCACCGCGCCTGGCCTGGCTGCGCATGCCTGGGCTCAGGGCGCGCTGGCTCCCTTGCCTGAGGTGGGAAGCACGCTCAAACTGCCGGCGCTGACCTTGCTGGATGGACGCGTCTGGACCCCTGCCTCAGTACGCGGAAAGACGCTTGTGGTGTACTGGTGGGCAAGTTGGTGCCCCTTTTGCGCGGTGCAGTCGCCCCATATAGAAGCACTGTGGCAGGCGCACAAGGCATCGGGGCTGGAAGTGCTGGCGCTGTCAATTGACCGCGTGCCGGGCGCGGCAGAGACCTATATGAAGACCAAGGGCTACAGCTTTCCGGCGGCGATTCTGCCGGAAGGCGCCCAGCTGCTGGCCAAGCCGCGCGGCTTGCCGGTGGTGGTGGTTTTGAAAGTTAACCCGCGCGATGGTCGCGACGGAAAAGTATTGTTTGCAGAAGCCGGGGAGATGTTTCCCGACGATGTTCAAGGTTTGAAGAAGTTTTTATGAAAACACTGGTGATTGCAGAAAAACCCTCGGTGGCACAGGACATCGTCCGCGCCATCACGCCCAGCGCGGGCAAGTTTGAAAAGCACGACGAATATTTTGAGAGCGATGACTGGGTCATCACTTCAGCCGTGGGCCACCTGGTTGAGATCCAGGCGCCGGAGGAGTTTGACGTCAAGCGCGGCAAATGGAGTTTTGCCAACCTGCCGGTGATTCCGCCATACTTTGACCTGAAGCCGATGGACAAGACCAAGACGCGGCTTAATGCCATCGTCAAGCTGACCAAACGCAAGGACGTGGGCGCTTTGGTTAACGCCTGTGACGCGGGCCGCGAGGGCGAGCTGATTTTTCGTCTGATCCAGCAGTACGCCAAGAGCAAACACCCGGTCCAGCGCCTGTGGCTCCAGTCCATGACACCCGCCGCGATTCGCGAGGGCTTTGACTCGCTGCGCACCGACGCACAAATGCTGCCGCTGGCCGACGCGGCGCGCTGCAGGTCAGAGGCCGACTGGATGGTCGGCATCAACGGCACACGCGCCATGACGGCGTTCAACTCGCGTGACGGCGGTTTCTTTTTGACCACTGTGGGCCGGGTGCAAACGCCGACGCTGTCGGTGGTGGTGGAGCGCGAGGAAAAAATCCGCAAGTTTGTCAGCCGTGACTACTGGGAAATCCATGCCACCTTTTTGGCCGAGGCCGGCGAGTACCCGGCCAAGTGGTTTGACCCCAAGTGGAAAAAAGCCGCTGCCAATGCGGACAACGCAGAACCTGATGCCGAGCTGAAGGCAGACCGCGTCTGGTCCGAGCGTGAAGCGCTGGCCATTGCCGAGGCCGTGCGCGGCAAGGCCGCCACGGTGACGGAAGAAAGCAAACCCACCACGCAGGCATCGGGTTTGTTGTTTGACTTGACTTCCCTGCAGCGCGAGGCCAACGGCAAGTTTGGCTTTTCTGCCAAGACCACGCTGTCGATTGCGCAAAGCCTGTACGAGCGGCACAAGGCCCTGACTTACCCGCGTACCGATTCGCGCGCGCTGCCGGAAGACTATTTGCCGGTGGTGAAGCAGACCTTTGAAATGCTGGCCGGCAGCCCCATGAAGCACCTGGCCCCGCACGCGGCCACGGCGATCAAGGGTAACTACATCAAGCCCAGCAAACGCATTTTTGACAACGCCAAGGTGAGTGATCACTTTGCGATCATCCCAACACTGCAGGCGCCCAGTGGCCTGAGCGACGCCGAGCAAAAGCTGTACGACCTGGTGGTGCGCCGCTTCATGGCGGTGTTTTTCCCGAGCGCTGAATACCTGGTCACCACGCGAATCTCCCAGGCTGTGGCCCACAGCTTCAAGACCGAAGGCAAGGTGCTGGTCAAGCCGGGCTGGCTGGCCATCTACGGCAAGGAAGCCGAAGACGAGAACACCGACGAGAAAGACAGCAAGATTCTGGTCGCCGTCAAACCGGGTGAGATGGTGCGCGCCGAAGTGGTGGAAGCCAAAGGCCTGAAGACCCGGCCACCGGCCCGCTACAGCGAGGCGACTTTGCTGGGCGCGATGGAAGGCGCCGGCAAGACGATTGACGACGACGAGCTGCGCGAAGCCATGCAGGAAAAAGGCCTGGGCACGCCAGCCACCCGTGCGGCCACTATTGAAGGTTTGATCAACGAAAAGTACATGCTGCGCGAAGGCCGCGAGCTGATCCCGACCGCCAAGGCATTTCAGTTGATGACCCTGTTGCGCGGCCTGGGTGTGGAAGAGCTTTCACGCGCCGATCTGACCGGCGACTGGGAACACAAGCTCGCGCAAATGGAAAAGGGCAAGCTCAGCCGCGAGACCTTCATGGCCGAGATTGCCGACATGACAAAAAACCTGGTCGCCAAGGCCAAGGGTTATGACAAGGACACCATCCCCGGAGACTACGCCACCCTGAGCGCACCCTGCCCTAACTGCGGCGGCGTCATCAAGGAAAACTACCGCCGCTACACCTGTACCGGCAAAAAAGGCGAAGGCTGCGGTTTCTCGTTTGGCAAAACACCGGCAGGCCGCACGTTTGAGGTGGCGGAGGTTGAGCAGTTTCTGCGCGACAAAAAGATTGGCCCGCTTGACGGCTTCCGCTCAAAGGCTGGCTGGCCTTTCACTGCCGAAATGGTCATCAAGTTTGATGAAGAAACCAAAAACTACAAGCTCGAGTTTGACTTTGGCGAAGACAAAAATGCCGAAACCGGCGAGATTGTCGACTTCAGTGCGCAGCAGTCATTGGGTGCCTGCCCCAAATGCGGCGGCGGTGTTTTCGAGCACGGCAAAAATTATGTGTGCGACAAATCCGTGCCCACGAATGCGCAGCCCACGCCAAGCTGCGACTTCAAGACCGGCCAGGTGATCCTGCAGCAGCCGGTGGAGCGCGAGCAGATGGTCAAGTTGCTGACGGCCGGCAAAACCGATTTGCTCGACAAGTTTGTCTCCATGCGCACGCGTAGGCCGTTCAAAGCCATGCTGGCCTGGGACGCTGAGGCTGGCAAGGTCAACTTTGAATTTGCGCCATCCAAATTTCCTCCGCGCAAAACGGCTGGCCCTCCCAAAACAGGCGCGGTGAAAACGCCCTTCGGCAAAACCGTGGCAGCGAAGAAGGCGGCTCCTGCTGCCAAAAAAGTTGCGGCGAAGAAAGCGCCCGCTGCGAAAACCGCCAAGCCGAAAACCCCGCGCGTGGCCAAGCCCGGCAGCGGTTTAAAGCCCAGCGACGCCTTGGCTGCGGTGATCGGCGCCGAACCGGTGGCTCGTACGCAGGTGATCAAAAAGCTGTGGGATTACATCAAGGCTGAAGGTCTGCAGGATGCGGCCAACAAACGGGCTATCAATGCAGACGCCAAGCTGCTTGCTGTGTTCGGCAAGCCGCAGGTAACGATGTTTGAGTTGGCCGGGATTGTTGGAAAGCATTTGACTGCGGAGTAGTTGCCGGGGCTCTTGTCCTACTGGACTCGTCATCCCGGACTTGATCCGGGATCCATGTTCATCTTCTACTGTCCACCGTTCGGGCTGAGCTTGTCGAAGCCATCTTTGCTTTTTGCGTTTGTAGCGTGCCAGCTAGCCGGGGTTGCCCGGCGGCAACTTACTTTTCTTTTGCGTCGCCAAAAGAAAAGTAAGCAAAAGAAAAGGCGACCCTGCTGTCTGCGTCCCCTGCGCTGCGCTGCGGGGCAACCTGCGGTGCTCGGTTCAGCCGGGGTCTGACACAAACTCGCCTTCGGCTCAAACAAGTGTCAGCCCTGATCCGTCTGAACCTCCGCTCCTCGGCGCATACAGAAGGGGTGGGGAGCAGGGAGGGAATCGGGAGCGGGCTCCGGCAAGGACGCGCTTGGCGCGTCCTTTGCCTTCCCGAATGGTCATTGAGTTTGTCTTTCTACCCCAAGCCCGTCGGGCCGGGCCGAGGAGCGCAGGTCAAAGCGGATCAGGGCTCGCAGCTGTCTGAGCCGAAGGCGAGTTCTGCGAGACCCCGCTTTTACCGAGCACCACAGGCTGCCCGTAGCGAAGCGGAGGGACCCGGACCATCGGGTCGCCTTCTCTTTGCTTACTTTCTCTTGGCGAAGCAAGAGAAAGTGAGTCGCCTGCCGGGGCGAGACCCGGCTAGCAGGCGGACCATAAAAACTGAAGTCAAGACAGTAGGAAGCCGGCATGGATCCCGGATCAAGTCCGGGATGACAGACAAAATGGCAAGATTGCTACTGTATTAATAGCAAACTATCCCCGTCAATAAAGGGCAAACAGGCGATTTCATTCAAAAGCCTAAGACGAAACCCCTTTTGCAGCCGCCACTGCCGCTAAAAAATCATCCAGCACCGCCGCATCATCAATCGTGTCCGAATCGGGCTTGTGAAACTCCGGATGCCATTGCAGCGCCGCGATGTAACTCTTGGATCTGTCCTTGCGGCGAATGGCTTCCACAATGCCGTCGCTCACACTGAAGGCCTCGGCCTCAAATTCGGGCGACAGGTCCTTGATCGCCTGGTGGTGAATGCTGTTGACGCGAACCCGCTCTACGCCAGGGTAAAGGCGCGAGAGCTGCGTGCCTGGCACGATGTCCACGCTGTGAAAGTTCTGCTCATACGTCGTGGCGTCGCGGTGGATAAAAGAGTCAGGCACCTGGGTCTGAATGTCCTGGAAAAGTGTTCCGCCAAAAGCAACATTGAGTAGTTGCAGGCCGCGGCACACGCCAAAGATGGGTTTGCCCACGGACTCAAAGGCTGCCACCAGTGCCTTGTCGTACTCGTCGCGCACGCGATCGCCAGACCATTGCTCTTCCAGTGGCGCCTCGCCGTAACTGCCGGGCCAGACGTCCGCGCCGCCGTGCAGCACCAGGCCGTCCAGCCAGTGCGCATAGTGCGCATAGGTCACGTCGCCGCGCTGGGTGCTGCCCGTCGGGCACGGCACCATGACCACCATGGCGCCGGTGGACATCAGCCAGTGGGCGATGGTTTGCTCAACGTATTGAAGCGTTTTGCCGGTGAACAGCGAACGCGTTGGATCGGCATGCGAAAAGCAGGCCGACAAACCAATCTTGAGGCGGTGGGCGCTGGGCATCAGGCGGCTCCAGCGACAAATGGAAAGGAGAAAGGCATGGATGGTAATTTCATGCCTGAATGATCTCAAACCTGCGTGTCGGTTCCACTTCTGAGGTCTTGTTCTGCATCAAACGGTGTATCCATGCCGACAAATCGAACGGTGACCCGGGCGCCCGGTGACTCGGGATGGCCCGGCAGGTTGGCGTCTTCGATGCTTACGGTGGCGTTGTGCTGCTTGGCGATCTCCAGAACAATAGCCAGCCCCAGGCCTGAGCCGTCAACGTTGGTGCCGAGCGCGCGGTAGAAAGGTTGAAACACCAGCTCCCGTTCAGACGCCGGGATGCCGGGGCCCGAGTCTTCCACCAGCAACACCAGCACACCACTGAAGCGATCCGTCAGCAGCCGAGCAGTGACCTGCCCGCCTTCGGGTGTGTAGTTCAGGGCGTTGTCGATGAGGTTGCGTGCCAGCTCTTTCAGCAGGGTCGGGTTGGCTTCCAGCACGCTGGCCGGCTCGCCGGGCGGCGGGCCTTCGTAACCCAGGTCAATGCGTTTTTCGAGCGCGCGCGGCAGTGAGTCCTGAATCGCTTCAGACAGCACCTGCACCAGATCAAGCGGTTGCTTGGGCAGACTGCGGCCCGTGGTCTCGGCGCGGGCCAGGGCCAGCAGCTGGTTAACCGTGTGCGTCGCGCGGATGCTGGCGCGGCCAATGTGCTTCAGCGACTTCTTCAACTCTTCCGCATCAGTTTCGCGCTGGGCCAGGTCGGCCTGCATGCGCAATCCCGCAAGCGGGGTTTTGAGTTGATGCGCAGCATCCGCAAGAAACCGTTTTTGAGTCGTGAGCGACACCTTGAGCCGGCTCAGCAAATCATTAATGGACGAGACCAGTGGCGCGACTTCTTCTGGCACCACGGTTTCATCCAGAGGGCTCATGTCATCAGACTTGCGCGCGCGGATGCGCTTTTCGAGTTGATCGAGCGGCTTGATGCCGCGCACCAGCGCCAGCCACACCAGCAACACGGCCAGTGGCAGGGTGACAAACTGCGGCACCATCACGCCTTTGACAATTTCGGTTGCCAGGGTTTTGCGTTTCTCCAGCGTCTCGGCCACCTGCACCAGCATCGGTGATGCACCGGGCACATCCACCTTGACCCAGGTGTAGGCCACGCGCACGTCTTCGCCCTGCATGACGTCTTCTCGCAGGCGCACCTCGCCATTCGTGGGCATGTCTTCCTCGGGCGGCATGGGCAGATCCGCTTCGCCGCTGAGGTGTTCACCGTGGGTGCCGCGCACCTGGTAGTAGACCAGGTCGGTATCGTCAGCGCGCAAAATCTCGCGCGCCGGCGCAGTCAGGTTGAACTGCACCTGCTTGTTCTTGACCACAATCAGCTTGGCCAGCGCCTGGACGTTGTATTCAAGCGCGCGGTCAAAAGGTTTGCCCGCAATGTTTTGCCCCACCAGCCAGGTCAGCGCCAGACTGATGGGCCACAGCAACAGCAGCGGCGTGAGCATCCAGTCGAGGATTTCACCGAAAAGGCTTCGGCGTTCGCGCTGGAAGAGTCTTAAGGCCATCGGTTATTCCGCTGGCTGCGTCAAGGGAGCCCGTTCGCCCTGAGCTTTTCGAAGGGTCCCGGTGAAGGCTTCGACAGGCTCAGCCCGAACGGAGAGGAATCGGTCAGCCGGGGATTTTCTCAAGGCAGTAGCCCAGTCCGCGAACGGTGGCAATGCGCACCGGCCCTTTTTCAATCTTCTTGCGCAGCCGGTGGATGTAAACCTCGATCGCGTTATTGCTCACCTCTTCGCCCCATTCGCACAGGCGTTCAACCAGCTGGTCCTTGCTGACGAGGCGGCCGGCGCGCTGCAGCAACACTTCGAGCAGACCCAATTCACGCGCAGACAACTCCACCATCTGGCCGTCAATCGTGGCGACTCTGCCGGCCTGGTCATACACCAGCGGGCCATGTTTGATGGTGCTGCTGGCACCGCCCATGCCACGGCGGGTGAGAGCCCGGACGCGGGCTTCCAGCTCTTGCAGCGAGAACGGTTTGGCCATGTAATCGTCAGCGCCGTAGTCCAGCCCTTTGACGCGCTCTTCCACGCTGTCGGCGGCGGTGAGAATCAGCACCGGCATTGATGAGCCGCGTGCACGCAGGCGCTTGAGCACCTCCAGCCCGTGCATTTTCGGCAGGCCCAGGTCCAGAATCAACAAGTCAAATTCGGTGTTGGTCATCAAGGCGGCGTCGGCTTCGGTGCCGCTGGCCACATGGTCCGCAGCCGCGCCGGAGTTGCGCAGGGTCCGCAACAAACCGTCGGCCAGAACCTGGTCGTCTTCAGCAATCAATATACGCATGGCTGTCTCCTGATGAGGATCGGTGTCTGATCCATGGGCGGGCCGGTGGCGCGGCTCTTGGCTTGTTTTTCAAATTCTAGGCTTTTATCCCCTCTGGTTTGCTGACTGACTCGCCCCCACGCTTTTCACTGCGTGTAATGCGCTGCCCCCCGAGGGGGCCGCTGCGCCTGCGGCCCGGCGAAGCCGGTTCCGCGGCCCCTGCTGAAAAAGTCGGGGACCAGCCGCGCGACGGTTCCAGCACTCAAGCACCGGCATAAGCTTCGAGGCCTAGCGCGACGACGGTGGCTACATCAGCACCCACAGCACGCTGAAACTCCACCTCGGCTTGCTTCACCGCATCACGAAAAGCCTGAAGCCACAGCAAGCCGGACGCCGTAAACACCACGGTGCGGGCGCGTTTGTCATGCGGGTCGGGCTCGCGCGTCACCAAACCCCAGGCCTCGCACTGGTCCACCAGGTCGCCCATGGCCTGCTTGCTCATGCCGGCGCTTTGCGCCAGATCAGTCAGGCGCGAGCCGCCAACGGCCAAGTGCCGGGTGATGTGAATGTGTGCAGCGCCAACCTGGGCGCGGGCGGCAAGGTTGGAAAGCGCCAGCGGCACGTCGATGTTGCGCGCCATCAGCACCAGAACCCGCTCGTCAAAGCGGCGCAGGGCGTGGCCCAGCAGGCGTCCCAAGTGCGTGAGGCGCCAGTTTTCGTGATCAGCGGGCTTGGAATCCATGCGCAAAATGATACGGCCAATTGATCAGGCAAACTGACTAAATATGGGGTTTACTTATTTATATGGCACCCATAAAGTACTGGTCATGCACCCAGTACTGTGATTAAAAGCAGAGCTGGAAACCAAAGCCAAAGTTTTCCCTCACTGACATTCAAGGAGTTTTTCCATGGACATGCCAAACCGCACCAACCCCGCACTGAACACCGAAAAAGCCAAGGCGCTGCAGGCCGCGCTGGCCCAGATCGAAAAGCAGTTCGGCAAAGGCACCATCATGAAGCTGGGCGCCGGCGAGGTGATCGAGGACATCCAGGTGGTGTCTACCGGTTCGCTGGGTCTGGACATTGCCCTGGGCGTTGGCGGCCTGCCGCGCGGCCGTGTCGTTGAAATCTACGGCCCGGAGTCGTCCGGTAAAACCACGCTGACCCTGCAGGTGATTGCCGAGATGCAAAAACTGGGCGGCACCTGCGCTTTCGTGGATGCCGAGCACGCGCTGGACATCCAGTACGCGCAAAAACTGGGCGTCAATCTGCAAGACCTGCTGATCAGCCAGCCTGACACCGGCGAGCAGGCCCTGGAAATTGTTGATTCCCTCACGCGCTCCGGCGCGGTTGATTTGATCGTGGTTGACTCGGTGGCGGCGCTGACGCCCAAGGCCGAGCTGGAAGGCGAAATGGGCGATTCGCTCCCCGGCCTGCAGGCCCGCTTGATGAGCCAGGCCCTGCGCAAGCTGACTGCTCACATCAAGAAGGCCAACTGCATGGTCATCTTTATTAACCAGATCCGCATGAAGATTGGCGTGATGTTCGGCAGCCCCGAAACCACCACCGGCGGCAATGCGCTGAAGTTTTACGCCTCGGTGCGCCTGGACATCCGCCGCATCGGCTCCATCAAGAAGGGCGAGGAAGTGGTCGGCAACGAAACCCGCGTCAAGGTGGTCAAGAACAAAGTGGCGTCGCCGTTCAAGATGGCGGAGTTCGACATCCTCTATGGGGAGGGCATCAGCCGGCTTGGCGAGGTGCTGGACCTCGGCGTGGCAGGACATATTGTTGAAAAAGCCGGCGCCTGGTACGCCTTCAACGGCGAAAAAATCGGCCAGGGCCGCGACAACTCGCGTGAATTCCTCAAAGAAAACCCCGAGCTCGCCATCGAGATCGAGAACAAGGTGCGAGAGTCACTGGGCATTCCGCTGATTCAGGACGCTGTGGGTGGCAAGCCGGACAAAGCCGAGAAGGCGGACAAAGCAGAAAAGGCCGAAAAAGCCCCCAAGGTTGCAGCTGTCTAAATAAGCACGCAGGCATGGCCGGTTTAGTATCAAATCGGCCTCCTGCCCTTGTTTTACAAGCGTGAGTAGCTATCAAAACAATAGCGGTGGCCGCCGCCCCCCCGGCCCCGGCCCCGGCCTTTCACTGAAAGGTCGGGCTTTGCGTTTCCTCGCGCAGCGCGAGCATTCCCGGGCCGAACTGGAGCGCAAACTTGCCGGGCACGCTGAGTCGCCCGAGCAACTGGCGCAAGTACTGGACGAGCTTCAGGCCAAAGATTTCATCAGCGAAGCGCGGGTGGTGGAATCCGTGATCAACCGGCGTGCCCAGCGCTTCGGTACAACGCGCATCCGTCAGGAGTTGATGGGCAAGGGGCTTGCCGTCGAGGCAGTGGCCGAGGCCGTGAGCACACTCAAAGCCACCGAAGTTGATCGCGCCCGTGAAGTCTGGCGCAAGAAATTTGGCGAAGCTGCAACAGACGCTGCAGCGCATGGCAAACAAATGCGATTTTTGCTGACACGCGGGTTTTCAGGAGATGCGGTACACGCGGTTCTTCGCAACGCGCGCGAGTCGGATCAGGACAGCTGAACCCACCCCAAATTTCCGCTCATGCGGGCGACAGACCGTGCGCTGTACGGCCTTTCGGGTGGCGAGCCGCATCGCCGACAGGCGCATCAGCGTCTGTCTGACATGGCAGTTGTTTGCGCAGCTCGACAGTGCAAGTGTCCGAGTCCGCACAGCCATTTAGCCAAATCTAAACAGCTTTGTTGGCCGGCTTGCAGCCAGCCAGGTGGTCGGCCGTATCCATCAACAGTACATCCAAGGAGATAACAATGAGCGATTCCAACCCACGTAATAAAGACGTACTCACTGGCGAACCAGGCTCTCATCCCGTCGGTACAGGACTTGGCGCTGCGGGCGGCGCAGTTAGCGGAGCAACCATCGGTACGGTGGTCGCAGGTCCAGTGGGCACCATCGTCGGCGCAGCCATTGGGGCCGTTGCTGGCGGACTCGCCGGTAAAGGTGTTGCCGAAAACGTGAATCCAACAGAAGGCGGCGCGCCTGAAGAGCACGCCATCGGTACGACAGTGGGTGCCTCGGGCGGTGCAGTGGCAGGCGCAGCAATTGGCGCAGTAGGCGGACCAATCGGCATGGCCGCAGGCGCGGCCATCGGAGCAGTGACGGGTGGGATGGCTGGCCAGGGCGTGGCTGAAGTCGTCAATCCAGACCCCACGGATCGGCTTGGTGACCATAACCTGGCATCTGGAGTAGGCGCTGGGGGCGGTGCCATGGCGGGCGCGGCAGTCGGCGCAGTGGGTGGCCCTGTAGGCATAGTGGCCGGTGCGGCCATAGGTGCGCTGGCTGGCGGCAGAGCCGGTGAAGGTGCTGGTGAAGTGGTCAATCCAAAGCGGACCGACGACCTCGAAAATCATAATTTGGCTACTGGCGTTGGCGCTGGCAGCGGTGCAGTCGCGGGTGCTGCCCTCGGTGCAGTGGCTGGCCCTGTGGGCATGGCGGCGGGTGCTGCAATAGGAGCGATCGCCGGCGGCAAAGCAGGGGAAGGCGCTGGTGAAGTGGTCAACCCCAAGCGCGGTGATGACCTCGCAGAACATCATCTCGCCTCTGGCACCGGTACGGGCGGCGGTGCGCTTGCTGGCGCGGCAGTCGGCTCCGTGGCCGGTCCGGTTGGCGCTATTGTGGGCGCGACGGTTGGCGCCGCTGCTGGCCATATGGCCGGCAAGGGTGCCGGTGAAGTTGTAAACCCCAAACGCCAGGATGAGCTTGGTGATCACAACCTCGGCACGGGCGTAGGCGCTGGTGCGGGTGCTGCGACAGGCGCCGTGCTCGGCACCGTGGGCGGCCCAGTCGGCATGGCGGTAGGCGCTGCTGTCGGCGGATTGGCTGGCGCCGCAGCAGGGAATGGGGTGGCGAGTGCGGTCAACCCTGCTGTGGAAGATGCCTACTGGAGCAACACCTACACGGCGCGCCCAGGCTACATCAATGGCTATACCTACGCCGATGATTATTCGCCTGCTTATCGTTTGGGTTATGAGGGCCGCAGCCGTTATGGCGAGCGACAGTTCGGCGAAGTGGAAGGCGCGCTGCAAAGTGACTGGGAGCGCTCGCGTGGTTCGTCGCGTCTGACCTGGGACCAGGCCCGTGACGCTACGCGTGATGCCTGGCATCGTGTTGAGCGAGCCCTGCCTGGCGATGCAGATCGTGATGGACGTTAATCAGGTCTGGTGACGCTCAATAAAAAACCGCCCCTAGGGGCGGTTTTTTTTTGTGGCTGCGCTGCTGGTTACAGCCCCAGCATCAATTTCATGTTTTGCACGGCAGCGCCCGAGGCGCCCTTGCCCAGGTTGTCCAGACGTGCAATCAACACCGCGTGGCGATAGGTCTCGTTGGCGAACACACGCAACTCCATCTTGTTGGTGTCATTCAAGGCGAGGGCATCCAGGGTGCCGTTGTCGGTAGCAGCTTCAACGGTGACCCATGGGCTGCCTGCATAGTGCTTGCTCAAAGCCTCAAGCAATTCGGTGGCTTGCGGCTTGCCCGGCAGCAAATCCAGATGAAGGGGCAGTTGCACCAGCATGCCCTGTTTGAAATTTCCAACCGAAGGCGTGAACACCGGGCGGCGTGTCAAACCGGTGTATTTCATGATTTCGGGCACGTGCTTGTGCTCAAGCTTGAGGCCGTAGATTTCATACAGCGCAGCCGTGCCAGCCTCATGAGCCTCAATCATGCTGCGACCGCCGCCGGAGTAACCACTGACTGCGGGAATGACCAAGGGGTGGTCTTTCGGAACGATGCCAGCATCGATCAATGGGCGAATCAAGGCGATGGCGCCGGTGGAATAGCAGCCCGGGTTGGATACGCGATCGGCCCTGGCGACAGCCTCGCTTTGCCCAGCTACCAGTTCCGGAAAACCAAAGACCCAGTCCGGCGCGGTGCGGTGGGCTGTCGACGCATCAATGATCTTGGGACCCTTTTTGCCGCTGGTTCGCGCCAGGTCGTCGATCATGGCCACAGACTCGCGTGCCGCGTCGTCATGCAGGCACAGCACCACCAGGTCGACCGTACCCATCAGCTCGCGCTTGGCCGCGGCGTCTTTGCGCAGCTCAGGCGCAATGCTGACCAGTTCAATCGCCGGCATGGCTTGCAGCCGCTCACGAATCTGCAGTCCTGTGGTTCCGGCTTCGCCGTCAATAAAGACCTTGGGCATGTATTTATCCTGAGGAGGGTGCTTATAACTGTGTTGTAAGTCACGCACAAGAATTGTGCATCGCAACATGATACAGTTCTGCGCTGCTGCCTGCAGTGAACGAAGGCGTTACATTTTGGTGAATCTGCCGCACTGTTGCAGACAAACATCAGGCTGATGCTGGCGCCCCTTTTTACCGACTCCTGGAAGTAATTTCATGAAAATTCACGAATACCAAGGCAAGGAAATCTTGCGCAACTTTGGTGTCCCGACGCCGCGCGGCATCCCCGCGTTCACAGTGCAAGAGGCGGTGGAAGCTGCCCAGAAACTTGGCGGCCCGGTGTGGGTGGTCAAGGCGCAGATTCACGCCGGTGGACGTGGCAAAGGTGGCGGTGTCAAGGTCGCCAAAACCATTGACGATGTCAAACGCATCGCTGGCGAGATTCTGGGCATGCAGCTCAAGACGCACCAGACCGGGCCTGAAGGCCAGAAAGTTCGCCGCCTCTATATTGAAGACGGCGCAGACATCCAGCAGGAGTATTACGTCTCTGCCGTGACCGACCGCGAGTCCCAAAAGGTTGCCTTCATTGCTTCCAGCGAAGGCGGTATGGACATCGAAGAGGTGGCGCATACAAATCCCGAAAAGATCATCAAGGTGTTTGTTGATCCCCTGGTCGGCTTGACCGACGCGCAGGCCAAGGAAATATGCTCCGGAATCGGCATGCCTGCCGACTCTGTTGCGCAGACCGTCGACATCCTGCAAAAGCTCTACAAGTGCTATATGGAAACCGACGCATCGCTGGTTGAAATCAACCCGCTGAACCGCAACAGCAAGGGCGAAGTTGTCGCCCTCGATGCGAAGTTCAACTTCGACGCGAATGCCTTGTTCCGCCATCCCGAGATCGTCGCCTTCCGCGATCTGGACGAAGAAGACCCGGCCGAAGTCGAAGCCAGCAAGTTTGACCTTGCCTACATCAGCCTGGACGGCAACATCGGTTGCCTGGTCAATGGCGCCGGTCTGGCGATGGCCACCATGGACACCATCAAGTTGTTCGGCGGCGAGCCAGCCAACTTTTTGGACGTGGGCGGCGGCGCGACTGCAGAAAAAGTGACTGAAGCCTTCAAGATCATGCTGAAGAACCCGGAAGTCAAAGGCATCCTGGTCAATATCTTCGGCGGCATCATGAAGTGCGACACGATTGCTGAAGGCGTGATCACGGCTTGCAAGGCTACGAATCTGTCAGTTCCGCTGGTGGTCCGCATGAAGGGCACCAACGAAGACCTGGGTAAAAAGATGCTGGCCGAGTCAGGCCTGCCCATCATTGCCGCCGACACCATGGCCGATGCGGCTACAAAAATCGTCGCAGCAGTCAAATAAGGCGGAACCCACACCATGTCTATTTACATCAACAAAAACACCAAAGTCATCACGCAGGGCATCACTGGCAAAACCGGCCAGTTCCACACCCGGATGTGCCGTGACTACGCGAACGGCAAAGAAGCCTTTGTGGCCGGCGTGAATCCGAAAAAAGCCGGCGAAGACTTCGAAGGCATTCCGATTTTTGCCAACGTGACGGAAGCCGCCAAGGCCACCGGTGCCACGGTGTCGGTGATTTACGTGCCGCCAGCCGGCGCTGCTGCAGCCATTTGGGAAGCGGTCGAAGCCAACCTCGACCTCGCGATCTGTATCACCGAAGGCATTCCCGTGCGTGACATGCTGGAAGTGCGCAACCGCATGAAGGCCAAGGAAGCCGCAGGCGGCAAGAAAACCCTGCTGCTGGGCCCCAACTGCCCCGGCTTGATCACGCCTGAAGAAATCAAGATCGGCATCATGCCCGGCCACATTCACCGCAAGGGCCGCATTGGTGTGGTCAGCCGTTCCGGCACGCTGACATACGAAGCGGTTGCACAGTTGACCGAAATCGGCCTGGGTCAGTCCAGCGCTGTCGGTATTGGTGGCGACCCGATCAATGGTCTGAAGCACATCGACGTGATGCGTGCCTTCAATGACGACCCGGACACCGATGCAGTGATCATGATTGGCGAAATTGGTGGACCCGACGAAGCTGAAGCTGCCGAGTGGTGCAAGGCCAACATGAAAAAGCCAATCGTGGGCTTTATCGCAGGTGTGACGGCCCCCGCGGGCAAACGCATGGGTCATGCCGGGGCTTTGATCTCGGGCGGCGCTGATACGGCCGATGCCAAGCTTGAAATCATGGAAGCCTGCGGCTTTACCGTCACGCGCAATCCGTCTGAAATGGCCAAGCTGCTCAAGGCATTGCTGTAACTTTCACGTATTGCGGTTAGCCACAACAGACAGGCCGGTTGTCATCGCTGACAATCGGTCTTTTTGATTCTCGAAGGGGTTTCCATGGAAGAGTTCATGACGGCAAGCTTCTGGCTTGCAGTGGGCCAGATCATCATGATCGACATCCTTCTGGGTGGCGATAACGCGGTGGTGATTGCCCTGGCTTGCCGTAACCTGCCCCCCAAGCAGCGTACCCAAGGCATTATTTACGGCACCCTTGGCGCGATTGTCCTGCGGGTGATCCTGATTGCCTTTGCTCTGGCCCTTCTCGCCGTTCCCTATCTCAAGATCGTGGGTGCCATTTTGCTGCTGTGGATTGGTGTCAAGCTGCTGCAACCCGAGGGCGAGGACGCACACAACATCAGCTCCAGCGACAAGCTCTGGGGTGCCGTCAAGACCGTGATCATTGCCGACCTGGTGATGAGCGTGGACAACGTGCTGGCGATTGCTGGGGCGGCACAGGGCGCCAGTCAACAGCATCAGTTGCCACTGGTTATTTTCGGCCTGCTGGTCAGCATTCCCATCATCGTGTGGGGCAGCCAGATCGTTCTCAAGCTCATGGGACGCTTCCCCATCATCATCACCGCTGGCGCCATGTTGCTCGGCTGGATTGCAGGTCAGATGGCCTACACAGATCCCGCTCTCAAACCCTATCTGCCAGCCTCCGCGTATTGGAGCTACGCAGCTGCCGCCGCAGGCGCTCTTTTGGTGCTGGCGGCTGGCAAGGTGTTGCAGGCGCGTAAGGCCCCTCCCGCCAACCCGGCCTGAGCCGGATAGTCCGAAAGCAATTTGGTACCGCTCCGTGAGGTACCAAATTGCAACAGAAGGCAGCCGGGTCGTGCAAAAGGCCCTTGTCCGGCTTGGGCGCCTCTGGTAATGTCCACAAACGTGAAACTTGTAACTCCCTGCTAATGCGGCAGAAGGAGCCAGGAGCGCAAGAGGAAGCCGGTGCGCCAAGTGCCTGCGTTTTCAGCGAACCATGACAAAAGGGCGGGACGTGGCATCATCATCAAGCAAACGGGGGCAATTCTGGCGAGCCGACTGGTTTGTGGGCGTACTGGTCGTTCTGGCGGTCCTCGTGTTGCACGCTGCAACCGATTTTTTCGGAACCCTGGAGCGTCGGTACTACGACTTCGCCAGCACCAGCACCTCCCGCCAGCCTTCAGAACGCATTGCCATCATCGCCATTGATGATCAGAGTATTGCCAACATCGGACGCTGGCCCTGGCCGCGCGATGTTCATGCCCAGCTGATTGACCAGCTGGCGGCGGCTAAGGCCAAAACCATCGCCCATACGGCCTTCTTTTTTGAGCCGCAAACCGACCGTGGGTTGGTGTTTATCCGAAAAATCAAGGAGGCGCTGGGTCCCGCGACAGACCCGGCAGTGGCGCAGGGCGGCCTGCCGGAGCAGTTAGGCAAAGTGATTGCGGAAGCAGAGGTGGCACTGGATACGGACGCCAAGCTGGCCGCGAGCATGAGCAAAGCCGCCAATGTGCTGGTGCCGTCAGTCTTCGTGCTGGGGGAGCCACAAGGCAAGCCTGACAACCCTCTTCCTGCCTATGCACTCAAAAGTGCCGTTGAAGAACGCAATAATTTTTCGCTGCCTGCCATTCGGGGGCAGCAGCCCATTGAAATCATCGGCAACGCAGCTGTCGGGATTGCACATTTGAACCAATTGCCTGATGTGGATGGCGCCGTGCGGCAGGAACCGCTACTGATCAACTACTTTGGCAAAGCCGTGCCCTCCATGAGTCTGCTTGTCGCGGCCAAAAGTCTCAACCTCGACACAGCTGATATCAAGCTCAATGCCGGTGAGTCGGTGCAGATCGGCAAACTGCGGATAGGCACCGACGAAGCAGCGCTGATGTTGCCGCAGTTCTACAAGGGCAAGGACGGCCGGCCGGCTTTCCCCGTGGACTCTTTTTACGACGTGTTGTCCGGCAAGATTCCCGCCAGCAAATATGCCGGGAAAATCGTGATCATCGGCGCAACGGCCGCAGGGGTTGGCACGCAGTTTCCCACGCCGGCCGGGGCGGGGCTGTCGCCCGCCGAGACCATTGCGCATATCACGTCCAGCATTTTGAGCGAACATTTCATCGTGCAGCCCACTTGGGGTATTTGGGCAACGCTGGCTGTGCTGCTGGTGGTAGCCGGCTATCTTGTTGCGGGTTTGCCCAGGCTTTCGGCGGGCAAGGCTGCCATCGTCACGTTAACGTTGTTTGTGGTGCTGCTTGTCATCGAATTCGGATTGCTCTCGAGTGCGGCCATATGGCTGAAGTTGGTCTTTCCGGCGGCCTTGCTGGTCATGGGGCATTTGGCGCTGACCACCAAGCGCTTCCTGATGACCGAAGCCGGCAAACTCAAATCAGATGAAGAGTCGGCTGAAACCAACCGCATGATGGGTCTGGCGCTGCAGGGGCAGGGTCAGCTGGATATGGCGTTTGACCGGTTCCGCCGCGTGCCGTTTACCGACGCGCTGATGGACAACATGAACAACCTTGCGCTGGATTTCGAGCGCAAACGCCAGTTCAACAAGGCCCAGGCCGTGTATGAATACATGGCTACTTACAACAAGAACCACAAAGACCTGCAGTCCAAACTTAACCGCGCCAAAAACCTGTCTGAAACCGTTATTTTGGGCGGTGGCGGCGCCCACCCTGGTGGCACCATGCTGCTGGACGGCGGCGGGGTTGAAAAACCCATGCTGGGCCGCTACCAGGTGGAAAAAGAGCTGGGCAAAGGCGCCATGGGCGTGGTGTATTTGGGCAAGGATCCCAAAATCGGCCGGGTGGTCGCCATCAAGACCATGGCGCTGAGCCAGGAATTTGAGGGCGAGGAGCTGACTGACGCACGTGAACGCTTCTTCCGTGAGGCAGAAACCGCAGGTCGCCTGCAGCACCAGAATATCGTGACGATTTTTGACGCCGGTGAAGAACACGACCTGGCCTACATCGCGATGGAGTTTCTCAAAGGCAAGGATCTGGCCGATGTCACCAAAGACGGACAGTTGCTTCCCATCCCCAAGGTGCTGTCGATTGTGGCCCGCGTTGCAGAAGCGCTGGCTTACGCGCACAAACAAAACGTGGTGCACCGTGACATCAAGCCAGCCAACATCATGTATGACCTGGACAGTGACAGCGTGAAGGTGACCGACTTTGGTATTGCGCGCATCACCGATTCAAGCAAGACCAAAACCGGGCTGGTGCTTGGAACGCCGAGCTTCATGTCCCCTGAACAGATTGCTGGCAAAAAAGTTGACGGGCGTTCTGACCTGTATTCGCTGGGCGTGATGTTGTTTCAGATGCTGGCTGGCGTCTTGCCCTTTCGGGGTGACTCGATGGCCGAATTGATGTACAAAATTGCCAACGAGCCGGCGCCTGACATCCGAATTATCCGGGCCGAGTTGTCCGAACGCCTTGCAGATGTAGTCGCTTTGTCTTTGAGCAAACGGTCTGAAACGCGGTATCAGGACGGCGACCAATTTGCGGCCGATCTGCGGGCTGTCATTGCGGATTTAGCGGGCGCCCCTGCTGGCGTTTCAGCGCCTGCCCCGGCCCCTGTAGCGCCCCCCGCCGCGGCAGACGGGAACGAAAAAACCGTTGTCCTCGCCGTGGGCGACAATCCAGCCTTTGAGAAAACGATTGCAGCACGTGCGCCTTTTGCGCCCGCAGCCGATTCCGATCCTGATTTGAAGCGATAAGAACCGACGATGATTTACGAGATTTGCACACAGACGGACCCTGGTTTAACGCGGGATAACAACGAAGACTCGGTAACGTTTGACGCAGCGACGCGGCTCTGTATTCTGGCGGACGGTATGGGCGGCTATAACGCCGGCGAAATTGCCAGTGGCATGGCCACCGCCTTTATCAAGTCGGAGATGGGGCGCTGGCTGTCGCAGGCAGGAAAAGAGGCCAACTCCAAAGAGGTACGGCGGGCGCTGGAGATTTGCGTAGAAAACGCCAACCATTCCATTTTTAACGCGGCCAACTCCAACCCCCAGTATTCGGGAATGGGCACCACGCTGGTGGTGGGCGTGTTCCAGAACACGCGCCTGATGCTGGGCCACATTGGCGACTCCCGTTGCTACCGCCTTCGCGAGGGGCAGCTCCAGCAAATCACCAAAGATCACTCTTTGTTACAGGAGCAGATCGACGCCGGGTTGATCACGCCGGAGCAGGCTTTCACCTCCGTGAACAAAAACCTGGTGACCCGGGCACTGGGAGTTGAAGACGCGGTGTTGCTGGAAGTCAACGAACATCGGGTCGAGGCGGGTGATATCTACCTCATGTGTTCGGACGGCCTGTCTGACATGATCACCGACGACGCGATTGCGGCTATTCTATTGGGGTCCCAGTCGCTTGAACAAATTGCGGGTCGCCTGACTGTTGCGGCCAACGATGCTGGCGGTCGCGATAACATTTCAGTATTGCTGGCGCAAGCGAAGGAAGCCTCGGT
The DNA here is from genome assembly GCF_035638815.1 of Polaromonas sp. Taxonomy (GTDB): domain Bacteria; phylum Pseudomonadota; class Gammaproteobacteria; order Burkholderiales; family Burkholderiaceae_C; genus Polaromonas. The sequence goes on from NZ_DASQZG010000006.1 coordinate 44,817, forward strand.
CAAGCGGGGGCTGCTGTCCAAAATGTTGGGCAAGTAGCCGGATTGAGCGCTAAAACAAAATCAGACAGGAGTCGGCCATGCCGAAAATGATCGTCTCTATTGACGGTGTTGTGATCAAAGAGGTTCAGCTCACCAAGGACCGCACGTCCCTGGGTCGCAGGCCTTACAACGACATCGTCATCGACAACCTGGCCGTCAGCGGCGAGCATGCCGTTCTGCAAATGTCGGGCACCGACGTTTTTGTTGAAGACCTCAACAGCACCAATGGCACCTACCTCAACGGCAAGGCCGTCAAAAAGCAGCAGTTGAGCAATGGCGACACCGTCGAAATTGGCAAGTACAAAATCAAATACGTGAGCGAGGTTGTTGGCGCCGGATTTGAAAAAACGATGATCATCAAGGCCGGTTCGGCAGGGCTCGTCCCTCCAGCCGGTGCAGCGCCCGTCGCGGCGCCGGTGGCGGGTGGCGCGGGCCCCAATGCCGCCATCAAGGTTATGTCGGGCGCTGCAGCTGGGCGCGAGGTGGCGCTGGTCAAGGTAGTGACCACCATCGGCAAGCCAGGCGTAGCGGTCGCGGCGATTACCAAACGGCCCCAGGGCTTTGTGGTGGCGCATGTGGAAGGGGATAACAAGCCAACTCTTAACGGTGTGCCTATCGGTGCAGAGCCTGTGACGCTCAAAAATGGCGATGTCCTCGAGTTGGCGGGGACCCAAATGCAATTTGTGCAGCGCTAGAACAGGTGATTTTGGGTCTCTGACCTGAAAATCCCAAACAGCGCAACTCTCTCAAGAGGCCATATGCGACTTGTTTCCAGGCACTGGCCCCGCATCGCCGTCACGCTGATCCCCCTTGTTTTTGCGCTGCTGCACGCCGGTGGCGTGCTTCGCATTGGGGTCTTGCAGCGGCTTGACGACATCATTTATGACGCACGCCTTCGGGCCACCATGCCCAAGACGCTGGACGAGCGCATCGTCATTGTGGATATTGACGAAAAAAGTCTGGCGGAAGTGGGCCGCTGGCCATGGGGGCGAAACAAGCTGGCTGAGTTGGTCGAGGAGTTGATTGACAGGCAAAAGGCTGCAATGCTGGGCTTTGACGTGGTGTTTGCAGAAGCCGACGACAGCTCAGGTCTCAAGCGACTCAAGCAGCTGGCTCAGGGCGAGCTGAAAGATCAACCGGCTTTCAGCGAGAAGCTTGCCCAGTTGCAGTCCAGTCTGGATTACGACGCCGTATTTGCCAAAGCCATCGAGAAGCGTCCGGTGGTCCTGGGGTACTACATGACCAGTGACCGCGATGGGCGGACCAATGGCACTTTGCCCGCGGCGGTCATGACCAATGATGCCCTGAAAGGCCGACCCATCGCTTTCACCAGCTGGAACGGCTTCGGCTCCAACATCGATGTTCTTGCCAAAGCCGCTCCCATGGGCGGCTTTTTCAATTCCATCACCGAGGCTGATGGTGTGGTGCGGTCCATTCCCTTGTTGGCCGAATACAAGGGGCAGTATTACGAGTCGCTCTCGCTGGCCATGTTTCGCCTGCTGCTCGGCTTGCCTGCCGTTGAACCAGGTTTCCCGCAGGATCGATTCATCACCCGGAACTACCAGGGCCTGGAAAGCATTTTGCTCAAACAGGGAAGCAAGACGCTCGCAATCCCGGTGGACCATCGGGTTGCCACACTGGTCCCGTTTCGTGGGCCCGGCAATGCAAGTGGCGGTTCGTACAGGTATATCTCGGCCTCGGATGTGCTCGCAAGACGCGTGGCACCGGGCGAACTGAAAGACAAAATCGTTTTGCTCGGCACAACGGCGCCGGGTCTGCTTGATTTGCGCGTTACCCCGGTTGGTGAGACTTACCCCGGCGTGGAAACTCACGCCAATGTGATCTCGGGCTTTCTTGATGGCAAGGTGTTTGTCAAACCTGACTACGCCCTTGGTTATGAGGTGCTTGTTCTTGTGCTGTCTGGATTGACCCTTGCGTTTGCGCTGCCACTGTTGTCAGCGCCCAAGGCGGTGGCCACAAGCGTAGGCGTGATGGCTGCTCTGGTGGGGCTTAATTTCTGGTTGTATTTGGCCGAAGGGCTCGTGTTGCCACTGGCCAGCGCCCTGGTGATGGCATTTACCGCATTTGCGCTGAACATGAGTTACGGCTATTTTGTGGAGAGCCGGTCCAAGCGGGAGCTTGCCCATTTGTTTGGTACCTATGTTCCCCCTGAGCTTGTCGACGAGATGGTGAAGGACCCGGACAGCTACAGCATGAAGGCGTCATCCAAGGAGTTGACGGTCATGTTTTGCGACATGCGCGGCTTTACCCAGATGTCAGAGACCATGGAGCCAACGCAATTGCAGGCCTTGCTCAACAGCGTCTTCAGCAGGCTGACAGACCTGATCCGCGGGAACCGCGGCACGATTGACAAATACATGGGCGATTGCGTCATGGCTTTCTGGGGCGCCCCGGTAGACACACCCGATCATGCGGCCCTGGCTGTCAAAACCTCCATGGAGATGTCTTTGGCCATCCGCAAACTCAATGAGGAGCACAAGGCCAAGGGCCTGCCAGAAATCGGCATTGGCATCGGACTCAACACCGGGACCATGTGTGTGGGCGACATGGGCTCCGATATCCGTCGCAGTTACACCGTCATTGGCGATTCGGTCAATCTGGGATCAAGGCTCGAGGGCCTGTCCAAGACGTATGGGGTTGATACGGTGGTCAGCGAATCAACGCGCAAACTCTCGCCAGAATTTGCCTGGCAGGAACTGGACAAAGTTAGGGTCAAGGGCAAAGAGCAGGCTGTGGCGATTTTCTATCCGGTGGGACTATCCGGGCAACTCGACAAGCAGGTGAGCGGAGAGTTGAAGGAGTGGGCTTTGATGATCAAAGCCTACAGGGACCAGTCCTGGGACCAGTGCGACGTGCATTTGCTCAATTTACAGCGCATGAATGCACAAAAATACCTTTACCAGCTCTACGCGGAACGTGTAGCCTCCATGAGACTGTTGCCGTTTGACCCTGAGTGGGACGGCGCCACAAACTTCGTCACCAAGTAAGTTTCAAGAACGGGTTGCAAACTCCATGAAAGTACGTGTACTGGGTTGCTCAGGGGCCATCGCGAAAGACTGTCGCACCACGTCGTTCTTGCTTGATCACGACGTTCTTGTCGATGCAGGCACAGGTGTGGGCGATCTCACGCTGGACGAGATGGGCGCCATAGACCATGTCCTGCTGACGCACTCCCACCTTGACCATGTGGCCGCCTTGCCGCTGATGGTCGACGCGACGGCGTCACGGCGAACCACACCGTTGCAGATCCACGCACTCCAGGGAACCATAGATGCACTGCGGGCACATATTTTCAACAACACCATATGGCCTGATTTTTCACGGATCCCTACTCCCGAAGCGCCTTTCATCAGTTTTCATCCGCTTGTAATGGGCCAGACCTTGCTTATTGGGGGCAAGTACGTCGAAGTGCTTCCCGCCGTGCATACGGTGCCTGCTGTCGGCTACGCAGTGGCGACGGGCTCGGGATGTTGGGTGTTTACGGGGGACACCGAACGCAATCCCGCGCTTTGGGAGCGGCTCAATGAACTCAATGTCGCCATGCTGGTGATCGAAACGGCGTTTAGCAACCGGGAGCGTGACTTGGCGAAGCGCAGTCTGCATTTGTCGCCACATGCCCTCGCAACAGAGCTCGATTGCATTGACAAGGGCCGCAATTATCCGATCTACATCACGCACACCAAACCCGCTGAAACTGAAATGATCATGGCTGAAATTCAGCGCTTCGACCAGACCGCACCATTTGGTCCCAACGTCACGCACGACATCCGGTGGTTGCGTGCGGGGCAGGAGTTTGAACTATGAATGCCGTCGTCGAACGCGATCATGAAGACGAGTTTTTTGACTCACAGATGTTGCCGCCGCAGGAGCGCGGCGTAACGTTCGAGGCCTTGTACTTTCGGCAACTGCAGCTGGTCACCAATCGAATTCATGAGACGGAAAATATCGACCAGATCATGCTGGAGGCCAGTCAGGACATCTGCAAGCTGTTCAATGCGGACCGGTTGACTCTGTATGCGGTGAACGAAGACCGCACCTCTATTGTTTCCAAGGTGAAAACAGGGCTGAACACCAGCCGCGATTTGAAGCTTCCGATCAGCCCGCAGAGTATTGCAGGATACGTTGCCCTCTCGAAACAGATGGTCAACATAGCCGACGTGTATGACGATGTAGCGCTCAAAACAATCCATCCGAAGCTGAGCTTCTTGCAGGAAGTCGACAAGCGTTCTGGTTACCGCACCAAACAAATGCTTGTTGCACCTGTCATG
>NZ_DASQZG010000007.1:0-38632 GCF_035638815.1 Polaromonas sp.
CGTCAACTTCGACGGCGTCTTCCAGGAAGCGGTCCAGCAGCACGGGCGACTTCTCGGACACGCGAACGGCTTCGCGCATATAGCGCTCCAGGTCCTTGTCGCCGTGCACGATCTCCATCGCGCGGCCGCCCAGCACATAGCTGGGGCGAACGACGAGCGGGTAGCCGATCTCGTTGGCCAGCGCAACGGCTTGTTCTTCGGTGCGGGCGATGCGGTTGGGCGGCTGCTTCAAGCCCAGCTCGTGCAGCAGCTTCTGGAAGCGCTCACGGTCCTCGGCGATGTCAATGGAATCTGGCGTGGTGCCGATGATGGGCACGCCGGCGCGCTCCAGGTCGAGCGCCAGCTTCAGCGGCGTCTGGCCGCCGTACTGCACGATGACGCCGACCGGCCTTTCCTTGTCGACGATCTCGAGCACGTCTTCAAGCGTGACCGACTCGAAATAGAGGCGGTCGGAGGTGTCGTAGTCGGTCGACACGGTCTCGGGGTTGCAGTTGACCATGATGGTCTCGTAGCCATCTTCGCGCATCGCCAGCGCGGCGTGCACACAGCAGTAATCAAACTCAATGCCCTGCCCGATGCGGTTTGGCCCGCCACCCAGCACCATGATTTTTTTGTTGGAAGTTGACGCGGCCTCACACTCGCTGCCTTCGGCCTCGTAAGTAGAGTACATGTAGGCCGTGTTGGTCTCAAACTCGGCCGCGCAGGTATCAACCCTCTTGTAAACCGGCCGCACGCCCAGAGCACGACGCTTCTCGCGTATGGCGGTGTCGGTCGTTTTGAGTTGCTTGGCCAGCCGCCGATCCGAGAAACCCTTTTGCTTGAGCGCGCGCAAAGTCGCCGCGTCGATCTTGTCGAGCGAGGTCGTCTCGAGCTCCAGCTCGATTTTCACGATTTGCTCAATCTGCACCAAAAACCACGGATCGATTTTGGTCAAGGCAAAAACCTCCTCAACGCTCATGCCCATGGCAAATGCATCACCCACATACCAGATGCGGTCAGGGCCAGGAGCGCCCAGTTCCTTTTCAAGAACTTCGCGATCCTGAGTTTTTTCGTTCATGCCGTCCACGCCGACTTCCAGGCCGCGCAGGGCTTTCTGAAAGGACTCCTGGAAGGTTCGGCCCATGGCCATGACCTCACCGACCGATTTCATCTGGGTCGTCAGGCGTGAATCAGCTGTCGGGAATTTCTCGAATGCAAAACGCGGGATCTTGGTAACCACGTAGTCGATGCTCGGCTCAAAGCTGGCAGGCGTTGCACCGCCCGTAATGTCGTTACGCAACTCGTCCAGGGTGTAGCCGATCGCCAGCTTGGCCGCCACTTTAGCGATGGGGAAACCCGTGGCCTTGGAAGCCAGCGCCGAAGAGCGTGACACCCGCGGGTTCATTTCGATCACGACCATGCGGCCGTCTTTGGGGTTGATCGAGAACTGCACGTTGGAACCGCCAGTGTCCACCCCGATTTCGCGCAGCACGGCCAGCGATGCATTGCGCAGGATCTGGTACTCCTTGTCGGTCAGGGTTTGAGCCGGCGCCACAGTGATGGAGTCACCGGTGTGCACACCCATGGGGTCCAGGTTTTCAATCGAGCAAACGATGATGCAGTTGTCGGCTTTGTCACGCACGACTTCCATCTCGTACTCTTTCCAGCCGAGCAGCGATTCTTCAATCAGCAACTCGTTGGTCGGCGAGGCTTCCAGGCCCCGCTTGCAGATGACTTCAAACTCTTCGGAGTTGTAGGCAATACCGCCGCCAGTGCCGCCCAAGGTGAAGCTGGGACGAATCACCGTTGGGAAGCCCAGCGTCTTCTGCACGGCCCAGGCTTCGTCCATGCTGTGGGCGATGCCGGAACGGGCCGAACCGAGACCAATCTTGGTCATCGCATCCTTGAACTTCAGGCGGTCTTCGGCTTTGTCGATGGCTTCGGGCGTAGCGCCTATCAGCTCAACTTTGTATTTCTCGAGCACGCCGTTGTGCCACAGGTCCAGCGCGCAATTGAGCGCGGTCTGCCCGCCCATGGTTGGCAGGATGGCATCGGGCCGCTCTTTGGCAATGATTTTTTCAACCGTCTGCCACGTGATGGGCTCAATGTAGGTAACGTCGGCCGTGGCCGGGTCGGTCATGATGGTCGCCGGATTGCTGTTGATCAGAATGACCTTGTAGCCCTCTTCACGCAAAGCCTTGCAGGCTTGCACGCCGGAGTAGTCAAACTCGCATGCCTGGCCGATGATGATGGGGCCAGCGCCGATGATGAGGACGCTTTTGATATCGGTACGCTTAGGCATTCTTGCTCCCGTAGGACCGCTCCAAGGGAGCAAACGCCCCCTTGGGGGGCAGAGAAACGGCAAAGCCGTGAACGTGGGGGGTTTTCATTTTTTTTCCTGGGCCTGTTCCATCAGCGCGGTGAAACGGTCGAATAAATACGAAATGTCATGCGGGCCGGGCGACGCTTCGGGATGGCCCTGGAAGCAGAAGGCCGGCTTGTCAGTGCGCGCCAAGCCCTGCAACGTTCCGTCAAACAAACTGACGTGTGTGGCGCGCAGGTTTGCGGGCAGCGTCTTCTCGTCGACTGCAAAGCCGTGGTTCTGGCTGGTGATGCTGACGCGACCGTTGTCGAGGTCTTTCACCGGATGATTGGCGCCGTGGTGGCCAAACTTCATCTTGAAGGTTTTGGCGCCACTGGCCAGCGCCATGATCTGGTGGCCCAGGCAGATGCCGAAAGTCGGCGTACCGGTCTCAATCAACTCGCGCACGGCTGCAATGGCGTAGTTGCAGGGCTCAGGATCGCCTGGTCCGTTAGCCAGAAAAATACCGTCCGGCTTGAGTTTGAGCACATCGGCGGCGCTGGTTTGCGCTGGGACCACGGTGATGCGGGCGCCACGCTCGGCGATCATGCGGAGAATGTTTTTCTTGACGCCGAAGTCATAGGCAACGACATGAAATTTTGGTGTGATCTGCAGACCGTAGCCTGAGCCCAGCTTCCACTCGGTTTGTGTCCACTCGTACGTCTGTTTAACCGACACTACTTTGGCCAGGTCGAGGCCCGCCATGCTGGGCGCGCCCTGCGCTGCAGCAACGGCTTTGTCTTTGACGGCCTGCGACACTTCCTCGCCGACGGCGAGCGCCATGATGCAGCCGTTTTGCGCACCTTTGGTCCGCAGATGGCGCGTCAGCTGGCGGGTATCGATGCCAGCAATGGCTACCGTTTTTTCCTGCACCAGGTAATCCGACAACGTCAGTGTGGTACGGAAGTTGGACGCAAGCAGCGGCAAGTCCTTGATGATCAGACCCGCAGCGTGGACTTTTGAGGCTTCCACATCCTCGGCATTGACGCCGTAGTTGCCGATATGCGGGTAAGTCAGCGTCACGATCTGCTGGCAATAGCTGGGGTCGGTCAGGATTTCCTGATACCCCGTCATGGCGGTGTTAAAGACCACCTCGCCGACAGTGGAGCCGGGGGCTCCGATGGACTGGCCAACAAAGACGGTGCCGTCTGCAAGCGCCAGAATGGCGTGAGGGCTTGTTTTGAGTGATCCCTGTAGAGACAAAAGCACTGGGTTCTCCGGATTGGTTACGGTTCGCCCAAGCGTGCACAAGAAACGTCTCGGTAAGACTCTTGCGGGCTGCTTTTGTGAGGGTGTTGGCTTTGTATGCGCTCGGGCGAAGCTGTGTTTTGAAAAGCCACTGATTATAGCTTGAGGCAAACGGAGGTCAGCCCTCGTACGGGGCAACAGTCCATCCACCACACGCCGCCCAAATCCCTGGGATTTCCCAAGCTATCATGAATCCGATGCCACGTTCGTCCGTCCTTCCCCTCTGGTCCCTCCTTGCGCCGCTGACAGGCTGGGCACTGCTGTGCAGCATGTGGTTATCGGGCGGCTCCAGCGGACTTTTTGTAGTCCTGCTCGCAGTCGGCATGCTGGCTTGTGTGCTGGCTGCTGTACACCACGCGGAGGTGATCGCGCACCGGGTCGGTGAGCCCTACGGCACCCTGGTTCTTGCCGTCGCGGTGACGGTGATCGAGGTCGCCCTGATCGTCTCGCTCATGCTCACGGGCGGGCCAGCCACTACCGCGCTGGCTCGTGACACTGTGTTCGCCGCCGTGATGATCATCCTCAACGGCATGGTCGGCCTTTGCATGCTGGTCGGCGGGAGCCGCTTCGGTGAGCAGCGCTTCGGTTTGTATGGCGTCAGCGCCTCACTGGCCACATTGGCGGCGATTGCGGTTCTTACGCTGGTGCTGCCCAACTACACCACGACCGTAACTGGACCGTTTTACAGCGTCGGCCAGCTTGGGTTTATTGCGGTGGTGTCAGTAGTGCTGTACGGCACCTTTGTTCTTGTCCAGGCTGTGCGGCACCGCGACTACTTTTTGCCCGCCCAAGGCACGTCCGATGAGGACGCCCATGCTGAACCACCCACCGTTCGGGTCGCCCTGAGCAGCCTGGGTTTGCTGCTGGCCTGCCTTGCGGCGGTTGTGCTGCTCGCCAAGTCGCTGGCGCCGGCTATAGAAGCCGCAGTACTCCAGGCGGGCGCGCCGCTGGCAGTGGTCGGTGTCATCATTGCTGCTGTTGTGCTCTTGCCCGAAGGTGTGGCGGCCTTGCGCGCGGCGCGGGCCAATCGCCTGCAGACTAGCCTCAATCTGGCTCTGGGTTCAGCTCTGGCCAGCATAGGCTTGACTATCCCGGCCGTGGCCATTGTCTCTATCGCCACTGGCTGGACGCTCACTTTGGGGCTGGACGCCAAGTCCACCATTTTGCTGTTGCTATCGCTATTTGTTGCCACGTTATCGCTAGGGACTGGCCGCACCACCGTGCTGCAGGGTGTGGTGCACCTGGTGATTTTTGCCACTTACCTGTTCACCACGGTGTTTCCGTAACTGGCTGACCCAGATGGCTTATACAGCCCGCCTCAAGGAACTTGTGTGCAGGCAAATTGCAGCGGCTGCAGCTACATTGAGAGACTCCTCGCCGCCAGGCTGGTCGATGCGCACTTTCATGGTGGCTTGGGCCATCAATTCATCACCAACGCCCTGACCTTCATGCCCCATAGCCCAGGCACAGGGGACGGGCAAATTTTGCTCATGCAGAAACCCGCCTTGATGTGAGCTTGTCACAAGAATGGGGACCGTAAGTGCATCAAGTGCATCGGGCGAGAGGCCTTCGATCAAACGCAACGCAAAGTGCGCGCCCATACCTGCCCGCAGTACCTTGGGCGACCATAAAGCCGCCGTTCCTTTGAGTGCAATCACTTGGCTGAACCCGAATGCAGCAGCACTGCGCAGCATGGACCCAACATTACCTGCGTCCTGCACCCGATCCAAAATCAGCGAAGCTGCCCCAGGCAGCAAGGCCTGCTGTGCGGGGACTTCCATCACGAACCCCATCCGGGCTGGAGACTCCAGGCTGCTGATCTCCGGGAGCAAACCGTCGGCAATCACTATGTTTTTGATAGCTGCCTGCGCCCATTCCGCCTGGGCCAGGGGCCAAAATGATTCAGAAAATACCGCGATCTGTGGTTTCAGGCAGCGGACGAGCGCCGCGCGGCACAGGTGGTCACCCTCCAGCCAGACGCGCCCCAGCTTGCGATAGGCCGTGCTGTCCTGCGAGAGCTTTCGCAGATCCTTGAGCAAGGCGTTGTCGCGCGAGGTGACAAAGGTGGGCACTGCCCCGCTCAACGCAACAACTCCGCCACGGGGCTGAAAGACCTGCGGTGCTGCGGACAGGCGCCATGCTCACGAAGTGCTGCCAAGTGTTCAGCGGTGCCATAACCCTTGTGACCGGCAAATCCATACTGCGGATATTCAAGATGGAATTGTTCGCACCAGCGGTCGCGGTAGACCTTGGCCAGTATGGATGCAGCGGAAATCGCCGGCACCAGTGCGTCACCTTTGACGATGGCCTCGGCAAGGATGCTCAAGGTGGGCAGACGGTTGCCATCCACCAGGACCTTGACGGGTTTCAGGCGCAAGCCCTCAACCGCGCGCCGCATGGCAAGCATGGTTGCCTGCAGGATGTTGAGGGTGTCAATTTCTTCGGCCGTGGCGAGCGCGATCGAACAGCACAAGGCCTTCGCGCGGATTTCGTCGTAGAGCTTTTCACGCTTGAGGGCCGTCAGCACCTTGGAGTCAGCCAGTCCCTTGATCGGGTTGAGATCGTCAAGAATGACGGCCGCAGCCACAACAGGCCCAGCCAGTGGGCCCCGCCCTGCCTCGTCCACACCGGCCCAAAGGCCCGGCGTGTCCCACGACAGGGTGACTTGTTCAGCCTTCAAGAATTTTCTGGATCGCATCGGTAGCTATTTTGGCGGTATCTCGCCGCAGTTCCTCATGCAATTTTGTAAATCGCTGTTCGACTGCGGCAATTTTTCCAGGTGCGGATATCTTCGCATCCACCCACTGAAGCACGGCCGCAGCTAAGGCCTGCGGGGTAGCCGCCTCCTGAAGCAACTCAGGTACAACAAAATCACGGCACAAAATATTGGGAAGACCCACCCAGGGCTGCAGCTTTTTGCGGCGCATGATCTGCCAGGACAACCAGTTCATGTTGTAGGCAATGACCATGGGTCGTTTGAACAATGCAGCCTCCAGCGTCGCGGTGCCACTGGCTATCAAGGTGAGGTCACACGCAGCTAAAACAGCATGAGACTGCCCGGCAACAATTTGCACAACGCCCTGCAACCCTGCGCCGCGGGCCGCCTCTTCAATCAACTCACGCACCGCCGGCAGCGCCGGCACTACTATTTTGATAGCAGGATGCGCACGCCGAACAAGGGCAGATGCCGCAAAAAACCTGGAAGCCAGATACTGGATCTCCGAGCGCCGGCTTCCCGGCAAGATGGCCAGGACAAGGTCCTCAGCCTGCAAACCGAGCACCCGTCGCGCGGCAGCTTTGTCGGGCTGCATGGGAATGACGTTCGCCAGAGGATGGCCCACATAGGTAGCGCTGATGCCGTGACTGGACAGCAAGTCAGGCTCAAACGGGAAGATACACAGCACATGGTCAACACTGCGCCGGATTTTGTCGACGCGATCTGCCCGCCAGGCCCAGACTGAGGGGCTGACAAAATGCACCGTCTTGATGTGGGCTGCCTTGAGACTGGCTTCAAGGTCGAGGTTGAAATCAGGTGCATCCACACCGATAAACATGTCGGGCCGTTGCTGCAGAAGCTTTTGCTTGAGCTGCTCGCGGATACCGACAATTTCCCGATAGTGCCGAAGAACCTCGACATAACCGCGCACCGCCAGCTTTTCGCTGGGCCACCAGGAATGAAACCCGCGCGCCTCCATGCGTGGCCCGCCGATGCCCCCTGCCTTTAAGCCTGGCCAGCGTGTACGCATTCCATCGAGAAGCAAGCCCGCCAGCAAGTCGCCGGACGTTTCGCCAGCCACCAGACCGAATGACGGCGCGCCGTGAATCCCGGCCACTCCACGAACCTGCAGAGCGCCGGTTTCGACTGACATGACGATCTAGCGAACGATGCCGCGTTGCGGCGACGTGTGGGCCAGAAAGGAAGACATCAATTGGACATCGGGCTCTGCTTCAGGATGATCGAGTGCGAGTTCATCGATGCGCGTTCTCGCCTGATCCAGCGTCAGTCCTTCGCGATACAAGGCTTTGTGCATGCCCTTGACTGCCGAAATTCGCTCCGGCGAAAAACCGCGGCGACGCAGGCCCTCGAAGTTCATTGATCGTGCCTCGGCCGGCTGACCCTGGCACATGACAAAAGGAGGCAAATCCGCAAAGAGCAAGGCGCACATGGCCGTCATGCTGTGAGGCCCTAGACGCACAAACTGATGCACGACCGTAAACCCCCCGAGGATGACCCAGTCCCCAACATGTACGTGTCCGGCCAACTGAGAATTGTTGGCAAAGATGGTGTGATTGCCAACCTGGCAGTCATGTGCCAGATGTACATAGGCCATGATCCAGTTGTCATCACCGACCCGTGTGACACCGACATCCCCTGGCGAGCCAATATTAAAGGTGCAAAACTCGCGGATGGTGTTGCGGTCTCCGATGACCAGTTCGCAGGGCTCACCTGCATACTTTTTGTCTTGCGGGATAGCGCCCAGCGAATTGAACTGGAATATGCGGTTATCCTGCCCGATCGTGGTATGCCCTTCGATCACGCAGTGGGCACCAATGGTGGTCCCAGCTCCGACTCTGATGTGAGGCCCGATGACCGAGTACGGCCCTACGCTGACACTGCTGTCGAGCTGGGCCTTTGGATCGATGATGGCTGTGGAGTGAATGCCTGTCACTTCGCGTACTTCAGTACCTGGCTCAGGCGATGGTGCGCATGGTGCACATCAGCTCGGCTTCACAAACCATATTGTCAGCCACATACGCGACGCCCTTGAACTTGAAGACACCCGCCCTCAGACGCTCCAGCGTGACATCCATGACCAGCTGGTCACCTGGCTCAACTGGGCGCTTGAAACGCGCGCCATCAATACCGGCAAAGTAATACACCGTCTTGTCGTCTGGCGTAACGCCCTGCATGTCAAACGCCAGCAAGGCGGCAGCCTGGGCCATGGCCTCGAGCATCAGCACGCCCGGCATCACAGGACGATGCGGAAAATGTCCCGTAAAAAACGGCTCGTTCATCGTGACATTTTTCAAGGCCTTGATACGCTTGCCTTTTTCAAGCTCCAGCACCCTGTCTACCAGCAAAAAAGGATAGCGATGCGGTAGCTTCTTCAGAATTTGGTGAATGTCCATCATGTTTTTTTGGAATCTTTGTTATGGTTTTTCAGCCGATTGTTCAAGCAACTTAAGCCGCTCGCGCAAGCGGTGAAGCTGCTTGAGGGTAGCAGCATTTTTTTCCCACTGCGCATTGTCGTCGATGGGAAAGAGACCGGTGTAGTGACCAGGCTTGGCAATCGACCGAGTCACAACCGACGCAGCTGAAATATGCACGCCATCCGCCAGGCTCAGGTGTCCTAGCACCACGGCGCCGCCACCCACAGTGCAGTGCGCACCAATTTGCGCACTGCCCGCAATACCCACGCAGCCGGCCAGAGCCGAGTGCGCGCCAATACGCACGTTGTGCCCGATTTGAATAAGGTTGTCGAGTTTCACGCCGTCTTCAATCACCGTATCCTGAAGAGACCCGCGGTCTATGCAAGTGTTGGCACCGATTTCGACGTCGTTGCCAATGCGCACCATCCCCAGCTGTTCAATTTTTTCCCAGCGGCCTGCACGTGGGGCAAACCCAAACCCGTCAGCGCCTATCACTGCACCGGGGTGGACGATGCATCGTTCGCCGATGGCGCAGCCGTCGCCGACAGTCACCCGGGGTGAAAGGCGGGTTTCTGCGCCTATGACGACATCATTGCCAATCACGCCATGCGCACCGATGCGGACCCCAGCCCTCAGCACGCTGTTGGCGCCGACACAACTAAATGCACCGATGCTCACGTCAGCCGCGATGCTGGCCGTGGGATCGACAAAGGCGCTGGGGTGCACACCACTGGCTTGAGTCGATGGAAGGTGCTGCTTCCAAAGCTGGGTCACACGCGCAAAGTAAAGGTACGGCTCATCAACGACGATACAGGCGCCCCTCCGAATCGCTGCGTCGGCCGCGATGGGAGCTACCACCACACACGCCGCCTTGCACGAGTCGAGCTTGTTCTGGTATTTGGGATGACTTAAAAAAGTCAGATCAGCCGCACTGGCAGCTTCGAGGGTGGCAAGGCCATCAATACGCAGGTCGGCATCACCCACCAGCCTGACATCAAATTCAGCAGCCAGCGATGCAACAATGTCTCCGAGTCTGAGCGTCACACGTCGCCTGCTGCGCAATAAACTTATCTGCTGGCGTTAAGCGCTTTGATGACTTTGTCGGTGATGTCGTGCTTGGGGTTGGCATAAACCGCCTCCTGCAGCACCAGGTCGTACTTCTCGGTCTCAGCGACAGCCTTCACGACCTTGTTGGCACGCTCAATCACCTGCTGCAGCTCTTCGTTTTTTCGGGCATTCAGGTCTTCCTGAAACTCGCGGCGTTTGCGCTGGAACTCCCTGTCCTGATCAATAAGCTGCTTTTGCCGGTTGGCGCGCTGAGTCTCGGACAAGGTTGGAGCTTCACGGTCGAACTTGTCGGAAAGCGTTTTGAGTTGGGCGCCCAGATCGACGACTTCCTTGTCACGCTTGCCAAATTCCTGCTCCAGCTTTGCCTGTGCAGCCTTGGCGCTGTTGGCTTCGCGAAAGATGCGATCAATATTGACCACGCCGATACGGAACTCCTGTGCGCCTGCCGCGAAGGCCGCAAGAGCCATCAGGGCGGCCAAAAGGAATTTAGAGGAGTGTTTCATTAGAACGATGTACCAATCTGGAATTGCAACCTCTGGATTTTATCTCCCACCTTCTTGTTCAAGGGCTGGGCATAGGCCAGGCGCAGGGGCCCTAGCGGCGAAATCCAACTGATGCCCAATCCGACCGACGAACGCATTTCGCCCAAGCTGTACTTCTGCTTCTCACCGAACACATTACCCATGTCGACAAAACCGAACATTCGCAGCGTACGGTCGTTGCCTGCACCAGGAAACGGCGTGAGTATCTCGGCGTTCAAAGTGATTTTTTTCGGCCCACCCGTCGAATTTCCATCAATATCGCGCGGCCCCAGAGAGCCTGGCTCGTAACCACGGACCGAACCGATACCTCCCGAATAGGAATTTTTAAAGACCGGGAAAGGCTGCCCATTCAGGCCCTTGCCCCAACCCAGTTCCCCATTAAGGGCAATGGTGAATTGCTTGTTCAGAGGGATGTATTGCTGCACCTGATAGTTGGCCCGCAAGAATCTGGCGTCCCCCGCAATACCCCAGTCGCCAAAGACGCGTTGATAAAGTCCTTTGGTCGGAACCAGCGCACTGTCGCGCCCGTCGCGCGACCAACCGACAGTCAGTGGAAAAGAATTGCTCTTCGCGCCAAACGTGCGGATGTAGTCGCGGTATACCAGCGGGAGGTTGCTGCCGGATATATCGATCTGCTCTACGCCGGCACCAAAGTAAACCGTGTCAACCTCGCTAAACGGCACACCGAAGCGCACACTGGTACCGGTGGTTTTGATGGCGTAATCGCCACCCTGGCTGGTGTAAGGTCTTGACGTCCGCGCATAGAGATCAAAGGTGCGGGAGATACCGTCAGCCGTGAAATAAGGATCCACCGTGCTGACGACAAATTGCCGGTTAAATTTGCCGGTATTGAGTTCCAGACCGAGATAATTTCCCGTGCCAAACGCATTTTCCTGCTTGAAACCGAGCGTCAAGCCGAGCCTCTCGGCGCTGGAGAAGCCAGCACCCAGTTGTAGATTCCCGGTGGGTTTTTCAGCCAATGTCACGTTCAGATCCACCTGATCCTGCACGCCAGGCACTTCTTGCGTGTCAACGTTGACCTCAGTGAAAAATCCAAGGCGATCAACCCGATCGCGGGACAGCTTGATCTTGTCGCCGTCATACCATGACGACTCGAATTGCCGGAATTCGCGGCGCACCACTTCATCCCTCGTCTTGTTATTGCCGCTGATGTTGATCCGGCGCACATAGGCCCGACGGGACGGGTCGCCTTGCAAAACGAACGCCACACGGTTATTGGCGCGGTCGATCTCCGGCTTGCCGTCAACGCGGGCGAAAGCAAAGCCAAAGCTGCCGTAATACTCGGTAAACGACTTGATCGTTTGTGCGACTTGTTCAGCGTTATACGGCTCACCCGGCTTGATCGTTACAAACGTTTTGAATTCATCCTCACGGCCAAGGAAATTCCCTTCGAGTTTGACACCAGAGACGATGAAGCGTTCACCCTCAGTGATGTTCAAAATCACCGAAATATCCTGCTTGTTGGGGGAGATGGCGACCTGAGTGGAATCTACCTTGAACTCGAGATAGCCACGGTTCAGATAGTAGGACCGCAGGGTTTCGATGTCCGCATTGAGCTTGGTGCGGGAATACCGATCAGATTTGGTGTACCAGCTGAGCCAGCCGCCGGTGTCAAGGTCGAACAGGTTGCGCAACGTGGATTCACTGAACGCCTTGTTTCCGACAATGCGAATTTCCTTGATCTTGGCAACATCGCCTTCAGTCACGCTGAAATTGAGGTTGACCCGGTTACGCTCAATAGGCGTCACCGTTGTGACAACCTCGGCACCATACAAACTGCGGTTGATGTACTGGCGCTTGAGCTCTTGCTCGGCTTTGTCCGCGAGCGCCTTGTCAAAAGGCCGCCCTTCCGTCAAACCGATCTCGCGCAAAGCCTTCTTCAGCACGTCTTTGTCAAACTCTTTTGCGCCGACAAAATCCACTTCTGCAATCGTTGGGCGCTCCTCAACAATCACGACCAGGACGTTACCGCTAACCTCAAGACGAACGTCCTTGAACAGCCCCAGACCAAAAAGGGCGCGAATGGCACTTGCGCCTTTTTCATCGTCGTAAGTTTCGCCAACGCGAAAAGGGAGCGACGCAAAAATGGTTCCTGGCTCAACGCGCTGCAGACCCTCCACCCGGATATCACGCACCGTGAAAGGGTCAACAGCCCATGCGGAGTGCGCAATGAGAAAGCTGGCCACAATCGCGGATACAGTGCGAATCTTGAATCGATTTGTTTGTTTTTGCATGAAATTATGGAATTAACCTAAAAGCCGGGAGACATCGTTAAACAGGGCAACAGACATCATGCCCAGCAAGATGGCAACGCCACCGCGCTGCAACCGGTCCATCCATGCATCGGACACACTTCGGCCGGTTAGCGCCTCCCAAAGATAATACATCAGGTGTCCGCCGTCCAAAACGGGCAGCGGCAGTAAATTGAGCACCCCGAGACTGACGCTGATCAGAGCCAAAAACAAGAGGTAGGTAGACCATCCGAGGCTTGCAGACTTTCCGGCGTAATCGGCAATGGTGAGAGGCCCGCTGAGATTTTTCAGGGATGCTTCACCAATGAGCATTTTCCCCATCATTTTCAGGGTCAGTACCGAAACCTCCCAGGTCCGAACAACCCCCTTCCACAGCCCGTCCACGGGCCCGTGACGGACCGTGATCATCGCGGGAGGGGCTCCGACGTAGGCGCCTATCCGGCCAACAGATTGAACGCCCTCCTTCTTGATCTCTGGTGTCACAGTGACCATCTGGGCTTGTCCGGCCCGCAAAATTTGCCACGCTTGAGGGATGGCTTGCTCGCCGGCCTTGACAGATGAACCTGAAGAGCGGATTGTCTCCCGCAGTTGCTGTCCGTCCACGATGGCCTGGTTTTCGGTCCGCACAACCACGTCGCCACTGCGCAAACCCGCCTTTTCTGCCGGGCTGCCGGGCATTAACTCTCCAATCACGGGCTGAGTCCAGGGCCCGAGAATGCCGATTTTCCGAAAGAGTTGCGCATCTGCATCAGCGGCATTCAATTGCCCCAACGGAAGCAAAACATTACGGACCGGGGCGGAATCCGCCTCACTTGAAGCCACGGCCAGACGCACGTCGTTGCCACTGAGAGCGGCACGGGTTAGACGCCAACGCAGATCTTCAAAAGACCGGACATCCTGCAGCGCCTCATCCCCCAGACCGGCCTGTAACACCTTTTCGCCGCCCTGAAGGCCGGCACGCTCGGCGATCGAACCGATCACGGGGCTGGCCAGAATCGCCTTGGGCTCTTGCAAACCACTCCAGTTAACGACTGCATAGAGAAGGATGGCTAACAGCAAATTGGCGGCGGGGCCCGCAGCTACGACGGCGGCCCGCGCCCCCAAAGGCCGGTTATTGAATGCAAGGTGGCGTTCGGCCGGGTCTACGGGCCCTTCTCTCTCGTCCAGCATCTTGACGTAGCCGCCCAAGGGGAGCATGCCGATGGAAAACTCGGTCGGCTTGTTTTTAAGGCGCCATGAGTAAATGGGTTTTCCAAAACCCACGGAAAATTTCAAAACCTTCACCCGGCACGCGACAGCTACCCGGTAATGACCGTACTCGTGCACGGCAATCAGAACACCCAACGCCACGACGAAGGCAATCAAGGTCAACATGGCAGTACTCCCCTCAAGTCTTCAGCTTCCCGATG
This sequence comes from Polaromonas sp., assembly GCF_035638815.1. Classification (GTDB taxonomy): domain Bacteria; phylum Pseudomonadota; class Gammaproteobacteria; order Burkholderiales; family Burkholderiaceae_C; genus Polaromonas. The sequence continues at coordinate 14,033 of NZ_DASQZG010000007.1, forward strand.
ATGGTCGATGCCGTCGCGCGGGAAGCAGTGTCCAGTGCGAGGAGGTCTTCAATGCCATTTATGTCTGACACACTCACGGCGTCCAAAGTTGCACGATTAACAACGTGAATCTGGTCAAAACGGATGCGTTTCTCCAGGAAAGCGGCCACGCCCATCTCGTTGGCGGCATTCAGCACCGCCGTAGTCCCGGTCGGCGCCTGCAAAACTTCCCAGGCCAGCGGCAAGCCAGGGAAATGCTCGTTGTCAGGAACTGAAAAAGTCATGGACGCCAAGGTCTTGAAATCGAGCGCCTGCGCTCCTGAAGCAATGCGGTCTGGCCATGCCAGTCCATATGCAATGGGTACCCGCATGTCGGGCGTTCCCAACTGGGCAACCACTGAGGTGTCACGGTACTGGACCATGGAATGAATAATGCTCTGCGGATGAATCACGACTTCTATCTGCTCAGGCGCCAGGTCAAAGAGATACCGCGCCTCTATCACTTCCAGCGCCTTGTTCATCATGGTGGCTGAATCCACCGAAATCTTGCGCCCCATCACCCAGTTCGGATGGGCGCAGGCCTCGTCAGGCGTCACGTCGCGCAGAGTGGCTGGGGCACGGTTGCGAAAGGGCCCACCGGATGCTGTGAGAATGATTTTGTCGATACGCTCAGCCCACACCCGGGGGTCTTCGGGCAAGGATTGGAAAATGGCCGAATGCTCGCTGTCGATGGGAAGGAGTCGTGCGTTGCCCTCGCGTACGGCGTGCATGAAAACCTCCGCCCCCACCACCAAGGCCTCTTTGTTTGCCAGTAGAAGTTTCTTTCCGGCCCGCGCGGCTGCCATGCACGGAGCCAACCCGGCGGCGCCCACAATGGCGGCCATGACAATGTCAACGCGTTCATCCGATGCTATCGTTTCGAGAGCATTTTTCGTAGTAAGGACTTGGGTAAATAGTCCATTTGCCTTCAGTTGATCAGCCAAATCGGCGGCATGTGTTGCGCTTGCCATCACGGCATAACACGGCTTGAACTTGAAACACTGGGCCAACATCAGGTCGACCCGGGTCGACGCGCTCAGCGCAAAAACCTCAAACCGCTCCGGGTGGCCAGCAATCACATCCAGTGTGTTGACGCCGACCGAGCCGGTTGAACCCAATACCGTGACACGTTGTTTGGTCAGTACCATCGGGCGATTCTTGCTAAACGGTTAGCAGCATCATCGCCAACGGAAAGACCGGCAACAAGGCGTCCACCCGGTCCAGTACTCCCCCGTGCCCGGGCAGCAAGCCGCTAGAGTCTTTCGCTCCCGCGCTGCGTTTGATCAGCGATTCCACCAAATCACCCACCACGCTCATCGCGGTGAGAAACACCATAGCAATCAAGGTCACGGTCACGCCCTGTGCAGCCGCGACACGCGCGTAGAAACTTTGTCCGGTTGTGTCAATGGCAAGCCATACGATGCACATCACAAGCACGCCCACCATTCCCCCCCAGACGCCCTCCCAGCTTTTACCCGGACTGATGGCAGGCGCCAGTTTGCCTTTGCTGAAACGGCCGCCCAAGGCCTTGCCAGCGAAATACGCGCCAATGTCGGCAACCCAAATCAGCAGCAAAACCGAGAGCAAAAATTCAATGCCCATTATCCGCGCCTGCACCACCGCGAGCCAAGCCACCCACAGCGCCAGCACCCCACCGACAAGGCGCACAGGCTTGGGGATACTGGGCCAACCCGCCACACCAGCACGGAGCAGCCAGGCGCCCGCCAGCACCCACAAAGCTCCTGCCACTCGCCAAAGCAGAGGCAACGGGCGATCGAGCAAGCCGAAGTACCAGCAAAGGACGCAAAGCACCACACAAACAAAGCCCGTGAGAAGCGCACTTGACGAACCATAGCCATTCAGACGCGCCCACTCCCACGCGGCCGCCGCAATCAGCACCAGAGCCACCAACGCGAATGGCCAGGGCGTCGGATAGAAAAGTGCAGGCAGGAGAATCGCCAGCATCACAAGGGCTGTGATCACACGTTGTTTGAGCATCAGGCAGCCTTCTGTGTTGAGTTTTTGCCATCGGAGCCAAGCTGCGCCGACGTCTGGCCAAACCGGCGCTCACGCGTGCGAAAGACCTCGATGGCGGCATCCAGCGCCGCGTCATCGAAATCGGGCCATAACTTGTCTGAAAAATGCAATTCCGAGTAGGCGGCTTGCCAGAGCAGAAAATTACTGATCCGCATTTCCCCGCCCGTGCGAATTAACAGATCCGGGTCCGGCACGTGAGCAAGCGCCATCGCGCGATCCAGGGCCAGCTCGGTTATTTCAAGGCCTTCTGCTGAAAGTTTGCGCGCGGCCTGAGCGACGTCCCAGCGCCCGCCGTAGTTAAAGCAAACGTTCAGGATCAAACGCTCGTTGCCCGCCGTTGCAGCTTCCGCCTGAGCCAGACCCGCCTTGAATTTTTCGGAAAGACGTTGCCTGTCGCCTACAAAATGAAGTTGCACACCGTTTGCTTTGAGCGACGGGACTTCTCGCGCTAGCGACAAACCCAGTAGTTCCAGCAAGCCTGAAACCTCTTCTGCCGGTCGGTTCCAATTTTCGGAAGAGAAAGCAAACACCGTCAACACGGCGACGCCACGTGCGATACAAGCCTGGACGCAGCGATTCAGCGCGCCCACGCCCTGCCGATGACCGGCAATGCGCGGGAGGAAGCGGCGCGTGGCCCACCGGCCATTGCCATCCATCACGATCGCGATGTGGTGCGGAACTGCGTTGGCGTTGGAAGTGGCCATATCAACAATCCGGCCGGGTGGTATTGATCACACCGCCATGATGTCTTGCTCTTTGCCAGCGACCAGTTTGTCAACTTCGGCAATGAAACGGTCGGTGAACTTTTGCACCTCGTCGTGCGAACGGCGTTCGTCGTCTTCCGATGCCAGCTTTTCCTTGACCAGTTTTTTCACACCGTCATTGGCATCACGGCGCAAATTCCGGATGGCGACCTTGGCATGTTCACCCTCGCCCCTGACGACCTTGGTGAGCTCCTTACGGCGCTCTTCTGTCATAGCCGGCATCGGCACCCGGATCAGCTCGCCTTGGGTGGCGGGGTTAAGTCCCAGATCGGAGTCGCGAATGGCTTTTTCAATCTTCGCGCCCATGCCTTTTTCCCAAGGAGACACGCTGATGGTGCGGGCATCCAGCAGGGACACATTGGCCACCTGGCTGATGGGCACCATGGCGCCGTAGTAGTCAACCAGGACGGTGTCCAGCAGGCCGGGGTTGGCGCGACCGGTGCGAATCTTGGTCAGTGCATGTTTGAACGATTCCACCGATTGCTGCATTTTCTGCTCGGCGTTGCTCTTGATATCCACGATGCTCATGATTGAAATCTCCAATGGATTTTGTTCTGACGGTCAGCGCAAGCAGGCCCGCGCTCAGACGTGAACCAGCGTTCCTTCGTCTTCGCCCTGCACCACGCGCTTGAGCGCGCCGTGCTTGAAAATGCTGAAAATCTTGATGGGCAGCTTCTGATCGCGGCACAGGGCAAAAGCAGTGGCGTCCATCACCTCAAGATGTTTGCTCATGGCTTCGTCAAAAGTGATGTTGGTGTAGCGAGTTGCGGTCGGATCCTTTTTCGGATCTGCGGTGTAGACACCGTCGACTTTCGTAGCCTTCAAGACGATCTCGGCACCGATCTCAGCGCCGCGTAAGGCAGCGGCCGTATCGGTGGTGAAAAACGGGTTGCCGGTACCTGCCGCAAAAATGACGACCTTGCCTTCTTCCAGATACTGCAGCGCCTTCGGCCGTACGTACGGCTCCACGACACGCTCAATACCGATGGCAGACATAACTCGCGGCGTCAGGCCGGCCTTGTCCATGGTGTCTCCCAGGGCCAACGCATTCATCACGGTGGCCAGCATGCCCATGTAGTCTGCCGTCGCACGGTCCATCCCCACAGAGCCGCCCGCCACGCCGCGAAAAATATTGCCGCCGCCGATGACAACCGCCACCTCCACGCCCATACGTGTGATGTCGGCAATTTCTTCGACCATACGCACGATCGTTGCGCGGTTGATGCCAAAGGCATCGTCTCCCATCAAGGCTTCACCTGAAAGTTTCAACAAGATTCGCTTGTAGGCTGCCATGAGGGAGTTCCTGTCGTTTTTATGGGCGTAAGTTTAGCGGCCTTTCGGCCGCCAATGGCAATCAGGCAGCTTTGGCAGCAGCCACCTGGGCAGCTACTTCGGCAGCAAAATCGTCCACCTTTTTCTCGATGCCTTCACCCACAACGTACAGCGTGAAGGCTTTGACGGTCGTGCCTTTTTCCTTGAGCATTTGCTCAACGGTCTGCTTGTCGTTCTTGACGAACGGCTGGTTAAACAGTGACACCTCTTTAAGGTATTTCTGCACGCCGCCTTCAATACGTTTGGCAACAATTTCGGGGGACTGCACAGGCTTGCCAGCGGCCGTAGCCACAGCAGCGTCCTCAGCAGCCTTGGCAGCCGCGACCGAACGCTCTTTTGCCACCAGCTCGGCGGGCACCTGGTCGCTGGACAGCGACACGGGCTTCATTGCAGCCACATGCATGGCAACGTCTTTGGCCGGGACTTCTTCACCTTCATACTCCACAACCACGCCGATACGGGTTCCGTGCAGGTACGAAGCAAGTTTGCCGCCTTCGAAAAGCTTGAAGCGGCGCACGCTCATGTTTTCACCAATCTTGCCGACCAGGCCTTTGCGCACATCTTCGATCGTTGGGCCGAATCCATCCAGCGAGAAAGGCATGGCACCAACGGCGGCCACGTCAGCAGGCTTGTTCTTGGCGATACCCTCAGCAACCGCTTTGGTGAAAGCCAGGAAGCTGTCGCTCTTGGTCACGAAATCGGTTTCGCAATTGACTTCGACAAGCGCACCAACAGCGCCTTCGCTGTGATACGCAATCACGCCTTCAGCGGTGATGCGGGACGCCGCCTTGCCAGCCTTGTTGCCGAGTTTGACGCGCAGGATTTCTTCGGCTTTTTCAAAATTACCTTCTGCCTCGGTCAGCGCCTTTTTGCACTCCATCATTGGGGCGTCGGTTTTTGCGCGCAACTCTGCGACCATGCTTGCTGTAATTGCCATCTTCAATTCTCCGTGTGTCGTGTTGACTTCAAATAAATATGTTGTGCCTGGGGTCAGGCTGTAAAAAAGGGGCTACGCGAGCCCCTTTTTCGCGTCAGGCGCAGGGCCAGGACGATCAGGCGGCGGCGTTTTCCACTTCGACGAATTCGTCGGAGCTTTCGGCCTGAACCATTTTCACAACCTCGTTGCTCGCATTGGCGCGGCCTTCGATGATCGCGTCTGCAATCCCACGGGCGTACAAAGCCACGGCTTTGGACGAGTCGTCGTTGCCGGGGATGACGTAGTCGATGCCGATTGGGGAGTGGTTGGAATCAACCACACCGATCAAAGGAATGCCCAGTTTTTTGGCTTCGAGGATTGCGATTTTGTGGAAGCCCACATCGATCACAAAAATCGCATCTGGCAGTGCGTTCATGTCCTGGATGCCGCCGATGTCTTTTTCCAGCTTTTCCATTTCACGTTTGAAGGTGAGTTGCTCTTTTTTGCTCAGGGTGTCGAGGCCGACTTCCTGCTGGGCTTTCATCTCTTTCAAACGCTTGATCGAGGTCTTGACGGTTTTGAAGTTGGTCAACATGCCGCCCAACCAACGCTGGTCAACAAAAGGAACACCAGCGCGCTTGGCTTCGGCGGAGACGAGCTCACGCGCCTGGCGCTTGGTGCCAACCATCAGGATGGTGCCGCGGTTGGCAGACAGGGTTTTGACGAATTTCATCGCTTCCTCGAACATCGGGAGCGATTTTTCGAGGTTGATGATGTGAATACGGTTGCGGTGGCCGAAGATGTAAGGGGCCATCTTGGGGTTCCAGAAACGGGTTTGATGTCCGAAATGGACGCCGGCTTCCAGCATTTCGCGCATGCTTACTGACATAAAGTTCTCCAAAGGTTGTGTCTAAAATCAGCGCTTATCGCCCGGATCTGAGTGAACGGTCCCGAACAACACCTTGAGTGGCTGATTTGCGATTTATTGAGCGGAGGCGGGATTGCCTCTCGCACAACCCGCTGAGTATAACATCCCCTCGTGCGCTGCCTCCTGTGAGGGGACCTCTGGAAGTTCAGTCTAGCCAAAGGCCTACGTGCAGAAGCCTCCAGTGATGTTAGAAAAACCATAGCAATCTTTGCCCGTCCTTCCTTGGCAAAACGTCAAATCGATCAATCCTCCAATGACTGACCGCTCTCCTCGCCCCGCCATCGGGCCTTTTCTGGACCTCCCCGCATGAAAATCGCCGTGATCGGGGCGGGCATTGTGGGCATCACCACCGCCTGGGAGCTGGCCGTGGACGGCCACGAGGTAAGCGTGTTCGAGCGCCGCGGCGCAGCGGCCGAGGAAAGCAGTTTTGCCAATGCCGGCGTGGTTGCCCCCGGCTACGTCACACCTTGGGCCGCGCCCGGCATGCCGCGTAAAGTGCTTGGCAACCTATTCAGCCGCCATGCGTCCGTCAAAGTCGCCCTGCCCTTGTCCTCCAGCGATTTGCGCTGGATATGGAAATGGTGGCGCGCCTGCACACTGGAAACCTATCTGCTCAACCGCGCGCGTATGCAGCGTCTGGCCTTTTACAGCCGCGAGCGCCTGCAAAAGATTACTGCTGATCACGAACTGGAATACGACCGGAATGTGGGTTACATGGTCTTGTTGCGCACCGAAAAGGATGCGCGGATGGTGGAACCCAGCCTGCAAGTGCTACGCGAGGCAGGTGTGGCATTCAGGCAAGTTGGCACGGACGAAGCGCGAAAGATCGAGCCTGCCCTCAATCCCGAGACGCCCTTCCTCGGTGCGATCCACCTGCCCGACGATGAAGTAGCCAACTGCCGGCAATTTGCAATGCTGCTCAAAAATGAAGCTCAGCGTATCGGTGTCAATTTCGAGTTCAACAAGCAAATCGTCCATATAGAACGGGCGCAGACAGCTGCATTTATGATAGCGGGCGAGACCAATCCACGAAGCTTTGACGCAGTGGTTCTGTGCGCAGGTATGGCATCGGCCCAACTGCTCAAGCCACTGGGCATCAAAGTGCCAATGGCCGCCGTGTATGGCTACTCCGTCAGCGCGTCCATCCGCGAACCTCTGAACGCGCCGCGCAGCGCGCTGATGGATGAGCGCTACAAGGTCGCCATCTCGCGTTTGGGTAACCGCGTTCGCGTGGCAGGCAGCGCCGAGATTGGCGGCACCCTGGCCAACAAACGTGCAGCGTCCATCCAGACCCTTTACAAGGTTCTGCAAGACTGGTTTCCCGGCGCGGCCCACACCTCAAACACAGGGCCAAGTGTGCAAGAGTGGAAAGGCGCGCGGCCCATGCTGCCTGACGGTCCGCCCATCCTGGGCGCCAGCGGTCTCCCCGGACTTTGGCTCAACATCGGTCATGGCTCCAGCGGCTGGGCCTTGAGCTGCGGAAGCGCCCGCGCTGTGGCCGACCTTGTGGCGGGTAAAACGCCGGATATCGACCTGAACGGCCTAGGTGTGGAACGGCTACTGGCCTGATCAGCCAGGGATCGCTATGCAAGCAGTAACCAAGCTCGTCACCCTGCCCCTTCATGGCGTGGCTGCAACGCGTCGCCTGGAGCAGCAGGCCAGCCTGTCGCTGGCGCCGCATACGCTCATGCAGCGGGCCGGGCTTGCGGTGGCACGACTAAGCCTGGCACTGGCTCCGCACGCCCAGCGGTTCTGGATCGCCTGCGGGCCCGGAAACAACGGCGGAGACGGTCTGGAAGCCGCGATACACCTGCACCAGTGGGGGAAGACCGTGGTCGTGACCTGGCTGGGTGCCGAAAACACAGCCAAAGTGCCTGCGGATGCCCTGGCTTCGTGGAAACGCGCGCAGGCGGCTGGCGTCCCGTTTGCAAATGTTGCACCGGTCGAATACGACTTCGCCATCGACGCACTGCTCGGCATCGGGGCCAAGCCGCGTTCGAACGATGTGCATTCCACTCAGCTCGACAAATGGCTGGCTCTACTTCTGGCCAGCGACAAGCCGGTTCTGGCGATCGACATCCCCAGCGGTCTGGACGCTGACACCGGAATTTCATCGATTGCTCCCGAATTGATAGCTGATCCGGCTCGTCAACAAAGGGCGGCAAGCCGATTTACCCTGAGTCTTTTAACACTCAAGCCAGGACTGCTTGCAGCCCACGGTAAGGACCGAGCGGGGCAACTTTGGTGGGATGATCTCGGCGTCACTGGGGTTTCAACCCAGACGCCCGACGCCTGGCTGCTGGGCCAGGACCGCGTAGAGTCCCGTAGCCGTTCTCAAGCTGCACACAGCAGTCACAAGGGCAGCTTTGGCGATGTCGCCATTCTTGGCGGTGAATCCGGCGGCACGACCCATATGGCGGGCGCCGCCCTGCTTGCCGGACGCGCCGCCCTGCACTCGGGCGCGGGCCGGGTGTTTGTCGCCTTGCTCGGAAACACAGGCCTGACGGTTGACCCGCTGCAGCCCGAGCTCATGTTCCGCGCGCCTGATTCGCTTGATCTGAAGTCCCAAGTTATCGTCTGCGGCTGTGGAGGGGGGGATGCAGTGGCCGGCGTTTTGCCCAGGGTTTTATCAAGTGCGGTTGCCGCCGTGCTGGACGCCGACGCACTCAATGCGATAGCCCGCGACACGCAACTACAGACCCAGCTCAGAACACGCCAGAGCCGCGGCTACCAAACCGTGCTGACGCCGCATCCACTGGAGGCCGCGCGTCTGTTGGGCAACAACACAGCTGACGTGCAAGCCAACCGTCTGGAGGCAGCCCGTCAATTGGCGGATCGATTCCAGTGTGTGGTCGTGCTGAAGGGTTCGGGCACAGTCATCGCCGCGCCGGGCCAGGTGCCTGTGATCAACAGCACTGGCAATGCGCGGTTGGCTACTGCGGGCACCGGCGATGTGCTGGCAGGCATGCTGGGTGCAGAATTGGCCCGCGGGCAAACCGCTTTTGAGGCCGCCTGCGGCGCGGTGTTCTGGCATGGGCAACTGGCCGACGACTGGAATGTCTGCTGGCCCGGCGCACCGTTGACGGCCTCCCTGCTAGCCCAGAATCATCAAGCCGATCTGAAGCAGTAACAGCAAGACCAGCGCTGACAGATCCAGTCCGCCAATGACTGGAATCACCCGGCGCAAGGGGGCCAGCATCGGTTCTACCAGCCGGCCCATCAAGCCCAGCATCATGGAGCCGGGCTGCACCCAGGAAAGAATGGCGTACACCAGCACCACGACAAAGGCGGTTTGCAAGGCTACGCGCGCCAGCATCTTCACAGCAAACATCAACACACCGGGCAACACCCCCGGGCCAAATGCGGATAGAGCCGAAAGGCCGCCGGACAGGAGACAAAACAGGACGACCGACAACAATGCATAAGCCAGTGCCAGCAACAAAGCCGCGAGCACACTCGCCCAGTCCATACGCGACTGCGCTACAGCTTTGGGCAACACACGGCGCAGCGGCTTGACCAGCCAGTCGGTCACCGCCATCACAAAGTAGCCCGGCTGCGCGCTCATGTTGATGCGCAAGCGGTTCATCCAGGCACGCAACAGAGCCGAGCCGATCAGGACGAAGAACAGGGTTTCAAGCAGGAAGGACAGGATGCGAATCAGCATGGCTCTGATAGGCCCTAACGCCGCGGCTTCTTGCTTTGCTTGCGTCCCGTGTTCGCTGCCGACTTCTTGACTGCGGACTTGAGCGCCTGGATCGGGGATTTCGGGGTACGGCTACCCGCTGCGCCACTGCCGCGTGCAGAAGTGCGCTGCTCTGTCCGCTTGCCGCCGCGTTTGTCCCCACGCCTGTCGCCCGCTGACCCGCCATCCTGATCGGGCAGTTCGGTCGCGCGACCGCCCGCTTTGTCTTTCATGGCTCGGGCCAGCAACTCTTCGCCCTCACGTATGAGACGGAAATCGATCTTGCGTCCATCAAGGTCAACGCGGCTCACCTGAACCCGGACCCGCGTGCCGATGGCGTAACGAATGCCGGTGCGCTCGCCGCGCAACTCCTGCCTAGCCTCGTCAAAACGGAAGTACTCCCCGCCCAGCTCGGTGATATGCACCAGGCCCTCGACGTACATCGCATCAAGGGTAACGAAAATGCCAAAGCCGGTTGCTGCCGTGACCACGCCACCAAACTCTTCACCCAGATGCTCGCGCATGTATTTGCACTTGAGCCAGGCTTCCACATCGCGGCTGGCTTCGTCAGCACGGCGCTCATTGGCGCTGCAATGCAGACCGGCCGCTTGCCACGCCAACTGATCGACACTGGCCTTCTTGGGCTTTTGCGTCGGGTCTTTCACCCGGGACGCCAGCCGCTTGGACAGCTTGGCCTCAGCTTCGCCTGGCGTTGGCAAAGTGGGCAACTGGTACTTGGTCTGGTTCAACACCGCCTTGATGACGCGATGCACCAACAGATCGGGGTAACGCCGGATCGGACTGGTGAAGTGTGTGTAGGCCTCATAAGCCAGACCAAAGTGACCGCTGTTCATCGGCGTGTAGATGGCCTGCTGCATGGAACGCAGCAACATCGAATGGATTTGCTGCGCATCTGGCCGGTCTTTGGTGGCAACCGCAATCTGCTGGAACTCGCCCGGCGTCGGATCGTCGCTGATCGTCATCCCCAAGCCAATGGCCTTGAGGTAGTTGCGCAGCATGTCCTTCTTCTCGGGCGTAGGTCCTTCGTGCACACGAAACAGACCCACATGCTTGCTCTGAGAGATGTAGTCCGCCGAGCAGACGTTGGCAGCCAGCATGGCCTCTTCAATCAGTCGGTGCGCCACGTTGCGGGTTCGCGGGACAATCTTCTCAATGCGCCCGGCGTCGTCACAGACAATTTGCGTCTCGGTGGTTTCAAAGTCCACAGCGCCCCGCACCCTGCGCTCTTTGAGGAGCGCCTGGTACACGTCATGCAAGTCGAGCAAGTGAGGCACCAACGTTTTGCGCTGCGCAGCTTCGGGACCACGCGTGTTGGCCAGGATGGCCGCGACTTCGGTATAGGTGAAACGCGCATGGCTGAACATCACGGCCGGGTAAAACTGGTAGGCGTGAACCTCACCCTTGGCATTGACCAGCATGTCACACACCATGCACAGCCGCTCAACATTCGGGTTAAGCGAACACAGGCCATTTGAGAGTTTTTCCGGCAGCATGGGAATCACGCGGCGCGGAAAATACACGCTGGTGGCCCGGTCATAGGCGTCGATGTCAATGGCGCTGCCGGTCTCCACATAGTGGCTGACGTCGGCAATGGCAACCAGCAAACGCCAGCCCTTGCCCCGGCCCACCTTGGCCGGCTCGCAATAGACTGCGTCGTCAAAGTCCCGCGCATCTTCTCCGTCAATGGTCACCAGTGCAACGTCGCTCAGATCAACGCGGTGTTTTTTGTCAGCGGGACGCACCGCATCCGGCAAAGTGCGAGCCAAAGCCAGAGCCGCGTCGCTGAATTCGTGCGGCACACCATATTTGCGCACCGCAATCTCGATCTCCATGCCGGGATCGTCAATTTCACCCAGAACTTCCTTGACCCGGCCCACCGGCTGGCCAAAAAGTGCGGGCGGCTCGGTCAGTTCAACCACCACAATCTGCCCGGTCTTGGCGGTGCCGATGGCTCCTTTGGGAATCAACACATCCTGCCCATAACGCTTGTCTTCTGGCGCCACCAGCCAGACACCGCTTTCCTGCAGCAAGCGGCCAATGATGGGGTTGGAGGATCGCTCAATGATCTCGGTGACACGACCCTCGGGACGGTTCTTCCGGTCATGCCGGACAATGCGCGCTTTGACACGGTCTTTGTGCAACACGGCACGCATCTCGTTGGGCGGCAGGTAAATGTCGGCCTCGCCGTCATCACGCAGCACAAATCCGTGGCCATCGCGGTGTCCGGAAACAGTTCCTTCAAATTCGGCGAGCAGTCCGGCACTCTGGCCGCCGCTGTTGGTAGTTGCTTTGATAAGAGATCTCTCTTCTTGAGATGGTTAACTTGAAATGAATCGCAGCGCCAATGGTTGGGACTGCCGGTTCATCATCCTATGGGGTTGTCGATCAACAGAAAAAGCGGCTCGGCAACGGTGCGACGTGCACCGGATTTTTCCGTCTTGCATGAGCTTTATATCCTGCGGCGTGATCGAAAATTTTAAGGTCGAGGACAGAAAATCGATTCTGTAATGGTACACTGCTAGCTGTGCCCGGGTGGCGGAATTGGTAGACGCGCACGGTTCAGGTCCGTGTATCGCAAGATGTGGAGATTCGAGTTCTCTCCCGGGCACCAGATACACCAAGCCCAGCGAAAGTTGGCAAAAAGCTACCGAAAAAAGGCTACTGTTAACCCAGTAGCCTTTTTGCTTTTCATGCGGTTTTTTTCAGCGCTTCTGTGCTCAAACGGGCACGGCCACCAAGTCATGGCCCTGCGTTCCGACAATGCGGGCCTTGGTAAATTCACCCACCTTCAGCGTCTTGCTGATTTTCTCGGGCGGCAGCAACTTCACGCTGCCATCAATCTCCGGCGCATCTGCATAGCTGCGGCCGACGCCGCCCTTTTTCCCCATGCCCGGCGCTGAATCGACCAGCACCTGCATAGTTGCACCTATGCGCTGCTGCAGTTTGGAGCTGGACACCGCTTCGGCAACCGCCATGAAACGAGCCCGGCGCTCCTCCCGCACTTCGAGCGGCAGCATGCCCGGAATGGTGTTGGCCGTGGCACCCTCAACCGGGCTATACGCAAAACAACCGGCACGGTCAATTTTTGCCTCGCGCATGAAATCAAGCAGATCCGTAAATTCAGCCTCTGTCTCTCCCGGGAAACCGGCAATAAAGGTACTGCGGATCACAATCTCGGGACACATCTCGCGCCAACGTGCAATACGCTCCAGATTTTTCTCGCCACTGGCAGGCCGCTTCATGCGTTTGAGCACGTCGGGGTGGCTGTGCTGCAAGGGAACATCGAGATAAGGCAACACCTTGCCCGTGGCCATCAAGGGGATCACCTCATCCACGCTGGGGTAGGGATACACGTAATGAAGCCGCACCCAGGCACCGTAGGGCTCGGCAATCTCACCCATGGTCTGCACCAGCTCAAGCATGCGGGTTTTGACAGGTTTGCCGTCCCAGAAGCCCGTGCGGTATTTGACATCCACCCCATAGGCTGAGGTGTCCTGACTGATCACCAGCAGTTCCTTGACGCCACCTTCGAACAAGGCGCGTGCTTCGCTGAGCACATCGCCGATGGGACGCGACACCAGATCGCCGCGCATGGAGGGGATGATGCAGAAGGTGCAACGGTGATTGCAGCCCTCGCTGATTTTGAGATAAGCGTAATGCCGTGGCGTCAGCTTGATACCAGCGATGCCGAAAGAGTTAGGCACCAGATCCACAAATGGATCGTGCGGTTTTGGCAGGTTCAGGTGCACGGCATCCATGACCTCTTGCGTGGCGTGCGGCCCGGTTACTGCCAATACGCTGGGGTGCATCTGCCGGACGAGGTTTCCGCCGCCCTCACCCGCCTTGGCGCCCAGACAACCGGTCACAATCACGCGGCCATTTTCGGCCAGCGCCTCGCCAATGGTGTCCAGACTTTCCTTGACCGCGTCGTCAATAAACCCGCATGTGTTGACGATGACCAGATCCGCGCCTTCAAAGGTTTTGGAGGTCTGGTAGCCCTCAGCATTGAGCTGGGTAAGAATCAGTTCGGAATCCGTCAGGGCTTTGGGGCAGCCAAGACTGACAAAACCCACGCGGGGGACTTTGTTGAGAGGCGGTGACAGCGGAGGAGAAAGGACTTGGCTCATGGGCTCCATTGTCTCAGAGACCACCCGCCGCAGTTATGGCAGGGTCTGAGCGCGCGATCAGCGTTTGACGCCCAAAGCCGCCAGCATTTGCTCGCTCTGCTTTTGCATCTGTTCCTGCATTTGCGTAAACACAGTCTTGGATTGCTCCACATAACTTCCCATCATGCCCTGCATCATGGGTGACTGGGAGTTGATGAACTGCGCCCATGTGTCTGGCGACAAGCCCTGGGACTGCTCGGTCATCTTGACCTGCAAGTCCATGAAAGACTGGACATTTTTCTCAAGGTAGGCGCCCATGAAACTCTGCATGGTGTTGCCGTAAAAACGGATGATGTTGCCAAGCACCGATTCCGTGAACATAGGCGCGCCACCGGTTTCTTCTTCCAGAATGATTTGCAGCAGTATGCTGCGCGTCAGATCTTCATTGGTTTTTGCGTCACGCACTACAAAATCAGCGCTGTCCATCACCAGTTGTTTCACGTCGGTCAGGGTGATGTAGGTGGAGGTATCGGTATCGTAGAGACGACGATTTGGATATTTTTTGATAATGCGCGGAGATGCCGCTTTGCCGTTGCCACTCCGCGTCCCCGAGGCGCCGCCTGAACTGGAGGTGGCGTCAGATGCCTGACTTCGTGTGGCACTGGTGGATTTGCTTTTCGGCACTGCGCGAACTCCTTGAGGACTGCCAGTGCTGCTGCACGGACTTGCTTCCATTTTAGGAAGTATGCCAACCAAAAATCCCCTTGGTTTACCCTGTGGGACATAGGTGTCACCACGAAGGAAAGCAAGATTTCGGGAATTGGTAGGCGCGATTGGACTCGAACCAACGACCCCCACCATGTCAAGGTGGTGCTCTAACCAGCTGAGCTACGCGCCTAAGGACTGTTCGACCTCGTCATTGTAGCAGGAGAATATTGGCCCCCACGCTCGTTCACTTCGTGTAACTCGCTGCCCCCCGAGGGGGCGTGTTTTCCTTGGGGCGGCCCGGCGGGAAACCTGGCCCCTACGCTCGCTCACTTCGTGTAACTCTCTGCCCCCCGAGGGGGGCGTGTTTTCCTTGGGGCGGCCCGGCGGGAAACCTGGCCCCTACGCTCGTTCCCTGCGTGTAACTCTCTGCCCCCCGAGGGGGCGTGTTTTCCTTGGGGCGGCCCGGCGGAAAACTTCGTGGCGACCCCGGCGGCGGCGCAGTGCGTCAGCGTCGTCGAGCAGAACGAACGCCAGACACTTCGGCCACCGCTGCAATGACCTGGTTGAGTCGGCCCGAATCGGCCACTTCCACCGTGAAAGTCATTCGCGCAGAACCGCCGCGATTGTCCTTGACCGACTGGGTCTGCACGCCAATGACATTCATTTTTTCCTTCGCGAAAACTTCTGAAATATCACGCAGCAAACCTTGCCGGTCTGCAGCTTCGATGGCCACATCCACAGGATAGATTGAGCTATCGCTGCTCTTGGGTTGGTTCCACTGAACTTCGATCACCCGGTCCGGACTGCCTCCCGCCATGTTTTTAAAGTTGCTGCAGTCGCTGCGATGAATGCTCACTCCTTTGCCCTTGGTGACAAAGCCAAGAATCGCATCGGGCGGTGCTGGCTTGCAACACTTGGCCAGTTGCGTCAGCAAGGAAGCGATGCCCACCACAAGCACCCCACCCTTGCCCGCGCGCGCGCCGGACTTGTCCTGCCTGGCCTTTTTTGCCAGCACATAGTCGTCCTGCGTGAGCGCCGGCTCGGGAGGCTTGAGCATGTTCTCAATGGTGCGCAGGGACAACTCGTCCTTACCCACCACTTCGAACAGATCCTCCGCGGATTTAATGCCAAGTTGCGCGGCCAGGTCTTCCAGCTTCATCGCTGTCTTGCCCTCGCGCTGAAGCAACTTCTCCACGGCTTCACGCCCGCGCGCCACCGTCTGGGCCATGGCCAGCACGTTGAACCAGGCGCGCACTTTGGATCGTGCGCGGTTGCTGTTCAGAAATCCGAGTTCAGGGTTAAGCCAGTCGCGAGATGGACCACCCTCCTTTACGGTGATGATTTCTACCGTCTGACCGTTTTGCAGAGGGGTATTGAGCGGAACCATGACACCGTCAAGGCGCGCGCCGCGGCAACGGTGGCCAAGGCTTGTGTGCACGCTGTAGGCAAAATCCACCGCCGTGGCGCCTTGAGGCAACTCAACAATGGCGGCCTCCGGCGTCAGCACGTAAATGCGGTCTTCAAAAAGACCTTTATCAGCATCATTTGCCTTTTTTGCCATCGGACCGGACAGGTCTCGCTCCCACGCCAGCAACTGCCTGAGCACTGCAATTTTTGCGTCGTACTCACTGCTGGCCGTGACACCTCCATACCCCCTGGCCCCCGCCTCTTTGTAAGCCCAGTGTGCAGCGACGCCGTGCTCAGCGTGGTCGTGCATGGCCTGGGTGCGGATTTGTATCTCCACCGCACGTTGCTGTGCATCACGTACAACCGTGTGCAGGGACTGGTAACCGTTGGATTTTGGTTTGGCAATGTAGTCGTCAAACTCACCCGACACTGGCGTGAAGTGTGAATGCACAAAACCGAGCGCGGCGTAACAACCTTTGACGTCAGCGGCGATCACGCGCAACGCACGGATGTCGAACACCTGCTCAAAATCAAGCGACTTTCCGCGCATCTTCTTCACGATGCTGTAGATATGCTTGGGCCGGCCCTGCACCAGCGCAGCGATGCCGTCACGGTTCAAATCACGCTCCAGCTGCGCGCGAAGGGCTTCCATAAAACCTTCACGCTCCACTCGTTTTTCATCGAGCAGGCGGGCAATGTCTTTGTATGTATCGGGCTCCAGAAAGCGGAAGGCCAGGTCTTCCATTTCCCACTTGATCTGCCAAATGCCCAGTCGATTGGCCAGGGGCGCAAATACATGTAACGCTTCGCGGGCGATGGTCGATGGCACCGGCTGCCGAATAGCGGCAAAGTGCCGCAGGGTTTGCAAGCGCGACGCCAACCGCAACATCACAACCCGCAAATCGCGGGAAAACGCGAGCAGCATCTTACGTACGTTTTCGGTTTGCGCCACGGGGCTCTCGGTCAGATGCGCCTTGGCATTGGCGGCCCTGGCCTGTTTTTGCACATTGACCAGCTTGGTGGTTTCAATGGCCAGCGCCGCGAAGTTGGCACCAAAAGCCTTGGTGATCACTTCCAGCGGCTTGTTCAGGTGCTCGCAAGCATGCACCAGGTAGGTGGCAGCCTGCATGGCCTCGGAGCCACCTATCGACTTCAAAATGGCGGCAACAGCGTCCGCGTGCGCCAGTATGTTCTCGCCGGTATCCAGCGTCTCGCTGGCAATCAGTGGCTCGGCAAACGCGCGCGCACGCGCCAGGGCATCGGGTTGATCCGGCAGACTGGCTGCGGTGGCCGTCACGATGGACGCATTGGCAGGATGGGCGGAGCTCAGGGCCACGCGCCCTGCACCGGTATGTTTCATGTTTTTGAAAGAGCCTTAGACAAAAAGAAAATCGCCCACCGTCGTAACCTGATCCATGGCCACAAGAGTAGGTGCATGCCCCACGCCTTCAAATTCAACCAGACGGGCCTTGGGGCCCCGCTGCGTCATGGCCTGCGCCGTAGCGTGGCTCAAGAGGTCCGACTCGGCGCCGCGCAGGATCAGCGTTGTCGCACGCACCTGGTCATAAAGCTGCCACAACATGGCCTCGCCTTGTTTGGCTGACTCCTGCGTGGTTGCGCGCAAGGGCACGGCAAGGGCAGGGTCGAAATGCAGCATGACGCTGCCGTCAGATGCACCGGGCACAGGTTTGACCATATGACGCGACAGCTCAAGCCATTGTTCGGGCGTATGGGGGCCGAAACTGGTGGAGATGGCCCACATCGCATCCGCCGCCGCTTGAGTGGATTCAAAATGCCCGGCCTTGCCCAGATAAGCGCTGATACGTTCAATCGCCAGCCACTCAATGGCGGGGCCTACATCGTTGAGAACCAATTTGTTGACACGCGCAGGCATCAGCGCCGACAACGCCCCACCCTCTGCGCCTGACTGGCCGGCAATGGCCAGACCAATCAGCCCGCCCATGCTGGTACCCACCCAATCAAGCGTGGTGATGGGAGACTGCTGATGCACCTGCGCCAGCAAGGCCAGCATGTCTGCCGCGTAAAACGGAATCTGATAACCCGACGGATCTTTGAGCCAGTCGCTTTGTCCACGGCCCACCACGTCCGGGCAAATCACGCGAACCTCATCGCACAGATAACGGGCAAGCACGTCAAAATCGCGGCCCTGCCGCGAGAGGCCATGAACACACATCACAACATGCGGATTGGCAGGATCGCCCCACTCCCAGTAAGCCATGCGGTGCCCGCCAGCGGCATCTGGGCACGATACGTAGTTCAGCGTAGGTTCAGTCATGGCAATTAATCTGCTTCAAGGATTGATAATCGTTGGCACTGCTTGTCAGCGTTCATTTGCATCGTAATTCATCCGGAGAAAACTTCATGCTCAAAGGTAAAACTGCCCTCGTTACCGGCTCGACCAGCGGCATCGGCCTGGGAATCGCCAAGGCGCTGGCAGCACAGGGTGCCAACATCGTCCTCAATGGCTTTGGTGACGTTGAAGGGCCCAAGGCAGAGGTGGCTGCATTGGGCGTCAAAGTCGCGTATCACGGCGCGGACATGAGCAAGCCTGCTGAGATCGAAGAGATGATGAAATTTGCCGCGACCCAATTCGGCCAGGTGGACATCCTTGTGAACAACGCAGGCATTCAGCATGTTGCAAAAATCGAAAACTTTCCGATCGACCGCTGGGACGCGGTCATCGCCATCAATCTGAGCAGCGCTTTCCACGCTACCCGTTTGGCCCTGCCGGCCATGAAAGCTGCCGACGGCGGCAAAGGCTGGGGCCGAATCATCAACCTTGCATCTGTTCACGGCCTCGTCGGGTCGGCCGAAAAATCAGCATACGTTGCGGCCAAACACGGCATCGTCGGCTTGACCAAAGTAACCGCCCTCGAAAACGCGACCACCGGCGTCACTTGTAACGCGATTTGCCCGGGCTGGGTGCTGACGCCGCTCGTGCAAAAGCAGGTGGACGCAAAAGCGGCGGCTGGCGGTATCTCCAACGAGCAGGCCAAGCAACAACTGCTGGGAGAAAAAGAGCCTTCCATGCAGTTCACCACACCGGAAGAACTGGGCGCGCTGGCGGTATTTTTCTGCTCGCCTGCCGGCAACAACGTGCGCGGCGTGGCGTGGAACATGGACGGCGGCTGGGCGGCCCAGTAAGCCGGCAAGGCCGCTCAGCGCAACTGGCAGGCAAAGAAAAACCCCAAGCCGATACGACTTGGGGTCGATGTTTGGTGGGAGATACAAGTTTCGAACTTGTGACCCCTGCAGTGTGAATGCAGTGCTCTACCCCTGAGCTAATCTCCCTGTTTGCCCTTTTGGACAGCCTCAGATTATAGCTGTTTGTTTCAGGCGGTGGCGAGATCTCGCCACACAGTCCGGCCTTTACTGGCCTTGTCAATGTCGGCAAGCAGCTGGCCATGGGCCGACAACTCGGCATCGTTGGCCATCAACAGCGGGAGATCAAAGCCGCTCAAATCCACAGCCACCATGCGGCCGCCGTCAGGCGTATCACCGCCTACGTCCATCACCAGAGCGTTTTGTCCGCGCGTCAGGTTGATGTAGACGTCTGCGAGCAACTCCGCATCCAGCAAAGCCCCGTGCAGCGTGCGGCCCGAGTTGTCGACCTCCAGCCGGTCACACAGCGCATCCAAAGAATTGCGTTTGCCCGGGAAAAGCTCCTTGGCCATCATCAGGCTGTCGGTCACCTTGGCCACGCATTGCTTGAGGGGCGGCAAGCCTGCCAGCTCCAGCTCCTTGTTCAGGAAGCTGACATCAAACGGCGCATTGTGAATGATGACCTCGGCGCCTTGCAGATATGCCAGCAACTCTTCGGCAATGACTGGAAACTTGGGTTTGTCGCGCAAAAATTCATTGCTGATGCCGTGCACCTTCAGCGCATCTTCATGGCTGTCGCGCTCGGGGTTCAGGTAGAAATGTTTGTTGTTGCCGGTGAGTTTGCGGCCCAACAGTTCAACGCAACCAATTTCGATGATGCGGTCGCCGTTTTCTGCGGAGAGGCCTGTGGTTTCGGTGTCAAGAACGATTTGGCGCATGGTTCAGATGATAGCTGGGCAGCGGATGTTTTTCCGCCGGGCCGTCCCAAGGAAAAATGCGCCCCCTCGGGGGGCAGCGAAGTACACGAAGTGACGAGCGTGGGGGCTAGTGAACTTCTTTGGCGTGATTGATCGAGTATTTGGGGATCTCGACGGTCACATCGGCCTGCGCCAGAAAAGCCTGGCAACTCAACCGCGAATTGGGCTCCAGCCCCCAGGCGCGGTCCAACAAGTCTTCCTCGTTTTCGTCGAGTTCATTGAGCGACTTCATGCCCTCGCGCACGATGACGTGGCACGTGGTGCAGGCGCAGCTCATGTCGCAGGCATGCTCAATGTTGATGTTGTGGTCCAGCAGCGCCTCACAGATGGAAGTGCCCGCAGGTGCGGAAACCTCGGCTCCGTTTGGGCAGTATTCAGGGTGAGGCAGTATTTTGATGATGGGCATGGGGGTTCGGTATCTCAGACTGTCGCAATGTTTTTTCCGGCCAACGCCGTGCGGATGCCCCGGTTCATGCGCTGCGCGGCAAAGCTTTCGGTCGCATTGGCCAGGGTCTTGATTGCCGCTTCAATCGTGGGGGCGTCGCCCTCTTGTCTGGTGACGGCCAGTTCAGCCATCAGGCGGGCAATGTCCACGCGCTCCTCTGGTGTCAACAGATCAGCATCAGCGGAAAGCGCACTTTGGGTCGCGAGGATCATGCGGTCGGCATCAACCTGTGCCTCTGCCAGCGCTCGCGCCTGAACATCTTGCTGGGCTGTGGAAAAGCTCTCTTGCAGCATGCGCGCGATTTCGTCGTCAGACAGGCCATACGAAGGCTTGACGTCAATCCGCGCTTCGACGCCGCTGCCCTGCTCCCTGGCATTGACGCTGAGCAGGCCATCAGCGTCTACCGTGAAGGTCACGCGGATGCGGGCCGCACCGGCAACCATGGGCGGAATGCCGCGCAACTCAAAGCGAGCGAGGCTGCGGCAATCTGCCACCAGGTCACGCTCACCCTGCACCACGTGCAGGGCCAGCGCGGTCTGACCATCCTGATAGGTGGTGAAGTCCTGCGCCATGGCGGTTGGGATGGTCTGGTTGCGCGGCACGATGCGCTCGACCAGGCCGCCCATGGTCTCGATGCCCAAAGACAGCGGAATGACGTCGAGCAGGAGTAAATCGCTGCCCGTGTTGTTGCCAGCAAGCTGGTTGGCCGAAACGGCCGCACCCAGTGCGACCACCTCGTCAGGGTTCAGGTTGGTCAATGGCTCACGGCCAAAAAAGCTGGCCACCGCTCTGCGCACCTGAGGCATGCGTGTGGAGCCGCCAACCAGCACCACGCCCTGAACCTCGTCCTTGCCGAGTTGGGCGTCGCGCAAGCACTTGCGCACGGCGGCCAGTGTGCGTTGGGTCAGGCCGGCCGTGGCAGCTTCAAAGTCTGCCGCTTTCATGTCGAATTGAATGTTTGTCCTTGCCAGACGGGCGGAAAATGCTACTAAATCTGTAGCAGTCAGCGCCTCTTTGCATGCCCTGGCAGCCTGCAGCAGTGCGGCCTTGTCGGCCGGCGTCAGCGTCTCGGCTGCCAAGCCCGCCTTTACCAGCACCCAATCAACCAGGGCGCGGTCGTAATCATCGCCACCCAGCGCAGAGTCTCCGCCCGTTGCCACCACTTCGAATACGCCCTGACTCAAACGCAGAACCGAGATGTCAAAGGTACCGCCGCCCAGGTCATAAATGGCGTAAACGCCCTCGCTGGAGTTGTCCAGGCCGTAGGCAATCGCAGCGGCGGTAGGTTCATTGATCAGGCGCAGCACGTTGATGCCAGCCAGCTGTGCCGCATCTTTGGTGGCCTGGCGCTGCGCGTCGTCAAAATAGGCCGGCACGGTGATGACTGCTCCGAAGATGTCGTCATCAAACGTGTCCTCCGCGCGATACCGCAAGGTCGCCAGAATTTCCGCACTGACTTCAACAGGACTTTTTTCACCGGCGACGGTCTGCACGGCAACCATGCCCGGTTTGTCAATCAGCTCGTAGGGCAACTGCGCACGGCTGGCGATGTCTTCCATACCCCGCCCCATCAGACGCTTGACGGATGCAATGGTGTTTTGGGGATCAGCAACTTGCTCTGCAAGCGCTTCAAAGCCGATCTGGCGACTGGTGGCGCCTTCCGCGTTGACCAGGTACCGCACCACACTGGGCAACAGCACACGGCCCTGCGCATCCGGCAGGCATTCCGCCACGCCGTTGCGAACGCTCGCCACCAGCGAATGGGTGGTGCCCAGATCAATGCCAACGGCAATACGCCGCTGATGCGGGTCAGGCGCCTGACCGGGTTCAGAAATTTGCAGTAATGCCATGAATGTGGGGTTGCGTCGAGTGCTTTTAAAAACCTATTGTCCCAGCGAGTCGATGCGCGCATCGACCTCACTGCCAAAGCGCTCCACAAACATAAGGCTTCTGACCTGTTGCGACGCAGCCGCGTAGTCTTGCAACCCATCGATCATCTGCTCTATTTTTGATAGCGTTTCACGCCTGGAAATCAGGGCCTGCGAGGCTATTTCTTCCAGTGATTCGATCGCTTCCGCGTCCTCCAGAGCCTCGCGCCACTGCATTTGCTGGATCAGGAATTCCGGAGGCATGGCGGTGTTGCTTTCGGCCTGGATGGGCGCACCATGCAGCTCACAGAGGTAGACAGCGCGCTTCAACGGGTCTTTCAGGCGCTGATAAGCCTCATTGATGCGTACGGACCACTGCATGGCCAGGCGCTGCTCCGGAGCACCCTGAGCCGCGAAGTTGTCGGGATGGGCTTCGCGCTGCAACTCTTTCCAGCGAGCGTCCAGCGTGCTGCGGTCCTGTGCGAAGCGGACAGGCACATCAAACAGTTCGAAGTCGTTGGATTGGAGGTTCATATCAAGAAAATGCCGCCAGCACCCGAGGTGGAGGCGGCTTCAGCCAGAAAAGGCCCGAGGTTGTCAGACCCTGAAGCTCTCTCCGCAACCGCAGCGGTCGCGTTCGTTGGGATTGAGAAACTTAAAGCCCTCATTGAGCCCCTCGCGGACAAAGTCGAGTTGCGTGCCGTCGATATAAGCCATGCTTTTCGGGTCCACCAGCACCTTGACCCCGTTGTCTTCAAACACCACATCTTCCGGCGCAATTTCGTCGGCGTATTCCAGTTTGTAAGCCAGACCGGAACAACCGGTCGTCTTGACGCCCAAACGCACGCCCACGCCCTTCCCGCGCTTGGTCATGTAGCGGGTCACGTGCCGTGCTGCGGCGTCGGTAAGGGTAACGGGCATGGTCGCGAGTCAATAAAAAGTTAGTGAGCGTGCTTGAGCTTGTAGTCGTTGACGGCCGCCTTGATGGCGTCCTCGGCCAGGATGGAGCAGTGAATTTTCACAGGTGGCAACGCCAGCTCTTCGGCAATCGCGCTGTTCTTGATGCTCGCCGCTTCGTCCAGGGTTTTGCCCTTGACCCATTCGGTCACCAGGGAACTGGATGCGATGGCTGAGCCGCAACCGTAGGTCTTGAAGCGCGCATCTTCGATCACGCCAGTCACCGGGTTGACCTTGATCTGCAATTTCATGACGTCGCCGCAGGCCGGAGCGCCGACCATGCCGGTGCCTACCGTGTCGTCGCCTTTTTCAAAGGAGCCAACGTTGCGGGGATTCTCATAGTGGTCCACCACTTTTTCGCTGTATGCCATTTTGTTTACCTCTTTACCTTTGTCTGGCGCACTGAGTTAGTGTGCTGCCCATTGAATAGTCGACAGGTCTACGCCGTCCTTGAACATTTCCCAGAGCGGCGACAACTCACGCAGCTTGGCCACGTTTTCCTTGATCGTCGCCACGGCGTAATCAATTTCTTCTTCGGTGCTCCAGCGGCCAATCGTCATGCGCAGGCTGCTGTGAGCCAGCTCGTCGCTGCGGCCCAAGGCTCGCAGCACATAGCTGGGCTCCAGGCTGGCTGAGGTACAGGCCGACCCGCTGGAGACTGCCAGGCCCTTGATGCCCATGATCAGTGACTCGCCCTCGACAAAGTTAAAGCTCATGTTCAGGTTGTGCGGCACGCGCTTGTCCGCGTGACCATTGAGGAATACTTCCTCCACGTCCTTCAGGCCGGCGAGCATGCGATTGTGCAGGGCCAGAATGCGCTTGTTCTCTTCGTGCATCTCTTCCTTGGCGATGCGGTAGGCCTCGCCCATGCCCACACACTGATGCGTTGGCAAGGTGCCCGAACGCATGCCGCGCTCGTGTCCACCGCCATGCATTTGCGCTTCAAGACGCACGCGCGGCTTGCGCCGTACATACAAGGCACCGATGCCTTTGGGACCGTAAGTCTTGTGCGAGGTCAGGCTCATCAAATCAACCGGCAAGCTAGCCAGGTCAATGTCCACACGTCCGGTGGCCTGGGCGGCGTCGACATGAAAAAGAACGCCTTTTTCGCGGCACACTGCACCAATCGCCGGGATGTCCTGAATGACGCCGATCTCGTTGTTGACGTACATGACGCTGACCAGAATGGTGTCGGCACGCATGGCAGCTTTCAACACATCCATGTCGAGCAGACCATCGGCTTGCACATCCAGATAACTCACATCAAAGCCCTGACGCTCCAGCTCGCGGCAGGTATCCAGCACAGCCTTG
>NZ_DASQZG010000008.1:0-138353 GCF_035638815.1 Polaromonas sp.
TTCCACTACGCCGTGGCCCCGTTCAATGACTTGTTTGACTGCCTCAGCCTTGAATTCGGCTGTGTAGCTCAATCTCTTCATGACTTTCTCTCCTCTTCAATTTCGACCTTATCAGGTGTCTATTGAAACGGGTCAAGTCCAGTCGTGCTCTGCTGGGACGGTAGCTCGTCCCCCTCAGAGCGCTCAGTAATCGCAGGTGAACGCTGCCTCTCATACGATCAACAGTAGTTGCTTGGTACTTTATTTCCTCAACAACGCATGGGTCGCGCGGATGTTAAGTTGTGAGCTGCTATAGCTAACGGGTAGGGCTAAGAGTGTGGTTCGGGTGGAGCACTTTGGCTTTCGCGAGGGTAAAACAGCGGAAACTACGATGCTTGGAAGCTGTAGCCCGAACTACTGTCGCAAGCGAACGCAATATCACTTAGTGCCCACGCGTCACACTAGATAGGCGGGACGCCCTGATCTATCGAGCTTCCTAAAGATGATGAGGTTCTGGCGGAAGCGGTGAGATTCGAACTCACGGATAGTTTCCCATCGCCGGTTTTCAAGACCGGTGCAATCGACCACTCTGCCACGCTTCCTGGTTCGTAGACCGCTATTTTAGCGGCTGCTTTGGCAAGCCTTTGATCAGCGGACCAAAAATACGCTTTTACGCGGCGGTTAACATGCCTTTGGTCTCTATAAACGCAATGACTTCAGCCAGGCCGGAATTCGTTTTCAGGTTGGTCATGACAAAGGGCTTGAGCCCTTTTGGGGTGGTTCGCATGCGAATGGTGTCGGTTTCCATGACGCCCAGATCGGCGCCCACATAGGGGGCCAGGTCAGTCTTGTTGATAACGAACAGGTCGCTTTTGGTGATGCCGGGGCCCCCCTTGCGGGGTATCTTTTCGCCCGCTGCAACGTCAATTACATAGATGGTCAGGTCGCTGAGCTCGGGGCTGAAGGTGGCCGCAAGGTTGTCGCCGCCGGATTCAATAAACACCACGTCGGCGTTCGGAAAATCCACCAGCATGCGGTCAATCGCCTCCAGGTTGATGGAGGCGTCTTCACGGATGGCGGTGTGCGGGCAACCGCCTGTCTCTACACCCATGATTCGTTCGGCGTCCAGCGCGCCGCTGACGGTCAGCAGGCGCTGGTCTTCTTTGGTGTAGATGTCGTTGGTGATCGCCACGAGGTCGTACTTTTGCTTCATGGCTTTGCACAACATTTCAAGCAGTGTTGTTTTGCCTGAACCGACGGGGCCCCCTATGCCAACGCGCAGTGGTGGAAGTTTTTTGGTGCGATTGGCGATGTGGTGCATGCTCATGAGCGGAATAACCTTGAATATTGGGTTTCGTGCTGCGAAGAAAGAATCGCCAGCATGGAAGAAAACGCCTGGCGTTCTGCGTCTGAAAGTGCCATCGCTTCTGCAATGGCTGCCGGAATTTCCGCAGCCAGTCGCGCGAGTATGCGCTGACCGGCGCTTTGACCCAGCGGAACAGATTTGAGCGCGGCCTGCATCATGTTTTCGGCCCAGCCAAAGGCATAGGCGCTCAGGCAGTCAGGCACCCCCGCAGCAAGGGGCGAAGCGGCAAGTGCGAAGGCAACGGGGTAGGTGGGCGGCAAGGCTGCGCAAACATCAAGATGAGCCGGGCTGATGCTGTTGTGGTTGCGTAGCCAATCAAGCAATGAACGTCCCATTTGCTCGGTCTGCAACCGCATTTCGCTTGTCTCGCGCGTTTGCACCACCCAGTCGTTGAGCGCCTTCACGCGGCTGATGTCCGCGTTACGCCATGCCGGGATGGCCTGCGCAATCACAGCCAGGTCGCCGCGCGCCAGACTCAAATGCAATTGATCGCTCAGCCAGTTCGCAGCTGCCTCCTCCGTGCTCACACCCGCGCAATCAACAGCAGCTTCCAGCCCTTCGGAATACGAAAACCCGCCCACGGGCAGTGCCGGAGAGGCCAGCCAGATGAGTTGCAACAGGCTTGCAGCGGGCAAGGACTGGGTGGTCGCGCTCAATGGCTGTGTGGTTTGTGTTTGTGAATCTGGATCACTACAGGCTGCGCTTCAGCATGCGAATGGCCGTGATCGTGATCGCAGTCCGGACCATGTACATGGGGCGTAGCGGATGCGGGTGCATGGCTGTGGGCGCCAGCGCTGTAGGCGCCACCTTCCGGTTCAAACGCTTCGCTCACCTCACTGACGATCAGATGCATGGAGCGCAGCAGATCGGCCAGCACATGATCGGGTTCAATCTTCAGGTGATCCGGTTTCAGCTCAATAGGCACATGCCGGTTGCCCAGATGGTAAGCGGCCCGGGTGAGGTCAAACGCGGTGCCATGGTCGGTGCAAGCGGCAATGCGCAGGACAACCTGCGGCGCTGCGATGACCTTGATCAGGCTGCCGTCTTCAGCCACAAGCACGTCACCCCCACGCACCAATGTGCCCCGTGGCAAGAACACGCCGAGCTGGCGGCCCAGCGAGTCGGTGGCGTCGAAGCGGCTTTTTTGGCGTACGTCCCAATCAAGTTCGACGGTGGATGCCCGCTTGAGAAGCACGGGCGCGAGGCCCGCGCCCTGAGGCATGATTTTGGAAACTTGAAGCATGAGAGAAGGACTTAGGGCTTAGAAAAGAAAGTAGCGTTGTGTCATTGGCAGGCTGGTAGCGGGCTCGCAGGTCAGCAGCTCACCGTCTGCCCGCACGGCGTAGGTTTGTGCGTTGACTTCCATCTTGGGCGCGTAGTCATTGAGAACCATGTGCCGCTTTTGGACGCCGCGTATGTTTTTGACGGCGGCCAGTGTTTTGGCCAAGCCGAATTTCTCCTTCACGCCCGCTGCCATGCCGGCCTGCGACACAAAGGTTAATGAGCCGCGCGCGATGGCGCTGCCAAAGCCACCGAACATGGGCCTGTAGTGCACCGGCTGGGGAGTTGGGATCGATGCATTCGGATCACCCATCGCCGCCATGGCGATAAATCCGCCTTTGAGAATCAGGGCTGGCTTGATGCCAAAGAAAGCAGGCTTCCAGACCACCATGTCAGCCCATTTGCCTTGCTCGATAGAACCGACTTCATGTGAGATACCGTGGGCAATCGCGGGGTTGATGGTGTATTTGCTGATGTAGCGCTTGGTGCGGAAGTTGTCGTTGCGTTCGGTGTCGCCCGGCAGCTTGCCCCGTTGCACCATCATTTTGTGCGCGGTCTGCCAGGTCCTGATAATGACTTCCCCCACGCGGCCCATGGCCTGGCTGTCGCTGCTCATCATGCTGATCGCGCCCAGGTCGTGCAGCACGTCTTCAGCGGCGATGGTCTCCTTGCGGATGCGGCTTTCAGCGAACGCCAGGTCCTCAGCGATGGCCGGATCCAGATGGTGGCAGACCATCAGCATGTCGACGTGCTCGTCCAGCGTGTTGACGGTGTAGGGCATGGTCGGGTTGGTCGACGAAGGCAAAAAGTTTTGCTCTCCCACCACCTTCAGGATGTCAGGCGCATGGCCACCCCCTGCGCCTTCGGTGTGGAAGGCGCACAGCGTGCGGCCCTTGGTTGCCGCAATGGTGTTTTCCACAAAACCCGATTCGTTGAGCGTGTCGCTGTGGATGGCCACCTGCGTATCCGTTTCGTCTGCGACGTCCAGGCAATTGCTGATGGCGGCTGGGGTAGTGCCCCAGTCTTCATGCAACTTCAGGCCTATGACGCCGGCATCGATTTGCTCGTGCAGCGCGGCCGGCAGACTGGCATTGCCTTTGCCGAGAAAACCCAGGTTCATCGGGAAAGCGTCTGCCGCTTGCAGCATGCGCTCAATGTTCCAGGGACCAGGTGTGCAGGTTGTGGCAAAGGTGCCAGTGGCCGGGCCGGTGCCTCCGCCCAGCATGGTGGTTACCCCCGAGGTCAGCGCTTCGTCAATCTGCTGTGGGCAAATGAAATGGATGTGCGAGTCAATGCCGCCAGCCGTGACGATCATGCCTTCGCAGCTGATGATCTCTGTGCCGGGGCCAATGATCATGTCCACACCGGGCTGGGTGTCGGGGTTGCCGGCCTTGCCGATGGCGGCAATGCGTCCGCCCTTGAGGCCGATGTCTGCTTTGACGATGCCCCAGTGGTCAATGATGAGGGCGTTGGTCATTACGCAGTCCATTGCGCCCTCGGCCCGTGTTTTTTGCGACTGGGCCATGCCGTCGCGAATGGTCTTGCCGCCGCCGAATTTGACCTCCTCGCCGTAGCTGCCCGCGCGCAGCGTGTAGTCGGCTTCAACTTCTATCTGGAGCTCGGTATCGGCTAACCGAATACGGTCACCCACCGTGGGACCAAACATTTCGGCATACGCACGTCGCCCTATGGTGGCCATCAGACAGCTCCTTGAACCTGGCCGCGAAAGCCATAGACCAAACGCTCACCCGCATAGTCCACCAGCTCAACGGTGCGCTGCTGGCCCGGCTCAAAGCGCACCGCCGTGCCCGACGCAATGTTCAAACGCATGCCGCGCGCAGCGCTACGGTCAAATTCCAGTGCACCATTGGTTTCGGCAAAGTGGTAGTGCGAGCCAACCTGGATGGGCCGGTCAGCCGTGTTTTGCACCACCACGGCCAGGGTGCGGCGCCCGGCGTTCAGCACATGGTCGGGGCCGTCGGTAAACATCTCGCCTGGAATCATTGCCGCCTCACTTGTCGTTGTTTGAAAACCAGAGTGCAAGGGCAATCAGCACGCCCAGTGCGACAAAACCCCAAGCGTCGGTGGCGTGCCAATGGGCGCCCGCCATCAAATGGCCTTCATGACCAAAAGCGGCACCCGCCCATGTAGGTAGGGCGAAGACTGCTATAAATCTAGGAGTATTTGTTTTCATGATGCAGCTGGGGAGAGTGGTCAAACAATGGGCTGGTGCACGGTGACGAGCTTGGTGCCGTCAGGAAAGGTGGCCTCGACCTGGATGTCAGGGATCAGCTCGGGGATGCCGTCCATCACATCGGCGCGCGTCAATATGGTCCGGCCCTCGCTCATCAGTTGCGCAACGGTTTTGCCATCGCGCGCACCCTCCATCACGGCGGCGCTGATCATAGCGATAGCCTCGGGATAGTTGAGTTTCAGGCCCCTGGCCTGGCGTCTTTCCGCCAGCAGGGCAGCCGTGAAAATCAGCAGCTTGTCTTTTTCTCGGGGGGTCAGTTCCATGGTGTCTCCGGGGTCGGGGCAGCAAGGATGGTGCCACAAGAATCGCCGCGGGCTAAGCGCCTGGACATACCTGTGGCATGGAATCTGCACTTGCAGCGTTCTACCCCTTATGACGTATTGACACCTTTTTCATGGACGCCGCATCTACGCCCCTCCCAACGCAGGACCAGCCCGTGCCGCCCTGGGCGCCGGCTGCGCCGTTGGCGGCTCAAGCCGAAGCGCCGGTTCAGCGCGTCATCAAGGTCCGGCGTGACTACAACAGCTGGGTGGCCAGCGAGACCATGGAAGATTACGCCCTGCGTTTTACGCCCCAGCGGTTTCGCAAGTGGTCTGAATGGCGCGTGGCCAACACCGCCTTCGGCGCCGCCTCGTTCCTGATTCTGGAAGCGGTGGGCGCCACCTTGCTGGTGCAGTACGGTTTTACCAATGCCTTCTGGGCCATCGTGGCCACCGGCCTCATCATCTTCATGGCCGGGCTACCCATCAGCATTTACGCAGCCCGGTACGGCCTGGACATGGATTTGCTGACGCGCGGTGCCGGGTTCGGTTACATCGGC
The DNA here is from genome assembly GCF_035638815.1 of Polaromonas sp. Classification (GTDB taxonomy): domain Bacteria; phylum Pseudomonadota; class Gammaproteobacteria; order Burkholderiales; family Burkholderiaceae_C; genus Polaromonas. The sequence goes on from NZ_DASQZG010000008.1 coordinate 5,701, forward strand.
TCGACGCTGACCTCGTTGATCTACGCCTCCTTCACCTTCATCTTTTTTGCGCTGGAAGCTGCGGTGATGGCGTATGCGCTTGAGCTGGCGCTGGGCATACCGCCCAGTTGGGGCTACCTGATTTGCGCCTTGGTGGTGATTCCATTGGTGACTCACGGCGTGTCGGTCATCAGCCGGCTTCAGATATGGACCCAGCCTTTGTGGCTGATCATGTTGATTGTTCCTTTCGTCTATGTCGTCGTTCGCGATCCCGGTGCATTTTCTGGACTAACGCACTACAAAGGTGAAAAGGGAGTCGGATCGGGGTTTGATTTGCACTTGTTTGGTGCCGCATTAACGGTCGGAATCGCCCTGATTACCCAAATGGGGGAGCAGGCCGACTATTTGCGCTTCATGCCCGTTAAGACCTCAGCCAACCGCCGGCGCTGGTGGCTGGGTGTGCTGGCGGGTGGACCGGGCTGGGTTGTTTTGGGTGTTCTCAAAATGCTGGGCGGCGCATGTCTGGCCTACCTGGCGATCAAGGCCATGGTGCCCCTGGACCGTGCGGTAGACCCCAACCAGATGTACCTGGCTGCCTATGAATATGTGTTTCCGCATTACGGCTGGGCGGTGGCGGCTACCGCGCTGTTTGTAGTGATTTCGCAGCTCAAGATCAATGTGACCAACGCCTACGCCGGCTCGTTGGCGTGGTCCAATTTTTTCTCGCGCCTGACGCACAGCCACCCTGGTCGGGTGGTGTGGGTGGTGTTCAACACCCTCATTGCCTTCATGCTGATGGAGATGAATGTCTTTCAGGCACTGGGAGATGTGCTGGGGCTGTTTTCAAACATCGCGATCGCATGGATGATGGCCGTCGTGGCCGACCTGGTTATCAGCAAACCGCTGGGTCTGTCGCCCAAGGGTATCGAGTTCAAGCGCGCGCATCTGTATGACATCAACCCGGTAGGCGTAGGCGCTATGGCTCTGGCCTCGCTACTGTCGGTCAGCGCCCATCTGGGTTTGTTTGGCCGTACTGCACAGGCTTTTTCAGCGGTGATTGCGCTGGGTACTGCTTTCGTGACCGCGCCGCTGATCGCCTGGGCTACGAAAGGGCGCTACTACATTGCGCGCCAGGCCGAAGCGCCGGAGACCGACGCCCAGGGAAATTACAAGCCCTATGTACTCAGACGCTGTGTGATCTGCGAGCGTGACTACGAAGGGCCGGACATGGCCCATTGCCCGGCTTACCAGGGGCCGATCTGTTCACTGTGTTGCACGCTCGATGCGCGCTGCGGTGACTTGTGCAAACCCCAGGCCAGCCTGTCTGCACAGTGGTCCGCTACTTTGCGCTGGCTGTTGCCACGCCGCATCTGGCCTTATCTGGACACCGGGCTCGGGCATTTTCTGCTCCTGATGCTGGTCATCGTTCCGTTGCTGGCCAGTGTGTTCGGCCTGCTGTACCACCAGGAAATGCGCGCTTTACTGGAGCTACAGGCGGCCTCGGAATCTGCGTTGCGTTCTGGCTTTCTGAAGGCCTACATGGCGCTCCTGGTGATTGCCGGCATGGTGGCCTGGTGGCTGGTGCTTGCGCACAAGAGCCGGCAAGTTGCGCAGGAAGAATCCAACCGGCAGACACATTTGTTGATGAAAGAAATCGACTCGCACCGCCAGACCGACGAGGCGTTGCAACAGGCCAAACGCGTGGCAGATCTGGCCAACCAGGCCAAAAGCCGATACATCAGCGCCATCAGCCATGAGCTGCGCACTCCGCTCAACAGCATTCTGGGATACGCGCAATTGATGGGCGAAGACGCATCCATTCCAGCGCATCGTCAGCAGGCCGTCGGCGTCATCAAACGCGGCGGCGAGCACTTGCTCACCTTGATTGAAGGCACGCTGGATATTGCGCGAATTGAGAGTGGCAAATTAACGCTCAACGTCAAGCCCATGCACTTTGCGGAGTTCGTGCAGGAGATTGTGGGCATGTTCGAACTGGAAGCGCAGGCCAAGGGACTGGCCTTCAAGTTTGAGTCCGATGGCGTCATGCCAGTGGTGGTGCGTGCTGATGAGAAACGTGTGCGGCAAATCCTGATCAACCTGCTTGGCAACGCCATCAAGTTCACGTCCGCTGGCCGCATCAGTCTGCGCCTGAAGTACGCGCGGGAAATGGCCAGCATCGAGATTGAAGACACTGGCCCGGGTTTGTCTGCGCAGGAGATTGAACGAATTTTTGAGCCCTTTACCCGCGCCGCCACCCCAGGTCCGGCCGCGCCCGGCGCCGGCCTGGGCCTGACGATTGCCAAGATGTTGACCGACTTGATGGGTGGTGAATTGACCGTGAACAGTACCCCAGATGTTGGTTCGGTTTTTCGGGTCAAGCTCTTTTTGCCAGAGGTGCGGATCGTGCCGGGTACGCCTTATCCGGTGGCTGCATCCCGCGTTCACAAAACCCGACACGGCTACGCCGGGCCGCGCAGACGCATTCTGGTAGTGGACAACGAGGAAGCCGACCGCGAGTTGCTGGGTAATGTTTTGCAGCCTCTGGGTTTTGAATTACGAACTGCAGCCAGCGGTCACGATTGCCTCGATTTGCTGACAGCCGGGTACCAGCCCGAAGCGATTCTGATGGACCTCGCCATGCCGGGAATTGATGGGTGGGAAACCATACGCCGCGTGCGGGCCCTAGAGCAGTCCGGGCGCCTCCCCGCCGCCGGGCCGTCCCAAGGCGGGGAAGCCCCCCCGGGGGGCAGCGCAGTACACAAAGTGACAAGCGTGGGGGCCAAAATCGCCATCGTTTCGGCCAATGCATTCGACAAAGGGCTGGACAACGATGTGGGAGTTTTGCTGGAAGACTTCATCCTCAAACCAGTACGCCACAGTGAGTTGCTCGACTGGCTGGAGCGTCGACTATGTCTGGTGTGGCTTCAGGCTCCGGCGCAGCCGCCCGTTGCGGCGCCCGCGTTGCCCCTGACGCGTGTGTACCCGCCAGCGGCACAACTGGATGCCTTGCGCGAAGTGGTCAACCTCGGTTACTTTCGCGGCATCATGAATACGCTTGATGACATCGAAAAAGCGAATCCGCAAAGCACTGGTTTCGCCGCAGACATGCGCAGCCTGGCGCGCCAGTTCCAGTTTGAAGCCATGAGTCAGCAACTCAGTCAGGTGCCCCATGAATGACCGCGCTTTGGCCCAAACCCTTGACCGCGCCAACAGCGATGTGGTGCTGATCGTCGACGATGTGCCGGACAACCTGTCCGTGTTACACGACGCACTGGATGAGTCCGGCTACACCGTGCTGGTGGCCACCCATGGCGAGGCCGCACTGCTGCGTGCAACGCAGGCTGTGCCCGACATCGTGTTGCTCGATGCCATGATGCCTGGGATGGATGGATTTGAGGTAGCCAAGCGTTTGAAAGCAGATCCGAAGACGGCGCATATTCCGATCATCTTCATGACCGGACTGACGGAGACCGAATACCTGGTCGCCGCGCTGGAGTCTGGCGGGGTGGACTACGTGACCAAGCCGATCAAGCCGAAGGAAGTGCTGGCGCGCATGGGGGTGCATCTGCAGGGCGCGCGTGAAAAACGGCAGGCACGCAATGCGCTGGATGCTTTTGGTTATGCGTCTATTACCGTGCGCTTGAGTGACGGCAAGCTGATGTGGCAGACACCACTGGCGCGGGATTTGTTGCAGCAATACTTTGGCACCTGCGCGCCGCAGACGCCGTCAGCGCTGCTGACATGGTTGCGCCAAAGCCTTGCCACCGCCAATCTCCAGAGCGAGCCGCCGCGTCTGATCTGCCCCAACGCAACACAGGGCGCCAGGCGCCTCAGCATCCGGTTGCACCAGCAGGCCGGAGACAGTGAAGGGGGCGGTGACTGGCTGATCATCATGCGTGAGGAGTCCGAGGAGTCGGTAATCCAGGCCATCGGCCTGAGCTTCAAATTGACCGCACGGGAGGCAGAGGTGCTGTATTGGGTGGTCAAGGGCAAGATCAACCGGGACATTGGCGACATCCTCGGCACCAGCCCGATGACGGTTAAAAAGCATCTTGAGCACGTATTTGTCAAGCTGGGGGTCGAGACCCGCACCGCCGCGGCAGGGATGGCCATGAGCCGGATTCGTCAGTTGCACCCTCAATTCGAAGGCTAGCTACACCGCCTTGGGGGATGCAATTGCCGGTGTGATCCGGCTGCGAGAGCGAAAACTAACAAACAGGTACAATAGGGGCTTCGGTAAAGCTCCAGCTTTTTACACGGAAGCCCACCACCACTTGGCCTCCCTCTCAATTGCGGCGCTTCCCGGAGCCCGAATTCACAGTGTTTTCAGTGCCCATACAGCATTGACCCCCTCATTCACTGTTCCATTCCAGCGTGCACCTATCCCAAGGGTGCCCACTCAAGGCTCAAGCAGCCCAGCCCTTCGCCAACGGGCGTGGCCGCACCAACCGAACACAAGCCGGCTTGCATGCAAGCCGTTTACTTCCCTTTTTTATCAAGCCGGGAAAAAATACCCGGCCCGGATTTTTATGACGATCGATCACACCAATATCGCGGTGGGCAAGTACCTTGTCTCACCTTTGGCCAAGCCGCAGGGCGAAGGCCGTTTCGAGGCTTCGGTCTCGATTCGCTCTGGCCGCGGAAGCGCCACGCATGACCGCGTGCTGCGTTTCACCGGGCTTTTTGACAGCGCTGCCGCTGCCGTGCACTACGCCACCGAGCATGCGCTTGGCTGGATTCACGAGCGCTCGGCGCCCACCCCCTGCGCCTGCGCATGAGTCACACACTCAAACTATCATCCCAATCTCCAGGAGTTTTCATATGCCCAAAGAAGAACTGATTGAAATGCACGGACTGGTCAACGAGGTCCTGCCGGATTCGCGCTTTCGCGTGACGCTGGACAACGGTCACAAGCTGGTGGCTTACACCTCCGGCAAGATGCGTAAAAACCATATCCGCATTCTGGCAGGCGATCAGGTGTCGCTGGAACTGTCGCCTTATGACCTGAGCAAGGGTCGCATTACCTTCCGCCACATCGCTGGCCGCGGTCCCGGACCCTCACGTCCGTCGCATTAAGCGTCTTCCAAGCCGGTTTCATGATGAAATCGACGCTTCGCCCATGAGTTATGGGCGAAGTCTGCTATTTATTCAATAGCAACCGCTTTCAGGCGAACGTTCCTTAGTCTGCTTTGGCTGCTGCCGGGCGGGCCATCCATGCGATCAGTGAGGAGCGCATGGCTTCTTCAACCGACATCGCAATCGGTTGTACCCATTCAAGCGGCACAAAAACGGTGTAACCACCGATCATGTAGCCCATGGGCAGATAAACCGCAACACGCTCCCCTGGCAAAAAACCGGCTGGCAGGTCTGCAAAACTGCGCCGCGTCACCAGTCCCACAATTTCAAGCTCGTTGCCGGGCATGCGCAGAATCACCACTTGCTGGGCATCCGACTGACCGGTCGACGAAAAATAGTCGGCAAAACTCTTGAGCGACGAATAAAGGCTTTTGATGACGGGCAGGTTGGTCAAGGGTAGCTCGACAATGGACAGGAGGCCCCGGACCCTGCGCTCCGACACCAGCACGCCGATCGCAATGATCCCGGCAACCCCAAAAACAAGTCCCATTCCCGGCACATAAAAACTGCCAATCAACGGGCGCAACGCCCACAGCGCCAAAGACTCTGTCCAGGCCAGAAAAACGTACAAAACGTACAGCGTCAGCGCCACAGGCAGGATGGTGATCAGCCCGCGAAAAAAGTATTTATACAGTTTATTCATGGAGGCATTCAATGGGGGAGGGGTGTCTCAATATAACCAGGCCTGATGGCAGTAATACGTGTTGGGTGTGCAGACTTGTCTGTAGGTGCGCCCCTACTTGTGTATTGGCCCAAGTCTTTCAATCGCGTGCTGCGAGTTTTTTTACTGTGAAGGCTTATCAACCAAGGAGAATTCAAATGCCCGTTATCGCTTGGCTACTCGGCGTCCCCATTACCGTCGTCATCCTTCTGATGTTGTTTGGCGTGTTTTAGGAGGACTGCATGATTCGTAAATTCATCGCGCTGGCAGTCACTTCAGGAGTGGCGGCAAAGCTCTACAAAATGTACGTTGAACGGCAACAAAAAGAGCGTGCCGTCGTTGCGCCTCAGACCCGACGCCGCAGGCGTGCTGGACCGGTAGACGCCTGATTTCTTGCCTGACTAGGATGCGGGCGGCGGGCGCTTCAGCCGGCGACTAAACACCGCTATGCAAGCGCCCGCCCCGCTGCAAATTGCGCCATACAGCGCCCATTGCAACTGACCCGTCATGAAGCTGCCCGGCAAAATATTGATGCCTTGCAACATCCAGATAACGCCGAGCAGTATCAACACCACACCGAAAATCGTGCCTGTTGTTCTCATTCTGATGCCTTATTGCAGGATCAAGGGACGCGCCGCAGGGGACCGAAACAGGCTTTCAAGGAAGCCTGCTCGCAAACAAGCAGCTTGTCCTTTTGCGGACTGAACTGGATATACCGGGTAGTTTGCTCTCCGGGCCCTTCAGGGATACCCCCTGAACAGTCAGCTTTTTCGTTTTGCCTCACCACTGTTTCCACCAGTTTGTAAAAGCCCTGCTCGTCGGGGCTCATGGCGACTGCGTATTTTTTTTCCGAAACCTCCGGGCCACTGGTTGCGAGGACCGTGCGATTGGCGCGGTACTGGTAGGTCTCCGTGCAACTGCCGCCAAACAAACTCCAGCTCCATGTTCCGGTTAGCGGATGTACACCCCAAGTCGCTTTGGCTTCGTCCGCAGCTTGCAGCAGAGGCATGCAGCCAAGAAGGGCGGCAAAAAGAAGAAAGGCTCTCAATTCAGATCCTGATGAAAAGTGAAACGATGATGCATGCTGGATGGTATGGTGGTTTCAGATCCATCCGAAAGCATCGGTATGTTGGAATGTCGATTTGACCTACCCGAAAGCGCCTTATGAAAATGATTCTCCGTCTTGTTCCATGTCTGTTGATGCCGTGGATGCTGGCCGCCGTGCAGGCACAGCCAATCGGCGAGGTGGATACAGTCTTCAAGTTTATTGGACCGGACCACAAGATCGTGGTCAACGCCCACGACGATCCCAAGGTCAAGGGTGTGACATGCTACGTTTCGCGGGCGAAAACGGGGGGCATCAAGGGTGCCATCGGGCTGGCCGAGGACAAGGCGGAGGCCTCGATTGCCTGTCGTCAGATTGGCCCCATCTCCTTTGAAAAGCCCTTGCAGGCGCAGGAGGAGGTCTTCAGCGAGCGCATTTCCCTGATTTTCAAGAAGATCCGCATTGTGCGTATGGTGGATCCGGCGCGCAATACCCTGGTTTATCTCACCTATTCAGATCGGCTTATCGAGGGATCCCCCCAGAACAGCATTTCGGTGGTCCCGGTTGACCGGGCCACGAAGATCCTGATGCAACCCTGAACCCAAGTGCGCACTGTGTTGGAAACGCAACATGCCTACTTGCCGCAGCAGGTGGGGGAAAGCCTGCACAAATACGGGACTTATCCCTATAACAAATTTGCATCGAACGTCGCACACTGGAGTGGGCAATGCAAACGCAATTGCGCGGGTCGCTCGACACCTGCCCAGAAGGATACGGACAAGGCATGAAGCACACCCCCCTGGGCACGTGGAAGGCAGCCGGTTTTTACACACTGCCGCAGTCACCCGGGCGCTCGGTTGGTAGCGACGAGCCTCCTCCGGGAGTGGTGACATGGTGAAGCCGAACGACACGTCCAAGGCAGCGTCCGCATCTGCCCCTGCAGCTGACGCGCAAGAGCTGGTTTTTGCCAATAAAGCGCTCATGCAGGAACTTGCCGAGACCAAGCGCGCCATGGAAGAGCTTCAGGACGAAGCACAGCGCCTGCGCAGCCTTGCAATCATCTCGGCTGACTGGTACTGGGAGCAGGACGCCGAGTATCGGTTTACCAAATTTGCGACCGAAGTGGGTACGAACAAGCTTGACAAGCCTGTATTGGGCGACTCGGTCGGCAATTTTCGTTGGGGTTTGTCCGGCATCGTTCCGCTGAGCATGTCATGGGACGAACACCGCGCCGTTCTTGATGCCCATGAACCGTTTCGCGATTTTGAGTACCTGCGGGACATTGAAGGGCAGGGTCGCCGCTATTTTTCGGTCAGTGGTGTGCCCATTTTCGGGGACCGCGGGAAATTTTTGGGGTACCGGGGCACTACACGGGAGGTCACTGAATCACGTCAGGCCGAAGATGCGCAAGCGCGCTCCTCGCGTTTCCTGGATGACATCGTCGACAACATTCCGGTCGCGGTCCATCTAAAGTCCATGGGAGAGGACGGACGCAGGATTCTGGTGTGGAACAAGGCTGCCGAGGCCCTCTACGGGCTGACCCGTGAAGAAGCGCTGGGACGCACCGTCCATGACCTTTGGCCCAAAGCCATGGCTGATCAGATGTATGCCGCCGACCAGGAGCTGATGAAGACGGGCGAGATGCAGGCCTTCCCCGACCGCACGGTGCCGACAAAAAATCGCGGCCTGATCCACGTTCATATGCGCAAGGTTCCGCTCAGGGACGCCAATGGCGTACTGACGCATGTCCTCGTCACGGCTGAGGAAATCACAGATCGGCTCGCTGCTGAGGCCAGGTTACGGCATAGCGAGGCGCGCTTTCGCAGTCTGACCCATCTTTCTTCGGACTGGTACTGGGAAATGGATGAGCAATTCCGCTTTACCAAGATGGCGGGCGGTACGACGGATCAGCTACGCAGCATGGTCAGTCATGTCGTTGGTAAAACGCGGTGGGAAATAGATCCCAACCCTGCACACCGCGAGATGTGGGCTCGGCACCGTGCCCAACTTGAACGCCACGAGACTTTTAGAGACTTTGACTACGAGTATGTGGACCCTGAAACAGGGACGGTGCGCATTTTCGGCATCAGCGGCGAGCCGATGATCGACGGTGCCGGTGGATTTACCGGCTATCGCGGCGTTGGCACCGATGTAACGGCGCGCAAGCAAACCGAGACGGCCCTACGCACAAGTGAGGCGCGCTTCAGGACGGTGGTCTCTGCGCTTGCCGAGGGCGTGGTGTTGCGCGACGCTGACGGGCGCATTGTCGAGTGCAACGCCAGTGCAGAGCGTATTCTGGGTAAAACACTGGCCCAGATGAAGGGGCTGATTCTGGCCACGCCCGAGTGGGAGATGCTGCGGGAAGACGGCACCTTGATGCCCGACGACGAGCGGCCCAACATTGTCGCCATGCGCACGGGCAAGGCACAAACAAATGCGGTGGTCCGTTACCGCAAGCAGGACGGAACGGATTTGTGGTCCTTGATCAACGTGCAGCCGCTGTTTGATGTGGCGGACAAGCCGCCGACCGGCTATGTCACGACCATCACCGACATCACCAAACGCAAACGTGCCGAGAGCGAAATCGTCAGGCTCAACGTCGATCTGGAAAACAGGGTCTTGCGCCGTACCGCGCAGCTCGAGGCGGCGAACAAGGAGCTTGAAGCCTTTTCGTATTCGGTTGCACATGATTTGCGTTCGCCCCTGAGCGCCATCGACGGCTACGGGGCCCTGCTGCAAAAGGCGGTCCCTGCCGATTCCGGTGAGCGTGCCCATCACTATCTGGCGCGTATGCGAAGCGGCGTGAGGCGCATGGGCGAGCTGACCGACGGCTTGTTGTCACTTGCCCAGCTTTCGCGCACCAGCCTGACCTGGGACAAGGTTGACTTGAGCGCCGAAGCCGCCCGTGTGCTCAAGCAATGGTCGGAAAATGACAGTGCGCGGAACGTTCGCGTGACGGTAGAGCCTGGGCTCGTGGTCCGGGCGGATGTCTCGTTGTTGCGGCAGGTTCTGGAAAACCTGATCGCCAATGCGTGGAAGTTCACGTCCAAAAAGCCCGAGGCTGAAATTTCGGTTGGAAAACTGACAGGCCCTGACCAGCAGACCGTCTACTTTGTCAAAGACAATGGCGCGGGTTTTGACATGGCCTACTCCGACAAACTGTTCGGGACGTTCCAGCGTCTTCATTCTCCGGAGGAGTTTGCGGGAAGCGGGATCGGCCTGGCAACGGTCAATCGCATTGTGACGCGCCATGGCGGAAAGATCTGGGCGCAGTCCGTTGTGGGAGAAGGGACGACCTTTTACTTCACGCTGGGCAATGACCCCGGCGAGAGAGCGGGTGGCGCAGAAGCCCTTGACGAGGAGCCACGCATCGCGCTTGCCCATGTGCCGCGGTCCGCCCAGTCGGCCATCGGTGATGGTGCGGGCAGCTTTATCAGTACGGACAACGACGCTCTGTCGGTCAGTGATCAGCAGTTCTCCAGTGCGTTTGAGCATGCCGCCATCGGCATGGCGCTCATCGGGGTTGACTCCCGGCGGTTGCGTGTCAACAGCGCCTTCTGCCAGATGCTGGGCTACTCTGAGGCGGAAATGTTGTCGCGCACGGTGCAGGAAATCACCCATCCAGATGATGTTGAATGGGACGTCTTGCAGCGCAAGAGAGCGCTGGCCGGCGAGATCGAGACCTACCAGTGGGAAAAGCGCTATATCCACCAGTCCGGGCGCATTGTCTGGGGTTATCTGACCTGCTCGCTGGTGCGGGACTCAGACCGCAAACCGCTGCATTTCATTTCCCAGGTGCAGGACATCACTGAGCGCAAGGAAACTGAACGTGCCGTGCGGGAAAGTGAAGAACGATTCCGCGCGCTGACCGAGCTGTCCTCTGACTGGTTCTGGGAGCAGGACGAAAACTTCCGCTTTATCCAGATTTCTGGCGACATGACACATGCTCACCTCGTTTCGGCCACCCGCACCGATGCCATAGGCAAAACCCGCTGGGAGCTTGACCACGTCAACATGGAAGAAAGCGTATGGGAGGCACACAAGGCGCAGCTGGAACGGCACGAAATTTTCCGTGATTTTGAAGTCACCCGGCTGGACAGTGCCGGGAATATTCGTTACGTCACCATCAGCGGCGTGCCCATTTTTGATGCGTCTGGAAAATTCACCGGCTACCGCGGAACGGGTCGCGACAACACGGAAATGCACCGCGTGAGTGATGCGCTTCGTGCCAGTGAATCCCAATTGCGCCAGATCACCGACACCGTGCCGGCCCTGATCGCATACGTGGACGTGGATCAGCGCTTTCGTTTCCATAATCGCGCCTATGAAGAAGCTTTTGGTTTGTTGCCGGAGCAGATCGACGGGAAAACGCTTCTGGAAGTCATGGGGCCAACCTTCTATGAGGTTGTGCGCTCCCGGGTTGAAGAGGTGCTGACGGGTTATCCCGTCGTGTACGAACGCACCCAGAAAACTCCACGTGGAGATCATCGGGACTACGTGGTCAACTATTTCCCGCGTTACGGAGATGGCGAGGACGAAGGCGATGTCATCGGCTTTTTCTCCCTCGCTACAGATATCACTGAACTCAAGCGCATCGACCGAATGAAGAGCGAGTTTGTCTCAACAGTCAGCCATGAGCTGCGGACGCCGCTGACGTCGATTCGCGGTTCACTGGGGCTTATATCGGGCGGTGTTGCAGGGCAATTACCCGATGCGGTCAAAACGCTGGTGGGTATCGCCAAGAACAACTGCGAGCGTCTGATCCGGCTGATCAACGACATTCTGGATATCGAGAAAATCGAATCCGGCAAGATGCGCCTGGAGCTTCAGGTCATTGAACTCAAGCCACTGATGGTTCAGGCACTTGCAGCGACGGAGGGCTTTGGGGCTGCGCAAAACGTGGGCCTGACCCTGAACTTCCCCGATGACGAACTGCAGGTAAATGTGGATGGCGATCGCCTGACGCAAGTGATTACCAATCTGCTTTCCAATGCGATGAAGTTCTCTCCACCGGGCGAAGCTGTAGAGGTTCACGTGACGCGCGGTGGCATAGGCGTTCGGGTCGAAGTCAGGGACCGTGGTCCCGGTATTCCGGAAGAATTCCGCAACCGGATTTTCCAGAAGTTTTCCCAGGCAGACTCGTCTGATACGCGCCAGAAGGGCGGTACGGGGCTGGGGCTGAATATTTCGCGTGCCATTATTGAGCGGCTGGGCGGCAGCATTGGGTTCACGACAGGGGCTGGGGTCGGCACCGTCTTTTTCTTTGAGCTTCCCGAGTGGAAAGTGCAGCCGGAATCAGCCCCGACAGTGGGCGGACCGAAATCTGATCGCCCGCGCATTCTGATCTGCGAGGATGACCGCGACATCGCACGCCTGCTTGCCATGATGCTGGACAAGGGCGGCTTCGACGCCGACATGGCGTACAGCGGGGCCCAGGCGCTTTCCCATCTGGCTCAGGGTGGATATGCCGCGATGACAGTAGACCTTCAGCTGCCAGACCAGAGCGGAATAGCGCTCATCAGCACATTGCGTCGCCAGGAACATACCCGCGACCTTCCCATTGTTGTCGTCTCGGCCATTGCCGGGGAGAGCCAGATCCAGCTTAATAACCAGCCTCTGTCCGTGTCGGACTGGCTCGAAAAGCCAATTGATGAAAATCTGTTGATTTTGGGACTGCGCCGCGCCATTGACGGAATGGCCGTGGGCAAACCGAGAATCTTGCATGTGGAGGATGACCTCGACATTCAGCGCATCACTGCGGCCATTGCGCAGGACTTTGCCACGTTTGAGTTTGCTGCGACGCTTGGCGAGGCACGCGCCCGTTTGTTCGACCAGAAATTTGATCTCATCCTGCTGGACCTGACATTGCCAGGCGGCTCGGGCTGGGACTTGCTCTCTGATATTGAGGCACTGGACAGACCCCCTCCCGTGGTCGTGTTCTCGGCCGTTGAAGTAGACCGGGCGCAGAGCGGACGTGCTGCCGCTGTGCTTTTGAAGGCGCAGACCTCCAACGTTGAGTTGCTGGAAACCTTGCAGCGGGTTCTTAGCCAGAGTCGCTATACGATCTCGCGCAGCGGCTAGATTTGCGAACAAATCAGTGTTCTCCCCAATAAAGACGGGCGAGAGTTGCTATTTATTCAATAGCAGGCATCCGATAAGGCTCGGTTGGTGCCAGCCCCATTGCTCATGGCTCATGGCTCATGGCTCATGGCTCACGGCTCACGGCTCACGGCTCACGGCTCACGGCTCATGATCCACCGGTCTCAGCGTTCGCCGCGAATTACAGCCGACCCCACTCTGAATAGTTCACCAGCGCCGGGCTTGGTGTGTGACCGAGCAGCTTGTGCAAGGCAATACACAGGTCGCTGAGATCGCTGGTTTTGCTGATCACCAGCGCCGCTCCTTCCTCCCGAGCCTTGGACTCCAGCGCACTGTCAACGTAGCCGGAAATAAGGATGACGGGGAGATAGTTGCGGACCAGCTTGATTTGTTTGAGCAGCTCGACGCCCGAGGAGCCCTTGAGCCGGTAGTCGGTTACGACCAGGTCGCACGGCGACGCACCTTTTTGCAGGGCGGCCAGAGCGTCTTTCGCCGACTCAAAACAGGTGACCCTGAACCCTGCGTCCGGCAGTGTTTCGCTGACGAGTGTCCGCATGGGCTCGTAGTCATCGACATAAAAAATATGCTTGACCGCCAGTGCCAGTTCGTTGAATGCCGATTCCTCGACGGGCATGGCCGTTGGCAGGTAGATATCAAAAGCAGTTCCCTTGCCGGGCTCTGGCAGCACCGTAAACATGCCCAAATGCTGAAGAATGATGTCGTGAACCTCGACCAGCGGAAGCCGATGAGCACCCCGCGGCTTGTCGTCCACCAGTGACGGGGCGGGCGCCAGCGTGTGGTCGGGACCTATGGACATTCGGCTGCTGTTGCTGACCACCAGACGTGCGTAACGCCGGGGCGGCAGACCGCCTTGCAACTTGGCCGCATCATCGTCGAGCACAACGTCGTCCAGCACAACTTCATTCATTTCCACAATGATCTGGGTAGCCAGCTTTCCCAGAGACTGCCAGGCCACAATGAAAACGCTCAGAAGGGCGTGCTCCAGACGGTCCGCGTTGGCGCGGATGCCGGGGTCGTCGTGCGTCAGGCTCAGCGACAGCCCAACTTCTGCCGGCAAGAGCGCGCGAAACCGCTGCAGGGCGCGGGTCACGATGGGTTCCAGCCGCTGATTGACAAACTCGTCGGCTGGCGCGCGGTCGGGATGCATGCAGGCCTTTAACCTAAGTGAATTTTGGACGCCGTTTACTTTTGGGTGCTACCTGCGCCGAATAGCGCTGAATCTGGGGTAACACACGATCGCAGCGTAAGCCTTTTGGGTTATCACGTCAAACGAGAGTCTTGCGTTGGCTGCTTGTTAAGGGGTGGGTGTGTAACTCACTGGTGGGATCGCACGCCCCTGTAAAGTGGCATATTTTCTACAGGGGGATTTGATGAGGGAAGACATGGACAGCCGCAAGCGCTGGTGGGCACTGACGGTTCTTTGCCTTGGTGTGTTGATGATTGTTCTTGATACCACCATCGTGAACGTTGCCCTGCCGTCCATCCGTTCGGACCTGGGATTCACCGAGACCTCACTGGTGTGGGTGGTCAACGCCTACATGTTGACCTTTGGCGGTTTTTTGTTGCTGGGTGGCAGGCTGGGTGACCTGTATGGGCACAGGCGGGTCTTCCTTTTTGGGTTGACACTTTTTACCCTGGCGTCACTCGGCTGCGGCCTGGCCAACTCGCAGCTTGTGTTGATCGTTGCGCGCGCGGTGCAGGGTGTGGGTGGCGCTGTGGTGTCGGCCATCGCGCTGTCGCTGATCATCACTTTGTTTACCGAGCCGTCCGAACGTGCCAAAGCCATGGGCGTGTATGGTTTTGTGTGTGCGGGCGGCGGCAGCATAGGTGTTTTGCTGGGTGGCGTATTAACCGATGCCTTGAGCTGGCGCTGGATTTTTCTGGTTAACCTGCCGATTGGTGCAGCGGTATTTGCGCTCTGCCTGTTGCTCCTTCCCGGTGGCAGTGGGCCGGCGACACGCGCCCGCCTTGATGTGGGGGGCGCTGTCACGGTGACATCCTCATTGATGCTCGCGGTGTACGCCATCGTCAACGGCAATGAAGCCGGCTGGACGTCTGCACGAACCCTCGGTTTGCTGGGTGCCGCAGCGGTCTTGATGCTCATCTTCCTGATGATCGAGTCGCGTGTGCAAACGCCCTTGATGCCCTTGAGTCTTTTTCGCCTGCGCAATGTCGCGACGGCCAACGTGTTGGGCGTGCTGTGGGCGGCGGCCATGTTTGCGTGGTTTTTTATCTCGGCGCTTTACATGCAGCTGGTGCTGGGCTACAGCGCCATGCAGGTGGGATTGGCCTTTCTTCCTGCCAATCTCATCATGGCGGTTTTTTCCCTGGGCCTTTCGGCGCGCATTGTTCTGCGATTCGGTATCCGATGGACACTGTGTGCCGGCTTGCTCATGGGGGCCTTGGGCCTGGCGCTTTTCTCGCAGGCGCCGTTGAATGGGCGTTTTGTTGCTGACATCCTTCCGGGGATGCTGCTCCTCGGTCTGGGCGCCGGCATTGCCTTCAACCCGATGTTGCTTGCGGCCATGAGTGATGTAGGGCCCGACCAGTCAGGCGTTGCTTCCGGTGTGGTCAACACGGCGTTCATGATGGGCGGCGCGCTCGGTCTGGCAGTGCTGGCCAGCCTTGCAGCATTTCGCACGCAATCCCTGCTTGCCCACGGCATGGACGCTACTGCGGCGCTGAACAGCGGCTACCAGCTTGCTTTCCTGATCGGAGCCGTGTTCGCCGCTGCTGCAGCGGTGCTGGGCGGCGCCCTTCTTCGGACCAGGAAGTCTGGCGCCTGAGCCAGGCCAGGGGAAGAGGGCGTGATGCCTACTGCTTGACGGCTGCTTGAGGCGCAGCCGGAGTTGTAGCGACCGCGGGCTTCTTGCGATTTAGCGCCTTTGCAAATTCGTCCCGGCTAAGCACGGTGTTCTTGTCGGTATCTGCGAGATCAAAATACTTGGCCACGTTCCTGAATCCTGAGGCCTCCTCACGACTCAGCTTGCCGTCGCGGTTTGCATCCATGTAGCCAAATGCCCGATCAATGTCGCGGTCTGAATATTTGGCTGCGACTGGTTTGGCAGGCTCTGCAGGCGTTGCGGCCTTCGCGGCCTTTGAAATTACGGGGAATGCTTCCTGAACTTGCGCTGCCGCGGGCGATGCAGGCGTCCCCGCCGACTGGGCGTTTACACCGAGCGATATCAATGTTGCAGCGGCTCCCAATACAAGCAGGCTGGCGAGCTGAAGGTAAGACTTGGACAAGCCACTTAATGCAAGAGCGGATGGCGGAGAGGGTTTGCGGGGTGGCGTCATGTTGATGACCCTTGAAAGTAAGACATCGGACATTCAAACCCAAACAACTGGATGACGCCAGTGCCCTTGCGCGGTGTTTCGCAGGTTTACCGGATGCCACCGCAGCGACACATTTCTTTGCGTCCTCCGTTGCTATTACTTTAATAGCGAACTATGGCCACGATCCAGGGGGAATGAGCGATTTCTTCTTGAATAATTTTCCTGACACCCTTTGAGCCGCAAAGGTGCGCTGCAGGCAGAGGGTTTAAGGATCAAAATGACCGCCTGCCCAATGAACACGGCGATTGTTCGCTATTAATTTCGGAGCAAAAAGATGTAGGTCTACTCCTACATACGCCACCCGGCGTATTTGCCGATGCGCCAGGGGTCTACAGAATCGCCTCATCGTTTTGTAAAAGCCTTGTCGGCTTGTGCAGAACGACAAGCGATTTACCCACCTAACGGAGAAGCTACACATGCAACGCCTCAATTCACGCCGATTTACCCTCAAGGCGCTCACAGCCGCCGTCGCCCTGGCGGGCCTGTCGGTTCTGCCCGCCCATGCCCAGTCGGGTGGCACGATCAAGGTTGGCATTTTGCACAGCCTGTCGGGCACCATGGCCATTTCTGAAACCGTGTTGAAAGACACCGTGCTCATGGCCATCGACGAGATCAATGCCAAAGGCGGCGTGTTGGGCAAGAAGCTTGAGCCAGTGATCGTGGACCCGGCCTCCAACTGGCCCCTGTTTGCAGAAAAAACCAAACAGCTGCTGGGTCAGGACAAGGTTTCCGTGATCTTCGGCTGCTGGACCTCGGTGTCCCGCAAGTCGGTGTTGCCTGTGGTTGAGGAGATGAATGGCCTGTTGTTCTACCCTGTGCAGTACGAAGGCGAAGAGCTGTCCAAGAACGTGTTTTACACGGGCGCAGCTCCCAACCAGCAAGCCATTCCAGCCGTTGACTACCTGATGAGCAAAGCCGGCGGTGGCGCCAAGCGTTGGGTTCTTCTGGGCACAGACTACGTGTACCCGCGCACCACCAACAAGATCCTGCGCGCTTACCTGAAAAGCAAAGGCGTGGCTGACAAGGACATCGACGAGAAATACACACCGTTCGGCCACTCTGACTATCAGACCATCGTGGCTGACGTGAAGAAATTCTCCGCTGGTGGCAAGACTGCTGTGGTTTCCACCATCAACGGTGACTCCAACGTTCCTTTCTACAAAGAGCTGGGCAATGCGGGCCTGAAGGCCAAGGACGTGCCGGTGGTTGCTTTCTCCGTGGGTGAGGAAGAGCTGCGCGGCGTGGACACCAAACCGCTGGTCGGCCACCTGGCTGCCTGGAACTACTTCCAGTCGATCAAGAACCCGGCCAATACCGAGTTCATCAAAAAATGGTCTGACTACGCCAAGGCCAAAGGTATCGCCGGTCACAAGGACAAGCCTTTGACCAACGACCCGATGGAAGCGACTTACATCGGCATCAACATGTGGAAGCAGGCTGTCGAGAAAGCCAAGTCCACTGACACCGACAAAGTCATCGCCGCCATGGCTGGCCAGACTTTCAAGGCACCGTCGGGCATCGTCTCCAAGATGGACGAGAAAAACCACCACCTGCACAAGTCGGTGTTCATCGGCGAGATCAAGGCTGACGGCCAGTTCAACGTGGTGTGGAAGACACCTGGCCCGGTGAAAGCCAAGCCATGGAGCCCGTTCATCGAAGGCAACGACAAGAAGCCTGACGAGCCGGCAAAAATGGCATCCAAGTAAGCCGCCGCCGCCTGGCCCCTGGAGTCTCCAGGGGCCTGCGGCGCAAGCCGCACCTGGTTTGCAAGACCGGTGCGGCTTTTTTTGGTCTGGTCCAGTTCTTGCACTATCACGGTGCATGACCAAAAGATGTTTTTCAAAGGAAGTTGCAGCCTGGACACCGCCGCGGGCCGCATGTGCGGGTCGCCGTGCCCACCCTACAGGTTCTTCAAAATGATGATGATTCGAACTCTCCTCGCAGCACTTGCATTACTCCTGGCGGCTGGAGCCCACGCGCTTACGCCGGACGAGGCCAGAGGCATGGCGCTGGGTGAAACTGAAGCGCGGGTCGAAGCGCTGAACAAAGCCTCCGCCAACTCCGACGAAAAAACCGCCGCCTTTATCCAGGCGCTGGCCGACGATGCCGTCAAGACCGCTGGCGACAAGGTATTTGTCATCAAGGACGACAAGGGTTTTGACCCCGCCACCGGCGCAGAGCTGAAGGTGCCCGACGACGCCGAAGACGTGATCAACAACAACATGATGCGCGGCGAGCTGGACACTGCCCTTGCGGCACTCAAGCTGTTATCCAAAGACGCAAAAGTCAGGGCAGATGCGATCAAGGTGCTGGCCACTGGCAGCGACGAGTCACGCTTGCCCCTGATTGAAAAAGCCTACGCGGCAGAAAGTGTGCCCGCGCTGAAGGACCAACTGGAGATGGTGCGGGCCACCATCTTGCTGGGCAGCAGTGACAAAACCAAACGGCTGGAAGCAGCTGCGCGCCTGGCCGGTAGCAACAACCCGATCAGCAAGACCGTGCTGATTGCGCGTCTGGGCGAGGAGACAGACACGGAAGTCAAGAGCGCGTTGCAGACCTCGCTGCGCAAGGTCGAATCTGCGCTGGCCTGGGGTGACAAACTCGGTGCTGTGTTCAGCGGCATCAGCCTGGGCAGCATCCTGCTGCTGGTGGCGCTGGGACTAGCCATTACTTACGGCTTGATGGGCGTCATCAACATGGCGCATGGCGAGCTGATGATGATTGGTGCCTATGCCACCTATGTGGTGCAGGGTCTGTTTCAGAAGTACCTACCGGGATTTTTTGATTGGTATCTGCTGGCCGCCGTGCCGGTGGCCTTCATGGCGTCGGCCTTGATGGGCGCCGCGCTGGAGCGTGGCGTGATTCGTTTCCTTTACGGCCGGCCACTCGAAACCCTGCTGGCGACCTGGGGCATCAGCCTGATGTTGCAGCAACTGGTGCGCTCGATTTTCGGCGCACAAAATGTGGGTGTCGAAAACCCGGTGTGGATGAGTGGCGGCGTGCAGGTACTGGGCAATTTGTCTTTGCCTTACAACCGCTTGGTCATCATCGGTTTTGCCATTGCCGTCCTGCTGGGCATGGCCTGGCTGATCAGCAAAACAAGGCTGGGTCTGTTTGTGCGCGGCGTCACGCAAAACCGGCCGATTGCCTCCTGCATGGGCGTGAACACGGCGAGAGTGGACACCTACGCGTTCGCTCTCGGCTCGGGCATTGCAGGTCTGGCCGGTTGCGCGCTGAGCCAGGTCGGCAACGTGGGCCCGGACTTGGGTCAGGGCTACATCGTCGATGCTTTCATGGTGGTGGTGCTGGGCGGCGTGGGCCAACTGGCCGGCACTGTTTATGCGGCCATGGGCCTGGGCATCTTGAACAAATTTCTGGAAGGCTGGACCGGCGCAGTGCTGGCCAAGATTGCGGTGCTGGTCCTCATCATCATCTTCATCCAGAAGCGGCCGCAAGGTATTTTTGCGATGAAGGGCCGCTCGGCGGAGGCATGATCATGAGTACACCAATTTCCTCCGTGGTTCTCCCATCCAAAGGACCTCTGTTTACGCGTGCCGGATTGAGCGCCTTTATCGTTGCGCTGCTGCTTGTGTGTGCGCTGGCCCCTGCGCTCAACTTGCTGGTTCCCGAGACCAGCATGTTCCATATGAGCACTTACGCCGTGGCTCTGGTCGGCAAGATCATGTGTTACGCCATCGTGGCACTGGCCATGGATTTGATCTGGGGCTATACCGGCATCTTGTCGCTGGGGCACGGTCTCTTTTTTGCGCTGGGTGGGTACGCCATGGGTATGTACCTGATGCGCCAGATCGGCCGCGATGGCAATTACAAAAGCGATCTGCCCGACTTCATGGTGTTTCTTGACTGGAAAGAGCTGCCCTGGCACTGGACCTTCAGCGACAGCTTTGTTGCAACGCTGTTTTTGATTGTGCTGGTGCCCGGCATCGTTGCTTTCGTTTTTGGCTACTTTGCCTTTCGCTCACGCATCAAAGGCGTGTACTTTTCAATCATTACCCAGGCCATGACGTTTGCAGCCATGCTTTTGTTCTTCCGCAACGAAACGGGCTTCGGCGGTAACAACGGCTTCACGGATTTCAAGCGCATTCTGGATACACCGATTGCCACGCCCAGCATGCGCATGGGTCTGTTTGTGTTGACCGGTCTCACGTTGCTCGGCTTCTTCCTGTTTGCCAAATGGCTGGTGCGCAGCAAGTTTGGCCGCGTGTTGCAGGCCATTCGCGATGCGGAAACGCGCGTCATGTTTTCCGGTTATTCGCCCCTGGGCTACAAGCTCACCATCTGGACCATCTCGGCCGTGATGTGCGGTATTGCAGGTGCACTGTACGTGCCGCAGGTCGGCATCATCAACCCGAGTGAAATGAGCCCTGCCAATTCAATCGAGATGGCGATCTGGGCCGCGGTGGGCGGGCGCGCGACGCTGATAGGCCCCATCGTTGGTGCCTTCATTGTCAACGGTGCGAAGAGCTGGCTGACGGTCGCCTATCCGGAGTACTGGCTGTACTTTTTGGGCATGCTATTTATTGCGGTCACGCTGTTTCTGCCCAACGGCGTGGTTGGCCTCCTGAAAAAACTCCGCAAGGCAGACGCCAAATGACCCCCGATCTTCTTGAGGAAGGCGCACAGCGCATTGAGCAACGCCGTGCGGCGTTGGCGGCCAACAAATCCAACACCGCATCCGGTGGGCGCAACGCAGGCATAGGCCGCATTGCCACCCCGGGTGAGGTTGATGTCACGCATGGCCGCATTTTGTATCTGGAAGATGTGAGCGTGAGCTTTGACGGCTTCAAGGCCATCAACAAACTTTCGCTCGACATCGCGCCGGGCGAGTTGCGCTGCATCATCGGCCCCAACGGCGCCGGCAAAACGACCATGATGGACATCATCACCGGAAAGACACGGCCTGACGAAGGCACAGTTTTCTTCGGCAGCACGATCGATCTTCTGCGCCACACCGAGCCGCAGATCGCCCAGCTAGGTATTGGCCGCAAGTTTCAAAAGCCCACGGTGTTTGAGCAACTCACAGTGTTTGAAAACCTGGAGCTCGCCTTGAAGACCAACAAAGGCGTGAAGTCATCGATGTTCTTCAGGCTTGACTCGATGCAAAGCGACCGGTTAGCTGAAATCCTGGTGACGATTCATCTCGCTGATAGCGTGGGCCGCATGGCGGGCAACTTGAGCCATGGGCAAAAGCAGTGGCTGGAGATTGGCATGTTACTGATGCAGGACCCCAAGCTGCTCCTGCTCGATGAGCCGGTGGCAGGCATGACTGATGAAGAAACCGCTCGCACGGCCGAGCTGTTTCTCACGCTCAAGGGCAAACACTCGCTGATGGTGGTGGAGCACGACATGAGTTTCATCAAGACGATTTCGGAAATCGTCACGGTGTTGTGTGATGGGTCGGTGCTGGCTCAGGGGACTTTGGATCAGGTCCAAGCGGATGAACGGGTGATTGAGGTTTATCTTGGGCGCTGAACTCTTTGCCGCTGGAGGTGAGCTTCTCGTCATCCCGGACTTGATCCGGGGCCCATGTTTGCTGACTACCCCTCGACATTCAGGGTGCGGTAGTTTGCCAACTAGCCGGGGGTTGCCCGGCGGCAACTTACTTTTCTTTTGCGTCGCCAAAAGAAAAGTAAGCAAAAGAAAAGGCGACCCTGCTGTCTGCGTCCCTCCGCTTCGCTGCGGGCAACCTGTGGTGCTCGGTTCAGCCGGGGTCTGGCTAAACTCGCCTTCGGCTCAAACAACGCCAGCCCTGATCCGTCTGAACCTCCGCTCCTCGGCGCATACAGAAGGGGTTTGGGAACGGAATCGGAATCGGAATCGGGATCGGGCTCCGGCAAGGACGCGCTTCGCGCGTCCCTGCCTCCCCGAATTGGGTTTTGTATTGGTTTTGCCCTTCTCCTCCAATCCCGTCGGGCTGGGCCGAGGAGCGCAGGTCAAAGCGGATCAGGGCTCGCAGCTGTCTGAGCCGAAGGCGAGTTCTGCGAGACCCCGCTTTTACCGAGCACCGCAGGTTGCCCGTAGCGAAGCGAAGGGACCCGGACCATCGGGTCGCCTTCTCTTTGCTTACTTTCTCTTGGCGAAGCAAGAGAAAGTGAGTCGCCTGCCGGGGCGAGACCCGGCTTGTCCCGCACCGCCGCAGCCGTTCGACTCCACCATAAGCCTGAGGAGAGCTATCCCATGCTAAACGTCAAAAACATCAACCAGTACTACGGCGGCTCCCACATCCTGCGCGACGTAAGTCTCGAAGCCCACCTCGGCAAGGTCACCGTATTGCTCGGCCGCAACGGCGTAGGCAAAACGACGCTGCTCAAGTCCCTGATGGGACTCGTGCCCATCAAGACTGGCAGCATTGACTTCGACGGCAAACAGATCCAGACCGCCACACCCTACGAACGAGCCAGAGCCGGCATCGGCTTTGTACCTCAAGGCCGTGAAATTTTTGCCCGACTAACAGTTGAAGAAAACCTGCGCATGGGCCTGGCCTACAAAAGTGCCAGCACACCGATCCCGGCCGAGTTGTACGAACTCTTCCCGGTGTTGAAGCAGATGCTGAACCGCCGTGGTGGTGATTTGTCTGGCGGGCAACAACAGCAGCTGGCGATTGCGCGCGCACTCGCGGCTAAGCCTAAGCTGTTGATACTTGATGAGCCAACCGAAGGTATTCAACCCAGCATCATCAAAGACATTGGCCGTGTCATCCGCATGCTGGCTGACCGTGGCGATATGGCCATTCTGCTGGTGGAGCAGTACTACGACTTTGCCGAAGAACTGGCAGACGACTACCTCGTGATGGAACGCGGGGAATTCATCGCACGGGGTCAGGGCAAAGACATGCAGGCCAACAAAGTGCGGCAGCTGGTTGCCATCTGAATTTTGTCATCCCGGAATGGGCTCGCGGAGCGTCCTTGCGGCCGCCAGTGCTACGTGCTTGCGTTTCGCAGCGTGAAGTAGAACGTGGCGCCTTCGCCCGGCGTGGAGTTTGCCCAGACTTTCCCGCCATGCCGCGTGATGATCTTGTGCACACTTGCCAGACCGATCCCGGTGCCGGAGAAATCAGCCACGAGATGCAGGCGCTGGAAGGCGTTGAACAGCTTGCTCGCATGAGCCATCTCGAACCCGACACCGTTGTCCTTGACATGAAAGACCTGTGTGCCATCAGGATCGTCTGCACAACCGACCGAAATTTCCGTGCTGGCTCGTTCACGTGTGAACTTCCAGGCGTTGTCGATCAGATGATCAATGGCCAGCTTCAGCATGGCTGGGTCCGCAGTGGCCTTCATTTCCGCCTGGACGCGGAGGGTGGCGACGCGGTCGGGGTCGCGCTGCTGGCAGGCGGCTAGCGCGGCGCCAGCAATCGCGCTGACGTCCACTGCGCTGCTCTCCAGTTGTGGGCGTGAAAGACGGGCCAGTGACGCCATGGCGTCCGACAACTCGGCGATCTTGCGCACGTTCGCCTGGATGCGCTTCAGGTAGTGGTTCTGCTGCTCGCTTGCGTCGGACTGCAACGTTCTGCCCAGCTGATCACAGAACCCGTGGATGGTGATCAGCGGCTGGCGCAGATCGTGCGCCAGTGAGTACGAGAAAGCCTGCAGTTCCTGATTGACGGTTTCAAGCTCCGCCGTGCGGACCCGCACGTGTTCTTCCAGTCCGTCATTAAGTTGTTGAATTTCCTGCTGATTTACCTGAACCTTGTTGGACGTGTCGTCCAGGGTCTTCATCAGATCGCCGATTTCGCCGCGCGGGTAGGGCGGGCCGATGCGGGCATCCAGGTTCCCGTTCCTGAGCCGGGCTGTGCCCTCCATGATCCGGCCCAGCGGGCGGCGGACTCCCAGCTCCCCAAACGCCCAGGCCAGCAGCAGTGCCAGAATCGCTGCTCCCATGACGCCCGCGAGGACGATCCGTGCGTGACGCTCCGTGTGGGCTGCCAGGTCCCGGGTAGGCACCCCCAGCGTGATCTGGATGCCCGCATCCCAAGGCTGCGGCAGTGTACCCACAGCCCAAGCCCGCTGCACGCCAGCCGGGCCAGCGAACTCAGCCGTATCGCCGTTATTCCCGTTGATGGCGAATCGGCCGAGTTCGGTACTGGCTAAAGAAACTCCTGGCGTGGGTCGGCCGACGCCTGGTCCCCCGGCGCGCGTGCTGCCCGAAGTCAGCACAACACCGGCTCGGTTAAACAGGGTGATGGCCGTATCTGAATATGGCTGCGCCGCCGCAAGCTCACGCGAGAACTGGTTTAGATCGATGGATGCAAGCAGCACGAATCGCACTTTGCCTTGTGGGTCGCGCGAGGCGTGGGCCACCTGCACCACGCCAATGCCGGTGAGACGGCCAAAGACCGCCTCCAGCGCTGGTGCCGTGGACTCCATGGCCTGCTGGAAATAGGCGCGGTCGGTCAGATTGAGCTTGCGGCCGGTGCGTAGCGAGTCGCAGTGCAAATCGCCATTCGGCTTGATCGTAAGGATGCCGGTGTATTGCGGATGCTGTTTCAGCACTTCGGCAAGGTAGGCCGAGCAGGCGTCGCGCTCATCCACGTCAAGCTTGCGGGACCGGGCAAGGCCGAACAGCAACTGGTGGGTGCCCTGAATTTTGACCCGCAGTTCATTGCTCGCGCCGCGCGCAAGGGCGGCGAGGTTGTCCTTGGCGTGGGCGATGTCATGGTCGCGTTGTTTGAACAGGAAGCCCATGGCGACCGTGGCCGGCAGCAGCGCTGCGAGCGCCACCAGCAAAATGATGCGCGCCCGCAACCCCATCACCACGGCTGGTGACGTCATGGCGGTGGCAGAGCGCCCGGCACGCGTGCGCACTTGCGTTGAGGGGCGTTTGTGGAGAAGAGCATGATCCAGTGTGCGCCAATTTCGCGCACTATAGAACGAATTTTCCGGGGCAGCTTGGGCTTTGTCAAAGCGATGCCGAAATTGTTGTGGTTCAGACGGTACGCTGCAGGACGACACCACAAGACCGTTATTCCGGGCCTGACCCCTCAGCCCACGCGGGTCGTGCTGGAAAGCCGCCTATCTGACGTGGATCCCGGCTCAGGTACGGGATGTCAAGTCCACTCACTTCGTCCTGAAAATAATCTCTTTCATGCGCTGAAGCTTGGGTGCCACCACCGGCACTGTCAGCATGGTGCTGGCAACCGCCATCAGCAACAGGGCGGTGAAGGTTTCGTTCGTGATGATCTGTTTATCTAGCAGGATATTGACAAAAATAATCATGATCAGGCCCTTGGTCTGTAGCAGCCAACCCATGATGGAGCTCTCACCCGGGGCCCACTTCAGCATCCGGCCTGCAATGTGCGTTCCAATCAGTTTGCCGCCGACCGAGGCCACCAGCAAGACCGCAGCGGCCACAAACACAGCTTCGCCGCCTACTGACCAGTTGGTGCGCAAACCCGTACTCAGGAAAAACACGGGCATCAGCACCAGGAGGACGTTGTGCCGCAACTGATCCATATGATCCTGGTTGAACCATTCGCCGTCCATGATGACGCCAGCCAGGAAAGCACCCACCATGTAGTGCAGGCCCGCCCAGTCAGCACCAAAAGCGCAGATGATCAGCCAGATGAGACCCACATACCACCGATCACGCTCCGGCAGCCAGACCATCAATTTGCGGAAGAGGTAGCTGAAGACTGCGAACGCCGCAAGAAAACCGGCTTGCCGGCCAACGCGCTCCCAGTCCATCAGAATCAGGGCGAGCACTCCCCAGATGGCGATGTCGTCCAGGCTGGCGTAGCGCAGCATGCGCTGACCAATGGGCTGGCGCAGGATGGAGAGTTTTTCCATCAGCAAGATCAGGATGGGCAAGGCGGTCACAGCGCAGGCCATGCCTACCCCTGCCACAAACTGCCAGCGCATGCCCTGCGGGCCCACCCAGCCGTCGAACATCAACATGCCCCCCGCCACCGCACACCCCGCCAGCAGCGGTGTGCCCAGCGCCAGGCCAGCGGTGATGCTGCTTTCACGCCGATGGGTCCAGGTTTTTTTCAGATCGAGCTCGATGCCCGCAATCCACACAAACACCATGACGGCCCACCAGGCGACGCCGTTCAGCGACTGCACCACCGGTGCGCTGAACACAAAGGCGTAGTAGTCCGGGTACACCTTGCCGAGGATGCCAGGGCCCAGCAGGATGCCTGCAATGATTTGCACCACCACCAGAGGCGCGTAATAGTCGGTCTTGAAAACCCGCCAGATCAGGTAGGGAGCGGTGAAGATGATCGCCATGGCGATCAAATAAATTTCGGTGGTGGTCATGGCGGAGTGCATAGCGGCCCAATGTGCTTTTCAAGACAGGGCAAATACACCGGCGTGGCCGGTTTGCCAAGAGCGCGAATTATGCAGTACGCAGCGGGCCATGAGCGGACCGCTCGCTGAAACCGTCCAGCAGGCGCGGACGGTGTACAGGCTAGCGGCGCGCTGCCAGATACAGCGGCATCACCGTTGGCAGCAAGGACTGAATTTGCTGGACGCGGCTGCTGTCGCTGGGGTGGCTGCTGAGGAAGCCACCGCCCCCCGCGCTTCCGGCACTGGCCATTTTTTGCCAAAGACTCACACCGGCTTGCGGGTTATAGCCAGCCCGCGCCATCAGTTCTAGGCCAATGCGGTCAGACTCATTTTCATGCGAGCGGCTGAACTGTGTGGCCACAAGCGCCTCATAGGCCGCGCCCGTCAACTGGGTAGTGCCGCCGCCCAGCCCCAGGAGCTGCGTGCCGATGCCAATGGCTGTCTGGGCCGCAGCGGCCTGGGACACCTGTTCGCGCGAATGCTCGCGCAATGCGTGGGCGATTTCGTGGCCCATCACCACCGCTATTTCGTCGTCGCTCAGGTTGAGTTTGCGAATCAATCCGGTATAGAACATGATTTTTCCGCCGGGCATGCAAAAGGCATTGACCTGTTCGCTGTTGATCAGGTTGACTTCCCACTGCCAGCGCGGCGCATCCGCCCGGAAGACGGCAGTCTGTGGCTGTATGCGGGCTGCAATGGCGCGTACGCGGGCCAACATGGCTGCGTCGGTGTTAAGCGCTCCTTTGGCTGCTGCATCGGCCTTTAGCTTGTTATAGCTCTGCACGGCCATCTGGTCGAGCTGGGCTGAAGACACAAGCAACAACTGTGATCGCGACGCACCAACGGAACCGCTTTCCGTGGTACTTGAGCAAGCGGTGATCAAAAGGGTCAAAGCCAGAGCGACGGGGGTCAGGTATTGTTTCATGCGTGTCTCGTGATTGTTGGTTTTGCAGGATGTACGGGGTTAATGATGCCCCTTATTGTCTGTCGGCTCGCTGCTGCAGGGGTAGGACGGGGCAAAGCAAAACTGTAGGGTTGTTTCAATTCTTTGAGGCGCACAAAGCGCATTTCTCCCACACGCGATCAGGCTGGATTCCTCCGTCATGCTTTTTCTCGGGGGCGCACCATAGACATCTAACTTCACTTCTGGATTCACCATGAGCATTCTCAGCAAAATATTTGCCAAAATTTTCCCTTCAGCCCACGCTGCAACACCTCCCGCAGCCACCGCAGACGGTTCGCTGTCCACAGCGGATGCTGCAGCGGCGACGGCTGCATCCGATGCAGCAGCGCGCGCCGCCGCTACGGCAGGGGCCGGCAGTGCGTCCATGGCCGATGTGGATGTGGAGGCCTTGTTGAATGACATGGCAAGCAACAACCCTGAAAAGCTTAACTGGAAAACTTCCATCGTTGACCTGATGAAACTGCTCAAACTGGACAGCAGTCTGGGTGAACGCAAAGAGCTGGCGAACGAGCTGGGCTACACCGGCGACATGAGCGACAGCGCTTCCATGAACATCTGGCTGCACAAACAGGTGATGAAAAAGCTGGCTGCCAATGGCGGCAAGGTTCCCGCGGAACTGCAAGATTGAGTCTGAGGGGAGGCATTTGCTTCCCCATGCCCTCCGGGTTTTATGTTTCGCCTACGCCCGCCGGGACCGTTAGACGGTCGACGGAGGGAAAACAGGACTTTGAGGTCCTGCTGTATTCCCGTATCCTCCCCGCATGCAACTCATCCTGCGGGCGTTTTGGGCGTATCTTTTTGCTTTGATGTTGTCAGCTGGAATGGCTGCAGCGCAGGGCCCGGTTCCTCAGCCACTGCACTCAGCGCGAGCTGGAGTGCTTGATCTCGAAGCGTGGAATTTTGAGCGGGACGGTAGCGTTCGCCTCTCTGGCGAATGGGCTTTCAATTGGCAGATATTTGAGCCGCCTCGAGGGTTGGCTGCGGGGCGGGCAACCAGCCATGTCCTTGAAGTTCCAGGCGCATGGCACGGCTACCCGGTCGGGAGCGCGGTTTTGGGCTCCGACGGATTCGGCACCTACCACCTTCAGATCAAGTGTAAAAATGCCGAGGCATTAAGTCTTTTTATTCCCAACCAGCACAGCGCCATGCGCTTGTATGTCAACGGCCAGGAGGTTGCTCATCAAGGCGCCCCAGGTATTGACGGTGGTAAAACCCGCGCCGCTATCGGCCAGCAGTATGTCGCCCTGGGGGTGCCGTCCTGTCCCATGCAGATCACGGCCCACGTCTCCAATTTTCAGCACCGTCGGGGCGGCATGGTCAGGGCAATGGAGCTTGGCACTGCGGCGCACATGCAAAACCGCCGCGAGTGGGGACTGATCCGCGATGCCGCAGCATTGACCGGCGTCGTCCTGATGGGGGTTTTGCCCATTCTGTTTTTCTTGTGGCGGCGCCGCGAGCGAGCACCACTCTATCTAGGGCTGTACTGTCTTTCAACGGGGGTGGTCATCGCGCTGTCAGGCGAGCGATTGCTGCTGCCAGTGGTTGGACCATGGGGTTGGGATGCCTATCTCAAAGTCTTGTTCGTCAACTACTGCGCCGGGACCGCTTTGTTTGCCTTGTTCGTCCATTCGCTGTTTCCGATCGAGTTCCGGGAATTGCCGAAACGGGTCATCCAGCTGATTGCGGTAACCGCGATAGTCGGTGTACTTTTGACCCCGGCACGTACCTTCACGCTGATGGTTCCCGGTCTGATCGCTGGCGTGGCGCTCGTCGGCATCTATCTCGCGTATGTTCTGGCGGTGGCTTGGGCGAAAGGCCGACGCAGTGCGCTGGTCCTCCTGGGTGGGCTGGCGGCCATGACGGTTGCAGTGGCCCATGACGTCGCATATTTCAGAACGCTTCAGGCGGGCTACTGGACCCCCTTTGGCTTCCTTATTTTTGCACTTGCGCCGGGTATTACCCTGGCGCGGCGCATGTCCCGCGCGCTTGCGGCCGAAGAGCTTCGTTCCATTGAACAGCGTGAGCGTACCAATTTGCTGGTTCGGGCCACCAAAGCAGGAGTATTGGACTGGGACGCCATTTCCGACGTTGTCAACTATTCAGATCGGTACAAGGAAATGCTCGGGTATCCCGCCGATACGCCTGCGTCGGGACTGCCGCCATTTTTTGATCTTGTCCACCCAGATGAAAGAGACCGTGTCCGCCAGAGTTTTGTAGACGAGTTGCGTGACAGAAGCGCCTGGAGCACAACGCGCCATCACCGGGCACTCGATTACCGCATGTGCCGGGCCGACGGAGGTGACATCTGGGTACATGCTGAGGGCATAGCGCTCATCGGTGCGGATGGCAGGACCCTGCGGTTCATCTGTACATATATTGACATCAGTGACAGCAAGCGCCATGAAATGGCGCTCTCCAATCATGCCAAGTTCATTGCTGACCTGTTTGACACCGTCCCTGTCGGCATGGCCCTGCGGGACACTGAAAGCCGCTATCTCTTTGTCAACAAGACCTGGGAGCAGTACGTTGGCGTCAAGCGCGAGGATGTGATTTGGCAAGACCCTGCGCGAGCGCGCGCCCCCCAACGAGGTTCAGCTTATCGAGGCTCTGGACCGCGCCGCCATGGCGCTGGGGCCGGGCGCCACACTGGGGCCGCGTGAGAACACGTTCAGGGGCCGGCGATATTCCCAATCGCGTACGGTGATGGCGGATGCGGAGGGCAAGATCATCGGCGTGTTGATTGCAAGCATCGACATGCACGAAAAACATCTGGCGGAGCAGGCGCTTGCTGTAGAGCGGGACCGCTTGCAACTGCTGGTGCGGGCTACCAAGGCCGGTTTTGGCGACTGGGACGCACAGAAGGATGTGGTGACCTACTCGAGGCGCTTCAAGGAGATGCTGGGTTATCCGGGGGAAGAGGATACTTCCCGATGGCCCAGTCTTTTTGACATGATGCATCCCGATGACCGCGAGGCGTCCCGCGAGCAGTTTCGCAAAATGATCTCGCGCAAGAAAAACCCGGGAACGGAACAGGAACCGGGAGCGCCAATGGCCTACCGTTTGCGCCGGGCTGACGGCAGCTACATCTGGATCCACGCTGAAGGCATTTCGCAAGTGGACGATGAGGGTCGTACCCAACGCTTTATCACCTCGTTTCTGGACGTCACGGCGTTTCACGAGCAGGAGGAGGCGCTGCGTGCCCAGGTGGAACTGACGCGGACCGAGCAGCGCCGTCTGGACCTGGTTGTGCGTGGTGCACGGGTTGGAATTGTTGATTGGGACGGGAAAACGCACGAGACCTACTACTCGCCTCGTTTCCGGGAAATTCGCGGATACCCGCCTGACACCGATACCACCGATTGGCCCGACTATTTCAAGGTCATGATTCATCCCGACGATCAGGAGCGCATCACGCGTCGGTGGGTCGCTTTTATCAAGGGCAAAGGGCCGGAGGGCCCTCGTGGCGAGTTCTATTCGCCGGACGAATACCGTGTGATGCGGGCGGACGGAAGTTCCGCGTGGGTGCAGGTCAGCGGGATAGCCGTGCGCGACGAGGCCGGGTTTGCGGTGCGCTGGATCGCCGCCATCATCGACCTCAGTGAGCGCCGGGCTCAGGAGGAAGCCCTGTTGGCATCCCACGCCCAGCTGGCCGACCGCATGAAATTTGTCAATGATCTGGTTGACGCGTTGCCGCTGGCGTTGTCCATGCGCGACCCGGCCGGCCGTTACGTCTTTGCCAACCGGACCTGGGAGCGCTACTACGGCCAGCGTCGGGAAGATGCCATTGGACATGGCGCCGCGGAGGCGTTTGAGCTGAACGAAGCACAGCGCGTCGAAGCGCTGGATGCTGCGGCACTGAAACAGGGCACAGATGGGCCCCTCTACACCGAAGACGTTCACTTTGAGGGCCGCGAGTACACCGAAATGCGCACGGTCATGTTGAATGCCCGTGACGAAGCTGTGGGCGTGGTTGTGGCCACGCAGGATGTGACTGAACGGCGGCGTATCGAGCGAGCCCTGGCCACGGAACAAAAACGCATTGAGCTGGTTGTGCGGGCGGCCAAGGCGGGCATTGTTGACTTTGATGCGATCGCTCGCACCGGTTATTACTCGCCGCGGCTGCGCGAGATTCTTGGTCACGCCCCCGACGCTGACACCTCAGCGTGGCCGGATTATTTCGACATGATTCACCCTGACGACAAGGGTCGCGTGGCGAGTGAGTTCCGAAAACACATCGTTGCAAAACGCGAGCCAGGTGCCATGGCCTACCACGACCGCATTGACTATCGCCTCAAGCGTGCGGATGCTTCTTGGGTGTGGGTACAGGGCATGGGCGTGTCCATTACCAATGAAAAAGGCCTCACCGCCCAGTTCATAGCCTCCATCACCGACATCAGCGAACGGCGCGAGCAGGATGAAATGTTGCGCGCGCAGGCCATGCTGCTGGAGGAGCAAAACGAGGCACTCAAGGAAAACGTGAGGTTACGGGAAGAGGTCGAGCGCATAGCACGGCATGACATCAAGACACCTCTGAACAGCATCATCGCCGTTCCCCGGCTGCTGCGCGAGGAGAGGCAACTCACGCGCGAGGCCGACGAGTTGCTTGGCATCGTGGAGCGTGCGGGTTATCGCATTTTGAGCATGGTGAACCTGTCGCTGGACCTGTACAAAATGGAGCAGGGCGGCTATATCTTCCGGCCCGACGCTGTGGATCTTGTGGATCTTTTTGACAAGGTGGCGGTGGACATTCACAGTCATGCCGCTTCCAAAAACGTAAGCCTCCGAATCAAGTCAAGCGCCACCCGGGCTTGCGCCTGGGCGGAGGAGTTGCTGTGTTATTCACTGATTGCCAACCTGCTCAAGAATGCCGTTGAAGCCTCGCCCGAGGGCGCCGTCGTTACGGCCTCGATTGAAGCAATCGAGGAAAGCGGCAAAGTCGCGCTGCATATCCACAACGTGGGCATGGTGCCTGAGGCAGTCCGTGGTGCATTTTTTGTCAAGTACGCAACGGCGGGCAAAGCCAGCGGGACAGGTTTGGGGACATATTCGGCGCGGCTCATGGCGCGCGTGCAGGACGGCGACGTGACCATGCAGACCTCGGCATCTGAGGGCACCACCTTGTCGGTCACATTGCGCGCAGCACCAGTCGGCAAGGTCCCCGCGATTCTCCGGCATGCCAGCGAAAGGCGTGATCACCCGCAGCCCTTGGGCATGGGCAGTTTGCCCGCTTCGACAGTGTTGCTGGTGGATGATGACGAATTTAATCTGCTGATTGTTCGGCGTTTCCTGCCTACACCACCGTTGAAGGTGTTCACTGCCTTCAACGGCCGCGTGGCGCTGGAGGTAGCGCTGGAGGAAAAACCGGACGTGGTATTCATGGATCTGGACATGCCCATCATGGGCGGGCTGGAGGCAATTGGAAAACTGCGTCAACAGGAAGTTGCGAATGGAATGCCCCGATGTTTTGCGGTGGTGTTGTCCTCGCATGATGATGACGAAACGCGAACACGATGCCTGGCCTCTGGCTTTGATCATTACCTGACCAAACCGGTCACGCGCGACCTGATTCAGAAGACCCTGCGTGACCATGGGCGCAAAGCCAATGTTGAAGCGGCGCCAAGGGAGGACGCGAGTTCGGAAACCGCACCGGCCACTGTCGAGGTTGACCCGGATCTGGCCAGTCTGATGACGGACTTTTTGCTTTCGCGACGGCAATTACTGGACTCTATGGACCAAGCCGCTATGGCGGGAGACAGGGAGGAACTGCGGCGCGCGGCGCATCAACTGGCGGGTAGCCTCGCTGTCTATGGTTTCCAGTGGGCAGCCGGCGTCGGCAAGACCATCGAGCGTGGGGCCTCGAGCCTGACCCCCGACAAGGCGCAGGAGCTGATACAAAGCGTGCGGGTTCATCTCGAGACCGTCAAGCTTGTGGTCCCCGGCGACGAAACCTGAGCACGGTATGCGGTAATAATTTGGTGTGCACAGGCTGATTCTTTCCGCGGCCTGTTCCGGCCCCCTTTTGGAGAAACTGCCATGGCATCGAGTAAAAAAATCCTTGTGATCGACGACGACCAATCGATCGTGGCCTACCTGGAGGCCAAACTGGCCGAGCACTATCACCTGGTGAGCACGACCGATCCGCACAAGGCGCTAAAGCTCGCGAAGACCGAGCGTCCCGATCTTGTTCTTTGCGATATTGACATGCCCGGAATGGGTGGCGGTGATGTGGTTGCAGCGCTGTCAGAAGACCCCGAGACAGCGGGTATCCCGGTCCTCTACCTTACGGCGCTGGTTTCGCCGGAAGAAGCACGCGACATGGGTGGTAACGTGGGGGGCCGACCAGGCGTCGCGAAGAGGGCGCCCATTGCAGAGCTGCGCCAGCGCATTGACGAGCTAATCGCCGGCTGAGTGATCACGCCGACCAGATGCGCGGGCTGGGCGCCGATTGATCCCAGAAATGCTGCCGCCAGATTTTCCAGACCTGCCTGAGCAGGTTCATGGCTGGTTCAACCAGCGGCGCCAGCACCCGCACCAGCACCACTTGCGCGTCGGGGCTGGTAGCACCCGCAAAAGTGCTCAAGGGGTGAGACGCCATCACTTGCCGTGCAAGGTCCAGCGCCATCTGCCTGCGCCCGCGTTCCAGCTTGCTTCCGCTCACAAAAAATAGGGTGGCTATGCAGCGCTGGCCTGCCAGGCCCAGCGGGCTGTCGAGCAGCAAGCTGTCATCAGCACGGATGCGCGCGCGCTCCAGCCACACACCCGGCAGCTCAATGTGCTGGCAAAAACTCCCATCCACAAACGGCTGGCCGGCGCCGGGAAGGCCGAGCGCCGTGACATCCCAGCCCATTAGTTCAGCGCCGGGTGCAAGGTCCATGGTCAGATGGTTTTCAGCCAGGCAACCGCTGTAGCAAAGCGCTTCCATCGGGAGCCACTCAACGCGAGTATCGGCCTCCAGGCGGATGTGCGTGCGCTGCAGAGCGGTCTCTCCCGCTGATTGGTAAAAGCGTGTTGCACCCGGTGTGGTGATCAAGCCATGGCTTCCCGCTGCGGCGCTAACCTTGATGTCCAGTGTGTCGCCTCCGACCAGTCCTCCCGGAGGATGCACCAGCACGTTGTGGCAAACGGCATCGCCCTCCGGATAGAGGCTTTGCAAAATACGAAGTGGACCGTCATGGCGATAACGTGCGACCGTTTTGCGGGCCTGCAGGGTGTAGTCAAGTGAGAGGGTTGCATGCCAGGCCATGGGCAAAGTTTAACTGTGCATCCAGCGGGCCCGTATTTCGCGCCGGGCATAAAAAAAGCAGCCCGAAGGCTGCTTTTTTGGAGTACGTCGCTGTGGTCTATTCCGCGCGTTCGCCAACCGGCGCTGCAGCCTGTTCAAACGGAAGCGTCATCTCACGCAGGTCGCGTTTAGTTTCAACCAGCACCAGCGGGCTGGTGTCAAGCTGAGGTGCCGGTGGGCGGGCGCGGGGCACGTGGACGGGCTGTGGCTGCGCGGCCATGGCTGCTTGCGTTTCGGCGATTTTCCCGGCGTCGGAGTTGACCCATTGCAGACCCGATGCGCTGGCGACTTGGGCCAGGTCCTGCAGCGGCAACTCATACGCCTCAACCTTTGGCAGTGCGCGAGGGGCAGCGGCTGGTGCAGCAACAACCGGAGCCGGTGCGGCAAACACCGGCGCGGGCGCAGCTATCACAGGTGGAGCGACAGGCGCCACATGTGCCACAGGTGCCACATAGGGTGCGCTGACGGGTTCTGCATTTGCTACAAATTCAGTAGCAGCCGGCGCGCGTTCTTCCTGGGCAAAAGCCTGATTTGGCTCAGAGCCTTCGGTCAAGCCAGCGGCTGGCGGGTCATTGCGTTCGCGGCGCTCGCGCCCATATCGGTCGCGGCTGCGACGTTCGCGCGGCTGGCGGTCCTGGCCTTCTTCCTGACCGCCGTTGGGGGCAACGTCAGTGGACGATGCGGGAACCACGGCGTGGCCGGTGTCATCCAGACCTGCCACGACGCCGGGATGGGCCGCGTCAAAACTGTCGGCTTGGGCCGCAGCGGCCGGTGCAACGCTCCCATCGCTGCGTTCGTCGCGTCGCTCGTTACGGCGGCCGGTGCCGCGCTCGCCACGTTCACCGCGTTCACGGCGACCCTGACCATCGGCGCGCGGTTCATTGCGGCCACCGTCTTGCGGCGGGCGTTCCTGACGCTCCTGCCGTTCCTGACGTTGAGGCTTTTCACCCTCGTTCATGGCTGCGGCCATGGCCGCCTGGTTGGCGAGTGCAAGGTCCTGCTGCTCGGCATCACGCACGGGTGCGCCGCGCTCACCGCGCTCGCCACCACGCTCACCACCCCGGCCCCGGCGGCTACGCTCGCCGCGGCCCTCGTTACCGCCCTGGCCTTCGGGACGCTCTGCGCGCTCGGGACGTGCCTCGTTGTTGCGGCCGTCGTTGCGTGCCTCGCCCGCCGGACGTTCCTGACGACCACCTTCCGGGCGGCCTTCGGGGTTGCGGTCACGGCGCTCGCCGCGTTGATCCGGACGGCCCTCGCCGCGCTCGCTGCGGCCTTCGGTGCGTTCACCACGTTGGTCAGGACGGCCTTCGCCACGTCCTTCAGCGGAGCGGCCTTCGCCGCGGCCACCACGGCCACCACGGCGGCCATCGCGGCCTCCGCGTTCACCGCCGCGCTCGCCACCGCGGTCAGGGCGTTGCTCGTCACGACGGCCGTCGCCGCGTTCGTCTTTCTTGACCTCACGGACCGGAACCACAACCGGGGTGACCTCTTCACCCACAAAGAAGGCCTTGATTTTTGCGAAGAAACTTTTTTCGGCCGGGGCTGCAACGGTCGCGCGAACCGGTGCCGCTGCCACAGGGGCGGCCACTGGCGCGGGTTTCGGCACGGCCGCAGGCGCCGGTGCATCAGGCAACACGCCCTTGATGATGGGCTCTTGCTTGTTGTGTTTTTCCTGGCTGCGGCGGGTGACTGTGGTCGCGTCTTCCATCTCGTCAGCCATCTTGTAGCTGGCTTCGATGTTGTCCAGACGCGGGTCGTCATGTTTCAGCCGCTCGAGCTTGTAGTTGGGCGTTTCCAGTGTCTTGTTGGGCACCAGCAGCACATTGATACGCTGCTTCATTTCGATCTTGGAAATTTCGGAGCGTTTCTCGTTCAGCAGGAAAGACGCCACATCAACCGGCACCTGGCACAACACGGAGGCGGTGCTGTCCTTGAGGGATTCTTCCTGGATGATGCGCAGGATCTGCAAGGCCGAGCTTTCGGTATCGCGGATGTGGCCAGAGCCGCCGCAACGCGGGCAGGGAATCGATGCGCCTTCTGACAGGGCAGGGCGCAGGCGCTGGCGGCTCATTTCCATGAGGCCGAACTTGCTGATGGTGCCGAACTGCACACGCGCGCGGTCCTGGCGCAGCGCATCGCGCAGGCGGTTTTCAACGTCGCGGCGGTTGCGCGACTCTTCCATGTCGATAAAGTCAATGACGATCAGGCCACCCAGGTCGCGCAAACGCATCTGGCGTGCGACTTCGTCAGCGGCTTCCAGGTTGGTGCGGGTTGCGGTTTCTTCGATATCGCCGCCCTTGATGGCGCGGGCCGAGTTGACGTCCACCGAAACCAGCGCTTCGGTGTGGTCGATCACGATGGCGCCGCCGGAAGGCAGCTGCACGGTGCGTGCGTAAGCCGATTCGATCTGGTGTTCGATCTGGAAGCGGCTGAACAGGGGTGCGTCGTCGCGGTAGCGCTTCACGCGGTGCTCGTGCTCAGGCATCACATGGGCCATGAACTGGCGGGCTTGTTCGTACACGTCGTCTGTGTCGAACAGGATGTCGCCGATGTCGCTGTTGAAGTAGTCGCGGATGGCGCGGATGACCAGGCTGGATTCCTGATAAATCAGGAAAGCGCCTTTGCCGCCTTTACCGGCGCCGTCGATAGCGGTCCACAGCTTGATCAGGTAGTTCAGATCCCACTGCAGCTCGGCGGCGCTGCGGCCAATACCGGCGGTGCGGGCAATGATGCTGGCACCGGCCGGGTATTCCAGCTGGTCCATGTTTTCCTTCAGCTCGGCGCGGTCGTCGCCCTCGATGCGGCGGCTGACGCCACCACCACGCGGGTTATTGGGCATCAGCACCACATAACGGCCGGCGAGCGAGACAAAGGTGGTCAGGGCTGCGCCCTTGTTGCCGCGTTCTTCCTTTTCGACCTGGACCAGGATTTCCTGGCCTTCGCGGATCACGTCCTGAATGCGCGCCTGGCTGACCGACACGCCCTGGGCGAAGTACTGTTTGGAGATTTCCTTGAAAGGCAAAAAGCCGTGACGGTCTTCCCCGTAGTCGACAAAACAGGCTTCCAGCGATGGCTCGACGCGGGTGACCACGGCCTTGTAGATGTTGCCCTTGCGCTGTTCGCGCCCTTCAATTTCAATTTCGTAGTCGAGGAGTTTTTGTCCGTCGACGATGGCCAGGCGGCGTTCTTCCGACTGGGTGGCATTGACCAGCATGCGTTTCATGGTGATTCCTTCGTTCTTCTGTTCTCAAACATCACTGCCCAAAAATGGGCAAACGACGCCAGAGCAGACGTTGAGCGAACGTGGGGAATTGCCGGAGAGCTTTTGACGAAGCCACGGCGACTGAAAGATCAGTCGCTGAGCAGTCTGGGCGTAGGCGCTTGGATGGGGCGGGTCAGGGTCCGATGGGTGTTTGCTACCAAAACAGTAGCTGCTTGCGCCCGCAGGACAAGGGCTGGCGGCTGATAAATGCCCAAAAGCGGGGCTAAAAAGCGCCGCAGGCATGTGTTTATCAGTACGATCAGTGTTGTCAAGAGGCTACCCATTCGAAGACCAGATCTTGCCTGGATCCGTGTCCAGCCCGCGGGGCTGAACACATCGTATTCCGTAGTTGTGTTCGCAAAACGTCGACTCGTCTGCACTGCAATTTTCCGCTGCGGGGGTGCCTGGCACCGTTCGCTTTTGGGGCATTTGCTGCCAGTGGCGTCGACCTTCCAGCAAGGCTGTTGGCAGTGTGCTGATTGGTGTGTGGACTAAACTCCCAGACAAATCAACCACTTACAGCTTGTCGCTAGTGAAACACATTATAGGTGCAGGTTCAGGGAAAACGCGGCGCCCGGGTAAACCCCGGGAAGCGCCTGAATTGCATCGCCCGCCGCCCTCTGCAGGACAGGTTTCAGCGGACCCCGTCCGCAATCCCCCTGCGGACCAGCTTGTGCGGTCGATACCGGAAGCAAGCTTTGTTACGGTTGATCCGGATCTGGCTGGGCAGCGGCTGGACAATTTTTTGATTCGCCTGCTTAAAGGGGTGCCCAAAACTCACGTCTACCGCATCATTCGCAGCGGCGAAGTGCGCGTCAACAAGGGCAGGGCGCAGGCGGATACTCGCATCGAGGCCGGGGACAGCATTCGCCTCCCGCCAGTCCGTACCTCCGAGCGTGCGGACGAAAAGGCCCGGGCCATGGCGGTGGAAATCGCCCGTGACGGTGCGGCTTCGACGGTGGGGGGATATGCGCCATCGCGTGAATTCCCGATTCTTTTTGAGGATGAACACGTCCTGGCCATCGATAAACCCGCGGGTGTTGCCGTGCATGGCGGCAGCGGTGTGGCCTTTGGTGTGATTGAACAGCTGCGCATGGCGCGGCCTGAAGCGAAGTTTCTGGAGCTGGTACACCGGCTGGATCGTGAAACCAGCGGCATTTTGCTGGTGGCCAAAAAGCGCATGGCGCTCAAAAACCTGCAGGAGCAGTTTCGAGAGCGCGAAACCGACAAGATCTACCTGGCCCTGGTCAGCGGCGCCTGGCCCGGCAATAAAAAGGTGCTGGACAAGCCCTTGCAAAAATATCTGCTGCCCGATGGGGAGCGCCGCGTCAGGGTGGTGGACAAGGACCACCCCGACGCGATGCGTGCGGTCACGCTCGTCAAGGTCCAATCTGCAGTGGCTATGGCGGGGCGAGCTTTCTCGCTGCTGGAAGTAACCATCAAGACGGGGCGCACACACCAGATTCGTGTGCATCTGGCCAGCGAAGGCCACCCCATCGCTGGCGACGACAAATATGGCGACTTTGATCTGAACAAAGCCTTGCAAAAAGAAGTGTCCGGCGCCTGCCTCAAGCGCATGTTTCTGCACGCATGGCGTTTAAAGTTCACCCATCCGTCCAGCGGCAAACGCATCGAGCTGCTGGCTGTTCTTCCACCCGACCTTGAGAGTCTTGCCGCCCATGCCATCACCGCTTAAGCCTGTCAGCTTTGATTTAATTGCCTTTGACTGGGACGGGACCCTGTTCGACTCCACCAAAATCATCGTCCGCTGCATACAGGCCGCAGTGCGCGATGTAGGCGGGACCGTGCCCACAGACGAAGCCGCGGGCTATGTGATCGGCCTGGGGTTGATGCAGGCCCTGGCCCATGCGGCGCCGGATGTGCCAAGAGAAAAGCACAACGAGCTCGGCGCGCGTTATCGACACCATTACCTTTCGCACCAGCACGATATCAGCCTGTTCGACGGTGTGTTGCCCATGCTGGATGCTTTGAAAGTGCGTGGGCATACGCTGACCGTTGCGACCGGCAAAAGCCGGCGCGGGCTGGACGAGGCGCTGCAGGCGGTTGAGCTTCAGGGCCTGTTTGACGGTTCGCGCACTGCGGACGAAACTGCTGGCAAGCCGGATCCGCGCATGCTGCATGAGCTGATGCAGGAATTCGGCACCACACCGGAGCGCACCCTCATGATTGGCGACACCACGCATGATCTGCAGATGGCCCTGAAGGGCGGTTGCGCCAGTGTGGGCGTCAGCTACGGCGCCCATGAAAGCGCTGCCTTTGGCGCCTTGAATCCGCGTTTTGTTGCGCATTCGGTGCAGGAGTTGCACGACTGGCTGGCGGTCAATGGTTGAGGCGTTTGCCCATGTCTGACCTGGCAAATGGGGTTGTTCCCCTGTGCCGGGCGAGCGAACTGATCGAAGGCGGAGAGGCCGTGCCTTTTGATGTCATTTACGCTGGCCAGACCTGTCGCGCCTTCGCTGTCCGGTTTGAAGGACAACCCCACGCTTATCTGAACCGGTGCAGCCATGTGGCCATGGAGCTGGACTGGCAGCCGAATCGGGTGTTCGACGCCAGCGGGCAATGGCTGCTTTGCGCCAGCCACGGGGCGGCGTACCGGCCTGATACCGGCGAATGCGCTGGCGGGCCTTGTCAGGGCGGCCTCGTCAAAATTACATTGACCGAGCGAGACGGCCTTGTTTTCTGGCACTCCTCCTACAACCTTAAAACAATTGAGTTCTAAACTACCCTCATGAATGATCTAAACCGCCCCGACCCGTCAGATAACCCGGAATTCACCCCCCCACGGTCTTCATCCCCTGGTGGAGTTGATCCCACATCCCAACCCGGATGGGAGCGGGCCACGCTAGAGAAGCTGGCGTTTGCCTCGCTGGCCGAGCAAAAAGCCGCGCGCCGCTGGAAAACCATTGTTCGCCTTTCATGGCTGGCATTTTTTGTGTTTCTGGTGTGGTTTGTGGTGCAGCGCGGTGCACCTTCCACCAGCGTCAGCGCGCCGCACACCGCCGTTGTGGAAATCAAGGGTGAAATTGCGGACGGCGCAGATGCCAGCGCTGAATTTGTCAATGCTGCACTTCGCGCAGCGTTTGAAGATGAAGGTGCGCAAGCGGTGGTGTTGCTGATCAACTCTCCCGGCGGCAGTCCTGTGCAGGCCGGCATGATGAACGACGAAATCGTTCGCCTCAAGACCAAACATAAAAAGCCGGTTTATGCCGTCGTTGAAGAAACCTGCGCGTCTGCGGCCTACTACATTGCCGCGTCCGCCGACAGGATTTTTGTCGACAAGGCCAGTATTGTGGGCAGCATCGGCGTCTTGATGGACGGCTTCGGGTTCACCGGCTTGATGGAAAAGGTTGGCGTTGAACGCCGCTTGATGACGGCGGGTGAAAACAAGGGTTTCCTGGACCCGTTCAGCCCACAGACCGAAAAGCAGCGCGCCTACGCGCAAGCCATGTTGAACCAGATTCACCAGCAGTTCATCACCGTTGTAAAAAATGGCCGTGGCAATCGGCTGAAAGAAACCCCCGAGATGTTCAGTGGCTTGTTCTGGACAGGTCAGCAGGCGATTGAGCTGGGTCTGGCTGACCAGCTTGGCACGCTGGAGTTTGTTGCACGTGACATCGTCAAGGCAGAAGAAATCATTGATTACACCCGCCGGGAAAACGTGGCCGAGCGGCTGGCCAAGAAGTTTGGTGCAGCGGTTGGCAGTGGTGCCATGCAGGCTTTCAAGGCGATGCCGGCGATTCGTTAATCGCGGGTTTACGCCTGCAAAAAGGCCCGCAGCAAGCGGGCCTTTTTATGTTGCGCGCAATTTCAGCGCCCCATGCAAAACACCGTGGGCAGAGCCAATGGCGCAGCGGGCTTGTCCCGCTTCCAGGCACTGACTTGTGCACTGTGCGACCAGCCGTTTTGCATGGTCAAGCCGCAACTCAAAGCCAGCCGCGTGTTGCTCTGTAGAGTTTGCAACAGCGCCTGCGTCAGCGCTGCATTGCGGTAGGGGGTTTCAATAAAAATCTGCGTCTGGCCGGTCTTCAGGGCTATTGATTCAAGCTCGCGAATGCGTTGGGTGCGTTCGCCGCCGTCCTGCGGCAGGTATCCGACAAACGCGAAGTTTTGTCCATTCAAGCCACTGGCGGCAAGCGCCAGCATGAGCGACATGGGACCCACCAGAGGCAGCACCTGCAAGCCAAGATCGTGCGCGGCCCTGACCACCGACGAGCCAGGATCAGCAATCGCCGGCATACCCGCTTCGCTGATCAGCCCCATATCGTCGCCCTCAAGCGCCGGCTTCAGCAAAGGTCGCGCGTCAAAGTTGCCGCCGTGGTCACCTTTCTTGTGTACTTCGCGTGGCAACTCCTGGATCTGCTGCTGCTGCACCGTTTGCGCCAGTGGCTGCACGTCATTGATTCGTTTGAGATAGGCCCGCGTGCTTTTGGCGTTTTCACAAATCCAGCTGGAGAGCACGGCGGCCTGCCTTAGGGTGGCGAGCGGAATGACATCCTGAATCGGAGTCTGGACGTCACAGCCAAAATCAAGCGGTGCCGGCACAAGGTAAAGCTTGCCTCGTCGCGTGTTCGTCATGGCTGGCCTCCGGGGGCGGAAAGCAGGGGAATGCCGGCCGCCCGGATCATCCGGCAGGTGCGGATCAAGGGCAGTCCCACAAGAGCAGTCGGGTCATCGCTGTCGATCGCGTCCAGCAGGGCAATGCCCAAGCCTTCGCTTTTGGCGCTGCCGGCGCAGTCATAGGGCTGCTCGGTTTGCAGGTAGTTTTCAATTTCGGTGTCACTCAGATCGCGAAACTTCACCTTGACGGCGGCAATTTCAGTCTGCTCAAATCCGCCTTGCAGGCAGACCACGGCGACCGCC
Organism: Polaromonas sp.; assembly: GCF_035638815.1. Taxonomy (GTDB): domain Bacteria; phylum Pseudomonadota; class Gammaproteobacteria; order Burkholderiales; family Burkholderiaceae_C; genus Polaromonas. The sequence continues at coordinate 48,674 of NZ_DASQZG010000008.1, forward strand.
GTTTGAAAGACAACAGTTTTGCCCCGCATTTGGCGCAATTGGGCAACCGCGCGTTCATGGGTGCCAGGTTTGCCCAGCGGCTCGCCATTCAGATCGGCGACCTGGTCGGAGCCGATGACGACAGCCTCCGGGAAGTTGGTGGCCACTGCGCGGGCTTTGGCCAGAGCCAGCCGCTGCGCGAGCTGGGCCGGGGCTTCGCCCGGACGCGGCGATTCGTCCACGTTCGGGGACGCGACCTCAAAAGGAATCGCCAGGCGCTGCAGCAGTTCGCGGCGGTAGGGGGAGGTCGATCCCAGAATCAGGGTGCGCAGTGTCATGGTGAAAGATGGAGAGTCAGCAGGGGAGTCATGGGTGCGATTCTCTTACACTGCTTGGCATGTCCAAACATGTTCATGTCCAGCGCCTCAATATGCAGGCCCTTGCCCAGGAGGGCGAACCGCTTGTTGAAATCACACCGCTACAAAAATTGGAGCGGCTAGCCCAGGAAATGCATGGGCTGGAGGCTGATTCAGCCATCAACTGGCGAGCCACCGCTGAGTTGCGCCCGCGCGCCGGCGTGGAAGACGAAGTCTGGTTGCGGCTGGAGGCGAAAGCCAGCTTGCCGCTGACGTGCCAGCGCTGCATGGGTGCGGTTGCCACGCCGGTGGAGATTGACCAGTTGTACCGCTTCGTCGCCGACGAAGACATTGCCATGGCTGAGGACGACCAGTCGGAGGAAGACCTTTTGGTGATGGCGCCCCAGTTTGACCTGCTGGCCGTGCTGGAAGACGAGCTTTTGATGGCTTTGCCCCTGGTGCCCATGCACGAGACCTGCCCCGTCACCCCTGTGTTCAGCGCGGGGGAAAGCGAATTGGCGGGGCAGGAAGACGCCAAACCGCATCCGTTCGCGGCATTGGCCCAGTTAAAGAAGCCCAAATAGTTTTTGGCGGTTTTACTGGCCTGGCGGCTCGCCGTGGGGCAGAATCCACCCGCGCAAACCGGGGATGGAAATCCGTCAGATATCGCGCTATAATCAAAGGCTTGGCGCTCGGTCCCCCGGAGGGATTTCAGCGTATTTACCAACCCTATACCCCCTCAGGAGCGGATCATGGCCGTCCAGCAGAACAAAAAATCACCTTCCAAGCGCGGCATGCACCGTGCGCACAACGCTTTGACCGTTCCAGGTATCGCTGTTGAATCCACCACCGGTGAGATCCATCTGCGTCACCACATCAGCCCCACCGGTTTTTACCGTGGTCGCAAGGTGTTGAAAACCAAATCTGAAGCGTAATTTCACGCTTTAACGACTGGCCCGCACTTACCCTGCGGGCCTTTGTTTTGTTGAATCCCCCATTTTTGACTGCGTTGGTCCTGCCATGATCAGGATAGCCGTTGATGCCATGGGTGGCGATTTCGGACCTTCCGTTACGCTGCCTGCCAGCTTGGCATTTCTGGACAGTCACCCTGAAGCCAGCATCGTGCTGGTGGGCCAGCCCGATGCGCTGGCCGCTCAGGCCCAATTCCCCCTTATTCGGTCCCACCCCCGTTGCCAGGTTGTGGCTGCCTCTGAAGTGGTGGCCATGGACGACCCGATTGAGGTCGCTCTTCGCCGTAAAAAAGACTCATCCATGCGGGTGGCCATCACCCAGGTGAAAGACGGCGCGGCCGAGGCTGCAGTCTCGGCGGGCAATACCGGCGCACTGATGGCCATTGCCAGGCATGTACTCAAAACCCTGGACGGCATTGACCGCCCAGCCATCGCCACACAGTTGCCAAACGCGGTGGGCGGCGCTACGACCGTGCTGGATCTGGGTGCCAATATCGACTGCACCGAAGATCATCTGTTTCAGTTTGCGGTCATGGGCTCGGCGCTGGTTTCGGCTATTGCCGACAGGCCCAATCCAACCGTGGGTTTGCTTAACATCGGCGAAGAAGCAATAAAAGGCAGCGAAACTATCAAAAAAGCAGGTGAACTGTTGCGATCTGCGGCGAGAGCCGGTGAATTGAATTTTCACGGCAACGTCGAAGGTAACGACATTTTTAAAGGCGTGGTCGACATTGTGGTTTGTGACGGTTTTGTCGGTAACGTCGCGCTGAAAGCGAGTGAAGGCCTCGCCAGCATGATCGGCGGCTTCATCAAGGCTGAGTTTTCGCGCAATATCTTCACCAAAATGGCTGCTATCGTCGCCTATCCGGTTCTATCTGCATTTAAGAATCGAGTTGACCACCGGCGTTATAACGGCGCGGCCTTGCTGGGATTGCGTGGACTGGTGTTCAAGAGTCATGGATCCGCAGACGCCTTTGCATTCGAGCGCGCCTTGAATCGCGCTTATGATGCGGCTCGGAACAATTTGCTGGACAGGGTCAGAGAACGCATCGTACACGCTGCTCCGCTACTGGCGAGAGCGGCGGTTGCGCAGCCGGAAGTCGCGGTAGCGCTGGCGGAGTCCACTGATCCCACCCTCGCACACTAATTAATGACTCTTTATTCACGCATCACAGGTACCGGCAGTTATCTGCCCCCCCGACGCCTGAGCAATGCCGAGCTGGCCGCTGAACTCGCGGCCAAGGGCGTCGAAACCTCCGATCAATGGATTGTTGAGCGCACCGGTATTCGGGCGAGGCATTTTGCGGCGCCGGATGTATGCAGCAGTGATCTGGGGCTCGAAGCCGCTAAAAACGCATTGCAGGCTGCTGGCTTGCAAGCTGCGGATATCGATTTGATCATTGTGGCGACCTCCACGCCCGACATGATCTTTCCGTCAACGGCCTGCATTTTGCAGAACAAGCTCGGAATCGCGGGTTGCCCCGCCTTTGATGTTCAGGCGGTTTGCAGTGGTTTTGTCTATGCGCTGACGGTCGCCGACGCGATGATCAAGACGGGTTCTGCCACCAAGGCGCTGGTCATCGGAAGCGAAGTCTTTTCACGCATTCTTGATTTTTCCGATCGCACCACCTGCGTGTTGTTTGGTGATGGCGCGGGCGCTGTTGTGCTGGAAGCATCGCGGACGCCCGGCATTCTGGCGACGGACCTGCACGCTGACGGCAAACACGTTGGCATTCTGTGCGTACCCGGCACCGTGTCAGGTGGCAAGGTTTTGGGCGACCCGCTCCTGAAGATGGATGGGCAGGCGGTTTTCAAGCTGGCGGTGGGTGTGCTGGAGGAATCCGCACGTGCCAGCCTGGCCAAAGCTGGCCTGCAGGACAGTGACATCGACTGGCTGATTCCCCATCAGGCCAATATCCGCATCATGCACAGCACGGCCAAAAAGCTGAAGATGCCCCTGGAAAAGTTGATTGTCACCGTGGACCAGCACGGCAACACCTCGGCCGCATCCATTCCGTTGGCGCTGGACGTATCGGTGCGAAGCGGCAAGATCAAAAAAGGTGACACCCTCATGCTTGAAGGCGTGGGCGGTGGGTTCACCTGGGGATCGGTACTATTAAATCTGTAGCAGCTTGCGCCCGTTCTATATGGGTGAACACCTGATTTTTCTCTGAAATCTGATGAAACCTTTTGCTTTTGTTTTTCCCGGACAGGGATCGCAGTCGGTCGGCATGCTCGACGCGTGGGCCGCGCACCCTGTCGTCATCCAGACACTCTCCGAAGCGTCTGATGCGCTTGGCGAGGAGATGGGTCGGCTGATCAATGAAGGCCCGAAGGAAGCGTTGGCGCTGACCACCAACACACAGCCTGTCATGTTGATTGCTGGTGTGGCTGCTTACCGCGTCTGGATGGCCGAGACTGGCGCGGCGCCCGCCGCAGTGGCCGGTCATTCCCTGGGTGAATATTCGGCATTGGTCGCGTCGGGCGTTTTGACTTTGACGCAGGCAGCGCCGCTGGTTCGTTTTCGGGCGCAGGCCATGCAGGAAGCGGTGCCCGTCGGTGTCGGCGCCATGGCGGCCATCCTGGGCATGGATGCGGCTGGCGTGGTGATGGGTTGCGCAGAGGCTGTGAATTCCTTTGGTCCGAATACGCAGGAAGTGGTCGAAGCGGTCAATTTCAACGATCCGATGCAAACCGTCATCGCAGGCAGCAAAGCCGCGGTGGAAAAAGCTTGTGAGGTACTCAAGGCCAATGGCGCCAAACGCGCATTGCCGTTGCCGGTTTCGGCACCGTTTCACTCCAGCCTTATGAAGCCAGCTGCTGACAAGCTGAAAGAAAAGCTCTCGGATGTGCAATTGGCTCCTCCGCTGATTCCGTTGATCAACAACGTAGGCGTCACCGTCGAAACTGAGCCGGATCGCATTCGGGCTGCCTTGTATGAGCAAGCCTTCGGTCCGGTGCGCTGGGTTGAATGTATTCAAGCCATCAAGGCCCGCGGATTGACGACGGTTGTTGAATGCGGCCCCGGCAAGGTCCTCGCCGGTATGGTCAAGCGCATAGATGCCGAACTCACGGGTGTGGCGATGTTTGATCCCGCCAGTTTGGCGCAAACCAGGGAGATGCTGGCATGAGCGACGTTTCATTTGAAGGGCAAGTTGCCCTGGTTACCGGCGCTTCGCGAGGCATCGGGGCCGCGATTGCGCTTGAGCTGGCACAGAGAGGCCTGAAAGTGATTGGCACTGCAACAAGCGACGCTGGCGCCTCGGCCATCAGCCAGGCGCTTGCCGCTTTCCCCGGCTGCTCCGGCGCCAATCTGAATGTGAACGATGCCGTGGCTTCGGAGGCCTTGATTAATGGCATCGTCAAGGAGCATGGCGCCCTGCATGTGCTGGTCAATAATGCCGGCATCACGCGCGACATGCTGGCCATGCGCCTGAAGGACGAGGACTGGGATGCCGTGCTTGACACCAATCTGAAAGCGGTGTTTCGCATGAGCCGCGCGGTGATGCGCACAATGATGAAGCAGCGTTACGGGCGCATCATCAGCATCACATCGGTAGTGGGTGCGTCTGGCAATGCAGGCCAGGCCAACTACGCTGCCGCCAAAGCCGGTGTGGCAGGCATGACGCGTGCGTTGGCGCGTGAGCTGGGTAGCCGCAACATCACTGTCAACTGTGTCGCCCCGGGTTTTATTGAAACCGACATGACCGCGAGTCTGCCTGAAGAGCAGCAAAAAGCGCTGCTGGGGCAGATTCCCTTGGGCCATCTTGGCAAACCTCAGGACATCGCCCATGCGGTGGCTTTTATTGCCAGCCCGCAGGCAGGTTATGTGACTGGGCAAGAGCTGCACGTCAATGGCGGGATGTACATGTAAATTATCTGGCGGCTGTGAGCTGCATCTGTGTCACCAGGATCATGAATAATGGGGATGCAGGCAGATCTGCAGGCACTGGACTCAAGCCGGGTTTTATCCGTCCGGCTGGCGGGCTAGGGAAGCAACTCTAACAACGCTAAAATCACGGATTAATCACCAACCCTCAGAGGGAACTATGAGCGATATCGAAGCACGTGTTAAGAAAATCATTGCCGAGCAACTTGGCGTAGAAGAAGGTCAAGTCACCAGCGAAAAGGCCTTTGTGGCTGATCTGGGCGCAGACTCGCTTGACACCGTCGAACTGGTGATGGCTTTGGAAGACGAATTTGGCATTGAGATTCCTGACGAAGATGCAGAGAAAATCACCACTGTTCAGAACGCCATCGACTACGCAAACGCCCATCAAAAAGCCTAAAGCGCCAGCTGGTTTTAATCCCGCTCGATGGGTCGTTTCGGGCCTTGTCGGGAATTTTTACAGGATTTGTGCATGAGCCGTCGTCGCGTCGTCGTGACAGGACTGGGGTGTGTCAGCCCGGTAGGTAATACCGTGGCCGATTCCTGGGCCAACTTGCTGGCTGGCCAGTCCGGCATTGACCTGATCACTCAATTTGATGCAAGCAGTTTTGCCTGCAAATTTGCCGGTGAGGTCAAGGGTTTCAACATCGCGGATTACATTCCCGAAAAAGAAGCCCGGCATATGGATCGCTTCATCCACCTGGGATTGGCTGCGGCCTGCCAGGCGGTCGCTGACAGCGGGCTGCCGACGGGCGACGCGCTGGGTGATGAGCTGGCAACGCGTATCGGCTGCAACATCGGCTCGGGCATTGGCGGTTTGCCGATGATCGAGCAGACGCACGCGGAGCTTACCAACCGCGGTCCACGCCGTATTTCACCGTTTTTTGTACCAGCTTCCATCATCAACATGATCTCGGGTCACGTGTCGATCAAGTACGGATTCAAGGGACCCAATATTGCTGTCGTAACGGCCTGCACCACCGGCTTGCATGCCATTGGTCTGTCTGCCCGCATGATCGAATATGGTGACTGCGATGTCATGATTGCCGGTGGTGCCGAAGCCACGGTATCCCCTCTGGGGGTTGGCGGTTTCACCGCCGCGCGTGCAATGTCTACCCGCAACGATGACCCAAAAACCGCTTCGCGACCCTGGGACAAAGACCGCGACGGCTTTGTGCTGGGAGAAGGTGCGGGCGTGCTTGTGCTAGAAGAATATGAGCACGCCAAGGCGCGGGGCGCAAAGATTTATGCAGAACTTTCGGGCTTCGGCATGAGTGGCGACGCGTATCACATCACCTCGCCCGACGTGGATGGTCCACGGCGCTCCATGAACATGGCGCTGCAGTGTGCCGGTGTCAACGCGGATGCCGTGCAATATGTCAACGCCCACGGCACCTCCACACCGGTGGGCGACTTGAATGAGACCAATGCCATCAAACTGACATTTGGCGACCATGCGAAAAAGCTGGTGGTGAGCTCCACCAAATCCATGACCGGGCATTTGCTGGGGGGCGCAGGTGGCATTGAGTCGGTGTTCACCGTGCTCGCCTTGCACCACCAGAAAATTCCGCCAACCATCAATATCTTTAACCAGGACCCCGAGTGCGACCTGGATTACTGCGCCAACACCGCGCGTGACGCCAACATCGACGTTGCCGTCAAAAACAACTTCGGCTTTGGTGGCACCAACGGAACGCTGGTTTTCAAGCGGGCCTGATGCCTTTTCACGCGCGCTCGGCTGCTCGGCATACGACCACTGGCGCTGACCGTGCATAACCCGCCTGCAGTGGTTTATCCGCTGCGGCGTTCGCGGGTTTCGGGCCTTTTGTTGGTCGCGACCTGGCTGGCTGGTGCGGTTGTGTTTCTTCTCTGGTGGGGAACTGCAACCGTTTTCGATTGGCGCCAGTCAAGCGCTGGCGCCGCCCTTGTTCTTGGCGGGGTGATTGCCGGTTGGGGCTGGAAGAACTCGCCTGACGGGCAACTGCGATGGGACGGACAGGTTTGGTGCTGGCAAGGCCCGGAAGGTCATGCGTCAACGCCGGCGCTTGAGCTGTCGGTTGCGATTGATTTTCAGCAGGTGCTTTTGCTCAAACTCAAGAACCATGACAACGCCGTGTGTTGGTTGTGGGTGGAGCGGCAAGCTCAACCAGAGCGTTGGATGGATTTGCGTCGTGCTGTATATTCGCGGCGCCGGGCAACGCCGCTGAACCCTGAGCCAGTCCCTGCCTTTTCCACTGTTGAGCTCCCGGTGGACGCCTCGCCGCCACGTCCTTATTCATGAGCACTGACAATCCTCTTGCAGAGCCTGCTACGGCAAGCGACAGTGATGCCGTTTTGGTCGAGCGTACAGTCGCGGGCGACCAAAAGGCCTTCGAGTTGCTGGTCATCAAGTACCAGCGCCGGATTCAGCGCCTGATCGGGCGCATGGTGCGTGATGTCGATCTGGTGGAAGACATTGCCCAGGAAACCTTTATAAGGGCCTACCGGGCGCTTGCCCAGTTTCGGGGTGAGGCCCAGTTCTACACCTGGCTGTACCGGATTGCCGTCAACACCGCCAAAAAGGCGCTGATGGACCTCAAGCGCAATCCCACCGTTTCGGAAAATACCTTCAAATCTGATGACGATGATGAAACTTCCCCTGTTGAAAACGAACTAACAAGCCCGGATACGCCTGAAGCCGTGCTTGCCGGCAAGGAAATTGCCGAGATGGTGAACGCGGCCATGGAGGCCCTTCCCGAGGAGCTGCGACAGGCCATCACTTTGCGGGAAATTGAAGGCTTGAGTTACGAAGAGATAGCCGAGGCCATGAGTTGTCCGATTGGTACTGTGCGTTCGCGTATTTTCCGCGCACGTGAAGCGATATCGGAGCGGATCAAGCCCTTGCTGGAAAACCAGTCGGGTAAACGCTGGTAGGACTTGCATGATCAAACACAGGTCATTGAAAGCAGAGAAATCATTGAAAAATGGCAGCCCAGCTGCCCACTGACACCATGAATGCAAAATCCGAAAACCGCGAACTCATTTCAGCCCTCGTTGATGGACAGCTGTCGGGGGAAGACCTTGCGCATGTTTTGTCGGTGTGTGAAAGCGACGGCGAGTCAGTGGCGAGCTGGAACGCCTACCACCTGATTGGTGACGTCTTGCGTTCACCTGGTCTGGCACCGCTTGGCGCGGATGCAGCTTTTGTGACTCGCTTGCGTGGACGCCTGGGGCAAGTTCCGTCTCTGGATGGCCAGACTGATGGGCGCGTGACGATTGTTCCCGCAGAAATGCCTGTGCGTTTGCCCGCTCCTGAAGCGGCAAACGACGCCGTTTTTCGCTGGAAGCTGGTTGCCGGTTTTGCCTCCGTCGCGGCCGTGGCTGCGATTGCCTGGACAGCCGCCACGGGGTTGCTGGCGCCTTCATCCGGGCCGGAGTTGGCTCAGTCTGGCGCGCCGCAGCAGGTGCTGGTGATGTCGGAGCAGGGCGCTATTGTTCGCGACGCACGCATGCAGGAGTTGCTGGCGGCGCACAAACAGTTTGGCGGCACGTCAGCCTTGCAAATGCCGTCTGGCTTCCTGCGAAACGCCACCTTCGAGGCGCCTCAGGGTGACCGGCGTTGATGCGTTTGGTGCCCGAAAGCCTTACCGGTTTCATGCCATGAATTTCAAGCTCTTCAGCCTTTGTGCCCTTTTAGGTTGTGGCTTCTTTGCTACTAATTTCGTAGCAGCCCAAGCCGTGTCATCGGCGCCCGCACCGGCTGCCTCTGCCCCAACCGGTGAATCCAAAAACATCAACGAGTGGTTGATGCGTATGCACGAAGCCTCACGGAGCCGCTCTTATGTGGGGACCTTTGTTGTTTCTTCAGGGGGCGTCATGTCCAGCGCGAAGATCTGGCATGTTTGCGACGGGGCGCAGCAGGTGGAGAGGGTTGAAACCCTGACGGGTGCGCCGCGCTCTGTTTTCCGGCATAACGACCAGGTCGTCACCTTCATGCCCGAGCACAAAGTGGTGCGGACCGAAAAACGCGAGTCGCTCGGACTTTTTCCGGAGCTGCTGAAATCCAACAACAGCCGCATTGGTGATTTCTACAAGGCCAGACAGGAAGGCAGCGAACGTGTGGCCGGGGTCGAGGCGGACATCATTTCGCTGATTCCGAAAGACGCCATGCGGTTCGGTTACCGCGTCTGGGCAGAGCAAAAGAAGGGATTGGTCGTCAAGCTGCAGACCCTCGATGCTGACGGCAAAGTGCTCGAACAGGCGGCTTTTTCCGAGTTGCAGTTTGACACGCCGATAAAAATCGAGAAGCTCACGCAGATGATGGCCAAGACCGATGGCTATCGAGTGGTGACGCCTGGCCTGGTGAAAACCACGGCAAGCGCGGAAGGCTGGGTTTTGAAAACGCCGGTGGCTGGTTTTCAGCCCATGAGTTGCTACAAGCGCCCTGGTGCAGAGCCGTCCAGAGGCGAACCCATGCAATGGATTTTCTCGGACGGTCTTGCGACGGTGTCCCTGTTTGTCGAGGCCTACGACGCCCAGCGGCACGACAAGGAATCCAGGCTGTCCATGGGCGCGACGCAGTCGCTGTCCCGGCGGCTCGACGCCTACTGGCTGACCGCGATGGGCGAGGTGCCCATGACCACGCTACGCCAGTTCGCCGACAGTCTTGAACGCAAGAAGTAGTGCCCTCAACTCTGAGGCAGATGTGCCGGCGGCATTGCGTGTCTGGCCTGAACTTTTTCCTTGCCCTTTTGCTCTCACCATCTTTCGAAAGCCCACAATGCCTCTATTGAACTGGAACCAATGTCGCTCTTATGTCGTCACCGGGATGCTGGCTTTGGGGTCTGTGCTGGCGCTGGCGCCAGTGCAGCCTCTGATGGCGCAAACCCGGAACCTGCCGGACTTCACTGATCTGGTCGAAGCGGTGGGGCCGTCCGTGGTCAACATCCGTACCGTTGAAAAAGTCAGGGCCGGAGCCGCAGGGAATGCAGACGAGCAGATGCTGGAATTCTTCCGGCGGTTTGGCATTCCCGTGCCGCCCAACATGCCTCGCTCGCCCCGGCCGGATCGCGGTCCACAGGAAGAAGAGCAGCAGCCCCGAGGCGTCGGTTCAGGCTTTATCCTCACTTCAGACGGTCTGGTCATGACCAATGCCCACGTGGTTGAGGGCGCTGATGAGGTGATGGTCACGCTGCCAGACAAGCGCGAATTCAAGGCCAGGATCATAGGCGCCGACAAACGCACCGATGTGGCCGTCGTCAAGATTGAAGCCACGGGTCTGCCGGCCGTCAAAATTGGCGACGCCAACCGCATGAAAGTTGGCGAATGGGTCATGGCCATCGGTTCTCCCTTCGGACTGGAAAACACCGTTACCGCCGGCATCGTCAGCGCCAAGCAGCGCGACACCGGCGACTACCTGCCCTTCATCCAGACCGACGTCGCCATCAATCCGGGCAACTCCGGCGGCCCGCTGATCAACATGCGCGGAGAGGTAGTCGGCATCAACAGCCAGATTTACTCACGCTCGGGCGGATTTCAGGGCATCTCGTTTGCCATTCCCATCGACGAAGCGATCCGGGTGGCAGATCAACTGCGCAGCACGGGACGTGTGACCCGTGGCCGTATTGGTGTGCAGATTGACCAGGTCACCAAGGATGTTGCCGAGTCCATCGGACTCGGAAAGCCCCAGGGCGCTCTGGTGCGCGGTGTCGAGGCAGGATCACCCGCTGAAAAAGCGGGCATTGAAGCGGGCGACATCATCACCCGGTTTGAAGGCAAGGTCATTGACAAAGCCAGCGACTTGCCACGGCTTGTCGGCAACGTAAAACCCGGTACCAAATCCACGGTCACCGTTTTCCGCCGCGGCGCCGCCCGCGACGTCAGTGTGATCATCGGTGAGGTTGAGCCTGAAAAACCAGCACGCAGAGCGCAGGCGCCGGAAGCCAAGCCGCCGGTAGCGGGTCCCGCCCAGGTACTGGGTCTGGTCGTCAGCGAGCTGACCGATGCACAGAAAAAAGAACTCAAACTCAAAGGGGGCGTCAAGGTTGACGCGAGCGAGAGCACAGCAGCACGCGCTGGGCTTCGCGAGGGGGATGTTATTTTGGCCATCGCAAATACAGAAATCGCCGGCGTGAAGGATTTTGAAGCGGCGCTCGCCAAAATCGACAAGACCAAACCTGTCAACGTGCTATTCAGGCGTGGTGAGTGGACGCAATATGCGCTGATTCGCCCAATGCGTTAAAACGCTTCTGCGGCCTGCGCTTCAACCACGACCACTTTAGGCCCCCATACCCCGCTTGGGGTTGGGGGTTTTACTTGAACAGGGTCAATCCAAAAATATAAAAAAATATTTCGAGCGATTCCGCATCGCGCGATATGTTTGTGGTCGCTAACTTCTAATCCAGTCTAAGGACTGTTTTTGATAGAATGGCCGGTCGATTGGGACTATTTCCAATATATCGATGTCGGAAATGGTCGTGCGATGACATCTTAAAGGAGCATTCACAGCTGATCCACAGATCGCCCACAAGTTGTCCATAGGCTCTTCGATAAAATTGTGAATAAGTTGTGGATAAATTTCATGTTGCAGCCTTGCAACGACAAAAATTTGGCAATTTCGAGGCTATGCGGCGCGGGCTTTTTGCCTACAATGAAGTTTCCAGCTATCGCAGTTGCCATAGATTGTTGGTTCAGGGCGCGTCATAAGTGACGCGCCCTTTTTTATGGTTTGTGCGAAATGAGTTTCATCTCTTCGCAGTATTTTCAAGCACTTAGGCGTTCCCCTTGATGAATCACATCAGAAACTTTTCGATCATTGCGCACATTGATCACGGCAAATCCACGCTCGCTGATCGCATCATCCAGCGCTGCGGCGGTTTGCAGGACAGAGAGATGAGTGCGCAGGTTCTCGATTCGATGGATCTGGAAAAAGAGCGTGGGATAACCATCAAGGCACAGACCGCTGCGCTCAAATACAAAGCACTCAATGGTCAGATTTACAACCTGAATTTGATCGACACGCCAGGTCATGTCGACTTCTCTTATGAAGTGAGTCGTTCGCTGTCTGCATGCGAGGGTGCGCTGCTCGTTGTTGACGCAAGTCAGGGCGTTGAAGCGCAGACGGTGGCCAACTGCTACACCGCACTGGACCTCGGCGTGACCGTTGTGCCGGTACTCAACAAAATGGATTTGCCGAACGCAGATCCCGATAACGCGAAGCAGGAAATCGAAGACGTGATCGGGATCGACGCGACCGACGCGATTCCGTGCTCCGCCAAAACCGGCATGGGTATCGACGAGATCCTGGAAGCGGTCATCGCCAAAATACCCGCGCCGGGGGGCAACCCGGACGGCCCGCTGCGGGCCATGATTGTTGACAGCTGGTACGACGCCTATGTCGGCGTGGTCATGCTGGTGCGTGTGGTCGACGGCCGTCTTGTCAGGGGTGAGCGCATCAAGCTGATGGCCAGCGAAGCCACCTACAACGCCGACCAACTGGGCGTGTTCACGCCGCACACCGAGCAGCGTCCGGCGCTGGAGGCCGGTGAAGTGGGCTTCATTATTGCCGGCATCAAGGAGTTGCAGGCCGCACGCGTCGGCGACACTGTGACTCTGATCAAACCGGGTACCGGCGGAGCTGCCGCGACGGCCACCGAGGCCTTGCCGGGTTTCAAGGAAATCCAGCCACAGGTGTTTGCCGGCCTGTACCCGACCGAAGCCAGCGAGTACGACTCGCTGCGCGACGCGCTGGAAAAGCTCAAGCTCAACGATGCTTCGCTTCATTACGAACCCGAAGTCAGCCAGGCGCTGGGTTTCGGCTTTCGCTGCGGCTTCCTGGGCCTGCTGCACATGGAAATCGTGCAGGAGCGCCTGGAGCGTGAGTTTGACCAGGACCTGATCACCACCGCGCCCAGCGTGGTGTACGAGGTGCTGCAAGCCGACGGCAGCGTCCTGATGGTCGAAAACCCGTCCAAGATTCCCGATGCCGGCAAGGTGAACGAGATTCGGGAGCCCATCGTCACCGTGCATTTGTACATGCCTCAGGAATACGTGGGTGCTGTCATGACCCTGGCCAACCTCAAACGAGGTGTGCAGCAAAACATGGCCTACCACGGCAAGCAGGTCATGCTGACTTACGAAATGCCGCTGGGCGAAATCGTTCTGGACTTCTTTGACAAGCTGAAATCGGTTTCGCGCGGTTACGCCTCCATGGACTACGAGTTCAAGGAGTTCCGTGCGTCGGACGTCGTCAAGGTAGATATCCTGCTGAACGGTGAGAAGGTGGACGCGCTGTCCATCATCGTTCACCGCAGCCAGTCGGCCTACCGCGGACGGGCGGTGGTGGGCAAGATGCGCGAGATCATTTCCCGGCAGCAGTTCGACGTTGCGATCCAGGCCGCCATCGGGGCCAACATCATTGCGCGTGAGACAATCAAAGCCTTGCGCAAAAACGTCATCGCCAAGTGTTATGGCGGCGATATCTCCCGCAAACGCAAGCTCCTCGACAAACAAAAAGCGGGTAAAAAACGCATGAAACAAATCGGCTCGGTGGAAGTGCCCCAAGAGGCCTTCCTCGCCATCTTGCAGGTAGAAGAATAATGCTGGGCTTCATGAGTACCCTGACCGCGCTGGTTCTGGCCGTGTTTGTTGGCTATGGTGGCGCCTGGTATTTCGGCCTGGTGGAAGGCAATTTTTCCCTGCTGCTGTTTCTGGCAACGGTGGTGACTGGGGTCTACTGGCTTGCCGAGAAGTTCTATTTCTGGCCACAACGCCGCAGGGCCGCTGAACGGATAGAGCATGAGGCCGCGGCTCGCCGCGGCGAGCTGGCCAGCAAGGGCATCACCCAGGTGGACGGCAACCTCCACGACGCCCAGACAAAAATCCTCATGCAGCCCTGGTGGCTGGACTGGACCGCCGGCCTTTTCCCGGTCATCGTTGTCGTGTTTTTGTTGCGCTCGTTTCTTTTTGAGCCGTTCAAAATTCCCTCGGGCTCCATGATCCCAACCTTGCTGGTGGGCGATCTGATTCTGGTCAACAAATTTCACTACGGCGTGCGGCTGCCGGTCATCAACCTCAAGTTGATCGACAACAACAGCCCGCAGCGCGGCGACGTGATGGTGTTTCGTTATCCGCCCAAGCCCAGCCTCGACTACATCAAGCGGGTCGTCGGCGTGCCGGGTGACGAAGTGGCCTACCTGAACAAGAAGCTGACCGTGAACGGCATGGCCGTCCCGAAGGTGGCACAGCCTGATTTCTTTGATGAAGACGCGCTGCGTTATGCCAAAGAGTTCAAGGAAACCACCGGCAACAAGACCTACCGCTTGCTCAATGACGAGGACCGGGCGCCTTTTATCAGCTCACGATATGAGTTTCCATTCAAGCAAAATTGTCGCTACAGTATCGAGGGCGTGGTTTGCAAGGTGCCTGAGGGGCATTACTTCATGATGGGTGACAACCGGGACAACTCTGAAGACTCCCGCTATTGGGGATTTGTCCCTGAGGCCAACATCGTCGGCAAGGCCTTTTTTGTCTGGATGAATTTTGGTAACCTCAAGCGCATTGGCGCCGTGGACTGACAGGCTGCGTGTCGTCGGGAGGGCCTTCAGAGGCCAAGCGTCGCGGCTCATTGAAGCTCAATTAAAAAGCTGGAGAAACTCATGAAAAATCGGCAACGTGGCATTTCCTTCATTGGCATCCTTTTTGTGGGTGGTGTGCTGGCCTTCTCCGGCGTTATTGCGGCGCAGGTATTTCCCACGCTGGTGGAGTTCCAGGCCATTAAAAAAGCCGCCGGCAAAGCTAAAGACGGCAATACCGTTGCGGACGTCAAAACCATCTTTGACAAAGCGGCCCAGATTGACGACATCAAGTCCATAGCGGGCAAAGACCTGGTGGTTACCAAGGAAGGCGACAAGACCGTGGTGAGCTTTGCCTATAACAAAGAGATCCACATCGGCGGCCCCGCATTCCTTTTGCTCAAATACGCGGACCAAGCCAAGTAAGTGCGTGGCGAGCCCTTGAGTTCTGACTTGCAGGCCTTGCAAAAGCGCCTGGAGCACGAGTTTTCCAACCCCCGCCTGCTGCAGCAAGCTCTGACGCACCGCAGCTTTTCGGCTGACCATAACGAACGCCTCGAATTTCTCGGTGACTCCGTACTTAATCTGGCGGTTGCCGGCCTGCTGTATGAGCGCCTCAGCGAATTGCCCGAGGGCGACTTGTCCCGGGTGCGGGCCAATCTGGTCAAGCAGGACACCCTGCACAAGCTGGCTGTTGACATCGGGTTGCCGCAACTTATCCGCCTGGGAGAGGGCGAGTCCAAGTCCGGCGGGCAAAAGCGCCCGTCCATCCTGGCCGATGCGCTCGAGGCGGTGTTGGGTGCCGTCTATCTTGATGCCGGTTTTGAAAAGTCAGCCCAGTTGGTGCGCCGCCTTTTCAAAGACGTTGAAATCAACCCGCAAATGCAGGCGATTGGCAAAGACGCCAAGACCGAGTTGCAGGAATGGCTGCAGGGCCGCAAAATGAACCTGCCGATTTATCGAGTGGTTGGCACGCTGGGCGCGGCGCACAAGCAGACCTTTGACGTTGAATGCGAAATCTGCGAATTCGGACGGGCCGAGCGGGGTATCGGCGGCTCACGGCGGGCCGGAGAGCAGGCCGCAGCAGCCATCATGCTGGCTTACGTCAAAACACTCGACTAATCCGGCGGCTGCAGGCGCGGCTGCCACAGGCACCAAAACACCATGACCCCAGGCAAGAAACCTCCCAAAAAAACTGCTGCCGCTCTAGACGCCACAGCTCTGCCGCCGCAGGACGACGCGCTCGAAGCCATGCTTGCCAAGGCCATGACCGCGCGCGCCAACAATGCACCACCGGTCGAGGGGCAGCGTTGCGGAACGATTGCCATCGTGGGCAAACCCAACGTCGGTAAATCGACTCTGCTCAACGCGCTGGTCGGGCAAAAAATCAGCATCACGTCGCGCAAGGCCCAGACGACGCGGCACCGTATCACCGGCATGCGCACGATCGGCCCGACACAGTATGTGTTTGTCGACACACCCGGCTTTCAGACCCGGCATGGCAACGCGCTGAACCGCTCCCTGAACAAAACGGTGGTCGGCGCCGTGAGCGACGTGGATTTGATTGTGTTTGTGGTCGAAGCCGGGCAGTTCAACCAGGCCGACGCCAAGGTGCTGTCCCTGTTGCCCGCCGATACGCCGGCCATTTTGCTGGCCAACAAGTTTGATCTGATTCACCGCCGCGGCGACATTGCCCCCTGGCTCAAGGAGATGCAGGAGCGGCACAACTTTGCCGAGTTTGTCCCGATGTCGGCGAACAATGCCAAAGACATCGAGCGCCTTTTCGGCATCTGCGAAAAATACCTCCCCGAGCAGCCATGGATGTACGGTGCTGACGAGCTGACCGACCGCAGCGAGCGTTTCATGGCGGCCGAAATCGTGCGCGAAAAGCTGTTTCGTTTGACAGGCGACGAGCTGCCCTATACCTCCACAGTCATCATCGACAAGTTTGAGCAGGAGGGCGAGCTGCGCCGGATTGCTGCGACCATTGTTGTTGAGCGCGATGGCCACAAGGGCATGATCATTGGCGAAAAGGGCGAAAAGCTCAAACGCATTGGTACCGAAGCCCGGCACGAGCTGGAAGCTCTGACCGGCGGCAAGGTGTTTATCGAGATCTGGGTCAAGGTCCGGTCCGGTTGGGCGGATGACGAGGCCCGTGTCAAAACATTTGGGTATGAGTGATGGAGCCCCCACGGTCGTTCGCTTCGCGTAACTCCCTGCCCCCCGAGGGGGCGTTGCGCCTGCGGCCCGGCAAAGCCGGTTCCGCGGCCCCGGCTGGTATTTCATTCGCTTGGCGGTGAGCTGCCGGGCTTTTACCGGGCGCTGTCCTTTTGGTCACCAAACGCATTTCTGACGAGCCGGCCTATGTGCTGCACCGCTACGACTGGAGCGAGTCCAGCCTGATTCTGGAAGTTTTCACACGCGGCTACGGCCGTATTGCGCTGGTGGCGCGCGGGGCGAAAAAGCCCAGCTCCAACTTTCGCCCTGTCTTGTTGCCGCTCCAACCGCTGCACGTCGCCTTTGGCGGCGATGCTGAAATACGCACACTGCGCAGTGCAGAGTGGCAGGGTGGTCATGTCATGCCGACGGGCGACGCGTTGCTGTCCGGCTATTACATCAATGAGCTGGTAATGCGTCTCCTCGCACGGGATGATCCGCACCCGGTTCTGTTTGACGCTTACACCACCACCGTGCAGCTGCTGGCCAGCCAGAGCGCTGACACCTTGCAGGCGGCGTTGCGGGCCTTTGAACTACGCCTGCTGCAAGGCATTGGCCTGTTGCCGACGCTGGACGCGCAGACCGCCACGCTAACGCCTTTGCAACCGGACCTTGCCTATGTGCTGGTGGCGGAGTCGGGTTTGCGAGAGGCGCATGACGACGACCGCGCCAGCCTGCTCGGACAGGAGTGGCAGCATCTGCAGGAGGCGCTGGCTGACGACGCGCCTTTTACTGACACGATGCAGGCCTGCGTCAACCATCTGCCGGCCCTGAAAAGCCAATTACGCTCCCTGCTGCACTACCATTGCGATGTGAAGGTTCTGAAAACCCGGCAGATGATGATGGATCTGCAGGCCCTGTAAATCAAACACGCCAAATCCCATGCCACCAGTTCACGCCCCCGCCCCGCGCCACCCCACCGCCCTGTCGGTCAACGTCAACAAGGTTGCCCTGTTGCGCAACACGCGGCATCTGGGTATTCCAGACGTACTGCGCGCTGCGCAGCTTTGCCTGGAGGCTGGCGCGCAGGGCATTACGGTGCACCCTCGCCCTGACGAGCGCCATATCCGAAGCGACGATGTGTACGAGTTGGCCGCGCTGATGAAAGACTGGCCGGATCGTGAGTTCAATATTGAGGGCAACCCCTTCCAGAACCTGATGGAGTTTGTGCGCAACCTGTCCGCGCGCGGGCTCCCGCTGCACCAGTGCACCTTTGTGCCCGACAGCGAAGCCCAGTTCACCAGCGACCACGGCTGGACCTTTCCCGACGATGCAGAGCGCCTTGCGCCGCTCATTGAAGAGGCCCACGACCGCGGCGTGAGGGTCAGCCTGTTTATGGACCCTGTACCGGAAGCCATGGCAGCCGCACAGGCGGTGGGTGCGGATCGGGTCGAGCTGTATACCGAGACCTACGCCAGAGCGTGGGGCACGCCAGATAAAGACAAGGTTTTAAAGCAGTTTGTCCAGACGGGACGGGCGGCAGCCGCTATCAAATTAGGAGTAAATGCCGGGCATGACCTGAACCGCGACAATCTGCCCGAGTTTTTGTATGCGGTGCATGGTGTGCTGGAGGTCTCTATTGGCCACGCATTGATAGCCGACGCGCTTGAAATGGGTTACAGCGCGACCGTCAGGGAATACCTGCGCTGCATAGACCAGGCCTTTGCCCTTGGGTACCAGCCCGGATGATTTACGGCATTGGAACGGACATCTGTGATGTGCGCCGGGTGCGCGCCAGCGTAGAGCGGCACGGCGAACGCTTCGCGCAAAAAATCCTGAGTGACGCAGAACTCGCCACCTGGAAAGCCCGCAGCGCCCGCTGGCCAGAGCGCGGCCTGCGTTACCTGGCCACGCGCTTTTCAGCCAAAGAGGCTTTCAGCAAGGCCGTAGGCATGGGCATGCGCATGCCCATGACCTGGCGCAGCTGCGAAATAGCCAAGGCCGCCAGCGGCAAACCCGAGATTGTTTTGCACGGCGCGCTCAAGGAGTGGTTCGAGGCGCGCGGCCTCACCGCCCACGTTACCGTGACTGACGAAACCGACTACGCCGCCAGCTTTGTGGTGGTCGAGAAAAACACGCCTACCTGATTTCCGTTTTTAACCCAGAGCACCCATGAGCCAACACGCCCCCCTGATCATTGATATTGCCGGCCTTACCCTGAGCAAGACCGACAAACGCCGCCTGAAGCACCCGCTGACCGGCGGCATTATTTTGTTTGCCCGTAACTGGGAAAACCGCGCCCAGCTCACTGCCCTGTGCAAAGACATCAAGAAAATCCGCGCTGATCTCCTGATCTGTGTTGACCACGAGGGCGGCCGGGTGCAGCGCTTTAAAACCGATGGCTTCACCCACTTGCCGCCCATGCGTGCACTGGGTGAGTTGTGGCTGAAAGACGCCATGGCCGCAACCAACGCCGCCACCGCCTGCGGCTATGTGCTGGGTGCCGAGCTGCGCTCCTGTGGCGTCGACTTCAGCTTCACGCCGGTACTGGATCTGGATTTTGGCGAAAGCAGCGTCATCGGCGACCGCGCCTTCGCGCGCGACCCGCGTGTGGTCGGCCTGCTTGCCAAAAGTCTGATGCACGGCCTGCTGCAAAGCGGCATGGCCAACTGCGGCAAACATTTTCCCGGCCACGGTTTTGTCAAAGCTGACTCGCACACCGACATCCCGGTCGACCAGCGCAGCCTCAAAGCCATTCTGGCCGACGACGCCGCACCTTACGACTGGCTCAACACCACGCTGACCAGCGTGATGCCTGCGCATGTGATTTACCCCAAGGTGGATGCGCGGCCTGCGGGCTTTTCAGAGAAATGGCTCACCTACATCCTGCGGGGTCAGCTCGGTTTTGGCGGCGCGATTTTCAGCGACGACCTCAGCATGGCCGGTGCCCGCATCATCGACGGCAAAGAGGTCAGCTACACAAAAGCGGCGGTGGTTGCCCTCAATGCTGGCTGCGACATGGTCTTGCTGTGCAATCAGTCCGTGGACGGCGGCAAGGCCGTGGATGAGCTGCTGGATGGCATGGCCGAAGGTTTGCTCAGAGGCGCATGGGAGGCGCTGGAGTCCAGCGAGCTGCGCCGGATGGACCTGCTGCCAACAACGCCAGCCATCGCCTGGGATGATTTGATGGTGCACCCGGCGTATATGCACGCCATGGGGCTGCTGCCCTGAGGGCGCGCGAAAAAACTGGCGCCCTCTGGATTGTCATCCCGGGCTTGACCCGGGATCCATGACTCCTGGGTTTAGCACCCACGGCGCCTCGCCACCCGCATCCACATGCGTCAGGTACAGCCGCAAGTCCAGCTCAAACTGGTGGTATTGCGGCTCCATGTAGGTGCACAGCTGGTAAAAGGCCTTGTCGTGCGCCTTTTCCTTCAGGTGCGCCAGCTCATGCACCGTGATCATGCGCAAAAACTCGATGGGCACTTCTTTGAACAGGCTTGCCACCCTGATCTCCCGCTTGGACTTGAGTTTGCTGCCCTGAACCCGTGACACCGTGGTGTGTGTGCCCAGTGCGTGGGCAATCACCTGCAGCTTGCTGTCGTAAGCAACCTTGCTCAGCGCATCGGCGTTGCGCAAAAACTCATTTTTCAGATCCATCACGTAGCCATACAGCGCCTTGTCGGTGCGTATGTCATGCGTGCCCGGGTACTTCTTTTGCAGCATCGTGCCCAGGCGCGTCTGCGTGACCAGCTCCCGCACCTGGGTTTGCATGGATTCGGGGTAGCCCGTCAGGTACTTCATGGGGCTGGTGATAAGGGCGTGGGCAACTGGTGATTTTAGTCGCGCAGGGCAGAACACCCCGTCATTCATCGGGTTGAGACCGATTCTTGCTAAGCTGCCTGCATGAACCTCCCGCTTGCCCCCGAACCCGCAGCCGACACCGGCGCGCCGCAGCCAATCATCAATCTGGCGCTGCAGGGCGGCGGCTCTCACGGCGCATTCACCTGGGGCGTGCTGGATGCACTGCTGGAAGACGGACGGCTGGACATCGAAGGTATCAGCGGCACCAGCGCCGGCGCCATGAATGCCGTGGCCCTGGCGCATGGGTTTGCGCTGTCACAAGGCAAAACCAGAATTGAGCGACACGAGGCAGCGCGTCAGGCGTTGGACAATTTCTGGAACGGCATTGTCGACATGGGCGCCATCTCATCGTCACTATCCAAAATGCAGCGCGCGCCGTTTGGCATCTTGTTCGGCCTCATGGGTACCGGCAATTCCTCTACCAAGCTGTGGACCGACGCCATGACGCGCTACTGGTCCGGCTCCATGTCACCGTACCAAAGCAACCCTTTTGACATCAACCCGCTCAAAGACTTTCTTGAAAAGCAGGTTGACTTTGACCGCCTGGCGGCAGCCCGCCACCCTGACACGCCTAAGGTATTTGTCGTTGCCACCCGCGTTGCCAGTGGCAAGGCCGAGGTGTTTTCCGGCAGGCGCTTGACGGCCAGCGCCGTCATGGCATCAGCCTGCCTGCCCATGGTTTTTCAGGCGGTGGAGATTGACGGCGACCACTACTGGGACGGCGGCTACTCCGGCAACCCCGGCATTCACCCGCTGATCTACGGCTGCGACAGCCGCGATGTCGTGCTCGTGCAAATCAATCCCATCCTCCGAAACAAGCTGCCCACCACTTTTGCAGAAATTGCCAACCGCGTCAACGAAATCACCTTCAACGCGGCACTCATTGCCGAGATGCGCGCCATCGACTTTGTCAAACGCCTGCTGGCAGAAGGCAAGCTGGAGGCCGCGCACTATAAAGATGTGCTGATGCACCGCGTGGACGGCGGCGAAGCGCTCGAAAAATTTGAGGCAGCCTCACGCTCATCAACAGAAAAAGGCCTGATCCATTCACTGCGCGACCTGGGCGTGCTGTGCGGAAAGGAGTGGCTGCACAAACGCTTTGATTCGCTCGGCGTCAAAAGCACAGTCAACATTGCGCGTGACTACCTGGACGATTTGCGTGTGCCGGTGGAGAAGGCTGAGGTAGCGGCCGCTGCAGACCCCGCTGCACCAGCGCCGCCGCTGCTGCCGCCGGTGTTTCCTCCGGGTGCTGGGTTGCTGTAGGGCAGTGCGGAGTCAGGTTGGCTATAAAAATAGCAAACTATGCCCGCTGGCAAGGGCAGGCTGACTTTCCGGGTGATGCCGCTATAGTGCGACCTGTGGCCCCAACAAAATCAAAGCCTCACGCACATCAGTCTGCTGCTGATACGACGAAGGCGGTTGATGAGTTCATGGCCGCTCTCACCCACAGTGCAAAAAGCGAAGTACAGGCAATCCGAAGTCTGATCCTGGCCGCCGATCCCCGCATTTCGGAAGGGATCAAATGGAATGCTCCCAGCTTTCGCACCACTGAATACTTTGCAACGACGAATTTGCGGGAGAAGAAAGGAGTCGGGGTCATCCTTCATCTTGGAGCGAAAGTCCGACAAATTCCACCGGGTGGCATGCCAATTGATGATCCCCAAAAACTTCTGAAGTGGCTGGCCCAGGATCGAGCGACGGTGGTATTCAAAGATATGAGCGATTTCAATGCCATGAAGGCGGCATTTTTGGGCGTCATACGCAGTTGGATTGCCTATGTCTGAAGAATCCGGATATTCGAGCGTGCGCAAGCAGCGGCCTCACGCTTCTATCGAGAGGACTCGTTCCGGCAGGCCAACGCTAGCCTCCCTTCTCGGACGTTAGCCTGCACAACGTAAATACCCCAACTTGATCGGAGGCCCAACATGAGTGATATCAGTATCCGCGAAGCGATTGAGCGCGTAAGCGCTGCAATATCCGCTGACCCCACCAGGGCCCCAGCAAAGAACGCGCCCGCTACGGCCCGCCTTACGGCAGGTCTCCAGTGTGAATTGAGCGGCCCGAACAATGAGCGCCTTTTTACGGATATGCCGCTTGGGATAGGCGGTGCAGCGTCGGGCCCTAATCCGGGGTGGTTGCTTCGAGGTGCGTTGGCTTCCTGCACTGCTACTGTGATCGCGATGCGCGCAGCAAAGCTGGGGGTGACGCTGAGTCATCTTGAGGTCACCGTAGAAAGCGACTCTGATAACCGTGGCATGCTAGGGCTTGACGAAAATGTTTCGGCTGGCTTGGGAGCCATGCGCATGAAAGTCAAGATCGGCGCCGCTGCAGAAACTTCCGATGATCTGCGCCAAATCGTGGCATGGGCCGACGCGCATTCTCCGGTCGGGTGCACCACCAGACAGGCGACTCCCTGCTCACTTGAAATCGAGATTGCTGGAGATGCGGGCTGACACCCAGGAGGTTGCAGGCGCGACGGTAACCGCGCCTTTTCGGCCCCGTGCCCCCGCGGCGGGAAACTCAAGGTTAAACATCAAGTCTCACAAAACCCACCATGTCAAATCGCTCCACACTCTCCCAAACAGTCGGCCTTGCCGTCTGGCTGGCCGCCGTAGCGGCCGTTGCCGCCTTTGGTGCCCTTGCTTCTGTCGATGCGCCTACTTTTTATGCGCAGCTGGTCCGGCCAGCATGGGCACCGCCTGCTGGTGCTTTTGGGCCTGTTTGGTCTGTTCTTTATCTGCTGATGGGAATAGCCGCCTGGCTGGTGTGGCGTGAGCGGGGCGCTCACAAGCTCGGGACTGCGCTCACATTGTTTCTGGTTCAACTGGGTGCCAATGCGCTTTGGTCATGGTTGTTTTTTGCCTGGCGTCAGGGCGCTCTCGCGTTTTTTGATGTGCTGGTTCTTCTGGCTCTCATAGCGCTGACGATTGTTTTCTTCTGGCGCATCAGTCGTTGGGCTGCTGCGCTGATGCTTCCTTATTTCGCCTGGGTATGCATTGCATCTGCATTAACGTGGTCTGTGTGGCGAAATAATCCCGGGCTTTTGTAGATTGATGCAGCAGAGTAATGGCTGATACAACCCCTCACACTGCCCAGGGCGCGGGCGCTGCGCCACTTTCAGACCTGCCTCCGCGTGCCGCCGTGGTTCTTGGCCCCAGCGAAGGCCGGCCGTACCCCATGGGCAGCATCTCTGCCGTGTTCAAAGCCGATGGCGCAGAAACTGCCGGAGCATATTCAATTTCTGAATGGTGGCTGGAGCCGCACACCCAAGGCCCGGGCGCGCATGCACATCCGGAAGATGATGTGTTCTACGTCATTGAGGGCGTGATGAGTTTCTTCGTCAACGGCGCGTGGATAGATGCCACAAAAGGATCTTTTGTACTGGTGCCGGGTGGCTCCACCCATGATTTTGAAAACCGCAGTGCATCGCGCGCTGGCGCTTTGAATTTCTCTGCACCCGGCAATTTTGAGCAGCACATGCCGGGCATTGCCGAATGGTTTGCCGAACATCCGCCGGGGCGGGCGGGCTAAAACTGAATCAGAAATTGCTCTCGTTTTGAGAGCAAACTTTGTTCACAGTCAAAGGGCCAAAGGCCGATTTGGCTTAAAAGTCCTGGCAGAAGACCTGTCAACCCTCGCGCCGCAACGCCGGGAACAGAATCACGTCGCGAATGCTGGCACTGTCGGTCAGCAGCATCATGAAGCGGTCTATGCCGATGCCGCAGCCGCCGGTGGGAGGCATGCCGTACTCCAGCGCTCGCACGTAGTCGGCATCAAAGTGCATGGCTTCTTCGTCGCCACCGTCTTTGGCGTCTGACTGCGCGTGAAAGCGTGCGGCCTGGTCTTCGGCGTCGTTGAGCTCGCTGAAACCATTTCCAAACTCGCGGCCGGTGATGTAGAGCTCAAAACGTTCAGTCACTTCGGGCCGGGCGTCGTTGGCTCTGGCCAGCGGTGATATTTCTGTCGGGTGCTCCATGATGAAGGTGGGCTGCCACAGCTTTTCTTCCACCGTTTCTTCAAAGTAGGTGACCTGCAGGCCGGGCAGAGAGCGGGCCTCGAGTTTGTCTTTGGCGCTGTGTTTGCCCAGTTTTTTCAGCGCGTCGAGCAACCAGGCGGCGTTGTCCACGTTGGCGCCCGCATCGGTGTGCTTGATGATGGCTTCGCGTATGGTCAGGCGCTCAAAGGGTTGGCTCAGGTCCACCGGCTTGCCCTGATAGGTGAGCTGCGTATTGCCTGCTACCTTCATGGCGACGTGACGGATCAGGTCCTCGGTGTAGGTCATCAAGTCCTGGTAGTTCCACCACGCGGCGTAAAACTCCATCATGGTGAACTCGGGGTTGTGCCGCACGCTGATGCCTTCGTTGCGAAAGCTGCGGTTGATCTCGAACACGCGCTCAAATCCGCCGACGATCAGGCGCTTCAGGTACAACTCAGGCGCAATGCGCAAAAACATTTCCTGGTCCAGCGCGTTGTGGTGGGTCACAAAAGGCTTTGCGTTGGCGCCCCCCGGAATCGGGTGCAGCATGGGCGTTTCAACTTCGAGAAAGTTGTTGTCGACCATGAAGCTGCGCATAGTGGACACGGCCTTGCTGCGGGCCGCAAAACGCTTGCGCGCGGCTTCGTCGGTGATCAGGTCCACATAACGCTGGCGGTATTTAACTTCCTGGTCGGCCACGCCGTGAAACTTGTCGGGCAGCGGGCGCAGGCTTTTGGTCACCAGGCGTATGCCAGTGGCGTGAATCGACAACTCGCCGGTTTTGGTTTTGAACAGGGTGCCGGTGGCAGACACGATGTCGCCCAGGTCCCAGTGTTTGAAGGCGTTGTGCACGTCTTCGCCCACGCCTTCGTTGTTGATGTAGACCTGAATACGCCCGCCCGAGGGGCCAAAGGACGCGTCCTGCAAAGTGGCAAAGCTGGCCTTGCCCATCACCCGTTTGAGCATCATGCGTCCGGCCACGTCTACCGTTACGGCCAGCGGCTCCAGCTCTTCCTTGGTTTTGCTGTCGTAGGCGGCAAACAGGGCCTCTGCGCGGTGCGTGGGTTGAATGTCGTTGGGAAAAGCCACACCCTTGCCGTCGGCCTGCTGCTGGCGCAAGGCCTTGAGCTTGGCGCGGCGCTCGGCCATCAGCTGGTTCTCATCCGGTGCAGGCGTTGCTGCGGTGGCCGGGGAGGGGGGTGTGGTGTTGGACATGGAAAGGGTTCTTGTAGAAAACAAAAGAAGGGCCGGGCCGGCCACGACGCGCGCGGCACGCCAAAGCGGCAGACCGTTGATTTTAGGCTGCGGCGCCCGGTCACTGACCCGAGGGCCGCAACGCTTACATCGCGATGCCAGTGCGCTCCAGAATTTCGGCCACCAGTTCGAGTCTGACCAAAGGGCTGTCAAGCTCCATCAGGCGCTGTTTGAGGTCCAGCGGCATGGGCAGCAGCTCGCACCAGCGATTGGCAACCCAGCCACAGTCGTTCAGGTCGAAGGGCGGCTCCAGCGGCATCTGGTCTTGCGGAATGCCTTTTTCCTGCAGGGTTTTGATCAGCTTGCCCAAGGCATTGGCTGCACCGTGCAGGTCATCGGGCACCTTCACCGCCTGGTCGTTGTCCAACCGGGTTACGTCGGCAATCCACAGCCCGTGTTTAAGCTTTTCGCGGCTGGAAATCTCAAATCGCTGTGCGCCCGCGCAGCGGATAACCATCAAACCCGGTTGCGGCGTAGAAAACGACGAGATAGTGGCCAAGGTGCCGACCGTATTGAATTCTTCGGCAGCGAATCCGTCGCCGGTGGGCCCCGCGTCGGCCTTGCGGACCTCCGAGCCCTGCGTCAGCGACACCACGCCAAAGGGCGCGCCGGTTTTGTAGCACTTGCCAATCATGTCGAGGTAACGGACCTCAAAAATCCGCAAAGGCAGCAGGCCGCCGGGATAAAGCACCGCACCCAGCGGAAACAGTGGGAGCGAGGAAAGGGTGAGGGCTTCAGGCATCAATAAGGGCTGGGCAATTCAGTGGTTGCCACCATCTTCCCACGATCCTGTTTGCGGACGCTGAGGTTGGGGGCAAGTCAGCGCGTCCAGTTCGGGTATTCAAGTCAAAACGGCGTTCTGCCCTTTATTGACGGCAATACTTTGCTATTAAACCTGTAGCGTCCGGAGTCGCACCCTCAGAGCACCGCGTCAGCCGGTTGCCTGAGCAGCATGGCCAGCGAGTTAGCCACCGTTTTGCGCAATTCGCGCCGGTCGCAGATGAAGTCCACCGCGCCTTTGGTCTGCAAAAACTCGGCGCGCTGAAAACCTTCGGGCAGGGTCACGCGTACGGTGGATTCAATCACGCGCGGGCCGGCAAAACCAATCAGCGCTTTTGGCTCGGCAATCACGATGTCGCCCACGAATGCAAACCCGGCGCTCACACCACCCATGGTCGGGTCGGTCAACACGCTGATGTAAGGCAGGCCTTTTTTGGCCAGGCGGGTCAGCGACGCATTGGTTTTGGCCATTTGCATCAGGCTCAGCAGGCCTTCCTGCATGCGCGCACCACCTGTTGCTGTGAAGCAGATGAAGGGCACTTTCTGCTCAATGGCGGCATGCACGCCGCGTACAAAACGCTCGCCGACCACACTGCCCATGCTGCCGCCCATGAAGTCAAACTCAAAGCAGGCCACGACGACGCCAATGCTGTGCACCGCGCCGCCCATGACGATTAGCGCGTCGGTCTCGCCGGTGTTTTCAAGCGCTTCTTTCAGGCGCTCGGGGTATTTGCGGCTGTCCTTGAACTTGAGCGGATCGACCGGCAGAACCTCCTGACCAATTTCATACCGGCCTTCGGGGTCCAGAAAAGAATCCAGCCGTGCCCGGGCGTCCATGCGGTGATGGTGGCTGCACTGGGGGCAGACGCTCTGGTTTTTTTCCAGATCGGTCTTGTACAGCACGGCTTCACAGCTGGGGCACTTGACCCATAGGCCCTCGGGCACGCTGCGGCGCTCGGTCGGGTCAGTCGGGGTGATTTTGGGGGGGAGGAGTTTTTCTAGCCAAGACATGGGTCAGTCCTTGAGGGGGAATCCTGGAGGGGAAAGCCGTAAAGAAAGGGGATTATGCGCGCTTCGCAGGGGCTGTCGATTCATCCAGCGCCTGGCGTATGCCGGCCAGAAAATCGCGCACCACCGAGGCGGCTTTGTCGCGCGGCTGGTCCTCCAGCAGCTGAATGATGCGGGTGCCTATGACCACCGCGTCAGCCACCCGGCTGATGGCCGTGGCAGTGGCTGCGTCGCGTATGCCAAAGCCTACGCCCACCGGCACGCTGACATGCTCCCGTATGCGCGGCAGCATGGCCTCGACCGCGCCTAGGTCCAGCGTGCCAGCGCCTGTGACGCCCTTGAGGGATACGTAATACACATAACCGCTGGCCACCTGGGCCACCTGCGCCATGCGGGCAGCGGTGGAGGTGGGGGCCAACAAAAAGATCAGGTCCATCTGATGCGCGCGCAGGGTGTTGGCAAAGGCTACGCATTCTTCAGGCGGGTAGTCCACCACCAGAACGCCGTCGACGCCGGCTGCAGATGCATCGCGCACAAAACTGTCCTTGCCGCGTTTGATGTTGTAGGCCTCGATCGGGTTGGCGTAGCCCATCAGCACTACGGGTGTTTTGCTGTCCCTCTGGCGAAACTGCTGCACCATCTCCAGCACCTGAACCAGACCTATGCCCATGGCCAGGGCCTTGTCCCCAGCCTTCTGGATCACGGGTCCGTCAGCGCTCGGGTCCGAGAACGGCACACCCAGCTCAATGACGTCGGCCCCGCCTGTGACCATGCCGTGCATGATTTCTGGTGTGATGTCCGCATAGGGGAAACCGGCGGTAACGTAGGGAATCAAAGCCTTGCGGTTTTGCGCTTTCAGCGCGTCAAACGTGGGAGCAATACGACTCATGCTGCTGCCCCTTTGACCGTGTGCCCGCGCATCGACGGCCGGTCATAAAAATCTGCGCCTGAAAGGTCAGCAACCGTACCGATGTCCTTATCGCCCCGTCCAGAGAGGTTGACCAGGATGGACTGGTCGCTGCGCATGGTCTTGGCCAGTTTCATGGCGTAGGCCACGGCATGGCTGGATTCAAGCGCGGGGATGATGCCCTCGGTACGGCACAGGTAGTGAAAAGCCGAGAGTGCTTCTGCATCGGTGATGCCGACGTATTCCGCGCGGCCAATATCTTTCAAAAACGCATGCTCGGGGCCGACACCGGGGTAGTCCAGCCCGGCGCTGATGCTGTGTGTCTCTGTCACCTGGCCGTCTTCGTTTTGCAGCACATAGGTGCGGTTGCCGTGCAACACGCCGGGCACGCCGCGCTGCAAAGATGCTGAGTGCTTGCCGCTGTCCATGCCCTCGCCAGCGGCTTCAATGCCAATCAAGCGCGTGTTTTCATGGGTAATGTAGGGGTGAAAAATGCCCATGGCATTGCTGCCGCCACCCACGCAGGCAATCACTGCGTCGGGTTGGTTGCCACCCGTCATCTCGGGCATCTGCGTGATGCACTCTTCGCCAATCACGCTCTGGAAGTCGCGCACCATCATCGGGTAAGGGTGCGGGCCAGCCACGGTTCCGATGATGTAGAAGGTGTTGTCAACATTGGCGACCCAGTCGCGCATGGCTTCGTTGAGCGCGTCTTTCAGCGTCTTGCTGCCCGATTCAACGGGCACCACGGTTGCGCCCAGCAGCTTCATGCGGTACACGTTGGGGCTTTGACGCTTGACGTCTTCGCTGCCCATGTAGACCACACACTCCAGACCATAACGTGCGCAGATCGTTGCCGTGGCAACGCCGTGCTGGCCGGCGCCGGTTTCGGCAATCACGCGCGGCTTGCCCATGCGTTTGGCGAGCATGGCCTGGCCGATGGTGTTGTTGATCTTGTGCGCGCCGGTGTGGTTGAGGTCTTCGCGCTTGAGGTAAATCTGCGCGCCACCTTGTTCACGGCTTATGCGTGCTGCATGGTAAACCGGGGAAGGGCGGCCTACAAAGTGCTTGAGCTCAGAGTGGAATTCTGCGAGGAACTCCGAGTCGTGCTGGTATTTGGCGTAAGCCGCTTTCAGCTCGTTGATGGCGTGGGTCAGGGTCTCTGAAACAAAACTGCCGCCGTAAATTCCGAAGTGGCCTGATACGTCAGGTTGCTGGTACTCGTACATAGTTTGGATTCTTTGCAAATTGCTCATCCGCAGCGCGCACGGCCGCGACGAACTGATTGATCTTCTCAAAGCTCTTGATTCCTTTTGAAATCTCGACGCCCGAGCTCACATCAACGGCCAGCGTTTTACAACGCGGCCGTACTTGCAAAATGCCATCGGTCACATTTGCAGGTGTGAGTCCACCAGACAAAACGAGGTGAGCGCTGACGCTTGGAGGAAGAAGTGACCAATTGAATGTTTTCCCGCCTCCGCCATAACCCTCGACATGGGCGTCGAGCAGGATGGCTTGGGCGGCTTTGAAGTCCTGAGCGTATTTTACGAGATCGAAACTGGCCTTGTCACTCTGAGGGGTGTCGTCCAGCGGGATGCGGGCGGCGCGCATAAAAGGCCGTCCTGCCTGCAAACACGCCTCCGGGCTTTCGTCTCCATGAAATTGCAGCAGAGCCGTTGGTATACGGGCGCAGGCAGCTATGACTTTAGGAGCAGACTCGTTGACAAACAACAGAACCGGCGTAACGAAGGGGGGAAGACGATTGGCCAGTTCAGCTGCGCGGTCAACGCTGACGTAACGGGGGCTGGCTTCGTACATGACAAAACCCACCGCATCTGCGCCTGCGGCCACAGCTGCTTCTACGTCCTCCTCACGGGTGAGGCCGCAGATTTTGATACGCGTTCTGGGAGTGTTCATGTCAACCAATCATATGCCGGGGTGCGTTCTGGCAGGCCGAAGTGGGCTTCATAACGCGGGCCCAGGAAATACAGGCCGTCGGGGGAGAAGGTGGGGGCGGCGGCATCCCGATTGCGTGCGGCGATCACCTCATTGATCCAGCCTGCAGCCTGCGCGCCCTGGCCAACGGCCACCAGGCAGCCCATGATGTTGCGGATCATGTGATGCAAAAAGGCGTTGGCCTCGAATTCGAAACGCCAGTAGGGCCCCTGTCTGGACACATCAATGCGCGCGATGTTTTTGACGGGGGATTTGGCCTGGCATTGGGCCGCGCGGAAGGAGCTGAAGTCATGCTCGCCAATCAGATGAACAATCGCTGCGCGAATCGCGGCCTCGTCCATATCCCGGTAGACCCATCCCACGCGCCCGGCTTCGACGCTGGGGCGGACCGGTGACTCCAGCAGCACATAGGCATAACGTCTGCTGATCGCGCTGCCGCGGCAATGAAATTCGTCGGGCACTTCGCGAGCCCACTGCACTGCAATATCGCGCGGCAAGAAGGCATTGACACCGCGTACCCAGGAGGGCAGTTCGCGCTGCAGTTCGGTGTCAAAGTGAACGACCTGCATCAGCCCATGGACGCCCGCATCGGTACGGCCAGCGCACAAGGTGCGAATGGGCAGGGCAGCAAATTTGCCCAGTGCTTTTTCCAGCTGGTCTTGAATCGTGTTGCCAGAAAGCTGACTTTGCCAGCCTTCGTATCCCGTGCCGCTGTAACTCAGCCCCAGAGCGATCCTCACGGCTGGCCCCGGGGAAGAGAATGCGGTTTCAGGCGGGGATCAGAGAGCGTTAACGAAAGCTTGGGCTTTGCTCTTGAGTGCGCCACTTGACTCAGCCAATACTTCTTCAGCCAGTGAGCGTGCGCCGTCGACGTCGCCGATAGCCCGGAACTCTTCAGCCAGCGCAAACTTGGTTTCCAGCGGGTCTTCCAGGTCGGATGACGTATCCGAAGAGGGCAGGGATCCAAAAGCGGATAAAGGCTGCGCCGCTGTCGTGATTTTTTGGCTTTCAGTGGTCTGGTTGTCCAGGTCCAGCGACAAGGCGCCCAGATCAAATTCAAGCATGCCGCCGCCGGTGTTCAAGGCGCTGGACTCGGTGGTGATCACTGAATCAGTGGCCTCTACCGTGGGCACTGGGTCGAGCGTGAAGTTCAGGCCGCTGGCAGCCAGCGAAGGGTCTGGCTCTGCAGCAGGAGCTGGCATGGGCACCGGTGCAGGGGAGGCTGTTGCCGGCATGGCCAGGGTGGCAGAGCTGAAGTCCATCCCATTGTCTGCGGCTGGCGCAGTAACAACAGGCTGCATGGCCACGGTGGGCTCAACATAAGCAGCTGCGGCCGGGGCTGGCGCCGGCGCAGCCGGTACATCGTCGTCCAGTGAGAAATCAAGGTCGAGGTCAAAGTCCACGGCCGGTGCAGGAGCAGGCTGCGCGGTTTGTGCCATGGTTTGCAGGGCGTAGCCCACTGCAGCGCCACCTGCCAAACCAGCTGCGCCTGCTGCTGCGGCCGAAGCTATAGGCTGACCGCCTGGTTGATACATCGCATTGCCTGGATCCAGATCTCTGCCCATTTCCGCCATGTGAGCCCATTCCACACCTTCGCCTTTGGTCAGGGCGAAGGCCTCGACGGCGACCACTTCAAACGCCTTGACATCACGGCGTTTGGCGTAAATTTCCATCAGCTTGCCATGGATCGCAACGCGAGTCGGACTGACACGAATCGCTTCCTTGAGGATCTCTTCGGCCTGGAGGTCGCGTCCATAGGCGAGATAGACATCGGCTTCAGCCACGGGGTCCACATCGCCGGCGGCGTCCAGCTGACTGGGTGAGTAGACCATCGACGAGCCGGTGATGTTGGACTCGGCGGTGTCGATGCGCTGGCCACCACTGGCGCCAAAAAAGGAGTCCGGCTGCAAACGGCTTTCGAGGAAAGAGCTGTCGACGGCAACGGCGTTTTTGCGCCTGCGGGCACCATAAATCCCAAACCCGATCAGAAGGGCGAGGATGGCTGCACCAGCGGCTAGCAACAAGGGGTTGCTCAGTAGCTCATCGATCAGGCTCGGCTCGGCGGGGGCTTCTACAACCACCGCTGGTTTGATGGTGATGCCGGCAGGAGCAGAAGCTGGGGCGGTAGCAACCACGGGAGGCACGACAGGATTACTGGCGGCGACGACCGGGGGGACGGCTGCGATGGCCGTGACCGCAGGGCTGCTGGCCGGGGTGAGAGCTGCAGAGGGAGCAGAGGCGGTTGTTGATACGGCAGAAGCGCCTGTGAGGGCGCCTGGCGTTGTCACAGCCACGCCAGGAGCTGTTGCGACAGCCCCAGCTGGGGCCGTCGAAGTGGCGGCGGGAGGCGTGGCTGGTGTTGCTGGTGTTGCTGGCGCAGTGGGCGTGGAAGGAGCCGTTGGAGCGGTTAGCTTGTTGAGGTCGGCAATATTTTTTCGCAACTCCGCGACGCGCTCTGCCGCCTCCTTGTTCTGGCGTTCAAGCGCAATCTTTTCCTCAGCTGCCTTGCTCTGCACGGCACCTTTGGACAAGGTCAGCTTGTCAGGTGTGGCGGCAGGCGTGGCCTTGTCGTCGACTTTGGCCTGCACCTGACCTGTTGCCTGGCGGTCTGCACCGGTCACGCGTGTGGTGGGCGCACCTTCGGCGAGCTGGCGGCGGAATTCGTTGAAGTCCTTGCTCTGGGCGACGATGGTTTGTTTGGCTTCACTCTGCGAAATGGCGCCGGCCTGGTCGGCGCTCGGCATTTCGAGTACGGCGCCAGACTTCAGACGGTTGATGTTTCCGCCTATGAACGCGTCTGGGTTGCTTCGTTGCAGCGCAACCAGCATCTGATCAAGTGAAATACTTGCGGGCTTGTTTTGCGCTGCAATTTTTCCGGCTGTATCACCGGCTCTGACAGTGACTTTTTCGCCCCCGGAGGCGCCTGCTGGCTCGGCAATAACACGCTGCGGCACGGGTGCGCGGAATGCAGGTGCGGGCCGTTCGGGGGGGGGGCTTGGCGGGGAGTACGGTTGCTGTGCGGCCACTGGCGGCGGTGGCGGGGGGGCGACTGCTACCGGTGGAGGTGCTGGCCGCGAGACGATAGGAGCTGTGGGGGCCGGAGCGGGCCTGGCTGCCTGACGCAAATTCGGGGGGTCAAACAGCATCGTGTAATCACGCACGATGCGGCCCGATGCCCAGCGGGCCTCAACAATCAAATCAACGAAGGGTTCGCTGATGGGCCGATCACTGCTCAAACGCAGAAAAGACTTGCCGTCGGCGCGGCGCTGCAGGCTGATTTGCACGCCGCTCACGGCGGAGCTGTATTCCAGGCCAGCGGCTTTGAAGGCGTCTGCGCCGGCAACGCTGGCGCGCAAACTCGCCGCTTCTTCGGCGTTGATTTCTGCGATATCGATCTCGGCGCGCAGGGGTTCGCCCAGTGCGGACTGAACGGTGACACGGCCCAGGGCCAGTGCGTGAGCCTCAAGGCTGGTCAGACTACCAAGCAGGGCGATGGCAGCAGCCACCGCACCTATACGCCACGGGCTAGGATGATTCATGGAATTAGGAGCCCCCGGCGCTCGGCCTGCATTAAATTTTATTCTGCTTGTCCGCACAAAAACCTCAACGCTAATTTTCGACAAACAACATTAACATCAAGGCATTAGGCTGACAAGCTAAGACGCCACTTAAGTTTTGACACCACGGGTTAGCATCAGGTTACATCTTGTAGATGTTGTCTGGTGGCAACGTCCGGAAACAACTGCTTACGTCCAGACGGGCCGCAAACAGCCCGCCTGAACCAGGTTGGAAAAACGACTTAAGCCTGCAAAAGGATGCGCAGCATGCGCCGCAGAGGTTCGGCAGCACCCCACAACAACTGGTCGCCCACGGTGAAAGCGCCCAGGTAATCAGGGCCCATTGCCAGCTTGCGCAGGCGGCCCACGGGGATGTTCATGGTGCCAGTGACAGCGACCGGGGTCAGGTCCTTGATCGTGGCTTCACGGTTGTTCGGCACAACCTTCACCCAGTCGTTATCAGCCGCGATCATGGCCTCGATGTCGGCCAAGGGCACGTCTTTTTTGAGCTTGAATGTCAGTGCCTGGCTGTGGCAACGCATCGCGCCCACGCGCACGCAAAAGCCATCGACTGGGGTCTCGGCAGTGCCGAAGCTCGCGCCCTGACCCAGGATCTTGTTGGTCTCGGCGCCGCCTTTCCATTCTTCTTTGGTGACGCCATTGCCCAGGTCCTTGTCGATCCATGGGATCAGGCTGCCACCCAGCGGCACGCCGAAGTTGGCCGTCTCCGTGGCGCTCAGCGATTGCTGCTTGGCCAGAACACGGCGGTCAATTTCAAGAATGGCGGATTTCGGGTCGTCCAGCAGCGCTTTGACTTCACTGTTGAGCGTGCCGAACTGGGTCAACAACTCGCGCATGTGTTGCGCGCCGCCGCCTGAGGCTGCCTGATAAGTCATGCTGGTCATCCACTCAACCAGGCCGGCTTTGTAGAGAGCGCCCACGCCCATCAACATGCAGCTGACGGTGCAGTTGCCGCCAATCCAGTTTTTTCCGCCCGCTGCCATCGCTTTTTGAATCACCGGCAGATTGACCGGGTCCAGGATGATGATGGCGTCGTCCTTCATGCGCAGGGTGGAGGCCGCGTCAATCCAGTGGCCGGTCCAGCCAGCAGCGCGCAGTTTCGGGTACACCTCGGATGTGTAGTCTCCGCCTTGGGCGGTGATGATCACGTCGCATTTTTTGAGGGCCGCAATGTCGAACGCATCTTTCAACGCGGTTTCGTTTTTGGCCTGCGCCGGGGCTTTGCCACCAGCGTTGGAGGTCGAAAAGAAAACCGGTTCGATCAGATCGAAGTCGCCCTCGGCCTGCATGCGGTCGATCAGGACCGAGCCGACCATGCCGCGCCAGCCGACGAGTCCTGTGAGATTTCCTGCGAGTTTCATTGAAGTGCCCCTTTTCAAAAATATGCTTTTTGGCCCGGCCCATCGGGCCGGCAGGGCACGACGAACCAGGCTTGCTAGCCTTTAATGGTTGTCGTTTTGGTGATCTGGGCAAAAACCGGCGCAGCGCTGATCGCGCGCGAAGCGGCGACGAAGCGGATGAGTGCGGGGTTTTTACGCATCGACTTATTGTAACCAAGCGCCAAAGGATTTGATCGCGGCCTTGTCTTGAGGCCGCAATCTTGAGCTATTTTTGTGAGTGGATGCTGCGAAAAAACATCAACTCAGAGCCTTAACGACGGCGTTGCCCATCTCCACTGTGCCCACTTTTGTCGTGCCTTCGCTGTAGATGTCGGGTGTACGCAGGCCCTGGGTCAACACCGCGTCCACCGCTTTTTCAATACGCGCGGCCGCTTCCGGCTGGTTCAGGCTGAAGCGCAGCATCATGGCCGCGCTCAGGATGGTGGCCAGCGGATTGGCCACGCCCTTGCCGGCGATGTCCGGCGCGCTGCCGTGGCTGGGCTCGTACAGGCCCTGGTTTTTGGTGTTCAGGCTGGCGGAGGGCAACATGCCGATGCTGCCGGTCAACATTGCGGCAGCGTCAGAGAGGATGTCGCCAAACATGTTGCCGGTGACCACCACGTCAAACTTCTTGGGTGCCTTGACAAGCTGCATGGCGGCGTTGTCCACGTACATGTGGTCCAGCGCCACGTCAGGGTACTGCAGGCCCACTTCAGTGACGATGTCTTTCCAGAACTGGAAGGTCTCCAGCACGTTGGCTTTGTCCACGCTGGTCACACGGCTGCCGCGTTTGCGCGCCGCCTGAAAAGCGACATGGGCGATACGCTCAATTTCGGGGCGCGAGTAGCGCATGGTGTCGAAAGCTTCTTCAGCACCGGGGAAGTGCCCATCGGTGGCGGTGCGCCGTCCACGCGGCTGGCCAAAGTAGATGTCACCGGTCAGCTCACGGATGATGAGGATGTCCAGACCGGCCACCAGCTCACGCTTCAGGCTGGAAGCATCGACCAGTTGCGGGTAACAGATGGCGGGCCGGAAGTTGGCAAACAAGCCCATGTTCTTGCGCAGGCCCAGAATGGCTTGCTCGGGGCGCAGCGGCCGGTCCAGCTTGTCGTATTTCCAGTCACCGACTGCGCCGAACAGCACGGCATCGGACGCTTGCGCGAGCTTGAGGGTCGCCTCCGGCAAGGGGTGGCCATGGGCCTCGTACGCCGCACCGCCGACCAGCGCGCTTTCGGTTTCGAATTTCAGGTCCAGCGCTTTCAGGACCTTGACGGCTTCGGCG
The DNA here is from genome assembly GCF_035638815.1 of Polaromonas sp. GTDB lineage: Bacteria > Pseudomonadota > Gammaproteobacteria > Burkholderiales > Burkholderiaceae_C > Polaromonas. The sequence goes on from NZ_DASQZG010000008.1 coordinate 85,561, forward strand.
ACGATTTCAGTACCAATACCGTCACCGGGAAGAATTGCGATTTTCATGATGCTCTTATTTTGATAGCTAACATCGCCCGGAGTAAAAGGGCGAACTGCCAGTTTGGTTGATGAATCAGGAGGCCAGTGTGTGCGCAAGCCAGGGCTTGGTGGCCAGACGCTCGACTTCGAAGGCCTTGATCTTGTCGCTTTGGCGCAGGGTCAGGCCGATGTCGTCGTAGCCGCCAAGCAGACAGAATTTCTTGAAGGCCTGTACGTCGAAGGGGATCTCTTCCCCTTGCGGCTTGATGATCACCTGGCGCTCCAGATCAATCGTTAGTTGATAGCCCGGGAAGGCCAGTGCTTCGTCGAACAGTTGGCCGACTTGCGCCTCGCTCAGGACGATAGGCAGCAAGCCGTTCTTGAAGCTGTTGTTGAAAAAGATGTCAGCGTAACTTGGCGCGATGATGGCGCGAAAGCCATACTGGTCCAGCGCCCAGGGCGCATGTTCACGCGAGGAGCCACAGCCAAAGTTCTTGCGCGCCAGCAGGATGGACGCGCCTTTGTAGCGCGGCTGGTTCAGCACAAAGTCCGGGTTGGGTTTGCGGCTAGCCGGATCTTGGCCTGGAAAGCCAGCGTCGAGATAGCGCCAGGCGTCAAACAGGTTGGGGCCAAAGCCGGTTTTGCGAATGGACTTGAGGAACTGCTTGGGGATGATGGCGTCGGTGTCGACGTTCTCGCGGTCCATGGGCGCGACCAGGCCTTTGTGTACGTTGAATTTCTGCATGGTGGTCTCGCTTACGAAAATTTGCGGATGTCGACGAAGTGGCCGTGTACGGCGGCGGCCGCAGCCATTGCGGGACTCACCAAATGCGTGCGTCCACCCGCACCCTGCCGGCCTTCAAAGTTGCGGTTGCTGGTCGAGGCGCATCGCTCGCCCGGCTCCAGCCGGTCGGCGTTCATCGCCAGACACATCGAACAACCCGGTTCACGCCATTCAAAACCCGCGGCGACAAAAATCTTGTCAAGGCCTTCGCGTTCGGCTTGTTCCTTCACCAGGCCCGAGCCCGGCACGACCATGGCCAGCTTGACGTTGCCCGCGACTTTCTGGCCGATTTTCTGGACGATGGCGGCGGCTTCGCGCATGTCTTCGATGCGGCTGTTGGTGCAGGAGCCGATGAAGACCTTGTCGACCATGATGTCGTTGATGGCCTTGCCGGGTTGCAGGCCCATGTAGGTCAGCGCACGTTCAATGGCGTCGCGCTTGTTGGCGTCTTTTTCCTTGTCGGGGTCGGGCACGCGGTCGTCGATGGACAGCACCATTTCGGGCGACGTACCCCAGGTCACCTGCGGACGGATCTGGCTGGCGTCGAGCTTGACCACGGTGTCGAACTTTGCATCGGCGTCGGACTGCAGGGTGCTCCAGTACTGCACCGCCTGGTCCCACTCCACACCCGTGGGTGCCAGCGGCCGGCCCTTGACGTAGGCAATGGTCTTGGCATCCACTGCCACCAGACCAGCGCGCGCGCCAGCTTCGATGGCCATGTTGCAGACGGTCATGCGCGCCTCCATGCTGAGCGCGCGGATGGCCGAGCCGCCAAATTCAATGGTGTAGCCGGTGCCACCTGCGGTGCCGATTTTTCCGATGATGGCCAGCACGATGTCTTTACCGGTCAGACCTGGGGCCAGCGTGCCGTCCACCTGTACCAGCATGTTTTTTGCTTTTTTGGCGAGCAGGGTTTGCGTGGCCATCACGTGTTCGACCTCGCTGGTACCAATGCCGTGCGCCAGCGCGCCAAACGCGCCGTGCGTGGAGGTATGCGAGTCGCCGCAAACCACCGTCATGCCGGGCAGGGTAGCGCCTGTCTCAGGCCCCATCACATGCACGATGCCCTGACGTTTGGACAGGAAGGGGAAGTAGGCCGCAGCGCCGAACTCTGCGATGTTGCTGTCGAGTGTGGTTATTTGCTCTTTGCTTACCAGGTCGGTGATGCCGTCGTAGCCCAGCTCCCAGCCGGTGGTGGGTGTGTTGTGGTCGGCGGTGGCGACGATGGAGCTGATGCGCCAGACCTTGCGGCCAGCCACGCGCAATCCCTCAAAGGCTTGGGGGCTGGTGACCTCGTGCACCAGGTGCCGGTCAATGTAGAGGATGGCTGTGCCGTCTTCTTCGGTATGGACGACATGTTCGTCCCAGATCTTGTCGTAGAGGGTGCGTCCCATGTGTTTTCCTTGGTGGTCTTCGATTTTAAGTGGGCGCCGCTCAGATGGCGGAGCCTGCGTGGGCGGTGAGGTGATCAACCAGCAGGCGGGCGGTGACGGGCAGGCTCGAAAAATCGCGTGCCACCAACTCGATCTGCCGGGTGGCCCAGTCGTTGGTGAGCGAGATGGCTTCAAGCTCACCCACGCCGTGCATGAGTTCAAAAGCGCGTTGCGGCATGACGCCCACGCCCAGTCCGTTGTGGATCATGCGGCACATGGCGTCCAGCCCGGTCACGTGGATGCGCAGCTTGATGGTGCGCCCGGCTTGTGCTGCGGCCTCGCGCATAGCCAGGTAGATAGAGCTGTTGGCGTGCAGGCCAACATGGTCAAAGTCCAGGCTGTCCTCAAAAGCCATCTCACCCTGCGCCGCCAGCGCGTGCCCGCGCGGCACGATGAGGACCAAACGGTCATGCCGATAGGGCAGGGTCTGGAGGTTCCCAATGCCGTCGGCCGTGTTGCAGATGCCCAGATCAGCGGCACCCTCCTGTACGGCGCGCACAACCTCCGTGCTCATGTGTTCTTCAAGGTCGATCTTGACTTCGGCATGCTCGCGAATAAATTCGCCCAGGTCTTCCGGCAAAAACTGAACGATGGCCGAAATGCTGGCGTGCACCCGCACATGACCACGCACCCCGGCGGAATATTCGCTCAGCTCACCCTGCATTTTTTCCAGGCTGAAGAGCACGGAGCGCGCATGGTGCAACAGGCTTTCCCCGGCGGGCGTCAAATCGACCCCGCGGGTGTGGCGGTACAGGAGGGGCGTGTCCAGGGTAGCTTCCAGATCACTCAGCCGTTTGCTAACGGCTGAAGCGGCAATAAATTCACGCTCGGCCGCCTTGCCAATGCTACCGAGCTCGCACACCGCCACAAACAATTGCAGCGAGGTGAGGTCCATGCGGCGGGCAAAGTTGCGTTCAGAGCTTTTCATCAAAAATGGGTCAGAGTCATCGCGGTTGACGATGCATCGCTATTTTGACTCCATATTGTTACGTTCGTCATCGTGGTGCGCGATGGGTGGAATATCTGCCCGCTGGGGCTCCAGAGGTCTTCTCACCAGACTTTGAGAGAAAAATCGCTGCTTTGCCCTTTAACGACGGGAATAGTTTGCTATAAAAATAGTAGCAATCCGAGGTAAACGCAAAGAAAAAGGCCCGGCCGTGTTGCCACGGCCGGGCCTTCCTAAGGCGCTCTGGGGGGTTTAGCGCGATGTGATGGGTTTCACATCACGCTGCACAGAACCGCTGAACAACTGGCGTGGGCGGCCAATCTTGTACTCGGGGTCACCAATCATTTCGTTAAGCTGCGCAATCCAGCCAACGGTGCGGGCCAGCGCAAAGATGGCGGTGAACAGCGGCACCGGGATGCCAATGGCGCGCTGAACGATGCCGGAGTAGAAGTCCACGTTGGGGTAAAGCTTGCGCGAAACGAAGTATTCGTCCTCGAGCGCAATCTTTTCCAGCGCCATGGCCAGCTTGAACAGCGGATCGTTTTCCAGGCCCATTTCGCTCAGCACTTCCTTGCAGGTTTCCTGCATCAGCTTGGCGCGTGGATCGTAGTTTTTGTAAACGCGGTGGCCAAAACCCATCAGCTTGACGCCGGAGTTTTTGTCCTTGACCTGCTTGATGAACTCGCCGATTTTTTCGACGCCGCCCTGTTTCTGGATGTCGCCCAGCATGTTCAGCGCTGCTTCATTGGCGCCGCCGTGCGCCGGACCCCAGAGGCAGGCCACACCGGCTGCGATGGCGGCAAACGGGTTGGTACCGGACGAGCCGCACAGGCGCACGGTGGAAGTGGAGGCATTCTGCTCGTGGTCTGCGTGCAGGATGAAGATGCGGTCCAGGGCGCGCTCGAGCACGGGGTTGACCTTGTACTCTTCACACGGCGTGGCAAACATCATGTGCAGGAAGTTGCCCGAATAGCTCAAATGGTTCTTGGGGTACATATAGGGCTGGCCCACGGTGTACTTGTATGCCATGGCGACGAGCGTTGGCATTTTGGCAATCAGTCGGATCGCAGCGATCTCGCGGTGCTCAGGGTTGGTGATGTCCGTGCTGTCATGGTAGAAGGCCGACAGTGCGCCGACCAGGCCGGTCATGATGGCCATGGGGTGCGCATCGCGACGGAAGCCGCGCAGGAAAAACTGCATCTGCTCGTTGACCATGGTGTGGTTGGTCACGCGGCTGACGAAATCTTTTTTCTGGGTGGGGTTGGGGAGCTCGCCGTACAGCAACAGGTGACAGGTCTCGAGGTAGTCGCAGTTGGTGGCCAGTTGCTCAATGGGGTAGCCGCGGTACAGCAGCTCGCCCTTGTCGCCGTCGATGTAGGTAATGGCCGACTGTGTGGCGGCGGTCGACAGGAAGCCGGGGTCGTAGGTGAACATGCCGGTCTGGGCATACAGCTTGCGAATGTCAACCACGTCTGGACCGACGGTGCCGTGATACACGGGCAAGTCCACGCTGGGGCTGCCGTTGCTGAAGGACAGGGTGGCTTTGTTGTCAGCGAGCTTCATTTCGTCTTCTTTCGTTTCAAGTCAATTAAGGGCACTTACCGCGGGAGCTTTGGCGCCTGTTGCTGCAGCGCGCAGCAAGTTTAAGACCTCTAAAGCCTCGTAAGTAGAGGCACTTACCTTCGCGTCCGCCTCGACAAGCTGTTCCGGCTGCTTGCGTTGTAGCAAGAGATCGAGCAGGTCGTTGTCGGACAGTGCCATTAAATCATTCAAGCCTTTAGCCTGACTGACGGTTAGCGTGGCTTCGTGACGCTTGAAAAACTTTTCGATCAGCAGGTCGTTTTCGAGCAGGCCACGCCGGCAGCGCCACTTGAGTTTGCTCAACGCGCGTTCATCGAGGCGTTCGTTAGTGGCGTCCATTTGCAGAAGCGGTCTAGACAGCCCGCAGGACCATCATTTCCTTGATCTTGCCAATGGCCTTGCTCGGGTTCAGGCCCTTGGGGCAGACGTCGACGCAGTTCATGATGGTGTGGCAGCGGAAGAGGCGGTACGGATCTTCCAGGTTGTCCAGGCGCTCGGCGGTGGACTCGTCCCTGCTGTCAGCGATAAAACGGTAAGCCTGCAGCAGGCCGGCGGGGCCAACAAATTTGTCGGGGTTCCACCAGAAGCTGGGGCAGCTGGTTGAGCAGCTGGCGCACAGAATGCACTCGTACAGGCCGTTGAGCTCGTCGCGCTCTTCCGGGCTTTGCAGACGCTCTTTTTCGGGCGGTACGTTGTCGTTGATCAGGTAAGGCTTGATCGAGTTGTACTGCTTGAAGAACTGCGTCATGTCGACGATCAGGTCGCGCACCACGGGCAGGCCGGGCAGCGGCTTGAGCACGATGGTGCCGGGCAGCGTGCGCATGTTGGTCAGGCAGGCCAGGCCGTTTTTGCCGTTGATGTTCATGGCGTCAGAGCCGCAAACACCTTCGCGGCACGAGCGGCGGAAGGAGATGGTCGGGTCCTGTGCCTTAAGTTTCATCAGCGCATCGAGCAGCATGCGCTCGCTACCGTCCAGCTCGACCTCGATGGTCTGCATGTAAGGCTTGGCATCCTGATCGGGGTCGTAGCGATAAATCTTGAAAGTGCGTGTGGTCATGGGGTTTGCGCCGGTTTTTATTAGAAGGAGCGAACGGTCAGGGGGATGGAGTCCACCGTGAGGGGCTTCATCTGCACGGGCTTGTAGCTCAAGCGATTGCCTTCGCTGTGCCAGAGGGTGTGCTTGTGCCAGTCGGTGTCGTTGCGGCCGTTCGGGTGCTGGGGTGTGTCGCCGTAGTCGTCCACCGAATGGGCGCCGCGGCTCTCGCGACGGGCGGCAGCGGAGACGATGGTTGCCTGCGCGGCTTCGATCAGGTTTTCAACTTCCAATGCTTCAATGCGTGCGGTGTTGAAGATCTTCGACTTGTCCTTGAGGCCGATGTTTTTCACACGCTCACGCAGCTCGGCGATCTTGATCACGCCCGCGTCCATGATGGCCTGCGTGCGGAACACTCCGGCGTGCTGCTGCATGGCCGCGCGGATGTCATTGGCCACATCTTGCGCGTATTCACCATCCGTTGCGTTGTCCAGGCGCGCGATGCGGGCCAGTGTGGCGTCGGCAGCGTCGGCAGGCAAGGGCTTGTGCGTGGTGGTCTTGTTGAACTCGACGATGTGGTTGCCAGCTGCACGGCCGAAGACGAGCAGATCGAGCAGCGAGTTGGTACCCAGGCGGTTGGCGCCGTGCACGCTGACGCAAGCGCATTCGCCGACGGCGTACAAGCCATTAACGACCTCGCTTTTGTTCTCGGCGTTTTGTGTGACCACCTGACCGTGAATGTTGGTGGGAATACCGCCCATCTGGTAATGGATGGTGGGCACCACGGGGATGGGTTCTTTGGTGATGTCGACGTTGGCAAAATTATGGCCAATTTCGAACACCGAGGGCAGGCGCTTCATGATGGTCTCGGCGCCCAGGTGGGTCATGTCGAGGTTGATGTAGTCCTTGTTGGGGCCGCAGCCGCGGCCTTCCTTGATTTCCTGGTCCATGCAGCGGGACACATAGTCGCGCGGTGCCAGGTCTTTGTACGCGGGCGCATAACGCTCCATGAAACGCTCGCCATTGCTGTTGCGCAAAATCGCGCCTTCGCCGCGGCAGCCTTCGGTCAGCAACACGCCGGCGCCGTGCACGCCAGTCGGGTGAAACTGCCAGAACTCCATGTCTTCGAGCGGAATGCCAGCACGCGCCGCCATGCCCAGGCCATCGCCGGTGTTGATGAAGGCGTTGGTCGACGCGGCGAAAATCCGGCCCGCGCCTCCGGTGGCCAGCAGCGTGGTCTTCGCTTCAAAAATATGCACGTCACCGGTTTCCATCTCGATGGCGCTGACGCCCACCACGTCACCGTCGGCATCGCGGATCAGATCCATCGCCAGCCATTCGACGAAGAAGCTGGTTTTTTCCTTGACGTTTTGCTGGTACAGCGTGTGCAGCATGGCGTGGCCTGTACGGTCGGCCGCAGCGCAGGCGCGCTGCACGGCTTTTTCGCCGTAGTTGGCGGTGTGGCCGCCAAAGGGGCGCTGGTAAATCGTGCCGTCAGGGTTGCGGTCAAACGGCATGCCCATGTGCTCAAGGTCATACACAACCTTGGGCGCTTCACGGCACATGTATTCAATCGCGTCCTGGTCACCAAGCCAGTCAGAGCCCTTGACCGTGTCGTAGAAGTGGTAGTGCCAGTTGTCCTCGGACATGTTGCCGAGCGACGCGCCGATGCCACCCTGAGCCGCCACGGTGTGCGAGCGCGTCGGGAAAACTTTTGACAGCACAGCCACGTTCAGGCCGGCGCGTGCCAGTTGAAGTGAGGCGCGCATGCCGGAGCCACCGGCTCCGACGATGACGACATCAAATTTGCGTTTGGGAAGCTTGGAGGTTGCAGTCATGATTTGTTTTTTCAGTCGGTCATCGAAGGAGGGCTAGACGCGCCAGAGGACTTGAATGGCCCAGCCGGCACAAGCCAGCAGCCAGACGATGGTGACGACCTGCAGGGTCAGGCGCAGCCAGACCATGGAGGTGACGTAGTCCATCCAGATGTCGCGCATGCCGACCCAGACGTGGTATGCCAGAGCGAGGATGACGCTGAAGGTCAGCAGTTTCATCCACTGAGCTGCAAAGATGCCGGACCACAGGTCATACCCGATGGGGCCTTTGGTAAAAATCACCTGAGCCAGCAACACGATGGTGAAGAGAGCCATCAGAGCCGCGGTGATGCGCTGGCTGAGCCAGTCACGCAGACCGTAATGTGCGCCGACAACGAGACGTTTGGAGCCGTAGTTCACTGCCATGGAAAGCTCCTTGAATTAATAAAAGCCGAACAGTTTGGCGCCGAGAACCAGCGTCAACAAAATGCTCAGGCCCAGTGTGATGAGTGCGGTGGCTTTGCCAAATTCGTTGCTCAGGCTGTGGGTCACGTCCATGTAGAGGTGACGCAGACCGGCGATGAAGTGATGCAGGTAGGACCAGATGAGTGCCAGCGCGACCAGCTTCCAGATGACGCCGGGCAAGCCCAGCATGCCAACGTTAAAGGCGCCCTTGAATTTTTCAAACGAAATTTCGGATGAAATCGAGGTGTCGAACATCCAGATGATGAAGGGCAACAGCACAAACATGATGGCGCCGCTGGCACGGTGCAGGATGGAGACCCAGGCCGCAGGTGTCATGCGGTAAGTGGTCAGGTCTGTGAAGGCGTTGATATTGCGAAACTCAGGCCGCTTGGGACGCGGTTTGGAGGCCAGTTCTGTCATTGTTGGACTTTCGTGGGGAGGACTGGTAACTGCTTGGTAACTGATGCTCTGGGCGCAGCGCCGTTACATCTGAAACCTTCCAATTCTATTGCAATGCAGCAGGGGTTTACCCCGATGGAGGCAATGTGGGTCAGCTTTTTTGTCAGGGGAATCCAATTCGAGTCGCATTCCGTCGTTGCACGGGCTGGTAACTGACGCCAGCATTACAGCGCGTCCAGATCAGCCAGCATCGACTGCGCCTGGTGCCGCACCTGCGCGCGTTCTACGGGCGTCATGCGTTGCAAGTGCCTCACCATCAGTGCGGTGCGCGGATTGCCTGCAAAAGCGGCTTCGTTTTGGTCCAGAAAATTCCAGTACAAGGTTGTCATCGGGCAGGCGTTAGGGCCGCTGCGGGTTTCTGGCTCGTAGCGACAGCCTGAGCAGTAATTGCTCATGCGTTTCACATAGGCGCCACTGGCCACATAGGGTTTGGACGTGAAGCGGCCGCCGTTGGCAAACAGCGCCATGCCAGCGGTGTTGGGCAGCTCCACCCACTCGACCGCGTCAACGTAAACGGCCAGATACCAGTCGCACAAAGCCTGCGGACTTATCTGCGCCGTGACGCCGAACATGCCCGTGACCATCAAGCGCTGAATGTGATGCGAGTAACCATTGGCCAGCGTCTGGTTGATGCACTGGCGCATGCAATTCATGCGTGTGTTGCCAGTCCAGTACCAGGCGGGCAAGGGATTGGTGTGGCCGAAATGGTTGGCTTCTTTCAGCTCTGGCATGTCCAGAAAATACACGCCGCGAATGAACTCGCGCCAGCCGAGCACCTGGCGGATGAAACCCTCCACGCTGGCCAGATCAAGGTCGCGCTTTCGATAGGCCTGTTCTGCTGCATGCACCACTTCCAGCGGGTTAAGCAGCTTGAGATTGAGCGAGCTTGAGAGCAGTGCGTGCCAGCCGAAGTCAAGGCCGATACACATAGCGTCCTGATGTTTGCCAAAATCGGCGAGGCGCTTGTCGATAAAGTCGTTCAGTGCAAGCAGTGCTTGTTCCCGCGTGACCGGCCAGTTGAAGCGATGCAGCTCGCCGGGGTGTCCGGCAAATTGTTGCTCGACCAAGGCCATGACCTCGCGTGTGATGGCGTCGGGCTCAAACACCGGCGGACGCGGTACATCCTGCGGGCCTGCCTTGCCGAACCCCTTGCGGTTTTCAGCATCAAAGTTCCATTGCCCGCCGGTCGGCTTGCCTCCATCCAAAAGCACCTTGTATTGCTGGCGCATGCTGCGGTAAAAAAACTCCATGCGCAGGCTGGACGACTGCCCGGCCCAGCGGCGAAATTGAGGCAGGCTGCAGAGGAAATGCCGGTCCTCCCGCCAGTCTATAAAGAGTTTTTGGCCGTTCGCCCTTGTTTCATCGAGAAAGTTTGCTATTGATTTTAGAGCGTCCTGAATGTGCCGCCGGACGCGCATGTCGCCCGGCTCCACGCCAATCACGCTTTGCGGGTCGTAGATCCTGATCGCGGCTTGCAGACCAACCGCGAGGCTTTCGTCAGCTTCGACATCCAGGGCGCGATAGGCCACGCGCCATCCGCGCGCCCGCAGTGTGTGGGCAAAGTGGCGCATGGCCGATAAAAAGAGAACCGTGCGTGCCTTGTGCGACCAGACATGGGTGCACTCCTCCCGTGCCTCGATCATCAGCACCACATCCTGGGCGGGATCCAGGCCGTCAAATGCAGCGGAGTCTTCGTCGAGCTGGTCGCCGAGGATCAGCACGAGGTTACGGCATGGCGTCTGGTTCATACCGATCATTCTATTTTGCGACTGATCGGTAATTTCGACCGAGGTTGCTTAACCCGGTCCTGATCGCGGTTTTATTTCACCGGGCTGGCGCAGGAGGCGTTTTTTGGCGCGACACGCCTGCGAGCAGTATTTGACGGCTTCCCAGTTTTTGGCCCAGCTCTTGCGCCAGGTCATCTCACGGCCACATGCCACGCAAGGCTTGCTGGGCAGAGAAGACTTGTTGCCCTTGAAGCTCATCGCAGCGTCAGCTCAGGGTGTTGTGATAGTGGTGCGTGTCGGTACGGTAGTAGCCGCGCCGGAGTTCCATGGGCACATCGTTGTAGGTATAGGCAATGCGCTCGACGCTCAGCAAAGGTGTGCCTTGCTCTACTTTCAGGAGCACCTCGCGCCCGTCAGTAGCGGGCTCGGCGCGTATTTTCTCTTCAGCGCGGACCATGCGGACATTGAACTCGGTCTCAAACAGCGCGTACATCGCGCCGTGGTAGTCGGCCAGGCGTTCAGCCGTCAGTCCTTTAAAAGGGGCGGCGGGTAGCCACAGGTCTTCCAGAATCGTCGGGATGCCTGCAAAGCTCAGCACGCGCCTGGCTTGCAGCACTGCGTCGCCCGTGCGTAGCGCAAGGGTGCGTGCAATGTCTGCACTGGCGCGCACGCGTCGGCAGTCAATGATGTCGCGCTGGGCCGGGCCTTCGCTGCCCGGCGTGCCGCTGTCAGGGACCAGTTTGAGAAAGCGGAACTGCACATGCTGCTCGGCATGTGTGGCCACAAAAGTACCTTTGCCTTGCCGCCGCACCACCAGGTTGTCGGAAGCCAGCTCGTCAATCGCTTTGCGCACCGTCCCCTGGCTAACGCGGTAGCGGGCGGCCAGATCCATCTCGGACGGAATAGCCTCGCCGGGCTTCCACTCGCCTGACTGCAGACTTTGCAAAATCAGGCCTTTGATCTGCTGGTACAACGGGCTGAAGGCCGGTGTAGCACCTGCAAAATCGTCGGCGGTTGTAGGAGGGGTGGCTGCCATGGTCTGGGGGTGAATCGTCGCAATCATATCTTATATAAGACATAAGACAAATTGACGCCCTAGGGTTTTCCAGCGTAAAATCTCGGGCTGAGTCGATCGCAAAGCAAGGCCTCGAAGACCGCATGTTCAGTGCGTTTTGAGGCCGCCACGCCAAGCAAACACTTCGTTTTTACCTTCTCAACCGATTTTCAACCTTCCTGGAGTTCTCCATCATGAGCAAAAAACCCGTCCGCGTTGCCGTTACAGGGGCCGCTGGTCAAATCGGTTACGCCTTGCTGTTCCGCATCGCCTCCGGTGAGATGCTGGGCAAGGACCAGCCCGTCATTCTGCAATTGCTGGAAGTGCCGGTTGAAGGCCCGCAAAAAGCGCTCAAGGGCGTGATGATGGAACTTGACGACTGTGCTTTCCCTCTGCTGGTGGGTATGGAAGCGTATGACGATCCAATGAAAGCTTTCAAGGACGCCGACTACGCGTTGCTGGTCGGCTCGCGCCCACGCGGCCCCGGCATGGAGCGTGCCGAACTGCTCGCCGTCAACGGCGCCATTTTCACTGCACAGGGCAAGGCGCTCAACGCTGTTGCCAGCCGCAATGTCAAGGTGCTGGTGGTTGGCAACCCGGCCAACACCAACGCCTACATCGCGATGAAAAGCGCACCTGACCTGCCACGCAAAAACTTCACCGCCATGCTGCGTCTGGATCACAACCGCGCTGCCAGCCAACTCGCTGCCAAAACCGGCAAGGCCGTCGCCGACATCGAAAAACTCACCGTCTGGGGCAACCACTCGCCCACCATGTACGCCGATTACCGTTTCGCCACCATCAATGGCGAAAGCGTTGCCAAGATGATCAACGACCAGGAATGGAATGCCAACACCTTCCTGCCCACCGTTGGCAAGCGCGGCGCAGCCATTATTGAGGCGCGCGGTTCTTCCTCTGCTGCTTCGGCCGCCAACGCCGCCATTGACCACATGCGCGACTGGGCCTTGGGCACCAACGGCAAATGGGTCACCATGGGCATTCCATCGGACGGCCAGTACGGCATTCCCAAGGACGTCATGTTCGGCTTCCCCGTCACCTGCGAAGGTGGCGAATACAAACTGGTCGAAGGCCTGGAAATTGACGCCTTCAGCCAGGAACGTATCAACAAGACTTTGGACGAACTGAAGGGCGAGCAGGACGGCGTCAAACACCTGCTCTGATCGCGCAGAAACCGCTGTAGTGACCCATCCCCGCGACATCCTCCTTGGCGCTCAGGCGCAAACCGGTTATTTGCCGGTTTGCGACCATTACAGTGGCGTTGAGGCGCGGATGCGCAAGAGCCTGCAACTGCAGGCAGACATGATGGACGAGTTTGGCGCCTGCGTTTTTGACGTGACGCTGGATTGTGAGGATGGCGCGCCTGTGGGCGGCGAAGCTGACCACGCCGCGCTTGTCGTTGCGCTGGTAGCGCTGGCCCGCCCCAAGGCCCGTGTCGCAGTGCGTGTGCACGCGCTGGATCACCCCGCTTTTGAATCTGACATCGCCACCATCGCGGGCAGGGTGGGGCATCAGTTGAGTCACATCATGGTGCCCAAGGTGGAGTCAGTGGCCGACGTGCAGCGTGTGGTGGATGCACTGGGCACCGTTTCCAAAACCGAGTTGCCCGTGCATGTGTTGCTGGAGTCAGCTGCCGCTGTGCACCACGCCTTTGACATAGCCGCTCATCCGCGCGTGCAGTCCATCAGCTTTGGCCTCATGGATTTTGTTTCCAGCCACGGCGGCGCCATTCCGGCAGACGGCATGAGTGGTGCGGGGCAGTTCACGCATCCGTTGGTGGTACGCGCCAAACTTGAGATTGCCTCAGCCTGTCACGCGCATGGCAAAGTCCCCTCGCACTGCGTTGTCACCGAGTTCACCGACACTGCGGCGATGCAAACTGCAGCCCGAAAAGCTGCCCATGAATTTGGCTACACACGCATGTGGAGCATTCATCCCAATCAGATTCGCCCCATCCTGGAGGCCTTTGCGCCCAGCGTGGGTGAGATTGAGGATGCTACAGAAATAATAGCAAATGCCGCCCGGAATGATTGGGCTCCAATCAGTTTTGGCGGCAAGTTGCATGACCGTGCCAGTTACCGATATTTCTGGCAGGTGTTGGAGCGTGCACACCAGACAGGGTGTGCTTTACCGAACGAAGCGCAGGCGTATTTTGCCTAGCGCGTCTTTTTACCAACCCATTTAGTCCATTGTTTTCAAGGAAACCCATGAAATTGATTTTTACCGCCGCGCTGCTCGCAGCTGCTCCTGCGTTGCTGCTGGCACAGACAGCGCCTGCCGCCAAACCCGCGGCCAAGCCTGCCGCAAAGGCAGCAGCTGCTCCCGGCGCCAAATCCGCTGCACCAAAAGCCCGTGCGCCAATCCGGCGCTCTGCTGCCAAAGCGGTAGAAGAGCTGACACCTGTGGACGACGACACCAGCATCAAGCTGTCACCGGAAGACCTGGATGTTGCCAAGCGTGTTTATGTCGGCACCATCCCTTGCGAGCTGGGGACTTCGGTCACGATCACGCCCAGCGAAAAGCGGCCTGGATTTTTCCTGGTGGAAACTGGGAAAACACGTTTTCGCATGCACCCTGTCAATAGCCGCACCGGCGCAATCCGCCTGGAAGATCCCCGCGCTGGAGCCATGTGGCTGCAGCTGGGCAACAAGTCCATGCTGATGAGCCAGAAAATCGGCCAGCGTCTGGCAGACGAATGCGCCAGCCCGGCGCAAGTGACCTATGCAGACGAGATCAAGAAGAATCCGCTGCCGAGCATTCTGGACCCGCTGCCACCTGCCAAGGCTGCCTCGTCCGCAGCTGGCACGGGTTCTGCTCAGCCTCCCATGCCTGCTGCTTCTGGAACCCGCTAACCAGCCCAGTGCCCCCCAGTTACCCGCTTTGATTTAGACCGCCCACAGGAGAAAAACATGTCAACCGAGTTCATCCAGACCTATCGCCAACACGTCGCAGAGCGCGCTGCGCTGGGCATCCCGCCACTGCCGCTGTCGGCCAAGCAGACCAGTGAGGTGATTGAGCTTCTCAAAAACCCGCCCAAGGGTGAAGAAGCCTTTCTGGTTGAACTGATTGCGCACCGCGTCCCCGCGGGCGTGGATGCGGCGGCCAAGGTCAAGGCGAGTTATCTGGCAGCAGTGGCGCACGGCACTGAAAAGTGCGCGCTGATCTCGCGCGAAAAAGCCACGCAACTGCTGGGCACCATGCTGGGCGGCTACAACATCAGCCCGATGATCGAGTTGCTGGACGACGCTGAAGACAGCGTGGCTACGCAAGCCGCCAGCGGTTTGAAAAACACACTGTTGATGTTCGACCAGTTTCATGACGTCAAGGAAAAAGCCGACAAGGGCAACAAGTACGCCAAGGCCGTGCTGCAAAGCTGGGCCGATGCGGAGTGGTTTACCAGCCGTCCTGAAGTGCCAGAGTCGATCAAGCTCACGGTGTTCAAGGTGGCGGGCGAGATCAACACCGACGATTTGTCGCCAGCACCTGATGCGTGGAGCCGGCCCGACATTCCCCTGCACGCGCTGGCCATGCACAAAAATGCACGCCCCGGTGTGACGCCGGAAGAAGACGGCAAACGCGGCCCGGTCAAGTTCATCGAAGAACTCAAGGCCAAGGGCAACCTCGTGGCCTACGTGGGCGACGTGGTGGGCACGGGCTCCTCACGCAAGTCGGCCACCAATTCGGTGCTCTGGTTCACCGGCGAGGACATTCCTTACGTGCCGAACAAGCGTTTCGGCGGCGTCTGCCTGGGCTCCAAAATCGCCCCGATTTTTTACAACACCATGGAAGACTCCGGCGCACTGCCCATCGAGCTCGACGTGAGCCAGATGGCCATGGGCGATGTGATCGAGCTGCGTCCCTACGACGGCAAGGCGCTCAAAGACGGCAAGGTCATTGCAGAGTTCAAGCTCAAGAGTGAGGTGCTGTTTGACGAAGTGCGCGCCGGCGGCCGCATCCCCCTGATCGTCGGCCGGGGCCTGACGGCCAAAGCGCGTTGGGCGCTGGGCCTGCCGGTCTCCACGCTGTTCCGTTTGCCGCAAGCCCCGGTGGCCAGCGAGCGCGGCTTCACACTCGCGCAGAAAATGGTGGGCCGTGCGGTCGGCTTGCCAGAAGGCCAGGGCGTGCGCCCCGGCACTTATTGCGAGCCGAAGATGACGTCGGTCGGATCGCAGGACACCACCGGCCCGATGACGCGCGATGAATTGAAGGACCTGGCCTGCCTGGGCTTCAGTGCGGACCTCGTCATGCAGTCTTTCTGCCACACCGCCGCTTACCCCAAGCCGGTCGACGTGAAGATGCACCACGAGTTGCCCGAGTTCATGAGTGATCGCGGTGGCATTCCGCTGCGTCCGGGCGACGGCATCATCCACAGCTGGCTCAACCGCATGTTGCTGCCTGACACTGTGGGCACCGGCGGCGACAGCCACACCCGTTTCCCCATCGGCATCAGCTTTCCTGCCGGCTCCGGCCTCGTGGCTTTTGGCGCTGCCACCGGCGTGATGCCGCTGGACATGCCTGAATCTGTGCTGGTGCGTTTCAAGGGTGAGATGCAGCCCGGCGTGACACTGCGTGACCTGGTCAACGCGATTCCGCTGTATGCCATCAAGGCCGGGTTGTTGACGGTGGCCAAGCAGGGCAAGAAAAACATCTTCTCGGGCCGCATTCTTGAAATCGAAGGCCTGCCTGATTTGAAAGTGGAGCAGGCTTTTGAATTGAGCGACGCATCGGCCGAGCGTTCAGCCGGTGGTTGCACCGTGCACCTGAACAAAGAGCCGATCATCGAGTACATCAACAGCAACATCACCATGCTCAAGTGGATGATTGCTTCTGGCTACTCGGACGTGCGCACCATCAAGCGCCGCATTCAGGCCATGGAAGCATGGCTGGCTGACCCGCAATTGCTCAAGGGCGATGCCGATGCGGAATACGCCGCCGTGATCGAGATCGATCTTGCCGATATTCACGAGCCAATCGTGGCTTGCCCGAACGATCCGGACGACGTGAAGACCTTGTCCGACGTGGCCGGCGCCGCCATTGATGAAGTGTTCATCGGCAGCTGCATGACCAACATCGGCCACTTCCGTGCAGCGTCCAAGTTACTTGAAGGCAAGCGCGACATCCCTGTGAAACTGTGGATGGCACCGCCCACCAAGATGGACGCCAAGCAACTGACCGAAGAAGGCCACTACGGCGTGCTGGGTTCCGCCGGGGCGCGCATGGAAATGCCCGGTTGCAGCCTGTGCATGGGCAACCAGGCGCAGGTGAAAGAGGGCGCGACCGTGTTCTCCACCTCAACCCGCAATTTCCCCAACCGTCTTGGTAAAAACTCAAACGTGTATTTGGGTTCCGCAGAGTTGGCCGCCATCTGCTCCAAGCTGGGCCGCATTCCCACCAAGGCCGAATACATGGCTGACATGGGCGTGTTGACGGCTGCCAGCAGCACGGTGTACCAGTACCTGAACTTTGATCAGGTCAAGGATTACACCGACATGGCTGATACCGTGAAAGACACGGTTCCCGCCTGATCCGGCTCCCGGGTCGTGCGTGAAAAAAGCGGCCAATTGGCCGCTTTTTTTATGGGTTTATCAAAACGTAGCGATGCTACAAGCCGTCAGGCAGCGGACCCACAATCCGGACCTCAGAGCCATCCACAAACTTGACGTACCAAAACTCCGGCGCGGACGGCGCGTTGGGGCGCACGTGGCTAACGTTGGCGGGAGAGATGTAAACCGTGCTGGCGCCGTCGTCTGGCGGGGGCGCCAAGTAATGGCGCTTGCCTGCAACCATGCCGCCAATGCTCGTGACCACCGTGCCGATGGACTCCGTGACCGCATTGACCACCGTCCCCTGACCCAGCATGTGAATGGTGGTTTGCCCCACCAGCCCGGCCCGCGAGGCCTCTACATACAGCACCGCCGATGTGTTGATGCGCAGGTCGTCGGGTGCCAGTGGATCGGTGGCCTTGTTGAAGGAGATGAAGGGCATGGTGTGCAACCGGTTGAAGTTCAGGAAACGTTGAGCTCTTTATGCTCGCCAAGATGCGGCGGCGTGTCACCTGTGATCGCCGCTTTTGCCATCTTGAAAAGTTGGACCATTTTGCTCTCATCCACGTCCCAATATTCGGCGTGGCCCAAACCGACTTCCAGCAGCGCCAGATCTGGGTCGGTCACGCCGCCCGGAAACCAGGCTTTTGCAATGGGTGACCAAAGCGCCTCTTTTTTGGCCTGATCTTCCACAATGGAGGCTTGACCCGACAGCGAGACATAGGTGTCGGCGCCGGGATCCGCATACGAAACATTGACATTTCCGTCGTCTTGCAGGCGCCTGGCCAGCTCGCCTTTGCGTGAAACAAAAAAGTAGAGGTGCGAGCCCTCGTCATCCGATTTGTTTTGGGTAGTGAGTGGATGGCTGTGCAACATGCCATTGGCATGGCGGTGTGTCAGCATGCCGAACTTGATGTCCTTGATCAGGCTCCACAAGGTTTTCTGTGTGGAGTTGGTGTTGGTATCGCTGGTGCTGTGGGGTGAGGTCATTTGGTTTCCAAAAGTGAAGTGTCATTCACTCTAGGTATCACCGAACCCAGCTCTCATCGGCGCAGGGCCTTGGCGGCTGTCAGTCGGCACCGACACGGCTTTTTGGCCTCCCAATACTCACTCACTCGAAAACTCCAAGCAAATTGTGTGGTTCACCCTTCATCCACGGGCGGGGAATGCTATCAAATTTATAGCTATCCGGGCGTCTGCGACATCATTGCCTGCAAAGCCTGGCGGGTGAAGTCATCCGCCGGAAAAAAGGTTTCCATGGCCAGCTCCTGCAGGGTCACGTCTGACGGGGTGCCAAAGATGGTGACGGTGCTGATGAAGCTAAGCACGCCAGCGGGCGTCCGGTAGTTGAAGGGCATGACCACGCCGGGATGCTCGCCCTCAAGCAGGAGATCTGCGCCCTCTGGCACGGGATAGGCCTGCAGCTCCTTCAGCAGCTCAGCCAGTATCGGATCTGCCGTGGCGGCGATCTGCTGGCGGAGCCGCTCAAACAGGTGTGTGCGCCATTGCAGCAGGTTGGCGATTTTGGTGGCCAGGCCCAGCGGATGCAGGCTCAGGCGCAGCACGTTCATGGGGGCCTGCAGCAGGGAGGCATCCACGCCCGCCAGCAGATGCGGCACTGCGCTGTTGGCGGCCACCAGGTTCCAGTGCCGGTCTATGGCCAGTGCAGGGTAGGGCTCGTGGCTTTTGAGAATCAGCTCCACTGCTTGCCGGGCGGCACTCAGCGCCGGGTCGCTAAGGGCCCGCTCCCGATACATGGGCGCGTAGCCAGCTGCGGTCAACAGCGTATTGCGCTCACGCAGCGGGATGTCCAGTCGTTCAGACAGGCGCAGCACCATCTCGCGGCTGGGCACCGAGCGGCCGGTTTCAACAAAGCTCAGGTGCCGCGTGGAAATGTCGGCGTCACTGGCCAAGTCCAGCTGGCTCAAGCGGCGGTGCTGGCGCCAGTGGCGCAGCCGCTCGCCAAAAGGCTGGGGTGTGGCGTTGCCGGATCGGACGGGGCGTGTTGGGGAGTGGACGCTTGCATTCATGCCTGAATCGTAAGGCAGGTCAGCCGCCCGGCCATTACCTGCCAGGTTATCGACTGGCCTCGCCCGGGCGTCAATGATCAAGGCCTCAGATCAACTCTTCAATCCAAGCAAGGAGCTTTTTATGACTGCGTCTACCTCAACCTCGACTTCAATCCCCAACACTGGCGTCTTGTCGTCCCTCATCGCATCCCCTCACTTTCTGCGCCGGGTGTTGTGGGTAGATGCCGCCACCGGCCTCGCCACGGGTGTATTGCAGTTGCTGCTGCCTGGCTTTCTGGCCGGTCTGCTGGGTTTGCCAGAAGCCTTGCTGGTCGAGGCGGGATGGGCAATGCTGGCATTTGCGGCGGGCATCACCTTTTTGGCTACCCGCCAGGTTGTGCCCCTGACTGGGGTAGGGATTTTGATTGCTGCCAACCTGCTGTGGGTGGTTGGCTGCATAGCCGTGCTGTTTGGCGGCTTGGTCACGCCAACCATCACTGGAATGGCGTTTATTACGGTACAGGCGGTGACAGTTGCCGTGCTGGCCGAACTGGAGTGGATTGGCCTTCGCAAGGCCTCTGCCGCCCGCTGGTAAGCCTGGGAGAATGCAGGCGAAACTTTCTTTCTTGTATGCTGTGTGTCTGGTGCTCCAGCCGGAGCCCTGACCACTCCCACTCGACAAGAAAGTTGCTGCATGACACGCGTTTTCAATTTCAGCGCCGGCCCGGCGATTCTTCCTGAACCCGTACTGCGGCAAGCGGCCGCAGAAATGATGGACTGGAACGGCTCCGGCATGTCGGTGATGGAGATGAGCCACCGCGGCAAGGAATTCATATCCATCCACGCCCAGGCCGAGGCAGATTTGCGTGAGCTGCTGGCCATTCCTGCCAACTACAAGGTTCTGTTTCTGCAGGGTGGTGGTTTGGGGCAAAACGCGATTGTTCCCATGAACCTGTTGCGCGGCCATGCGAGCGCCGATTTCATCAACACTGGCGAGTGGATGAAAAAGTCCATCAAGGAAGCCAAGAACTTCTGCAAGGTCAACATCGCCGCCAGTGCGGAGGCAAACGGCTTTACCGCCGTGCCCAAATTTGACACCTGGAAGCTGGACCCCGATGCGGCCTATGTGCACATTTGTTCCAACGAAACCATTGGCGGTGTTGAATACAACTGGACACCCGACACCGGCAAGGTGCCGCTGGTGGCCGACATGTCGTCCAACATCCTGTCGCGCCCGATTGACGTCAGCAAATACGGTCTGATCTACGCGGGCGCGCAAAAGAACATGGGTCCGTCTGGCCTTACAGTGGTCATCGTGCGCGAAGACCTCATCGGCCAGGCCATGCCGCAGACGCCTTTTGTGTTTGACTACAAGCAGCAGGCTGATAACGACTCGATGTACAACACGCCGCCGACTTACGCCATTTACATTGCTGGTCTGGTCTTCAAACACATCAAGGCGCTGGGCGGTCTGAAGGCCATGGAGGCGCATAACCGCACCAAGGCCGCGCTGCTGTACGACTACCTGGACTCCACTACCTTCTACAGCAACCCGGTAGCCAGGGAAGACCGCTCGCTGATGAACGTGCCTTTCAAGCTCAAAAACGAGGCGCTGGACGAGGCGTTTTTGAAAGGCGCCCAGGCACGCGGCATGTTGCAGCTCAAGGGGCACCGCGCGGTGGGCGGCATGCGAGCCTCCATCTACAACGCCATGCCGATTGAAGGCGTGCAGGCCCTGGTGGCCTACATGAAAGACTTCGAGGCCAGCAATGGCTGAGGCGGCGGGCGCAGCGCCGCGGCGATTTGACATCCTGGTTCTTAACCAGATATCTGCCAACGGCCTCAAGCGCCTGCCATCTGAGCGTTACACCACCGGCAAAGATGTGGCGCGGCCTGACGCCGTGCTGGTGCGCTCAGCCGACATGCATGCCCTGGCGCTGCCCGACAGCGTGCAGGCCATCGCCCGTGCCGGCGCTGGCACCAACAACATCCCCATCCCCGCCATGAGTGCACGCGGCGTACCGGTGTTTAACGCGCCGGGTGCCAATGCCAATGCGGTGAAGGAGCTGGTGCTCACTGGCATGCTGCTCGCGGCGCGCAACATTGCGCCGGCGCTGCGTTTTGTCTCCAGCCTGGACGCCGCCATGCCAGACATGGACAAGGCGGTGGAAGACGGCAAGAAAAACTTTGCCGGGTATGAGCTTGCCGGCCACACCCTGGGTATCGTCGGCCTGGGCAAGGTTGGCTGCCTGGTGGCTGACGCCGCCATCAAGCTCGGCATGAACGTGCTGGGTTATGACCCCGACATCACGGTCGATGCTGCCTGGAGCCTGCCCGCGCAGGTTAAAAAAGCGGCCAGCGTGGCCGAGGTCCTGAAGAACGCCGACTTTGTGACCCTGCACGTGCCGCTGGTGGCGGCCACTCGTGATCTGGTCAATGCCGACAACCTCAAGCTGATGCGGCCCGCCGCTGTGCTGCTTAATTTTTCCCGCGAAGGCGTGGTGAGCGAAAGCGCGGTACTGGCTGCGCTCAGTGCCAAAAAGCTGGGTTGGTATGTGTGCGATTTTCCGGGCGCCGCCATCAATGGCCATGCGCAGGTCATCGCGCTGCCGCACCTTGGTGCCTCCACCCGCGAGGCAGAAGAAAACTGCGCCATCATGGTGGCCGATCAGTTGCGTGACTATCTTGAGCACGGAAACATCGCCAATGCGGTGAATTTTCCGGCCGTGAGTATGGCGCGCGAGTCAGCCTACCGGGTGGCGATTGCCAATGCCAATGTGCCCAACATGCTGGGGCAAATTTCCACCGCCATGGCCGAAGCGGGGCTCAACATCCACAACATGGTTAACAAGTCGCGTGGCGACATGGCTTACACCCTGGTGGATGTTGAAAGCCCGGTCAGTGAAGCCGTGCTGGACTCCATACGAGCCATTCAGGGTGTGCTCGCGGTACGTTACCTGCCCGACAGCGTTCAGTAGCCGACCGAACGCGGCTGGGTGCCAAGTCCTACAGACTTGTCTCTGAAGGCTTGTAGGATATTGCAAACCCACAAGAAACAGGAGTTCGCCATGGCCCACGCGTTTGCCCATACCCTGAAAACTTTCAAAACCGCTTCAGGAAAAACGGGCAAGTTTTACTCCCTGCCAGCGCTCGCGAAGGAGTTTCCCAAGATAGGGCGCCTTCCGGTTTCCATGCGCATTGTTCTGGAGTCCGTCCTGCGCAACTGCGACGGCAAAAAGGTCAGCGCGGACCATGTGCGCGAACTGGCCAACTGGGCCCCCAGTGCAGATCGCACGGAAGAAATTCCCTTTGTCGTTTCCCGCGTTGTGCTGCAGGATTTTACCGGCGTGCCCCTGCTGGCCGATCTGGCCGCGATGCGCAGCGTCGCCATCAAGCTGGGCAAAAATCCGAAACGCATTGAACCGCTGGTGCCGGTGGATCTGGTGGTGGACCACTCCATCATGGTGGACCATTACGGCAAAAAGAATTCGCTGGACCTGAACATGAAGCTGGAGTTTCAGCGCAACAACGAGCGCTACCAGTTCATGAAATGGGGCATGCAGGCCTTTGACACTTTTGGCGTTGTGCCGCCAGGTTTTGGCATCGTGCACCAGGTCAACCTGGAGTATCTGGCGCGTGGCGTGCACAAGAATTCTGGCGGCGTGTATTACCCCGACACCCTGGTAGGCACCGACAGCCACACGACGATGATTAACGGCATTGGTGTGGTGGGCTGGGGCGTGGGTGGTATCGAGGCCGAGGCGGCCATGCTGGGCCAGCCGGTGTACATGCTGACACCCGACGTGGTGGGTTTTGAGCTGACTGGCCGATTGCGTGAGGGCGTCACGGCAACTGATCTGGTGCTGCGCGTCACCGAAGCGCTGCGCCGTGAAAAAGTGGTGGGCAAGTTTGTGGAATTTTTTGGTGAAGGCACGCGTACGCTGGCGCTGCCGGACCGCGCGACGATTGCCAACATGGCGCCTGAATACGGCGCGACCATGGGCTTTTTCCCGGTCGATGAAAAAACGATCGAATACTTCACGGGCACCGGCAGGACCAAGGGCGAGATTGAAGCCTTTGAGGCCTACTTTCGCGCGCAAGGCCTGTTCGGCGTGCCGCTGCCTGGCGAAATTGATTTCTCGCAAGTGGTCAAGCTCGACCTGGGCGACGTGACCCCCAGCCTGGCCGGCCCCAAGCGTCCACAGGACCGCATTGAACTGGGCAATGTGGCCAGCCAGTTTGCCTCGCTCTTCAGCAAGCCGATTGCCGAGAACGGATTTAACCAGCCCGCCAGCGTGCTGCGTACGCGGCATTTGCTGCGCCACACGGACGACCGCGGCTCTGAGTCCATCCCTGTCGCACGGCCTACGCCCGCAGGCGCGCCGCGCATGGTTGTTGAAATGGAGGGTAATCGGCCCACGCTGGCCATGGCGGCCAGTGACCATGCAGAACATGCAACACCGGTTTCGCAAACGGCAGGCGTCAGCATCGGCAACGGCGATGTGCTGATTGCCGCGATCACCAGCTGCACCAACACATCCAACCCGAGTGTGCTGCTGGCCGCTGGATTGCTGGCGAAAAAGGCCGTGGAGGCGGGCCTGAAGGTTCAGCCCCACATCAAGACTTCATTGGCACCCGGCTCCCGCATCGTGACCGAATATCTCACCCAGGCGGGCTTGCTGCCGTACCTGGAAAAGCTCGGCTTTGCCCTTGCCGGTTACGGCTGCACCACTTGTATAGGCAACGCGGGCGACCTGACGCCCGAGATCAACGAAGCGATCAACCAGAGTGATCTGGTGTGTGCCGCAGTGCTGTCGGGCAACCGTAACTTTGAAGCGCGCATCCACCCCAATCTGAAAGCCAACTTTCTGGCCAGCCCGCCCCTGGTGGTGGCCTATGCGATTGCCGGCACGGTGCTGCGTGACCTGATGACAGAGCCTGTTGGTAAAGGCAAGGGCAAAGATGGAAAGGTAAGAGATGTTTACCTCGGCGATATCTGGCCGACCAGTGACGAAATTTACAAACTCATGAAGTTTGCGATGAACGGCAAGGCCTTCCGAGCCAACTACGCCAAAGTCAAAAGTGAGCCCGGCAAACTGTGGGAAAAGATCAAGGGCGTGCAAGGCACTGCCTACACCTGGCCCACCAGCACTTACATTGCCGAGCCGCCGTTCTTCAAGGAGTTTGCTATGGAAACCATAGCGGATACTCCTCGTGAACAAAGGGCAAATGGCCAAAATGATGACGTATCGGTAGTGGGCGCACGCATCATGGCGCTGTTTGGGGACTCCATCACCACCGATCACATCTCGCCGGCTGGCTCCATCAAAGCCAGTTCGCCTGCGGGGCAATGGCTGACGGCGCACGGCGTGCAAAAGGCTGACTTCAACAGCTATGGCGCGCGCCGGGGTAACCACGAGGTGATGATGCGCGGCACTTTTGCAAATGTGCGCATCAAGAATTTGATGATCCCCGCCGGCGACGATGGCTCACGGGAGGAGGGTGGTGTGACGCTGTTCCAGCCCAAAGCCGGTGGCGCGGTGGGCGAGAAGATGTTTATCTATGACGCTGCCATGAAGTACAAGGACCAGGGCACACCCACAGTGATTTTTGCCGGCGAGGAATACGGCACCGGTTCATCGCGTGACTGGGCCGCCAAGGGCACTCAGCTACTGGGCATCAAAGCAGTTGTTGCCAGAAGCTTTGAGCGTATCCACCGCAGCAACCTGGTGGGCATGGGTGTGTTGCCGCTGCAGTTCAAAGCCGGCGACTCGTGGCAAACACTGGGTTTGGCGGGCGATGAAGTGATCGACGTGTTGCCAGACCCGGACCTCAAGCCCCAAAGCGAAGCCACTCTTGTGATCACCCGTGCTGATGGGGCGCAGCAAAAGCTTCAGGTTATTCTGCGCATCGACACACCTATCGAGGTGGATTACTACCGGCACGGCGGCATTCTTCCGTTTGTGCTGCGGCAGTTGCTTGCAGCGTAGCGACCGATCGCAGGCTGGGTGTGTATCAGGGGCGGCCGGCCGCCCCAGCCCCACCCTCGGCCGCCACATCCTCCTCCGCTTGCGATTGCTCTTGCGACAGCTCGGTCATGAAGCGGACCGCGTATTCAGCCATGGGTGAATAACTGCGGCCTCTGAGCGCCACCACGCCAATCTGCGCGTACATGCGCGGCAATCCCTGTAGTTCCAGCGGTTTCATCAATCCAGTGGCCAGTTCGTGCCGCATGATGATTTCTGTGCCGATCATCACCGTGTCGGTGGCCAGCGTGATGCGTTTGAGCAGGTGGATGTCATCGCATTCCACCGCTACCGGCAGCCCGTCTTCTTCCGAGCGTCCCAGCAATTTCAGCAGTCCCTCTGCCGCCTGCGCGGGCAGCCTGCCCGTGCCCAGTCCATAGGGCGATACATCGGCGATCCGGACGACCGGGCGTTGTAGCAGCGGATGGCCCGCGCGGACGTAGAAGCGGCCGCGCTGCCGGCCAATCGGGGTGATGCTGAAGTTGGCGTCGCGCGGCACGTCGCGAATGTCCGATACGAAGAAATCAATTTCCTCCTTCTTCAGGTGCTCAACCAGATAGCGCCAGTTGTTGACGTGGACGCGGCTGTTTACGCCTGGAAAGCGGGTACGCAGGTCAATCATGAGCTGGGGCAAAAATGTGGCCGCTGGAAAGGCGCCCACCCCAAAAGCCAGGTCACCCATCATCCGGTTGCGATACAGGTCCACTTCGCGTTCCAGCTGGCGGCTTTCCATCACCACTTTGCGCGCCCGCTGAACCACAAACGCTCCCGCAGGTGTGCAGGCGATGTCCGCATTCCCCCGGTCAAACAGCTGCAGGCCCATTTCGGTTTCGGCGGCCTGGATGCTGCGGCTGAAAGCCGGTTGGCTGAGATTCACCCGTGTGGCTGCCCGGCCAAAGTTGCGTTCGTCAGCAAGTGCGATCAGGTGGTTAAGGCGCTTCAGGTCCATGTCTGGCTCTATAGATGCATCCAATGCATTGATTTTTACATAACAATGCATTGGACGAATTTAGTTGAAACATAAACAATTCGTTACTCGCGAACCGGCGGTAGCGGCTTCGCCTCGACCCCTGTACCCCCGACAGAAACCCCAGCAAATGACCGTTCGACTTATGCCGTCCCGCCGTTTCATGACATCCTGCCTGTCCCGGAGGGCTGTAGCATGACTGCCCGTGGTGATGACGTCCTGAGAGTTGTTTGCGCCAGCGTGTCGCTGGTGCCCGGCTCGGTGATGGAGGAGCTTCTTGCCCTGCGCGAGGGGGTGGGCGCTTTCAATGCCACGCAGGGAATTCGCAGCGCTTTTTTGCACGCTTCCGGCTGGCTGTTTCAGTGGCACGAGGGCCCGGCGGCGGGGGTGGAGAAAGCCTTGCGCATTGCCCAGGCAGATCAGCGGCACGGGCGCCTCAGAGAGCTGCATCGCAGCATGGGTCCCGCGACCCTGACCGATCTGCTGCAGATCGTCACAACCCACAACCAGGAAAAACCGACTGATGTGGCCCGCCGGCTGTATCGGCTCAAACAAAGTCAGGCCCTGGAGGCGTCGGCATCGCCGGACGAGCTGTGGATGCAACTCGTAGCGCCAGCGGGCCTGACCGCTGCGCTGGGCGAATCTGGCCTGGTGCGGCGCAACGTTGTGGCGGTTACCTCGGGCAACACCGGGGCCGTAGATCTGGTGAGATCCATTGGACAGCAGGCCGGCGTGCCCGTGACCTATCAGCGCTTTGCCACGGGAGACCCCAGGTCTGCGGATGTTGGTGCTGTTTATGTCGATCTGCCGGGCGCTTATAGCGTGACCCGTGTTCACGCCTTATCCCGGCGCAGCCTTGCCCACCCGGCCGTGCGCCTGATGCTGCGCGACCTTCAGTGTCTGCTGTTGTTGCTGGGTGACCGTGTTGATTCGACCAGCGCGCTCGCCGGGGACGTCGGCCTGCTGCTCAAGCACCTTGCTGTGCGTCCGGCGTTGCGCTTTGCAGCGGCCACCCCGGACACGAGCCGTGTGGCCCGTGAGTGCTTGCATACGCTCAGTGCCGACATTGCCGAAATCGATGTGAGGCATCTGATGCAGGCGGGACCGGCCAGCTTTTTGGGCGACCTCCTTGGCGCCAGACAAAACGCGGAGAACGCCGTCGATTCGCTGCTCGCCTGAAGCGGTTACCCCTTGAACGGGGTTGGGCACAATCGGTGCATGACAAAACAGGCGCTGATTGCGGGTGGAGGTATCGGTGGGTTGGCGGCTGCGCTGGCGGTGGCACGCGCCGGCTGGGTTGTGCGTCTGTACGAACGGGCGCCGCTCTTCAGTGAAGTCGGCGCCGGCATCCAGCTGGGCCCCAATGTGGTCAAGGTATTGCACGGATGGGGGTTGGCCGGTGCACTGGCTGATGTTGCCGCTTTCCCGCATCAACTGGAGGTGCGCAGTGCGCTGTCCGGTGAATCGCTTGCACGGCTTCCTTTGGGTGAGGCCATGGTACAGCGCTACGGCGCCGCGTATGCAACCGTGCACCGCGCAGACTTGCATGGCCTGTTGCTCAACGCGGTGCAGCAGGCAGATGTCTCGCTCAAACTGAATCACACTCTGAGTCAATTCACGCAAACCGCAGATGCCGTGACCGTGCAAACCGCAGACGGCGCTGTTATTGAAGGTGACGTGCTGGTCGGCGCCGACGGTTTATGGAGCCCGGTGCGGCAATGGTTGCTGGGAGATGGGCAGCCGCGCGCGACTTCCCACCTGGCTTACCGGGCACTGGTGCGGCAGGCTGACCTGCCAGAGGCACTGCGTTCGAGCCAGGTCACGGCCTGGCTGGGCCCGCAACTGCATGTGGTGCAGTACCCGGTGCGCGGCGGCGACTGGCTCAACGTGGTCGGCATTGTGGAGGGTAAAAGCGGCGACGCACTGGATGGCTGGGACCATGGAACCGACGCTGCGGGCCTGCGTGCGGCGTTAGCTGGCACCTGTTCACCGTTGCAGGATCTGGTGCACGCCATTAACCACTGGCGTTTGTGGGCCCTGTGCGACCGGCCCCCAATGCAGGGCGCTCACCAGCAGGCACTGGGCCGCGTGGCGCTGTTAGGCGATGCCGCGCACCCGATGCTTCCTTATCTTGCCCAAGGTGCAGGCATGGCGATAGAAGACGCTGCAGAGCTGGGCCGTGTACTTGTGCAGGCGCTGGACCCGGCGCTCGACGTCCCGACCATGCTCAACCGCTATGCGCTGAACCGGTGGGAACGCAACGCAAGAGTGCAGGCCCGCGCCATCCGCAATGGGGAGATTTTTCATGCGGATGGGGTGGTGCGGTGGGGGAGGGATGCTTCGCTCAAGCTGTTGGGGGAGCGTTTACTGGATGTGCCCTGGCTTTATGGTGGGCCTTGATAGAGAAATCTGTCATGCCGGACTTGATCCGGGATCCATGTTCGTCTTCTACTGTCCACCGTTCAGGCAGAACCTGTCGAAGCCTGTGTTCCCTTCGTGCTTTGGCGGTGTGCCTGCTGGCCGGGGGTTGCCCGGCGGCAAGTAACTTTCTTTTGTTTCGCCAAAAAAAAGTCACCAAAGAAAAGACGACCCCGCTGTCTGCGTCCCGCAGCGATGCTGCGGGCAACCTGCGGTGCTCGGTTCAGCCGGGGTCTGACACAAACTCGCTGCGCTCAAACAAGTGTCAGCCCTGTTCCGTCTGAACCTCCGCTCCTCGGCGCATACAGAAGGGGTGGGGAGAAGGGACAGAAACCAACCCCGACAAGGACACGCCATGGCGTGTCCTTGGTTCTCCGATTTGTCTTGGCTTTGTCTTTCCCCCCAAGCCCGTCGGGCTGGGCCGAGGAGCGCAGGTCAAAGCGGATCAGGGCTCGCAGCTGTCTGAGCCGAAGGCGAGTTCTGCGGGACCCCGCTTTACCGAGCACCACAGGTTGCCCGTAGCGGAGCGGAGGGACCCGGACCATCGGGTCGCCTTCTCTTTGCTTACTTTCTCTTGGCGAAGCAAGAGAAAGTGAGTCGCCCGCCGGGGCGAGACTCGGCTTGCAAGAAGACCTACACCCGCGCA
The DNA here is from genome assembly GCF_035638815.1 of Polaromonas sp. Lineage (GTDB taxonomy): Bacteria > Pseudomonadota > Gammaproteobacteria > Burkholderiales > Burkholderiaceae_C > Polaromonas. The sequence goes on from NZ_DASQZG010000008.1 coordinate 114,504, forward strand.
AGCTTGCACCGGCTTCGACAGGCTCAGCCCGAACGGTGGACAGTAGGAGATGGACATGGATCCCGGGTCAAGCCCGGGATGACAAATTGGATAGCTATCGTATTTATAGCTAACTACGCCCGTCTATATTGGGCAAACGGCCGATTTAATCTATAAATCAGTCCGCAACTTCCAAATCTCCGGAAACAAAACCACATCCAGCATCTTTCGCAAATAACTCACCCCACCGGTCCCCCCGGTACCGCGCTTGAACCCGATCACCCGCTCTACCGTCGTCACGTGGCGGAATCGCCAGAGGCGAAAGGCGTCTTCGAGGTCGGTGAGTTCTTCGCCGAGCTGGTACAGGTCAAAGTATTGCTTGGGGTCGCGGTATACCTGCAACCAAGCTTGCTCCACCGCGTCGTTTTCCACATAGCCCTGAGTCCAGTCGCGCTGTGTGTGGCTGGCGGGCACGGGCAGGCCTCGCCTCGCAAGCAGGCGCAGGGCTTCGTCGTACAGCGACGGCCCTTCAAAAGCGGTCTGCACCTGGGCCAGCAGGTCGGGCCGGTGCGCGTGCGGCTTGAGCATGGCGGCGTTTTTGTTGCCCAGGGAAAATTCAATACAGCGGTACTGCGCGCTTTGAAAGCCGCTGGAGTTGGCAAGGTATGGTCGGATCGCGCTGTACTCGGGTGGGGTCATGGTGGCCAGCACATCCCAGGCGTGCACTAGTTGCTCCATGATGCGGCTCACGCGTGCCAGCTTCTTGAAGGCGTCACCGAGTTCGTCGCTCGCCACATTCGCAATTGCCGCACGCAGCTCATGCAGCATCAGCTTCATCCAGAGCTCGCTGGTCTGGTGCTGGACGATAAACAGCATTTCGTCGTGCGCGGGTGACAGGGGCTTTTGCGCACTCAGGATGGCGTCGAGCTGCAGGTAGTCGCCGTAACTCATGTCACGGCTGAAGTCGAGCTGGGCTTTTGCGTCAGTGACGATTTTCTCGGAAGTAGTCATGATCAGGTCACCGCGTGCTTCTGGCTGAATTCAGGGCGCTTCCATTCAGCCGTTTCCAGGACTTGCTTCAACTGCTCGACGGCATGCCAGACATCCTCAAACCCCACGTACAGCGGCGTGAAACCGAAGCGCAGGATGTCCGGGTGACCTGCTCCGTCGCCGGCACGGAAGTCGCCGATGACGCCGCGTGCAATCAGTGCCTGCACGATGGCGTAAGCGCCTTCGGTGCGAGAGAGCGATACCTGTGAGCCGCGTTGTGCATGCTCTCGCGGCGTGGCCAAACCAAGGTCGTGGCCCGTGCAGCGTTCTTCCACCAAGGCGATGAACAGATCGGTCAGCGCGAGCGACTTGCTGCGGAGTGCAGACATGCCGCCCAAGGATTGAGCGGCGCCAAATACATCAAGCCCGCATTCCAGCGCGGCCAGGCTCATGATGGGTTGGGTGCCGCACAGGTAGCGCGTGATGCCCGCCGCAGGACGGTAGTCGGGCGTGAACTCAAACGGGGCGGCATGACCCCACCACCCGGACAGCGGTTGGCGAAAACGCTGGGCGTGTTTGGGATGGACCCAGACAAAGGCGGGTGCACCCGGCCCGCCATTGAAGTACTTATAGCCGCAGCCGACTGCAAAGTCGGCATCAGCGCCTTTGAGATCAACCGGCACGGCGCCCGCGCTGTGTGCTAGGTCCCATACCGCCAGGCAACCGGCCTCGTGCGCGGCTCTTGTCAGTGCCGCCATGTCGTGCATGGCCCCTAGGCGGTAGTTCACATGCGTCAGCATCAGCACGGCTGCGTCGCTGTTCAGGCTGGCCACGATCTCGTTCGGCTCCACCAGTTTCAACTGGTAGCCGCGCTCCCTGCATAGACTGTCGGCAATGTACAGGTCGGTCGGAAAGTTGCTGCGTTCACTGATGATGATTTTCCTGCCGGGAGCGTCCTCGGCGGCCATGGTCAGCGCGGCGCTGAGCACTTTGTAGAGATTGACGGACGTGCTGTCGGTTGCCACCACCTCGTCGGGCCCAGCGCCTATTAGCGGCGCAATTTTGTTGCCCAGGCGCTGCGGCAAATGAAACCACCCCGCATCGTTCCATGAGCGGATGAGGTCCTTGCCCCATTCACGGGTGATGACGTCGGCCACACGCGCAGCTGTTGTTTTGGGCGACACGCCCAGCGAATTGCCGTCCAGGTAAATCACGCCCTCAGGCAGCGCAAAGTGGTCGCGCAGCGGGCGCAGCGTGTCGCCGGCATCAAGGGCGCGGCAGCCGTCAAGGGTGATCATGGTTCTCTCAAGATGGTGTTGGCGCGATCAAGCTCGCGCAGTACGGCGCGAACGGGCGAGGCATCGGCTCGGGTTAATTTGAGGGGAAGGGCGATCAATTCATAGTCGCCAGCGGGGATGTCATCAAGCACCAGGTTCTCCAGCAAACGTAAATCGTGCTTTAGCAGCAGCTGATGACAGGGCAGGTCTTGGCTGGTGGCGGGGTCCACGCTGGGCGTGTCGATACCGACAAGCGCTATGTTTCTGGTAGCTAGCAGCGCAAGTGTTCCCGGGGCGATCGCCGTGAATGATGCCCAGGACTGGCTGGCGGTGCGCGCCGTGCGAAACAGCACGCGCGGCGGCAGCTCGTCCATCGCGTGTGCAATGTGCTGAGGCTCAACGAGTGGCCCGCAGTCCATGCAATGAATCACCCGGCACGGCCCAAGGTAAGGCGACAGGTCCACCGCACCTATGGCTGGTGCGCCGCTTGCGTAATGCATGGGTGCGTCCGCGTGGGCGCCAGTGTGGGGTGAGAAGGTCAGGGTGTTGACATTGACCGGGCAGCCAGGGGCCAGCGCGAAATGCAGTTTTTGCGAGTAAGTGGCGTCGCCCGGAAAGACGGCAGCATCTTCGTCCACAGGAGGCGAAATATCCCAGATGCGTCGGTTGTCTTGTGTCATGGGTGCCAAGGTATCACCATCAAAAACACCGTGGTGTCGGTTATTTCCAACAAGCGCTGAAATAGGGTTGGAGCGCCCGGCCCTGCGGTAATCAGTGCCGGGATGTACAGTGCTGGCAGGCACCGAATGTGGTGCTTCAGATCGTCAACACATCAGAGGATCACCATGAATTCGAGCGGCAAAGGCAAAGTGGCAGTGGTTACCGGAGCAGGCACCGGCATCGGCAGGGCGGTGGCGCTGGCGCTGTTGCGTGAGGAATACCAGGTGGTGCTGGTGGGTCGGCGTGTTGAGCCACTTAACGACGTTGCCAAAGAGTCCGGCGCGGGTGCGCGCGCGTTGGCAGTGGCGACAGACGTGAGCCAGCCCGAGTCGGTAGCAGCCATGTTTGCCAAAACCAAAGAGGTGTTTGGCCGCCTGGACCTGCTGGTCAACAACGCGGGGGTTAATGCGCCCGCCGTCAACATGGAAGACCTCACGTTTGAGCAATGGCAAAACGTGATCAACATCAATCTCACGGGCTCGTTTTTGTGCGCGCAGGGCGCCATCAAACTGATGAAAGATCAGGAGCCGCAGGGCGGCCGCATTATCAACAACGGATCCATCTCAGCCCACGCGCCGAGGCCCAACTCTGCGCCCTACACCTCGTCCAAACACGCCATCACCGGCCTGACCAAATCCATTTCGCTGGACGGCCGTAAGTACAACATTGCCTGCGGACAAATTGATATCGGCAACGCGCTGACCGAGCTGTCGGTTCGCATGACCAAGGGTGTGACGCAGGCCAATGGTGAAACGGCTGTGGAGCCGATGATGGATGCGAAGGAGGTGGCCGATGCGGTGGTGCACATGGCTGCGTTGCCGCTGTCTACCAATGTGCAGTTCATGACGATCATGGCTACGAAGATGCCTTTTGTTGGGCGGGGCTGAACGGCTCAATACAGTTGGTTGCGTGAAAGCGCGACCAGTGCGGCTTGCAGATTGGTTCTTGCAACGGCCTCGTAGCGCTCATAAAACCAGGGGGTGTTGTAGATGCGTGGCCGGTCCATGAAAGACTGCAACACTGCGCTGCGCCCTTGGACGTAGCGCGACCAACGAACCCAGCGGTATTCGCTGCGCACGTCGCGCTCAAATTGCCGGTACACGCTTTCGCTCTGGCCCAGAATCGCCAGGTCGATATCGACAACCCATTGCGCATCCCCGCTGCCTGGCACGGCGTGGTGTCGGGTATCGAGAATGTGGCTGTTGACGGTTTTGCGCAGAGTTTCGTCAAAACCCATTTCTGCCAGGAAGGTGAGGGCCCATAACGCACTTTTTTCTTCATTGCGCGCAAGCCATGGCCAGTAGATGGCATCGTGAAACCAGAGTGCCAGCTCAACCGCGTTGGGGCTGGCCAGATCGTCACGAACCTGCGAGAAGTGTCGCAGACAGGCGTGCAGGTGCGGTGTGTTGTGATAACGGCGCGGCCAGCGTGCCCAGTTCTGCAACAGGCGCTTGCCCTCACGGTTCCAGCGGTGCCCGGCGCAACCCAGGCGGGCGCCGAGTTCAGTCCAACGAACCAGCAACTCGTCGCGATGTGCCGGCGTCCACCACATGGTGCGGTGCGTCAGCTCACCCGGCCAAGCATCAAAAACTCCATCAAAGCCTTCTGCACATGCATCCGGTTCTCCGCCTCATCCCAAACCACAGACCGAGGCCCGTCGATCACCTCAGCTTCGACTTCTTCCCCGCGATGCGCAGGCAGGCAGTGCATGAACAGCGCGTCCGGTTTGGCGGCTTTCATCATGTCGGTGTCCACGCACCAGTCAGTAAAGGCTTTTTTGCGGGCTTCGTTTTCGGCCTCGTAGCCCATGCTTGTCCAGACATCGGTGGTCACCAGATCAGCACCAGCGCAGGCTTGCATCGGGTCTTTGAAGACCTTGTAACTTTCCGCCGAGCGGATGCCGGCCACGGACTGGTCGACCTCGTAGCCCGTGGGCGTGCTCAGGTGCACCTTGAAGCCGAGGATTTCACTCGCCTGCAGCCAGGTGTTGGCCATGTTGTTGCCGTCGCCCACCCAGGCCACCGTCTTGCCCTTGATGGAGCCGCGGTGCTCGATGTAGGTGAAGATGTCCGCCAGGATCTGGCAGGGGTGAAACTCGTTGGTCAGGCCGTTGATAACCGGCACGCGTGAGTGCTCGGCAAAGCGGTCTATCTTGGTCTGCTCAAAGGTGCGGATCATCACCAGGTCCACCATGCGGCTGATGACCTTGGCACTGTCTTCAATAGGCTCGGCGCGTCCCAGCTGGCTGTCGCCGGTGGTCAGGTTGACCACGCTGCCGCCCAGCTGGTACATGCCCGCCTCAAAACTCACGCGGGTGCGGGTCGAGGCTTTCTCAAAAATCATGGCCAGCGTGCGGTCTACCAGAGGCTGATGTTTTTCGTAAGCCTTGAACTTTTTCTTGATCAGTGCGGCGCGTTCAAACAGATAGGCGTACTCGCCAGCGTTCAGGTCGCTGAACTGCAAATAGTGTCTGATGGCTTTGGGGGTACTGACGGTCATGCGGCGGCTTTTTCTTTTAGCAATTGCTTGATCAGCGGGCACAAAATGGCGACCACTTCGTCGGCTTCTGCGATGGTCATGGTCAGCGACGGTATCAGGCGGACCACGGTGTCTGCAGTCACGCTGAGCAGCAGGCCATTGTCAGCGGCGCGTTTGAGCAGCTCGCCGCAGGGTTTGTGCAGCTCGACGCCGATCATCAGCCCGCGCCCGCGGATTTCTTTCAGACCTGCCTCACCAGCCAGCTCGCGCGCAATGGCTTGCCGAATGTGGTCGCCCACCTTGACCGCGTTGGCGAGCAGCCCTTCCTCTTCCATGATGCGAATGGTTTCCACGCCCGCCCGCATGGCCAGCGGGTTGCCCCCAAACGTGGTGCCATGGTTGCCAGGTTGAAAAATATGCGCGGCCTTGGGGCCAGCCACCACAGCGCCAATGGGTACGCCCGAGCCCAGGCCTTTGGCCAGGGGCATCACGTCCGGCTTGACGCCTGCCCACTGATGCGCAAACCATTTGCCAGTACGCCCCATGCCGCATTGCACCTCGTCAATCATCAGCAGCCAGTCGTTTTCGTCGCACAGCTTGCGCACATCACGGATGTATTGGTCCGTCATGCTGTTGACGCCGCCTTCGCCCTGAATGGCTTCAAAAAACACGGCCACAACGTTGGGGTTGTTGGCCGTGGCCGTCTTGATGGCGTCAATGTCGTTGAGCGGCACGCGGATGAAGCCCTCGACCAGTGGGCCAAAGCCGGCCTGCACTTTAGGGTTGCCGGTGGCACTCAGCGTGGCAATGCTGCGGCCATGGAAGGCTTTTTCGTACACCACGATCTCGGGCCGTTCAATGCCCTTGTCGTGTCCGAATTTGCGCGCCAGTTTCAACGCTGCCTCATTGGCCTCGAGGCCGGTGGAGCAGAAGAACACGTTCTCCAGCCCCGAGAGCTCTACCAGCTTGGAAGCCAGCGCCTCCTGCAGGGGTACGTGGTAGTAGTTGGAGCTGTGGATGAGTTTGCCAATCTGGTCCTGCAGCGCAGGCACCAGCTTGGGGTGGTTGTGGCCCAGGGTGTTGACCGCAATACCGCCCAACGCGTCCAGATAGACCTTGCCATTGACGTCCCAGACGCGGCAACCCTGGCCATGCGACAGCGCGATTGGCAGGCGGCCGTAGGTGTTCATCACGTTGGGGGAAGCGGCTTCAATGTGATGGGGCAGGGCAGCGGTCATGTGGCAAAACTCCGGGAAATACTGAAAAAAGTGGGTAATCAGGGCGCCGCATGTCGGCGGGGTCGTTTGATTCTAGGCGCAGAGCTGGTGCCGGTTTGTGACGATTGTTCATCACAGCAATGCGCTGAATGTGGCCCGTCCGTGTCGTTCTGGGGGCTCAAGTCTTATATAAGATACAATCTTTGTGCGCTGCAGCAAAGGCCTACCCCTCGCCTCTGGCACGCGAAAAACCTTCCATCAGATGGTCTCCAATTCCGCCAAAGAAGTCTTCATCCAAGGCGTCACCCGCGACGGCAAAACCTTTCGCCCCAGCGACTGGGCCGACCGCCTGTGCGGCGTGATGAGCCAGTTCCGGCCTGGCGGGCCGCAACCCGGCAGCCACCTGACTTACTCCCCCTGGTGTGTTCCCACAGTGATCAACGGCATCAAATGTGTGGTGGTCAACAGCGAATTGCGCGAGGTCGAGCCTCTCGCATGGGACTTTGCGCTGAACTTTGCGAAAGACAATGATCTGCAGATCGCGGAGGCTTGTTTATTGCCGGATTTACCCAAGGCCTGATCCGCAACGGATTGGCGCATGTGAAGCCCCGATCGGCGCGCTTTTTGTCTCGCAAAGCAAAAAAGCCGTCTTTCGACGGCTTTTTTGCTTTGCTGGCAGCGCACCCTACAAAACGGCGGACTGAAAAACAATCAGTCCGGGCGATTTGCCTAATTGCTTAGGCGGCCTTTGGGGCGGCGAGTGCCAAGGCTTTCACCTTGGTGGACAGGCGGCTCTTGTCGCGAGCTGCCTTGTTTTTGTGGAAGATGCCCTTGTCGGCGATCGTGTCCACAATGCTCTGCGCCTTGGCGAAGAGTTCAGTGGCTTTGACCTTGTCGCCGCTGAGAACAGCTTTTTCGACGTTTTTCACGGCGGTGCGGTACTTGGAGCGCAGCGACGTGTTGGCGGCATTGAGTTTGGTGTCCTGGCGGACGCGTTTGCGACCTGATGCCAGGCGCGGGTTCTTTTTCTTGGGTTTGGCAGTAGCCATATATGTGTTCCTTTAATCCGGGGAGGAGTCTGCGGATGTTGCTAGCAAAGCCCACGATTATAGCAGCCCCCACGGTCGTTCACTGCGTGTACTCCCTGCCCCCCGAGGGGGCCGCTCCGCCTGCGGCCGGGCGAAGCCCGTTCCGCGGCTCCTGCTTGAAAAGACTGTTTCCTCCACTGCCGCGTGATGTAGGTAGCGTGGGGCTTAAACTTGCCGCGTGTCACTTTTCAAATCCGCGTCCACCGTCTCCCTTTTAACGCTTGTGTCCCGGATCACCGGCCTGGTTCGGGAGCTTCTGATGGCTTCGACCTTTGGCGCAAGCGCCATGACGGACGCTTTCAACGTTGCTTTTCGCATTCCCAACCTGTTTCGTCGCTTGTTTGCCGAGGGGGCGTTCAGCCAGGCTTTTGTGCCTGTTTTGGCTGCCAGCCGCGCCAAAGACGGGGAGGCCGCTACGAAACTTCTGATCGACCGGGTGGCCACGCTTTTGAGCTGGGCGCTGCTGTTGACTTGCGTGATCGGTGTGGCGGCGGCACCCGTACTGGTCTGGATGATGGCCAGCGGGCTGAAGCAGGAGCCGCGTGGTTTTGAGGCCGCAGTGTTCATGACGCGGTGGATGTTTCCGTACATCGGGTTTATGTCGCTGGTGGCGCTGTCAGCCGGCGTGTTGAACACCTGGAAGCGTTTTGCTGTGCCGGCGTCGACCCCCGTGTTGCTCAACGTTTGCATGATCGGAGCCGCATGGCTGGGGGCGCCCTGGTTCCAGACCATGGGCATTGAGCCGATTTATGCCATGGGTGCCGGCGTGATGCTGGGCGGTTTGCTGCAGTTGTCGGTGCAAGTACCCGCTTTGCTGAAAATGGGCCTGCTGCCGCGCATCGGCTTAAGCTGGACCGCCATCCGCAGCGCCTGGGCTGATCCGGGCACCCGGAGCATTACACATCTCATGGTTCCCGCCTTGCTGGGCGTGAGCGTTGCGCAAATATCCCTGCTGATCAACACCCAGATAGCCTCGCACCTCACACCGGGCAGTGTCAGCTGGCTGACCTATGCCGACCGCCTGATGGAGTTTCCGACCGCCATGCTGGGGGTGGCCATTGGAGTGGTGCTGATGCCCCAGTTGGCGGCGGCAAAGGCCGCGGACGACGCGGAAAAATACTCGGGCATGCTGGACTGGGGCTTGCGCATCGTTGTGCTGCTGGCCGTGCCCAGTGCGGTCGCTTTGCTGACTTTTGCCCAGCCGCTGGTCGCGACTCTGTACCACTATGGCGCTTTCACCGACGGAGATGTGCAGCAGACCACCACGGCCCTGATGGGCTACGGCGCGGGTTTGGTAGGTCTGGTGGCGATCAAGGTCCTGGCGCCGGGTTTTTACGCCAGCCAGGACATCCGGACGCCAGTGAAGATTGCCGTCGTGGTGCTGATCATCACGCAACTGCTCAATTTCGTGCTGGTGCCCGTGTTGCAGCATGCGGGGCTGGCGCTGGCCATTGGCATAGGCGCGCTCATTAATGCGTTATGGCTGCTGGTGGGTTTGATCAAGCGCGGCAGCTACAAGCCCGCTCCAGGCTGGGTTGTCTTTGCGCTGCAGGTCGTAGGGGCAAGCGCACTGCTGGCGGTCTTTTTAATGTGGACGGCCCAAGTGGTCAGCTGGACCGGCATGCGCGCCGAGGCATGGAAGCGAATTGGGCTGCTTGCCCTTGTTCTGTGCGGTAGTGCTGCTATTTATTTCGGAGCGCTTTGGGCGAGCGGGCTGAAAATCCGCGCTCTGATTCGCCGGTGATTTTTTGGAACAAAGACCCCGTGCATCCGCGGCCGGATTGTGAGAAAGTAGCGGCATGTCACTGAATTTGGAGATTCCATCGCCCCTTCAGTACTTTGCCAGCCTGGTACAGAGTGACGAGCACTTTCCGTTGCTGGAGGCCGCCATCAGCGTGGCCCAGGACGAGTACCCTGACCTGGATGTGCAGCAGGTGCTCGGCGATGTTGATCAGTTGCTGGCCCGCGTCAAGCGACGCCTGCCGGCCGATGCTTCTGCGCTGCAGCGCTTGCGGGTACTCAACCAGTTCTTCTTCCGCGACCTGAACTTTGGCGGAAACATCAATGACTACTACGACCCCGACAACAGCTACCTGAATGCGGTGCTGAAAACCCGGCGCGGCATACCGATCACGCTGGCGGTGTTGTGGCTGGAGCTGGCGGGCGGTATGGGGCTGAATGCGCGCGGCATCGCCTTTCCGGGGCACTTCATGGTCAAGGTCAATCTACCCAAAGGCCAGGTGGTGCTGGATCCCTTCACTGGCCAGTCGCTGAGCAGGGAGGAGCTGGCAGAGCGGCTTGAGCCCCTGCGTCACCGCAGCGGACTGGTTGATGAATTCGAGGTGCCCATTGGTCTGTACCTGCACGCAGTGCCCTCGCGGGACATCATTGCGCGCATGCTGCGCAACCTCAAGGAGATTCACAAAACCCAGCAGGATTGGCCCCGGCTTGTGGCCGTGCTGGACCGCCTGATTGTCCTTAACCCGGACGCCTGGCCGGAATACCGCGACCGCGGGCTTGCGCTGGCCGAACTGGGGGAGGCAGGGCGTGCCGTTGAAGACCTTGAAACCTACCTGGCAAGAGCGGATGACGCGCTGGACCTTGACGCCGTCGCCGACCGGCTGGCTCAGTTGCGACGGCAGAACAGCTGAGCGGGCTTCAAGATCGTCTTGGCCATGGCGGAGCCCGCAGGCATTGGGGTCCTCACAGACGCGGCGAACTACGCGAAGTGGTGACCCTGGGACTAGTCAGCCACTGCGCTTCAAAAACTGCGGAATAGTGCCGTTGTCTGTTGCACGGGTTGGGCGTACCAGCGTTGGCTGGATCGTGGCTTGCAGCGGTGCAGTAGCAGCCCTGCCTGCTATGAGGGTGGACAGTCGCCCGCCCTGAACCATGGACTCTTGCGCTGGCATCAGGCTGTTGGATAAAGAGCCGCGTTGCCTGGACACCACCTCGCCGGCGGTGTTGTGCATCGGGACGGCCGCTTTAGGCGGCAGGGTTCGCGCTGCAGGCTTGGTGAGGTTGGCGCTGTCGTTTGCCGCCTGCGGCGGATAAAGCTGAGGCTTGAGCCACTGCAGGATGGGTGCCCACTGCGCGAGATCGGCTTGGGCGAGTTGGGGTTGCAGGTCAAAAATAGTGAGCCCCCGCTCCAGACTGCGCACATAGAGCTGGGTTTCGCGCAGCGCACCCAAAAACGGCACGCCAAGTTTCTCGGACCATTCATCGAGCGTTTGCGCCGCGTTGGTCCGGCCATCAATGCGCATGCCCACCACGGCAAGCCGGCAGCGGCCACTTGCAACGCGGGGCATGGTCATCAGCTCGGCGTGGCAGGCCTCGGCCGACTCACGGTCAAACATCGAATTACACACGGGCATTACGATGCAGTCAGCAAACATGACCACCCGGGCCAGTTCAAAGCCATGCATGCCGCCCGGCGTATCCAGAACCACATGGGTGATACCGGTGGGGACGCGGAGCATGTTTTTCTGGTCCACTGCCCAGGGAGCGATGGCCGGGAGTGACGGTTCGCGCCGCTTCAGCCATGCCCGCGCTGACTGCTGGCGATCGACATCGCCCAGCATGACGGAACTGCCGTTGCGCGCGCACCAGGCCGCGATGTGGGCGGCCAGCGTGCTTTTGCCGCTGCCTCCCTTGCGGTTGACGACTGCGATGACCGGCATGAATGCTCCGATTGCTGGGAAAACGAACAGTTTGATACAACTTTGATGAAAAGTCTACCGTGCCCAAGGACGTGGGCGCAAGCTGCTAGTGTTTTTGTAGCAAAAGGGCGAATTCGCCGCCGGGGCTGGCCTCATATGGTCAGTCGGTCAAAGCAAAAGGCGGTATCGGCACATTCTTCCCTGCCGACCCCACCCCGCTGAAAAGCGAATGGCGATCAGTTCAAGTCAGGGGCGCGAGGTCAGGCCACGACGACAGCTGCACCTTCGCCACGAGGAGCAATCACACCGATCTCGTAGACCTTCTCGCCGGCATCGCGAAGCGTTTTGGCCGTGGCAGCGGCGCTGGCAGCATCCACCACCACGACCATGCCGATGCCGTTGTTAAACGTCCGGTTCATCTCAAAGTCATCAATACCCGCCGTCTTCTGCAGCCAGGCAAACAGCTCGGTTCGCGGCCAGCTCCCCTTTTTGAGGTGGGCGGCCGTGCCATCGGGAAGCACGCGGGGAATGTTCTCAAGCAGACCGCCGCCGGTGATGTGGGCCAGGGCCTTGATCGGGTGCGCGGCCAGCGCGGCCAGCACATTTTTGACGTAGAGACGGGTCGGCTCCATCACCGCTTCCTTGAACGGTTTGCCGTCCAGCGTGACGGGCAGGTTTTCCGCCGCACGCTCAATACATCTGCGTACCAGGCTGAAGCCATTGGAATGCACGCCACTGCTGGCCAGACCCAGCACCACGTCGCCCGGTTTCACGTCCTTGCCGGTGAGGATTTTCGACTTTTCCACCGCACCGACAGCAAAGCCGGCCAAGTCGTATTCACCCTCGGGATACATGCCCGGCATTTCTGCGGTTTCCCCGCCTATCAGGGCGCAGCCGCTCAATTCACAGCCTTTGGCAATGCCGCCGACGACGGCCGCAGCAGTGTCCACATCGAGCTTGCCGCACGCAAAGTAGTCCAGAAAAAACAGTGGCTCTGCGCCTTGAACCAGCACGTCGTTGACGCTCATGGCCACCAGGTCTATGCCCACGGTGTCGTGCATCTGCCATTCAAAGGCCAGACGCAGTTTGGTGCCTACGCCGTCGGTCCCGCTGACAAGCACGGGCTCTTTGTAGCGTTTGGGTACTTCAAACAGCGCGCCAAAGCCGCCTATGCCGGCCAGTACGCCCTCCCGCATGGTTTTTTTGGCCAGCGGCTTGATGCGCTCGACCAGAGCGTCGCCCGCGTCAATGTCGACACCGGCGTCTTTGTAGCTGAGAGGGGAGGAAGAGGAGGTGGTCATGGGGCTTCGAAGGGTAGGGGCTGTGTTCGGGCTGGGCAGGCAAGCCCGATAGAATTCAGCCTAAGATTCTAAGGGTTCACCCCCGTCACCCTTCTCCATCAGGCCGTATGCAATTTACCCCCACCCAAAAACGCGGCGCCACCTGGTTCCTGATTGCCGCGATTGTGCTGCTGGCCCTGTGGTTGCTGGGCCCGGTACTGACGCCCTTTATCGTTGCCGCGGTGCTGGCTTATGCGCTGACACCGGTTGTCGACAAGCTTGACGACCTTGGCCACGGCAGGATGCCCCGAGTGCTTGCGGTGCTCATCGTGGAGGCACTCTTTCTTTTGACGCTGCTGTCGATTTTATTGCTGGTGGTGCCGATTTTCGCCAAGGAGTTGCCGCTGCTGCGCGAGCAGGTGCCGTTGCTGGCCGATCGGTTCAACGGCTGGTTGAGCCCCTTGCTTGCCCAGTTTGGTATCAAGGCCTCGCTGGATGTCGCCAGTATCAAGGCGTTTGCCCTGAAATACCTTAATGCCAATTTTGAAGAGGCGTTTGGTTCTGTGCTGTCGTCCCTTAAGCTGGGTGGCAGCGTCGCCCTGGCCATCGTCGGCAACGTGGTGCTGATTCCCGTGGCGCTGTTTTTCCTGCTCAAGGACTGGGACCGCATTGTTGGGCTGGTGATGGAACTGGTGCCTCCCAAAATGCGGGCTTCGGTCGACAGCTTCACCGAAGAAGCCGATATGGTGTTGGGGCAGTACCTGCGCGGGCAGTTGCTGGTGATGGGTGTGCTGGCGGTGTACTTCAGCGTCGCGCTGGCGGTGTTTGGATTTGATCTGGCTGTTCCGGTCGGAATTTTTACGGGACTCGCCTTTTTTATTCCTTATCTGGGTTTTGGGTTGGGGATGTTGCTGGCTCTGCTGGCCGGCATCCTGCAGTTTGGTGGCCTGTATGGCGTGTTTGTCGTATTTGGCGTCTACGGGGCCGGTCAGCTGGTGGAGAGTTTTTACCTGACGCCGCGGTTGGTGGGTGAGCGCATTGGCCTGCACCCGCTTGCTGTCATTTTTGCCTTGCTGGCTTTCGGCCAAATCTTCGGATTTTTGGGCGTGCTGATCGCCTTGCCCGCAAGTGCCGTGTTGCTGGTGGGTATCCGCCGCCTGAAGGCGACCTACATGTCCAGCAAGCTTTACCAGAACTGATCATCCAACACGGCAACCGCGCATGAAGCAGATCGCACTGGACATCGGGTTGGCTTCGCCGCCGTCGTTTGCCAATTTTTTTGCCGGCCCCAATGAAGCGGCCCTGAGGCATCTTGAGCTATGGGCCGGCAACAGCTTGCGATCGCCAGTGCCCACCTATTTGTGGGGGGAGCCGGGCAGCGGCAAGACTCATTTGCTCAAGGCGGTGAGCGAGACCCTCAGAGAGCAGGGCGCGGCTGTGGGCTGGCTTGATGCCTCCGTGCTGGAGCCCGGAGAGTTCAATGAAAGCTGGGCGGCGGTGATTCTGGACGACTGTCACTTGTACACAGCGGTGCAGCAGCAAGCTGCCTTCAACTGGTTTGTCAATGCGCTTAACGCCGCCGACGGCCATCCGCGCTGCGTGCTTGCCGCCGGCAATGCCCCGCCGGCCGATCTGCCTTTGCGGGAAGACCTGCGCACGCGCCTGGGCTGGGGCCATGTGTTTGCCTTGCAGGCCCTCACGGACACGGAGCGCCGCGCCGTGCTGCGCCAGGAAGCTGACGCGCGCGGCGTGTTTCTCAGCGACGAAGCCATGGATTTCATCTTGAGCCGCTTCTCGCGGGACCTTGGCAACCTGATGCAACTGCTGGATCAGCTTGATGCTTATGCATTGCAAACCCAGCGCGCCATCACCATTCCGCTGATCAAATCGATGTTGGAGAATTCGTGAAGTTAGCCTTGTTTGACCTGGACCACACCCTGATTCCGTTTGACTCGGATTACGAATGGGGCGAATTCACCATCGCCCTTGGCTGGTGCGACGGCACCGAATTCAAACGCCGCAACGATGAATTTTTTGCCCATTACCGGGCTGGTACGCTGGATATTCATGACTACGTACGTTTTGCCACCCAAGCGATCCGCGAGCAGGGTGCTACAAAATCAATAGCTGCGCACGACCGTTTCATGAGGGAAGTCTTCCAGAAACGCATGCAACCCGTGGCGCAGCAACTCGTGGACAAACACCAGTTGGCTGGTGATCAGGTGGTCATCGTCACGGCGACCAACGAGTTCGTCACCCGTCCCATTGCCACAGCGTTCGGTGTCAAGGAGCTGATTGCCGTGGATCTGGAGCGAGATGCCAGCGGCAATGTCACCGGCGAGATCTGCGGAACCCCGTCCTTTCGTGAGGGCAAGGTGACGCGTGTCGAGCAGTGGCTGGCAAGCCGCGGCCTGAGTCTGGGGCAGGTGGAAACCACGTTTTACACCGACTCCATGAATGATCTGGCCTTGCTTGAGAAGGTCAATCACCCAGTGGCAACCAACCCCGACGAGCGCCTGCGGGCACTCGCCACCGAGCGCGGATGGCGCATACTTGACCTGTTCTAACTGTGGGCAGCTGCGGCCTCACCCGGCGGGCAGTGTTCTTGAGAAAATCTCCTGATTCCATGATCAAAAAATTCATCGACAAGCTGTTTGGCAACTCCGGCAGCTCAGCCAGTGGCGCCAAGCGCGTCAAAAAACCATCATTCGGCGAGCGCGTTGAAGTCGGGCCCAGAGAGCATGCCATCGACCCGAGTCTGGTGGACGAACGCGCCATGGACGTGGTGCGCACCCTGAAGCACGCCGGTTTTGAAGCCTATGTGGTGGGCGGCGCCGTGCGCGATCTGCTGGTAGGTCTGCGGCCCAAAGACTTTGACGTGGCTACCGACGCAACGCCTGAACAGGTGAAAAGCCTGTTTCGGCGGGCTTTCATTATTGGCCGGCGTTTTCGCATTGTTCATGTGGTTTACGGCCGCGGCCGTGAGCATGAGGTCATCGAGGTCTCCACCTTCCGCGCACACCTGGACAGCAGCCTGGCTGAGCAGGTAGGCGGCAATGAACGCACCAGCAAGAGTGAGCTGGCGGGCATGAAACACGCGGTGGATGCGTCCGGGCGTGTGCTGCGCGACAACGTCTGGGGTCCGATGGAAGAAGACGCCGCGCGCCGCGACTTCACCATCAACGCCATGTATTACGACCCGCAAACGCAGATCGTGGTTGACTATCACAACGGCATTCGCGATGCGAAGAAGAAAATCATCCGCATGATTGGCGACCCGGCTACGCGTTACCGCGAAGACCCGGTGCGCATCATTCGCGCGGTGCGATTTGCAGCCAAGCTCAGCGCGCTGGGCTTCAAGTTTGAGAGCAAAACATCTGCGCCGCTGCGCGAAATGACCAAGCTGCTGGCAGATGTGCCGCAGTCGCGCTTGTTTGACGAAATGCTCAAGCTGCTGCAGACCGGACATGCGATTGCCAGCATTGCCCAGTTGAAGCAATTGGGCCTGAACACCGGCATCTATCCGCTGCTTGATGTGGTGGTCGAGACAGCGGAAGAACCCTTTTTGCAACTGGCTTTGCTGGACACCGATCGCCGTGTAGGAGAAGGCAAGCCGGTCGCGCCCAGCTTTCTGTTGTCCTGTGTTCTTTGGGTCGATGTTCGCACCGGTTGGGAGCAGCGGCGTGCGCGCGGCGAGCATGTCATGCCGGCGCTGCAGGACGCGATTGACGACGCCTTCAACGCCAAAATTGGTGATGTATCTGGCCGCGGCAAGCTGGGCACCGACATGCGGGAGATCTGGACCATGCAGCCGCGTTTTGAAAAGCGCACTGGTAGCTCGCCCTATTCGTTGCTGGACCAGCCACGCTTTCGCGCCGGGTTTGACTTCCTGCGCCTGCGCGCGCAGACCGGCGAGATCGAACCTGAGTTGTCTGAATGGTGGGAAAAGTTCAGCACCGCTTATGACGACGAGCGTCACGAGATGATTGAACAGGTGCGCCTGGAGCAGTCGCAAAAGCCGCAAGCACCGCGGACCCGTGTCCGGCGCGCCGACGCAGTTGAACCCCGGCAGGATTCGGGTGGCGAGCACACGCCGGCAGAAACGGGTGAGAGTTTTGGCGCGCCAGGCCCCGCCAAAAAACGCCGTCGTCGCCGCAAGCCGGCAAATCGTGACGGCGGCGGTGCAGCACCTATGGACCTGCCGCCTCAAAACACTTCAGACTTTTAGTCTTGCGGAGATGGGTGAGCGCGTCCGGAGCGAGCCAAGAAACCCGGTCACCGCGTATGTGGCCATTGGTGCCAATCTGGGCGACGCCAAAGCCACAGTCTTGCAAGCCATGGATGCGCTGGACGGGCTGTCAGGGACCCATGTCACCCGACGCTCCAGCCTCTATCTGACGGCAGCCCTTTCTGGTGCAAGCGGCAATGAACCTGATCCAGCCGCACCCGATTACATCAATGCCGTAGTGGCGATCGAAACAAGCCTCACCGCACCTGCGTTGCTGGAGCAACTGCAGCAACTGGAAAACGCCGCAGGCCGCGAGCGGCCCTACCCCCATGCGCCACGCACGCTGGATCTGGACATTCTTTTGTACGGCGATGCCCACGTTGCTTCACCGCGCCTGACGGTCCCGCATCCGCGAATGCTGCAACGTGCTTTTGTGTTGGTTCCGCTGGCGGAGATTGCGCCCGCGCTGGTGAAGCCGGCGCAGCTCAGTGCGGTGGCGGGGCAGGTGATAGAACGCCTTTAGCGTTTTGTCATGCGGCGTACCCACGTCGGTGGTTCGTGCTGCATGGATCCCGGGTCGAGCCCGGGATGACTGTCAGGGCGTTTACGGTGCCAGCCGCTCGCGCAGCCACCCTGTATCGCCCCGCTGTGTGTAGCGCAGCCTGTCGTGCAAGCGGCTTTTCCGGCCTTGCCAGAATTCCCATGTGTCCGGCTTGAGCCTGTAGCCGCCCCAGTGCGGCGGCCGCGGCGGCTGCAGTAAAAACTTCGCGCCGTACTTGGCAGCGTTGGTGACCAGTACGGTCCGGCTCGGGATCACCTGGCTTTGCGGGCTGGCCCACGCACCTATGCGTGAGTCCAGCGGGCGGCTGTGAAAGTAGGCATCGCTTTCTTCGCCTGATATTTTTTCCACCACGCCTTCAATGCGCACCACACGCTCCAGCTCGACCCAGTGAAACTGCAGCGCAGCGAAAGGGTTGCCAGCGAGTTCCTGGCCCTTGCGGCTGTCGTAGTTGGTAAACCAGACAATGCCGCGTTCGTCAAAACCCTTGATCAATTGCACCCGGGTAGAGGGACGGTGCTGGTTGTTCACCGTGGCCAGAGTCATGGCGTTGGGTTCTGGCACTTTGGCGCTAATGGCCTCGGATAACCACTGCTCAAATTGCTTCAACGGATCGGCCTGTGACGCGTCTTCGCTGAGCTCGGCCCGCTCGTAGCTCTTGCGCAGATCGGCGATGTGTTGTGTGGGCTCTGACATACTGGAAGTATAGATAGACCTACATGAAGATGCCTCACTCGTTGCCAACATCCCTGCTCCCGGTGGTCATCGTTCTGGCCGCGGGACGCGGTGAGCGATTCGTGGCGTCTGGCGGTGATACCCACAAGTTGGCGGCCCTGCTTGCGGGAAAGCCCGTACTGGACCACGTACTGGCCGCCGTGCAGGGCAGCGGGCTTTCTTTTCATGTGGTGGAGGCCGATGCCTCGCGCCCCGGCATGGGCGACTCGATTGCTGCGGGCGTATGCGCTACCGCTGACGCATCGGGCTGGATGATTTTGCCGGGGGACTTGCCGTTGATCCGCAGCGAGACGCTGCTTCAGGTCGCGCAGGCGCCGGAGTCGGCAGTGCTCGTGCCCATGTATGGTGGTCAAAAGGGCCATCCCGTGCGGTTTTCCTCGTCGTGCAGGGGTGCTCTCAGCGATTTAAGGGGAAATCAGGGAGCGGCCCATTTGGTACGGGAAATGTCTGCTATCAATTCAGTAGCTTATCTGGCGCTGAACGATGTCGGCATCGTGACCGACATCGACACCCTGGAAGATTTGACGCGCGCCGAGCAACTGCTGGCAGCCCGGCGGCGGTAACTCAACTCCGGATGATCACGGCACACGCGACACGCGGGCCCGCGTTGCCAGTGGGCTGGGTTGTGTAGTCGTCCGGGTCACGGTGAACAATCAGACCTTTGCCCACAATGTCGGACGCTCCGCTGCCAACAGTGATGCTGGTCGATTCAAAGTTGAAGCTTGCGATGCCGGCCGCGTTGGCCTTCAGGCTGGGCATGTCGCCGGCGTGGTGCGCGCCCGCGCCATGGTTCCCATGTACCACCCCGGTCGGGTTGAAATGCCCGCCAGTGCTCATGCCGTCACCGCTGGAGCAATCGCCTTTTTCGTGCACATGAAAGCCGTGCTCCGCGTTGGGCTTGAGGCCCCGCACTTCACCACTGACCCTCACGTGGCCCTCCATTTGCGTAAAGCTGACGATGCCTGTTGCCAGGCTGCCTGTGGTGGCCAGCAGTCGCGCGTGGGCGCGAGGGCCGGGGAGCGGACTGGCGCAGGCTCCGAGCAGGGCGGTGAGTGCAAGTGATGTGAGGATGGGTCGCATGGGTGTCTCCCGGTTTCAGGAATGAAGAGGAATCTATTTGTGAATATCAGGCTTGGAACGGATGCTGGCAGATCGGGGTTGAGACAGTTCAAGCAGCCGCGCCAATGCTGCATCCGATATGCCGTGGCTTTGCAGGCTGTCCAGCGTTTGCCGCGCGTAGTCGTGCGTGCTGCCGTAGCGTCCGCAGGATTCGCTGAATATTTGCTGATAGCGCGCTTCGCTGAGCTGACCTGTGTAGTTCGGGCTCCGGCGCGACAGGGTAAAAGCCAGTGCCTGCACTTGTCCCTTGGGTGTGGTGCACCGTAACAAGCGCGGGTCATAAACGCCGGTGATCATCTCTCGCAGCCACAGGCGGGCAACGACATCCGCGACATCATGCTTGTGCACCCGGTACACCACCCCGTGGCAACTGCCGCCCGACAGCAGGGCAAACACGAGGCCTGGGCACTCGGGCGTGCCGCGGTTGACGCGGCTCCACATCTTGAGCGCGCGGTGCCAGCCGTGAACTTTGGCGCGGCGCATTTCCGCATAGTCAAAATCGGGCCGCCAGATCAATGAGGCATACCCAAAAATCCAGAGGTCGTCTTTGCCGCCCCACTGGTGCAAAAAGCGCTCCAGCATGGGGGCTGGATCACGCACAGGCGGGACGTCTGGAGGCAGGGCTTGATACACACCCGCACTTTACAATGGCCGTCCCTTTCCTGCAGCGTGCAGGGTTGGCTGGTTCACGGAGTTTGATTGAATGTCCCCCTCGGAAGATGACCAACTCGGCCTTGTGCTGGGTCTTGTATTTGCCATTGCCGCTACGGTGGTTTCATTGGTGATTGGCGTGGCGCTGGCCCGCCCAGGCGATGCGATAACTGAGCTTCCTGTCCCGGCGTCTGCCGTAGTTTTGCCGGCCGTTGTTGTTGCCCCGCCAGCGCCTGCAGTTTCAAGCCCGGACGCGCAGGCCGTGTCTGACGCGGCGAGCATCACCGTCGAGTACGGGGTGGTGAAGCTCTACTTCGCTTCCGGAAAAACTGAGCTGGCGCCTGGGGCTGGCGGTGCGCTGGGCGACGTGGTGATTGGCGCCAGAAGCGGTAAAAAAGTGCTGATCTCCGGTTTTCATGATTCCAAAGGTAACGCTGCCATCAATGCCGGAATGGCCAAAAGGCGGGCTCTTGCCGTGCGCGATGCGTTGATCGAGGCAGGCGTCCCCGGTAGTCAGATCACCCTTGAAAATGCCGCCGTCACAGCGGGCACGGGTAACGACGAAGAGGCGCGCAGGGTTGAGATTTCCCTCAAGTAGTCGCTGAGTCCGCCCTGCAAGGGGTGTCTTAAAGGCCGTTATTTGGTAACCGCTTTGTACCTGAACGCTTCCAAAACACTGGGTAACCAAGTACGATAGGTGAGGTAACAAAGTTACCAATTCATATATCAGACAGCGAGCCTATGACACTTCATTCCACCGTTGCTGCGATCACCAGCCAGATCCGCGAACGCAGTCGCGCCACGCGCGAAGCCTATCTTCTGCGTCTTGACGGCGCCGCCACACGAGCCGTCAGTGTGGACCGCATGGGCTGCGGCAACATCGCGCATGCGGTGGCCGGCATGCCCAAGGACGATCGCTTCAAGGTTGTGACCGAGCGCGCGCCCAACATCGGCATCGTTACCGCCTACAACGACATGTTGTCGGCTCACACCCCCATGCAATCGTATCCAGACCTCATCAAGTGGGAGGCGCGTCTGCACGGCGCAACTGCCCAGGTGGCCGGTGGCGTGCCCGCCATGTGCGACGGCGTGACGCAGGGCACAACAGGCATGGAGCTCAGCCTTTTTAGCCGCGACGTGATTGCCATGGCCACCGCCGTGTCGCTGAGCCATGACATGTTTGACGCCGCGCTGATGCTGGGTGTGTGCGACAAGATCGTGCCCGGCCTGTTGATAGGCGCGCTGCATTTTGGCCATCTGCCCACCGTCTTCGTGCCTGCCGGGCCCATGGCCTCGGGTTTGCCCAACAAGGAAAAAGCCCGGGTCCGTGAACAGGCCGCGCAGGGCCTGGTGGGGCGGGGTGAGTTGCTGGACGCTGAACTTAAGTCATATCACAGCCCCGGCACCTGCACGTTTTACGGTACTGCCAACAGCAACCAGATGCTGCTCGAAGCCATGGGGCTGCACGTTCCCGGTACCGCCTTTGTGCAACCGGGTAATGATTTGCGCGATGAGCTGACGCGAGAGGCTGCGCGCACGGTGCTTGGCATTGTCAAGCGCAAGCGCTTTGCACCTATCGGCAAGGTGGTGGATGAAAAGGCCATCGTCAATGCAATGGTCGCCTTGCTGGCCACCGGGGGGTCTACCAACCACCTGATTCATTGGGTGGCGGTGGCACGTTCTGCTGGCATCCTGATTGACTGGAATGACTTTTCTGCCTTGTCAGATGTGGTGCCGCTGCTCACGCACGTCTATCCCAATGGCAGCGCTGACGTGAACGAGTTTCAGGCCGCAGGCGGAACCGGGTTTGTGATCCGTGAGCTGCTCGATGGCGGCTTCATGCACGAGGACGTGCTGACGGTCCGCGAGGGCGGTATCCGCGAGTACACCCGCGAGCCGGCCATGGTGGACGGCAAGCTGGCCTGGCATGAAATGGGTGCCTCCAAAGATGACACCGTTGTGCGACCTGCCAGCCAGCCCTTCAGCCCAAGTGGCGGCCTCAAGCTGCTGCAAGGTAATTTGGGCCGCAGCGTGATCAAGGTGTCGGCTGTGCCCGATGACCGCCACGTCATCGAGGCGCCTGCTCGCGTGTTTGATTCGCAAGAAGGTCTGCACGCGGCCTTTCAGGCTGACGAACTGAATCGCGATGTGATTTGCGTGGTGCGCTGGCAGGGGCCGCAAGCCAATGGCATGCCGGAGCTGCACAAACTCACGCCTCCGCTTGCCGTGTTGCAGGGCAAAGGGTTCAAGGTGGCGCTGGTGACAGACGGACGCATGAGCGGCGCGTCTGGAAAAGTCCCCGCCGCCATCCATGTGTCACCAGAGGCCGCTGCGGGTGGCCCACTGGCCAAGGTGCGTGACGGTGATGTGATCCTGCTCGACTCCATTAATGGTGTGTTGCAGGTCAAGGTGGCAGATGACGAGTGGGCTGCACGCCAGCTCGCCACCATGCCGGAGGCGCTGGGCATCAGCAATGGGCTGGGCATGGGCCGTGAATTATTTGCGGGCATGCGCAACCGCGCGTTGACCGCTGAAGAAGGAGCTTTGTCGTGGACCTGAGTATTGATATCAAAAAACCGCTGAGCGCCTTGCAGGTCATGCGGGATTCGCCCGTGATCCCGGTGATTGTGCTGAGCGATGTTGCACACGCGGTGCCACTGGCGCGCGCCTTGGTCGCAGGCGGCATACGCATGCTGGAAGTGACCTTGCGTACCCCGCAGGCCCTGGCGTGCATCGAAGCCATTGCGCGCGAAGTACCCGAGGCTGTGGCCGGCGCCGGCACAGCGCGCAGTGCGGCCGACGTGCAGGCCTGCGCCATGGCCGGTGCGCGCTTTATCGTGAGCCCTGGCTACACGCACGCCGTGGGAGCAGCTTGCCGTGATGCGCAAGTGCCTCTGTTACCCGGCGTGGCAACGAGCAGCGAGATCATGATGGCGCAGGAGGATGGGTTCACCGAACTGAAATTTTTCCCTGCCGTGCAGGCGGGCGGCGTTGCCATGCTGAAAGCCTGGAGCGGGCCATTTGGAGACGTGCGGTTTTGCCCCACGGGCGGCATCACAACGGCCAACGCGGCAGAGTTTCTTGCACTGCCTAACGTGGTCTGCGTGGGCGGCTCATGGCTGGTGCCCGGGGATGCGTTGGCGAGTGGGGATTGGGCACGGGTGACTGAGTTGGCGCGGCAGGCTTTTCAGGTGGCTCGAAGGGCTGTTTGAGGGGTGCTTGCGGGTGAAATCAGCCGTTCACCCATGTTGTTTGGGAATAGTTTGCTATTAATACAATAGCTGATGGCCGTCATCCCGGACCCCGGATCAAGTCCGGGGCAGGCCCGATCCGGGATCCATGTTCGCTTCCTGCTGTCCCCGCGTTCCGTTCGGGCTGAGCTTGTCGAAGCCTTCTTTGCTTCGTGCTTTGGTGGTGTGCCAGCTAGCCGGGGGTTGCCCGGCGGCAAGTAACTTTCTTTTGCTTCGCCAAAAGAAAGTCACCAAAGAAAAGGCGACCCCGCTGTCTGCGTCCCTCCGCTGCGCTACGGGCAACCTGCGGTGCTCGGCTCAGGCGGGGTCTGACACAAACTCGCCTGCGGCTCAAACAAGTGTCAGCCCTCATCCGTCTGAGCCTGCGCTCCTCGGCGCATACAGAAGGGGTGGGGAGCGGGACGGAATCGGGAGTAGGCTCCGGCAAGTACACGCTAGGGCGTGTCCTTGCCTCCCCGAGTTTGTCTTAATGTGTTTGTCTTATCTTCCCAAACCCGTCGGGCCGGGCCGAGGAGCGCCGGTCAAAGCGGGGCAGGGCTCGCAGCTGTCTGAGCCGAAGGCGAGTTCTGCGGGACCCCGCTTTACCGAGCACCACAGGTTGCCCGTAGCGGAGCGGAGG
>NZ_DASQZG010000009.1:0-226208 GCF_035638815.1 Polaromonas sp.
AACCCCCATCAAAATAGCCAAGCCAAGCCACAACCGGCCTACGCCCAAAGTGGCGGCTGCCAAAATGGCCGCGGCTCTGGCAGCCGCGCCACCCCAGTCTGCCGAGGCCAAAATTGCCATGGGCTGGCTGCACACCGCGAAGTTTTTGACCACGGCGCCCGAACTCAAGCATTTGCCGGAGATTGAGTTTCCCGAGATAGCTTTTGTGGGCCGTTCCAACGCGGGCAAATCCACTTGCATCAACACCCTGACCCAGATCAACCGCCTGGCTTTTGCCTCCAAAACACCCGGCCGCACCCAAAGCATCAACCTGTTTTCGCTGGGCAAACAGGGCGTGACCGACGCCGTGCTGGCCGATTTGCCCGGTTACGGCTACGCGGCCGTGCCCAAAGCGGCCAAGTATCGCTGGCAACAGGTGATGGGCAACTACCTGCAGACGCGTGACAACCTCAAAGGCGTGGTGCTGCTGTGCGACCCGCGCCTCGGCCTGACCGAGCTGGACGAAATTTTGCTGGACGTGATCCGCCCGCGTGTCGAGGAAGGCCTGAAGTTTCTGGTGTTGCTGACCAAGTCTGACAAGCTCAACAAAACCGAAGCGGCCAAGGCGCTGTCCATTGTGCGACTGCAGGCGGGTGGCGGCGATGTCAAACTCTTTTCTGCATTGAAGCGCCAGGGCGTGGAGGAAGTGGCCCAGCACTTGTGGCAATGGGCGCATCCGCCGGTCAAGGCAGAAAAGCCCGCCAAGGCGCCGCCCAAGCCTGAAGCCGAAGTGCCTGACAGCCTTTAACCGGCAAGGGTGGGCTGGAAGGCTTGCCCGCTGGATTTATCGGTAATTTACGGCTCTCGCCCTTTATTGACGGGCGCTGACAGCTATTAAAAACATAGCGAATATGATTCAAACCCGTCAGCTGCCCCTTCCTCACGGCATCACCCTGTCCTGTCGCATGGCGGGTGTCGAAGGCCGGCCGGTGCTGATGTTTTTGCACGGTTTTCCGGAAGCGGCTTTTGTCTGGGATGGGTTGCTTGAACACTTCTCCAAACCGGAAAACGGCGGCTACTTCTGCGTCGCGCCCAACCTTCGCGGGTTTGAAAAATCCAGCTCGCCCACTGATCCCGCTGCCTACCGGGCCAAGCATCTGGTGCAGGACATCTCGGCGCTGATTGCACAAACCTGCAGGCCCGGACAGCTGGAATGTTTAGTCGCCCACGACTGGGGCGGCGCGGTGGCCTGGGCGCTGGCTGCCACCATGCCGCAGTTGATGAAAAAGCTGGTCATCATCAACTCCCCGCACGCAGGCACTTTTTTGCGCGAGCTTCAGCACTCACCTGCCCAGCAGGCCAGCAGCGCTTACATGAATTTCCTGATCCGGCCCGATGCCGAAGTACTGCTGGCCGAGGATGACTTTCGCCGTCTGTGGGAGTTTTTCACCAACATGGGGGCGGCAAGCGGCCCCAACGCGTGGCTGACAGACAGCGTCAAGGCCCAATACCGCGAGGTTTGGTCCGCCGGCCTGACCGGCGGGTGCAACCTCTACCGCGCTTCGCCCTTGCGCCCGCCCCGCCCTGAAGACCCGGCCGCTGCGGCCGTCACCCTTCCGCGCGAGATGTTGACGGTCTTGCTGCCTACCCTGGTGGTCTGGGCGATGGACGACACTGCGCTGCCGCCCGCGCTGCTCGATGGACTGGCGGACTATGTGCCCAACATGCAGCTCGAGCGGGTCAAAGGCGCCTCGCACTGGATCGTGCATGAGCTCCCGGAGCAGGTGGCCGGGTATATCCAGCGCTTTCTGGCCACATCCTGATTGCTATATTTTAAATAGCAAACTATTGCCGTCGTTAAAGGGCAAGGGGCCAAAAAGGCTTGAAGGCGGGCTCAATAGAGCGAATCTTCGCCCTCGGGACGGGTTTTAAAGCGCTTGTGCACCCAGTAGTACTGCGCCGGCATGGTGCTGATGTATTCCTGCAAACGCTCGTTCATCAGCGCGGTATCGGCCAGCGGGTAATTGCTGGGGAAATTCGCCCAATGAGGAAGTACTTCCACCTCATAACCCGATGCTGTCAGGCGCGGCAACAGGGGCACGATTTTGGCGCGGCCCAGCCGGGCAAAACGCGCGAGCGACGGCACGGTGGCGGTAGGCAGCCGGTAAAACGGCACAAACACCGAGTCCTCGGGGCCAAAGTCCATGTCAGGCAGCAGGTACAGCGGTTGTCCTTCCCGCAAGGCCGTGACGATGGGTTTGACGCCGTGGGACCGCCCGAACAGGCGCAGATTTCCAAAGCGCATACGGCCACGCAAAATCCAGCGGTCCACCAGCTTGTTGGACTGGTCTGTGTAAATCGTGGTTGAAGCCCGGGGTTTGTGCAGCGCCACGCCAGCCCACGCCGCGTCCAGACCCACAAAGTGCGGCAGAAAAATCACCGTGGCTTCGTTTCCGTCAAGCTCGCCAACTGCCCCCGTCAGCCGCACGCGCTCCTGAACCCAGGCCCTGGGCGCATGCCACAACCAGGCCCGGTCCAGCCAGGCCTGTGCGAAATAAACGAAGGTCTGACGCGTCAAGCGACGCCGCTCAGCCTCGGGCCACTCGGGAAAACACAAACGCAAATTGGTTTGAACGACTCGCCTGCGCGCACCCACTAGGAGATACAGTGCCCAGCCAAGTAACTTGCCCAGCAAGCGCGTCCAGGACAGCGGGACAACAGCCAGCGCCTGCATGAAAGCAATACCAGCGCGGGTCGTCAAGCGGCTGGTCAATTGGCGAAGTGTTCTCAACGTGCGTCCTCGCGGGGTGTTTTGTAGCGGGCATATCCCCACAGATACTGGCCGGGCTGGCTCAGCACAATCGCTTCAATCGCGCGGTTGATTCGGGTCACGGCGTCGAGCAGATCTGCCTGACCCGACGGCTGCACGCCCTCCACCGCTGGCCAGATCTTCAGGAAATAACCCCGGCCGCGCGGCAGGCGCTCGCAACTCACGGGCAAGAGCGTCGCGCCGCTTTGCAGCGCCAGGCGGGCTGCCAGAGTCATGGTGTAGGCCGGTTTGCCAAAAAACGGGGCCCAGACACCCTGCCCCTCAGGCGGCACCTGATCGGTCAACAATGCAACGGCCTGGTTGTTTTTCAAGGCCTTGAGCATCAGGCGGATGCTGCTCAAACTGGCGGGCACCACGGTGAAGCCGGGGCGGCTGCGCGCCAAAAGCTCCAGACGCGCGAGCCAGGGCTTGCGTGCGGGGCGGTAAATCGCGGTGATCGGCCCGTACAACTCGGCCAGCGCCTGCGGACCCAGCTCAAAACTGCCGCAGTGGGGTCCAAAAAAAATCACGCCTTTACCAAGGTTAAACGCCTGACTGGCGATGTCACGGCCTTCAATCTGCACGTTGCCCAGACAGGATTCATCAGGTGGCCGCATCCACAGCTTGGGCAGCTCGCCGACGAAGCGGCCCGCCTCGCCGATTGCTGGGCGCGCGGTCTCAAACGGAAAACCGGCCTGCGCCACATTGGCGCGAAATTGCGCGCGGTAGGTGGGGCTCGCAGCCCACACAAGCCAACCCAGACCCGCGCCCACCGCATGCAAGACGCGTAGCGGCCAATGGGACAGGAAGCGGAACAGATAAAGCATCAAGAAGGCTGGGGAAGGGAGAGGGAAATGTGTAAACGATATAATCGCGGCTGTCGCTGAGTTACTGAACTACTTGCAGGGCGACATTAAACCAAACTGCTAAAGCGTTCGCCGAGGCATTCCAGCCGGCAACGCGCCGACAAACTTCATGGAGTGTACGCAATGGCGAACGATTTTCTCTTTACTTCCGAATCCGTCTCCGAAGGCCATCCTGACAAGGTAGCCGACCAGATTTCCGATGCCATCCTAGATGCCATCTTCAAGCAGGACCCACGTTCGCGCGTTGCCGCTGAAACCCTGACCAACACGGGTCTGGTTGTCCTGGCTGGCGAGATCACCACCAACGCCCACGTGGACTACATCCAAGTGGCGCGTGACACCATCAAGCGCATTGGCTACGACAACACCGAGTACGGCATCGATTACAAAGGCTGCGCGGTCATGGTCTGCTACGACAAGCAGTCCAACGACATCGCCCAGGGCGTGGACCACGCGTCTGACGACCACCTCAACATCGGCGCTGGCGATCAGGGCCTGATGTTTGGTTACGCCTGCGACGAGACGCCCGAGTTGATGCCCGCGCCTATTTATTACGCGCACCGTTTGGTCGAGCGCCAGGCCCAGCTCCGCAAAGACGGCCGCCTGCCTTTCCTGCGTCCCGACGCCAAAAGCCAGGTGACCATGCGTTATGTGGACGGCAAGCCACACAGCATTGACACCGTGGTGCTGTCCACCCAGCACAGCCCCGACCAGAGCGAGAACCAGCACAAGATGAAGGCATCCTTCGTGGAAGCCATCATTGAAGAAATCATCAAACCTGTGCTGCCCAAAGAGTGGCTCAAAGACACCAAATACCTGATCAACCCGACCGGCCGTTTTGTTATCGGCGGCCCGCAGGGCGATTGCGGCCTGACTGGCCGCAAGATCATTGTTGACACCTACGGCGGCGCCTGCCCTCACGGCGGCGGCGCGTTCAGCGGCAAAGACCCTTCCAAGGTGGATCGCTCCGCCGCTTATGCCGCCCGTTACGTGGCCAAGAACATCGTGGCCGCAGGCCTGGCCAAGCAGTGCCAGATCCAGGTGGCTTATGCCATCGGCGTTGCCCATCCAATGAACGTCACCGTGTACACCGAAGGCACCGGCGTGATGCCGGACGACAAACTCTCGGCATTGGTCAACGAGCACTTTGACCTGCGTCCAAAAGGCATCATCCAGATGCTGGACCTGCTGCGCCCGATCTACGAAAAAACTGCTGCCTATGGCCACTTCGGCCGCGACGAGCCAGAATTTACGTGGGAGAAAACCGACAAGGCAACCGCTTTGCGGGCTGCAGCCGGACTGTAAGTCCGGCCCGTGCCTCGGCACGGTTGGCGGTTTTTCAGCGCAGGCTAACTTCGCGCAGCGAAGTTAAGGGCCAATGGCCCGGCCGAAGCTAACGGACGGATAAAGCTGCGGCCCTTCGGGCAGCAGCGGGCCTGTAAAGCAGCCGCCTTGCGGGCTGCCGCAGACCTGAAGTAAAAGGTCCGCATTCAGGCTTTCAAGCCTGAATGCAGCTCATCAGCATGCCGTAATCAACCGGTTTGACCAGATGGTGGTCAAAACCGGCCTGGTCGGCGCGCTGTTTATCGGCAGCCTGCCCCCAGCCGGTTAGCGCAATCAGCAGGATTTTTTCGCCCCCAGGTTGTTGGCGAATCTGGCGGGCAGCGTCGTAGCCGTCTATTCCGGGCATGCCAATGTCCATCACCACCACGTCCGGACGTGCATTGCCGACCTTGGCAACCGCGGCAACGCCGTCATACACGGTGGTGACCGTAAAACCGTCCATGCCAAGCAGCGCCTCCAGCGTGTCTGCCGCATCGACGTTGTCATCCACCACCAGAATATTCAACGAGTTTTTCAAGCCCGTGCTGGCGTCAACCGCTGGCATGGGGTCGGGCTTGGTCGGTTCGTCCTGCTGCTGAAGCACCACTGGCAGAGTCAAAATAAACTCACTGCCTTTGCCCAGCCCGTCGCTGGTTACCCAGACCCTTCCGCCGTGCATTTCGGCGAACTGTTTGGCCAGGCTCAGACCAATACCAAGCCCGGTTGGCGCCTCGCCGGGCACGGGATTTTGCGCAAAAAGTTCGAAGATCCTCGTCAAGGATTTGGCTTCAAGTCCAATGCCGTTGTCCCGCACCCTAAAAACCACCGTATCACCCTCCACTTCAACGCGAAGCAGAATCGTCCCCTGGCTGGGCGTGAACTTGGCCGCGTTCACCAGCAGGTTGGCCACACTTTGCACCAGTCGGGCGTGGTCCGCATCCAGCACATGAGGGCCTGAGGGCTCCTCAATTTGCAAGGTATGCCCCTTGCCTTCCATGATGGCGCTTGATAGTTCCACCGCGTGATGAATGACCGACTGCAACGCGATCGGCCCTCTCCTCAACACAACTTTTCCGCTGGTGATTCGGGCCACATCGAGCAGGTCATCCACCAGACGGGTGAGGTGAGTCACCTGCCGGTCCACCACATTGCGCAGTTGGGTAACCGGCCCCGAATCCGGGTGAAGGTGCCGCAATATGCCCATGGATGTGCGAATCGGGGCCAGCGGATTGCGCAGCTCGTGCGCAAGCGTTGCCAAAAATTCGTCCTTGCGCTGATCGGCATCCCTGACCTGGTATTGCCTCTCGCGAGCGCGGATGGCTGACCGGCTGGCCGTGATTAACGCAATGGTGCGCACCGGCCTCTCGAGCAAGGTGACATTGCCCAGATGTTCCACTGCTCGCTGGGCATCAACAGAATCGGCGCCGCTTCGAGTCAGCACCAAAATGGGAAGATCGGACCATGTGGGTTGTGAGAGGACATAGTCCGCCAGAGCAAGCATGCCGTTGCCGCCTATCACCTCTTCAGCCAGCAGCAATGCGCCGGCGCCTTGAGCAAGCTCGTTCATCAAGTCGCCGACCCCGCCGCACACCACACTGTCAATGCCGACCGAGGCAAACACCCGGGCGGTAAGTGGTCCATCCTGCCCCGTGGGGGCACAAATGACGATGCGCCGCTCCACTTATCGCACCTCCGCGGTCTCACCTGCCGTATTCGCATTTCCAACATAAACAGGCACACCGGTCAGAATGCCCCTGAAGCCGCGCAGCACCTTGCCGACATGAATGCCCTCTGACGACATTTCAAACTGTCGTATGGTTCTTTCATGCAGGCTGCCACGCTTCTTCACGACGGAGACGGCACGTTTGACCTCGCCGTCATACTCAAAGTAACGAAGCATCACCACGTTGTCGGCCATATAGCTGGCATCCATCGCCGTCGACATCTGGCTGCCCAACAGGCCTTGCTGCACGCCCACCAGAATGGTTACCACGCCTCGCTGGCCGAGATAGGTCAACAGTTCATGCAAGTGGGTGGACAGGAATCTTTCATCAGGCATGGCATTGAGATAGCCATTAATGCTGTCAATCACCACAACCTTGGCCCCATCATCGGCTGCCTTGCAAACGGCGGCAGAAAATTCCCCGGGCGACAACTCAGCGGGATCGACTTGTTGCAGGGTCACCACCCCGCTGTCATAGGCGTCGCGAATTCCCAGACCCAGCCCATCGACGCGGTTGAGAAGGTTGTTGACGGACTCCTCAAACAAAAACATGGCGCTACGCTGGCCGCGTTGCGCAGCCGCATCAATAAACTGGCAGGCCAGCGAAGACTTGCCCGCCCCGGCCGGGCCGGCAATCAAGGTACTGCTGCCCTCTTCAAGCCCGCCGCCCAGCAACAGATCCAGCTCACTCAAGCCACTGTTGGTCTGGCTGCGTTTGCCCGACACGCGGGACTCAGCTGCCACCAGCCGGGGATAAACATGCAAACCGCCATAGCGAATGTCGTAGTCATGCAAGCCGCCACGAAAAGCCACGCCACGGTATTTCACAACCCGCACGCGGCGACGCTCGGCTCCGTAGTCCTTGACCGATTGCTCCAGCGTGACCACGCAATGGGCAATGCTGCGAACCTGTAAATCGATCCCCGCAGCCGTCCGGTCATCAAGCAGCATGACGGTACAGGAGCGGCTGGCGAAGAATTGTTTGAGCGCCAACACCTGACGCCGGTAGCGCAAGGGTGAATCCGCCAGCAGCTGCAACTCGGACAATGAGTCCAGCACGACCCTGGTCGGTTTGCGCTCCTCAACCACCGCAAGAATGCGCTGGGTCGTACTGCCCATTTCCACCTCGGACGGATGGAACATGGTGTATTGCGCTTCGGGAAGAAGCAGGTTTTCAGAAGGCAGTACCTCCTGGATATGAATGCCGCTGATGTCCCAGCCATGGGACTCGGCCACACCGCGCAACTCCGCTGCCGTTTCCGCCAGCGTGATGTAGACAGTTGACTCGCCGTTTTTCGCCCCCTCGAGCAGGAACTGCAGCCCGGTCGTTGTCTTCCCGGTGCCAGGCTCGCCTTCAATCAGGTAAACGCGCTCCTGGGTAAGCCCTCCCCCAAGGATATTGTCCAGGCCGGCAATGCCTGTTGATAAAACCGCCTGTCTTGCGTTGGTCTGGATGTTCATGTCTGCCAAAGTCTTCGAGTTGTTATCAAAGGGCGACCGCCGGAAGATGCCGTGTGACCCCCTTTGGAAAAATAATAATTTCGGCGCGAAAAAGCGCCAGTTTTTTACGCCCGCAACATCTGTAGGACAGAACCGAAAAAACGCATGCCCAAAAAGTACGGGCGTAAAAAAACCACCTCAACAGGTGGTTTTGTTCCGGTACCGCCGGCTATCGCACGTAAGGCGTCGAACTCACGTGCTTGCCGCTGCCTGGCACATCGTCAGGCTTGGCCTTGGGATCGGGCAGAGGCTGGGTCTTGTTGGTGCCCTCCTCGCCAAATGTCTTTTTCTCGGCGTCCACAGGATCAGCATCGTTTTCGTTGTTGTCCCGCGAATCACCTACGCCGACGCTGGTATGACCCATATGACCCCTAATTGGCTGTTAGATGGAAAAACTTGGCTCGTTGCCCGCCACTTCCCGACACTCGCGACGATCAGGCGTTCTGCGCGCACCCACCAAAAATGGCCAGGAGGCCCGCCCCACGCGTGACCGGACCGCGTCCGTAGGGAACTTGTCCTCAGATCGCGAAAAATCGCCGGGACGGGAATCGGCGTAACGACTCGACATTTCAATATTGAAGTTCATGGCTAATTCCTGGAAGGGATGTGGCGGCTGAAGGGATTGATTCACTGTAAGCAGGGAAGCTGGGCGAATTTGTGGGATTCACCCCTCGGAATTTGTAGGACAAGCCGGCCGCCCTGAGGCAATTTTTTTGACCGCCGCCTTGAAACAGCCCCGAAACCCCTTATCATTAGCACTCGATAGTATTGAGTGCTAACAAACTCATTCCAGCCCGTTCACAAGTACCCGTACCCCGTACGCGTGCTTTTTTGATCCCAAAACCATTGTTTCAAACAAGGAGCTCCCATGAAACTTCGTCCCCTGCACGATCGCGTGATCGTCAAACGTGTCGAAAACGAAACCAAAACCGCCTCCGGCATCGTCATTCCTGACAGCGCCGCAGAAAAGCCTGATCAGGGCGAAGTGCTGGCCGTGGGCCCTGGCAAGAAAAACGACAAGGGCGAAATCAGCGCCATGGCCGTCAAGGTCGGTGACCGCGTTTTGTTCGGCAAATACAGCGGCCAGACCGTCAAGGTTGATGGCGACGAATTGCTGGTCATGAAAGAAGACGACCTCTTCGCAGTGGTCGAGAAGTAATTTTTCGCATCTGCTACTTATTTGATAGCTGCTAGCGCCCGCACCAATTGGGCTAGCAAGCGATTTCACTCATAAACTTTAAGGAATCTGCATCATGGCAGCAAAAGACGTAATTTTCGGCGGCGAAGCCCGCGCACGCATGGTTGAGGGTGTGAACATCCTGGCCAACGCAGTCAAGGTAACCCTGGGCCCTAAAGGCCGCAATGTGGTGCTGGAGCGCTCTTTCGGCGCCCCTACCGTGACCAAAGACGGTGTGTCCGTCGCCAAAGAAATCGAACTCAAAGACAAGCTGCAGAACATGGGCGCGCAGATGGTCAAGGAAGTTGCTTCCAAGACTTCTGACATCGCTGGTGACGGCACCACGACCGCTACCGTTCTGGCACAAGCCATTGTTCGCGAAGGCATGAAATACGTTGCCGCCGGCATGAACCCGATGGACCTGAAGCGCGGCATCGACAAGGCTGTGACAGCCCTGGTTGAAGAGCTGAAAAAAGCTTCCAAGCCCACCACCACCAGCAAGGAAATTGCCCAGGTCGGCACCATCTCTGCCAATAGCGACGAAGAAGTCGGCAAGATCATCGCTGAAGCGATGGATAAAGTCGGCAAAGAAGGCGTTATCACGGTTGAAGACGGCAAGTCGCTCAACAGCGAACTCGACGTGGTTGAAGGCATGCAGTTTGACCGCGGCTACCTGTCGCCTTACTTCATCAACAACCCTGAAAAGCAGTCCGCGATTCTGGACAACCCGTTTGTTCTGCTCTACGACAAAAAGATCAGCAACATCCGTGACCTGCTGCCTACGCTTGAGCAAGTGGCCAAGTCCAGCCGTCCGCTGCTGATCATCTCGGAAGACGTCGAAGGCGAGGCCCTGGCTACGCTGGTGGTCAACACCATCCGCGGCATTTTGAAGGTTGTGGCTGTGAAGGCCCCTGGTTTCGGCGACCGCCGCAAAGCCATGCTGGAAGACATAGCCACCCTGACCGGCGGCAAGGTCATCGCTGAAGAAGTTGGCCTGACACTCGAAAAAGTGACCCTGGCTGACCTCGGCCAGGCCAAGCGCATCGAAGTGGGCAAGGAAAACACCATCATCATCGACGGCGCCGGCGCTGCTGCTGACATCGAAGCCCGCGTCAAGCAGGTTCGTGTCCAGATCGAAGAAGCCACCAGCGACTACGACCGTGAAAAACTGCAAGAGCGCGTGGCCAAGCTGGCCGGCGGTGTTGCCGTGATCAAAGTTGGCGCTGCCACCGAAGTCGAAATGAAAGAGAAAAAAGCCCGCGTGGAAGACGCCCTGCACGCTACCCGCGCTGCTGTGGAAGAAGGCATTGTTGCCGGCGGCGGCGTGGCCCTGCTGCGCGCCAAGCAAACAGCTGGCGTTATCAAAGGCGACAACGCTGACCAGGAAGCCGGCATCAAGCTGATCCTGCGCGCCATCGAAGAGCCACTGCGCATCATCGTCTCCAACGCTGGCGAAGAGCCAAGCGTAGTGGTCAATGCTGTGCTGGCCGGCAAAGGCAACTACGGCTACAACGCCGCCAACGCGACCTATGGCGACATGATCGACATGGGTATCCTGGACCCAACCAAAGTGACCCGCACTGCACTGCAAAACGCAGCGTCCGTGTCGTCGCTGATGCTGACAACCGAGTGCATGGTTGCCGAGGCTCCGAAAGACGAGTCCGGCGCCGGCGGTCCTGGCGGCATGGGTGGTGGCATGGGCGGTATGGGTGGCATGGGCGGTATGGACATGTAATGTCCGCTGTCCGGATCGCACCCTGAAAAGTGCGACCCATCGGCACCTCGACCCGCAGCGCGAAAGCCTGCGGGTTTTTCTTTGCCCGGACGGTTATGCCGTCATCAGCCCGGCGCATCCTCCCGCACTTTGAGCTTGTCGACCACGGCGAGAAAACCGGCGATCAACGGGGCTGATCGCCGCTCCGCCAGGCAGATGACATGCACATGCGTGCTCAACTGCAAGTCCTGAATCGGTAGCACCACAAGACGGGCATCCGGCACGAAAGCTGTCTCGGCAACAACGCCCAGACCCAGCCCCTGTGCCACGGCTTCGCGTACCGATTCCCGGCTGCCCATTTCCACGGAGCTGCGCACACGCACGCCTGCAGCCGCCAGTCCAGCCTCAAACACGGAACGGGTTTGGGAACCGTGTTCACGCAGCACAAACTCCTGCCCCTCCAGATCGGACAGCGTCACGCTTTCAGCTGCCGCAAGTGGATGACCTGCGGCTGCAAATACGATCAGGGCCTGGCGTCGATAGGGGACGCAATGCACGCGTTCATCGTCGACCGCGTGCAAGAGCACGCCAACATCGTCGCGATGGTCGAGTATTTTTTCAACGATCTGTCGGGAATCTCCCACGCTGACTGCCAGCCGGATTTTCGGAAAGAGTCCACGGTACTGTTTGACCATGGGCAGCACGTTGTAAGGCCCAACGGCGCAGATTTTTAAATGCCCCTCGTACTGGCTGCGCGCGCTGAGGAGCAGCATGGCTGCTTGCTGCTCGGCGCGGTAGATGCGGTTGCTCACCTCATGCAGCGCATGCCCAAAAGTGGTGAGTTCCACCCCGCGGCCGCGGCGCACAAACAGCTCGACCCCAAACCGCTTTTCCAGGCCCGCGATGTGCGCAGAAACCGTTGGCTGACGAATCCCCAGCAAACGCGCAGCCGCAGACATGCTGCCGCTGCGCGCGGTGGCATCAAACGCTTTCAGTTCGGCTGAAGAAGACAGATCCATAGATACAACCTATAGATTAATTGCCGGAGATGACA
This sequence comes from Polaromonas sp., assembly GCF_035638815.1. Lineage (GTDB taxonomy): Bacteria > Pseudomonadota > Gammaproteobacteria > Burkholderiales > Burkholderiaceae_C > Polaromonas. The sequence continues at coordinate 12,146 of NZ_DASQZG010000009.1, forward strand.
GTTTTATTAATGGCTGTGTCATACGGCCTGCGCAAACTTCCCCCATGCCCGCCATCCACCCAATTACACCCAGCGTCGCCAGGGATCCCTCCATTCATTCGTCGCACGCCAACGCGCCAACCGTCCTTCGCACGCAAGGACTTGAAGTTACTTATGACAATGGGACCCGCGCGCTGCTCCCGACCTCTCTGGAATTCGCGCAGGGTGAATTTATTGTTCTGCTGGGCGCATCCGGCGCCGGCAAGTCCACGCTGCTGCGTTCGTTGAACGGACTGATCCGTCCCGGGGCTGGCCAGGTCATTGCCACCGGCACAGGCGACCTCTCCGACCCCGCACACCTTCGGAACCATCGCCGCAAGACCGGCATGATTTTTCAGCAGCATCATTTGATCGGCCGTCTGTCGGTTCTGGCCAATGTGCTCACAGGCAGGCTGGGATATCACAGTCTGCTCGCAACCCTCGCCCCATGGTCACGCGCCGAGAAGGAAAGCGCGCTGGCCGCTCTTGACCGCGTCGGGCTGTTGGACCGCGCACTCGATCGGGCTGACCAGCTCTCAGGTGGGCAGCAGCAGCGCGTAGGTGTTGCCCGCGCACTGGTGCAGGAACCCAGAGTATTGCTGGCGGACGAACCCGTGGCCAGCCTCGACCCCGCCACCGCAGAACGTCTGTTATCTCTGCTGCACGGCATTTGTAAATCTGACGGCCTGACGCTGATCGTCAGCCTGCACCAGGTTGAATTCGCAAAGCAGTTTGCCGACCGCATCGTAGGTCTGCACGCGGGGTCGGTCGTCTTCGATGGCGCGCCCGCCGCGCTGACGCCGGAGCGGGCACAAAGCCTCTACGGCACGCAATCCTCGTCTTCGCTGAAACAAACCCCTCATAACGTCATCAACTTTCAACCTGCCGGAGCCCTCTCATGAATCGTCGTCAACATCTACTTTCTCTTGCCGTCCTCGCTACCGCTTTGTCCAGCCCTGTTTTCGCGCAGGGCAAAGACCCCGCCAAACTTCGCGTGGCACTGCTGCCTGATGAAAACGCAGCCACCCTTATTCAGAATGCCCAGCCGCTCAAGCTGTATCTGGAGCAAACCCTGAAGAAGGACGTCGAGCTGATTGTTACCACCGACTACTCGTCGATGATTGAAGCCATGCGCTTTGGCCGCATCGAGGTGGCGTACTTCGGCCCGTTTTCATATGTACTGGCCAAATCGCGCGCGCCCAATATAGAGCCCTTCGCCGTCGGCGTAGAGCGTGGTTCCCCGACCTACAACTCGATCCTGATCGCCACCGCAGGCGGGCCGGTGAAATCATTGGCAGACATCAAGGGCCAGCCCTTTGCCTTTGGCGACCAGGCTTCCACGTCCAGCCACCTCGCCCCGCGGGCGCACCTCCTCAAGAAGGCGGGACTGGACGGCACGAAGGACTACAAACCGGTACACCTCGGTGCACACGACGCGGTGGCCCGTGCGGTGCAGGCAGGGCAAGTGCCGGCCGGCGCGCTCTCGAAAGCGATTTTTGACACGCTGGTCACCAAGGGCACGATCGACGCCAGCAAAGTGGTGCAGCTCGACCTGTCCGCGCCCATTCCCAATTACCCCATGGTGATGCAAGGCGATTTGGCACCCGGCCTGAAGCAGGCCATACGCGCGGCCTTTTTAACGATGAAAGACAAGGAAGTGCTCAAGGCATTTCGTGTGGACGGCTTCGCCGCGACCGATGACAAGGCCTACGACGTGTTGCGCGAAACCGCAACCCTGCTCAAGCTCGATTTGGCCAAAACAAAATGACAGCTGCCATCGCTTCCGAGCGGTACGCCGAAATTCTCGCTAGCGCGGGCAGGCAGTCGGGCCGACAGGCCAGGCTGGTGGGATGTATCGTCGCTGTGTGTATAGCCGCGCTGTGGCTCACAGGTTTTTTTGACCTCGGCCGCTTTGTGGAAGGTGCGCCCGCGGTGGCCCAGCTCGCCTCTGAAATGGTGCCGCCCAATTTCTCACGGTGGCAAAGCTGGATCAAACCCCTGCTTGATACCCTGGCCATGTCGATCGCGGGCACTGCATTGGCCGTTGTCTTTTCGCTGCCCCTGGCCTTGATGGCAGCACCCAACACCACGCCCAACGCGGTGGTCTACCGCGTCACCCGCGTGTTTCTGGCCGCCTTCCGCTCAGTGCCTGAAATCATTCTCGGTATTCTTTTTGTGGCGGTGGTTGGCTTTGGCGCCCTGCCGGGCGTCCTGGCGCTGGCTCTTCATTCCATGGGAATGGTTGCCAAGTTTTATGCAGAGTCCATTGAACACGTGGATCCGCGGCCACTGGAAGCAGCCAGTGCCGCGGGCGCGAGCCGCTTGCAGGTGATCACCCACGCCGTACTGCCGCAGGTGCTGCCGCAGCTGGCCGACATCACAATTTATCGCTGGGAGTATCACTTCCGCGCATCGGCAGTGCTGGGGATTGTTGGCGCAGGCGGCATTGGCTTTGAACTGATGGCGGCCCTGCGGCTGATCAAGTACGACGAAGTGTCTGCCATCTTGCTCGCCATCCTGGCCTGTGTACTGGTCGTGGACAGCATTGGCGCGATGCTGCGCCGCAAACTCAAGTAACAAATTCATCCGACATCCATGAGCAAACGCCCGAAAATTCTCGTCACCCAGCGCATCCACGAAGAAGTCCAGCGCCGCCTCTCTGTGCACGGCGATCTGGACATGAACGACAGCCCCGATCCCTGGCCACGCGCCGAGATCATCAGGCGAGCCGCCAGCGCCACTGCCATCATGGGTTTTATGACCGACCAGGTTGACACAGACCTGCTCCATGCCGCCCCCGATCTTGAAGTTGTAGCCTGCGCCCTGAAGGGCTATGACAACTACGACGTAGACGCATGCACGCAATCTGGCGTGTGGCTCAGCATCGTGCCGGATCTTCTGACCGAGCCAACGGCCGAGCTGGCTATTGGCCTGGCCATTGGTCTCGCCCGCCACGTTCGCCAGGGCGATGCCTACATGCGTACGGGAGACTTCGCCGGCTGGCGGACGCATTTCTACGGCACCGGCCTGCATGGCTCGGTCGCCGCGGTTGTGGGGCTGGGCCAGGTGGGCAGCGCGATTATTCAGAGGCTGCAGGGGTTTGGCTGCGCGCGTATTCTGGGGGTTGATCCGGGTGCTGTGCTTGAAGGGGTAGAAGCATCCTCGCTGGATGTGGCGATGCGGCAGGCAGACTATCTGTTTGTGGCGGCACCTCTGACCGCCAGCAGTCATCACCTGGTCAGCGACACACAGCTCGGACATGCCAGAGCAGGCCAGTTAATCATCAACGTGGGTCGCGGTTCCGTCGTCGATGAGGGGGCTGTCTTGCGGGCATTGCAAGCCGGGTGCATAGGAGGCTATGCTGCTGACGTGTTTGGCTGCGAAGACTGGCAGTTGCCTGGACGTCCGCGGTGCGTCTCTCCCGACCTCTTGGCACTGGACAACACCCTGTTCACCCCGCACATTGGTTCTGCGGTTCGTGCCGTACGGCTGGCCATAGAGCAAAGCGCTGCCGATAACATCATCGCGGTGCTGATGGGGAAAACGCCGCCGAACGCCATCAACGCGCCGGAGCAGATAGCGGCCTGAAAAAGCAAAAGGTCCCGGCGCCGGCGCGACGGGACCTTTCATGTCCAGCCACTACTCAGGTAGACGCCTGGTCGTACTCGTTTGAACCCTCAGTCGAAGGCTGCGCCGCCCAGTAAAGGAGCAGCAAGATCCCGATTACCGTGAACGCAATCAGTTGCCACCAACCACTGCGGCCTATGTCGTGGAGGCGGCGTGCGCCAACAGCAACCGCCGGCAGCACCATGGCCAAAGCCGCAAGAAAATTAATCACGTCACCAAAGAAAGAAGTGACGATAGAGACCAGAATCTGAAACAGGAAAAACCACCAGAACTCGGCGCGCGTTGCGCGCCCGGAAAAAGTGGCGTATTTTGAAAAACAGGTTGATATGGCTTGGCCGAAGTCCATGGCTCTCTCCTCCTCAGGATAGATACGGGGTGAATTCCCCGCGCCATGATATGCGAGAGTCGCGCTTCCAACTATCGCAAACGGTCATCAAATCGGCGCTCAGCCACTGTCCCGCCATGAATGTTTTACAGCTGCTACGCGATAGCGCTCGCGAGAACCGGGTTCAGTTGATTCAAGGTCCCATACAGCTGATCTGCAAGTTGTTCAGGCTCGACACAGTGGATAGCGTGCCACCCCAGGGCACGTGCCGCATCCACATTCACCAACGCGTCATCAATAAAAAGCGTCCGGACAGGCTCAAGGCCATGGCGCTCTGCCAGCAACTCATAGATGGCTGCGCCCGGTTTGGCGAGCTTGACGTCCCCGGAAAAAATGCCGCCATCAAACCACTTGAGAAAAGCATGCTTTCGCTCCAGAGACCGGGCAAATGGTGCGGGCATGTTGGAGAGGAAATAAAGCTGCAGATCAGCGCCCTGATCCCGCTGGCCGCGCAGGCGGGACAGCAAATTCACGTTGCACACGATGGGGGCTAACTCTTCGCCGATGGGAGCCATCAACCCATGCAACGCGTCAGACGGGAGCGAGAGACGCGCAGCGGTCTTATGAACCACGGCATCCAGTTCGACCACGCCTCGGTCGAAGTCTTGCCAGTCGTTGTGGTGAAAAACCTCTCGCGCAAATTGTTGGGCCTGATCCGGCGTTTCTGTGAACTCGGGAAAATGCCGGCGCAAAAGCTGTGCTGGCTGCCATGCAAACAGGATGGCACCAAAGTCGAACACGATGTTCATGCGCGCAGCCTCGTCAGGAGGCCAGCGGTCGACCCGTCCAGCCCCGCAGAATCTCCACTCTCCAGGCGTGCTTCCAGATCCTTGGCCAAAACCTTGCCAAGCTCGACGCCCCACTGGTCGAAACTGTTGATGCCCCAAATCGCGCCACTGACAAACACGCGGTGTTCTTGCAGGGCAATCAGGGCGCCCAGGCTCGCGGGTGTCAAAGTGTCCAGCAACAAAAATGTGCTGGGCCGGTTGCCCGAGAAATGTTTGTGGCCACCGTCATCTGCCTTGCCCAACATCAGGGCCTGGGCTTGGGCCAGGGCGTTGGCGAGCAATTTTTCCTGATGTCCGGGCAATCCATGCCCGGCTTTTTTTACAGTCACAAATTCGACCGGCACCACATCCGTGCCCTGGTGCAGCATTTGAAAGTACGCGTGCTGGCCGTTGGTACCAGGCTCGCCCCACAGCACGGGCGCTGTGGCATATGGCAGCGTCGTGCCCTGTGCGTCGACACTTTTACCGTTGCTCTCCATTTCCAGCTGTTGCAGGTAGGCAGGCAAGCGGCGCAAGGCGCTGCTGTACGGCGCAATACTGCGGCTGGTGAAGCCGAGGAAGTTTCGGTACCAGACGTCGAGCAGGCCCAGGCGAACCGGCAGGTTTTGCGCGAGCGGGGCCGTACGAAAATGTGCGTCCATCGCATGGGCACCAGCCAGCAACTCGCGAAAGCCAGCACCACCGATTGCAATGGCAATCGGCAAGCCAATGGCCGACCACAGTGAATAGCGTCCACCCACCCAATCCCAAAATCCGAAAGTCGTGCTGATACCAAACGCATTGGCTGCGGCAACGTTTGTCGTCAATGCAGCAAAGTGGCGTGCTATGTCCTTACCACCCCGTGCTTCAAACCACTGCCTGGCAGATGCCGCGTTGGTCATGGTCTCGGTTGTCGTGAAGGTCTTCGAGGCAATCAAAAACAGCGTGTTCTGCGGTTTAAGCTGCGCCAGGACACCGGCAAGTTCACTGCCGTCCACGTTGGATACAAAGTGAATGCGCTTGCCCGGCAATCGAAAATCTTCAAGTGCCAGCACCACCATCTGCGGACCCAGGTCTGAGCCTCCGATACCGATGTTGACGATGTCGGTGATGTTATCGTCCGCGCGAATTTTCTCCGCGTAAGCCAGCATCGGCTCCAGTGTGTCATGAACCTGCGTCAGCTCGGCTGCTATGCTATTTGTAGCAACTTTTACCCGTGTTTCCTCGGCAGGAGCCGGATTTCTTAACAACCAGTGCATCACAGCACGGTTTTCGGTGCTGTTGACCAACTCTCCGGCGAACATTGCATCGCGGTGCTTCGCAAGCTCACACTGATCAGCCAGATCGAACAGCAAAGCTTCGGTGCCGGCATCGACCAGGTTTTTGGAAAGGTCGGCAAAAACGTGCGGCGCGTCCTGACTGAAGTTTTCAAAGCGCCGGGGATCTGCGGCAAAAGCCGCGTGCAAATCAAATGGCCTCGGGGAAGCTGCGTGGTGAGCCTTGAGCGCGGCCCAGGCTGGCGTTTGATCACACCGGAGAGAAGGATTAGCCATGCCTACGCAGCCAGCATCAACTGTTCAAGCTTGACTGCATCGGCTGCAAAAGCGCGTATGCCTTCTGCCAGTTTCTCTGTGGCCATCGCATCTTCATTGAGTGCGAAACGGAAAGTCACTTCATCAAAATTCACGGCTGGGAGATCAAGCGCCTGCGCCGCCTTGGCATCCAGCGCGGGTTGCAAGGGTGCATCGCTGGCCGCCAACTGCGCCAGCAGGTCGGGACTGATGGTCAGCAGATCGCAGCCTGCCAGCGCGGTGATTTGACCGATATTGCGAAAGCTCGCGCCCATAACTTCGGTGGGGATGCCGAAGTGTTTGTAGTGGTTGTAGATCTCGCGAACGGACTGAACACCAGGGTCGTTTGCGCCCGCCTTGGCAGCCTCGTCCCAGCCAGCACCCGCAGACTTTTTGTACCAGTCGTAAATGCGGCCCACAAACGGGGAGATCAGTTGCACCTTGGCTTGACCGCACGCCACTGCCTGGCAAAAAGAGAAAAGCAAAGTCAGGTTGGTGTGGATGCCGCGGTCTTCCAGCCGGCGCGCGGCTTCGATGCCCTCCCAAGTCGCCGCCACCTTGATCAGCACACGATCAATGTGAATGCCCTCCGCTTCGTACAGCTCAATGATGCGTTCTCCGCGCGTGAAGGTGGCGTTGCTGTCAAAGCTGAGTCTGGCGTCGACTTCTGTGGACACCCGGCCCGGAATGATGGACAGGATCTCGCAGCCAAAACGCACCAGCAGGCGGTCCATGGTCTCGTCAAGGGCACGGCCGCTGAATTTGGCCATCGTATCGGCCAGGAGCGGCTGGTAGTCAGGCTTTTGTACCGCCTTGAGGATCAGCGACGGATTGGTGGTCGCGTCCTGCGGTTTGAAAGCGTCCAGTTGCTTGAAATCGCCGGTGTCCGCAACGACGGTGGTGAATTTTTTGAGGGCTTCGAGTTGATTCATGGCAAAAGTGTAGGTTGGCAAACACGGTGGGGTCTGTCAGAAGAAGCCCCGATTGAGTTACCATTACACCAGAAAAGTAAGAAACTTTATTACAACCTCGGGTTTTTTGGGATTCGATATGAGCTTTGACCTGGTTCTTTTTGGCGGCACCGGCGACTTGACCTGGCGCAAGTTGATGCCTGCGCTGTTTCAGGCTTTCAGGCACGGCTCCCTGCCCAAAGACGGACGCATTCTCGGCGTGGGCCGTGACCCGCTTGATAACGCGCAGTACCGGGCGCTGATCCAGTCGCGCTTTGACAAGGTTGAACTGGCGAAGCGCCCCAGCACAGACGAGTTTGAGCGATTTGCCGCCCTGCTGCACTACCTGCCCATGGACCTGTCCCGGCCAGCCGACTATGCGCGTCTAGCCGAGACGCTGAATGCAAGGCAAGCCAAGACGGTGGTGATGTATCTGGCGACGGCGCCGGCCTTGTTCACGGGCATTTGCGAAAACATGGCCGCCGTTGGCCTCAACGGCCCGCAAACACGCGTGGTGCTGGAAAAGCCGCTCGGGCACGACCTGGCGTCCAACCGCGCCATCAATGAAGCCGTCTTGCGGGTGCTGCCTGAAAACCAGATCTTCCGGATTGACCACTACCTGGGCAAACCATCGGTACAAAACTTGTTTGCGCTGCGCTTCGGCAACTCGCTGTTCGAACCGCTGTGGCGCCGGGAAACCATCGCCAACATTCAGATCACGATTGCCGAAGAACTGGGCGTTGAAAAACGGGGCGCCTTTTACGACAACACCGGCGCGCTGCGCGACATGGTGCAAAACCATGCCCTGCAGCTGCTCTGCGCTATTGGCATGGAGCCACCCATCAACGCCCATGCCGACGCCATACGCGACGAAAAACTCAAGGTGCTGCGTTCGCTCAAAACATGGACCCCCGAGACGCTGAAACAACATGTGGTGCGCGGCCAGTACGCAAGCGGCAGCATCAACGGTGAGGCGGTGCCCGGATATCTTCAGGAAAGCGGCGTCAACCCCGACAGCCATACCGAAACCTTTGTTGCCCTGCGCACAGAGATTGCCAACTGGCGCTGGGCCGGCGTGCCTTTTTATATCCGGACCGGGAAACGTCTTGCCGACCGCGATGCGCATATCGAGGTGAACTTCAGGCCCACACCGCACGCGATTTTCAAAACCCCGCTGGGCCCCGGTAACCGGCTGGTGATCAATCTGCAGCCCAAAGACGGGCTGGAGTTGCATCTGCTGGCGCAGGGCCAGGACAACCGGCTGGGCGCCCGCGCAGCCAGTCAGACCCTGGCACCCGTGCAGCTGGATCTGGATTTTGACAAACGCTTTGGCGCGGAACGCGTTGGCGCGTATGAGCGGCTGCTGCTTGATGTGATTGACGGCCGGCTGAACCTCTTTGTGCGCAGCGACGAACAGGAAGAAGCCTGGCGCTGGGTGGAACCGATTCTGGACGCGTGGAAAAATGATTCGAATGGCCCGCGCCCTTATGCGGCGGGAACTTGGGGTCCGAGCGCGTCGAGCGGAATGATTGCGCGCGATAACTATTGCTGGTCCGAGGAATGTTAGCCCCCACGCTTGTCACTTCGTGTACTGCGCTGCCCCCCGAGGGGGCGCCCCGCCTGCGGCCCGGCGAAGCCGGTTCCGCGGCTCGGACTGGAATGGAACAACGCGCACCTTCGACGCGCTGGTATCTTTCAAGTCAGGGCCGCCGCCCCTGCTTGCAACACCAAAACGGGGGCAACTCCTATGCTTGACCGTATCAAAGCCTCGTTGCCATCGCTGGCGCCAGCGGAGCAGCGTGTGGCGAATTTGGTATTGAGTGACCCGCGGGCATTTGCCAACTTACCAGTGTCGGAGCTCGCCATGCGTGCGCACGTGAGCAAACCAACGGTTATTCGTTTTTGCCGCAGCGTCGGCTATGACGGCCTGTCTGACTTCAAACTCAAGCTGGCGGGCAGCGTCAGCGAAGGCGTGCCCTTCATTCATCGCAGCGTCGATGTGGACGACAAAACGAGCGACATACTGGTCAAGGTCATTGACAACACCGTCGCCGCTTTTCTGAAGTATCGCAACGACGCGTCTACCTTCGCCATTGAAAAAGCCTGCGCCGCACTGGCAGGAACTTACAAAACCGGGCGACGCATTGAGTTCTATGGGGCCGGAAATTCCGGCATCGTCGCACAGGACGCACAACACAAGTTTTTCCGGCTGGGCGTCAACACCATCGCCTACAGCGACGGGCACATGCAGGTGATGAGCGCTTCCATGCTGGGCGCGGGTGACTGCGTGGTGATTGTTTCCAACTCGGGCCGCACGCGGGACTTGATGGATGCCTGCGACATTGCGCGCAAAAATGGCGCTACCACCATCGTGATCACGGCGACGGGTTCGCCCTTGGCCGCAGCTGGTCACATCCACCTGGCCGCAGATCATCCCGAAGGTTACGACCGCTACAGCCCCATGGTGTCGCGCCTGTTGCATTTGATGATCATCGACATCCTGGCGACGACAGTGGCCCTGCGCATAGGCGGTGCGAAGCTGCAACCCTTGCTCAAGGAGATGAAGAATAACTTGCGGAGTAAGCGTTACACGTGAGGTCTGCGGTTGCTAATTGAGCTGCTCGGTCGGCCCTGAGTTCGTCCTTACCCCCTTTGCCTCCGGGCCTGTCATTCCCGACTCGATCGGGAATCCATGTTCGCTTTCTACTGTCCACCGTTCGGGCTGAGCTTGTCGAAGCCTTCTTTGCTTCTTACTTTGGTAATTTGCCTGCTTGCCGGGGGTTGCGCGGCGGCAAGTAACTCTCTTTTGCGTCGCCAAAAGAAAGTCACCAAAGAAAAGGCGACCCTGCTGTCTGCGTCCCGCAGCGATGCTGCGGGACGCAGACAGCGGGGTGGGGCGCGGAGTCAAGATCAAATGCGGATGCGAGGATGGATTCCGGCCTTCGCCGGAATGACAAGCTCTAGCGCGCTTTGCGCGCAAGAGCTTGCACGAGACCGCCATTCATGCACGCGAGCGCAGCACACTGGGCCAAATGTGGCTCCTTTCCCTCGCCCAGCGGGGCGAGGGAAGGGCGGGGGGGTTGGGAGTGGGGAGTTAGTCCTGCCGCCCAAGGCGCAACGCAGACGCAGCGTGACGCCAACAAACTCATTTCGCAAATAAAAAGCGTCGCAGCCCTTTATCCACGGGCGCCAACAGCTATTAAAACGATAGCGCCTAAATACGCCCTTCTTCAACCGCATGACAAGCAATCTTGATGCCCTGAATGTTCAGCAGCTGTGGCCTCTCGGCACGGCAACGATCGTTGACGTGTGGGCAACGCGGATGAAAAGTGCAGCCTGTTGGAGGATTCAAGGGATTGGGAACCTCGCCCTGCACCGGGGTCCGTGCCCTGCCGGTGTCGTGCATCTTCGGAATGGCATCGAGCAGCATGCGCGTGTACGGATGGCGCGGACTTGCAAACAGCGTTTGTTTGTCGGCCAGCTCAACCAGGCGGCCCAGGTACATCACGCCCACCTGGTCACTGACGTGGCGCACCACGGCCAGATTGTGGGAAATGAACAGATAGGTCAACCCACGGTCCCGCTGCAGGTTCTTCATGATGTTGAGAACCTGAGCCTGCACCGACACGTCAAGCGCTGAGGTTGGCTCGTCACACACCAAAAATTCCGGCTCTGTCGCCAGAGCGCGGGCGATGGAAATGCGCTGCCGCTGGCCACCTGAAAACTGGTGCGGGTACTTGACCATGTCCAGTGGTGACAGGCCCACTGACTTGAGAAGTTCTCCGACGCGGGCCTTCAGCTCCGCTGCGTCAGTTATGAGGCCGTGCTCTTTGAGGGGCTCTCCCACTATGTCTTCAACAATCCAGCGCGGATTCAGGCTCGCGTACGGATCCTGAAAAATCATCTGGATGCGGCGGCGCAACTGCCTGCCTTGGGGGGTTTTGAACGCGGCATGTGCATCCTGACCGTCAAAAGTCAGGCCACCGCGAGTGGGCTCGTACAAGCCGACCAATAACCGGGCCACGGTACTTTTCCCACAACCTGATTCGCCCACCAGCGCAAGTGTTTTACCTTTTTCAATTTCGAAGCTGACACCGTCAACAGCGTTCAGCATAAGTTTGGGCTTGCCTTCGAGGACACGGTTCAACCATGGCGGCGATACATCAAATGTCTTTGCAAGGTCATGCGCCTGAACAAGAGGAGCGCTCATGCTGGCACCCCCGCACGGACGTCGTGAAGCCAGCAGGCAGCCCGCGTCTCACCCGCCGGCAACAAAGCCGGTCTTTCCTGTCTGCACCGGTCGAACACTTTCGGGCAGCGCGGGTTAAACGCGCAACCCGCGGGAATGGCGTTCAGGCGCGGCATGGCGCCGTCAATCTGGTTAAGCATTTCGCGATCCATGGTGATGTCGGGAATCGCTGCCATCAACCCTGCGGTGTATGGGTGCGCCGGGTGGTTGATCACCTGATGAACGGGGCCAATTTCGGCAATGCGCCCTGCGTACATCACGGCAACACGGTCGCAGGTTTCGGCAATCACGCCCATGTCGTGGGTGATCAGCATGACGGCGGCACCGCGTTTTTTGCAAATGCTTTTGAGCAGCGTGATAATCTGTGCCTGAATGGATACATCCAGCGCTGTGGTCGGCTCGTCGGCAACAATCAGCTTGGGCTCAGCAGCCAGTGCCAGGGCGATCACAACACGCTGGCGCATGCCGCCGGAGAACTGGTGCGGGTAGTGCTCAATACGCTGCTCAGCTGCAGGAATGCCCGTGTCCTGCAGCAGCGAAATCGCGCGTTGGCGGGCTTCTGCATTGCTGACCGGCAGATGTGCCTGAATGGTTTCTGTCAGCTGTCGACCCACCGTGTACAAGGGGTTGAGGGAGGTCAAGGGATCCTGAAAAATCGCGCCAATCTTGCGGCCGCGGATGCGCCGCATCTGGTCGTACGGCAGGTTGTCGATGCGCTGGCCTTCGAGCAGGATCTGCCCGCCGCCGATGCGGCCCGGCGGCTCCAGCAGGCCGATGATGGCAGCACCGGTCAGCGACTTGCCGGCGCCGGACTCACCCACCACGCCAAGGATTTCACCCGGTGCGATTTCAAAGGAGATGTCGTCCAGCGCGCGCAAGGTGCCGCGCCGGCCCGGAAACTCGACGATCAGGTTTTTGACTTGTAGAAGACTCATTCGCTACTCACTTAATTTAAGCGGCCACCGTGGAACCGGCTTTGCCGGGCCACAGGTGGAGCCCCCTGGAGGGGGAGGCGGCCGAAGGCCGCTTCGGGGGTGTCACCGTAACCTCGGATTGAGTGCGTCACGCAACCAGTCGCCCAGCAGGTTGACGCTGAGTGAAATCGTTACCAGCATCACACCGGGAAACACGGTGATCCACCACTCGCCGGAAAACAGGTAGTCGTTGCCAATGCGGATCAGGGTACCCAGCGACGGCGAGGTGGGCGGCGCGCCCACGCCCAGAAAAGACAAGGTCGCCTCCGTGATGATGGCCGTGGCCACCTGGATGGTTGCCAGCACCAGCACCGGGCCCATGACGTTGGGCAGCACATGGCGGCGCATGATGCGCAGCGGAGTCACACCGGTTACGCGTGCAGCCTGCACATACTCCTTGTTGCGCTCAACCAGCGTGGAGCCACGCACAGTACGCGCGTATTGCACCCACCCTGTGAGGGTGATGGATACGATCAACACCGCCAGTGCAAGGGAGTCCTGCGCGTTCGGAAAGAGCGCCCTTCCCACACCTGCAATGAGCAAGGCCACCAAAATTGCAGGGAAGGACAGCATCACGTCGCACAGGCGCATGAGGGCTGAATCAATCCACCCGCCGTAAAAGCCGGCCAGAAGACCGAAACCCACGCCCACGACGACGGATAACACCACGGACGCAAAACCGACCGCCAGGGAAATACGGGCACCGTACATCAAAGCCGAAAGGATGTCACGGCCCTGATCGTCGGTGCCCAGCAAGTACTTTGACGAACCGCCTTCCGACCAGGCCGGAGGCAAACGCGCATCGCTCAGCTCAAGTGTGGTCAGGTCAAACGGGTTATGCGGAGCGACAAAGCCTGCAAACACCGAACAGAAAATACAGATCAGGGCGACAAGGGCTGCAGCCATCGCGACCGGAGAGGTGCGAAAGCTGTAACCAATGTCGCTGTCCAGCCAGCCGGCAATTATTTTTTTCATGGGTAGGAGAGATGGGAAGGCGCTGCGCCAAAGGGTCAGCGCCTTCTTCGCTTGACGCGGTTACTTCTTGACAGTCATCCACTTGAAGAACATGAAATTGTCAGCCAGCTGGACCAGGTCCACCTTCTTGCTGACGCCCCATGCCAGCGCCTGCTGATGCAAAGGAATGTGTCCGACCTCTGCGGAGTGGGCGTCAAACGCTTCCTTGATCATCGCCGCACGTTTGGTCTTGTCGGTTTCAGACTGGATGGCCTTGGTGAGTTGATCAACTTTTGGATTGCAATAAGCACCCAGATTGAACTGTCCTGCGCCTTTGTCGTCAACGCAGGCCATCAGCGCGTTCAGCGCGTTGTGCGCGTCATAGGTACCCGGCGTCCAGCCCAGCAAATAAAAGCTGGTGTCGCGGCGCAGAATCTTCGGGAAATAAGTACCCTTGGTTTCAGCGGCGAGATTGATCTTGACGCCAATGCGCGACAGGTTGGCAGCGACCGCTTCACAAATCTGACCGTCGTTGACGTACCGGTCGTTGGGGCAGTTCATTGTCACCTCGAAGCCAGTCGGATAACCCGCCTCAGTCAACAACTTCTTTGACGCCTCAGGATCAAAAGGCAGGCGCTTGGCTTCTGCAGAAAATCCGTTAATACCTGGTCCTACCATCAATGCCGTAGGGTTGGAGGCACCACGCATTACCGTGCGCTTGATACCCTCGATATCGATGGCCTGATAAACCGCCTGACGGACGCGTTTGTCCTTGAATGGGTTTTTGCCCTTAACGCTGGAGTAAAGGAGCTCGTCACGCTTTTGGTCCATGCCCAAGAATATGGTGCGCAACTCCGGGCCTGTGACGGCACGTGCGCCAGCGCTGGCATTGACACGCGCCACGTCCTGCACGGGCACCGGCTCCATCACGTCGATTTCGCCAGACAGCAAGGCAGCCACGCGCGTTGGGTCATTGCCAATCGGTGTGTAGACCACATCCTGCACGTTGCCCTCAATCTTGCCCCAGTAGTTCCCGTTGCGGGAGAACGTCGTGCGCACGTTGGGCTGGCGCTCACGCAGGCGATAAGGGCCAGTGCCGTTGGCGCGGAAAGAGGCCGCATTTTCAATACCCTTGCGCCGATCGACGGGACGCAGCGCCTGGTTGGTCTCACACCATTTTTTGCTCATGATGTAGGCCAGCGACAGCACCTCGGGGAGGATGGGGAAAGGCGTCTTGGTTTCGATATCCACCGTGAAGTCATCAACCTTGCGGACTTCCTTGAAGTCGTTGGTATAACTCTTCATGTCAGAGCCTTCGGCCTGGGTGCGTGCAAACGAGAACAGCACGTCATCTGCGGTAAACGGGGTGCCGTCGTGGAAGGTCACGCCTTTGCGAAGCTCAAAGCGCCAAACCGTTGGCGACGTTTGGCGCCAGGCGGTTGCCAGCGCGGGCGCCAGGCTCAAATCCTTGTTGCGCCCCACCAGGCCTTCGTAGACGTTGCCCGTCACGCTGAGTTGCAGCGACTCATTGAGCGAGTGGGGATCCATGGACAATGCGTCGCCCTGATTGGCGATTCGCACCGTCTGCGCAGACGCCGCAAAGGCCGCGGCTGCCAGGGCCGCGCCCACCAGCGTAAAGACAGCATTTTTTTTGAAACTCATGAAGTTCTCCTGTTGAACAAAAAGTTGTTTAGCGTGACGCGATTAAAGGCATGGATTGTTCAACCAGGCCTGCGTGCAAAGCTGCACCGAGGGGCAGGATGTCGTCGTTGAAGTCGTAGCGGGCGTTGTGCAAAAAACAGCTACCAACGCCGTTTTCAGCTCCCTGCCCGATGCGCATGTAAGCGCCTGGCTTGACCTGCAACATGAAAGAAAAGTCTTCTGCCCCCATGCTGGGCGCCATGTCGCTCACCACATGGTCCGGGCCCACCACCGATTCAGCTACTTTCACTGCGAACCGGGTTTCGTCGAATGAGTTCACGGTGGCCGGGTAGATGCGTTCATAGTGCACAGAGGCCGTGGCACCAAAGCCCAGAGCCACCGCACTGCACAACTCGCTCAGGCGGCGCTCTATCAGGTCCTGAACTTCCGGATTGAAGCTGCGAACCGTGCCCACCAATGTGGCCTTGCCCGGCACCACGCTCATGGCACCCAGGTCCCCGGCCTGCATGGCGCATATGCTGACCACCGCACTATCAACCGGGTTGACATTGCGCGAGGCAATACTCTGGACAGCGGTGATGATGTGGGCGGCGGCCAGCACCGGGTCGACCGTCATGTAAGCATGGGCGCCGTGACCGCCGCGCCCCGTGATTTCAATGGTGACGCGGTCTGCAGCTGCCATCATCGGCCCCGTCCGGATGCCTACCGTTCCCGGCTTCATGGCCGGCCAGTTGTGCATGGCGTACACCGCGTCAACCGGAAAGCGGTCGAAGAGGCCGTCTTCAATCATGGCCTTCGCGCCCGCAAAACCTTCTTCACCGGGTTGAAAAATCAGCACGGCCGTGCCATCAAACTCGCGGGTAGCCGCAAGATAGCGCGCAGCTCCAACCAGCATGGCCGTATGCCCGTCGTGCCCACAACCATGCATCATGCCGGTCTTCTGGGACTTCCAGGCAAAGTCGTTGTGCTCGGTCATGGTCAGCGCATCCATGTCGGCGCGCAGGCCCGTCATTTTGCCGCTGGTGTTGCGCTTTCCTTTGATGACGGCAACCACTCCGGTCTTGCCAATGCCGGAGTGAATCTCGTCCGCGCCGCAATGCTCAAGCGCTTCCTTCACACGGGCGGCGGTGTAAACCTCTTCAAAGCCCAGCTCGGGATGAGCATGCAAATCACGGCGAAAAGCAGTCAGCTCGGGGTGGTAAGCGCTGATATGGGCAAACGCACGGCCATTGGCCTTTAGCGTGGGGACGGGGCGCGGCGCCAGCATCAATGACCCCCGGCACCACCGACGCGCAGCCGTGGGTCGACCACGAAGTACAGCAAGTCCACCACCAGATTGATTACCACGAAGATGAGCGCGATCAGACACAAATAGGCTGCCATGACAGGGATGTCGGCAAAGGTGACGGCCTGAATAAACAATAACCCCATGCCAGGCCATTGAAAAACCGTCTCCGTAATGATGGCGAAGGCGATCAGCCCCCCCAACTGCAACCCGGTGATGGTCATTACGGGCACGAGCGTGTTTTTAAGGGCGTGCCCGAAGTGGATGGCACTATTGGACAGGCCACGAGCGCGCGCAAACTTGATGTAATCCGTGCGCAGCACTTCCAGCATCTCTGCACGGACCAGTCGCATGATCAGCGTGAGCTGGAAGATGGCGAGGGTCACAGCGGGCAGGACAAGATGCTGCCAGCCTTTGGCCGTCAGCAGGCCAGTGCTCCACCAGCCCATTTTCACCACGTCACCGCGTCCGAAACTCGGGAACCAGCCCAAGCCTACTGCGAAGACAAGGATCAGCAAAATACCGATCAGAAAAGTCGGCAGAGAGACACCGAGCAAAGAAACCGTCATGAACAGCTGACTCAAAAAAGTGCCGCGGCGCAGTGCTGCGTAAACACCCATAGGAATTCCGATGAACAGGGCCAGCAGAGCGGCTGCCAACGCAAGCTCCAGCGTGGCGGGAAAGCGCTCGGCAATCAGGCGCGAGACTTTGGCTCCCTGGCGCAAACTCAGACCGAACTCGCCTTGAACTGCATTGACCAGAAAGTGGCCAAATTGCACAAAGAAGGGCTGGTCCAGCCCGAGATCTGCGCGTAACTGTGCAATCTGCGCAGGTTGAGCGTCCTGTCCAAGCAAAAACACGACCGGATCACCCACGTACTGAAATAGCATGAAGGCGATAAACGCCACACTGATCATGACGATCACAGCCTGAAACAGGCGACGAAGAATGAATGCAAACATCGAAATTGAGATTAAAAACGTCAGCTGATGCTAGCAGAGCAAGCAACGTGCCGGTACCGGGATTTCCTTTAGACCTAAAGGGAATGCGTAGAAAAAAGGATCCCGGAGGATCCTTTTTTGCCTGGCTTAGTTGACCTTGATAAGTCGCCAGTCGATCCGGGCATCAGCACGATGCACCAAATCAATGTTTTTCTTCATGGCCCATGGAATGATCTGGTTGTACAGAGGCAGGTGCGACACGGTATCGTTACTCAGCTGCAGGCCTTCGGTTAGAAGGCGGTTGCGTATCAAGATGTCACTTTCCGATTTGGCGCGATCAACGACGGCGTCCATGCGCGGGTTGCTGTAGCGACCCACGTTGTAATTGCCATCGCCGCCCGTTCCTACACTACGCGTGAGTGACTGCAGGCTATACATCGCGTCAAACGTTGGCACACCCCAGCCCAGCATGTAGATGCTGGCTTCGTAACGCTGGATCATCGGGAAATAGGTGACCAAGGGGAGCGTGCGCAACTTTGCCTTCACGCCAATGCGCGACCACATGGCCGTCACCGCCTGACAAATTTCCTCATCATTGATGTAGCGGTTATTTGGACAAGCAAAATCGACTTCGAAACCGCTAGGGTAGCCAGCTTCGGCCAGAAGTTTTTTAGACACTTCAGGATCAAAGGGAAGACGCTTGTGCACGCCTTCGGTCCAGCCGTTGACCTGCGGCGCCACCATGGCACCCGTGGCCTGACCCAAGCCGCGCAAGCTCACGCGGACAATGCTATTGACGTCGATAGCCTGGTATAAGGCCTTTCGCACCCGCAAGTCCTTAAGTGGATTTTTGCCTTTGATGTTGGAGCCAGGCAATTCTTCTCGGAACTGGTCCATGCCAAAGAAAAGTGTGCGATTTTCCACGCCGTCGATCACCTTCAGGTTGGGACTGCTGCGCAGGCGGGCCAGATCCTGCGGGCTAGGGTCGAGCACAAAGTCAACTTCACCAGACAACAAGGCCGCCACTCGTGTGGCCTCGGATTTAATCGGCGTGAAGATAATCTCGGTGATATTCCCTTCCATCTTTCCCCACCAGTTCGGATTGGCGTTGAAAACCATTTTTTGATCAGGCTGCCACAGCGTGAGGGTAAAAGGCCCAGTGCCCATCGCGTTCCGGTTGGCAAAAGTCTCTTGGTTAACGTTTTTGATGTCTTTAGGCTCCACAGAGTCGTTCTTCTCAGCCCACGCTTTGCTCATCATCCGCAACTCGGTAAGTTGATTGAGAAGAACAGGGTTTGGCCCCTTCGTGAAAATGTCAATCGTATTCGGGCCGACTTTCACTATGCGGTCAAATCCGGAAACATAAGGCGTGAAATTGGACGTCTTGGCCATGGCCCTCGTCAATGAGTAGACCGCGTCGTCAGCAGTAAAAAGCGATCCATCAGAAAATTTGACACCTTGACGCAGGGTGACGCGCAACTGACTTGGATTTACCTGCGTCCAAGAGGTGGCCAGCATGGGCTCTATCTTGAAAGTCCGGCTGTTGTAGTACACAAGGGACTCGTACACAGCGGCGTGAATTCCACTCTGCAAAGCATTGTTTTGAGAGTGAATGTCCCAGGTGGAAATTTCACCGGCGGCGGCCCATTTGAATGTTTTGGCATGGAGGGCTGGCGCGCCCGAGAGAACTGCAACGGCGGCAGCAGCACACAATGCAAGTTTGAGTTTCATAGGAAGACCTATCAGTTGGAAAGCTGCCTACTATGCAACAAGAATGCCTGATGCATCCAAGGACTTTCCCTCAATGACTGCCCGCCCCGACTATCTGGGCAGCATTGCAGTCCCGAGTGTGACAGGGCCATACCAGGCTTTGGCTTTTGAGCGGGTGTTGTCGCTGTCCGTCATGATGGCGATGCCAACCAAAGCGCCGGGTTCTTCACCAAATGCTTTTTTGTAGTCAGCGCGAATGTTTCGCTCGTAATTGATCCACTGGTGCAGCCTGGCCTCGCCGGACTCCACAACGAGTTTACGGACCCGATCTGTGCGGTCGTTAACGATGACCGAGCCGGGTTGGCGCGTATTGCACCACACATACATGAGGGTGGCGTACGGCATGGGCTCGCCGCTCAAGGCATTGGCGAGCTCGGACAACATGGTGTTTTTGGCGGACAGCTTGCTGCGATCCCCCTCAAAAGCCAGAACGATGCGAACAGGGGAGTCGTCAGATTCGCGAACACCCATGTCAGCTAGGGCGATCAGCTCAGGCACCATCCACGAAAAGCGAACACCGTCCAATTGCGCAGGCTCTACACGAACTACCTGCCGCACCATGCTGGCAGACGACAAGGATGTAGCCGCTATGGCGTCCCGGCCATCAAGCCGTACATACTTGAACTGACTGGCCTGTTTACCGGGAAATGACTGGTGCCGCCACACGGGGGGCGGGGCATTTTCCGCAGTCTGCGCGGTCGAGGCCATGACCCACGGCTTGGCTTGATCTTCAAATAAAGCGGGATTGCCGGGAAAAGAAGCACAGGCGACCAGTTGCAAAATCAGTGCACCAGTAAAAGCTCGACGAAAAAATGCCAGGAGTCCATTTCGACTTAAGTGCACGGACAACCTGTTCATCGAAATAATTTGGGATGCGGATAACACCGTGTCAAAGCAATAAAAAACCCTGCCGTGTGACCACGGCAGGGTTTTTTGGCTCGTCAATCAGCTAGCTTGCGCTAGCAAAAATCAGAACTGGTGGACAACGCCGAGGGCGTAGCCAGAGTTGCGCGAGGAAGAACCAGTGGTGTTAACCAAAGCACCGCCAACGATGGCGTTGGAGCGTCCAGAGCCGGTCACACGATCACGACCAACTGCTGCGTACACATAAGTACGCTTGCTGAGGTCGTACGTGGTGCCGATTTGGAACGCGCGTGTTTTGCTGTCGTTAACTATGGTGTTGCCCCCAGCGTCTGCGCTGCTGCTTGTCTTGCCAGTAGCGACCAGAACGTAGGGAGTAAACGCACCCATAGGAAACTTCGAGCCGATTTCAACGCCGCGCGTACGCAGGCTAACAGGCAGGGCCGCCGCTGGCAGGGTCTGAGTAGCACCTGTCGTGCGTGCACGCTCCATGATGATGTAAGGAATCGCTACCCCAAAGTTGTAGCTCAAAGCAAATGCTGTGTCACGGACTTTGCCGTCAGTAGTTGCCGAAGTCGCCGCAGCGCCGGTCTGTGTGGAGACGCGAGCTTGCCCGTGGGTCAATTGCGTATTCAAAGGACCATTGTTGTAGGCAACGCTAGCCATGGCACCGCGGGTCCGAGCGTCCGTACTTGTAGCTGGAGCCGCAACACCACCGGTAATGACTTGCGAAGAACCTTTGGTACGCTCGCCGACAAAACCGATCGAAGCTGTAAAGCCGCCCATATTTGGAGTCTTGTATGCGATTGCGTTCTGTGAACGACCGCTGAGACCGGCGGGCTGAACGCTCTTGGCCAGATAGTCACCGCCAGCGATGTTGAACGTGCCAGCACTGTAACCGCGGACGTCGTCAAGCGAGTTGAGGTAGGTACCAATGGTCACGGAACCGAAACCGCCAGCCAACTGGACCAGAGCCAAACGGGTAGCGCCGAAAGAAGTAGCTTGGGTGCTGTAGCCGTTGCTCAACTGGGATGCTCCAGGAGCATTGTCAGAAGCAAGGCGTGTTTCAAACGCGAAGTTAGCGCGCAAACCGCCACCGAGGTCTTCAGTACCGCGAACGCCCAGGCGCTGCGTTGTGCGCATGCTTTCTGCGCCTGCCAAGCTGGTGCTCTTGGAGTCCGAGTTCGTTGTGGTGCTGACGCCAGCGGGCGTTGTCGTTGTGGTGCTAGATGTGTTCTTGTTGACAGCGTGACCCATGTCCAAACGGCCATACAGGGTGACAGAAGACTGAGCGGAGACTGCACCGATGAAGGACAGTGCAGCCAGCGCGACTAGGGATTTTTTCATTGCGAGTTTCTCCAAGGTTAAACATAGGGCTCCAGGATTCGGATCCCCGGGCCAACCTCCGTTTAGGAAGTTGTATGTATTGCACCAGAGGCCGGGACCTTTCGCAAAGGAAATAGCCACCTAATTTCATTTCCGTTGCACCCTTGCAACAAATGCCCGTCACCTCGTAGGACAAACGCCACAAGCCAAGCAAAAGGGGCTCTGGGTACGGGGAGGCGCCCCTCCGCATCCGGACAGATAAACTGTCTTCTCGCCGCCTGTCAGCTTAAAAACAAGTGAAAAGACCCCCGGAACCTCATGGACACCCTGCTCAATGCCGCCGACAGTGCCCTGCGCACCCTTTTCGCTAAACCCCACGCCAGCCGGGCATGCCCCACCGTTGCCGGGCAAGCCACAGAGCTGAGTGGTCCTGAAAAAGCCCTTGTGGGCGCCTTGATGCGGGTCAACCACGTGGGGGAAGTTTGCGCCCAGGCCCTTTACGCCTCCCAGGCGCTAAGCACCAAAAACCCTGTTTTGCGCCAGCATTTCATGGAGGCCAGCCGCGAAGAAGGTGACCACCTGGCGTGGACGCGCGAAAGGCTTGAAGAGCTGGGCGCACGGCCGTCCCTGCTCAATCCCCTCTGGTATGCGGGTGCATTTGGCCTGGGTCTATTGGCGGGGCGCCTGGGGGACAAGGCCAGCCTGGGCTTTGTCGTCGAAACCGAGCGGCAGGTTGAGGCCCATCTGGCCACCCACCTGGAGCGCCTGCCCTCTGGCGACCACGCCTCGCGCGCCATCGTGGCGCAGATGAAGGACGACGAAGCCCGGCATGCGCAAGAGGCTCAAAATGCAGGCGGATTTGAGCTTCCTGCACCTGTTAAAGCCTTAATGCGGGCATCGGCCAAAGTCATGACAACAACGGCTCACTACATCTAATTGCTATGCATTTAATAGCGATAAAGCTTTGCAAATAAAGGGCGAATAGCGTCTTTTCCTTAAATTCAGGCCTCGATCAGCTCAAAACCGGTGGTGATGTCCGCAGTTTTGCCCAGCATGATGGTGGCCGAGCAATATTTGTCGTGGCTCATGGCGATGGCGCGCTCTACCGCACTAGCCGGAATACCGCGTCCGGTAACCACGAAATGCATGTGAATTTTGGTAAATACCTTCGGGTCCACTTCGGCACGCTCGGAGGTGAGCTTGACAACGCAGCCGCGCACATCGTGACGGCCACGTTTGAGGATCAGCACCACATCGTAGGCGGTGCAACCCCCGGTGCCGGCCAGCACAGTTTCCATGGGGCGCGGCGCCAAATTTGCCCCGCCGTTTTCTGGCTTGGCGGCATCGGGCGCCCCGTCCATCACCAATGTGTGGCCGCTGCCGGTAGTTGCCAAAAAACTCATGGCAGAGCCCGAAGTTGTACCCGCCCCCGTGCTGGCGCCTGCGCCGGTCCAGCTCACTGTGCATTCCATCACTCGCCATCCCTTTAAAAAAAGCCCAGAATGACTGGGCAGAAGCCTCTAAACGTTTATTTTTCGCAACAGATATTGTTGCAGCGCAACATCTGCCCGCTATACTGAAATCATCGCACGAACAGATTTTGTTTTTCGTGCACCGTTTGTCTCCTCCATCCCTCTAAGGGTGGATTTACAGGCCCAGTCCGCAAGGACTGGGCCTTTTTTCTTGGGCCTATGATTCGGCCCTGCGAGAAAAAATATGTTGCCTGCCAAAAAAACCACCGCCAAATCACCCCAAAAAACAGCTGCGGCGTCAACCCGGGATCTCAAACCGGCTGATTACCTGAAAAAAATTCTGACAGCGCGGGTTTACGACGTGGCGGTGGAGTCCCCCCTGGAGCCGGCCAAAAATCTCAGCCGGCGCGTCAACAACACGGTGCTGCTCAAGCGCGAAGACCAGCAAGCCGTATTCAGCTTCAAACTGCGCGGCGCCTACAACAAGATGGCGAATTTGAGCCCGGCCCAGCTCAAAAAAGGCGTGATTTGCGCCTCGGCCGGCAACCATGCCCAAGGCGTGGCGCTGGGTGCGCACAAGCTGGGCACGCGCGCCGTGATCGTGATGCCTGTCACAACGCCGCAGGTCAAGGTGGACGCGGTCAAGTCTTTCGGCGGCGAGGTGATCCTGCACGGCGACAGCTATTCAGACGCCTACACCTACGCGGTGACGCTGGAGAAAAAGAAGGGGCTGACTTTTGTGCACCCGTTTGATGATCCGGACGTGATTGCCGGACAGGGCACGATCGCCGTGGAAATCCTGCGGCAGATTCAGACCACAGGCAAAGGCTCGCTGGATGCGGTGTTTGTGGCAATAGGCGGCGGCGGGTTGATTTCTGGCGTGGCCAACTACATCAAGGCGGTTCGGCCTGAGGTCAAGGTCATAGGCGTGCAGATGAACGACTCCAACGCCATGGCGCTGTCTGTGGGCGCCGGCAAGCGGGTGACATTACCCAACGTGGGCCTGTTTGCCGACGGTACAGCCGTCAAGCTGGTAGGCGAAGAAACCTTCCGCATCAGCCGCGAGCTGGTGGACGAGTTCATCACCGTGGACACCGACGCTGTGTGCGCCGCCATCAAGGACGTGTTCATCGATACGCGCAGCATCGTCGAGCCATCAGGCGCGATGAGCGTGGCCGCCATCAAGCAATACGTGGCCACCCACAAAACCAAAGGCGAAACCTACGCCGCCATTTTGTGCGGCGCCAACATGAACTTTGACCGCCTGCGCTTCGTCGCTGAGCGCGCCGAAGTGGGCGAAGAGCGCGAGGCACTGTTTGCAGTGACAATTCCCGAAGAGCGCGGCAGCTTCAGGCGCTTTTGCGAGCTGATAGGCGAGCTCCCCGGCGGCCCACGCAGCGTGACTGAGTTCAACTACCGCATCAGCGACGCCAGCGAGGCGCACGTGTTTGTCGGCCTGACCACGCTAGGCAAAGGCGAAAGCACCAAAATTGCCAATAACTTCAGCAAGCACGGCTTCAAGGCGCTGGACCTGACCCACGATGATTTGGCCAAGGAACACATCCGCCACATGGTGGGCGGGCACAGCGCGCTCTCAAGCAACGAGCGATTGCTGCGTTTTGTGTTTCCCGAGCGGCCCGGGGCGTTGATGAAATTTTTGGGCGCCATGAAGCCGGGCTGGAACATTTCGCTGTTTCACTACCGCAACCAGGGCGCCGACTATGGCCGCATTCTTGTGGGCCTGCAGGTGCCCAAGGCGGACAACAAGGCCTTCAAGGATTTTCTGGATACCTTGGGCTACCCGCACGTGGAAGAAACCGACAACCCGGTTTACCGTCTGTTCCTGCAGGCCGCGCGTTGACCAGCGCTAGTGCCCCAATGACAGCGCTGTCCTTTCTGCCTCCCATTGAGTCCACCCACAACGCCACGCTGCAAGTGCGGCTACAGCACCGCATTGATACGAAAACCAAACCGCTGGGCGCGCTGGGCCAGCTAGAGACATTGGCACTGCAACTGGGCTTGATCCAACGCAGTGAAACTATTTCTTTTGACTCGCCGCAAATGGTGGTTTTTGCCGCCGACCATGGCATTGCCGCAGAAGGCGTGTCGGCTTTTCCGCAAGCCGTGACGGTGCAGATGGTGGGCAACATGCTGTCTGGCGGGGCGGCTATCAATGTGTTTGCGCGTCAGCACGGCTTTGCGCTGCATGTGGTGGACGCTGGCGTGGCCGCAGAATTCGAAGACCACCCGCAGCTGATCAAACACAAGATTGCGATGGGCACGCGCAACAGTTGCACAGGGCCTGCGATGTCGATGGCCCAGGCAGAGCAGGCGCTGCAAGCCGGCAAGACTGTCATGCGAGGACTACCTGGCAATGTGGTGGCATTTGGCGAGATGGGCATTGGCAACACATCCGCAGCCGCCCTGCTGCTGGCGCGGCTGACCGGCTTGCCTTTGAGCGATGTGGTCGGCCGCGGCACTGGGCTGGACGACACGCAACTGGCACACAAGCAGGCCATCCTCGCACGCGCTTTGACCCAACATGCCGATGTGAAGGACACCCTGCCCGTTCTCGCAGCACTCGGCGGTTTTGAAATTGCCATGATGAGCGGCGCCATGCTGCAGGCCGCCAGCGAGCGCCGCGTGGTGCTGGTTGATGGTTTTATCGCAGGTACGGCGGCTTTGGTGGCTTGCGCGCTGGCACCGCACGCCAGAGACTACCTGGTGTTTTGCCATCGCTCGGCCGAGACTGGACACCGCCTATTGCTGGCTCATTTGCAGGCCACACCACTGCTGGACTTGGAGATGCGTCTGGGCGAAGGCACGGGTGCGCTGCTGGCCTGGCCGTTGCTGCAGTCTGCAGCGCTTTTTCTTGCGGAAATGGCGAGTTTTGAGTCCGCTGGGGTTAGCGGGAAAAATTAGCGATGCAGTCCATTCGCCACTTTCTGCTGGCAGTACAGTTTTTTACCCGCATCCCCATCACCGGGCGTCTGGCCGATTGGGTAGGTTTTAGCCCCGAGATGCTCCGCGCCAGCGCTGCCCATTTCCCTGGCATTGGCTGGATTGTTGGCGCCGTGACCGCCGGAACCTACCTTCTGCTGCTGGCTCTGCTACCAGCCACCACGTTCACGCCGCTGGTTGCGGCGGTACTGTCGACAGTTACTGGCGTTTTATTGACCGGGGCCTTTCATGAGGACGGGCTTGCGGATGTCGCCGATGGTCTGGGTGGAAGCGCAGAACGTGATCGCGCGCTGGAAATCATGAAGGACTCGCGCGTGGGCGCCTTCGGCGCCATCGCGCTGGTCCTCGCGCTGGTGAGCAAGCTGGCACTCCTTGGCCTGCTTGGCTCGCTTGAAGGCGCCGTGCCCCAAGAAGAAGACGCCCCCGTGCTTTTCAACGGCTGGTTGGTCGCCACCGCGCTCTTTGCCGCGCATGTCGCTTCTCGCGCCCTGCCGCTGCTACTGATTTACTCCCTGCCACATGTGGGCGACAGCGCAAACTCCAAATCAAAGCCGCTGGCCGCCCAGATCAGTCCAAACAGCCTCTTCATTGCGGCTGTTTGGTGTCTTGGCGCTCTTGCCCTTTCATCATGGGCGCTACCTGCTATAACTTTGATAGTGGCTTTCAGCTTCTCGGTGATTGCCCTGCTCTGGATGGGCCGGCTTTTCACGCGGCGTCTGCAAGGTTTCACGGGTGATTGCCTGGGTGCCACGCAGCAGGTCTGCGAGATCGCCTTCTACCTTGGCCTGGCGCTCAGCTTTCCATGACCCTCTGGCTGGTCCGCCACGCACAAGTCCTGATGGAGCCGGGCACGTGTTATGGCGCCATGGATGTCGCGGCCGACCCGAACGCCACCCGGCAATGCGCCAAAGCACTTGCAACCGTGCTCCCTCCGAATGCCGCCGTCAGTGCCTCCCCGCTACAAAGATGTGCGCAGCTTGCGCAGGTGTTGATTGGGCTTCGGCCCGATTTGACCCTTCAAACGGATGCCCGTTTGAAGGAAATGAACTTCGGGGATTGGGAAGGCAAACTCTGGGACCACATTGCACGCACCGAATTCGACCAATGGATGGGCAACTTTGCTGACCACGCCGTTGGCGGCCATGGAGAAAGCACCAATGCCGTGATGGAACGTGTTGCCCAGGCTTTTGACGAACTTCCTTCCGGGCGCGATTCAGTCTGGATCACCCACGCCGGCATCATCCGTAGCGCGCAGTTGGTGGCACAAGGGATTCGCCAGGTCACGGATGCCGGCCAATGGCCTGTGGAGGGTACGGGGTGCGGACATTGGCGATGCTTGACTCTGTAGCGGTGAGTGCGCTTTTTATTGCGGGCTTGCAGTAGCGGTCGGGGATGGAGAACTCCCGTCGGTGGGTTGCTCGGCATGGATCCCGGGTCTAGCGCCCGGGATGACAGGCGAGAGCTGCTGGTTACACAGGGACCGGGGAGCAGGCCGGCGTTACAGTAGGCTTTTGAAGTGAGCAGGTAATCCATGGCAGCAAATCTTGACGGACAACTGGTGGTGGCGATTTCATCGCGCGCGCTGTTTGACTTTGAGGAAGAAAACCGGGTGTTTGAAGACGGCATTGTGCAGTCACCCGAACCCGGCCGCAAAAAAGACGCGGCCTACATGCAAATGCAGTTAGACCGGCTCGACGTGCCGGCCAAGCCGGGCGTGGCGTTTTCACTGGTCAAAAAACTGCTGGCCTTCAATGACGCCCCCGACAGCCTGGACGATGCCTCTCCTGCCGCCAAACTGGCACAACGCGTGGAAGTGGTCATCCTCTCGCGAAATGACCCGGTGTCTGGCATGCGCGTGTTTCGCTCAGCACAACACTACGGCCTGAACATCCAGCGCGGCACCTTCAACCGGGGCGAGGCGCCGTGGCGCTACCTCAAACCGCTGCATGCGAACCTGTTTTTGTCGGCCCACTTGAGCGATGTGCGCGATGCGTTGGCGGCTGGTGTGCCTGCTGCCCAGGTCTATCCGCAATCAGCCCACGCCAGCGATAAACATCCGCATGAAGTACGCATTGCCTTTGACGGTGACGCAGTCATTTTTTCAGACGAAGCCGAGCGTGTGTTCCAGTCGCATGGGCTGTCTGCCTTTCAGGCGCACGAGCGTGACAAGGCCGGTCAACCCTTGCTGGCTGGCCCTTTCAAACCGTTGCTGGAGGCATTGCATCGCCTGCAACAGGTCGGCACATCGCACATGCGCATACGCACCGCGCTGGTCACCGCGCGCAGCGCGCCGGCGCATGAGCGCGCGATCCGCACGCTGATGGACTGGAACATCGAGGTTGATGAAGCGATGTTTCTGGGCGGCCTCCCCAAGGGCGAATTCCTGCGCGAGTTCGAGCCCGATTTTTTCTTTGATGACCAGACCGGTCACGTGAATTCTGCCGCGCAACATGTGCCGTCCGGCCATGTGGTGAGCGGTGTGTCAAACCAGTTGTCCTGATACTACCCAGCGAGGCTCCACGCATGAACCTTCCCACCACCACGTCCGGAAAACTGAACAGCTTCCGGGACTTTTGCCGCAAGGCCTGGGCGCTGACCAAGCCCTACTTCCAGTCAGAAGAAAAATGGAAAGCGCGTGGCCTGCTGCTGGCCATTGTTGTGCTCAACCTGGCTGCGGTTTACATGCTGGTGTTGCTCAATGAGTGGAATCGCGTGTTTTACGACGCCTTGCAGGAGAAAAACCAGCCAGTGTTCTGGGAGCAGTTGGGACGTTTTACTTACCTTGCATTTGCCTTCATCATCATTGCGGTTTACCGCTTTTACTTGACGCAACTGCTGGAGATCCGCTGGCGCGCCTGGATGACGGCGCACTACCTGCAGCGCTGGCTCAGCAACCACGCGTTTTACAAACTGGAGTTGGCGCGGTATGCAACAGCCAGCGGGGAGCAAGCCACACCCGACAACCCGGACCAGCGTATTCAGGAAGACCTGAACCTCTTCACAACCTACACCGTGTCGCTGAGCATGGGCCTGCTCAATGCGGTGGTGACCCTGCTGAGCTTTGTCGGCATTCTGTGGGGCCTCTCGGGTCCGTTTGCTTTCACGGTTGGAGAGAGCAGTTTCAATATCCCCGGCTTCATGGTCTGGATGGCGGTGCTTTACTGCGCCGTGGGCAGCCTCATTACCCACTACATTGGCCGCCCCCAGATCAAGCTCAACTTTCTGCAACAACGTTATGAGGCCGACTTTCGCCACCATCTGGTGCGGGTGCGCGAATACAGTGAGTCAATTGCGCTGGACAAAGGCGAAGCAGTGGAGCGCGTGCAACTCGACACCCGGTTTTCCACCGTGCTGGGTAACTACCTGACACTCATCAAAAAGCAGAAAAACCTGATCTGGTTCACCAACTTTTTTGGGCAGGCCGCCGTGGTGTTTCCATTCATCGTGGCAGCGCCGCGTTTTTTCAGCGGCGCCATCCAGCTCGGGCAGCTGATGCAGATTGCGTCTGCCTTCGGCCGGGTGCAGGACTCGTTGAGCTGGTTTGTCGACAACTACAGCAGTTTGGCTGCCTGGCGTGCCACGACCGACCGTCTGACAAGTTTCGAAGAGAGTTTTCAGCAATTGGCCCAGGCGGGACGGGCGCAGTCTGCTATCTATTCAGTAGCATCCGGGACGAACAATACCTTGGACGCCGAAGACCTGACACTCAGCCTGCCGAATGGCTCGGTGCTGCTTTCGGGCCTGTCCCTGCATGCGGAAGCGGGCGACAGCGTGCTGCTCAAGGGTCCCTCGGGCAGCGGCAAGTCAACGCTGTTCAGGGCCTTCGCCGGCATCTGGCCGTTCAGTCGAGGTCGCACCAGTTTGCCGCCCGACGCCATGTTTATCCCGCAGCGACCCTACTTTCCCAACGGCACCCTGCGTGATGCGTTGGCTTACCCGCAGCCAGCTGGCAGCTACACCGACGAGGCCCTGCGTCAGGCGCTGGACGACGCCCTGTTGCCCCAGCTCAAGCAACGCCTCAACGACGAAGACGCGTGGGGCCAGAAGCTCTCGGGCGGTGAACAGCAGCGCCTGGCCATTGCCCGTGTGCTGCTGAAAAAACCGAAATGGTTGTTTGCCGATGAGGCCACCAGTGCATTGGATGAAGCCGCAGAAAAAACCTTGTACGAACGGCTGATTGCCCAAGTGCAACAAGCGGGAGGCGCTATCGTTTCAATAGCGCACCGTCCTGCCGTTGCAGACTATCACAGCAAGCGCTGGGAGCTGGAAAAGTTACCCGAGGGCTCGCCTGCGCTGTACCAGCTCAAGGAAAAGGTTGCGTGATCGCCGCGACGCCCACCGCGCCGTGCCGAGCACGGTGCGAGTTGGGCAGAGCGTCCCCTGACGCAGCAGACCGGGCGAACCGATTGGTATCGCCAGTACAAAACCCGCATCGCCAAAGTGGAGCGCAATTACGGCTTTGAAAGCCCAGCGCTGTAAGAAGCAAAGCCGCGCGCACGCAGCTCACAGGCCGGGCATGCACCGCAGCCATAACCCCAGGCGTGGCGGTGTTCTCGGTCACCCATATAACAAGTGTGGGTGTGTTCGATGATCAGCTCTACCAGTGCCTGCCCGCCCAGCGAATGCGCCATTGCCCAAGTGGCGGACTTGTCTATCCACATCAGCGGCGTGTCAATGAGGAAGCGTTTGTCCATGCCCAGGGACAAAGCCAGTTGCATGGCCTTGATCGTGTCGTCGCGGCAATCGGGGTAGCCTGAAAAATCCGTCTCGCACACGCCTGTTACCAGCACCTGCAAGTCACGCCTGTACGCCAGGGCCGCAGCCAGCGTCAGGAACAGCAAGTTGCGGCCCGGTACAAAGGTGTTGGGCAAACCAGAGGCTTCCATCTTGAAAGCTGTGTCGCGGGTCAGGGACGTCTCGCTGACCTGACCCAGGACGGCCAGATCCAGCATGTGGTCTTCTCCCATCTTTGAAGCCCAATGAGGAAAACGCGTTTTGATCTCGCGCAGGACCTCCAGCCGCGCCTGCAACTCGACGCTGTGGCGCTGGCCGTAGTCAAAGGCCACGGTTTCCACACGCTCATATTTTGAGAGCGCCTGCGCCAGGCAGGTGGTCGAGTCCTGCCCGCCTGAGAAGAGTACGAGTGCGGTGGTGTGCATGCTGCAAAAACAAATGAAAACGGGGCCTATTGTGCCCCGTGTGAATCACTTTGCCGTGCCCTGCCTCTGTGCGAATGGCGCACAGCCCGCATAACCGTTAACGTGAATTTAGCCGCCAGACTGGCTGGCGGCCGGCGTGCTGGTGCGCTCAGGCGACGAAGTCTCGGAAATATCCTGCAAAACTGCACCAACAGATTTCCCGTCGGCCTTGGCTGCAATGTCTCCCAAGGACAAGATGCCAACTAGATGTTTCTCGCGGTCAACCACTGGCAGGCGCCTGACCTGGGCATCGCCCATTTTTTCCATCACTTCGCTCACGGGCTGGTCCTCAAAACACCAGAGGACTTCTTCGGTCATGATGACTGACAGCGGCGTGTCTTCAACGCCGAGACCTTTTGCAACTCCGCGCAGCGTAATGTCCCGGTCCGTCACCATTCCCACCAGTTTTTTGCCGTTGCAAACAGGAATTACGCCGACATTAAGCTCTTCCATGAGCTGCGCTGCACGGCGCAGGGAGTCTGTTGGGGCAAGGACGCGCACATCGCGCGTCATGATGCTGGATACGGTAGGCATAAAAGCTCCTGATGGGAAAAGAAGTGTTGATGTTTCACCAGGCAAGCTGGCACTTTTAACACCTTAGCCCCGCACCCCGCACACAACTGTCAGACAAGCGCCAAGCCTGACGTAGGCGCTGCCGTGGCTTTCAATCGCCGAGAAATTTGAAGCGCAGGCCAGGCCGCTGACCGTCGATCAACTCCGCAAGGGCCTTGCCCGAGCCAGCGCCGTGTGTCCATCCTAAAGTCCCGTGCCCCGCGTTAACCCAGAGTTTTTCAACACCGGTTTTGCCAATGAAGGGGATGTTGGTCGGCGTTGCGGGTCTGAGGCCTGCCCAGTAGTCGGGCTGCCCGCCCTCGGCCACGCTACGGGTATCGCAAACGCCCGGCAGCACCTGCTCAATCCGGTCGGCAAGCATCTGGCAGCGGGCTTTGGCCAGTGGGGTGTCCAGCGTCAGGTCGTAACCCGCCACCTCAATCGTTCCCGCTACCCGCAGGCTGTCGCCCAGACGGCTGATCGCGCACTTGACCTCGTCATCAATCGTGCTGACATAGGGTGCGAGATCGGGTCGGAGTATTTTGAATGTTGCGCTGTAGCCCTTGCCGGGATAGATGGGCAATTCGACCCCAACCTCTTGCAGCAAAGGCGCCGTGTAGGAACCACAGGCGGCCACAAAGGCGTCGGCCTTCCACGAAGATTCAAGGCCGGTGCTGCGCTGCGCGACCTTGACCGCAGTGATAGCCCCTCCTGTTTTTTCAAGCCGCAGGATGTCGTGTCCGTACAAAAACTGCACGCCCATTGCTTCGCATTGGCGCGCCAGCTCCTGAGTGAACATGCGCGCATCGCCACTTTCATCGCTGGGGGTGTAGGTGGCACCGACAATCCGGCGGGCAAACGCGCGGTAGGCAGGCTCCAGCTTGAACAACTCCTCCCGGCTGATCACCTGGCGCTTGACGCCAAAGCCCTGCATCAGCACCGCCGCGTCGGCAGCCAGATCAAACGATCTTTGATCCGTGTAGTAGTGGGCAATGCCGCGTTCCAGCCGGTTGTAGTCAATGTTGGTCACGCCAACGATGTCTTTCAGCGCTTCGTGGCTGTAGGCTCCCAGGGCCACCAGTTGCTCGACGTTGCGCTTGAAGGCAGCGTCATTGCACTGGCTTAAAAACTGCAAGCCCCAACGCCATTGACGCCAATCCAGCTTGGGACGAAACAACAGGGGTGCGTCCTTGCGAAACATCCATTTCACAAGCTTGGCCGGCGCCTCCGGGCTGGCCCACGGCTCACAGTAGCTCACCGATATTTGTCCGGCATTGGCAAAACTGGTCTCCAGCGCGGCGCCGGGCTGGCGCTCAATCACCGTCACCTCATGCCCGCGCCTGGCCAGGTGCCAGGCCGTGCTGATTCCAATGATGCCGGCGCCGAGGACGATGATTTTCATGATCGACAGTTTGAATGAACTTGCAATAAATGAACAGCATGGATAAACTCTTTGGCAATTCATTAGGAGACCTAATGTTAAACCCGCTCCTGAGCCCATGACTATCTACGACCCCCTTGCGCTGGAATGCCTGGCCGCCATCATTGAAGAAGGTGGTTTTGAGCGTGCTGCGCAGCGCCTGAACGTCACGCAGTCGGCCATCTCGCAGCGCCTGCGGGTTCTGGAGGGCCAGGTTGGCGCCATCCTGATCGTCCGAAGCCGGCCGCTACAGGCAACATCGGCGGGCCGCTTGCTGCTCAAACACGCAAAGCAGCTCCGCCTGATCCGCACCGACCTGGAGCGCGACCTTAAGGAACTGGCCCCGGGCGCATCCGGCGGCATCCGTGAAGACGGCCGTATTTCGATTGCCATCAACGCCGACAGCATTGCCAGCTGGGCGCTCGACGCGCTGACCGATTTGGTCACCCAGGGCCTTCCCATCGAAATCATTGCCGATGACCAGGACTTCACCCACGACTGGCTCCGTGAGGGCCAGGTGCTGGGCTGCGTCACCACACTCAAGCAACCCCTGCGTGGCTGCAAAGTGACTGGCCTTGGCGCCATGAATTACGTAGCCGTCGCAACGCCGGCTTATGCGCAGACTCATCTGGCAGGCGGTCTGGATGCGTCCAACTTTCGCAACATCACCTACATTGCCTTTAATCGCAAAGACGACATGCAGCGTGACTTTGTAGCCAAAGCCCTTGGCCTCAAGCACATCAGTCTTTGCCAATTGTTTGTGCCCAGTTCCGAGGGCCAAGTCAGGGCGGCGCTGGGTGGCTGGGGTGTGAGTGTGGTGCCGGAGCTGCTGGTGCGCGGACTGGTTGAAACCGGGGCACTGGTCAATGTAGCGCCCGGCCATGTGATGGCCACCCAACTCTACTGGCATTGCTGGAATCTCGAATCCGACGTGCTGGACGCCATCACCGTTGCGCTGAGTACCAGGGCAGAAAAGCTCCTGGCCTGACGGAGGGCGCCTTTTGAGTCCAACTTGCGCGGGGTGCGAGAATCCCACACATCATCCCCTTCATCTCATCCAGTCACGCCATGAAAATCGAAAAAGACACCGCCGTTACCTTGCGCTTTAAAGTCACCGATCTGCTGGGCAAAGTTGTTGAGGAAAGCAACGAACCCATGGTCTATCTGCACGGCGGTTATGGCAACACCCTGCCCAAAATCGAGGAAGCTCTCGACGGAAAGACAAAAGGCTACCAAACCACTCTGGAACTGCAGGCACAAGACGCCTTTGGCGTGCGCGACGAAAACCTTGTGCGAACCATCCCCAAAAGCCAGTTTCCACCAGGCGTCAAAGTAGGCGGTCAGCTCGAAGGTCGCGGTGAAGACGGACACACAGTCGCCTTCACGGTCATCAAGATCAAGGGCGACACCGTCATTCTGGACGGCAACCACCCCCTGGCTGGCAAGGCCTTGCGTTTCAAGCTCACCGTGACGGATGTACGCGCAGCCTCAGAAGAAGAAATTGCCCACCGCCACGTGCACGGTGAGCACGGCCACCACCACTGAGCATTCGCTTCCGGCGCCATGACTTAGGGGCCCTCACGGCCCGCCCCTGCCCCCAGCTTTCCAGTCGAACAAGTTGGGCAGCGGCGCGCGCTTTTATCCTACAGGTCCGGGCGTAAGGGTGCGCAAGATTTGAAGCATTCCACACGACGCTTCAATCATGAAACCCTTTACCGCAGACGACCTTTACGAGCAAAAAAAACTCATTGACCTTCATGGCTTGGCCGGCCATACGAAATCCTTTGGAACTGTCCGCTCAGTCAACAGAAAAGACAACACCTACAGCACGCAGATCTGGCGGTTTGAGGCACTGACAAAAACCGCCGAGCCCGCGACCCCCGGTGATGGGTCGGACAACTCGCCCAGACTTTCGCCCGATGGCATGACGCTGGCGTTTCTTTCAAACCGGGGCGGGGACAATACCCAACTCCATTTGCTTGCATTGGACAGTGGTGAAGCCAAACAACTGGGCAATTTCGCCAGCGGGGTCAGCAGCTTGCGCTGGGCAAGCGATTCGCAGAGTTTGATCCTGGCAGTGCCGACCAGCGTGTCGCCGGACGTAAGGGGAAAACGCGGCAAGAGTCCGGAAACCCAAAGTGAAAGTGACCCCGAAGTCTGCTGGAAACTCCCCTACAAAAGTGACGGCGTGGGTTATCTCCTCAAACGGGAAATTCATCTGTTCCGCATTGGCGTCAACACACGACAGACCGAACAAATCACAGACGGGCCCTTTGATGTGCTCGCTTTTGAGCCCTCGCAAGACGGAAAGCACATCGCCTACGTACGCGCGCGCGATGGCAAATATGCCCACCTCTCGGATCTGTGGATTTGCGATGCAGAGGGCAAAAACCACCGCCAGGTGACGCATGACGTTTCCACAGTTATGCAGCCTTCGTGGGCACCCGATAGCCAGTCACTCGCTTATGCAGGTGCACGCAAGGCCGGTGACAGTGAAGCCCGGCTGTGGATTCTCGATCTCAAAACAGGCATGTCGCGCTGCGTCGGGGGCGACGCGGTCGAGGTGGCGCATCCAGAGTCACTTTGCTGGGATGAGGACGACCAAAAAATTTATCTTGTGCGGGCGTGGCGCGGGCGCCACGAGCTTGTGTCAGTGGGGGTGCAAGATGGCGACATTGACGTTCTGCTGACCGGCCCCCGTCAAATCGGCGCCATGTCGCCGATGGCAGATGGCTACGCCTTCTCATCGCAGTCGCCTGACGCACCGGAAGAGCTGTTTTACAAATCGTTCGAAGGTGGACAGAAGCTGCAACTGTCCAATCTGAACAGCTGGTGGGCTTCACGCAGCGCCATCGAAATGTCGGAGCGAACATTTGAGGTGCCTGACGGAAAAGGTGGTCTGGAGAAAATACATGGCTGGTTGCTGCGGGGCACAGACACGCCCAAGGGCCAACCCTCCCCCTTACTCGACGACATCCACGGCGGACCCGGGAGCTACGCCCTTCTCGACTACGACACCAATGTGTACTGGCAGGCCATGTGCTCCAGAGGTTGGACCATCCTTTTGCTCAACGCCGTCGGCTCCAGCAGCTATGGCGAAGACTTCCGCACGCGATTGGCTGGAAAATGGGGGGCCTGGACTTTCCGCAGCATATGGCGGCCATCAAACAATTGCAGGCTGAAGGCATTTGCGACGACAGGGTGTGCGTGACCGGCAAGTCCTATGGTGGCTATCTGAGCAGTTGGGCAATTGGTCACTCCGACATGTTTCAGGCCGCTGTGGTCATGGCGCCGGTCGGCAACATCGAAACCCACTACGGCACGTCGGACGGCGGGTATTACGCCGACCCACTCTATCTGGGAACAGAGCCCGAATTCAGCCGCAAGCGGGCGCGCGAATTATCGCCACTTCAGTTCATTGAATCCGCAAAAACGCCCACTCTTTTCCTTCAGGGGAAAGATGACGAACGCTGCCCGAAATGTCAGTCCGAAGAACTTTTTGTGAGCCTCTACACCGCAGGAGACACCCGGACTGAACTGGTGCTCTATCCAGAGGAAGGCCATCTTTTTCTGGGCGAGGGCAAGCCCATGTGCCGGGCCGACGCAGCGCAGCGAATCATTGACTGGCACGAATCTCACCTGGAACAAACACCGGAAACCTCAACACCCACTGCAGCAGAGAACTCCGTCGCCCAGCTTGAAGGAGTTGTCTGAGGACGCGCGAAGAAGCAGCCGCATCGGCTCTACCGACTCTGTAGCGGCGCAATCTTTGACAGCAGCATGGTCATCGACCGCGGCAAGTTTGCTCTTCCGCGTTGGACTGTCGCTAAATGCGGCTTGTGGCAATGTCCTTGCAGTAGTCCGCCAGCGCATCCAGCTCCAGGGCCTTGTCAAAAAATGCGTCCGCACCAAAACTTCGCACCTGCCCGCGTACGAAATCCGTGTCGTAGTTGGTAGCAACAACTACCTTCTGGGATGGGCTTCTTGCCAGACAGCTTTTCAAAACATGAAAGCCGTTGCCTGTCGCCAGAAATAAATCGACCAGTGCCAAATCCCAATCCGAGGGGTGATCGCGGAACCACTGCTCAGCCTCGTTCTGGACGCTCAACTCTTTGACAATACTGGTGCCCGGCAGCATGCTGAGCAACCTCTTCATATGCGTGCGAAAAACCTCATTGTCTTCAATCAGGACAACTCTCATGCTCTCGTACTCTCTTGCTCTTGGTGTAGTTATGGACAGATGTATCCAACAGTACCGCACTACAGTGCAACGGTCTGTAGGACTTCATCTAAGCGAGTCCTGCGCGCAGAGGGATAGCCACCCCTTTCACACAGCCACTCCTCCGTCAATCCGCGCCTGACGAAGATTTTCCCGAATCGATGATCCGACCGTGTCCTACAGGACACAGCCTTTCCGCACGTCTACGATCCGGCATACAAATCAGGAGCCGCCATGTCAGACGACAAAAGCAAAACCGGAAACGACCGCAAACTCATCAGTCTGGAGCAGGAGTACGAACTGCGCGACTGGACTCAATCTTTGGGGTGCACGGAAAAACAATTGCGTGCAGCGGTGGAGGCGGTCGGCAACTCTGCGGACGCCGTGCGCAAATACCTTTCCGGCCGCAAATAATGGCCAAGGCGAAATCCGATCCGGATGCCGGCAAGGCGGCCAGTTCTACCCGGTCGCTGTGGAAGGGGGCCATCAGCTTTGGCCTTGTACATGTCCCCGTGGCGCTGTTTTCGGCAACGTCCGAAACCGACATGAACTTCAAGATGATTGACAAGCGGTCGATGGACCCGGTGGGCTACAAACGCATCAACAAAAAGTCTGGCAAAGAAGTTGCCATGGCCGACATTGTTAAAGGTGTTGAATGGGAGGACGGCCAATTTGTTTTGGTGTCTCCTGAGGAAATTGAGAAGGCTTATCCCAAAACCACCCAGACGATTGAGATCGAAGCTTTTGTGCCTATTGATCAGATTCCTTTCGTCTACCTCGAGAAGCCGTACTACACCGCGCCGGTAAACAAGGGCCAGAAGGTCTACGCGCTGCTACGTGAAGCGCTTGCAGCAACCCAGATGGTGGGCGTTGCCAAGGTCGTTATTTCCAACAAGCAGCATCTGGCCCTGTTGATGCCATGCGGCCCGGCCCTGGTGCTGAACCTGCTCCGCTGG
Source organism: Polaromonas sp. (assembly GCF_035638815.1). Lineage (GTDB taxonomy): Bacteria > Pseudomonadota > Gammaproteobacteria > Burkholderiales > Burkholderiaceae_C > Polaromonas. The sequence goes on from NZ_DASQZG010000009.1 coordinate 50,264, forward strand.
GGTGGTGAAATACGGTCCTGGAGCGCGCTTCAATTGCCACCCCAGGGGGCAAAGGAAGCCGGAATCAAGGACGCCGAGCTTGCCATGGCCAAGCAATTAGTCAAGGACATGACCACAAGCTGGGACGCCGACCAGTTTCGGGATTCGTTCCATGAGGCGATCATGCGGCTGGTGGAAGACAAGGCCAAGTCGGGCCAGGTAGAGCAAGTTGAGACAATCGCGCCCGAGTCAGGCGGTGGCTCCGGCGGCCAGGTTGTTGATCTGACAGAACTGCTCAAGCGAAGCATTGCCGGGGGCACACGCACGCCCGCAGCAAAATCGGCGCCGGCCAAAAAGGCACCGGCCGCAAAAGCGCCCGCTAAAAAATCAGCGCCCAAGCTTCGCAAGGCAGCGTAAAGCGGGTATCAAGCTCGTGTTGTCCGGCTTTCACCCGCTTTAACGTTGCAGACCTTCCAGGCGTAGTAGACGAACGCCGCAGCCAATGTCGCGTGCAGTAGTGAGTTGGGGACGATGCCCGACACTTTGGAGAGGGTGCCATTGGCAAATGCAATGATTTCTATGGGCAACAGACCAAGCTGAAGCACCGCATTGCCCATGAGAAACGCCCTCATGGTTGGCGAGTCTGGATGTCCCCTGACCATCCACGCAACAAGGCCTATCGCTATCAGCGCAACGCCCACTTCGCGTACCCAGACGATGGTTGCGGCATGCGGCACCACGCCCTTGCTTTCGAGTAAAGCAGCCGGCAGGAACAAGGCCGCACTCCCCACGGCTGTTGCAATGAAACTCACCACGGTGAGAAAAACTTTTCGGCTCATAGGACCTCCGGATTGTGCTGCTGCACGGTGGAGCTGATCCTATGTAAGCCTCGGCGCGCGGGCAATTACCTGGAGAGGTCATTGCGTCCGCCTAATCAACTGCTAGAGTCGCGCCATGTCGGCCAGACTCTTCCCCGCCCTGCTGAAATACTGGCGCAACCGCCATGGACAGTCGCAACTCGACCTCGCACTAGAGTCGGGCGTGTCGGCGCGGCACATTAGCTTCCTGGAATCCGGCAGGGCCATGCCCAGCGAAGAGATGGTGCTGCGGCTGGTGTCTGTGCTTGGCCTTTCATTGCGTGACCAAAACGAGGCATTAACCGTGGCCGGGTACGCGCCGCGCTTTCCCGAACCCGAGTTGCAGGAAATTTCCCCAGAAATTGAGTGGGCCATCGATCGAATGCTCGCCCAGCAGGAGCCCTATCCGATGACGGTGTTGTCGTCCGACTACTGCATTTTCAGGCGCAACGTTGCCGCGGGGCGGATCTTCCAACTTTTCATGGCGAACCCACCTCGACCCGATCAGACCCCGAACATGTTCGCCCTGGTCTTCGACCCTGCCCAAGCCAAGCCGTTCGTGGTTGATTGGCCTCAAGTGGCGCATCACATGCTCGCACGGCTGCACCGTGAAGCCCTGCAAAACCCGGGTGACGCGCGCCTGCCAGCATTGCTGGACCGGGTGATGCAGTACCCCGACGTCAAGGACGAATGGCGTCGTCCCGATTTCAGCGCCGAGCTCGGCAGCACCCTCAGCATTTGCCTGCGCCGTGGTGAACTGGCCGTGCGGTTCATGACAACGGTCACCACTTTCGCCGCGCCAAGGTTGGTGACACTGGAAGAACTGCGGATTGAAAGTTATTTCCCGCTTGACCAGGCCACACGCGAAATTTGTGAAAAGCTTCATTTAGTGAAGCCTGGATCTTCGCAAGCAAGCATTGGCCTGATCGACCAGACTAGCCAGGAATCGTCACCGTAAACTCAGTGCCGCTCGTCTCATCGGAAGACACCTCAACACCACCACCATGGGCCTTTGCTATCTCGCTCACGATATAGAGCCCAAGTCCAACACTGCGCGCTGAACTGGTAGCCGCTTCGCCACGCACCATGGCTTGAAATAGCGTAGCGCGCGCTTCAACCGGTATGGGTTTTCCAAAGTTATGCACGGAAACTGAAAATTTACCGTTTGCTGGTTTCGATGTCACCGTCACAGGGTGCGCGGGGTTTCCGTATGACATCGCGTTGGAAACCAGATTGCCAACCATTTGCGAGAGGCGATCGGCATCAGCATTACAGGCACCAGGCCCCTCTTTGATATGGCGCAGCTCGCGGGTCGGAAAGGCAAGAGACAGTTCCTCGACTGCCTCTGCAACTGCCCGGTGAAGATCAATGGGTTTACGAGAGACTTTGAGACCTTGCCCAAGTCGCGCCTGGGTAAAGTCCAGCAGGTCGGTGATAAGACGATTGGCCCGCTCTACGGCACGGGTCACCCGCCCCAGCACCCCAATCTGCGATGCAGAAAGTTCACCGCGCGCCAGAACGGCAGCCCCCATGGAAATCGTTGAAAGAGGGTTGCGAAGATCGTGGCTTGCAATTCCGACCAATTGCTCTGCAAAGAGCGCGCGGTCTTTTGTTTCTTCCCGCATTTGCGTAGCTTCCGCCACAATGACTTCCAGCTTTCTGCGTGCCGCCACAAGCTCCTGTTCAAATTTGTCCCTGTCACGGGACACGAAGGCTGCGAGGTCATGAACAATCACCCCGTGCTTTTCTGAACGAACAGCGTTCAGGATCATCGGTATGGTGCCGCCATCCTTGCGGATGATTTCCAGCCTCACTTCAGAAATGGAGCCCTGCATTTGCAGCAATGGCGCCCAATGCGTCTGATGAAAAATTTTCCCGCCCATGGTCAGCAAGTCCTGGACTTTGCGCTTGCCGACGAGCTCTTCCGCGGAATAACCCACCCACGCGCAAAAGGCAGAGTTGACCCGAAGGAACACCCCGTCCTGCGAGGTTCGCGCGAGTCCACAAGGCGCGTCGTCCAGCGCGCGAGCTACCTCTGGCGAGCATCCATCACCAGAGATCACTTGGTTAAAACCCGCGCCTGGATAAAAACCTGTCGATTGCATCCGTACTGGATCCGGGAGAACTTAAGTGCGGGCAATGTCCGACGTTCTCAATAATCGCCAGTTCGCTGTCGGGAAGCGTGCTGTGCATGTACTCGCCAACCGTGACGGGCGCAATGATGTCTTCGCTGCATTGCAGGATCAGCGTGGGCGTTTTCAGCTTTGGCAGATCGGCGCGGTGGTCAGATAGAAATGTCACCTTGGCAAATTGCTTGGCCACCTCAGGATCGGTGCGGCAAAAACTGTTTGTCAATTCCTGTCCGAGTTCAGGTTGACCGGGCGCGCCCATGATGGCCGGTGCCATGCTGCTCGCCCAACCCAGATAGTTGCTTTCCAGCGTACCCAAAAGCGATTCGATGTCGGCTCGCTCGAACCCGCCGCGGTAATCGCCGTCATTCAGGTAGCACGGGGACGGTCCCACCATGATCTGAGCCGAAAATTTTCCCGAGGCTTTCAGGTCGGCGAGCACGCCGATCATTGAACTGACGGAGTGACCAACAAAGATGGCGGGGCCCTCACCAAACTCTTCAACAATCTCAAGAATGTCGTCCGCATACCCTTGAAGCGAGCCGTATTTTGTCGGGTCGTAGGCGGACAGATCAGAGCTGCCACTCCCGACCAGGTCAAACGCAACCGTCCGATAACGCTGGGCATAGCTGGGCTGGAGCAAGCGCCACATGTTCTGGTCGCAACCAAAACCGTGCGCAAAGAACATGGTCGCCGGCCCTGTGCCCGAAACCTTGACGTTGTTGCGTTGAAGTACCGTCATCCCATCTCCTCCATGAACCCTTCGCACCGAAGGACATTGATCAATCGTCCCGTGTGGGTTTTTGCAAGCGGGACTTTGCAGCCCCGCTTACAGATTTTCTTTTAGGGGCGGCTTTTAGCCAAGCCAAGTTACTCCACAGTCACACTTTTTGCGAGGTTACGCGGCTTGTCCACATCCGTGCCACGCGCCAGGGCGGTGTGATACGCCAGCAACTGCAGGGGCACCACATGCAGCAGCGGGCTGAGGGCGCCGTAGTGCTCAGGCATGCGGATGACATGAATGCCTTCCGCGTTTTCAATTTTCGTATCCGCGTCGGCCAAAACATAAAGCACACCGCCACGCGCGCGTACTTCCTGCAGGTTGCTCTTGAGTTTTTCCAGCAAACTGTCGTTGGGCGCCACGGTGACTACCGGCATCGCGCTGGTGACCAGCGCCAGCGGGCCATGCTTGAGCTCGCCGGCGGGATAGGCCTCGGCGTGGATGTAGCTGATTTCCTTGAGCTTCAGCGCGCCTTCCATGGCGATGGGGTAATGCATGCCGCGGCCCAGGAAAAGCGCGTTTTCCATTTTTGCAAAATCTTCTGACCAGCTGATGATTTGCGGCTCGAGTGCGAGTACACCCCCCAGAGCGGCGGGCAAGTGGCGCATGGCTTTGAGGTGCGCCGCTTCTTCTTCTTCACTCAGTCGGCCTTTGCTTTGCGCTAGTGCCAGTGTCAGCAAAAAGAGACCGGCCAGCTGCGTGGTGAACGCTTTGGTGGACGCAACGCCAATCTCGACACCCGCCCGCGTAATGTAGGCAAGTTTGCACTCTCGCACCATGGCAGAAGTAGATACGTTGCAGATGGTGAGTGTGTGGTTCATACCCAGCGATTGCGCATGGCGCAGGGCAGCCAGGGTGTCAGCGGTTTCACCGCTTTGCGTGATCGTGACGATCAACGTTTTGGGATTGGGGACCGAGGTGCGATAGCGGTACTCGCTGGCCACTTCAACCTGCGTCGGAATGCCGGCAAGGCTTTCGAGCCAGTACTTGGCGGTGCAGCCACTGTAGTAGCTGGTGCCGCACGCAAGAATGAGTACCGAGTCGATTTCCTTGAAGGTTCGGTAGGCGTCGTCTCCAAACAGCTCGGGGATGATGCCCTCCACGCCTTCCAGCGTGTCGGCAATAGCGCGCGGCTGCTCAAAAATTTCTTTTTGCATGTAGTGCCGATACGGGCCCAGCTCTGCCGCTCCGCTGTGTGCATGAACGGTTTTGACCTCGCGCTCCACTTTTTTGTGATCGCGGTCAATAACCCAGTATTTGCCAAGCTGCATGTCGACCAGGTCACCTTCTTCAAGGTACAGGATCTGGTCGGTCACGCCTGCCAGGGCCATGGCATCGCTGGCCAGGAAAACTTCGCCGCCCTCCTTGCCCACACCCAGAATCAGCGGGGAACCGGCGCGTGCACCAACCACCCGCTGTGGCTCGTCCTTGCAGAAAGCTGCAATCGCATAGGCGCCGTGAAGCTGGGCAGTGGTGGCCTTGAGTGCTTCAAACAAATCGCCGTCATACAGACTGTCCATCAGGTGGACGATCACTTCGGTGTCGGTCTGGCTTGTAAAAACATAACCCTTGGCCTGCAGCGCAGCGCGCAGCTCTTCATGGTTTTCAATGATGCCGTTGTGGACCAGCGCCACTTTGCCCGGCTTGCTGCCAGACTCGCCTGTGCCGTGGCTGAAGTGGGGGTGGGCGTTGTGCACGGCTGGTGCGCCATGGGTGGCCCAGCGCGTGTGGGCGATGCCGGTACCGCTTTCAATATGGTCCGTTTTGACCTGCTCCATCAGTTCCGCCACCCGGGCGGTGCTGCGCGCCCGCTTGAGGCCGTCGGAGTAAACCGCCACGCCGCAAGAGTCATAACCGCGGTATTCAAGCCGCTGCAAACCCTGGACCAGAACGGGGACGATATTTCGCGTGGAAACTGACGCAACGATGCCGCACATAGCAACTCCTGAAAAAAAGAATAAGGCGATGCTACGTACTCTGTATTTTATTTATCCTTGAAATGGCCGTCTTTTTGGAATATTATTTCTTGAATCTCAAAATTTGGAATTAAATTCCATTTGCTAATATTAAATGAAATTAATGAATGAAATTCCGCTGGATGCCATTGACATCCAATTGCTTGAAACTTTGCAGGACAACGCCTCGCAGACCAATCAAGCCCTGGCCGAGCAGGTGCATATTTCGCCGCCCACTTGCCTGCGCCGCGTCAAAAGACTGCGTGACACCGGCCTGATTGAACGCGAGATTGCAATCCTCAATACCGAGAAACTCGCTACCGCGATGGGCCAAGGGCTGACCGCCCTGGTCGAAGTGAGCCTTGACCACCAAGGCGCTGATCAGCTGGATGCGTTTGAATCCCGGGTAGTGCAGGATGATGCCGTGCAGCAGTGTTACCGCGTATCGCCAGGCCCCGACTTCGTGCTGGTGGTGCATGTCGCAGACATGCCGCGCTACCTGGCGCTGGCGCAGCGGCTCTTTACCGGCGATGCAAATGTACGCAACGTGAAGGCTTTTTTCAGCATCAAGCGGTCCAAATTTGAACCAAAAGTGCTGCTGACCCAATAAACACGGGCGTGAGCTGCTCCTGAATTTGATTCTTGTCGAATCAGAACCAGCGGCCGACGGCGCTCCCAATTTTGTACGCGCGAGAGCTTAAATTCCATGCGATGCACTATGGCCCGCGCAACTCCTCCATCAGAAACTCCAGGAAAGCACGGATCTTGGGGGCGAGATGTTGCCGGGACGGATAGATGGCGTAGAGCGTTGTTTCCACAGTGCTCCAGTCCTCCAGTACGGCAACGAGTCGGCCTTCGCGAAGATCGTCCTCCACAAAAGGGTAGGGCATCAAGCTGAGCCCGAAACCCGCCCGAAGCGCATCGCGCACCGCAAGGCTGGACGTCACGGAGTAACGGGCACTCACTTCAAACCGCTCGGTGCGCCCCTGCTTGCTGAACTCCCACGCATCCGCATGGCCGGATAACGTGAAGCGCACGCAATTGTGCGAAGCCAGATCGGCAGGCGACTGGGGCCAGCCATGGGTCTCGAAGTACGACGGTGCCGCGCACAGGACGTGTTTCATGGTGACGAGCCGCCTTGCGACCATGCTGGAGTCTTCCAGACTGTCACTGCCGCGAATGGCCATGTCGAAACCCTCCCGGACCAGGTCCACCCGTCTGTCATCCAGATGGAGATCCAGCGTCAGCTCTGGGTAGGCCGACAAAAAACGGGGAATGGCTTGGGAGAGCATGGTCAGCGTGACCGTCATGGGCGCGCTGACGCGCAGCGTCCCGCTAGGAGCAAGTTTGACGGGGCACAAGGCCCGATCAGCGTCGGCCAGTGCGTCCAGGCCTCGCGAAACGTGCTCGAGGTAGGTCTTGCCCTCTTCGGTCAACGACATGCGGCGGGTGGTCCGGTGGATCAGGCGGGCACCAACATGCGCCTCCAGATCGGCGATGTTCTTGCTGACTGCGGCGGGGGACAGGCCCAGTCGCCTTGCGGCTTGGGCAAAGCCATTGAGCTCTGCCACCTGACGGAACACCTGAAAAGCAATGTAACGATCCATGATTCTTCTCTATTGATGAATAGTGTCTTCTTGCATTGGCATATTGTGTCGTATTAGTGAATTGCTTAGACTTCTCCAGACCATTCACCACCCAAAACATATGACCATTCACCCATCCATTGCGCTGATCGAACAGCGCGTCTCCGCCAACGCATTCGACGCAAGCCACACCATCGACGTAGCGGACATCGAAGCCCTGGTGCGCCTGGCGACACGCGCACCGACCGCCTACAACCTTCAGAACTGGCGCTTCCTTGCCCTCCGCAGCTCGGAGGCCAAGGCCAAGCTTCGTCAACTCGCGTACGGACAGGCAAAAGTCTCGGAAGCTGCGGTGACCTTCATCATCTGCGGCACATTGCCCGATGCCGAAAGCGTCGTCGCGAGGTTGACGCCATTCATAACCTCCGGTTACATGTCGCCGCAGATGGCGTCCAGCTGGCAAGAAGGCGCGCTGGCTCAATATGCCCACCCCCAGACAGCACGCGACGAAGCCGTGCGCTCAGCCAGTTTGGGTGCTGCCACCCTGATCCATGCCGCGCAGGCATTGGGACTTGTTTCCGGTCCCATGGTCGGATTCGATGCCGACGGCGTCACTCGCGAATTCGGCCTCGGGCCCCGGGAGATTCCCGTGATGCTTCTCGCCGTGGGTCGGGCTGCGCCGGGCAACTGGCCCCAGAAGCCCCGCCGCCCCCTGGCGGAGGTGCTGGAGGTCTCGTGAAGCCGCGGACCTCCGACATTTGCCTGACGGCTGTCGCGCCAGCCATCTGGGGCAGCACCTACATCGTCACGACGGAATACCTCGCCGGCTTCAGCCCGATCACGGTGGCGATGCTTCGTGCGCTGCCCGCCGGCTTGCTGCTGCTTGCATTTGTCAGGCAACTGCCAACAGGCGTCTGGTGGCTGCGCGTTTTCATCCTGGGTGCGCTGAACTTCTCATTTTTTTTGAGCATGTTGTTCGTCGCGGCTTATCGCCTCCCGGGTGGTGTAGCTGCCACGGTCGGATCCGTTCAGCCACTGTTTGTCGTGTTCCTGGCCTACGTCGTTCTCGGCGCGCCCATCCGGCTTCTTTCCATCGTCTCCGCCCTGGTAGGCGCTGCCGGTGTCGCGCTGCTGGTGCTGGCGCCCAGCGCGGCGCTGGATCCCGTCGGCCTGGCTGCCGGACTCGCTGGGGCGGGCGCCATGGCTTGCGGGACCGTTCTGAGCCGCAAGTGGCAGCCACCAGTCTCGGCGATCACGTTCTCTGCATGGCAACTGACTGCAGGAGGTCTTCTCCTCGTGCCAGTCGCACTCTACTACCAGCCCGTGCTCCCGATGCCGACGGTTACCCATCTGCTGGCGCTGGGCTGGCTCGGCCTTGTCGGTATGGCGCTGACCTATGTTCTGTGGCTGCGGGGCATAGCCCGCCTGGACTCAAGCTCGGTCTCCTCCCTGCTTTTGCTCAGCCCCGTCGCAGCAGTACTGCTGGGCTGGCTTGGCCTGGGCCAAACCATGACGCCACTGCAGATCTGCGGGGGCAGTCTCGTCATGGTCAGCATTTGGCTTGCCCAAAAAGCCGCTCGCCCCGTGACACGCCCTGTAACAGCAGAAACGACGGGAAAACCCACATTCACCGATCACCCTGCAAGATGAATACCTTAAGGAGATTTAATGTCACTCGCACTCATCATCAAACACAAAACGCAGCCCGGGAAGCGGGACGAGGTTCGAAGCATCTGGGAGAAACACATGGCTGCTGCGGTTTCGTCGCACGAGGGTCACACCGCCTACTTCTATTGTTTTGACAACGCCGATCCCGATACGATTTATGCGTTTCAGCAATATGCCAGCGTAGATGCGTCACGCAACTTCTTGCAGACAAGCAGCTACGCAGACTATCTGAAGGAAGTTGAGCCGTTGCTAGCTGGTCCTCCAGAGGTCACAAGCCTCACACCTGTGTGGTCGAAGGGGTAGCCTGGACCCTCGGCTGAGTGACAAGGCCGAGGACGTTTCAATTGGCGAACCAATGGCGTGATGGGGAAAGCCAGTTGTTGCTATTAATTCAATAGCTTGCCGCGCTCTACCCATATGGGACTAAAGCCCCTAATGCATTGATTTTTGCCGCTCAGCCTTTGGGCGGTTTCACTGGTCGTGTCCAACCAGCCAGGGTCACCTGCTTGCCCCGCGCGACACTGAGTGATTCAGGTGGGGTGTTTTTGGTAATGGTGGAGCCGCCACCCACCGTGCCGCCAGCGCCGATGGTGACAGGCGCCACCAGCACGCAGTTGCTGCCAATGTGCGCGTCGGCCTCAATCACCGTGCGGTGTTTGTTGGCGCCGTCGTAGTTGGCGGTGATGCTGCCAGCGCCGTAATTGACTCGCTCGCCAACCGTGGCATCGCCCAGATAGGCCAGGTGATTGGCTTTGGCGCCCCGGGCCAGCGTGGAGTTTTTCACCTCGACAAAATTGCCGATGTGCACTTCTGGCCCAAGCTGCGCGCCCGGGCGCAAACGAGCGAAGGGCCCGACCAGCGCACCTTCGCCGACCTGAACGCCCAGTTTTTCACCGTCGATATGGGTAAAGGGGTGAATCACGGCGCCGGTAGCGATGGTGGAGTTGGCAATCACGCAGTTGGCACCTATGCGCACATCGTCGCCCAGCGTCACAGACCCTTCAAACACGCAGTTAACGTCAATTTCAACATCCTGCCCGCAGCTCAAGCTGCCGCGCACATCAAAACGCGCCGGGTCACTGATGCGCACGCCCTGCTCCATCAGACGCGCGGCAAGCCGCAGCTGATAAGCGCGCTCCAGCTCGGCGAGTTGAACCGGGCTATTCACGCCGTCCACCTGCACCCTGTCGCTGATGCGGGTGGCCACCACTTCCGCGCCGTCCAGCACCGCGAGCTTGACGATATCGGTAAGGTAGTACTCGCCCTGGCTGTTGTCATTGGTCAGGCGCGACAACCAGTTTTTGAGAAGCGCATTGGGTACAGCCATCACACCGGTATAAATTTCGGCAATCTTGCGCTCGTCGGCAGACGCATCCTTGTGCTCGACGATTCTTTGCACCGCATCACCGTCCCGCACAATGCGGCCGTAGCCTGTCGGATCTGGCATGTTCACCGTCAGCAAGGCCAGGCGTTTTCCAGCGCAATCGGCCAGAAGACCGCGCAAGGTTTCGGCCTCTATCAAGGGGACGTCGCCATTGAGAATCAGAGTGACACCGTCGTTCGTCAGGCACGGCACCGCCTGCTGAACAGCGTGCCCGGTCCCAAGCTGCGGTTCCTGCCGCACAAAATGAAGTGCAGCCAAAGCGGGCGCGCCGTCTCCGGCCTGGGGCGCAATGCCAGCCTCCACTCTGTCGGCACCATGGCCGGTAACCACCACAGCCTGGCGCGGCAACAACTGCACGACGCAGTCAACTACATGCTGAAGCAAAGCACGGCCGCCCAATCGGTGCAACACTTTGGGCAGCTTGCTCTTCATACGGGTGCCCTTGCCCGCTGCCATGATGACGACATCAACCGGAGTTGCCATGAGATTTCCTGTGTGTTTTGAAAAGGTACCTGGTGCAGCGCGTTTGGGACGGCTTGGGCGGATTATCGGTCTGCTGACGCTGCTCAGCGTGTTGCAGTCTTGCGGCATCATGAAAATTGCGTACAACCAGGCCCATGAGCTTGCGTACTGGCAACTCGACAGCTATTTTGACTTTGACGAAGCCCAATCGCCCCGAGCGAGGGAGGAACTGGCCAAGGTGCATCAGTGGCACCGCAAGACCCAGTTGCCGGTGTATGCAGAAACCTTGCAAAAATGGCAGGCTCTCATGCCGGGGGACCTGGACGAAGCCCAGGTGTGCCGCATGTACACCGATGCGCGGACGAAGCTGCTCGCCATTTCGGAGCGGAGCGAATCGGCGGCTATTTCTTTGGTGGGCACCTTGGTGCCGGATCAGCTGGATCATGTGAAGCGCAAATTTACCAAGCTCAACAAGGAGTATCGGAACGACTTCATGGATGGCACGCCGCAAGACCTGCTGGACAAACGCGTCAAGAAAGCCGTCAGCCGGGCTGAGATGCTGTACGGGCCGCTGGAAGACAAGCAGCTGGGTGTGCTTCGCGCCCGCATCGCGCAATCGCCTTTCAATGCAGGCTTGTCCCTGGGTGAGCACCAGCGCAGGCAGCAAGACGCCTTGCAGACTTTGACGCCTGTCATTGCAGGCCAGTCCACAACTGAACAAGCCGCAGCGGCGGTGAAGCAGTATTTTGCAAGGTCAATCAATTCTCCAGACGCTGCTTATCGCAGCTACCAGGAGCGCCTGACTCGCGACAATTGCAAAACGCTGGCCGAGTTGCACAACAGCACGACACCCGCGCAGCGCACTGCCGCGGTCCAGACCCTGCAAACATACGCGAAGGATTTTGCAGCCCTGGCGGCTCAACGACCCTGACCGGACGAAACGCCGCGGATCCGGTCAAGAAAAGATGGCCGAGGCGTAGCCGCCGCTGGCAAAGCCGGTGAATTCATCTGTCGGGGCTGAAGCTCCCCGAAGCCGCTACTCTGCTGCTGTTCGCGGTTAACCGGTCGTTTGGGCTGCTGTTGCAGCTGTCCTGGCTTGAAGAGAATTTTGCTGTTCATGACTGCTCTTTAAACATGAGATTCATTGCGTCAAACAACGCATCAACTTCAGCTTAAAAGCAGGCAGCAAAAAAATTGTCAGTCTTCAAAGAAAGGCAACGTGGGAAGAAGCCTACAAGCGAATTTAAGAGCCGCCGTTAGAGAAGCGGCACGGCCCTCATGGGGCGCTCGTAATAGTCCGCAATGCGGTGCAGGGCTTTTGGATTGATCAGGTGCAGCCTGCCATCCTTCAACTCGTGCAGGCCCAGGCTGTACAAGCGTTTGATGGTTTTGTTGGTATGCACCAACGACAAACCAAGTGCATCCGCAATGTGTTGCTGGTTGATCGGAAATTCGATGGACCCGTCTGTCGCCAGCCCCAACCTCTCAACACGACGGTAGAGGTGAATGAGTAGCATGGCGACACGTTCGGCTGCGTTGCGCCGCCCGGTGCTGAGGATGTTTTCATCCACCATCCCCTCTTCCCGCGCAGACAGCCAGGTGACGTCATAGCCCAAGCTGGGAAACTGGCGAAACAGGTCCCACAACCCATCCTGAGGAAACACGCACAGGGTTGCGTCAGTCACCGCCTCCACCCCGTGAGTGGCCCCATCCGCAAACTCCTGCTGCAGGCCGATAAAGTCCCCGGGCAAAAGAAAGTTGAGAATTTGCCTGCGTCCATCGCTCAATGTCTTATAGCGAAAGGCCCAACCCGAATACAAAGTGAACAACTTGCCGTTGGGGTTTTGCTCCGAGATGATGGAACTGCCCGCAGGCGCAAATGCCGCACCGCTGCGAAATCCCTGAATAAAAGCAAGCTCCTGCTCCGTGACCGGCTTGAAGGCCTCCAGCCGTCGCAGCCGGCAATCTGCGCAGTGTTGTGGACAGGGGCTGGAGGGGGACAGGGGGGTAATGATCACGGCGGAATTCTAGTACTGAAGATGTGTGTCTTTTGACATTGCAACGATGTGGCGGGCTCGCTACATTATTTGCCACCCATGTTTGAACACCCACAACTACACGAGGTTTTGTATCTCAGCACGCTCGCGCCCGAGTCCAACGTGAAGGTCGTTGCGCAAATCGCGGCCCAGTCACGTCCGGCCAACGAAGCGGCGGGCATCACGGGTTTGCTGGCCTTTGACGGCATGCGCTTTTGCCATCACATTGAAGGGCCGCGGCATGAAGTGCTGGGCTTGGTGCAGCGAATCCGCCAGGACTCGCGCCATACAGACATGGAGGTCCTGCACCACGGGCCTCTGGCCGACCGCCGCTTCAGGCGCTTTAACCTGGGCTTTTGCGCCGTCGAGGATGACGACGGTCTGTCCCGCCTGAAACAGTCTGGCCCCGAGGAAGCCCTGGCGCAGTTCCTGGCAATGCTGCCGTCTATCGATCTGGACCCCTGAAACTGGCGAAGCTCAGGCTTGCAGCGCTGCCCAGATTTCCTTGTCACGCTCAGCCGTCCAGATGCGTGGCGAGCCATTTTTCGACCTGCGAGGGGCCCCGCTTGCGGGGATCGAAGCGAAAAATGGTGAGGTGAAATCCGCGCTGCCCAATAACACGGGTCAGGCTTGCAGCGCTGCCCACATTTCCTTGTCACGCTCCGCCGTCCAGATGCGCGGATTTTTAATACCGCTCGCCTCGTCATACGCGCGGCTCACATCGAAAGGCAGGCAGTGTTCATAGATAAACACCTGGCCAAAAATGGGGTCCATGCTTTTGCGGGTGTGCAACATCGCGCCTTTAAGGTCCATCTTCGCGGCAGCAGCTTCCTTGCCGCAGCGGTACAGCGTTTCCACCCAGCGCTTGGTGTAATCAATGGCCTTGTTCACATCCGCCGCGCCCTTCATCGCCTCGCCCCGGCCAGGCACAATGGCCTCGGCGCCGAGCGCGCGCAGGGCTTCCAGTGTGGCTGGCCACTCTTCAAGCTGGGCATCACCTGTGTAGACACCGGCCTCGTACTCCACCAGGTCCCCTGAAAAGAGCACTTTTTCCTCAGCCACCCAGGCAATGGTGTCGCCCCGCGTATGACCGGGACCGGGGTGCCAGATCTGAACCTTGACGCCGCCCAGATTAAGCTCCAGCTTGCCCGGCACTTCCCCATCCACTGGATTGCCGCCCGAAATCACCATGGTGGGCCAAGTCAGGCCGGGGACGCTTTCAGCATTCCGAAACAGGCGGGGAAAGCGCTCCATTTCACTTTGCATGTCCTGCGCGCCACGCTCGACGATCAGCTCGTACGTGCCTTGACTGGCAATCACCTCCGTAGCGCCTTCGGCAAGGTAGGCACTGGCGCCCAGCACCCGCACCGCGTGGTAATGCGTGAGCAATACATATTTGATGGGTTTGCTACTGACTGTGCGAATGCGGGCAATCAGGTCCTGCGCCATGGCCGGCGTCGCCGTGGCGTCGCTCACCATGATGAATTGGTCGCCAATCACCACGCCTGAATTCGGGTCCCCTTCAGCCGTGTAGGCCCAGCAGTGCGCGCTGAGCTGCTCGAAGGTGATTTTTTTGTCTGCAAGGTCAGACTGGGAAGCAAAAGCTTTGGACATGCGGTCTCCGGGAGTGCCAGAATTTTACTATACGTAACTTATTACGAATAGTAAAACTAGCGCCTAGGCGGCCAGCCCCCGCTCCAGCATGGCGATGACCTCTTCGGAAAACGCGCGGTAACTCATGGGCCCTTCCGGACGCATCCAGGTGAAGGTCCAGTTGATCATGCCAAACAGCATCATGGTCACTGCGGTCTGGTTGGCCGCTGAGATGCGCTGCGGGTAGGCCCTTTTGAGAAAGCGCGTCATGGCCGACACCACATCCCGCTGCCGGTTCAGGATCAGCTCCCGCTGCCCATCGCCCAGAAATTTGGTGTCGCCAAGCAAGGCGCTATGGCGCGTGGCCGAGCTTTCGTATTCGCTCAAGAAGTTGCGAATCAACTCGTGCAAGGCGCCGCGGTCGTCCAGGTTCTGGCGTTGTGCTGTTGCCTCGGTCTGGCCTATGGTTGCCAGCAAACCCTGCGTGTAGCGGTCCAGCAGGTCAAACAGAATCGCTTCCTTGCTGCCGTAGTAGTGATAAAGCCGGGCCTTGGAAGTGCCGCAGGCTGCAGCAATGTCGTTCATGCTGGCAGCCATGTAGCTGCGCTGCGCAAAACACTGCGCGGCCACGTCAAGAATGGCTTCGCGCTGAAGCTCGTGGGTTGCGGACTTGGGGCGGGCCATGCGCTATTGTGCGGCACTACTGCGGCGGGCTACAGTCGGCGCATGGCCGCTGATCCTTCTTTTACCAACTATTGCTGCGAGCTGCTGGGAAGTGTGGGGCCCTGTATCGCGCGACGCATGTTTGGCGGCGCCGGTATCAGCACCGGGGGTCTGACCATTGCACTGCTGGCAGACTTGGGCAAGGGAGAAAAATTGTGGCTCAAGGCCAATGAAGAAACCCGCCACCTGTATGAAGCGGCGGGTTGCGAGCCCTTTGTGTATGAGGCCAAGGGCAGAACATCCCGGATGAATTACTACAGCGCACCCGAAGACGCGATGGAGTCACCTCAACTGATGGCGCACTGGGCCCGGCTGTCGCTGGACTGCGCCCTGAAAGCGCGCTCAGCCAAATCGGTGCGTGCCGTGCCGCCCACTAAACCTGTCAAGGGACGCGGCAAAACCGCCAGCACCGCATCAGCAAGCACGCCAGCGAGACCAGCAGCCAAGCGGGCAGACGCCCCGGCGGCCATGCCGAAAGCCAACCGCAAATCACGCAGCGGCTGAACCACGCCGCTGGCGGCAAACACGCGTCGGGGTGCCCTTGCAACCTGCAGCGCTGCGGCAGCAGGCAGCGGGTCCCAGCTGAAATAAGCAATAGAGTCCTTTCCACCGCCCCAGGCCTCCACCACCAGCGCCTGCCCCGGCAACAGCCTGATGCTTTCTCCGACGCCGAAAAAGTGATCGCCGCCGCGCGCACTGTCGTCAAACGGCCCTTGGTCGAAGGTGACCCACACCATGCCGTGTGCTACACGCAATTCACCAGCCTCAGCAGGCCGCAGGGTCAGCGCCCGGCCCTCGGCAAGTTTCCAGCAGCCCGATACGGCGTGTGGGCTGCTCAATGGTTGCAGTGAATGGCTGAGTTGTGCGGTCATGATTTTCTCCGTTCGAAAGGCGTTTGGGGTAGTGAATGATTGCCGCAAGGCGCTTGGCAGTCCAATGAAATCGCGCTAAGCTATTCATTCCATAACCGCATCAATCAAAAAGCGCCTTGTCATGCAGCATTCACAAACCCATTTGCGTTCCCGTCCTATTTCGGCAGGCCAGCTCCGCGCTTTTGAAGCCGTCGCGCGTCATTTGAACTTCCGCGCGGCATCGGAGGAGTTGGCCCTGACCCAATCGGCAGTCAGCCGGCAGATCCAGGGGCTGGAAGAAGAAGTTGGCCTGAGCCTGTTTCACCGCCACACCCGTTCGGTAGAGCTGACAGGCGCCGGAGGCATTTTGCTGCGGGCAGTGTCCCCTTCGCTCGAGCGGATCGACGGCGCAGTGCGCCAGATCCGCCAGAGCACGGGGCGCAAAAGCGTTTCCCTGACAACTTTCGCCTCATTTGCCTCCATGTGGCTTATCCCCCGGCTGGAGGCCTTTCAGCGCGACAACCCCGACATGGACATCCGCATTGATGCGTCAGACAACGCAATTGACCTGGACACCTCAGACCTGGACGTGGCCCTGCGCTACGGCCCGGCGGCCCGCATGGCGCCCGGCGCAATCCGCCTGTTTGGCGAGCAGCTCACACCCGTGATCAGCCCCTGGCTGCTTAAAAGCAGCCCGCGATTGAAAAAGCCGGAAGACCTGGTGCACTTTGCGCTAATCGAAGCGGGTGACTCCCACGCGACCCACATGGAGTGGTTGACCTGGCGCCGCTGGCTGCAGGTTCACGGTACGCCCAAGCTGGAGGGCAAACGCTGGCTCTACTTCAACTACGCCTACCAAATGGTGCAAGCCGCGCTGACCGGCCAGGGCATCGTGCTGGCGCGCCTGCCCCTGATCGCCGAGAGCCTTGCGTCTGGTGACTTGATTGAGCCCTTGCCCAAACTGCGACTGGAGTCTCCCATGGCGTACTGGCTGGTCGTTGGCCCCCGAAGTGCCGGCCGACCAGAGGTCAAAGCCTTTTGTGACTGGCTGCTGGTTCAAAGCGCGCTGACCCGGGAAGCGATTGGGGATGTCCCGGATCCGGATACGGTTGATAACCTGGATTGATCTCTATCAGCATCACGCTGCGTTTGGGGTCTGCTTGGGACAGTAGGGACTAACTCCCCACTCCCGCCCCTAACCCCTCCCTCGCCCCGCTGGGCGAGGGAGGGGGCCTCATTTGGTCGCGTGTGTGCAATGCCGCGTGCATGAATGACGGTTCCATGTTCCGACGATGATGCGCAAAGCGCGTCATCGTCTCCCCGCATCTGCATCCGCTCCCGCAGCAACCTCTTCTGTATGCGCTGAGGAGCGCAGGTTCAGACGGATAAGGGCTGGCGTTGTTTGAGCGAAGCGAGTTTAGCCAGACCCCGGCTGGACCGAGCACCGCAGGCTGCCCGTAGCGAAGCGAAGGGACGCAGACAGTAGGGTCGCCTTTCTTTTGGGTACTTTTCTTTGGCGACGCAAAGAAAAGGACCTCGCCCGCCGGGGCGAGACCCGGCTTATAGGCACACCACGAAAGCACGAGGCTCACGAACATGGATCCCGGATCAAGTCCGGGATGACAGGCGGGACGAAAAAAGCAGCTCAACCTCAAACCGGCCAAACCACCCCTTTGTCATTAAGAATCGCATCCAGCGGCACATCATGCGGCTCTGCATCCAGATCAGGCAGCCAGCCGTTGCTGAAACCCAAACCAACCGTGAAAGGCCGAGGCTGCAGCGCCGCGAGTGTCCGGTCATAAAACCCGCCGCCATACCCAAGCCGAAAACCTCCGGGTCCATGACCCACACAGGGCACAAATAGCAGGGTCGGCACGATCAACTCTGTGTCCTTGGGTTTGGGTATGCCGTAGGCATCCTCTTCCATCGGGCATCCGGGATACCAGGCATGAAACGTCAGGGTTTTATGCGCTTTGTTCACCACCGGCAGCCCAATCTTGCGGGGCGAACGGCTGGCCAGATCCTCAGTTACGGTTTGCGTTGCACCATCCGGCACCAGAGGGGTCTGGGGCTCAAAGAACTCACCCAGCATCACGTCCTCCTGCCAACGGTAAAGCGCAGGCAAAGGATCAAACTCGCCCTTGATTGGCCAGTAAGCTCCTATGGCCGTGTCTTTGCGGCCTACCAGCCATATCCGCATGACCGTCTGCAAAAGGTCGGCGCGTTCTGCCCGATCAGGCAGGCTCAGGCGTTGCTCGATCAACGCTTTTCGTGCGGTTAATTTGTCCATAATGTCCTGATGCTATCCAAATTTATTCATACAGCCCTGATTTCCGCTCTGCCCTGCTGCGTGATGCTTATGCCCGCATGGGCTCAGAACAACAGTTCCCGGGGTGACGATGTCGTGCTCGAGATGAGCCAGGCCTCCAAACGCGGCGACAAGGCGCGCCTTGCGCAGTTGCTGCCACAGGCACGGGGACATGCACTGGAACCTTGGGCCGCGTATTGGGAGTTGAAAGCCAGGCTCGGGGAAGCCAGCGCGCAGGAGGTTCAGGAATTTCTCACGCGCTATGCGGGCAGTTATCAGGAAGACCGTTTGCGCAACGACTGGCTGCTGCTGCTTGGCCAGCGGCGTGACTGGGCCGCCTTTGCAGCGGAGTACCCCAACTACCGCATGGGTGACGACAAGGAAGTGCGTTGTTATGCCTTGCTGGTCGAGCACCTGAAAAACCCTGCAGCCGACGCACGGCTCGCCGATGAAGTCAGGAAAAACTGGATGGCCCAGCGCGATGCTGGCGATGGTTGCACCTCTGCCGCAGCGCGGCTGGTTGGCACCAGACAGCTGAGCACGCATGATGTCTGGGTCAAGGCCAGGCTGGCCACCGATATCAACAGGCCACGCGCCGCGCGCGAAGCCGTCGAGATCATTGCACCCGACGCGCTGAATCTGCTGGCGGAGCTCAACGCCAGCCCCGTCAAATTTCTGAGCACAAAGATGCTGGCGATCAGGGACGTGCGCCGCGAAATCATTGTGCTGGCGCTGGTCAAGCTGGCAACCACTGATGCTGACGGTGCCGCGCGATTTATGGAAGACAAGTGGGGCATGCAGTTGACGGGCGAGGAGCGCAACTGGGTCTGGGGCTCCATCGGAAAACAGGCGGCGAGCCGCCTGAGCAGCGATGCGCTTGGCTATTTTGCGAAAGCAAGCAAGGACGCCGATCTGAGCGACGACATGCTGGCCTGGAAGGTGCGCGCTGCCTTGCGTGCAGAGCGCGAGCCCCGCTGGCCGCTGGTGCTCTCCGCCGTCAATGCCATGAGCGAAGAAGCGCGCAAGGATCCGACCTGGGTGTACTGGAAAGCACGCGCCCTGCTCAGCAACGCGCCCGCCCCCACTGCCAGTGGGACTGTTTCACCGCAGCGCGCAGAGGCACTGGCCCTGCTCCAGTCGATCGCCTCTGTGCGCGGGTTTTACGAACAGCTCGCGCTGGAGGATCTGGGTCAAAAAATCACAGTGCCAGCACGACCCGCACCCATAAGCCCCGAAGAAAAAGAAGCCGCACGGCTGAACCCCGGCCTTAACCGCGCCGCGTATGCCATCGCGCTCGGTCTGCGCCCTGAAGGAACACGCGAGTGGAACTACAGCACCAACCTGCATCAACGTGGGGGCATGAGTGACCGCGAATTGCTGGCTGCAGCGCAGTTTGCGTGTGACCGCGCCATCTGGGACCGCTGCATCAACACAAGCGAGCGGACCAAAACCGAAATCGATTTCGAGCAGCGTTTCCCCATGCCGTTTCGCGACGCGGTCATCCAGCGCAGTCAGGCCATCGGCCTGAGCCCCGCCTACGTGTACGGTCTGATCCGTCAGGAGTCGCGTTTCATCATGGATGCCCGCTCGGGTGTGGGTGCATCGGGCCTGATGCAGGTGATGCCGGCCACCGCACGCGAAACCGCGCGCCACATTGGCATGACTGGCTTTACCGCCAACCAGATCAACGACCGCGACACCAACATCATCATTGGCACGGCCTACCTCAAGCGCGCGCTGGATGACTTTGGCGGATCCATGGCACTGGCTGCAGCCGCCTACAACGCGGGGCCAGGAAGGCCGCGCAACTGGCGTAACGGCCCCGTGCTCGATGCAGCCATCTGGGCCGAGAACGTGCCGTTTAATGAGACCCGCGACTATGTGAAAAAAGTGTTGTCCAACACGACCAACTACGCGGCATTGATGACCGGACAGGCTCAATCCTTGAAAGCGCGACTGGGCACCGTCGGGCCGCGCGAGGCAGCGGCACCGCCGGTCGATGAAAAGATGCCCTGAAATTTGCTACGAAATACATAGCAAACAATTGCCGTCCTTCATGGGCAAACGGCAGAAAACCTTCACAAGCCGTGACGGCATGCCGCATTTGCTGTAGGTTTTCGCCTATTCCGAAGCCTGCCGTCGCTGGATAAGCTTGGGATTTTTGGCAGGAAGCTCATGGACACTCATTGGTGGCAGCAAGTAGTCAGCACCGTCGCGACAGAATTCTCGGATCTGCCCGACGCGGCTCAAACCACGCGCATGCTGGTACGCCTGCTGATGGCCGCGTTGCTCGGAGGTCTGCTTGGCTGGGAGCGGGAAAGCAAGGGCCAGGCTGCGGGCGTGCGCACCCATATGCTGGTGGCCATGGGCGCGGCGCTGTTTGTGGTGGTGTCGGCCCAAATCGAAATGGGTCAGGAAGACCTCAGCCGGGTCATTCAGGGCATCGTTGCCGGGGTTGGGTTTCTGTGCGCGGGCACGATCCTCAAAAGCGACAACCAGGGAGACGTGAAAGGGCTGACAACGGCTGCCGGCCTGTGGCTGACTGCGGCAGTGGGCGTAGCTGCCGGTCTTGGGCGCGAAACCACTGCGGTCCTTGCGACAGTATTGGCATTGGCCATCCTGTCGCTGATGCCGGTCCTGATACGGACACGGGCAAAACCGGCGTCAATGCTGGTGTCTGCCGACGCGAGCGAGGACGCGAAACCCCCGGTAGTCAGTCCTTGAGCCGCTGCGAGACAAACTCACCTTCGTATTCCCTGGCAAGCGAAAGCTTCTCAGCCTCACTGAGTACCTTGCCGGCGAGCTGAAAAATTCCCTGCTCTTCATCGTTCAGATGATGGTGAACCTTTTGATGCAACTCTTTGGCGACTGCAATCCACGCCGGTGAACTCGGGTCCGTTTCCTCCAGCTTTTCAACCAGCTCGTCCATCTCATGGTGTTCTGCAATGCCGTGGCGTGACGGCTCCTGCGTCATGTCGTGCGCAATCAGCGGCACGTAAAAAAAGCGTTCCTCAGCGGCGGCATGGGCGGCCAGTTCGGTTTTCAAGGCCTTGAACAGCGAATCCCGGTCAGGACTGGCGCCCGAGGTTTTGATGAGGTTGTCGGCCAGCTGGCGCTGGGTTTCGTGGCTGGTGCGCAGGGCTTCAAAAATGTTCATTTCGCGATTCTGGACGCTCGCGAGCAAAAACGCTGTAGGCCAGCAACCCAGCGCAAGACAAGACGCCGCCTTTCAGCGCAGGGTGTTTTGAGGTGCCGCTCTATACACCGGTGCACGTGAAGGCGTCTAATGTCGCGTATGAAAAAAATATTGATTCTTGGCGGCACTGGTTTTCTGGGTCGCCATGTTTGCGAAAAACTGACCCGTCTCCAGTGGCGTGTCTCTGTCCCCACGCGGCGCGAGTCCAATGCCAGAGACATTCAGATGCTCCCCGCGCTGGAGGTGGTGACAGCCAACGTGCACGACGAGGCCACCCTGACTAGGCTGGTTGCCGGGCATGACGCAGTGGTCAATCTGGTGGCCATCCTGCACGGGAGCCAGGAGGCTTTTGACAAGGCCCATGTGCAGTTACCGCAAAAACTAGCGCGGGCCTGTGCGGCGACAGGCGTGCAGCGCGTGATTCACGTCAGCGCCATCGGCGCCGATACGCGCAACCCCAATGGTGCGCCGTCGATGTACATGCGCAGCAAGGGTCACGGTGAAGTGGCTCTGCACCAGCCCGGCCTGGCGCTGACGGTTTTGCGGCCCAGTGTGATTTTTGGCGTCGGCGACAGCTTTCTCAACATGTTTGTCCAGCTGCAAAAAATCTTTCCAGTCATGCCACTGGCCGGCAGCCACGCCCTGTTCCAGCCGGTGTGGGTCGAGGACGTGGCGCAGGCTATCGTGCACTGTCTGCAGGATGCGCACACCAGTGCCACAGTCGGCCACACCTTCGAGGCCTGTGGGCCCGATATCTTTACCCTCAAGCAGCTCGTTCAGATGGCGGGGCATTTTGCGGGAATCAACCAGGGCCAGGGACGACCCGTGATCCCTCTGCCGGACAGCCTGGGTCGACTGCAGGCGAGCCTGATGGCGCTGGTACCCGGTGAGCCCCTGATGAGCCGTGACAACCTGGCGTCGATGACCGTTCCCAACATTGCCAGCGGCAACCTTCCGGGACTTGAGGCACTGGGAATCACACCCGCTTCGCTGGAGGCCGTGGGACCGACTTACCTGGGGCCCACCAGCGGCGGCTGGGGTCTGCGCAGTCACCTCACACTGAAGCGGAAAACAGCCGGACGGTTCTGATTTCTGCGGTCAGGCTGAAGTGGGTCGCTAGCCGCGCGCATCAATTTCTCCTCTTTTTTGCATCAATGCCGCATGGGCGGGACGATAGGATGGCGCTTGTTTAGACGCTGTCACACAACGGAAACCCCATGCTCAAACTCTTCTTTGGCAACAAAAACTATTCGTCCTGGTCCATGCGCCCCTGGGTGCTGCTCAAGCAGGCGGGCATCCCCTTTGAGGAGGTCAAGCTGCGCTTTGACTCGTTTGACGACAGCTCTGACTTCAAGAAGACCGTCAACAGTGTGACGCCGGTTGGCAAGGTGCCCGTCCTGGTAGACGGCGACCTGGCGGTGTGGGACACGCTGGCCATCGCGGAATACCTGGCCGAGCAGCACCCTGATAAAAAACTGTGGCCGGCGGATGTCAAGGCCCGTGCTCGCGCCCGTAGCATCTGCGCCGAAATGCACAGCGGGTTTGGCGCGCTGCGCTCAGCCTGCCCCATGAACATTGAGGCCGATCTGCCTGACACGGGCGCCCTGATCTGGCGCGACAAGCCTGCGGTTCGTGCTGATGTGCAACGCATCATTGCGATGTGGAGCGAGCTGCTGGCCGAACACAAGGGCCCCATGCTGTTTGGCGCCTTCACCATTGCCGACGCCTACTATGCGCCGGTGGCCATGCGCCTGGCCACCTACGCGTTACCGGTTCCCCCGCAGATTACCGCCTACATCCAGCGCCTGAGCGCCCTGCCTGGCGTGAAGGCGTGGATCGACGACGCCAAAGCCGAAAACGATTTCCGCGCCTTTGAAGAACCGTACCGAATGTCGCGATGACGACCGCCCACACGCCCCACTGGGGCAAGGTCATGAGCGTGATGGTGACACCCTTTGACGCCAACGGCGCGCTGGATCTGGACGCCGCGCAAGGTCTGGCACGCTGGCTGGCGGCACGCGGCAACGACGGCCTGGTGGTTGCCGCCACGACGGGCGAAGCGTCCACACTGAGCGACAGCGAGCGCTGCGACCTGCTGCGGGCAGTCAGCGAAGCCGTGACCATTCCCGTCCTGGCAGGCACGGGCAGTAACGACACGGCGCACAGTGTCGCCCTGACCCGGCAGGCCGCAGCGCTGGGCGCGGCCGGGGTGCTGGTGGTGAGCCCCTACTACAACCGCCCGCCGCAGGCTGGCATTGAAGCGCACTTTCGCGCGGTAGCAGCGTCCACGTCATTGCCGGTCATGCTGTATGACGTACCGGTGCGCACCGGACGCCGCATCAGCCATGAGGTGCTGGTGCGCCTGCTGCGTGAGGTGCCCAACATTGTGGCACTCAAGGACGCCACGGGAGATGCGCCCGCTGCGGCTGCGCTCCTGGCAGATGTTGGCGCATTTGATCTGTATTCAGGCGACGACGGCAACACACTGCCGCTGCTGGCCGTGGGCGCCGTCGGCGTGGTGGGCACCTCCACACACTGGACCGGGCCCGAGTTTCAGGCCATCATCGATGCCTTTGACCGTGGCGACGTCCGGCTTGCGCGCCAGATCAATGCCCTGCTGCTGCCCTCGCTGCGTTTTGTCAACACGGACACCTCGGTGTACGCCATGTCGGTCAAAGCCATGATGCGCGCCCTGGGCCAGGCAGTTGGCGAGTGCCGACTCCCATTGCCCCCAGCGCCGGCTGGCACGGAAGAACAGGCGGGCCTGGTGTGGAACGAGCTGAAAGCGGCAGCTTCTGCAATCCTGCCCGGCACGCCGTAAACAGAATAGAAAGCCTTCCCACATGGTCACCATTTACCTGAGATATGTCCTGAATACCCAGAAACTCAAGGAGTTTGAGCACTACGGCAAGCTGTGGATTCCGCTGGTGGAGAAATTTGGCGGAAAGCATCATGGCTACTTCATGCCCAGCGAGGGTGCCAGCAACATCGCGCTGGCCCTCTTCAGCTTTGAAAGCCTCACAGCTTACGAAACTTACCGCTTGCGATCATTTGAAGACGAGCAATGCCAGGCGGCCTTCCGGTTTGCCGAAGAAACCCAGTGCATCGTGAGTTACGAACGCAGTTTTTTTCGCCCGGTTTTCTCCTAAGCGGCCCGGCGCTGCGCGGGCCGCCGCACGCCGTCTGGCAGATGTCAATTGGCATTTGCCTCGGGGTAAAGCCCCTTCAAACAGCCTGATCCGACTGGTGGATGCGGCTGATCCGGTCTACCATGGAGTCGTAGCGACACCGCCCATGGCCCCAATGGATTCAGACGCCCAGCCCCCCTCACCTGATACCGCTCGCCGCCCGTCAATGCCGACGCCAGCCGGTGCTTCATTCGGGGACAGCGCGCTTTCCCTGAACCTGCTGCTCCACAACCTCCCCGGTATGGTTTACCGCTGCCTGAACGATGCCGACTGGACCATGATCTTCATCAGCTCCGGGGCGCTGGCACTGACGGGTCATCCACCCGAAAAATTTGCGCCCGGGGGTGGGGTGACCTTCGCAGAGTTGATCCATCCGGACGACCGCGACGGCGTCCAGGCTGGCGTCCAGAAGGCCATCTCGGAGATGTCACCTTTTCGCATGACCTATCGGATCTTCACGGCCGACGGGACACTTAAGTGGGTGTTTGAGCAGGGCAGTGCCGTCCATTCGGCCTCTGGTGACTTTGATGGCCTGGAAGGGTTCATCACCGACATCACTGAACGCAAAGAGGCAGAGCAGGCGCTTCAGCAAAGCGAACAACGCTTTCGGGCAAGCAGCGAGCAGCTGGCCAGTCAGAGCGAAACGCTCACCACCATCACTGAGTCACTTGGCGCCTACGTCGACAACGGCGACTGGAAAAGCGCGTTTGGCCGGTTGTTAAAGGGAGCCATGACGCAAACCCAGAGCGAGTATGGCTTTATCGGCGTGGTGGTTGACGGGCAAAAACTGCGCGTGCTTGCCCTGGAGGGCATTGTCTGGGACCGGGTGACGAACCGGGAGTTTTACGAACGCGCCATGCACAACTATGAGCAGGAGGGTTACCTGGTTTTTGAAAGACTTGACAATCTGTTTGGCAAGGCCGTGACCTCCGGACAGGTGGTCATTGCCAATGAGCCCGACCATCACGCCAATGCCGCCGGGCGTCCCCAGGGCCACCCACCCATGCACAGTTTTCTGGGCGTACCCATCAAGGCCGGGGGCGAGGTTTGTGGCGTGGTTGCCCTGGCCAACCGGGTCGGCGGGTACTCCGCCGAAGAGCAGTCCTGCATTGAAGCCCTGGTGAAATACGCGGGCGGCATATGCGTGACTTACCTGGAGCGAGAACGCGCTCACACGCTCGCTCTTGAACGCGAAAAAGCCCATCAGGATCTTTTTGCCAGTGAAACCCGCTTTCGCGAACTGGCAGCAAACATCGATGAAGTGTTTTACAGTTTTGACGCAAAGACCAGCGAGACCATCTACATCAGTCCTGCCTACGAAACCGTGTGGGGCCGCAGCTGCGAAAGCCTTTACGCCGACCCGCGGTCGATCCGTGAATCCTTCCACCCTGAGGATACGCACAAGATCAGGGACGCTTTTACCCGGCAGCGGTCTGGCAAGCAGACGGAAGTCGAGTTCCGGATCCGCCGCCCTGATGGACAGGAACGCTGGATTTCTGATCGGGCTTACCCCGTGTTGGGCGCGGACGGAGGCGTTACGCGGATCGTCGGGACCGCACAGGACATCACTGCCCGCAGAGTTGCAGAGCAGGCATTGGCTGACAGCGAAAAACGCTATGAAACGCTGTTCGAATCCGGCCCCACGCCGATGTGGGTATTTGATGAGGAGACGCGCCGAATTGTTGCGGTCAATCGCGCCACCGCCGCTGAATACGGGTATTCCGAATCCGAACTTCTGAGCATGAGCCTTTACGACCTCAGACCGGAGGAAGACCGCGAACTGCTGGACAAGCTGCTTGCCTTGCCACCCATCAACCTGAAGGTGGACCCGCGTGCGCCCGTGAGACACAAGCGCAAGGATGGCAGTGTTTTCTGGGCGCGCGCCATTTCGCGTTACGTCACCTACGCCGGTCGCCAGGCGCGGTTTGTCGTGGCTTACGACATATCGGACCAGGTCAAGGCCGAAGAAAGTTTGCAGAACCACCTTTTTACCCTGCAACGAGCTGCCGATGCGGCGCAGGTGATCACGGCTCACCAGACGCTGAAAGCCACCATCCAGGAGGTGGCAGATCAGGCCCGGGGCGTGATTGGAGCCCACCAGGCGGTCGTCACCCTCGCCCTGGAAGACGACTCGGCCCAGACGCACACGGTGATGTCGCTGTCCGACAAGTACACCGGGCAAACGGGCCATGTCCAGCCACTCGACGTCATCGGGCTGTGTGCGCTGGTTTGCGAGGCCAACCGGCCCATGCGCCTGACTCAGGCGGAGCTGGAAACGCACCCGCGATGGCGACGGGCGGGACCGGATGAGTCTGTGAATCGGGCGATGAGGGGCTGGCTGGCCGTTCCGCTGACAGGGCGTGACGGCCGCAATATCGGACTGCTGCAGCTGTCGGATAAATACGAGGGTGAATTCAGCCTGCAGGACGAATATGTTGCTGTCGAGCTTGCCCAGCTGGCGTCGATTGCGATCGAAAATGCAAGACTGTTTGAACAGGTCAAGCTGTTCAATGCAAACCTGGAGCGCAAGGTAGCCGAGCGGACCGCCGCACTGTCGCGGCAGGAGGCATTGTTTCGTGCACTGGCAGAGCAGGCTCCCGAGGTGGTGTGGACGGCGGAAGTGCACGGCGGACTGAGTTACGTTAACCGTCGCTGGTACGAGATGATGGGCGGAACCGCCGACGACTGGCTCGGTACGCGCTGGTATAGCGCGGTTCATCCTGCAGACCGCGAGGAAGTGGCGGCCAACTGGGATCGATGCGCAGAAAGCGGCGCCGTTTTTACCGGCATCCGGCGGCTGCTGGCGGTTGATGGCACCTATCACACGATGTCGTACCGCGCATCACCCGTTCGGGATGACGATCAGGAAATCCTCTTCTGGGTCGGCATCGATTCAGACATCACCGAACTCAAGGCCATCGAAACCGCGCTGCGTGTTTCCAACCAGGAGCTTGAGACTTTTTCCTACTCGGTGTCTCACGATTTGCGATCGCCGCTCAACACCGTGAACGGATTCAGCAGCCTGCTGGCGCGCCACCTCGACGGCTCACCCGACGCCAAGGTCAAGCACTACATCACCCGGATTCAGGCGGGCGTGGGACAAATGGGGCAGCTCATTGAGGGTTTACTGGATCTGGCCCAGGTCTCGCGTGCGGCCTTGCGCCGCGAGGATGTGGATCTGAGCGAGATGGCGACGAATATCCTGGAGCACTTGCAGGCCCGCGATCCGGAACGGGTGGTCCACATCGACATAGAAAGCGGCCTGTCAACGCGCGGCGACACCAGCCTGCTAAGGGCCGCCATGGAAAATCTGCTCGGCAACGCCTGGAAGTTTTCTTCGCGGCAACCTGAGGCCAGCATTTCAGTGGGATACAGCAGCGAAGCCGGCGCCTTTTATGTCAGGGACAACGGTGCCGGGTTTGACATGGCCTATGCGGACAAGCTGTTTGGAACTTTCCAGCGCCTGCATGCGGTGACCGAGTTTCCGGGCACGGGCATTGGGCTGGCCACTGTGAACCGCATTGTTCTGCGCCATGGCGGGCGTATCTGGGCCGACTCCGCGCCGGGCGCCGGTGCTACCTTTTTCATCGCCCTGCCGGGCCCGGCGCCGTCTGCCAGCTCCGGCTTTGGCGACCTTGACTGATCGCACACAATATCTTCTGCACAGTGGGAGCCTACACTTGAGGCATGAAAATTTTCATGGTTGGCGGCGCGGTGCGCGATGCCCTGCTGGGCTTGCCGGTACAGGACCGCGACTGGGTGGTGGTTGGCGC
Organism: Polaromonas sp.; assembly: GCF_035638815.1. Lineage (GTDB taxonomy): Bacteria > Pseudomonadota > Gammaproteobacteria > Burkholderiales > Burkholderiaceae_C > Polaromonas. The sequence goes on from NZ_DASQZG010000009.1 coordinate 78,733, forward strand.
CACGCCTGAGGAACTCACCGCACTTGGGTTTCTGCCGGTGGGCAAGGACTTTCCGGTGTTTCTCCATCCCCGGACCCGGGAAGAATACGCACTGGCGCGCACCGAACGCAAAACAGCACGCGGCTACCGCGGCTTTGAGATCCACGCAGCGCCGGATGTCACCCTGCAGGAAGACCTGGCCCGTCGCGACCTCACTATCAATTCAGTAGCATATCCCGACCGTGCTGAAAGGGCCAACGGCCAATTTGACCTTGATTCTGCTGCCCTGATCGATCCATACGGCGGGCAGAGGGATCTGGCTGACAAAGTGCTCCGGCACGTTACCGACGCCTTTCGTGAAGACCCGGTCCGCATCCTGCGCACCGCGCGTTTTGCCGCACGTTTTGCCGACTTCACCGTAGCCCCCGAAACCATGGCCTTGATGAAACATATGGTTGAGGCAGGTGAGGCCGATGCACTGGTCGCTGAAAGAGTCTGGCAGGAACTGGCTCGCGGCCTGATGGAAGCCAAACCGTCACGCATGTTTGAAGTGCTGCGCGAATGCGGTGCCTTGAAAAAACTGCTGCCTGAAGTCGACAAACTGTGGGGTGTGCCGCAACGCGCGGACTACCACCCGGAAGTTGACACCGGGATTCACTTGATGATGGTGCTGGACATGTCGGCGCAGCTGCAGGCTGACCTTGCCGTGCGTTTTGCCTGCCTCTGCCATGACCTGGGCAAAGGCACGACGCCTGCTGACGTGCTGCCACGGCACATCGGCCACGAGGAGCGCAGCGCGCGGCTGCTGCTGAAAGTGTGCGAGCGACTGCGCGTCCCGGTTGAATGCCGTGAGCTGGCCGACGTGGTGGCACGTGAGCACGGCAACACTCACCGCAGTGCCGATCTGGCCGCCGCAGCCATCGTGCGCCTGCTGGAGCGTTGTGATGCCTTTCGCAAGCCGCAGCGTTTTGATCAAATCCTGCTGGCTTGTGAATGCGATGCACGCGGTCGCCTGGGTCTGCACGATCAGCCTTATCCGCAGCGTCCGCGCTTGCTGGCCGCACTGACCAGCGCGCAAAGTGTGGACACGGCCAGCGTTGCTGCCAGCGCCATGTCGGCTGGGAGCAGCGGCAAACAGATTGGCGAGCTGATCCAGCGCGCCCGCACACAAGCCGTCGGCCAGTGGCTGGCATCACTTGAAGCGCCTGCCAATCCGTTGGCAGCGCCTTGAGGCTGGTGGCCAACAGCCGGGTTGTCTTGCTATGCTCGCCCCATGGCTCATCTGCTGATTGCTGAAGACGACGAATTGCTGCGCGACGCCCTGGCGGCGCAGCTGGTGCAGGGTGGGTACAGCGTGGCTTGTGTGGCCAACGGTGCAGAGGCGCGCCAGATGCTGGAGTCGACCCGGTTTGACGGCGTCATTCTGGACCTGGGGCTGCCGCTGATTGACGGCATGGACGTGCTGCGCTGGATACGCCAGCGCCTGCTGGCATTGCCGGTCCTCATCCTGACCGCGCGCGACGGTGTGGACGACCGGGTGCAGGGCCTGAACGCCGGCGCGGATGACTACCTCACCAAACCTTTCATGATGGCCGAGCTCCAGGCGCGGCTGCAGGCCATGCTCAGGCGCTCTCGCCTGCCGGCCTTTGGGGGATCGCTGGAGATCAGCGCCGCCGGCGCCAACAAGCTGCGCGTGGATGCTGTGCTACCGCGCGCCTGGCTGGGCGAAGACGCTCTGGAACTGACCCAGCGCGAGTGGGCGCTGTTGTCCCTGCTGGTGGCCAATGCCGGGCAGGTGGTCAGCCGCGAAGACGTGCTCACGGCCTGGCAGGCCGAGGCCGCCGAGAGCGGCGTGGGGTCCAACGCGCTTGAAGTTTATGTGCACAGACTGCGGCGCAAGCTGGGTGAGTCGTCGGGTCTGAACATTCGCAATGTGCGGGGTTTGGGCTATATGCTCGAATCAGTCGTCGAGTGAAACAAACCGCCCAAACGCCAGCGCCTGGCCTGTCGCTGCGGCGGCAGCTGCTGCTGTGGCTGCTGCTGCCGCAACTGGTGCTGTGGCTCGCTGGCGGTGTACTGGCCTGGCGCGTGGCACTGAACTACGCCGAAAAAGGAATTGATCAGTCCCTCACGCAATCGGTGCGGTCTCTCGCGCGGCAGGTCAAGCCCATTGGGTCAGGACTGCTGGTGGACTTTCCAAGGGCGGCTCAGGACATTCTTGAGCAGGACCCCACAGACCGCGTGGGCTACATGGTGTCGTCGCCACCCGGCCAGTTTGTTTTGGGCAACGGGCAGTTGCCCCCACCGCCCGGTAATCTTGTGATTGAAGCTGGTGAGCCGCTGATCTACGAAGCACGGCTGGCCGACAAGGCCGTGCGCGTGGCCCTGCTTGAAGTGAACTATGGCGACGCGGACTCTCCGCAGCGCCTGCGCGTGCAGATTGCCAAAAGCCTGGCTGTGCAACAGCGCATTGCGCGCGAGCTGGTAGCCGACATGCTGCTACCGCTGCTGGTGTTGAGCCTGCTGCTGGGCGCGCTGGTGTATGCCGGCATCACGCGCGGGCTGCGTCCTCTAAAACGATTGGAAGCACAACTGGGTGATCGCACCGGACGCACGCTGCCTGCCCTGCCGCTGATCGAGTTAACGCAGGCACCACAGGAAGTCCACTCATTGGCCACGGCCGTTAACCAGTTGCTGGACGCCGTGCGGCGCAGCGTCGGTCAGGAAAAGCGCTTTCTCAACGACGCAGCGCATCAGTTGCGCACCCCCCTGGCAGGACTGGTGAGCCAGACCGAACTGGCGCTGCAGGAGACCAGCCTCCCCGCGATAAAAGACCGCGTGGTGAAGGTTCATGCCGGGGCGCTGCGCAGCGCCCATCTGGTGCATCAGTTGCTGTCGCTGGCTCGCACCGAGGCCGAGGTGAATCTGCAGTCGCTGGATCTTGCGGCACTGGCGCGTGAGGTTGCCCGCGAATGGACGCCCAAGGCGCTGGCGGCCGGCGTAGATCTGGGCTATGAGGGCGAAGACACGCTTTTGGTGCAAGGCGAAAAGCTGTTGCTGCGTGAGTCCATGAACAACCTCATCGATAACGCGCTTCACTACGCAGGCCGCGGCGCCACGGTTACTGTCAGGGTGCGCAGCGAGGCCGGGCAGGGAGTGCTGGAAGTGGAAGATGACGGACCCGGCTTGTCTGGAAGCGACAGGGGCCATGTGTTTGAGCGCTTCTGGCGCGCCAGCGAGTTGCCCGGCGGCTGCGGTCTGGGCCTGGCCATCGTGGCTGAAATTGCCAACCGGCATGGCGGCACGGCCAGCGCGCACGCTGTGCTGCCTACAGGCCTGCTGGTGCGGCTGGCGCTGCCCTTAAGTGCCTAACCAGGTAGCTACAGGCGTGCGCCGCTGGCCGCATCAAACCAGTTGGCATGTTCGGGGCTCAGTTGCAGCCCCACCGCGTCGCCTGGCCTTGCCTTGACTTGCGGCGAGGTGCGCACCGTGATGTCACCAAAACCGGTTCTGACCACCACATAGGTGTCCGCTCCGGTTGGCTCCACCACACTGACTTCGCCACGCCAGGGCGCGTCGCTGGTCAGGGTGATGTGTTCGGGTCGCATGCCAAGCACCGCCTCGCTCTGACTCGGGCATTTCAGGGGCAGGCTCGCGCCTTGTATGTCAAAAGTGCCTGTAGCCCCGTCATTACGCGCACGTCCAGCTATCAAATTCATAGTAGGCGAACCAATAAAGGACGCCACATAGGTGTTGGCCGGCCGGCTGTAAATGTCGTCGGGCGTGCCCAGCTGCTGAACCAGCCCGTCTTTCATGACCGCAATCCGGCTGCCCAGGGTCATCGCTTCAATCTGGTCGTGCGTGACATACACGCTGGTGATGCCGCTGAGCTGGTGCAAGCGCTTAATCTCGGCTCGCATTTCGACGCGCAACTTGGCGTCCAGGTTGGACAAAGGTTCGTCAAACAAAAAAAGTTGCGGCTTGCGCGCCAAAGCTCGGCCCATGGCCACCCGCTGGCGCTGGCCACCCGAAAGCTGAGCGGGCCGGCGGTCCAGCAGATGCGTGATTTGCAGCATGGTGGCCACTTCGTTAATGCGTTTATCCCGATCGGCCTTGGGCACCTTGCGCATCTCCAGCGCAAAGCCGATGTTCTCTGCCACGCTCATGGTGGGGTACAGCGCATAACTCTGAAACACCATGGCAATGTCGCGCGCGGCCGGCGGCACGCCCACCACGTTGCGGTCAGCAATCCGGATTTCACCCTCGGTCGGATCATCCAGTCCGGCAATGATGTTGAGCAAAGTGGACTTGCCGCACCCTGACGGCCCCACAAGAATCAGAAACTCACCGGGCGCAACGTCGATGTCGATGCGCTTGAGCACCTCGACCATTTTGTCGCCCTTGCCAAAGGTTTTCCGGATGCCGGAAACATGCAGTGCTGAAGCCATGGTGCTTATCCTTTCACGGCGCCAGCCGTGAGTCCTTTTACAAAATATTGGCCTGCGAGTACATAAATCAGGATGGTGGGCAAGCCGGCAATCATGGCTGCGGCCATGTCCACGTTGTAGTTCTTGACGCTGCTGCTGGTGTTGACCATGTTGTTCAAACCCACCGTCACCGGCTTGCTGTCGGCGCCGCTGAAAGCCACGCCAAACAAAAAGTCATTCCAGATGTTGGTGAATTGCCAGATCAGCGTGACCATCAGGATAGGCGTGGACAGCGGCACGATGATGCGAAGAAAAATCAGCCAGAAGCCAGCGCCATCAATGCGCGCCGCACTCACCAGCTCTTTGGGAATGGCAGCGTAGTAGTTGCGAAAGAACAGCGTGGTACCCGCAAGGCCGGCCAGGCAATGCACAAAAATCAGGCCGCCCACCGAGCTGGAAATGCCCAGCCAGCCCAGCACCTGACTCATGGGCAGCAGCACCACCTGAAACGGCATGAAGACACCAAACAGCATGAAGCCAAACAGCAGCTCGCTGCCGCGAAATTTCCACATGCTCAGCACATAACCATTGATCGCGCCCCAAAGTGTGGACAGCAGCACCGCGGGAAACACCATCAGGATCGAATTCCAGAAGAAGGGTTTGAGCCCCCGGCAATCCGTACCGGTGCAGGCGGTAGACCAGGCCAGACCCCAGGCTTCAAAGTTCAGACTCCCGGGCATTCTGAGCAAATTGCCGCTGCGGATTTCTTCAGCGTCTTTAAAGGACGTCGCCAGCATCACATACAGCGGCGCCAGAAAAAACAGGGCTGCAAGCAGCAGCACGGTGTAGAGCAAAACGCGCGAAAAACTTTTAGCGATCATGAGGCTTGCTCCGCAGTTCGCTGTAGAGATAGGGGACCACAATCGCCGCTACGGTAGCGAGCATCATGGTGGCGCTGGCCGCGCCCAGGCCAATTTGCCCGCGCGTGAAACTCATCACATACATAAAGGTTGCGGGCACGTCAGTTGCGTAGCCAGGGCCACCGCCAGTCAGGGCCATCACCAGGTCAAAACTCTTGATCGACAGATGCGACAACACCATGACGGTTGAAAACACCACCGGCCTCAGCATCGGCAAAATAATCCGCCAATAAATGCGCGGCAAACTTGCGCCATCAATCTGCGCAGCCTTGATGATGCTGTCGTCAATACCGCGCAAGCCAGCCAGAAACAGGGCCATGGCAAACCCGGCTGATTGCCATATGCCGGCCATCACCACGCAATAAATTGCAGTTTCGCTTTGCACCAGCCAGTCAAAGCTGAAGCTGGTCCAGCCGATGTCATGCATCAGTTTTTCCAGCCCCAGGCTGGGGTTAAGCATCCAGCGCCAGGCGGTGCCGGTGACGATGAAGGACAAGGCCATGGGGTACAGGTAAATGGTGCGCAGCACGCCTTCAGCGCGCACTTTCTGGTCCAGCACAATGGCCAGCGCCATGCCGATCAGCATGGCACCGCCGACGTACAGCACGCTGAAAATCCCGAGGTTCTTCAGCGCCAGCCACCAGCGGTCCATTTCCCACAGACGGGCGTACTGGGCCAAGCCTACAAACTCGTCGTAGTTGGGCAGCATGCGTGACGCGGTCAGGGACAACACCCCGTTCCAGATCATCAGCCCGTAAATAAAGGCCAGGCCCAGCACAAAGCCAGGCGCAATCACCAGCTTGGGCAGGACTGACTCAAAGGTCGGTTTCATGGGAGCAATTTCAAGGATAAGTCAGCCCCCACCTGCCGCGTGGGCAGATGGGAGAGATGCAAGAAGGCCCGCTTACTTGGTCGCTGCTGCGGACGTGATTTTTTTCATCGCGTCAGCCACAGTGATCTTGTCGTCATTCCAGAACTGGCTGACCACGTCCTTGATGGCGCCTTCAGCGGCGGGGCTGATGGCCATGCCGTGTGCGACGGAAGGCAGCAGACCACCGGTTTTGGCGGTGTCCACAAAGTCCTTGGTCGAAGTCTTGGCGCAGTCGTCAAACTTGTCCATCTTCATGTTCAGGCGCACGGGGATAGAGCCTTTGTTCAGGTTGAAGACTTCCTGAAACTCGGTGCCCATGATGCTGGCAGCCAGGTCACCCTGGGCTTTTTGCGCATCAGCGGCCTTGAGCTTGAACATGGCGAAGGAATCGACATTGAAGGTGTAGGCGTTGGCCGTGCCAGGGGCAGCGGCGCACAGGAAGTCTTTGCCCGGAACTTTGCCTGCGGCCAGAAACTCGCCCTTGGCCCAGTCGCCCATGAATTGAAAACCAGCTTTGCCCTGCATGACCATGGCGGTGGTCAGGTTCCAGTCACGCCCGGCAGAGGCTGCATCGGTGTAACCCTTGATCTTGCGGAAGGTCTCCAGCGATTTTTTCATGGTGTCGCTGTTCAGCGACTTGGGATCCAGCTTGATCAGTGCGTCGTTGTAAAACTTGGCGCCGCCCACACCCAGCACCACGGATTCAAACGTGGTGAAGTCCTGCCAGTTTTGACCACCATGGGCCACGGCGATCAAACCAGCGGCCTTGATCTTGTCAGCGGCCGCAAAAAACTCGTCATAAGTCTTGGGCATGCCTGCGACGCCGGCTTTTTTCAGCACTTCGGGGTTGGCCCACACCCAGTTGACGCGGTGCACATTGACGGGTGCAGCAACGTAGTTGCCTTTGTACTTCATGACATCGGCGACCACTTTGGGCAGCAGGGAGTCCCATTTTTCGGCTTTGGCCACGGTGTCCAGATTGGCCAGAACGCCCTCGGCGGCCCACTCCTGGATGGCCGGGCCCTTGATCTGGGCAGCGGCAGGTGGGTTGCCCGAAACCACACGGCTTTTCAGCACGGTTGCGGCGTTGTCACCACCGCCGCCAGCCACGGCGAAGTCTTTCCAGACGTGGCCTTTGGACTGCATGATCTTTTTCAGCTCGGCGATGGACTTGGCTTCGCCGCCGGACGTCCAGTAATGCAGGACTTCAACCTCACCGGCTTGGGCCGTCAGAGCGGCAGTGGCCAAAAAAACAGCAGCAGTCAGACTCGAAACTTTGAACATGGGGTCTCCTTGTTGGCGCCCTCTGCAGCATTGCCGGGGCATAAATGGAATCCGGCAAACACGATGTTTGTCGAATTAATTAATTTTTCATTAATCTTTCATAATCGACCATAGGATTTACCCGAAGTCCGATCCAAACGGTTCTCTACGCCCTCAAATTTCAGGAAAAAAGGCTCTAAGCGACCAGGGCAAGGGCCCCAAAATCGCCCACCTTGTCTTCCAGCCCCGCCGCAACCAGGGTGCAGCTGTCGGTCAGCGAGGCCAGCTTGCCCGTGATGTTTGATTGCAAGCGCGGCAGCAAATAGGCGCGGTGATGCCAGAACACACTGCCGCCCACGCTGATGCGCTGCAGGTCCAGGGTAACGATGAGGTTGTAAAGTGCCCGCCCCATGTCCCGGCACAGGCCATCAACAATGGCCTGCGCCCTTGATTCACCAGCCTTGGCAGCTATCAAAAGAGTAGCAGCATCCGGGTAGCCCTGCGCCCCGAAACGGCGCCCCATCGCATTGCCGGCAACCAGGCCTTCCACATCACCCACATTGCCGCAGCCGCACAAGGCGTCTGTGTTGTCGCTGACAAACATGTGGCCAGCATGCCCCGCGTTGCCGTTTTTGCCGCGCAACACATGGCCGTCGACACACAGCCCCATCCCAATGCCGGTGCTCCAGGTGACGTAAGCGCAGGATTCCACGCCCTGCAGGGCGCCCCAACGGCGCTCTGCCTCCAGCCCGGCAATGCCGTCGTTTTCCACCCTCACCTGCTTGAAGACTTCGTGCAGCGGCGCCTCCAGCAGCGCGCTGGTCCAGTCATTGGGCAAACCTCGCGCCTTGCCAGCCAGGCCGCCGCAGATGTTGGGCGCTGCCAGTTCAACCATGCCGCGGTTCAACACAAAAGGCCCGCAGGAAGCAACGCCGACCATGGCCAAAGCCTGCTGCTGCACGCCAGCCAGACGGCAGCTTTCGGCAATCATTCGCAGCACCTGGCGGCCCAGAGCGTCGCTTTCGCCCTGTGTGGCGGTGGGCTCTGTCACGCGACCAACGGTGCCACGCTGGTCAGCAATGCTGACCGCCACCTTGGTGCCGCCAACATCAACGCACGCAACAGGTGCGCTGCCTTCGGGCAGGCGAAAGCTGAAGCCAGAGGACGGTGGGGTAACGGTGCTGTTGGTCATGTGACTCTTTGCGTTTTATGCGCGTCCGTAATTGTCTTGCAGCCGCACAATGTCGTCCTCACCCAGGTAGCTGCCAAACTGCACTTCAACAATTTCAACAGTGTCCTGCGTGAGGTTGGCCAGTCTGTGCACCTGCCCGATCGCGATGTCACAGGCTTGGCCCGGCTGCAGGTCAAACTCGCGGTCATCCAGTGTGATGCGGGCCGTGCCCTGCACCACCACCCAATGTTCCGAGCGCTGGTGATGCTTTTGCAAACTCAGTTGCTGCCCCGGGTTCACGCCAATGCGTTTGATCTTGTTGCCAGCAACTTCGGAGACGGTCTCATACCAGCCCCATGGGCGCTCGGTCCGCTCGATGGTCTCGGTACGTTCTGTGGTTTTCGTCAAGATAAAACTCCTTGGGGCTGCATTCAAACGAACTTTGTATGCTAACGGCTGGCAGGCCGTCGGGTTACCAGCCGGATACGCGGGCTCCTTTTGATGAAACGGTTAAAAGCGGTTGAAGGCAAAAACGAATCTGGCCTACAAGCGGTTTGCAAAGTCTCTGCTAAGGTATTTTCCGATGCACTTGCCTCTAAAAATGCCTTCAGAAATGCTTCCCCGTATAAGCGCCGACACCGCCCTCTTTCTGGACTTTGACGGTACGCTGGTTGAACTGGCCTCGCAACCCGAAGCGGTTGAAATTCCACCCGGTTTGGTGGACTCACTCAAGACCCTGTCTCACCAGCTGAACGGCGCGCTGGCTCTGGTCTCAGGTCGGCGCATGCTGGATCTGGACCAGTTTTTATCTCCCCTTCGATTGCCCACCGCAGCTGAACATGGCGCGCACCGACGCAGCGCCGATGGGGAGCTGACGAGCGCTCACGCCGTCAATATGGAAGCAGTTTTGCAAACGGCCGGAGCGCTGGTGAGCCAACACCCCGGTCTCAGACTGGAACAAAAAAATCTGGCGATCAGCCTTCATTACCGCCACGCGCCCGAGCTTGAAAGTTTGTGCCTTGCTGAGATGCAGGCCGGCATCGCACGCAGCACCGGCCTGGACCTGATGCAGGGCAAATGTGTGATTGACATCAAGCCCGCCGGCGTCAGCAAAGGCACGGCCATCGCTGCGTTTATGGCGGAGGCCCCGTTTGCCGGCCGAACACCGCTGTTTGCAGGAGACGACGTCACCGACGAAGCTGGTTTCACACAAGTGCAAAGCATGGGTGGTTATGCCGTGAAGGTAGGTCAGGGGCCCACCGTAGCGCAGCACCGCTGCGACAGCGTCGGGCAACTGATGGCATGGCTGCAATCAGCAGTTATGGCCAATCAGGCAACCGACACCCACAACTCGAACGCCAAAGGCTCCGAAAGGCTTTCCGCATGACCACAGCCGCACCCTCCACTGGCTTCGTGCCGCCCGCGTCACCGTCCCTGCAGGTGGGCGTCATCGGCAACTGCAGCTTCAGCGCTTTGGTGGATGCGAGGGGCCGTATTGTCTGGTGTTGCCTGCCTCGCTTTGACAGCGACCCGGTGTTCAACGCCCTCCTGGACCCCAGCGACAAAGGCAGTGCCTTCTCCATCGAAATTGAAAACTTCTCCCACTCAAAGCAATCGTATGACCCCAACACAGCCGTGCTGCGCACCCAACTGTTTGACGCCGCCGGTCAGGGCATAGAAATCACCGATTTTGCGCCGCGCTTCTTTAACCGCTCGCGCTTTTTTCGTCCCATGACACTTGTGCGTCGGGTGCGGCCGATTCAGGGTGCGCCGCGCATCCGGGTGTCGGTGGATGTGCGTTATGACTGGGGCCGCAGCAAACCGGTGATCACCCAGGGCAGCAATCACTTGCGCTATGTCGGCGATGCGCTGACCCTTCGCCTGAACACAGACGCACCCATCTCGCACCTGCTGGCACGTCAGGCTTTTGTGTTGACGCGTGAGCACAATTTTTTGCTCGGTGCGGACGAGACCCTGCAAGATGGCATTGCCGACACAGCGCGTCTTTTTGAAGAAGAGACACTGACCTACTGGCGCAAATGGAGCCAGCGTCTGCACATTCCACTGGAGTGGCAGGAGGCCGTTATACGCGCTGCCATCACGCTCAAACTTTCGCTGTTTGAAGACACTGGCGCCATCGTGGCAGCCATGACCACCAGCATCCCCGAGGCACCGGGCAGCCAGCGCAACTGGGACTACCGCTACTGCTGGCTGCGCGATGCCTTTTTTGTGGTGCGAGCGCTCAACAGCCTGTCTGAAGTCGGCACCATGGAAGATTACCTGCGCTGGCTCAGCAACGTGGTGGTGCAGGCCGGCGGCGGACATATTCAGCCGCTGTACGGCATCGGCCTCGAGCGCGACTTGCCAGAGGCGATTTATGAACACCTGGGCGGCTACCGCAACATGGGGCCGGTTCGTGTGGGCAACCAGGCGCAAGAGCATTTTCAGCACGACGTGTATGGCAATGTGGTGCTGGGCGCCGCGCAATCCTTTCACGACAAGCGTTTGCTGCATCAAGCCGGACAGGCTGAGTTTGCGCGCCTTGAGGCGGTGGGCGAGCAAGCCGTGCGCAACTATGACAAGCCCGATGCCGGCATGTGGGAGCTGCGCACCCGCGCCCGTGTGCACACGTCCTCTGCACTGATGTGCTGGGCCGCCTGCGACCGCTTGGCCAAGATCGCGGCAACACTTGAGCAACTCGGACGCGCAGCTTATTGGCGCGACCATGCCGACGTCATGCGCGAACGGATCCTGCGCGAATCATGGAGCGAGGAGCGCCAGGCTTTTGCAGAAAGTTTTGGCGGCAGCGATCTGGACGCCAGTGTTTTGTTGATGATCGAGGTCGGGTTTATCGACCCCAAAGATCCGCGTTTTATCGCCACGGTGGACGCCCTGGAAAAACACCTGTGCGACGGCCCCTACATGCGCCGTTACGAAGCGCCCGACGATTTTGGCAAACCCGAAACCGCCTTCAACATCTGCACCTTCTGGCGCATTGACGCGCTGGCGCGCATTGGCCGCAAGGAGCAGGCGCGCGAAATTTTCGAGACCATGCTGGCCGCGCGCAACCACGTCGGCCTGCTGTCGGAAGACACCCATCCGGTAACCGGTGAGATGTGGGGCAACTTTCCGCAAACCTACTCCATGGTGGGCATCATCAATGCTGCTGTCAGATTGTCTGCCCCATGGGATAGCCAGGTATGAAGTACACCCCCGTCGGAGACTCACTTCGTGTAGTCCCTTCCCCCCTTCCAGGGGGCGGCGCCAGCGGCCCGGCTAAGCCGGTTCCGCGGCCCCTGCTGGTCGCAGCCAAGGCCATCGCAGGCTGCGTGCAATGAGTCGGCTTGTTGTTGTTTCCAACCGCCTGGCGGACCCGCGAAAAACGGCAGCTGGTGGTCTCGCGGTCGCTCTGGGCGACGCGTTATCGGTGAACGGCGGTTTGTGGTTTGGCTGGAGCGGCACCATTGTGGAGGACGGCGCACCCGGCGAAGGCGAGGTGCATACCCAGCAAGCTGGCAACGTGACCCTGGCCACCGTGGACCTGTGCAAGGAGGACCACGACAGCTACTACCTGGGCTACAGCAACGGCGTGTTGTGGCCGGTGTTTCACTACCGGCTGGACCTGGCTGATTTTGATGCGGGCTACATAGGTGGCTATCGCCGCGTCAACCAGCTGATGGCGCGCAAGCTGATGCCAATGCTGCAGCCTGACGACATCATCTGGGTGCATGACTACCACCTGATCCCCTTCGCAGCAGAACTGCGCGCCATGGGCTGCAAAAACCGCATCGGCTTTTTTCTGCACATCCCATTACCGCCGCCGCTGATTCTGGCGGCCATCCCGCAACACGAGTGGCTGATTCGGTCCCTTTTTGCCTACGATGTGCTGGGTTTTCAGACGCAATACGACGTGGACCACTTTTCGCGTTATGCGCGCAAAGAGGTAGGCGCCGAGGCCCTGAACGAGCACGAGTTCCGTGCCTTCGGCCGCACCGTACACGCCCAGGCTTTTCCCATCGGCATTGATGTCGACGAGTTTGTAGCGTTGGCCGACGGCAAGGAAGCGCGCGAGATGTTTGACCGCATGGCGGTCGAGTACTCACGCCGCCGACTCTTGCTCGGCGTGGAGCGGCTGGATTATTCCAAAGGCCTGCCGCATCGCCTGCGCGCATTTCGCCAGCTGCTGAGGCAATACCCCGAAAACCTGGGCAGCTCCACGCTGATCCAGATTGCCTCGCCCAGCCGCGAAGCACTGGACACTTACTCCGGCCTGCGCCAGGAGCTGGAGAGCCTGTGCGGTTCGATCAACGGCGATTTTGGTGAGCTGGACTGGATGCCGGTACGTTATATCCACCGAAACGTTGCGCGCAAACGGCTGCCGGGCCTGTACCGCGTTGCCAGCGTTGCATTGGTCACCCCACTGCGCGACGGCATGAACCTGGTGGCCAAGGAATTTATCGCCGCGCAAGATCCGGAAGATCCCGGCGTGCTGGTGCTGTCGCGCTTTGCCGGCGCGGCCGAGCAGCTTGAAGAAGCCCTGCTGGTCAATCCTTATGACACCTTCGGCACGGCGGAAAGTATTCAGCAGGCGCTGCAGATGCCGCTGGCAGAGCGGCAACGGCGGCACCAGCAATTGCTGGCCCGTATACGAGAGCAGGACGTGCATTGGTGGTGCCGGACGTATCTGGAGGCTCTGACAGGTTAATCCACCCGCCGGCAACCTTCTGGCCGTTCATTTGGTGTTAAAGACGATGATCGCCCTTTCACTACGGGACTAGTTTGCTACTCAATTAGTAGCAATCATCATGCAAAGAGGCTTTAGATCAACTTGCTGATCAGGCCAGCCAACATGCTCAGGATGATGGTGGTGGTCAGCGGAATAAACCATTCGCGGCCAAAAAGCTTGAAACGAAAGTCGCCAGGCAATTTTCCGAAGCCAAGTTTTTGCAACATCGGCGTAAACCAGCTGATCAGGATCAGCGCGAGAAAAATCACCAGCATCCAGCGAATCATGGAGTTAGTTTAGGGCTTCATGAGGGACGCGCCTCGGGCCGAGGCCGTCGCAGCCTCCTTTCCTCTTAGGTCGTCATCCCCGACTCGATCCGGGATCCATGCTTACGACGTACTCTTGCCCGTTCAGGCTGAGCCTGTCGAAGCCTATACAAGCTTGCCACGGCCATGGTTCTTCATAGAAGCCGGGTCTCGCCCCGGCGGGCGACTCACTTTCTCTTGCTTCGCCAAGAGAAAGTAAGCAAAGAGAAGGCGACCCGATGGTCCGGGTCCCCTGCGCTTCGCTTCGGGGCAACCTGCGGTGCTCGGTCAAAGCGGGGTCTCGCAGAACTCGCCTTCGGCTCAGACAGCTGCGAGCCCTGATCCGCTTTGACCTGCGCTCCTCGGCCCGGCCCGACGGGCTGAGCAGAACAATACAAACACCAAACCAATTCGGGGAAGCAAGGGCGCGCAAAGCGCGCCCTTGCCGGAGCCAGCTCCCGGTTCCGGCCCCGCCTGCGCTCCCCACCCCCTCTGTATGCGCCGAGGAGCGGAGGTTCAGACGGATCAGGGCTGGCGTTGTTTGAGCAAAGCGAGTTTAGCCAGACCCCGGCTGAACCGAGCACCGCAGGTTGCCCGTAGCGCAGCGGAGGGACGCAGACAGCGGGGTCGCCTTTTCTTTGGTGACTTTCTTTTGGCGACGCAAAAGAAAGTTACTTGCCGCCGGGCAACCCCCGGCTAGCAGGCACACCACAAAAGCTAGAAGTAGAAACAGTAGGAAGCGAGCATGGATCCCGGATCAAGCCCGGGATGACAGACAGCAGCACCCTCACAAAGTATGCGACCGGTCCCCAACCCCAAACCCCACAGCCTGCCACCCACTCCAGGGACAAGCCGCCGAATCGACCACAAAACCAATCATTTTGAACAACTCCCCCATCTCATGCTCATTGACCAGTTTCTGCACCATGGCCCGCTCTGCAAGAGGCGCGTCATCCATACCCTCCAGCAAGCCGCAGTTGAATAAAAACCGCGCCTGGCTGGTGTAACCCAGCACCTGAAAACCGGCCTCTTGCCCGGCCAACGCAATGCCTGTGAAGTTGACATGAGCGGTGATGTCTTTTTCGCCCACGTCTTGCAGCGCATCGGCATCCTGCAGATGACTGCGGTGGCACATGACCGTGCCCATGCTGCGCTGCGGGTGGTAATACTCGTGTTCAGGAAACCCGTAGTCCAGCAAGAAAACTGCACCAGTCTGCAGCCGGTCCGCCAGCGTTCGCACAAAGGCTTCGGCTTGGGGATGGATTTCTGTCAGGTAGTCATGATTGCCGTCTACCTCCATGGGCGGCCGCAGGCTGGTGGGGCGATCCGCATGCGCAAAACCTTCTTCCCTTAAGGCAACGCCACGCTCACACCAAGCGCCGTCCACACGCGCCAGCAGCTGCACCGGCATGGCGTCCAGCACTTCGTTGCCGATGACCACGCCTTGCATCTGCGCCGGCAACTCGCTGACCCAATGCACCTTGTCTCCATAAGCTGCTAACCGTTCACGCTGGCGCGCCTGAAGGCTGCCAGACAAATCAACAATGGTGTAGCGAGTGATCCCGTTTCCAAGAGCGTCCAGCACCTGCAGCGCCAGGGCGCCCGAACCGGCGCCAAATTCCCAGACCTCGCTGGTGGCTGTGGCCTCCAGTGCCTGCGCGATCTGGCGTGCCAGGGCTCGCCCAAAACGCGGCGACAACTCGGGGGCAGTTACGAAATCGCTGCCCAACCCCGGCATCAGCCCGAACTTGCGCGAGTCGTTGGCGTAGTAGCCCAAACCGGGGGTGTACAGGGCCAAGGACATGAATTGGTCAAAGCCCATCCAGCCGCCAGCGGCGGCTATGGCCGCACGGATGTGCGATGTCAGGGTGCTCGTTAAACTAGGGGGTGTTGTCATGGGGGAGGTAGTCACCCCCGAATTGTCGGCGATCGGCCCCGGCCCCCTTAACTCACACCTTCCCCTTAACCTGCCCTTGCATGAAGCCCACGTCTCCCGCTCCCGTTGTTCTCGTTACAGGCGCCGCCAAACGGCTGGGCCGCAAGATCGCGCTTGTATTGGCGGCGGGCGGCTGGCGGGTGGCGGTGCATTACCGCAGCTCAAAGGATGACGCTAGCAAAACAGTAGCGGAGTGCGCCCAATTGGCGGGGGCAGCAGCACTGTTTCAGGCCGAACTGGACGATGAAACGCAGGTTCGGGGTCTTTTGCCGCAAGTCATCAACCACTTTGGGCAGGTAGACGCCGTGGTGAACAACGCGTCGACCTTCGAACACGACACCGCGACCAGCTTCAGTTTTGAAGCCCTGGACAAACACTTGCGCGGCAACACGGGCGCTGCCATTGTGCTGGCGCAAGCCCTGCATAGCCATGTGGTGGCCCGCGGTGTAACAGGCGCGGTCGTCAACCTGCTGGACCAAAAGCTTTGGAACCAGAACCCTGATTTTTTCAGCTACACCCTGTCCAAGGCTGCGCTGGAAGCGGCCAACACCATGCTGGCCATGGCACTGGCCCCGCAGGTACGGGTGGTGGGCGTGGCGCCGGGACTGACCCTGACCAGCCACATGCTCAGCGACGAGAAATTTGCCGCCCTGCACAAGCTGTCGCCACTGGGCCGGTCTTCCAGCCCCGCCGATGTGGCCGCCACGGTGAAATTTGGGCTTGAAAATGCCTCAATCACGGGCACCACGCTGCTGGTGGATGGTGGCCAGCACCTCATGAAATTCGAGCGTGATTTTTCACTGATGTGAGCGCGTTTTCCTACACACAAGCTAGACGCTACTGAATATGTTCAATACACGGGGTACTCAAATCCTGACACTCAACGGTTTGCGCTTTGACGCCAACCTGGGCATTCTTGACCAGGAAAAAACGGCGCCGCAACCCATTCAGGTGGACGCAGAACTCAACCTGGGCACACAGCCCTTGCTGCCGAGTGACGACGATATTAATCATGTGCTGGACTACCGCAAGGTGCGGCAGATCATCATCAGTGAGTGCACGTCTGAGCACGTTAATTTGCTGGAGACCCTGATCGGCAAACTGGCGCACCGGCTGATGACCTTGCCTGGGGTGCTGGGCGTACGCGTGAAGATTGCAAAACTTGAGATTTTTGATGACTGCGAAGTGGCTATTCGGGTCGAGACCGGTCAGTGGTGAATGAAATGGAAAACGATATGAGTGCCGTATTAAACGAACCAACTACCGATGGAGCGAGTGAAGCCCCCGCTGCGCCCGCCAAACCCGGTCTGAAGATTGAGCGCGAAGAACACAAGCTGGAAAAGCGCCTGTGCCGCGAGGTGGGCCGCGCCATTGTTGACTTCAACATGATTGAAGAAGGCGACAAGGTGATGGTGTGTGTGTCTGGCGGAAAAGACAGCTATGCGATGCTGGACATTTTGCTCAAGCTTCAGGCAAGAGCGCCCATTCGCTTCGAATTGATTGCCGTCAACCTGGATCAGAAGCAGCCCGGCTTTCCCGACCACATCCTGCCGCAGTACCTGGAAAAGCTGGGTGTGCCGTATCACATCGAAACGCAGGACACTTACAGCATCGTCAAGCGCGTCATACCCGAGGGTAAAACCATGTGCTCGCTTTGCTCGCGCCTGCGCCGCGGCATTTTGTACCGCGTGGCTGGCGAGCTGGGTGCCACCAAAATTGCCCTGGGCCACCACCGCGACGACATGTTGCAGACGTTTTTTCTGAACATGTTTTTTGCGTCACGCCTGAAAGGCATGCCGCCCAAACTGGTGAGCGATAGCGGCAGCCATGTGGTGATTCGCCCCATGGCCTATGTGCCAGAGAAAGACCTGATCCGCTGGGCCCAGGTGCGCGACTTTCCGATCATTCCGTGCACGCTGTGCGGCAGCCAGCAAAACCTGCAGCGTGTGCAGGTGGGCAACATGCTGCGCGAGTGGGACAAAAAATTTCCCGGCCGTCTGGAGAACATGTTCACCTCGTTGCAAAACGTCGTGCCTTCTCATTTGATGGACGGCAAACAACACGATTTCAAGGGCATACGCAGCACAGGCATGCCCGACCCGGAGGGCGACAAGGCGTTTGATGCGGAGGAGTTTTTTGAACCGGTTCGTCCGGCCCTGGCCGTGATGGAGCTGAAATAGTTCTCCACCAAACTTTCTGGAGCTTTTATGAAACGACTACTCTCGACTTTCCTTTTTGCAGTGTCGCTCGCTGCACTGGTCAGTGGTTGCGGCACTACCCGCACGGTGCACAGCGACATCACCAGTTTTGCCCGCTGGACACCCGCGCCACCGGCGCCGGGTGCGACCTACCGCTTTGAGCGATTGCCGTCGCAGCAGCAGGCCGATCCGTACCAGGCCCAGCTGGAGGCCTCTGCCCAGGCCGCGCTGGCCAAAGTCGGCATGCAATTCAACCCACAGGCAGCGGCCTTCAGCGTGCAAATTAGCGCGAGTACGCTGCCCATGGTGCGCCCCGGCTGGGGCGGTTTTGATCGTCCTTTCGGCGGCTCGAGCATATTTATCGGCGGCGGCTCCGGCGGTGGCTCCATTGAAGTTGGTATGGGCTTTCCACTCGGCGGAATGGATCCTCACATTTACAGACGCGACATCAGCATCGTCATGCGCGATTTACGCAGCAATGCCGTGGTGTACGAAACCCGTGCAATCAGCGACGACCCGTGGCACGAAAGCCGCCCTTTGATGGGAGCAATATTGGACGCAGCGCTGCTGGGGTTCCCCGTGCCCCCGCCCGGCCCGCGCCGGGTGAGCGTCGAGATTCCCCGCTGAGAATGATTGAGCCGACACGCATCATCGCTATCCGCCACGGCGAGACTGAATGGAACGTTAACGCCCGAATGCAGGGGCACCTGGATATCGCACTGAATGACACTGGGCGCTGGCAGGCGGACCGTGTGGCTCAGGCCTTGATCGACGAACCCATCACTGCTATTTATACGAGCGATCTGCTGCGCGCCTTTGACACCGCGCAGGCGATCAGCGGCGAGTTGACTGTCCCTGCGCAATCCGACACTGGCTTGCGCGAGCGGCACTTTGGCGAGTTTCAAGGCAGAACGCTGGCAGAGCTTGAAGCGACGCAACCCGGGCAGGCCATGCGCTGGCGAACGCGCGACCCGGACTATGCACCGCTTGGCGGCGAGTCTCTGGTGCAGTTTCGCGGCCGCGTGCTGGACGCCACACAAAAGCTGGTGGCGCGACACCCCGGTGAACTGATTGCGCTGGTAACCCATGGCGGCGTGCTCGATGTGCTGTACCGCGCCGCAACCCGCGTGGAGCTGCAGGCCGCGCGCACCTGGGCACTGGGCAATGCCTCGATCAACCGGCTGCTGTGGACCCCAGACGGCTTCACCCTGGTGGGCTGGGCCGACAGCCGGCATCTGGACGCTGTCCCTCTTGATGAAACGAACGGATGATGCACCTCCTGTCTGATCTGCTTGGTCGCCCCGCCACCGAAATCGACACCCCCGCACTGGTGGTTGATCTGGACGCGATGGAGCGCAACCTGGCCACCATGGCCGCCTTTGCGGCCAAACACAAGGTCAAACTGCGACCGCACGCCAAAATGCATAAAAGCGCCACGCTCGCCAAATTGCAAATGGCGCATGGGGCAGTCGGCGTCTGCGTTCAAAAAACATCCGAAGCGGAAGCGCTGGCCGGTCTGGGTGTTAACAACATCTACATCAGCAACGAGGTGGTGTCACCTTTCAAGCTGAAACGTGTTGTCGCCGTCGCCCGGGAACTTGACGACCTGGGCGGACAGCTGGCCATTGCCGTGGACAGCCTGGAAGGTGTGAAGCGCCTGGCCCACGCCGCGCATGGCCAGCACACGCTGATTCGGGTGCTGGTTGAAATTGATGTGGGTCAGGGCCGCTGTGGCGTTACGCCAGGTTCTGCGGGTGTGGCCCTGGTTGAAGAGATCAAGCGGCACCCGTCCTTGCAGTTTGACGGCCTGCAGGCCTACCACGGCCGGGCCCAGCATCTGCGGTCTGTCGCGGAGAGGCAGCAAAGCATCGCGCAGGTGATCAGCGATGTAAAAGCCACACAAGCCGCGCTACAGGCAGCGGGCCACGCGGTTCCCCTGGTTACGGGCGCAGGCACCGGTACCTTTGCACTCGAGGCAGCCAGCGGCGTCTATGGTGAACTGCAGGCCGGCTCTTACCTTTTTATGGACCGCGACTACGCAGGCAACGAACACGACCCCGCACAACCAAGCTTTGAGCACGCGCTGTTTGTCAAAAGCCAGGTCATGAGCGTGTGCGCAAGTCACGCCGTCATCGATGCGGGCCATAAGTGCCACGCGATCGATTCGGGCCTGCCGGCAGTACACGGGCTGGCGCTTGAGTACGCCAACGGTGGGGACGAACACGGGATTTTGCGCGGCGCGGTTTTGCCCGCGCTGGGGGATACCGTGTGGCTTATTCCGGGCCACTGCGATCCCACAGTTAATCTGCACGACCATCTGCTGGGTGTGCGTGGTGGGTTGGGGCACGGTACCGTTGAGCAGATCATCAGGGTGGATGGCCGCGGCGCCTTGACTTGAGGGCGCAGGCCCGCTGGGTTTGGGCGTTCAAGCCTCCACGGGCAGCACCACTTCCCACAAAGGCTTTTGACCTGATGTACTTGGGCGTCACAACGTGCTCCAGCGACAAGTGCAGCCATCCATCATTGAAAAGCAGACGAACCGAGGCCTCGGCGCCGGCAAGCATGGCGGTATCGTCACCGTGACCACACCCGATCTCCAGCACCTGGTCTGCGCCTGCATGGTCGATGGCCAGGGCTAGCCGGCGCTGGAGCCGGGCTCACAAAGCATGGCGCAGGTCTCGGCTGGCGACAAGCTTTCGAGATCGGCGTAGTTAACACAGCGTGAACCTTATATGGACACGCAGGCATCTGCAGCGCGCAGCTGCGCCAGCGTCTCAGTCCATCGCGCCACGTGTTCGGCGTGCAAGGCGGTTCCTTCCTCCAGAATGGGCCAGAACGCCCAACCCCGCAAGCCACTCCCCAAAAACCACTGGCGAACGCGTTGCCGCACTACCCACTGAGGGGTGCGCCACGGCCCCCAGGGCTCGGCCGTCCGAGTGAAGTCGGCAGTATTGGCAAGGGATGCGGCCATATAGGATAACAACCCGTAACGACGCGGCTGGCTGGGTTGCCGTGGGCCATCGTCGTAAGTAGCAATGCGCGTCAGGTCCATTAGGGCTGCAGGCAGCAGCTCGCTGGTGGTGAGGTGTTGGCTTGCGTCCGGAAGAGCGCCATGGCGGGGGTGCAGAACCGGCGTCAGCTTCCAGCCGCTCAGTCCACTTGCACGCACCGATTGGGTTGCATCGGCTCCAAGAGCGTATTCACCGGTCCACTGGTCCACGATGGCAATCGTTGTCGTTGGCACGACCTCGGTGAGGTAAAGCTGACTTGGCAAACGTACCGCCCACTCGCTGGACGTCGGGTGCAAGGTATCCGCCTTCCACGCTGCGCGGGTCGCATCTGCGTCAGGGCGCGTCTGCGCGATGGTGGTCCGGCACACCACCTCCAGATGCGACGCAGCATTCAACTCGGCGCTGGTGAACTGCATGTCACGCAGCAGCGACAACGATTGCCCATGGTCCCGGGCGTATCGCAGCACGCGCGAAAGTATGGGTCCGGACGCGTCAAAATACTTTGGGAACACATAAGCCACTGCAGCGTTGGGCCGCGCTCCGAGCACTTTGGCCAACTCGGGATCGGCTGCCAGCGCGCGGGCAAGCGCAGGATCGCAAAGAGTCAGGCGCAACAAGATCTTCATGGGAATTGGACGGCCATCATGGCCCCAAGTGATGCAGGACGCTTTGTATCACGCCCCAGATCCGGGTCCCGTCGTCTCAGGGTTGGCGCTAGGGGCGTCGTGAGCCTGTGCAAGCGACAATTTCGTTCCATGACGCCAAGCCAGATCATCGTTCTTGCCACTCCCGTTTTTTTGCTGCTGATGGCTGCCGAATTTGCGTGGGGCCACTTCAAGGGTCGCAACACCTATCGCGTCAACGACGCCATCAGCAGCGTCAGCCTGGGCATGCTGAGCCAGATCAGCGCGGTGTTCACCGGGTTGTTTCGCATTGGTATCTACACCGCAATTTATTCATCAGTGGCGCTGTTTCCGGATGCAGAGATATGGAACCACTGGTACGGCTGGTTGCTGGCTTTGGTGTTTTACGACTTTTGTTATTACTGGCTGCACCGGGCCGGCCACGAAAGCGCCGTCTTTTGGGCGGCCCATGTGGTGCACCATCAGAGCCAGGACTACAACCTCTCAACCGCCCTTCGGCAAACCAGCAGCGGTGCGCTGCTGGGCTGGATTTTTTATGTGCCCATGGCGGTAGCGGGCGTGCCGCCGCTGCTGTTTGGCATTGTTGCGCTGGTCGATCTGCTCTATCAGTTCTGGGTGCATACCGAGCATGTGCCCAAGCTGGGCTGGTTTGACCGCTGGTTCTGCTCGCCATCCAACCACCGCGTCCACCACGCCGTCAACGATCGTTATCTGGACCGCAACTATGGCGGCATTCTGGTGGTGTGGGACCGCATCTTCGGCAGCTTCAAGGAAGAGGACGAGAAGTGCGTGTATGGCACGCGCAGTCCACTCAACAGCTGGGACCCGCTCTGGGCCAATACCGAGGTCTACTGGTCTCTGGCCAAAGATTCGTGGCACGCCAAACATTGGGGTGACAAGCTGCGCATCTGGTACAAGCCGCCCGGTTGGCGGCCACCCGAGCTGGCAGAGCGTTTTCCGAGGCAGGCCTTCGACATTCGCCAGGCAGCCACTTATCACCCACCCGTCAGCAAGGCCGTCTTGTGGCTGGGCGCAGCGCAATTTGCCGTTCTGCTGCTGGGCGTTGCCGCCTTCCTGTGGGAGGCTGAAGCCATGCCACCAAGCGAAGGAGCGGTGTGGCTACTGGCATTGTGCTCCGGCCTGTGGTGTGTGGGCGGCTTGTTGCAGGGTCGGCTTGACGTACTGCAGGTGCTGCTGATCGAATCTGCGGTGGGCGCCACCACTACTGCAGCGCTGGGGTTGATGGAACTGCACTACATTCTCAAACCGTTGACCATGGCAATTGCTATTATTTTGATAGCTGCACGCGCCCGTGGATCCTGGACAGACTCGCGATTTGCTTTGTATCTGCTGGCCGCCCTGGCTGCCAGCCTCGCTGGCGATGTGTTGCTGATGGTCCCCGGGTACTTCATCCCTGGGCTGGTGTCTTTTTTGATTGCCCATCTCTTTTATATCCCCCTGTTCAAACAGGGCGTGGCCTGGTTTCCAAACCGGCGCGCCCTGGTCATCACCTTGGGCGTGGGGGCAGCCATGTATGCCTTCTTGTGGAGTGGGCTGGAGCCGCTGCTTAAGGGTGCAGTGGCAGCCTACGTGCTGGTGATTGCCCTGATGGCGGGGCAGGCGATTGGCCGCGCAACAATCCTGAAGGACAGGGCTTCCCTTGCCGTTGCCACGGGGGCCTGTGTTTTCATGGTGAGCGATGCACTGCTGGCAACCGACCGTTTTGTTCAGGCCCTGCCGATGGCGCAGCTGTGGGTTCTGGCTACTTACTACGCGGCGCAAATCTTGATCCTCTGCAATGCAAAACCTGTGATCGCCAAGCACCTCGAATCTGAGGCTTCAAACGCGGTGTGAAGCTTGCGTCAATATGGACGCCCACCCGTCGGCACCGGCCTACATATCCGAAGCCTGTGGCTATCTATGCTTTGCGTTTAAACAGGAGTTTTCATGCAAGAGCAATCAACCGACAAACACCCCATCAGCAACCTCGCCTACGACTGGATCACCCTGATTCAGAACAAGGCCCAGGCGCTGATGGCGTATGACCAGTACATCAAGGATGCCGAGGCAGCCGGCTCTGCTGAATGCGCTGCGTTCTTTCGAAAAGTGCACGACGCAGACAAGGCGCAGCTGGCCGAGGCCAAAGGGCATCTGGTGGCTGTGCTTCAGGGAAAAATGGGCAGCTAGTCGCTGGGAACTACTGCTAGCTCAGGGTACAAACAAATCCTGAGCGCCTTCCTGGCGTCCCGCCGGCGCGGCAACACCCAGGTGTCGGTAGGCAGCCAGCGTAGCAATTCGCCCACGAGGCGTCCGTTGAAGATAGCCCTGCTGAATCAGATAGGGCTCGATCACGTCTTCAATCGTGTCACGTTCCTCGCCTATGCTGGCGGCAATGTTGTCCAGTCCAACCGGCCCGCCGTCGAAGCGGTGGATCACAGCTTCGAGAAGTTTTCTGTCCATCACATCAAAACCCTGCGGATCCACGTCCAGCATGGCCAGCGCCTTGTTGGCGATGTCGAGCGAGATATGGCCCGTTCCCTTGACGTCCGCATAGTCACGCACGCGGCGCAGCAGCCGGTTGGCAATACGTGGCGTACCGCGTGACCGGCGTGCAATCTCAAAACCACCGTCTTCGTCCATGGGGGCATTAAGCAGCTTGGCGCTGCGCCTCACGATGCGGGCAAGCTCGTCAGCGGTGTAAAACTCAAGTCGCGCAACGATGCCAAACCGGTCGCGCAGCGGATTGGTCAACATGCCGGCGCGGGTGGTGGCGCCCACCAGCGTGAAGGGCTGCAAATCAAGCTTGATGCTTCGCGCCGCAGGGCCTTCGCCGATCATGATGTCGATCTGATAGTCCTCCAGCGCGGGGTACAAAATTTCTTCAACAACCGGGCTCAGACGGTGGATCTCGTCGATGAACAGCACATCGTTTTTTTCCAGATTGGTGAGCAGGGCCGCCAGGTCTTTTGGTTTTTCCAGCACCGGGCCTGAGGTTTGACGCAGGTTGACGCCAAGCTCGTGCGCAATGATGTGGCTCAGCGTGGTCTTGCCCAGACCGGGCGGGCCAAACAGCAGCACATGGTCCATCGCCTCACTGCGCTTTTTGGCAGCACCAATGAAGATTTCAAGCTGCTCGCGTACCTTGGACTGGCCGACATACTCGTCGAACAGCTTGGGGCGAAGCGCACGTTCTATGGCCTCTTCATTCGGAGATGCTGGCGCGGCAGACATGACCCGCTTCGCAGGCGGCATGCCGGACATGTCGAAGTCGTCGGTCTGGATGGTCATTTCGCCAGCGCCTTCAAGGCCAGCTTGATACCATCACTAACCCCAATGTCCTTGGGCAATGCTTTCAGCGCCAGCGCTGCATCCCGATCGCTGTAGCCCAGTGCCACCAGCGCCTGCAAAATGTCGGACTGCGCATCATTGGCCACGCTGACGGTGATGCCCATGTCGGCACCCAGTTTGCCCTTTAGCTCAAGCAACAAGCGCTCTGCGGTTTTTTTGCCTATGCCCGGCACCTTGATGATGCGGCCAGCTTCCTGCTGGGTTACGGCCTGGGCCAGCTCTTCAACGCTCATCCCGCTGAGCACGCTGAGCGCGGTGCGCGGGCCGACGCCAGAAATTTTGATCAGTTGGCGAAAGGCTGCGCGCTCGCTGGATGAGCCAAAGCCGTAAAGGATTTGCGCGTCTTCGCGAACCACAAAATGGGTCAATAGCGAGACTTTTTCGCCCAGCCCCGGCAGGTTGTAAAAAGTGCTCATCGGCACCATCACTTCGTAACCCACGCCGTTGCAATCCACCAGCAGCTCCGGGGGGTTCTTTTCAGCCAGCAGGCCTTGTATTCTTCCTATCATGTTCGTCCGATCATGCCCAAATCTTATCAGTGCGCTTCATCTTGAATATCGGGGGACAATCACACATCTGCCTGTCCACCACCAGCGAGAACAAGCTTTTGATCCTCCGCCATACCTTCACGCCCCCGAACAATACCCGCATGGGCCACCTCTGCGGGCCCACAGATGCGCACATCCGCACCATCGAAGCCGCGCTTCAGGTGACGATTGCGCACCGGTTCGAGCAGTTCAAGATTGATGGCCCCAAGGCCAAGGCGCAGCAGGCGCTGGAAGTGCTGCAGGCCCTGTATGAGCTGGCGCAGCGGCCCATCCCCGAAGAAACCGTGCAACTCATGCTGGCCGGCGACACCGCGCTCAGCGTGGCACCCGATGGCGCCACCGCGCTGTCGACCCGGCGCGCCGACCTGCGTGCCCGCACCGTCAACCAGGGCGTGTACCTTGAAAACATTGCAACCCACGACATTACTTTTGGCATCGGTCCCGCTGGTACGGGCAAGACCTACCTGGCAGTGGCCTGCGCGGTTGATGCGCTGGAGCGCAGCGCCGTCCAGCGCATCGTGTTGACACGCCCCGCGGTGGAAGCCGGCGAACGGCTTGGCTTTCTACCCGGTGACTTGAACCAGAAGGTGGACCCGTATTTGCGCCCGCTCTACGACGCGCTGTATGAACTGATGGGCTTCGAGCGTGTGCAGAAAGCATTCGAGCGCCAGCAGATCGAGATCGCGCCGCTTGCCTTTATGCGCGGCCGCACGCTCAACCATGCGTTTGTGATTCTGGATGAGGCGCAAAACACCACGCCCGAGCAGATGAAAATGTTTTTGACCCGCATCGGCTTTGGCGCCAAGGCGGTGATCACGGGTGACGTCAGCCAGGTTGATTTGCCGCGTACCCAACTCAGCGGACTGGTGGACGCTGAACGTGTGCTCAAGCGTGTCAAGGGCATTGCCATCACAAGGTTGACCAGCGCCGACGTGGTACGTCACCCGCTGGTGGCGCGTATTGTGGATGCGTATGACGGCTACAAAAGCCCCACGGTCACAGCCGGGAATGATGTTGAGACCATCGTGCCAGTCGCGCGCCCGACGCGAACCAAAAGCAGAAATGGCTCTTAAAAAACTAAGCCTGTCGCTGCAGTTTGGCGACATCAAGGATGCCAAACGTCACCGCGCTGCATTGCCCAGGCACAGCGTTGCGCGCTGGATTCGCCACGCCCTTGAAAGTGATGCCGAGTTGACGGTGCGTATTGTGGATGCTGAAGAGGGCCAGGCGCTAAACCGCGGCTACCGGCAGAAAGACTACGCCACCAACGTGTTGACCTTTGACTACACACAAGCGCCGCTGGTAACGGCCGATCTTGTGCTCTGTGCGCCAGTGATCTCCAAAGAAGCCCGCGAGAACAGGAAGACTTTGCAGGCTCACTATGCACACTTGCTGGTGCACGGCACCCTGCATGCGCAGGGTTGGGACCATGAAACCAGCGTGAAAGATGCTGACGCCATGGAAGCGCGGGAGATTGAGATCCTGGCGGGGCTGGGCATCAAAAATCCCTATGCATGACCATTATTTAGAATGAAATCGGCACCCGGCCCTTAATTGACGGCAATAGTTTGCTATCTATTCAGTAGCTAGTTAATCCGCAGTGGAATCGTTACCGGCCCATCATTAACCAGGTGAACCTGCATGTCCGCTGCAAACTGCCCGGTCTGAACGTCTGCATGCGCTGCCCGGGCCCGCGCCACAAAGTACTCATAAAGCCGTCGCCCTTCTTCAGGAGCCGCTGCACCTGTGAAGCTGGGCCGGTTGCCGCCTGACACATCAGCCGCCAACGTGAACTGACTCACAATCAGCAGGCCACCGCCTGTGTCCTGCACGCTGCGGTTCATCTTGCCAGCCTCGTCTGAAAAAATCCGCAGCTTAAGGATTTTCGCCAGCAGCCTGTCGGCCTGCGATTCGCTGTCTCCACGCTCGGCGCACAGCAGTAGCAGCAGGCCAGGGCCGATCTCACCGATCATCGCGCCATCGACCAGCACACGGGCCTGGCTTACCCTCTGGATTACGCTGATCAAATCACATCCTTCTCGTCGTCAAAATGTGCTTCCACGTCGGACGGCAACATCTGGATGGTGGCGCGCAGGCCCGGCACGGCGCTCATGAGCGCCTGCTCAACCCTGGTGCGCAGCGCCGCTGCCCTGTCCAGCGACCAGCTGCCCGGCATGTGCATGTGTAGATCAACAAAGCGCCGCTGACCGGACCGGCGTGTGCTCAGGTGGTCAAAACGGATGGTGGCATGCTCGAAACCGCTCAGGGTTTTGTGTATGTCCGCCAGCAATTCAGGCTCAAGCGCCTCGTCCATCAGGCCCTGTGATGATCGCCATATCAGCCGGAAACCTTCCGACAGGATGTTCAGCGCCACGCCAATGGCCACCAGCGCATCCAGCCAGAGCCAGCCGGTCAACGCAACTGCGGTGATGCCAACCACCACACCGGCGGAGGTCCAGACATCAGTCACCAAGTGCCTGGCATCGGCTTCAAGTGCAATCGAGCGACTTTTGGCGGCAACACCAAACATGACCCAGGCCAGCAAACCATTGAGCGCCGAGCTGACCACTGACAGGCCCAAACCCCATCCGACCTGCTGCAAGGGCTGCGGATCAAAAATCCGGTGGCTCGCCGCCCAGATGATGGCAAGCGCCGCGCCCACAATCAGCAGCCCTTCAAACCCGGATGAAAAATACTCGGCCTTGTGGTGCCCATAGGGATGACCCTCATCAGGAGGGCGCTGCGCAATAGTGACCATGACCAGCCCGAAGATCGCGCTCGCAAGGTTCACGAAAGACTCCATCGCATCGGCCAGCAGCCCGACCGAGTCCGTGATGTACCAAGCCCCGGTTTTAAGCACGATGGTCACCAGCGCCACCAGCACCGAGGCCTGTAGCAGGCGCTGCGGACTCAGGGATTGCAGGCGGAAAAAACGCATCAGCTCATTGTGAATGATCTTCCATGCCCTGCCACGTATGTCGCAAAATGCGCTAGTGCCGCCCATCATGAAGCGGCTATCAGGAGTCGCGCCATGAACCGAAACCGCCGCCTTTCCCTGCAAGGGCTCATGCTCGCCTTTATCTTTGCCTCTGGGCTGCTCGCAGTGGGGATGGCACCTGCCTCCGCCCAGTTAGCTCCCAGCGCTGCGGAATCGGCGCAGTACAAGGGCCTGCACGCAGCCGCCCACGCGGGCAGCATCACCGACATCGAAAAACTCGCCAGCGCAAAAGCCGATCTCAATGCCCGCGATGGCAATGGCCGAACAGCGCTACACGTCGCCACCTTTGCCCGTCAGCGGGGCGCCATTCACGCCCTGGTGAAAGCCGGGGCCGCGCTCAACCTGCTCGACAAGGATCGCTACGACGCCGTCACCATTGCCGCGGTGGCTGATGATGAAGAGACCTTGAAGGTGCTGCTGTCATTGGGCGCCAGCGCCAAACAAGTCACGAGTCGGTATGACGGGACGGCGCTCATCGCTGCGGCGCACCTGGGCCATGACGGAGTGGTCCGCCAGCTGATTGCCGCAGGCGCACCGCTGGACCATGTGAACAACCTGCACTGGACAGCGGCAAATGAAGCGGTGGTGCTGGGCGACGGGGGCCCGCGGCACCAGAAAACTCTGGAAGCCCTGATCGCGGCGCGCGCAAATTTACAACTCACAGACCGTCAGGGAAACACGCCCCTGCAACTGGCAAAGTCGCGGGGCTATACAGAAATGGTGAAGATGCTGGAAAAAGCGGGTGCCAGATAACGCGAAAACGCGGGGTCGCGAAAGGCCCAAAACATCTCAGGTGAGCAAAACCTTGGCAAACTTGCGCTTACCCACTTGCACCACGTACGTGCCTGCCTCAAGCTTGAGCGCCTTGTCGCTGACCACGCTGGAATCAACCCGGACGCCGCCGCCGTCAATCAGGCGGTTGCCCTCACCACTTGAAGCTGCCAGACCAGCCATCTTGAGCATCGCGCCTATGCCCAGCGGCGCGCCACTCAGGGTGACTTCTGGGATCTCGTCAGGCACGCCGCCCTTGCTGCGATTGATAAAGTCCTGCTCCGCTGCATCCGCCGCTGCGGCGGAATGAAAGCGCGCTGTGATCTCTTTTGCCAGCGCCACCTTCGCATCCTTGGGATTGCGGCCAGCATCGACTTCTTTCCTGAGCGCGGCAATATCGGCCTCGCTTTTGAAGCTCAGCAGCGTGAACCACTTCCACATCAACACGTCAGAGATCGACAGCACCTTGGCAAACATGGTGTTGGCGTCTTCTGAAATCCCGATGTAGTTGTTTTTGCTCTTGGACATTTTCTCCACGCCGTCCAGCCCCTCAAGCAACGGCATGGTCAAAATGCACTGCGGCTCCTGGCCATATTCCGCCTGGAGGTGGCGCCCCACCAGCAGATTGAATTTCTGGTCGGTACCGCCCAGCTCCAGATCGGATTTCAGGGCCACCGAGTCATACCCCTGCATCAGGGGGTACAAAAACTCATGCACGCTGATGGACTGCCCGGCCTTGAAGCGCTTGTTGAAGTCATCGCGCTCCATCATGCGGGCCACGTTGTATTTGGCCGCCAGCTCAATCATCCCGCGCGCGCCCAGCGGGTCGCTCCACTCGCTGTTGTAGCGAATCTCGGTTTTGGTCGGGTCCAGCACCAGCGAGGCCTGTCTGTAATAAGTCTCGGCATTGGCCTTGATTTGCTCGTGGGTCAGGGGGGGTCGGGTGGTGTTGCGCCCGGACGGGTCGCCAATCAGGGAGGTAAAGTCCCCGATCAGGAAAATGACCGTGTGCCCCAGATCCTGCAACTGACGCATCTTGTTCAAAACCACGGTATGCCCGACATGAATGTCAGGTGCGGTGGGGTCCAGCCCCAATTTGATGCGCAGCGGCTGACCCGTCGCCTCGGAGCGCACCAGTTTTTTGACCCATTCGTCCTGAGGAAGTAACTCTTCGCATCCGCGCAAGGAGACGGCCAGCGCGTGCTTTACACTGTTAGACACCGGCATATTTGTAACAAGCTCTTGATTCATAAGGGTTTTTCTTGGGTCGGGCATTTGTCTGACAGGTATACTGGCCCCTCGCCTACATCAGCTGACCATTTTAAATGGCGTGCAACTTGCTGATCAGGCTGAAGCTTTCAAGTCCGGCGTCACAAGACCCCACCGACCAAGTATGGGGCCGGTCGCCGATGTCCTTATATCGCAGTCTGCCGCGTCAACGCGGCCAGATGCATCCAGTTGGGATATTCCGCTTTGCGTTTGCCTATTTTCTCCCGCCTCGTTGCCCCTATTCTTCAAACCCTGCGTCAGCACCCTAAGCGGATCACTGGCAGCCTCGCCGTGCTGTTGCTCGGTACGGGCGTCACGGCCTTCGGCGTCGCGCCGTTGGCTCCTGATGCCGCCCTGTTGCCCGTGCGGCAGGTTCTGGAAGCCGTACAGACTTTGCCCACCGCAGATCAAGGTGACGCCCTCAGCGATTTCCGCTTCAAACTTTTTCGCACTGAAAGCACACGCGGCACCGATACAGCCGACACCTTGCTGCAACGCCTGAATATTCATGACACGGCCGCCGCCGCTTTTCTGCGCAACGACACCCAGGCGCGTATGTCCCTGCTGGGCCGCGCCGGCAAAAACGTGACCGTGGAGGCCACTGACGACAACCAGTTGCTCAAGCTCTCTGCCCGCTGGAGCACAGACGACGAGTTCAAATTCACCCGGCTCGTGGTGGAACGTGGCGAGGGAAACACCTTCACCTCCCGCCTCGAAACAGCGCCTTACACCCGCTCCACACAGCTGGCCAGCGGCATGGTCAGGACTTCCCTGTTTGCCGCCACTGATGACGCCGGCGTCCCTGACGCCGTTGCCGTGCAGATCGCTGAAATTTTCTCTGGCGACATCGACTTTCATCGCGCGTTGCGCAAAGGCGACCGCTTCAACGTGGTGTACGAAACGCTGGAAGCCGATGGCGAAGCACTTCGCACCGGCAAAGTCCTGAGCGCTGAATTTGTCAATAACGGCAAGACACTGCAAGCCATGTGGTTCAGCGACCCGGCAACATCGGGCGCCACGACTGCCAGCGCCGGCGCTGTCAAGGGCGGCTATTACACCCTTGACGGACAAAGCCTTCGCCGCGCCTACCTGGCCTCGCCCATGGAGTTCTCGCGCGTCAGCAGCGGCTTCAAGATGCGCTTTCACCCGATTTTGCAAACGTGGCGTGCCCACCTTGGCGTCGACTATGCAGCGCCAACAGGCACCGCAGTGCGCAGCGTGGGTGATGGCGTGGTCGAGTTTGCCGGAGTCCAGGGCGGATACGGCAACGTGGTAATTGTCAAACACCGCAACAACCACACAACCTTGTACGCCCATCTCAGCCGAATCAATGTTCAAAAAGGCCAAAGCGTCAGCCAGGGTCAGCACGTGGGCGCAGTGGGGTCTACTGGCTGGTCCACCGGGCCGCACCTGCATTTTGAATTCCGTGTCAATGGTCAGCACGAAGACCCCATGAACATTGCCAAACTCAACGACACCGTACCTTTGTCGGCGGCCATGCAACCAGCCTTCCGCCAACTGGCGGGCAACGTGCGCCAACAGCTGCAAGCCGCAGCCAGCATTGTTCAGACACGGGTAGAGTAGATGGCCCCCACGGTCACTCACTTCGTGTAGTTCCCTGCCCCCCAGGGGGGCGCATTTTTCCTTGGGGCTGCCCGGCGGAAAAACGGGCCCCCAGAGTCACTCACTTCGTGTAGCTCCCTGCCCCCTCTCCTCGTCCTCGTCGCTTTAGCTCGTCGTCTACGCGTGTGGTGCGGCAAAATGGCCGCATGAGTGATTTCTACATAGGCTTGATGTCGGGCACCTCGCTCGATGGTGCGGATGGTGTGTTGGTTGATTTTTCCGCTTCCGCGCCTCGCGTTTTGCTGGCCGAGTCGGCTTCTTTTTCACCTGCCTTCAAAGCCGAGCTGCTGGCTTTAAACACCTCCGGTGCTGATGAATTGCACCGTGCTGCGCTGGCCGCTAATCAACTCGCCACGACTTACGCGCGGGTTGTCAATGCACTCGTGGAAAAAGCCAACTCGCTTGGTATCTCTGCTGCCCAGATTCAGGCGATAGGCGCACATGGGCAAACCGTGCGCCACCGTCCCCAGGAATTCGCTGAGGACGTGCTCAGTGGCGGCGCCAGCGCGGGCTACACGCTGCAGTTGAACAACCCGGCCTTGCTGGCTGAGCTTACGGGCATCGATGTGGTCGCAGACTTTCGTACCTCAGACCTGGCCGCTGGCGGCCAGGGCGCGCCACTGGTGCCCGCCTTTCACAAAGCCGTTTTTGCGCAGCCCGGAGTCGCCCTGGCCGTGCTCAATATCGGCGGCATCAGCAACCTGACTCTGTTACCCCCCAAGGGGCAGGACGGTACAGAGGGCTTTGACTGCGGCCCTGGCAACGCCCTGATGGACTTCTGGTGCTTCAAACATACTGGACAGGCGTATGACTCAGACGGTGCCTGGGCCGCAACAGGAAAAACCATCCCCGACCTGCTGGCGCGCCTGATGGCTGCGCCTTATTTTGAGAAGACCCCGCCCAAAAGTACCGGACGCGATCTGTTCAATCCGTCCTGGCTGACAAACCAGCTGCAGGGGTTTGAACAACACGCGCCGCAGGATGTGCAAGCCACCCTCACGGCTCTTACCGCACGGGCCTGCGCGCGCGACCTGGTGCAGCACGCCCCCCAAACGAACGAATTGCTGGTGTGCGGCGGGGGTGCTTTCAATACTGAGTTGATGCGTCAGTTGGCCGAGGCTCTGCCAGGCGTCGGAGTTGCATCAACCGCCAGCAAAGGATTGCCTCCGCTGCAGGTGGAGGCCGCAGCCTTTGCCTGGCTGGCCCGGGCCTGGCATCGCAATGAACCCGGCAATTTGCCGGCGGTAACTGGAGCCACTGGGTTGCGCGTACTGGGTGCGCTGTACCGGGCACCACTGAAACAGCCGTAAAAAAAGGACCCGAAGGTCCTTTTTTGCCAGCTGGGAAAGCTCAAGCCGAGAAGCTGGAGCCGCAGCCGCAGGTGCTGGTGGCGTTGGGATTCTTGATCACAAACTGTGCGCCTTCGAGATCGTCCTTGTAGTCGATTTCTGCACCCACCAGGTACTGGTAGCTCATGGCGTCTATCAACAGCGACACACCGTTTTTGGTCATGGTGGTGTCGTCTTCGTTGGTGATTTCATCAAACGTAAAACCGTACGAGAAACCGGAACAACCGCCACCCTGAACGAAAACGCGCAACTTCAAATCAGGATTGCCCTCTTCAGCGATCAGGTCTGCGACCTTGGCCGCCGCGCTGTCGGTGAAGACAAAAGGGTCGGGCATCTGGGTCGGGGGATTTTCGGCTAGTGCGCTCATGGGGAAACTCCGTTCTCAACTAATACCGAATGGTATAGCAAATCAATCAACCATAGGGTCGGTGCTGGCTTTGTCTGCACCCCGTTGTGAGCGCAAACTAACTGAGATGGCCTTACGAATCAGGCGTTGTTGGCCGCCAGCTTGAGAAGAGGTTTATCGCCAACCTCAGATAGTTCAGTCGGACGCAACTGCCCAAAGATAACGGCGCCCTGGTGCATTTCGAGCGCCTTGTATGACACATCACCCTGGATTTTTGCCTTGGGTTGCAATTCAAGCAGCTCAGAAGCGTGAACCGGCCCCATCACACGGCCATTGATGATGACGTGGTCGGCATGGATGTGTCCCGTGACACAAGCAGATTCGCTGATCACAAGAATACTGGGCGTACCTTCAACAGCCCGAATGTCGCCGATGACTTCCCCGTCAATACGCAGGCCATCGGTGAACTTGAGATTGCCTTCAATGCAACTGCCCTGGGCTATCAGGCTCTTGATGGGGGGTTGGTTTCTTTTGCCAAACATAGTCAATCCAGTGATTTAAGGGGTGTCAGAGGCGTCAATTCAGCTTGAACGTTTGCACAGAACGCACTGTCGCGCCTTCCATCACCTTCGCTGTAACTGTTTGTACCACGGCTTGGGGGGGCAGGTCGAGCACTCCTTCGATCCGCCCGTACTGCTTGAACTGAAGGGCCTGTGCGCCGCCTGGCAAGCCTGTGGTCCACGGCTTTCCGGCCAGCTTTCCACTGAATGTCAATTCCAGCTTGCCGTTGAACACCGGGGCGTCCTTGACAGGCTGGATCACCAGCACCTGCCACTTGATCTGCATGTCCGATAACACTTCCGCCTGCAACCCGCGAATGGTGGCGCTTTCGGCGCCGCCTGCGGGCAAAAGCTTCTCAAAAAATCCAAGGTCATCGCGCAGCATGCGGTTGTCCGCTTCCAGTTGCTTGATCTGGGACATCATCTTTTCTTGCGCGGCTTTTTCCGCCGTGAGCAGGCTGCCAGAGGTGTTGGCGATGGACTGCGACTTGTCGCGCTCCTGACGTAGGGCTGCGACTTCTTCGCGCAGTTTGGTCAATTCAGCCTTGGCGGCCCTGTCAAGCCCCGCCAGGCTGACACCCAGTTCAAACGTCCAAAGCGCGATGGCCGCCGAGAAGCCAAGCATCATGGCACCCAAGGCCCAGCGCACAGGCCATGGCATGGCACTGCGAATAGCCATGCGGGGCGAGCTGATGGTCAGGCGGCGGCGAAATAGGCGAAATTTCAAAGGCGGTAGCTGCG
This sequence comes from Polaromonas sp., assembly GCF_035638815.1. Classification (GTDB taxonomy): domain Bacteria; phylum Pseudomonadota; class Gammaproteobacteria; order Burkholderiales; family Burkholderiaceae_C; genus Polaromonas. The sequence continues at coordinate 113,737 of NZ_DASQZG010000009.1, forward strand.
GTTTTCTGTTCGGGAGGGTGCATTGTGCACTCAGCGGGCGCGGAGGCGAATCGGGCCCGGGCAAAGCACGGGTAAGCATTTGCGACAAGCCATGAAAAAAGCCGCCAGGCGCAAACCAGACGGCTTTCGGCGAACAGCAAAACGAATTAACGCTTGCTGAACTGCTTGCGGCGACGTGCCGAACGGAAACCGACCTTTTTACGCTCGACTTCACGTGCGTCACGGGTCACAAACCCGGCCTGGCTCAGAGCCGGCTTGAGGGTGGTGTCGTAGTCGATCAGCGCGCGCGTGATGCCGTGGCGGATTGCGCCGGCCTGGCCGGACTCACCACCACCGTGAACGTTGACCATGATGTCGAAGGTTTCGACATGGTTGGTCAGGTGCAGCGGCTGCTTGCAGATCATGATCGAGGTTTCGCGGCCGAAGAACGTTTGAATGTCCCGGTCGTTAACTGTGATCTTGCCTGTGCCTTTTTTGATAAACACGCGGGCGACGCTTGATTTGCGACGGCCGGTGCCATTGTTCCATTCACCAATCATCAATAGCTCCTTAGATGTCCAGCACTTTAGGCTGTTGGGCGGTATGCGGATGCTCTGCACCACCGTACACCTTGAGTTTCTTGATCATGGCGTAGCCAAGCGGGCCCTTGGGCAACATTCCTTTGACGGCTTTTTCCAAAGCGCGGCCAGGATGCTTGGCTTGCATGTCCTTGAAGTTGGTCGCAGAAATACCGCCGGGGTAACCCGAGTGACGGTAATAGATCTTGTCGGTCGACTTGGCGCCGGTGACACGGATCTGGGCTGCGTTGATGATGACGATGAAGTCACCGGTATCGACGTGAGGCGTATAAATGGCCTTGTGTTTGCCGCGCAAACGGAGAGCAACTTCGCTGGCTACTCGTCCGAGGACCTTGTCGGTCGCGTCAATCACAAACCACTCATGGACCACGTCAGCGGGTTTTGCGCTGAAGGTTGTCATAAGTTACTTTACAGTTGGTTTGAGCAGCCCTTTTCCACGGTCGGTGTTTCTCTGATGGAAACCTCTTAGGTGGGGATCAAGCTTCGCCGCGGGGCCAGCCAATCGCTGCGAAGCCCTCGATTATACAAAGTCGGGGCTTCGCGTGGCTAATAAATCGGGCTCCGGCACCAAACCTGCGGTTTCACGGCTTTTTTGGGCATTTTTCAGCCATTTCCGCCCAAAAGAGCGTCCAAACGGGCCGCGGACCAAGTGCCACGTTGTTTTAGCCTCACATAAGCGGAGTGGCGCCCGTTAACATAGCCCCATGTTTAGCTATCGCCACGCCTTTCATGCCGGCAACCATGCCGACGTGCTCAAGCACACCACGCTGATCGCGTTGATGAAGTATTTGACCCAAAAAGACACGGCGCTGACCGTGATCGACACCCATGCGGGGGCCGGGCTGTACCGCCTGGATGGGGACTACACCGAGACCAGCGGGGAGGCCCAAGAAGGGGTGTTCAAGCTGTTTCAGGCATCAAAACCCGCTCCTGCCCTTTCAGATCGGTCGAACATTGCTACTAAAAAGGTAGCGCCCGCCAAACCCGGCAGCACCGCAAAGACGTCCGCCGATGAAGCGCTTGCGCCCGCCCTGCAGGACTATCTGGACGTGTTGCGCGGACTGAACCAGCAGTTTTCGGAGACCGGCGACCCCGCCCACCTGAAAATCTACCCTGGCTCGCCGTTTATCGAGCAGCAGTTTCTCAGTGGCCGCGACAAGCTCAAACTGTTTGAGCTGCACCCTACGGATTTCAAATCCCTCACCGGCAACATTGAGCAACTGGGTGTGGGGCGCCAAGTCAGCGTCGCCAGAGAAGACGGGTTTGAGGTCCTGAAAACCTTTTTACCGCCACCGGCAAGGCGCGCCATGGTGCTGTGTGATCCGAGTTATGAGATCAAGTCCGACTATGGCCGCGTGGCCGCCTGCATGGCCGATGCCGTCAAGCGTTTTGCCACAGGCACCTACGTGGTCTGGTATCCCATCATCCCGCGGCCCGAAGCGCACGATTTGCCGCGCAAACTGAAAACCCTGGCGACCAAGGCGGGCCGGGCATGGCTCAACGCCACGCTCACCGTCAAGTCCAGCAAACTCACCACCGATCAGGAAGGCGAGGTGGTTCGCCCCGGCCTGCCAGCCAGCGGCATGTTTGTCATCAACCCGCCGCACACTCTCAAGGCTGACCTCCAGGCCGCCCTGCCGCAAATGGTGGCGCGTCTGGGGCAGGACCGCAATGCCGGATTCACGCTGGACCATGGGTCCTGATCTTTTCGCGCTGTAGCAAAACGATTCAGGGCGGCAAAATGAACTTGAGTTTCAGCCTGCCTCTGCACTTGAAGTCATGACGTCGCCAAGCACTTCTCTGGCTCACTACCAGACCATGGTCGAGCATGCCGCTGAGGGCATCTGCGTTGGTCAGCACGGCTTGCTGCGCTTTGCCAACGCTTACTGCCTTGTCCTGCTTGGAACCGACACCGCACACATGGCCGACCGCCCCATGATTGAGTACGTGCATCCGGAGGACCGGGCTTTTGTTTCCGGTCAGCAGGAAAAGCGCTCACTCGGCGAGCGGGTGCCCGCTTTTGAAGCCCGCTTCCAGCGACGCGACGGTTCGATTTCATGGGTGGAAATCAATGGCGTGTTGATCGAATGGGAAGGCGCGCCCGCCAATCTGTTTTTTCTGAAAGATGTCACCGAGCGCAGGCGACTGGAAGTGCTGACCCACGCAGCAGCCGAGCGTTACCGCGCTGTGGTGGAAAACGTCAACGACGCGATCGTGGTGATCCAGAATGGCGTCATCCGGTTCTCAAACGCCAGTGCCGAGCTGTTGTTTGGCAGACCGTTGGCGGGCACACCGTCCCTGAACATGATTCACCCAGACGACCGCGCCATCGTGTTGCAGCGGCGCGAGCTGATGCAGGCCGGAACCCTGGTCAGCGCCTATGAGGCCCGCTTTTTAAGCCCCCCGGCCGAAAGCCTGGGTGCCGCAGTGCAACCAGCGCCGCGTGTCGGATGGGCCAATATCTACGGCACACGGATTGACTGGGACGGCGAAGCGGCTTTGCTGGTGATGATGTCGGACATCAGTGAGCGCCGGGAACTGGACGAACGGCTCAAAAGCGCCCTCGCCCAGCGCGAAGCGATTCTGGAAACCACGGCCGTTGGCGTGACGTTTCTGAAGGACCGCCGTCATCAGTGGCTCAATCGAACCCTGGCAAACATGCTGGGCTATACGCCGTCCGAGCTGCTTGGCCAGGAGACCCGGATCCATTACCCCAGCGATGAAGAGTTTGAGTTACTGGGGGAAGAGGCCTACTTTCAGATTGCACAAACCGGCACCTTCTCTGCCGAGGCCCGTATGCAGCGCAAAAACGGCGAGCTGATCTGGGTGCAACTGGACGGCACCGCCCTGAGCCGGGAAAACCCGGAGGAAGGCACGGTCTGGACGTATGTCGATGTCACCCGCCGAAAGGAAGCCGAGCAGGAAACCCGCCATGCGCTGGAGCGGGAACGGGAACTCAGCGAACTCAAGACCCGGTTTGTATCCATGGCGTCGCATGAATTTCGCACGCCGCTGGCAACCATTCTTTCGTCAGCCGAGCTGATTGAGCACTACGGGGAAAAGATCAATGCCGGAGAACGCCAGGAGATCATGACGGACCTTGTGACCGCCGTGAAACGCATGCAGGGCATGCTGGAAGACATGCTCACTGTAGGTCAGGCCGATGCGGGCCGGCTCAAGCTCAAACTTGAGGTCATCGACGTGGGCCGTCTTTGCCAGAAGCTTCTGACCGAAGCCCACACCAGCGACGGCGGTGCCCATGCGATCCGGCTTGAATGCACGCAGAGCAGCAGCGACTTCGCGGCCATGCTGGTGGACGAGCGGCTGATACGCCACATATTGAGCAACTTGCTGTCCAACGCCTGCAAGTACTCCCCGGCCGGGGCGGAGGTGGTGTTGCGCCTGAGCCGCGAGGGTCTTTACCTGGTTTTGCAAGTCAGTGACATGGGTGTTGGCATTGGCGCTGAAGATCTGCCAAGATTGTTTGAAAGTTTTTACCGCGGCAGCAATGTCACCAGCCAGCCCGGCTCAGGCCTGGGTCTGGCCATTGTGAAACGGTCCGTGGACTTGCATCGGGGTAGCATTGCGGTACAGAGCCAGCCAGAATCAGGTACCTTGTTCACGGTCCGCATTCCGACCTCGGGAATTGATACAAAACAGCCAGGCAGCAACGCAGCATGATCACCATTCTTATCGTTGAAGACGACGACGCGATCCGCAACAACATCGTCCGCCTGCTCAAGCTTGAGGGGTTTGACCCCATCTCCGCGCCGGATGGCCGCACAGGGCTGGAGCGTGCGCAGGCCTTCAAACCCGGACTGATCATTTCAGACGTTGGCATGCCCGGCATGAACGGTTTTGAGTTGCTGGCCGCCATACGCGCCGACAAAACCCTGGCTACCCTGCCCTTTATCCTTCTCACCGCGCTGGACGACCGTGAAAGCATGCGCCGCGGCATGACCACGGGCGCCGATGACTATCTGGCCAAACCCTTTACCCGTGTAGAGCTGCTCGATGCGGTGAACGCACAGATCCGCAAGCGCGGGCTGATCCAGGATGCCCTGGACACGGCACTGGCGGCCAGCGAAGACCGCTTGCGAGCTGTCTTTTCAGACCGCATTGGCGGCAACCTGTCGGGGACTTTCCGAAGCGACGCACCCGACGGCGCCATCACCGAGCAACTGCCAGATGCCACCGTGCTGTTTTCAGACATCCGCAATTTCACCTCGCTGGCTGAAAAACTCAACTCCAGCGAAGTCGCCGAACTGTTGACCGAATATTTTGAACACGCCTGCCAGCCCGTGCTGAAAAACGGCGGTGGACATCTTAAATTTATTGGTGATGGGCTCATGTCGGTCTTCACCAACACCACCCACGGGTCGCCGCTTCCGGCGCCGCGCCGGGCCATTTCTGCAGCACTGGCCATGGCCCTGACAGCGCACGAGTTTCGCAGCTGGCTGGAGCACCGCTTCCCCGGCCGCGGGCTGCCGGACTTTGCCATAGGTGTCGGCCTTCACAGTGGCGAAGTCACGCTGTGCCAGCTGGGCGTTGTGCGCAACAAGGAGACATCTCCCATTGGTGACACGGTCAACACGGCCGCTCGCCTGGAAGCCGCCAGCAAGGAATTGGGCTGGACGGTGGTCGCTAGCGACACAGTGTTGACGGGTGCAGGCGAAGGCATTCAAACAGGCTCGCACACCGCTCTGTCAGTCCGTGGCAAGGAGTCCGCCATCAACGTGTTTGAGGTCACCGGCCTCGTTACCTCCATGGCCGACAAGCTGCACGGCATGGCCAGCCTGACCGAGCGTGCGCTGGAAATCAGCGCCGCCGTGAAAAGTAATTCAGAGATCACCGCACGGGCCGTGAAAAGCGCGCTGGACTCCAAACTCTCAGTGCTTCGCGGCGAGGGGTTTGACCCGACCGCTGTGACTGTGCGCCTGAAGGGCTACCGCATCACACAAAAGATTGGCTCCGGCGGCATGACCGAGGTGTACCTTGCAGAGCGCGAGGCGGACGGGCTTCCCATCGTGCTCAAAATTCTGGACTCGCGTGGCAAAGAGGCTTCGGTGCACCTGGTGCGGTTCATTCAGGAATACGCCCTGCTCTCCAAGATCGATCACCCGCACGTCATCAAAATCCACGACCAGGGCTTTAGTGACGAGTACGCCTATATCGCCATGGAGTATTTTGAACGCGGTGATCTGCGCACCTTGTTTGGCCCGGAACTGACGCCGCAGCGCGCAGTTACCGTGGTGGAGCAGATAGCGCTGGCGCTGGCGGCCGTTCACAACCACGGCATCGTGCATCGGGACATCAAACCCGAAAACATCATGTTGCGCGTGGACGGCAGCGTCGCGCTGGCCGACTTTGGTATTGCCAAGTCCATGCTGCAGTCCGAAAACATGGGCTTCACGCAAACGCGCCATGGGGATCTGGTGGGCACGCCGTATTACATGAGTCCTGAACAGGCGAGCGGCAGAGTCGTCACCGCCCGCTCCGATCTTTACAGCCTGGGCGTCATGCTGTTTGAGATGCTGACCAACCGTCGCCCTTTCACAGCGGAATCGCTGGAGTTGCTGCTGGCCAAACACCTCAACGCCGAAACCCCGGCCCTTCCCGCCGCTCATGCAGCACTGCAGCCCATCGTCAACAAGCTGATGGCCAAAAATCCGGAAGACCGGTATGCGTCGGCCGATGCACTGCTGGCGGATTTGACGCGAACAAGCTGACAAACCCATCCAAAAAAGCCATTGAATCATTAACCGACCGCACGGTCGGTTAATTGATATACTGGAATGGACAGCCCCTCCCAGGAGCCCCAAGCATGTATACCCAATCGCTGGACGTGGCCGATGCATCGGCACAACCTCCCGGGGCAGAAACTGCCCCCGACGCGCTGCAAAACCACTTTGACTGCAAGATAGACGCCGACCAGAAAATCGAGCCGCAGGACTGGATGCCGGAGGCCTACCGCCGTACGCTGGTGCGACAAATCAGCCAGCATGCCCACAGCGAAATCATTGGCATGCAGCCCGAGGGGCAATGGATCTCGCGCGCACCTTCGCTCAAGCGCAAAGCCATTTTGCTTGCGAAAGTGCAAGACGAAGGCGGCCACGGTCTCTATCTCTATTCGGCTGCGGAAACACTGGGCGCATCGCGCGAACAACTGCTGGACGCGCTGCATACCGGCAAGGCCAAGTACAGCTCCATCTTCAACTACCCCACATTGCAGTGGGCGGATGTTGGCGTCATTGGCTGGCTGGTGGACGGCGCAGCCATCATGAACCAGGTGCCCATTTGCCGCTGCTCGTACGGGCCCTATGCGCGCGCCATGATCCGTATCTGCAAGGAAGAAAGCTTTCATCAGCGCCAGGGTTTTGAAAGCCTGATGGTGCAGATGCAAGGCACACCCGAACAACGCGCCATGGTGCAGGACGCGGTGAACCGCTGGTGGTGGCCGGTGCTGGCCATGTTTGGCCCGCCAGATGCAGAAAGCAGCAACACGGCGCAGGGCATGCGCTGGGGCATCAAACGCATTTCCAATGACGACCTGCGTCAGAAGTTTGTTGACGCCACAGTGCCGCAGGCCGCGGTTCTTGGCGTCACGCTGCCAGACCCCGACCTGAAGTGGAACGAAGAACGCCAGCAACACGACTACGGCGCCATCGACTGGACAGAGTTCTGGGCCGTGGTTAACGGCAACGGACCGTGCAACAAAGAGCGCCTGGCCAACCGCGTGAAAGCGCATGAGGATGGGCAGTGGGTGCGAGACGCGGCGCAGGCTTATGGCGATAAACAACGCACGCGGGCATTGAAGGAGGCAGCATGAAGACCAACCTTCCCGTTCGCCATGCGCCTGTCGATGGGCTCACCACGGCTTCGGCAGGCTCAGCCCGAACGGTGGCAACCGAGTGGGCACTCTGGGAAGTTTTTGTGCGCAGCAAGCAGGGCCTGGAGCACAAACACTGCGGCAGCCTGCACGCGGTGGACGCACAGCAGGCCCTGCAAATGGCGCGCGATGTTTACACGCGGCGACAGGAAGGCGTGAGCATCTGGGTCGTGCCGTCCAACAACATTACTGCCAGCGAACCCGACGACAAGGCCGCGTTTTTTGAACCCATGGCCGACAAGATCTACCGCCACCCAACTTTCTACGAAATCCCTGATGAAGTGGGCCACATGTGACAACGGTTGGAGCCCCTACCCTCACTGCGCCGCTGGACCTTCTTCTGCACCTCGCCGACAACGCGCTGGTGCTGGGCCAGCGCAATGCCGAATGGTGTGGCAACGGCCCAGTGCTGGAAGAAGACATTGCACTGGCCAACATGAGTCTGGACCTGATAGGCCAGGCGCGCATGTTGTATCAACACGCGGCGGTGGTGCAGGGTGATGGCGCGACAGAAGATTTGCTCGCCTACTTTCGCGACGCCAAAGACTTCCGCAACTTCACCCTCTTGGAGCTTCCGCACACATCGTCATCATCAGAGCGGGACTACGCAGTCACCATCGTCCGCAACTTCCTCTACAGCGCGTTCATGCTGCTGGTGTGGGAAGCCTTGCAGGGGTCGGAAGATACACAGCTTGCGGCCATCGCCGGCAAATCGGTGAAGGAGGTTCGCTACCACTTTCGCCACTCGCGCGACTGGCTGGTGCGGCTGGGCGATGGAACGCCTGAATCCCATGACCGCACACAGGCAGCGGTTAACCTTCTGATGCCGTACACCGCCGAGTTCTGGTTGTCCCCAGTTATAGACCATGCGGACACTGCCGCCCTGCAAGCCAGCTGGGACGAGTGGGTAAATGAAGCATTCATGGAGGCCGGTCTCAAGCGGCCAGACGTCACGGCGACGCTGCCTCAAGGCACGCGTGGTCGGCACAGCGAACACCTGGCGCCTCTACTGAGCGAGATGCAAGGCCTGGCGCGCGCGCACCCGGGCGCTCTATGGTGAGCGCTTTGCACCCACCGCACGTCCCGGGGAACCGTTATGAAACCCCTCCGCTAGCGATCACTCTGCAGCACGTCTGGGACGTGCTCGAAGCCGTACCCGACCCGGAAATCCCGGTGGTGTCAATTCGCGAGTTGGGCATTTTGCGGGACGTGCGGGTTGGCACCGACGGTTTGGAAATTGTCATCACACCCACCTACAGCGGCTGTCCGGCCATGGGTCAGATTGAGGATGACATTCGCTCCGCGCTGGCGCAGCACAACATCAACGCGCGCATCACCACCCAACTGGCACCGGCCTGGACCACGGACTGGATCAGCGCTGCAGCCAAAGCCAAGCTGCGAAGCTACGGCATCGCACCGCCGCACACCCTGGCAGCGGATAGCGACAAGGTCATTCGCTTCGCATCCCGACGTCAGGATGCCGAAGACGTGGCCTGTCCACAATGCGGATCCAGCAACACCACGGAGACATCGCATTTTGGCTCCACCGCCTGCAAGGCCCTCTACAAATGCCTTAATTGCCGCGAACCGTTTGACTACTTCAAGCCCTACTGAACACACTTCTGATGTCGGTTCCGCAATTTCATCCGCTGCTCATCTCCCGCGTCACGCCAGATGCGGCTGGCGCCGTGGTGATCAGCTTTGTTGTTCCGCCGGAATTGCGGCAGGCCTATGGTTTTAAACCGGGGCAATTCCTGACGCTCAAAGCGAATGTGGGCGGCGAGTCTTTGCGGCGAAGTTATTCGATTTGCAGCAGCACGCAGCACTATGCTGTGGCACATGAGGTTGAAGTGGGCATCAAACCCGTTGAAGGCGGCGTGTTCTCCAACTGGGCGACGCAATTAAAAGCCGGCGACACGCTGGAAGTGATGCCGCCCGAAGGCCGCTTCACGCCACGCCTGAACGGCGCCGTGCACCGCGTTGGATGGGCGGCCGGCTCGGGCATCACGCCGCTGCTTTCCATCATGGCCAGCACACTGGCCGGCGAGCCAGACTCGCGTTTTACGCTGGTGTATTGCAACCGCCGTATGGACTCCATTTTATTCAACGAAGCCTTGCAGGATTTAAAGGACCGCTACCCCGCACGCCTGAGCCTCATCCATGTGCTGTCACGTCAGGCGCAGGAAGTAGCGTTGTTCACTGGCCGGCTGGATGCCGCGAAGGTGGGCGAGTTGCTGAACAGCCTGGTGCCTGGCAGCAGCATTGACGAAACCTTTATCTGTGGCCCGGAGGCCATGATTGAAGACTGCGAGAAGGCCCTGCTCGCGGCAGGTGTCCCTCGTGAGCGTATTCACGCGGAACGCTTCAGCACAGCCGTCGGACCAGACGCTTCAAAATTGATAGCAGGCTTCGCCCGACATAAAAGGGCAAACCAGCGAAATGATCATGAACTGCCAGCGCCAGAGGCCCCCATCCGCCTCTCGGTGGTGCTGGACGGCAAATCGCACGAACTACGAATGACAGCTGAGGACCGGATTCTCGATGTGGCGCTGGCTGCCGGGCTGGACCTGCCTTACAGCTGCAAGGGAGGCGTCTGCTGCACCTGCCGCGCCAAAGTGCTTGCTGGCGAAGTAGCCATGGTGAAAAACTTCACCCTTGAAGAATGGGAAGTCAACAAAGGATTTGTGCTCAGCTGCCAGGCCCGGGCACTGACGGAACACGTCAGCATTAGCTACGACGAAAGGTAAGTTGCTTCCACGGACGCTGCATCCCGTTCATCCTGAGCTTGTCGAAGGATCCGCCCCAAGGACCGGCAGATTCGACTACCGCGTGCGGGAGTTCCACACGTGCAGCTCGAAGGAAGAACCGTCCGGCGGAATTTTCATAAGCTTGAGCACGGACTGCGATGCTTCTGACGCCGCCTTTTCCCAACGCGCAACAACCTGGATTTCTTCATCGGTCCGGACCTCGCGCGGATTTTCAGCGCGCATGGAACGCACGGCCAGGTACTCGCAATAAGCGCCCCGGACGGCGGACGCGCCGCCGAAAATACGCTCCAGCACCTGCAAATACTTGTCCTCTGCCGCCTTGCGCTTTTCGTCAGCCAGGTCCGGCGCTCCCAGCAATGAGGCGTTGTATCGGGTCTGTGATGTCATGTTTGCTTACAACCTGTGGGCGAAGATAGGGCCCGATCTTACTGCCAGGTTTCCCTAAATCAAGCGGTAGCCTGAGGCGATCAGAAGAAGCGACAGCACCAGTGACGCCCACAAAGGTGAAGCGGGAAAAGCCGCCACACCCACAGCCGAAAAAATCAGCATGTAGGTGCCGATCACTTTTAGCGCCCCGAAATCACCAGCGCTCACCGCACGAATTGCAAGATGCCCCACCAGCATGATCAGCGGGCCCGCCATGACAAACCAAAACGCCGTGCGCCTGATCTCTGGTTCACCAAATTGACCGGTAAAACCGTCCATCAAGGCGGCCATGAGAGGCGCCTGAAATTTCAACAGACCGAAAACAATGTGGGCGACGCCCAAAACAAAGACGGCCCACACGACGACTCTTGACATGCCCCGCTCCCTCTAATATTGACGTTGATTGAGAAGACCATTTTTAGTACTTCAGCGCAGTGCTCTTGCCCCAAAACACCCGGTAAGCAAACACGGTATACCCAATGATCATGGGCAGAACCACAGCCGCGCCAACCAGAATGACGCCCATGGCTTCGGGCGCGGTGGCGGCTTGCCAGACGGTGATTCGGTCAATCACCAGCCAGGGAAACAGGCTGTAGGCCAGTCCATAAAAAGCCAGCAGAAACACGCCGACCGTTGCGCCAAACGGGACCCACGCGCCGTACTCGTTGCCCTGCGCCAGCCGCACTGGCAAGCGCTGCAGGCTGCGGTAAATCACGGCAAACAACACCGCCGTGGCGGCAGGAATCGGCAGCAGCAGAACGATGTTCGGAAACGAAAACCATTTCTCAAAAATGCTTTGACTGACCAGCGGCGTTGCGATTGAAATCGCGGCAATGCCCGCCATGGTGAACAGCAGACTGGCACGCGCCCAGCGCACGGCTTTCATTTGCAGCTCACCTTCAGACTTGATGATCAGCCAGCCCGCGCCGAGCAGGCAATACGCTGCGACCAGCGCCAGACCAATCAGGCCGTTAAAAGCCATGACCCACCAGTCAGACGCAAAGCCGGTGATCAGCGATCCCAGCATGTAGCCCTGGCTCCAGCTGGCCAGGAGTGAACCGGTGTAAAACAGTCGGTTCCACAAAGGCTTGTGCGCCGCCCGCGCCTTGACGCGAAAGTCAAAGGCCACCCCGCGCAGCGTCAGCCCGATCAACATCATGGCCACCGGCAAATACAGCGCGCCCAGGATCACGCCATGGGCCAGCGGAAACACGGTGAGCATGATGCCGACCCCCAGCACCAGCCAGGTTTCATTGGCATCCCAGAATGGGCCGATGCTGGCGATCATGGTGTCCTTGTCATCATCGCTGGCGCGGCGCATCAACACGCCCACACCCAGGTCGTAGCCATCCAGAATCACATAGGCCAGCATGGCCAGTCCCATCACCACCAGAAAGACAATCGGCATCCAGCCGGCGGCTTGCGTCAGGTCGGGCATCAGGATGGAAGAATCAAGCATTGGGGGCTCCTTCTTGCTCCGGGTAGTTCACCACGTTGAGCTGCCTCTCGGTATCTCCGGCGGTTTCATCATCGCCAAAAGGTTTGTCGGCGTGCTTCTTGTGCCGCGCGAGGTAAAACACGACCGAGATGTAGGCAACCGTCAACGCCGCATACAACACGAGGTACAGCACCAGCGTGAAAGCAATGCGCGGCGCCGGCACTGTCGAAGCCGCCTCCGCTGCGGTGAGCACGCCGGTCACCAGCCAGGGTTGCCGGCCAATTTCAGTAACGTACCAGCCTGCAATCAACGCCACCCAGCCGGCAAAAGTCATGGCGACCAATAGCTTTGCATGCCAGGGGCGCAGCGTGCGATCGGTACCCTTTTTCCACGGAGCGAGTTGCCACGTGGCGGACCAACTCACCGCCAACATCAGTAAGCCCATACCGACCATGATGCGAAAAGCCCAGAACACCGGCGCCACTGGCGGGTGCTTCCCTTCGAACTGGTCCAGGCCTTTGATCTCTCCATCAAGCGAATGTGTGAGGTAGAGCGATGCCAGTTTGGGAATTGCAATTTCATACCGGTTTTCTTTGGCCTCGCTGTCGGGCAAGCCAAACAACACGGCGGGCGCGCCCTTGCCGGTTTTCCAGATACCCTCCATCGCAGCCAGCTTTGCGGGCTGGTGCTCCAGCGTATTCAGGCCATGCAGATCGCCCGCAATGATTTGAAGCGGGATCAGCATGGCGGCCAGATAGACGCCGGTTTTCAGAGCGGCGATCACCTCGGCGCTGCGGTCGTTGCGAAGCCACCGGTAGGCTGAAATGCCAGCAACCAGAAACGCAACCGTCAGTCCCGAGGCCAGCATCATGTGGGTGAATCGGTAGGGAAATGATGGGTTGAAGATCACCTCAAACCAGCTGGTCACATGGGCCTGACCATTGATCATTTCAAAGCCGGCAGGCGTTTGCATCCAGGAGTTGAGCGCAAGAATCCAGAAGGCCGAGAGCGTGGTGCCGCCGGCCACCAGCAGGGTGGCTATGGTGTGCATGCGCTCGCTGACACGCTCACGCGCAAACAGCATCACGCCCAGCATGGTCGCTTCCAGGAAGAATGCCGTCAGCACCTCATAGGCCAGCAACGGCCCGGCAATGTTGCCCACCTTCTGCATGTAGCCCGGCCAGTTGGTCCCGAACTGAAAACTCATGGTGATACCGCTGACCACGCCCAGCGCAAAGGTCAGCGCAAAAATTTTCACCCAGAACTGATAGGCGTCCATCCAGTGTTGCTGGCCAGTTTTGACAAAGCGCAACTTGAAAAACAGCAACACCCAGCCCAGCGAAATGCTGATGGTGGGAAACAGGATGTGAAAAGTGATGTTGGCCGCAAACTGGATGCGCGCGAGCAGGAATGCGTCAAGGCCGTCCATGGTCAGCTTCTTTCCTCGTTAGTTGGGGTTTTGGGTCCTGCGGGTCGCCCTGTCAAACCGGCCTTCACGCTGCTGGTGACCTTGCCCGTGGCTTCCAGCAGCTTTTGCACTTTGGCGCCCATTTTCATCAGCTTGATCAAAGTGGCGGAGTCCATCTTCTGCACATCGGCCAGCCAGCCGGTCATGAGCTCGATCAAATCGTGCATCTGCTTCATGCGCGCCTGGGCGTGGATGTCGTCGCCAGTAGAAGGCTGCTCCATCAGCGCGTCGCGCAGCATGGACAAGGTGGGATCAATCTCGCGCTTGCGTCGCTCCTCGGCCAGCGTACGGAAGATGGCCCACACATCTTCAGGCGCCTGGAAATACTCGCGCCTGTCGTTGGGCAGGTGCTGCAGCCGCACCAGATTCCACGACTGCAACTCCTTCAAACCCATGCTCACGTTGGAGCGGGAAAAAGCCAACGCCTCGCCAATCTCATCAGCATTCAGCGCGCGCGGGGACACATACAGCAGCGCGTAAATTTGCCCCACAGTGCGGTTGATGCCCCACCGGCTTCCCATCTCGCCGAAATGCAGGACAAAACGCTGGGTCAGGGGGGCGAGGTTCATGGCTTTTGATTTACTGAGTTTTCAGGAATTACTGAAATTATAGGAAATATTGATGCAGATCAAGCTTCATGTTCTTTTGCCATGGCGATTCAGGGGGTTTTGCGAACGGACCCCGAAACGGAGGCCGTCCAGATGAGGGGGCGCGATGCGGCCCGCCGCGCCTAAACTCGCGGCTGCGAAGTTTGGCGCTTGGTTATCCGAGTGAGGGGTAGCAGAAAATGAGGAACATTCATGCAAAAGCTAAAGCGCACGCGTATTTGACACGTCCAGAATACCAAGCGCAAGTTCATAGCCATATGGTTTTGGCGCAGGTCCCAATTACAAAACTAACGTCATGGAAAACGTGCCCGACTTTCTATCCCTGGAGGCTTTCCTTCGTTCGATTCCTGGAGTGCATTCGTCGTTCGGTCACGGAATTGAGAACGATGGCCGGTGGTGGGTCAAGTTATCCATCGACACTGACAACAAGCTCGCCTGGCATGTGGTTCAAGAGCTTGGCCACGTCTTGAACTATCTTTCCATCGACGAACGCCTGCCAACCGTATTCAAACCCGTCTCGCCGCCGCGTTACATGAATGGTGGACCTGCAGAGTTTCTTTCCTGGGTCATTGAGTGCCCAGAGCCCTCTTTCAAGCCTGACACCGTCGCCAGGTTGCTTGAGGAGCGTCTTCCGCAACCCGTCGATGACATCCGCCAGTGGGGCAATAGTGAGTGATGTGTGACCCTGACCACGCAAACCAAATGCTCCAACCAGAGACCCCGCCCCAAGTTCGCCAGGCCATCATCCTGCTCTGGGTGGCGCAAATCGTGGTGGTGATTGACGCGGTTCTTACGCTGATCAATCCCGAGCCCGACATGGCCGGGGAAACAGGCTTTCTTGTCTTTCTGTTTCTGATCGTGTTGGCTGTGTACGCCACGCTCATCACCTTTGCAGCACGACGAAAAAACTGGGCGCGAATCGCGCTGCTCATCTCCGTCATCAGTACAAGCGCGGGCTATTTTTTATTGCCGTCAGAAACACCTGACCCATGGTGGACAGAGGCCAATTTCTGGCTCAGCTCCATTCTGGAACTGCTCGCAATGTACTGGCTGTTCTCCGGCGCCGGAGCGCGTTGGTACGCCGTCAAGGCGCTACAGTAGGCGCCTCGACCCAAATGGAGCGCGCAATGACGACCAGCTTTCTCCAGACCAGGTACCAGAACTATGTGCGCTGGCGGCACGCCCCGGCGACGCGGCGTGACCGCATCATTGGCGCTGTCATCGGCGGCATGGGTTGCTTCTGGATCGGCGTTCTCGGCAGGCTCGCGCTGGGTCCCTTGCCTGTCTCTGTGTCTGCCCTGGGGTGGTGGGCTTTGGGCTCTGTACTCCTCGGGGTCATGCTCGGCATCTTTTTTCCGAAGATTGTTTCTGTGGTTTGTTTGCCGTTTTCCAGCTTTGGGGGCGGTGGTTGAATGTCCTTCAGAAACTCTGCGTTCGGTTCCCGCGCATGCGCAGTCGAGTTGAAGTTCTGTTCAATGACTTGCCGTTTCGCTGAAAGAATCTATGTCCTACAAATGCTCCCACTGCGGCAACACACACGATGAACTTCCGCGCTACTTCATGTGGCACGCTCCGGAAACTGACCAGGGCCGCGTCATTGACGTGGTGGAAGACAGCAAATCCATGTGCCGCGGCGGGGACAGCCAGTTCTTTGTGCACTGCGAAATCGAGTTGCCGCTGGCTGAAGCCGAAGGCGACCCCTTGGGATGTATCTGCTGGGTCGAGGTGTCGCTATCCGACTACCAACGGTTGATCCACTTCAGGGAAAACGAAGACGCACAGCCCCACTATGCGGACCTGGTCGAGGGAAAACTCGCCAACCCGGTTCAGGGCATCGCCCACTCGTACGGAACGCCGGTGAAGTTCAAAGTGATCAAAGGCGATCCGACACCCTACATCAAGTGGGTCGCGCCGGGCACGGCTATAGCGGCGATTTTGGCGTCGGGCGTATCGATGGACTTTTGGCACGATGTGGCGGCGGGGCGATTGCGGCCATTGGGCAACTAGCACCATCCAGAATTTTTGCTCTTATTTTGATAGCGAACTTTGTCCATTGTTAAAGGGTGAGGTGCCAATTTAGCTCGCAACCTCTTTACCACCCTCCCACAGGAGCGCGTCTCATGAACTTCGGCAAAACAACTCCCATACTCCGCATCTTCGACGAAGCCAAGGCGCGCGAATTCTATGTCGGGTTTCTGGGCTTCACGGTCGACTGGGAGCACCGTTTTGGAGAAGGCATGCCGCTGTACCTGCAGGTATCCAAAGGCGGCTGCGTCATCCATTTGTCAGAGCATCATGGCGACTGCAGTCCCGGCGCGGCGCTGCGGATTGAAACCGACGAAATCGACGCGTTTCAGGCGGAACTGCTGGCCAGGCAATACACCTATGCCAAACTGCACATCGAAGACACACCCTGGGACAGCCGGGACATGTCCATCAAGGATCCATTTGGCAACCGGCTCACTTTCACCAACACCATCAGCACATAAAGAGTGCTGTCGGCAGGCAGCTATGTCATCCCACCGACACATTGCCCGCGAAAAGTCATGTCATGACCGATCCACTCACCCTGCGCCCTGCCATCGCGTCTGACTTGCCGGGCGTGTTGCGCCTTTACGCCCAGCCAGACATTGACGACGGAGATGTTCTTGCCTTGCCGGACGCAACGCGCCTCTGGGAGCGTATGGCCACCTACCCCAACTACAAGCTGCATGTGGCTGTGGAGGGCGCAGGTGTTGTGGGGACCTTTGCGCTGCTCATCATGGATAACATCGGTCATCTCGGTGCGCCCTCTGCGATTGTTGAAGATGTAGCGGTAGACCCTGCGATGCAAGGCCGTGGCATCGGCAAGGCCATGATGCGCCATGCAATTACGCTGGCAACGCAAAGCGGGTGCTACAAGCTCACGCTGTCGTCCAACCTCAAACGCGACAAGGCGCACGCGTTTTATGAGTCACTTGAGTTTGAGCGCCACGGCTACAGCTTTCGCATGGCGCTGCCTTCTGCGCCACCCTACACGCTGTTAATTCAGGAGCTGCTTGCGCCCGATGGATAAAGGCCGGAGGCCGATTTGATGCCTGAGCCAGACACCAGCCAAGGCAAGTCAGCGCGGGCGCGGCGTGCTCCGGGCGACGGGTTGGCGCTTTCTGGCTGGGGGTGCTGGCGAGATCCGGGTGAGTGAGGGCGTGGAATCCGGCACCAGCAGCAACACGTCTTTCACGCCCAGCCCCAGCATGCCAATGGACTCGGCGGCGGCACGGCTGAGGTCAATCACGCGGCCTCGGCTAAACGGGCCCCGGTCGGTGATGCGTACATCGACCTCTTTGCCGTTGACCAGGCTGCGCACGCGCACCACCGTGCCAAAAGGCAGGGTTTTGTGTGCGGCGGTCATCTCGTTCATGTTGTAGCGCTCGCCATTGGCGGTGCGCCTGCCATGGAAGCGGGGGCCATACCAGGAAGCCTTGCCCTGCTCGAACTCTTTGGGTGTTTCGCCGGCCAGCAAGCTCGGGGGCTCCGCAACAGGCACTGCAAGCATTGGTGCCTCCGCCACGGGCGCCTCAGGTAAAGCAGATCCTTTTGCAGGCGCCGGAAGGATGGCGGTTGGGGCTGCTGGTGTAGCCGCAGTCTCTGACGAAGGAGGCGTGACACAAGCCACCAACAAGGTAAGCAAGCTGACGCTGAGGCAAATCCTGATGGCGCAAGTGTTCAAGCTCGAACCCTATCCCGCCAAATGGAGACGGCGAATGATTTCCGTCGTGGCTGTCGATTGATTCATCGTATAAAAATGAATGCCGGGCACACCGGACGTCTTGAGCCTGTCGCACATCTCGGTGATCACATCTAGGCCAAAGCTTTTGATGGACGCCGTGTCGTCGCCATAGGACTGCAGGCGCAGGCGAATCCAGCGGGGAATCTCTGCACCGCAGGCATCGGAAAACCGCATCAGCTGCGTGGAGCTGATGATGGGCATGATGCCGGGCACCACCGGAATGTCGGCGCCCAGTTTTCGGGTGTCGTCAACAAAACGAAAATAAGCGTCGGTGTTGAAAAAATACTGGGTGATGGCTGAGCTTGCGCCGGCCTTGACCTTGATCAGGTACGCCTGCAGGTCCGCCTCTGGCGACCTGGCTTGGGGGTGCGTTTCAGGGTAGCAGCCCACCTCGATATGAAAAGTATCACCCGTTTCCGCGCGGATGAATTCAATCAGTTCGCTGGCGTATTTGAACTCGCCAAATGCGCCGAACCCGCTGGGCAAATCGCCGCGTAGCGCGACCATGCGCTTGATGCCTGCAGCCTTGAAGGACGCGAGCTGGGCGCGTACACCATCACGCGTAGCGCCTATGCACGAGAAATGCGGCGCAGCGTCAAAGCCGTCGCCAATGATAGCTTGCACGGTCTGCAAAGTGCCGCCTTGTGTGGAGCCGCCCGCGCCATACGTGACGCTGAAAAACTCGGGCTTGTGTGCATATAGCGCCTGGCGCACACCGCGCAGCTTGTCGACACCTTCGGGCGTCTTGGGCGGGAAAAATTCAAAACTGACAGGTAGATTCACTTCAACCTCCGCACTCATTCTTGTGTTTGTGTTTTATGTTTTGTCGGCGTCTTTGTCGCGTCGCTTGCCGCGCGCCGGGCCATGCTGACCGGCATGCGCTTCTTCCGAATCTTCGTGGGCCTCATGCATGGCGCGCATCTCACTGCGTGGTGTGCGCTTGGGCAGGTTGCGCGGTGGCGCGGCGACCAGCGGAACATCCTCGCCCGCCACGTTGTGGCCTTTTTTGGCGTGCACAAAAAACTCACGGTTGCCGTCACCGCCTGCAATAGGGGAGTCCAGCCAGCCGAGCACATCCAGACCGAGGCTGGTGCAGGTGTCGCGAAGACGCTTTTCGACAAACTCAAAATGCGCAGGGTCACGCACAATGCCGCCCTTGCCGATTTGACCGGGCTGCAGTTCAAACTGCGGTTTGACCAGCATCAGCATGTGACCATCGGCCTTGAGCAAACGCACCACCGCTGGCAACACCAAGGTCAGGGAAATAAAGGACAGGTCGCCGGTGAGAAAGTCAAACACCGGGTCGAAGTCGACTTCGCTATCGCCGTCGAGTTCTTCATCAAATTCATCGACTTCTTCGCCTGCGTGCAACGCCTGGAGGTAATGATCAATGAGATCGTTCGCCGTGAGTGCACGGGCATTGACCCCTTCGATGCAAACAACACGCGGGTCATCCCGCATGCTACCGTGCAACTGGCCATGGCCCACATCCACGCCC
This sequence comes from Polaromonas sp., assembly GCF_035638815.1. Classification (GTDB taxonomy): domain Bacteria; phylum Pseudomonadota; class Gammaproteobacteria; order Burkholderiales; family Burkholderiaceae_C; genus Polaromonas. Next base: position 133,179 of record NZ_DASQZG010000009.1, read on the forward strand.
ACCACCTGGGCAGCCCCATGCTGCAGCAGACAGTCCGTAAAGCCGCCGGTTGACTGACCGATATCCAGGCAACGCAAGCCAGCCACATCAACGCCGGTGATTTTGAGTGCGCCTTCCAGCTTGAGGCCACCGCGCGAAATGTATTTCGCCTCGGTGGTGTCCGGGACCTGAATCTCGGCACCGGGCGGCACCTCGTCACCGTTCTTGGCAACCGTTTTCCACGGACCACCTTCTTCGGCGCGCCACTGCACACCCGACGCAATCAGGCGCTGGGCCTGAGAGCGGGTGGTGGCATGGCCGGTTTCGACGAGGAATAAATCAGCGCGCATAGGCCTCCGAAAGTAACGGCGTTGTCATTGCGGGCCGGACCCGCAATCCATGCCTGCGAACAAATAGGCTGAAAGACATGGATGCCGGATCAAGTCCGGCATGACAGCCAGCTATCAATAACGGTACGTATTTGCCTTGTACGGGCCAGCCTTGCTGACACCGATGTACGCAGCCTGTTCGTCGCTGAGTTCGCTCAGCATCGCGCCGACTTTCTTCAGGTGCAGGCGCGCGACTTTTTCGTCCAGGTGTTTCGGCAACACATAAACCTTGCCCACTTCGTAGTCGGCCTGCTTGGTGAACAGCTCGATCTGCGCAATGGTCTGGTTGGCAAAACTGGACGACATGACGAAGCTCGGGTGGCCAGTGCCGCAGCCGAGGTTGACCAGGCGGCCTTTGGCCAGCAGGATGATGCGTTTGCCGTCCGGGAAGATCACGTGGTCGACTTGCGGCTTGATCTCTTCCCAAGTGCATTTTTCGAGTGCAGCAACGTCGATCTCGTTGTCGAAGTGGCCGATGTTGCAGACGATGGCCTGGTCTTTCATGGCCGCCATGTGTTCGTAGGTGATCACGTTTTTGTTGCCGGTGGCGGACACAAAAATGTCGCACTTGTCGGCTGCATATTCCATGGTGACGACCTTGTAGCCTTCCATCGCGGCCTGCAGGGCGTTGATCGGGTCAATCTCGGTCACCCACACTTGTGCGGACAGGGCGCGCAGGGCCTGGGCAGAGCCCTTGCCCACGTCGCCGTAGCCAGCGACCAGAGCGACCTTGCCGGCAACCATCACGTCGGTGGCGCGCTTGATCGCGTCAACCAGGGACTCGCGGCAGCCATACAGGTTGTCGAACTTGGACTTGGTCACCGAGTCATTGACGTTGATGGCGCGCAGGGCCAGGGTGCCCTTGACCGACATCTCGTTCAGGCGCAGCACGCCAGTCGTGGTTTCTTCGGTAACGCCAACAATGTTTTTCAGGCGGCGGCTGTACCAGGTGGGGTCTTGCGCAAGCTTGGCCTTGATGGAGTTGAACAGGCAAATTTCTTCTTCGCTGCCGGGCTTGGACAGCAGGGATGCGTCCTTCTCGGCCTTGGTGCCCAGGTGCATCAGCAGGGTTGCATCGCCACCGTCGTCCAGAATCATGTTCGGGCCTTCTTCAGGCGTGCCCTTGGCGCCAGTGAATTCAAAAATGCGGTGCGTGTAATCCCAATAGTCGGCCAGGGTTTCGCCCTTGATGGCGAACACGGGTGTGCCAGCAGCAGCGATGGCAGCGGCGGCGTGGTCCTGTGTGGAGAAGATGTTGCACGATGCCCAACGCACGTCAGCGCCCAGAGCTTGCAGGGTCTCGATCAACACGCCGGTTTGAATGGTCATGTGCAGCGAGCCAGTGATGCGCGCGCCTTTGAGCGGCTGGGCTTTTGCGAACTCTTCGCGGATGGCCATCAGGCCAGGCATTTCGGTCTCGGCGATTTTCAGTTCCTTGCGGCCCCAGGCAGCAAGGGAAATGTCGGCGATCACGTAGTCAGGGGTGGATTTCAATACGGCACTCATTGAGGATTCTCCGAAGGTCAAAGGTCAATTGGGCAAAATAGCCACGACGCATGGCTTGATGAGGGAGGAGTCTGTTTGGTTTGACTCACCCGGCTTCAAAGCACATGCGGGTGAGCGTGGTTGCAATTGATACGTCCTGAGCCTAGTCCACATGCCGTGGGTTGCAACGCTCCTCAGGAAGCCTACCATTGTACAGACATGCGACACTTTCGTCATGCACCGTTTTGAACCCCTGAAAAACTGGCCCCTGGCCGAGCGCCAGCGCATCACCGGCGTCTTCACCGACATTGACGACACCCTGACCACTGAAGGGGCGATCACGCCCGATGCATTGCAGGCGCTAGGCGACCTGAAAGCCGCGGGCCTGCATGTCATCCCGATCACCGGCCGTCCGGTCGGGTGGAGCGAGCCATTTGCGCTGAGCTGGCCGGTCGATGCCATCGTGGCTGAAAACGGTGCTGTGGCTCTTCTTCAGAACAAAAATAGCTCTTTGCCCAATATCGACGGCGATAGTTTGCTATCAAAAAGATATCAGCAGGACGCCGCTACCCGCAGCACCAACTACACCCGCATGCAGGAGGTGGCTCAGCGTGTGGTGCTGGAGGTACCGGGCGCGGTGTTGTCCGAAGACAGTGCGGGGCGTGAGACGGACATTGCGATTGACCACAGCGAATTTGTGCAGCTATCGCCCGATCGCATTGCCCAGACGATGCAGATCATGCGGGCGGAAGGCATGACAGCAACTGTGAGCTCCATCCACATCAACGGCTGGTTTGGGGGGCACAACAAACTGGAAGGCGCGCGCTGGATCGTTCGCGAATTGTTTAACCGCGATCTGAATGCGGAGATGGAGCGCTGGGTGTATGTTGGGGACTCAACCAACGACGAACTGATGTTCCAGGCCTTCGCGCACGCAGTTGGGGTGGCCAACATTCGCCGCTTTGAGTCCGAGCTAACGCATAAACCGCGCTATATCAGCCAGGGAGAACGCGGCGCCGGTTTTGCCGAAGTGGCCGCGGCGCTTCTCGACGCGCGCAGGCGTTAACCAATTGCCTCGGCTGCAACGCTAGCTGCCAGCCTCGACTTGATGCTCAACACTGGTAATGGCATATCCCTTTTCAAGGATTTGCTGCCCCGCGGACTCAATTGCATAACCCTCCAGGTCAGGCGAGTCTTCATCCAGATCCAGGGCGCGGGCCTCTTCCAGCCATTCCACATTGGTAGCTTCGTCGGGGATCGGTTTGCCAGCTGGAACGGCCAGGTAAGAAAGCTTGTGATCAGGTTCGGAGCGACGGTAGATATCCAGTTGCATGAGGACTGTCCTTTCAATATTCACGAAGTGGTTCGTGTTTATCGCCCCCAAGCGGGTGTCCCGGTGTAGGACAGTGCCGCTCTGGTCTGACCCCGTGAAAAACGTGAACCTTAGCGCGCAGCCACGGTCAGCGCGGACGGCTTGGCGGCCGTGAGGACTTTGCCCCCATCAGCATTGCTGACCAGCTCAAGCCGCATCGTGTAGTCACCCGCTGGCGGGTTGAGCCATGTTTCGGTTTGCCCGCCCGTGAAGTTGATCACCTCGGCCTTGCGCCCCGCGCGCTCTACGGTGAGCCGGAAATGACCCGTATCAGGGGCTTTGGGAGCAAGGTGAGAAACGTTGTAACCACTGGCGTGGAACTGAACCTGAAATGGCGGCTTGACCGTTTCGCGATCATTCGGCGCAAGCAGCTCCACCCGCGCCGGGCCTTGCACGCTCGCAGGGTTCACATTTTTGTTTTGCTTGCTGATCGTCACTTTCAATGGCTTGCTATAGACAAAGTAAGGGATGTGCCCCTGGTCGGCCAGCAACAAGCGCAAGTCATAAGTGCCCGGCGGCAGGTTCACCACCATCTCCATCTGGCCCTTGCCAAAGTGGATGTATTGCTCCGTAAAGGGCAGTGGCTTTTTAAAATCGAGCGGCAGTCCCTGATTGACCAGCAGGTGGTGGTGACCGGCGCGCCCTGCCGTTTTGCCCGCCGGCACCAGGCCACGCATGGACAGACCAAAACGGGCTACAAACGGAGCCTCCAGTGTCACACCATCCTTGAGGTTGGTGAAATAGGTTTCTGCCGAACGGGGCGACGGCACCACCCAAGGATGCGCAGGCACTTCCACCTCATCGGTCGCCACAACCGGCGTTTGTGCAGTCGCCGGAATGGCGGCAGCCAGCACCAAAGCGAGGGCACACATACAAAGATAATTGAGGGCAGGACGCAGCATGATGGGATTCATCCGGTTTGTGCGAATCGGGATGATCTGCACTGAACGGTAATTTTATGACTGATCAGTATTTATTCTGCCAGCCCTCAGGGAAAACCCCAGGGGCTGGGGGGTCTTTGCCGCTTTAACGCGCCAACACGGGTGCCAGCGCCTTGCCAGTTGCAGTGCCCAACCCGACCACCTGCTCCGGCGGTGCAGCCGCTACCACCCGGCCTCCCGCATTGCCACCGTCCGGGCCCAGATCAATCACCCAGTCGGCCTCGGCAATCACATCCAGGTCATGCTCGATAACCACCACGCTATGCCCGCCGTTAACCAGGCGATGCAACACATGGATGAGTTTTTCAACGTCGGCCATGTGCAGGCCTACCGTGGGCTCGTCCAGCACATAAAGCGTGTGCGGCGCTTTTTGACCGCGCCGGGTGATGTCGTCCCGCACCTTGCTCAGCTCAGTCACGAGTTTGATGCGCTGCGCCTCACCGCCTGACAGCGTTGGTGAAGGCTGACCAAGCGTCAGGTAACCCAGCCCCACGTCTTTCAACAACTGCAGGGGGTGCGCGATGTTGGGCATGGACGCAAAAAAGTCGACGGCCTCATCAACTTCCATGGTCAGCACGTCGCCAATGTTTTTACCGCGCCAGGTTACCGCCTGGGTTTCGGGGTTGAATCGCGCGCCGTGACAGGTTTCGCACAGCACCTTCACATCCGGCAAAAAGCTCATGCCAATGGTGCGTACACCCGCGCCCTCACAGGTTGGGCAGCGCCCTTCTCCTGTGTTGAAGCTGAAGCGCCCGGCTGCATACCCCCGCGCCCTTGCTTCCAGCGTGTCGGCAAACAGCTTGCGGATGGTGTCCCAGAAACCAATATAGGTCGCGGGGCACGAGCGCGGTGTCTTGCCAATGGGCGTCTGGTCGACCTCCAGCACACGGTCTACCACGCCATAACCTTCGATGCGTTCGCAGCCTGTCCATACAGGGTGCTGGCCTTTGTCGTCCGCGTCGCGCCCGGCTTTGGTGGAGCGCTGCATCACTGCCGCCTGCACATTGGTGAGTAACACGTCGCGCGCCAGAGTTGATTTGCCTGATCCGGACACACCAGTCACCGCAACCAGACGGTACAGAGGCACGCTCACGGACACATGTTGCAGGTTGTGCAAATCGGCATCCACCACATCAATCCAGGACGTAAACACGCTGGCTGCTGCAGGCGCCGCGTTGTGCAACGCACTCGCACTGGCGGCTGCGGCTTTTAACGCGGCCGCTTTCAGGACCGCGGCCTTTTGCTTGCTCACTTTGGGAGCCACATCCTTTGCCGCAGTTTCAACCGCCTGCGCCAAGGGTGCTGCGCCCGTCTGCGTCTCGCGCCGCGGGTGCAAAGGATGGACCAGCGGCTGCGCCAGATAACGCCCGGTCAGTGAGCCAGGCAGCGTAGCCAGGTGTGCGGCCGTCCCCTGCCCGACCAACTGTCCACCGCGCTTGCCGGCACCGGGACCAATGTCGATGATGTTGTCCGCGCGGCGTATGGTGTCTTCGTCATGCTCGACCACCACCAGGGTGTTGCCCCGATCGCTGAGCTTGCCCAGTGCGCGCAGCAGGATCTGGTTGTCGCGCGGGTGCAGGCCAATCGTCGGTTCGTCCAGCACATAACACACGCCCTGCAGGTTGGAGCCGAGTTGCGCGGCCAGCCGGATGCGTTGCGCCTCGCCGCCCGAAAGCGTGGGCGCCCCACGGTCCAGCGTGAGGTAGCCCAAACCAACATCTTCCAGAAACTCAAGTCGGCTTTTGATTTCAGGGATCAAATCGCGCGCAATACCGGCTTCACGGCCTTCCAGCGCCAGCTTTTCGACCCACCGGCGCACATCAGTTACCGACAAAGCCGCGATATCAGCAATACCAACACCGGCAAACTTGACTGCGCGAGCCTGCGCATTCAGCCGCGTGCCGGAGCAACCGAGGCAAGCGGCGTCCGTCACATCTTCGGCCTCAGGCTCCGCAAAACTTTGCTCACGCCCCTTGTTTTCTGCGTCGGCTACGGAATCATCAAACACCTTTCGTTGTTCTTTGGTGAGTTTGACGCCGGTGCCCACGCAATCCGGGCACCAGCCGTGTTTGCTGTTGTAGCTGAACAGGCGCGGGTCCAGCTCCGGGAAAGATGTAGAGCACACCGGACAGGCACGCCGGGTAGACGACGCATGCAGGTGGCCCAGATGTTTGGTGGAGCTGCCCGTCATCATCGCGCCACGCAAACCATCCAGCGGCGCGAGCACATGCACAACTCCTTTGCCATGTTGCAGCGCGGCTGTCAGCGCCTGACGCAGCGCGGCTTCGTTATCAGGCGTCACATGAATATCTGCAATCGGCAGCTCAACCGTGTGCTCCTTGAAGCGGTCAATGCGCGGAAAGTTGGTGGTCGGCAAAAACTCGCCATCAATGCGCAGGTGGGTGTAGCCGCGCGGCCGCGCCCAGTCGGCCAGCTCTGTGTAGACGCCCTTGCGGTTGATCACCAGCGGTGCCAGCAAACCAATGTGCTGGCCGCGGTAGGCCTTGAGCAATTGCGCTGCAATGCTCTCGGCGCTTTGCGGCATCACGGCCGCGCCGTCTTTGGTGCAATGCTGCACACCCAGCTTCACATACAGCAGACGCAGGAAGTGCCACACCTCGGTGGTCGTGCCCACGGTGGACTTGCGGCCACCGCGCGACAGGCGCTGCTCGATGGCTACGGTTGGTGGAATGCCGTAAACCGCATCAACCTCCGGGCGCCCCGCCGGCTGCACAATGCTGCGCGCGTAAGCGTTGAGCGATTCGAGATAACGCCGCTGGCCTTCGTTGAACAGGATGTCAAACGCAAGCGTCGACTTGCCCGAGCCCGATACACCCGTCACCACATTGAACTTCCCACGCGGAATGTTGACCGACAGGCTTTTGAGGTTGTGCTCCTTCGCGTTGACGATCTGAATCAGATTGGAGAACCCTGGCTTGGTGGTCCATGTTTTGGGGCGTGCTTCTTCCACGCCGTGTACCTTGCCCATGGCCAGCTCATACTCACGCAGCGCCAGTGCCGTGTGCGATGTCGGATGCTCGCGTACTTCCTCAGGGGTGCCTTGGGCCACCAGAAGACCGCCCGCTTCGCCACCCTCGGGTCCGAGGTCAATCAGCCAGTCAGCCGAGCGAATCACATCCAGGTTGTGCTCGATGATGATCAGCGAATGTCCGACATCCAGCAGCTTGCGCAGCGCGCGCATCAGCTTGGCAATATCGTCAAAGTGCAGGCCGGTGGTCGGCTCGTCAAATAGAAACAGCGTACCGCGGTTGATGTTTTTCAACGCCAGAGGCTGGCGGCTGGCGCTAGCGGTCTTTGAAGCGCCGGCCAGAAAACCAGCCAGCTTGAGGCGCTGCGCCTCGCCGCCCGACAACGTAGGCACGGGCTGGCCGAGCTTCACATATTCAAGACCCACATCCACGATGGGTTGCAGCGCACGAATCACTTCGCGGTCTTGCGCAAACAGTTGGCTCGCCTCGCTGACGGTCAGGTCTAGCACATCAGACACGTTCATCAAGCGCGGATACACAGCCCCTATCGCCTTGCGCTCAATTGTGACTTCCAGAATCTCGGGCCGGTACCGCTTTCCATCGCAGTCGGGGCAGCGCAGATAAACGTCGCTCAAAAACTGCATCTCCACATGCTCAAAGCCTGAGCCGCCGCAGGTCGGGCAGCGACCGTCGCCGTTGTTGAAGCTGAATTTGGTGGCGGTATAGCTGCGCTGCCTTGCCAGCGGCGCTTGCGCAAACAACTCGCGAATCGCATCCCACGCGCCCACATAACTGGCCGGGTTGGATCGCGCCGTCTTGCCAATCGGCGACTGATCCACAAACACCACATCGGTCAGGTAGTCCGCGCCCATCAGGCGGTCATGCAAGCCCGGCGTTTCTGTGGCCTTGCCAAACTGGCGCAGCAAAGCCGGGGCCAGAATGTCCTGCATCAGCGTCGACTTGCCAGAGCCGCTGACGCCGGTGACACACACCAGGCGCTGCAGGGGAAACTCCACCGTCAGGTTTTTCAGGTTGTGGTCGCGCGCGCCTTCCAGAATCAGGCGCGGCGTGTTGTCGCTCACCGCGCGTTTCAGGCCCATGCCCACCTGCTTGCGCGAACCGAGGTAAGCGCCTGTCAATGTGTCGGCGTGTTTGAGGTCTTCAGGCGTGCCGTCAAAGACAATCTGCCCGCCCTTCTCGCCCGGCCCGGGGCCCATGTCAATCATGCGGTCGGCGGCCAGCATCACCGCTGGGTCATGTTCCACCACCACCAGTGTGTTGCCCGCATCGCGCAGCCGGTGCATGGCCTGCGTGATGCGGTTCATGTCGCGTGGGTGCAGGCCAATGGACGGCTCGTCCAGCACAAACAGCGTGTTGACAAGCGAAGTGCCAAGCGCCGTGGTCAGGTTGATGCGCTGCACCTCACCGCCGGACAGTGTGCGACTTTGCCGGTCCAGCGTCAGGTAGCCAATGCCAACGTCGCACAGGTATTTGAGGCGGGTGTGGATTTCTTCAAACAGGGACTTGAGCGCCATTTCCTCACCCGTTCTGGCTGGGGTTGTGGAAGCTTGCCCTTCGACAAGTTCAGGGTGAGCGGTCAAGGAAACAAAAAACTCGCGCAGCCTGTCTATCGGAAACTGCATCAGGTCGTGCAGACTCAACCCAGGCATGGCCTCAAGCTGCGCACGGCTCCAGTCCACACCAACTGGCATGAATCGTTGGGCCGGCGGCAGTGCGGCGTCAGCGGCTTCTTTTGAACCCAGGCGCCACAGCAGCGCTTCGAGCTTCAGGCGCGCACCGCCACAGGTCTCACATGGCGTGTAGCTGCGGTACTTGGACAGCAGCACACGAATGTGCATCTTGTAGGCTTTGGTTTCCAGGTAAGCAAAAAAGCGCTTGATGCCGTACCACTGCTTTTTCCACTGGCCATTTTTATAGGCCGGTGTGCCGTGGATCACCCAATGCTGCTGTTCGGGGGTGAGCTTGTACCAGGGCGTGTCGCGTGGAATGCCCGCTGCCTCAGCGTGACGCATCAGGTCGTCCTGGTTTTCAGCCCAGGCTGGCGTCTGCAGGGTCTTGATGGCACCGGCGCGCAGGGTCAACTTGTCGTTTGGAATCACCAGCCCGTAGTCAACGCCAATGACGCGCCCGAAGCCGCGGCAGGTTTCACAGGCGCCCATGGCAGAGTTGAACGAGAAAAGCGATGGCGTGGGCTCGGTATAACGCAGGTCGCTGTCCGGACAATGCAAGCCGGTGGAAAACCGCCACATGTCTTCTGGCTGGCCCTCTTTAGCCGCTTGCACATAGACGTTGAGCCGCCCGCCGCGTTTAAGGGCAAGTTCAATGGCCTCAACCACGCGGGCCTTCTCCGCGGTTTGAACGCGAAACCTATCGGCCACCACGTCGAGCAATTTGTGCGGCCCGGTTGGCGTCGCGACTTCCCGCTCGGCATGCACACGCGTGAACCCGCTTGCCGATAACCACTGAGTAACTTCTTCAGCCGTAGTGTTGCCCGGTAGCTCCACCGGGAAGGTCATGATCACTCTCGCATCACTGCCCACCGTACGCGCCATCAGTTCGGCATAAATCGATTCGGGCGTGTCATGACGCACAGCCTGTGCGGTCTTTTTGTCAAACAGCTGCGCTGCGCGTGCATAAAGCAGCTTCAAATGGTCATTGAGCTCGGTCATCGTCCCCACAGTGGAACGCGAGCTGCGCACCGGGTTGGTCTGGTCAATCGCAATAGCCGGTGGGACGCCTTCAACCTTGTCCACCGCGGGCTTGTCCATGCGATCCAGAAATTGCCGGGCGTATGCAGAAAACGTTTCAACGTATCGGCGCTGGCCTTCGGCAAACAGCGTGTCAAACACCAGAGACGACTTTCCGGACCCACTCGGCCCGGTCACAACTGTCATTTCGCCGGTGCGAATATCCAGATCAATATTTTTGAGATTGTGTTGCCGTGCACCGCGAATGCGGATGGTTCCCTGAGACATGGGTGAGCTGCTTTCTGGTGAGGTCAAACATTCTAGACAGGCCCTTCCTTCTGCCGGCTCGTAGGGTTAAACACGCGCTTGGTTCATCACACACCTTGAAACATGTCGCCCTACAAAACGGCAGTTTCAGGAGAGATGAAATAGCAGGCTGTGAAATTGGCGCCCTAAAGTCAGGAATTGCTGAAGCCAAACCCCTGGCTGAAAGCTTGCGTCGGGCCAGTGCACAGCAAGCGGCGACAAACTGAAAATCTCGCCGGAGGAATTTCCAAGCTCGACATTGGCGGGCTGGAGTCAAACAGGCATCAAGCTCCGCGAGGTTTGTATCCAGACGTTAAAAAAGCCCCGCAGGGCTTTTGAGCTCAAACCTCACGCAGCATCGCGTAAGAAAAATTCGCAATCAGTCACGCAAAGCTTGTTCCAGAGCCTCAGCCTTAGCCGGTCCTACAGCCTCGCGGATGGCAGGCAATAGCGCAAGCAGTGCGTCCAGATCACCGGCACCCTCAACAGCTAGGTTAAGCCGAAAGCCCCGCAGCCCTAAACCCGAGGTCAACTGCGCCGCGATGGGATATGCTTTTTTGTAGCGCTCTTGTCCGGTCAGCTTCGTTGCTTTTGCCTCACGAACATCAACTTGGGCTTGTGTCTCTTGCGCCACAAGTGGCACCAAAAAGCCCAGGCCGATCAGATGATCAATGTCTTCAGTGGTCACACCCATGCTGGCCGTGGCCTGCAACACCGCCGCGAGGTCGCGGTTTCCATCAAACAGAATGAAAGCGGACCTTTGACGGGGGGTCAGCAGGGACCGGTCTTTCAGGGCAAGTTGCCCGGCTTCAGATTTGTGGTATTTCATGGTGTCATGTAAGTGTGGCCCCTTGATTTAGCGGGCCGGTGCTGGTGGAGAACTCGCCGCAGCAGGTGGATGGGCGGTGTCCGCACCATGCTTTTCACCCCCAAGGTCAATATCGCCACCTCGGCTGAGCATATAAAGGGCGAGCGCCGCAAAGGCTACAAATCCAACAACTAATTTCCACATTCCGCAGTCTCCAATAAAAAAGACTCCCGCCCTTGAGCAAGAGTCTATCGAGTTTTACAAAGTTGGGGGGCCCTCGTTTTCACCGAGAGCCCCTTTCGGGCGATTTCCTGTCAGTCGTTTGCGTAAATATCGACGTCTTTGGTCTCACGGACCAGCAGCATGCCGATGATAAATGTGCCGGCCGCAACAATCACGGGATACCAGAGGCCGTAATAAATATCACCCGTCGCCGCCACCATCGCAAACGCAGTGGTGGGCAACAAGCCGCCAAACCATCCGTTACCAATGTGGTACGGCAAGCTCATCGACGTGTAACGAATCCGCGTCGGGAACATTTCAACAAGCATCGCTGCAATCGGGCCGTACACCATGGTCACCAGGATGACCAGGTACACAAGAATGACGCCGATCATGAGCTTGTTCATGCTCTTGTCGTCAGCCTTGGTGGTCAGGCCAGCGGTCTTGGCGTTGTCAAGCACTGCCTTCTTGAAGTCGGCAATGCCCTTTGCACTCTCGGGAGAGAAGGCATTGCGCTTGTCGTTCAGAGTGGCGTTCAGCGAAGGCACCGACGTCGTTCCGATTTGAACCGAAGCGATGGAGCCCGAAGGACCAGCAACGTTCTTGTACGGGATGAAGTTCTGTGCAAGTACACGCTTGGCCTGGTCGCAAGAGCTGGTGAAGTCGATCTCACGTGCAATCGGGCTGCCCTGGAAGGAGCAGGTTTTTGGATCGGCAGTCACGGTCACGGTCACGGTGTCGTGTGCAGCTTTCAGCGCGGGGTTGGCGTACTGCAGCAACATCGGGAACACGGCGAAATAAGTCACCGCGCCCAGCAAGCAACCAGCCAGGATGATGGACTTGCGGCCAATCTTGTCGGACAACATGCCAAAGAAGATGAAGAAAGGCGTACCGATCACCAACGCGGCAGCAATCAGCAAATTGGCGGTAACGCCGTCAACCTTGGCAATGGTCGTGAGGAAGAACAGCGCGTAGAACTGACCGGTGTACCAAACCACAGCCTGACCAGCGGTCAGACCCAGCAAGGCGATGATCACGATCTTCAGGTTTTTCCACTGACCGAAAGACTCGGACAACGGCGCCTTGGAAGTTTTGCCTTCGGCCTTCATTTTCTGGAAGGCGGGGGATTCATTCATCGACAGACGAATGTAGACCGACACGCCCAACAGCAAAATGGACACCAGGAACGGAACGCGCCAGCCCCAGTCAGCAAAAGCGGCTTCGCCAACAGCTTGGCGCACACCCAGAATCACCATCAGCGACAGGAACAGGCCCAGCGTCGCAGTGGTTTGAATCCATGATGTGTAAAAACCGCGCTTGCCATGCGGCGCGTGCTCGGCCACATAGGTAGCAGCACCACCGTACTCACCACCCAGCGCCAGGCCCTGAAGCATGCGCAAGGCAACCAGAATGATAGGAGCGGCAATACCGATCGTGGCGTAGTTGGGTAGCAAGCCAACAATAAAGGTCGCCGCACCCATGATCACGATGGTGATCAGGAAGGTGTACTTGCGGCCAATCATGTCGCCCAAACGGCCGAACACCAGGGCGCCGAACGGACGCACCAGGAAACCGGCAGCAAACGCCAGCAAGGCGAAGATGTAAGCGGCGGAAGGGTCAAGGCCCGAGAAGAACTGCTTGGCAATAATTGCCGCGAGCGAGCCGTACAGGTAAAAGTCGTACCACTCAAATACCGTACCCAGCGAAGAAGCGAAGATAACTTTCTTCTGCTCCTTGCTCATGGGCCTGTTGTCTATGGCTGTTGACATGATGTTGTCTCCAATAATTAACGCGCCCAACATGGGAGCTGAGGCGATTGTTTTGCGAGACACTGACCCAACCCTGACCTGAAACCAACAGGAGCTTGCACCAAACTTAACAGCGGCTGACAACTCAAGGGAAAACCCCCGAGAATTTTTTCAGCATGCGGATATCGGAGCGAGCGCGGCTATTTTCTTCGGGGAATACCCTGAGAAACCTGGCTGACAGAATCCCAGTTTGATTCAGCAAAAAAAGCGCCGGCACAGAGGTAATCGCGCAACATGGGCAGCGCATCCAGGCCCCAGAAGGCCTTGCCATCCACCACAAATGTCGGGACACCAAACACACCGGCTGCAATCGCTTCGTCGCTGTGTGCTTTTAGCTGGGCCTTCACCTCGTCACTGTTCGCGGCCCGCTGCGGGGCCAGCTGCGCAGTCACGGCTTCGAGGCGCTGCACATCAGCGGCCTCATGACCGCCGAGCCAGACATGACGAAAGAGTGTTTCACACACGTAACGATTTGGCGCGCCTTGCGCATCGGAAGCAATCGCCAGACGCAACAAGGCCAGAGGGTTGAACGGATGGCTTGCGGGCATCTGCAAAGCAGTGCCTTGTTGCGATGCAAGCCACAACACTTGCCGATAGGTCCAGTCGCGCTTGCTTTCAATTTCAGCCGGTCCGAGTTGCCAATGGTGTTTGAGCAGGCTCGCAAACAGCAACGGCTTGTACGTGACGCTATGGGTAATTCCCTTGAGCGTTTCCGGCAGCTTTTCAAACGCCAGGTAAGCGTAGGGCGAGATGAAATCCAGATAGAAGGTAATGTGTTTCATGCTTGAATGGCGAGCATCCGCTGCTCAATCAGTGTCCACACCTGCCGCTTGTGTGCATCACTCGCCTGGCTCCATGCGGCAATTTCGGCGCCCGTGCGAAAGCAGCCCTCGCACAAGCCACGGGCATCCATGCGGCACACCGATATGCAAGGCGACGGCAGATCTGTTTCTTGCCCTTTGATTTCTCGGGCCCGTTCACTAACCAGCCCAACAGCGTGCGCAAGCGCCTGCTTTTCCAGCACGGGATCAACCGCTACGTCGGCCACCGGCGCGCCGGTGAGCGACACCAGTTGCTGCGGGCTGAGTTTGAAGACGCCATGCGGATGGCCGGCCGCAGCCCAAATTTCTTCAAAGCGAAATAGAAGCTTGTCGATGAGGGTGATGCTGGGCGTGACATGCGCAACCGGCGACACGCCGCCTATCGAGAACCCCGTTTTTTCCTTGACGAAGGCAGCATCCGCGCGACCAAGACGCCTGCCTTCGGTGCCGAGCAATACCTCAATCTTCTTTTCGTCCACGCGTTGATCACCAGAAGTGATGACCAGCACGGCCGCGTCATCGGATTTGCGGCGAAAGATGATGCTTTTGGCGATTTGCCCCAGCCCAATACCCAGCGCATCGGCAGCCTGTTGCGCCGTGCGGGCTGCATCGTCCAGCATCACGGGCATGTGGGGATGGCCTTTGGACTGCAGCACCGAAGCGACACGCTGCACGCCCTCGGGAAGAACCTTGAGCTCAGCTCCACACACGTTAAAAGCCCCCACGGTTGCTCGCTTGGCGTAGCGCCCTGCCCCCCGAGGGGGCTGTGCTTGCTTGGGGCGGCCCGGCGCGGCGCACTACCCGGCCCTCTTGTTCAGCAAGGCAGTCGCAGCGCGCGAGTTGGGTTTGCGGCCGAGGAAGTCGCTGATGAACTTGCCCGCGTCGATCAGTTTGTCCAGATCAATGCCGGTCTCTATACCCATGCCCTGCAACATGTAGACCACGTCTTCTGTAGCCACATTGCCGGTTGCACCCTTGGCGTAAGGGCAGCCGCCCAACCCGGCGCACGAAGTGTCGTACTGCCACACGCCCATCTGCAGGCAGGCCAGCGTGTTGCCCAGCGCCTGACCATAGGTATCGTGAAAATGGCCTGACACGTCGTTGATGTTGTAGTGCCGCAGCGCGGCTTCCATGGCGCGCTGCACCTTGAGCGGCGTGCCCACGCCAATCGTGTCGGCAACGCCCACATGCTGTACACCAATACCCTTGAGCAGGCGCGCCACCATCTCGACCCTTTCAGTAGACACCTCACCCTCGTAAGGGCAACCCACAGCGCAGGAGATCGCGCCACGAACATAGATGTTGGCGGCGCGGGCCGCCTCAGCCACGGGGCGAAAGCGCTCAATGCTTTCTTCGATGGAGCAGTTGATGTTGCGCTGGCTGAAGGCTTCGCTTGCAGCGGCAAACACCACAATTTCGTCGGGTCTGTGCACCACCGCCGCTTCAAATCCCTTCATATTGGGCGTGAGCACCGAGTAACGGACGCCGGGCTTGCGCCTGATTCCCGCCATGACCTCGGCGTTATCAGCCATCTGCGGTACCCACTTGGGCGAGACAAAACTGGCGACTTCAATTTCTGTCAAGCCAGCGTCCTGCAAGCGGTGCACAAGCTCAATCTTGACTGCAGCAGGCACCGCGCCTTTTTCATTTTGCAGGCCATCGCGTGGGCCGACATCGACGATTTTTACTTTGGTTGGGAGGGTCATATGTTCAGTATCGCTTTTCAGGGTCAACCACGCCGGCAAGTGTGGCAATAGGCTGCCCGGCCTCCAGCGCGGCAATCTTTCCTGCGATCTGCGCAATGCTTTCATCACGCAGTGTGCGGGCCGAGGTATGCGGCGTCACGGAAATTTTCGGGTGCTGCCAAAAGGCGTGGCCCGCTGGCAGCGGCTCTGTGCGAAAAACATCAAGCATCGCCCCAGCCAGGTGCCCGCTGTCCACCAATGCCAGCAAGTCATCTTCCACCAGGTGCCCGCCACGCGCCACGTTGATGACATAGCCGCCGGGCATCAGTCGTGAGAGTGTCTGCCGGTTCATGATGTCTTGTGTCTCCGGCGTCAGCGGCAGCAGACACACCAGGATACGAGTGCCGGCCAGAAATTCGTCAAAGCCCTCTTCACCTGAAAAGCAATAAACGCCCTCCACGGTTTTGCCAGAGCGGCTCCAGCCGCGCACCGGAAAATCAAATTGCAGCAGCGTCCGGGCCACTCGCTGACCCAGTACGCCAAGCCCCATCACGCCGACCGGAAAATCGGCCCGCGCGCGGGGCTTGCGGAAGGACCACTTGCCCTGCTTCACGTCAGCTTCGTAGCCGTCAAGCTCACGGAAATGCCGGATCATCGCATGGCTCACATACTCGGCCATCTGTACCGACATGCCCGCATCATCCAGCCGGACCACGGCAGCGCCGGGCGGCAAGCGCAGTTTCATTAATGCATCGACGCCAGCGCCTATGTTGAACATGGCCTTGAGCCCTGATTGCTCATCCAGAAACTGCTGTGGCGGCGCCCACACCACTGCGTAGTCGGCGGCCGCAGCGCCGGGAGCCCAGAGTTCAACCGTGTCGTTCGGAAAGGCGGCACGCAGACCCGCCAGCCATGGTTCGGCGTTGGTGTCGGTGCAGCAGAAAGTGATTCGCATGGGTTGCATTCTCTCTTGTCGTGTTGGGGCGGTGGCTCATGCGGCATGGATCCCCGATCGAGTCGGGGATGACAGACTTTCGCCCCCCGACTGTGTCATTGCCGGCTTGACCGGCAATCCATGCCGGCAAACCAAAGCCGGTGCCCAGCCGAGATACCGGCGTTTTGGCCAACCAGAGCCTCTTCGCCTCAGACCTGGAAAGAAATCGGCACCTCGCCCTTTATTCACGGGAACAGTTCGCTATCGATTAAATAGCAATCACAAATCCTCAGGCCATCTTCAGCAGCTCTGCGCCTTCGGCCACCTGATCACCCGGCGCATACAGCAGCTCCTGCACAACGCCGTCGGCGGGCGCGGCAATGGTGTGCTCCATCTTCATGGCTTCCATGACCGCCAGCGCCTGGCCCTTTTCAACCTTGTCACCGGCCTTGACCGAGAAGGACACAACCTTGCCCGGCATGGGCGCGGTCAGGCGGCCAGCCTCGCCGTGGCTTTCGCCCGCGTGAGCCAGGCGGTCGATCACCGTGATCTGCGTGGCGCCACGCTGCGCGAATACGTGCACCACCTCGCCGCGGCGGTAAATGGTTGCGGCCAGACGCAGTGCGCCAAAACCAAGAGTCACAGCGCCCCCGCCGCGCGCAAATGTGAGCAGTCCCGACACGCCACCGGCTGCGAGCTGCAGCGCGCCATCGTGCAGATAGCTCAGTTCAGCCTGCGCAGTCTCGCCATGAAACTCAAACTCAAACCGCCGCAGCGCCACGCCGTGTGATCGCCATCCGTCACGCTTGCTGAAAGGGTCTGCCGTCTCCTGCGCATTTTCTTCCAGCAGGGTCAGGGCCACGGCGGCTGCTGCAGCCAGCGGCAAACCGATTTTTTCCTGATTGAAAAGCACCGCTGTCTCGCGCGGAATCAACGCCGTGTCCAGATCAGCCTCTGCAAACGAGCGGCTGTTCACCACATGGCGCAAAAACTGCACATTGGTGCTCAGGCCCACGATGTGTACTTGCGCCAACGCCTCGTCCATGCGGGCCAGCGCCTGCTCACGCGTGTCGCCATGCACGATGAGTTTGGCAATCATCGAGTCGTAATACGGGGAGATCGCGTCGCCCTCGCGCACGCCGGCGTCCACGCGCACCAGCCCGCGCTCAAAGGAAACTGAAGCCGGCAGGCCATACACATGCAACGTGCCGGTGGCGGGCAAAAAGTTGTTGTCCGGGCTTTCGGCACAAATGCGTGCTTCCAAAGCGTGGCCGTGAATGCGCAACTGGTCTTGCATCAAAGGTAGCTTCTCCCCCGACGCCACGCGCAGCTGCCACTCCACAAGGTCAAGCCCGGTGATGGCTTCGGTCACTGGGTGCTCCACCTGCAGCCGCGTGTTCATCTCCATAAAGAAGAAGTTCATGCTGCCGTCGGTTCGCTGCTCAACGATGAACTCGACCGTACCGGCCCCCACATAGTTGACGGCGCGCGCCGCAGCCACCGCGGCCTCGCCCATCTGCTTGCGCATCGCCTCCGTCATGCCGGGCGCGGGTGCTTCTTCCAGCACCTTCTGGTGGCGACGCTGCACAGAACAGTCGCGCTCAAACAAGTAAACGTAGTTGCCGTGTATGTCACCAAACACCTGAATCTCGATATGCCGTGGGCGCTGGGCGTATTTTTCGACCAGCACCGCATCGTCGCCAAAGCTGTTGATGGCTTCGCGCTTGCACGAAGCCAGTGCCGCGTCAAAGTCTTCAGACCTGTCCACCGCCCGCATGCCCTTGCCGCCGCCGCCTGCGCTGGCCTTGATCAGCACCGGATAGCCAATGCGGTCAGCCTCGCGTTTAAGCAGCGCCGGGTCCTGGTCCGCGCCGTGGTAGCCGGGCACCAGCGGCACGCCGGCTTTTTCCATCAGTTGTTTGGACTCAGCCTTCAGGCCCATGGCCTTGATGGCCGAGGCCGGAGGGCCGATAAAAACCAGGCCAGCGGCCGCGCAGGCCTGCGCAAATTCTTCGTTCTCGCTCAAGAATCCATAGCCGGGGTGAATGGCGTCCGCACCGGTTGCTTTGGCCGCCTCAATGATTTTTTCCCAGCGCAGATAGCTGTCCTTGGGCGCACTGCCCCCGATGTGAATGGCCTCGTCGCACACGCTCACATGTTTGGCGTTGGCATCGGCGTCCGAATACACAGCCACGCTCTGGATGGCCATGCGCCGCGCGGTGGCCGCTACCCTGCAGGCTATCTCGCCTCTGTTCGCGATCAGTATTTTTTTAAACATGTCAGTCGTTCTTTGAGAAGGGAGATTTGAGAGTGAAGGCGGGCGCTGGCCCGGTATCTGGCTTGCCGCTGAAGATGCGCGCCACACGCGCGAAAAGCTGCGACAAAAACCGCCAGCAGGTGCGAATCAGCCAGACGCTGAGAATCAACACCAGCACCAGCACAACAACAAACACAACCGGGTGCGCAAGCGCCAGCCACAGCCCTGCGGGCACCAGGCCATCTTCAAGCAATGACGCGCCCACATTGCTAAACGGTTCGGGCGACGTATTGATGGCGGCGCGCGTCGTTGCCTTGGCCGCATGGCTGGTGGCAGCCAGTGTGCCGCCCATCAGCGCGGCCACCAGGGCCATCGCACCGCTGTCAGCGCCAAACACGCCCGCTGCCAGCGCAGCGCCGGCCGGAATGCGGATCAGCGTGTGCACCACGTCCCACAGTGAATCAAGGCCAGGAATCTTGTCGGCAAAAAACTCGACAAACACCATGAAGCCACTGGCACCCAACACAACAGGGTTGGCCAGCAGGTGCAGGCCCTGCGGCAGCTGGATCCAGCCCATAAAACCGGCTAGCCCAGTAAGCAGCACCGCCAGGTAGAGGCGCACCCCGCTGGCCCAACCCAGTGCGCTTGCGAGGGCAATCAGTTGTACGGTGTCCATGGCTTGCATGTTGACTCCTATTCAGTTTGCCCGGGCAACCAGTTTGGCTTGCGCTTTTGCAAAAACGATTGCACGCCTTCACGACCTTCCGCACTCACCCGGATGTCGGCGATGCTGTCTACCGTCATTTGAATCAGCGCCGGCGTAATGGCCTGCTCAGCCACGTCTTGCACCAGCTTTTTACACAGACGCACAGCAGCGGGACCGGCATTAACCAGGGCCGTGGTCAGCTCTGCCACCTTGGCGTCCAGCGCGTCAGCTGTCACCACCTCATGGATGAAACCGATGCGCAAGGCCTCGGCTGCGCTAAAGCGCTCTGCCGTTAAAAAGTAGCGGTGCGCCGCACGCGCGCCCATGGCGCGAATCACATAGGGGCTGATGGTGGCCGGAATCAACCCCAGTTTGACTTCGCTCAGGCAATAGCCTGCGGTGTCGACCGATACAGCCATGTCACAGACCGCCACCAGGCCCGTGCCGCCGGCATACACATCGCCCTGCACCTTGGCAATGGTGGGTTTGGGGCAGGTGTAGATCACGCGCAGCATCTCAGCCAGCGCGCCGGCGTCGGACAGGTTTTCGTCGCGTGTGTAAGTGGCTATGCGTTTCATCCAGCTTAAATCAGCCCCGGCGCTGAAGGCCTTGCCGTTGGCGGCCAGCACGATGCAACGCACGTCGTCACGCGTGGCCAGCTCGTTAAAGCAGGCCGTCATTTCGGCGATGGTTTCGTCGTTGAAGGCGTTGCGGACTTCGGGGCGATTCAGGGTCACCGTGGCAACGCTGTCTTCTACTTGGAGTTGCAGGTTTTGCACGGTTTACATCCTGAACAGGCCGAACTTCGTATCCGGAATCGGCGCATTGAGCGCGGCGCTCAAGCCTAGCGCCAACATCCGGCGCGTGTCGGCGGGGTCAATTACGCCGTCGTCCCACAGCCGGGCGGTGGCGTAATAGGGGTGGCCCTGGTCTTCGTACTGGCGGCGTATCGGGGCTTTGAAAGCTTCTTCTTCTTCGGCGCTCCAGCTGCCACCCTTGCCCTCAATCCCATCGCGCTTGACTGTTGCCAGCACGCCGGCGGCTTGCTCGCCACCCATGACGCTGATACGCGCGTTGGGCCACATCCAGAGAAAACGCGGTGAGTAAGCGCGGCCGCACATGCCATAGTTGCCTGCGCCAAAACTGCCGCCAATGATGATGGTGAACTTGGGCACCTGTGCGGTGGCCACAGCGGTCACCATCTTGGCGCCGTTGCGGGCGATGCCTTCGTTTTCGTATTTGCGGCCCACCATGAAGCCGGTGATGTTCTGCAAAAACACCAGCGGAATCTTGCGCTGACAGCACAGCTCGATAAAGTGCGTCGCCTTGAGTGCCGACTCGCTGAACAAAATACCGTTGTTGGCAATGATGCCGACCGGCATGCCTTCAATGTGCGCAAAACCGCAGATCAGCGTGGTGCCATACCGCGCTTTGAACTCGTCAAACTCGCTGCCGTCGACGATGCGGGCAATGATCTCGCGCACGTCGAACGGCTTGCGTGTGTCCACGGGGATCACACCGTAAAGCTCTTCTGCTATGAATTCAGGAGCTACTGGCGCTCGTACATACTGGGCCGGAGCCTTGTTTTTATTCAAATTCTTGACGCAGTTGCGTGCCAGCGCCAGCGCGTGCAGGTCGTCCTGCGCCAGGTGGTCGGCCACGCCTGACAGGCGGGTGTGCACATCGCCACCGCCCAGGTCTTCAGCCGTGACCACTTCGCCGGTGGCAGCCTTGACCAGTGGCGGGCCCCCCAAAAAGATGGTGCCCTGGTCTTTGACGATGATGCTTTCGTCGCTCATGGCGGGCACATAAGCACCGCCCGCCGTGCAGCTGCCCATGACAACTGCAATCTGCGCAATGCCCTGCGCGCTCATGTTGGCCTGGTTGTAAAAGATGCGGCCAAAGTGGTCGCGGTCGGGAAACACCTCGTCCTGATTCGGCAGATTGGCGCCGCCCGAGTCCACCAGGTACACACAGGGCAGGCAGTTTTGCTGCGCCACCTCTTGCGCGCGCAAGTGCTTTTTCACCGTCATGGGGTAATAGGTGCCGCCTTTGACGGTGGCGTCGTTGCACACAATCATGCAGTCCACACCATTGACGCGGCCAATGCCGGTGATCACGCCTGCGCAGGGTGCACTGTCTGTGCCGTCACGGTCGGGGTACATGGCCAGCGCAGCCAGCGGCGCCAGTTCCAGAAAGGGCGTGCCCGGGTCCAGCAGCATCTGCACCCTTTCACGCGGCAGCAGCTTGCCGCGCGCCACGTGTTTGGCTCTAGCCGCTTCGCCACCGCCAGCAGCGGCCTTGGCCACCTGCTGTTTCAAGTCATCAACCAGCGCGCGCATGGCAGCGGCGTTGGCCTGAAAGTCCGCAGAGCGGGCGTTGAGTTTTGTCTCCAGAACTGGCATGTGTCTCCTCGATTCGAATCGCGCGACCTCGATACAACCCATCTCCCGTTCGGGCTGAGCCTGTCGAAGCCATTTCGGGCTCTGGCCCGAAGCCACACCTTACCTCCAAACCGCCCGGCGCGGACCGCCACAACTCCTCAGCAAGCGCCGCAGAGGTTGCAAATCGTGCCAACTTCACGCAAACTTGCCTGATGCCTAGCCGTCGCCCACCTGCCCCTGCTTCACAGCCCGTGGCCGCCACCCCCATGGCCCTTGCACGGGTGATTGCAGCGGCATACGAAAAGCACGGCCAAAACCCGGCCAAGGCCTTGAAGCAGGCACAGATCACGCCATCAAAACTGCAGCAATCAGACGCCAGAATCACCGCCCGCCAGATGGAAGTGCTCTCAGGCACGGCCATGCAAGAGCTGGACGACGAAGGGCTGGGTGCCTTCTCACGCAAGCTGCCCTGGGGCAGCTACGGCATGCTGGCCCGAGCCTCACTCAGCGCGCCAAACCTGGGTGTGGCCCTGAAACGCTGGTGCCGCCACCACGGCCTGCTGGCAGATGACCTCACCCTCAAGGTGGTGACCAGCGGCGACAGTGCAGCGATACAGATCAAGGAGAGCGCCGCCCTGGACCGACTTGAACGAGGCGCCCGAGAGTTTTGCCTGGTGCACGTATTGCGCAACATCCACGGGCTGGCATGTTGGTACATCGATTCACGCATTCCGCTACAGGGTGCACGTTTTCCGTTTGCTGCGCCTGCGCATGGAGATGCTTATGAGCTGATGTTTCCCGGCCCGCTGCGTTTTGACGCTGCGCAGGCAGAGATCAGGTTTGATGCGCGCTACCTGGCACTGCCGCTACGTCGTGATGAGAAGGCTTTACAGCAGATGCTGCAGCGGGCGTTGCCGCTGACAGTGCTGCAGTACCGGCGGGACAGGTTGTTGGTGCAGCAGGTGAGGCAGGTGTTAAGTTCTTATCCTGATCGCGCGCGCAACGCTGAGGGTGTTGCGTCGCTGTTAAATATTTCTACGCGGACGTTGCATCGGCAACTGAAGGAAGAAGGCGCGTCACTGCAACTATTGAAAGACGAAGTTCGTTTTGACCGAGCCAAAGACTTATTGAATCGCGGCGACCAGCCGATAAAGCAGGTTGCGACAGCGGCTGGTTTCAAGAACGAAAAAAGCTTTATGCGGGCCTTTCGGGAGGCGACGGCGGTATCTCCTGCGGGGTTCAGACGCTCATCGCTGGGATGAAGTCGTTGCAATAGCGTTTGGGATGAAACCGTCATAGGTCATCTCTCGACGAAACTGAGTTCGAGAGTTATACCCGTTAGACTGCCGACATCAAAGATTTAGAGGCAACAATGAATGCTCGACCTGTCATTCAAACCTATGCTGACTGCAGCCCTTGCGCGGCCGACGTTGACTCCGAAAGTACGCCATGAGGCTCTGCCGTTTTGCAAGAGGTGTGCTAGCGGTCGGGTTTATGGCCCCGCATTTAGTCGGGGCTCAGACCGTTGCCGACGATGTCGTACATGTCATTGAAAACCTCCGAAAGAAAATTCAATGGATTAGCACGCAAACAGCTAGTCAGGCTGACTACCGAGCTGCTGAGACAGAATCAGCAGAAGAGCTTCGTCAACTAGTTGCGAAGGATCCTTCTGATCGTGCATTGACCAGAAAAGATCTGGACGGCGTAAACCCGTTGATGCTCGCGTCGGCGCATGGCTTTCCGGGCCTAGTCAACGAGTTGCTCAAATCGGAGAAAGTCAAAGCGTCCATCAACGACATCGGACCGAACAACACGACGTCATGGATGTTTGCGAACTTTGCTTTCCGCCAGACTTTGTGGGCCTGCAGGCCGCAAATACTCAGCGACCCATTTTCTTGGGTTCCCATCTTCCAGGTCCAGCCTTATTACAAATCCCCTGTTGAAGACAAGCCGTACCTGCAAACCCGTCAGGCGCTAGAAAAAGCAGGAGCGAAGATAGATCTTTCAACTGCAAAGAACGCCTGGCTTGAGCGTTGCCCCAATAGCGCGATAGATACCCAAGTCAAAGTAAAGGGAAGTTCAGACCTTTTACTGGCACTAGAAGCTGAAGGTGACAGGATTTTGGAGCGTCACCATGCCCGAACGCTGTCACAGGCAGCTCCTGCAATGGAAAACGCCTCGCCGCAAGTTGTGGGGATCGTGCTTGATGATGTAGAACTCCCGCAAGGTTTCTCAATCAAAAATCCCTCGCCATCGCTTGGCGAACTCCCGGGAAAACTCACAGGATGGTGGTCAGGGAATTT
This sequence comes from Polaromonas sp., assembly GCF_035638815.1. Lineage (GTDB taxonomy): Bacteria > Pseudomonadota > Gammaproteobacteria > Burkholderiales > Burkholderiaceae_C > Polaromonas. The sequence continues at coordinate 157,277 of NZ_DASQZG010000009.1, forward strand.
GTTGCTAGCTGGAGAAATTCTGTTTGCATTCGAGGAATTTGTTTCCGCGAATGAAGTAACCGTATTGATGATTGCGAAAGGGCGAAGCAAACCATACAAAGGCAGGCGACTTAACATGACTTTAGATGGAGCCACATTCTCTTCAACCCCTGCGGCAGACTCGCAAATTTCCCTCACTATGGGCCACGATGGAAAACTTGTCGCTACCTTTTCTGGTCGGGGACCAAACTTCACACTGAGCCTTCGTAGGGCGCAGCAAAAATAGCCTCTTATGGCGCTTCAACGACACCCTCGCACATGCGATCAAAAACGCTTGTCCTCTGAGCAACGGGATCGATTTTTCCTCTTTTGAATTGCAAGCCTGCGCCTTCTATTTTTGTGTCTTGACCGAACAGGTGCCAATCGGGTGCACCTCAATCCCCCATCCGATGTGCTCGCCCAACGTGGCTGCGGGATGCAATGAGGCGATGCGCACCGCCTCTTCCTTGTCGGCAGCTTCGATCACAAAAAAGCCGCCGACCATCTCTTTGGCTTCCGCATAAGGTCCGTCGGTCACCACAGGTTTGCCGCCGCGCGGGCGCATGCCGAAGGTGGCTTTGGGGCCTTCGAGCGAGCCGCTCCAGACCAGCTTGCCCGTCTCTGCGAGGGCGGCGTCCTTGGCGGGCAGGGCCTCCACAAGTGCCTGCATGTCGGCAGGCGCCATGGCGTCCATTTTTTCGGGGTCGTAGTAGGCAAGGCACAGGTATTTCATAACGGAAGTCCTTCGGGTTGGGGTTGATATGCGGCTTTTAACGCCGTCACCTCTGCATGACGAACAGTCGGCGCGATTCTCGACATTTATTTCTTCAGGTCAGGGTAAAACCCTCCGCTTTAGAACAGCTCGCCCGTGTCAGGCGGGGGCGGCATACGCGAGGTGAGCACGCTGCTGCTTTTTGGAGCGCGCGGGGGCAGAGCGGCGGCGGCCGCCTCAAGTGGCCCAGCCCATGCCTTGAAAAAGCTGGCGGCTTCTTTCACGGGGCACGATAGCCAGTTGCCGTAGTCTTGCGGCGCCAATATCACCACCATGCGCTTTTCTTCTCCAGGCTTGTGAAAGCGCTGCATCACGGGGTGCCCGTCTGCGTTGACCGTGAGCATTGCAAACGTGAAGTCTTCGCGACCGTTGGGGTGGCGCCATTTGCGGTAGATGCCGGCAATGCCCATGGGCACCTGGCCGGGCTGCTGGATGGCCCAGCGCACAGCCTTGCCGCTCTCCCAGTTGGGCTCGTAAAAAACTTCGGAAGGAATGATGCAGCGCCAGCCTTTGGCCCATGACTCGCGAAAGCTGGGGAGGCGGGCTACTGTTTCGCTTCTGGCGTTGTAGGTTCTCCGGCCGGCGGCCAGTTCGGCGGCGAAGTCAGGCAACAGGCCAAAGATGCCGTCGTCAATGACACGGCTGCCCGAGCCGTCATCAGCCAACCGAATAAAAGGGGCCAGCCCGAGAGGCCATACATCTACAGGCGCTTCGTCGCGAGCGCGCTCGACCCCGAAGAAAGACAGCAGTCTGTCAGAGCGCGTGACGGGGAGGTAGTTGGAACACATGGTCGGGTGCGGAGTTGCGACGGCAGAAACTGTTGCGCCAGGCAACGTCGCAAATTGTCAGACGAAGCGTTGCGGTTTCATCAGGCTTGCCTACTTGGGCACAAACACGGCCGGGCTGATACCAAAAAACCCGCCCAACTTGCCTGCCATGGTGGCGCTGATTTTTCGCTTGCCCGCCAGAATCGCTGACAGGTTGCTTTGGGGAACAATGGCCGAGAGATCGTCCTGTTTCAGGCCCCGCGCCTCCATCAAAAACCGCAGGGTGTCGTTGGGGCTGGCCGCCTCTATTGCGTGGTGCTCCTGCTCGTACCGGGACACCACATCAGCAAGCAGTTCCACCAAGCCAGACAAGGGATGGTCTTCATCGTCTCCAGCCACGTCCAACAGCGCATTCATCATGGCGACCATGCGGTCGTAGTCAGCTTCGCTGTGAATGGGACGCAGGTGTGCGACAGTGTCAAATGCCTGCCAGGAGGCCTGCAGGGCTGGGATGTCGATCCCCTTTTTGGTTCTGTTTCCGCGATGAGCAGTGGCTGCTTGCATGGTCACACCTTGCCTTTCCGATAAAGCTTGTTCCAGTCGTCGTACTCTCGATGCGTCATGACCTTTTGTACAAAAACCTTTTTGAATCGGTACCGGACAATGACCACCACGCGATAGTTGTTTCCACCAACGTCAAACACAGTGAACGGCGGCACGTAATCCGCTGAATTGAAAAATTCACGCAAGTGGTTGAAGTCTTCAAACGCGGCATGCTCAACAACTGAGTGCCATTCGCGTAGAACGTTTTCTGCCTGTGGATGCTTCTTCCAAAATTCCCGAAGCATCTTGATGGAAATCACGTGCATGCATTGATTATATCAAAATGATATGTATCATGCAAGCACCCTTGCGGCTCACAAAACTGGCCCCTCAAGCCGGTAACGAGACAGCCATACGCCTGGACAACGCCGAGCCGCGCTTCTGCAGAAAAGCCCGAAGCAGTTCCGGATAGTCAGCCCCCACCGCCCTGCGCACTGACTCACGTTCCGCAAGCGCGCGGCGCCAGGCATTGACTTTGGGCATATCGGCAAAGACACCGAAATCGCCAATCTCGTCAAACACATCGAAGTAGCGAAACGCCGGACCAAAAACCGCATCGACCATGCTGAAGTGTCCGCCCGCAAAGTAAGGCCCCTTGCCAAGCGCAACCTCAATCAGCTGGAACTTTGCACGCAACTCGGCTGCGCGGGTTACCAGGGCTTCTTCATCAGGTGCGTTGTAAAAAGCGCCGATGTTGTTGAGCACTGCTGAGCCAAACTCCATCCAGCCGCGGTGCCGAGCGCGCTGCAGTGCGTCCTCTGGGTGCAGGCGCGGAGCGGCGGTGTCCTCAAGATATTCACAAATGACGGCGGATTCAAAAATGGCTTCGCCGTTCACCAGCAGCACCGGCGTTTTGCCCAGCGGCGAAAGTTTTAGAAACCAGTCGGGCTTGTTGGCAAGGTCAATGTCTTTGCGCTCGAAGGCAATACCTTTTTCAGCCAGCACGATGGCCGCGCGCTGCACATAGGGGCACAACTTGTGGCTGATCAATGTGAGGTGGGGTGTCATGGCGTGCCTCTTGGTCACACGGCGGGCACAAAGCGCTGGCTGCGGCGCAGCGCCAGGGCGCCGTCGCCTGCGAGCCACAGCGCAAGCGATGCGACGACCAGAAAAACCGGGTACTCCCAGCCACCGCCCTTGTTGGTAAACAGCCAGCCGTTGGCAAAGTGCACCGACGCCGCCACAGCCATGACAGGCGCCAGTGCCAGCGACACCTGCCGTGCGTAAACACCAAACAATATGGCCGCGCCGCCCAGCAGCTCTGCAGCAAACACGGGGTAAGCCAGGAAGCCGGGAATGCCCACGCTTTCAAAAAACTGTGCGGTGCCCGCCAGCGTGAAAACGAATAACTTCAACAAGGCATGGGCGATCCACATCACGCCCAGGCTGATGCGGAGCAGGCTCACGCCGTAGTCGGCGGTGTTGGTGGTTTGAATTTGGGTCATTGCGTTTCTCCATTGGGTAAGTTGATGGAGCTAATGTAGTATTGCAATTACGCAATGAAAATAGGCGCACACGCAAACCATGACTGCACAAACGCAATACAAACTCAGTGCCCCGGATGTAGAGGTGGTGCTGGCCCTGGTGCGCACCAAGACGCTGGCAGAGGCGGGTGAACGGCTTGCCGTAGATGCGTCTACCGTGTTCCGCTCGCTGCAACACATTGAGAAAGGGCTGGGCCAGCGCTTGTTTGAGCGGTCGCGCACGGGCTATCAAGCGCTGGAGCTGGCGCAGGTGCTTGCCACGCACGGTGAGCAACTTGAAGTGCAGCTGGAGTCCGCGCGCTCTGCCGCGCAAGCGGAGCCAGAGCAGGTGTCCGGCAGCGTGCGCATCACCACCACGGACACCATCCTGCACGGGCTGGTGGCACCGGCACTGAAGCTGCTGTTGCCAACCCACCCCCTGCTCAGTTATGAGCTGCATGCCGGCAATGAGCCGGCCAGCCTGACGCGGCGCGACGCGGACATTGCCGTGCGTGCCACGCGCCGCCCGCCACAACACCTGGTGGGCAAACATGTGGGGCCGATTCGCATGGCTGTGTATGCCGCTAAAAAAAGCAGGCTCAAGCGCCTTGACGCAGACATGGCCAGCACCGCCAACTGGATTGCACCGGACGACGCACTGCCCGACCACCCTTCTGTGGCGTGGCGCAAAAAGCACTTTCCCAGGGTGATGCCGCGCTACCGGGTCAACAGCATCCTCACGGTGGCAGAGTTGGTGGCGCAAGGCGTGGGCATCGGCCTGATGCCGATGTTCATGGCAAACGGCCGATCTGACCTGGTGGCGCTGACAGCGGCGCTGGACGAGTGCCAGACAGAACTCTGGCTTTTGACGCACACCGAATCACGCCACCTGCGGCGGGTGTCTACGGTGTTCAGCCACTTGGCGAAACACATGGTGTTGACTTAGGCGCGTGGCGTACAAATCTATGTGAGCAATACGCCGCCGGGCCCTATTTGCTATCAATTGGATAGCTGGTTGCGCCCGCCAAAAAAGGGCTAGAGGCTAATTTGATGCACAAACTCGCCTCAAAAACCCAAAACCCTGATACGGCTGATCGCGCGGCGCAGGGCTTGGGTCAGCGCTGCCTTAAAGCTGTGCGCCCGGGCCGACGACCTCTACGGGAGTCGTGGGCGGGTAGAGGGTGGCCAGCACTGCCTGCACGGCTGCCATGAGCACGGGCTCCGCCTCGGACGCGATGGCATCTGTGGCCGCCCCCTCCCTGGCGGACCAGAGACGCGACAGCGCCTCCTCTCGCTGCTGGATCTCTTTGGCCAGCTCTCTTTCCCAGGCATCCCGGGGTCCCCGCATGTCGGCATGCACCCTGACCGAATTGGAAACCTCCAGATACAGCAGCAGGGCAGCTTCCGTCAGACGCCTCATCACATCGGCATCAACACCCTTCTTGTGCCGCAGCGCGGTCACCCAGCCGATGCCGGCTCCCAGAAGCGCACCCAGCGCAGTGCCCGCGCCCAGGGTCAAAAATCCCGTCGATGCATCCACCACTGCACCCACGCTGGCGCCGGTCGCAGCGCTGGCCGCAGTGAGCGACTTCTTCCCCATGGTGGAGGCGGGGGAGTTGTACTGCACCACTTGTCCGGCCAGTGCCAGACCTGTCGCCCGGTCCAGGCGATGTATTTGCTGCAAGGCCAGAAACAGTTCGTCCCTCGCTTTTTCGATGGCCGTTACCGAGCCGTCGCCGTTGATGTGGACCGCAATGCCGGTCAGGCAGGTCGCCACTGCCGTCATGCTGCGTTCAAGGCGCTGTTGTTGCCCGTGCTGCAGCTTGCTCTCAAGGCGATCCCACCCCGCCTGGGAACCGGAGCCCGTTGCAAGCGCCAGGGCCCGCGTCAACACCGGCCACTGTGGCCAGCTGTTCGTCAATCGATAAGCCGGAACCACCACGGAGGGCAGACCGGACCAGACGGGTGGCACGGGCTTTTCAAGCAGTCCACCGGTATCGGTAGACAAAACGCAGTCCACCGGCGAAGCGGCGACTGGCTCTTCGACCCACTGCAGGCGATCTCCCTCGGGCGTCGAGATCGCCAGTTGCTGCGCCAGCGGATCGTCCGCCACCAGCCGTGCCAGGCCGAAAAACTGCGCATGCGTCGCGGCACTGGCAAAGGCCAGACCGATCTTCAAGTGGACGCGCCGCATGGAGGCCAGAACGCCCTGGTAATACGGCGCAGAAAGATCCAGCCGCAGCTGGTGGCTCGCTGTGCGGGCGCGCACGGCGGACCAGGCGGCAAGCAGCAAGCGCGGCAGAATGACCAGCAAGGCCGTTAACCCGACGTACATCCAGACCCAACGCGCGCCGGCCACACTGTCGTTCTGGAAGTTGCGCAATGCCGTCACTTCACCCAGAGTGAGCGGTGTGAGATTGAACACCCGGGTCGGCAGCCAGAAAATCAGGTCCAGCAGGCGGTGCACGGTTTCTGCACTCAAAAACGTGCTTTCCCAGCCGACCTTGTACTGAACAAACAATCCGCGGCCCGCCAGCGACAAGGCGACGCCTGCGCCCCACGCCGCGGCAGAAACATGCAGCACGGTTTTCAGGCAATGGGCGTTGAGGTGGCCGGCCACAAGCTGCCAGCGCTGATGGAAACCGGACATCACTCTGGCGCTGGGCCCGGGCTGACGCGAGCGCCAGCTATCGACCTGCTGGAGCAGGGAAGATAGCCACGATGCGCGCGCCAGCGGTTTTGACCGCAAAGCCAGTACGGCCAGCACGCCATAAACCACCAGATTGAAGCCGATGATGATCAACAAGGGCGCAGACAGCAGGTCGACCCGATGGGGATTGCCGATACGGTCGGTGGCGAAGCCTGCCAGCAAGGCCAGCACCGGGAGCGCCAGCATCAGCCTGGTACTCAGGGTGCCAGGGCGTTGCAGTGCAGCCAAGGCCGGATGTTTTGCCGCCAGCAGATCCACCAGGTGTCTGGCACGTGTGGCAAGCAGCTGATCATCGGGGACAACACGGCCATCTGCCGAAATCTGGCCGAGCTCATTCATGGCCGCCAATGCAGCAGCCTTGCGCGCGGCCAGGTCCACCAGATCACCCCGGGGGTCATCGTTCTCCAGCGCCTGCGCTAGCACGGTTGTGCGGGCCCGGTGCTCAGTTTCAGTCATCGGAGAGCGTCCGGAGCGAAGCAAGTGTTCACAACATGCCTGGCAAGGCTGCCATGTCGGTGAAGATCAGGCTGGCGCCGGCTTCGATCAACGCAGCAGGCGCGTCATGTCCCGCTTCTGCCGGGCTGTAGCCGAAGACCGTGGCGCCGGCCGCAATGCCGGCCATCACGCCGGTGACCGTGTCTTCGATCACCGCGCAGCGTTTGGGGTCCACACCCAGCGCGGCAGCGGCGGCCAGGTACACATCAGGGGCGGGTTTGGAGCGCGGCATTTCGTGGCCGCTGAAAATGTGGCCTTTGAAGTAAGGCATGAGGCCACACTTTTCCAGTTGCATTTCCACCTTGAAGCGGTCCGCGCCTGACGCACAGGCAATGCGTCCGTTGCTCAGCTTGTGGATTTTCGCCACAGCTTCAACGGCCCCATCAATGGCGACAAGGCCTGCAACCAACCCCTGGTTGCGGCGTTCCCGGAACTCGTCAAGCCATTCGGAGGTGAGCGGTTTACCAGTGTTGGCCTCAATCAGGACCGTCTGGTCGATGACCGCCTTTCCAACAAAAAGTCGCATGCACTCAGCCGGGCTGAGCTTCCAGCCAGCCTCTTCAAGCATGTCGCGCAAAACACCGTTGGTGATGGGCTCGCTGTCTACCAGCACACCATCACAATCAAAAAGCACAGCTTCAAAACGCACTGATGTTCTCCATGTTCAACGCCGCGATGGGCGCCATGGATGTGATTGTAGAAGTGGCAGGAACGCCCACCTGCCATCAGGCTAAATACGAGACGCGGCAATGCGCGCCTTTTCCAGCCACGCCTCGCGCTGCGCCGGCTTGGAGCCCAACACTGGCCCAAAGCTCAACACCTTGACCGGTTTGATTCCGCAAAACTCCAGCGTGGTTTTCCGCATCTGGTGAATAGCGGGCATGCGGTAAATCCACCTGAAATACCAGGGCGGCGTGTCCATGGTTGCCAGGATGTGGGCTGAGCGCCCTTTCAAAAGCTGGTCTGGAAACGCAGCGCCTGCGCGGTACTTGAAAGCAAAGCCTGGCAGAAATGCCCGATCGAGAAAGCCCTTCAACAGCGCAGGCACGCCGCCCCACCAGATCGGGAAAACAAAACACAGATGCTCGGCCCATTGAATGGCCTCTTGCGCCAACACCAGGTCGGTCTCCACTTGCTGGATTTTCTTGAACCCCTCGTGCAGAACCACATCAAACTTCAAGTCGCCCAGCCGCAGCAACCTCACTTCATGGCCAGCTTGTTCAGCGGCATGAACGTATTCGCCCGCCAGCGCGCCGCAAAAACTATCGCTTGAAGGGTGACCCAAAATCACCAGAATCTGTTTGCCCATGTTGCCCTGCCCTTAAGTAAAAGAGTCAGGGTAAAGCTTGCCCCTTGGGGCAGAGTCAAGAACTTTTTTTGCGGCGCAAAGGTGCGTCAGCTTCGCAGGCCTGACCGATGTTGGCGGCGGTATCAGGACATGAGCGGATTTCTGCGTCTATCAGCTTCAGCTGTTCGTCCAGGCTGCGCAGCCCGTTGATTTCCTGCTGGATGCTTTCCCGCTTGCGCGCGATTTGTTGCGACAGACCATCCCAGTCAGGCTGGTTTGAATCACCTTGCAGGACAAGGTGAAGATCCGCCAGACGAAAACCCAGCGCCTGCGCCTGCCGGATCAGCTTGACCTGCCTGACGTCGTCATCTGAGTACACCCGATAGGACCCGGCGCGGTTGACCTTGCCCAGCAGGCCCAGCCCTTCGTAATGCCGGACCGCCTTGGGTGATGCGCCCGTCAACCGTGCTATTTCTCCGATGAACATGGGCCTCCAGATGATGCTTGTGTGGTTTCAGCCGCCGGTCACTCACAGCGTAACGCTACTTTTTTGATAGCTACTTGCGCCCGTACTTAAAGGGCGAACGGCCGTTTTGATCAACAACTGCCGGCGGATAACGCCCAGCAGCACATACGCCTGAAGCAGGGATTGTAGAAGTCGCGATGCCCTGATCTTCTAGAACACGACGCCGGCGCTGAGGATGACATTGGCGTAAGGGGTGAACTCGCCCGTGCGCACAACCGCCCTCGCCTTTGCACAATGGAGTTTCAGGTCAGCGTGGCTGCAAACCTGCCTCACGGTGCCGTCCAGCGAAGAGGCAATCCATTTGTTGAGCGGCGTATCCGCCTCGTCCAGCTCCGTGGCCACGATGTACGACTCGACACGCAGCTCGGAAAGAACCGCGGCAAGCACAACCTGCAGGCTGGGCGTGCCCGGGGAGACGGCCAGATCAATCACCGGCACGCCCGGCGGTACGGGTAAACCGGCATCGCCGATGACCAGTGTGTCCCCATGGCCCATTGCAGCTACCAGCCCCGAAAGGGCTGCGTTAAGCAAGGCTGTTTTCTTCACGGCGGATTTCCATGGTTGCAAGTTCTGCGCGTTTTGGCATGGACGGCATGGCGCCAGCGCGGGTCACGCTCAGCGTGGCGGCCGACTGCGCGAACAGGGCTGCTGCCTTCAGCGTCATTTGTTCGGCCAATCCCACCGCAAAAGCCCCGATAAAGGTATCGCCAGCGCCTGTGGTGTCCACCGCCTTCACCGCCTCCGGCTGCGATGCCCAGTTGACCGTGGCGTTGGCCATCTCGATGCCTTGTTCACCCAGCGTGACGATGCAACTTTGCGCGCCTGTTTGCAAAAGCTCTTTGGCTGTGAAAGCTGCCAGGCCAAATTCGTTTGCCAGCAGACGCGCCTCATGCTCGTTGGGCACCAGCACGGACACCTTCCGCAGCAGCGCAGGTGGCAGAGACACCACCGGCGCGGGATTGAGCAGCACCGGCACCCCGGCGGCGTGCGCGATCTCAATCGCATAGGCCACGGTCTCGGGCAGGATTTCCAGCTGAACCACCAGCACGGCCGCCTGCTCAATGCATTGACGATGCGCTTCCAGATGCTCAGGCAACAACGCATGATTGGCGCCGGCTGCCAGCGCGATGGCATTTGCCCCTGCACGGTCTACCAGAACCATGGCCACACCGGTTGCCACGCCTGGGACGGTTCGGACCATGGCTACATCTACACCCTCGCGGCGCAAGGTGGCCAGCGCGGTGGCGCCATTTTCATCAGCGCCCACGGCAGCAATCAACTCAACTCGCGCGCCCAGGCGCGAAGCAGCCACGGCCTGGTTGGCACCTTTGCCGCCAGTCCATTGCCGCAGCTCACCGCCATTGACCGTTTCGCCCGGCTGCGGAAGCCGGTCGCAGGTCAGCACCAGGTCATGGTTGATGCTGCCCAGCACAACGATGGAGCCGGTCATTTTTTCCCCTTGACGGCCGGCGCTGCGCACGATTCGCGCTCACGCAGCACGGGCTGAAGAAGGCGTTTTTGCAGCGCGCGCCCGGGTTCTGCAATCCGCTGCATGAGCAAATCGGCGGCCAGATGGCCGGTCTCGTGCTTGGGTTGCGCAACGGTGGTTAACGGCGGGTTGGTATGGCGGGCCAGAGCGATATCGTCAAAGCCGATGATTGAAAGGTCATCAGGGATACGCAGACCCCGATGCGCTGCCGCGCAGATTGCGCCAAAGGCCATCAGATCATTGGCCGCAAAAACGGCGGTGGCGTCGACGCCTTCTTCTGTCAACAGAGACAAGGTTGCGTCGTAACCACCGTCACTGGTGAAATCGCCTTCGCGCACCAGCGTGCTGTCAAAAGCGATGCCCGCTTCAGCCAGGGCCTTCTTGTACCCCGCCAGCCGCTGGCGCGCCGATGAAACCACCTGGGGACCGGCGATACACGCAATGCGGCGATGGCCCAGATCCAGCAGGTGTTTGGTAGCGATTTGGGCACCCGACTCGTGATTGACCTCCACAAGGTCGGCCATCAGGTCGTCAATCTCGCGGTCCACCAGGACTTGCGGCATGCGCAGCTGCCGAAGTTCACCAATCAAGTCAGGATCTGCGCCCGACGACACAACAATGAGTCCGTCGACCTGCTTTTCTGCCATGACGCGGACATAGACGCTTTGCTTTTGCGGGTCATCGTCTGTGTTGCACAACACCACGTTGAACCCGGAGGCAAAGCAGCGGTCCTCGATGCCGCGGATCATCTCTGCGAAGTAGGGGTTTGAGTTATTGGGAATCAGCATGCCCACCGTGTGTGTGCGGTTGCTTTTGAGGCTGCGCGCCAGTGCGCTGGGAACGTAGTCAAGCGCGATAACGGCTTTTTGGACACGGTCCATTGCATCAGGGCTGACCGTCCGCGTGCCGTTGATGACATGCGATACGGTCGTGACCGAAACGTTGGCGTGGGAAGCTACATCGCGAATGGTGATCATTTGCCCTGTCTCGCCAAACGTTGCCGCAACACGTCAAGAATAACGGCCAGGATGATCACGCCGCCGGTGACCATTTGCCGCAAGAAGTCGCTCATGCCCAGCAAGATCAGCCCGTTGGCCAGCACGCCGATGATGCACGCCCCCAGGAGCGTGCCGATGATGGAGCCCTTGCCGCCGTTCAGGCTGGTGCCGCCGATGATGACAGCCGCAATCGCATTCAGCTCAAAGCCGATGCCCAGGATGGGACTGGCAATGGTCAACCGCGTCATGTAGATGATGGCGCCGATGCCCACCGTGACACCGGCGATGACAAATGCGGTGATCTTGATAAAACGGACTGGGTGGCCCGCCAGGCGCACAGCTTCTTCGTTGTTTCCAACTGCATAAATGAGCCTTCCGTACACCGTGCGATTAAGCACGAACCAGCCCAGCGCAACCAACGCAAGCGCAACCAGAAAGATGGCGGGCATGCCGGCCACAGTGGCGTTGCCAAAGTCGTTGAACACATCGGGAAATTCGTAGATCGTACGTGCTTCTGTCCATTGCAGGGCCGCGCCACGTGCAATGTTAAGCATGCCCAGTGTGACGATGAAAGAAGGCACCGCCCAGAATGAAGAAATGGCGCCATTGACCAGCCCGCAAAGCGCTCCCACGGTGATGCTTGCCGCAACCGCCAAAATGATGGCGTGCGACTCGGAGAGTCCCTCCATCTTCAAAACCGTTCCTGCCACCACGGCGCAAAAGGCCATGACAGACCCAACGGACAAATCAATGCCGCCCACCAATATGACAAACGTCATGCCCACGGCAACGATGACGTTGATGGATATTTGCGTGAAGATGTTGGTGAGGTTGCCGGCGCTGAGGAATACGGGAGACAGCACACTGAAAACAACAACAAGGGCCAGCAACGCGAGGCCAATGCCGGATTCGCGCAGCACCGCCGCCACTTTGGTATTTACGGGCCCGCGGGACCCGTGGGTCAAATTTAAAGTTTGGTTAGTCATGCTGGTAGTGCCTCGGCGTTTGTCTCTTGTTGCTGCGTGTTCAGGTACTCGCTATATGCCATTTTCAGAATTTTTTCCTCGTCAAAATCCGTGCGCGCCACTTCCCCGGCGATGGCGCCCTTGCTCATCACAATGATGCGGTCGCAAATTTCCATCAGCTCACGCAGATCAGAGGAGACCGCAATGATGGCCTTCCCCTGCGCCGCAAAATCCCGAAGCAGGTCGTGAATTTCGGCCTTTGCGCCCACGTCAACTCCGCGGGTGGGCTCGTCCAGGATCAACACCTGGGGGTCCCTCTGAAGCCATTTCGCCATAACCACTTTTTGCTGGTTGCCGCCTGACAACTTGCCCGCAAGCTGAACGACATTGGTGCAGCGGATGCCCAGCGCCCTGACTTTGTCCTGCGCCTGCGCTCGCTCGGTCGCCTTGTTCATGAAACCGCCGTGCGACACCTTGCCCAACGCCGCAAGACTCATGTTGGCAGCGATGCTCATATCCAGAATCAGACCTTCATCTTTTCGATCTTCTGTGAGCAGGCAGATACCGTGCGCCAGGGCGTCGCCAGGTCGGCGGATCTTCACCACTTTGCCGTCACGCAGCAGCTCGCCGCCGGCAGCGGTGTCAGCGCCCGCAAGGGCTCTGACAAGCTCGGTGCGGCCTGAGCCAACCAGACCCGCAATGCCCAGGACCTCCCCGTAGCGCACGCTCAGGTTTTTCGGGGTCGACACTGCAGACGCCTGAACGCGCAGGTTGCGCACCTCCATGGCAATGGGCCGATTGTCGATCTCCGGTGCCCTTGAATGCAGCGATGCCGCAGCCGCAAGGCTTCTTCCCACCATCAGTTTGACAAGATCGTCTGTGCTGGTGCTGGCGATGTCACGGGTGGCGACGTGTTTCCCGTTGCGCAGCACGCTCACGCGGTCACATATTGAAAAAATCTCCTGCAGGTGATGCGTAACGAAGATGACAGTCACGCCCTGCGCCTTGAGCTCAGCCAGAATCTTCAGCAACTGCTGGGTTTCCTTCGGGGTCAGTGTGGCGGTCGGCTCGTCCATGATGACGATGCGGCTGCGCCCCGACAGGGCCTTGGCAATTTCAATGAGCTGGCGATGCGCCATGCCCAGGCCGGCCACACGCTGCCTGGGCGAGAGATGGGGCAGACCTACTCTGGCCAGCAGCTCGCGCGCACGCTCCTCCTGCTCCGCCCGGTTGACCACACCAAACCGGTTGCGCGGCAGATGCTCGAACAGGATGTTCTCGGCCACCGAGAGCTCATCGAGCATCTGCAGCTCCTGATGAACCACCCGGATGCCCGAGCGCAAACCGTCGAGCGGCGACCGCGGGCGATACGGCTCGCCGTGCAGCAGCATGCTTCCCTCGTCGGAGCTTTCGGCCCCGCAGAGGATTTTGATGAGCGTGCTTTTGCCGGCCCCGTTTTCGCCAGCCAGCCCGTGAATCTCGGCACTGCCAACGGTCAGGTCAACGGCGTCGAGCGCGCGCACGCCGGAGAACGATTTTCCGATCGCCGAAAGTTGCAGGGCTGGCAGGTGGGTCACAGCATCAGCCCTTGACGTTTTTGGAAGTCACCAGCTCAATGGGGGTCTTGATCCAGCCCTTGAGTGGCTTCTTGTCCTTGCGTGCTTTCAGGCCATAGTCGATGGCGTTGGCGGCCATTTCGCTGCCGAACTGATCAACCGTTGCCAGCACTTTGCCCTGGCGGATCAGCGGACGAATCGCGGGGATGTTGTCGAAGCCCACCACCTTGATCTGACCCGACTTGCCAGCGGCATCAATCGCCTTGGCCACGCCCAGAGCCATCGAATCGTTGGCAGCCATCACACCCTTGATGTCCGGGTTGGCGGTGAGCATGTTGGTGAAGAGCGCGTTGGCTTGTTCGGTTTCCCAGTTGGCGGTTTGCGATGCAATCACATTGAGTTTGCCTGCCTTGGCGGCATCCTCGAAACCGAGTTTGCGTTGCAAGGCATTGTCGGCACCGGGGTTGCCCTCAATGATCACGACCTTGGCGCCAGCGCCCAGCACTCGTGCCAGCTCATCGCCAGCCAGACGCGCGCCAGCGCGGTTGTCGGGGCCGACGAACGCAAGGTCCAGACCGGCTTTCTTCATGGCGGCCTGGTCGAGGGCGACGTCGAAGTTAACGACGGTGATGCCGGCTTTCAGGGCCTTGGCGATGGGCGCAACCATGGCGCGCGAATCCGCGGGAGCCACCACAATCACATCAAATTTTTGCGTGACAAAGTTTTCGACCGCAGCGGTTTGCGCGTCGAAGTCGGTCTCAGACTGCATGCCTACGGGCTTGAGTTCGAAGTCGCCGCGTTTTTTCTCGTGCGCAATGGCGCCTTCGGTCATGTTCTTGAAAAACTCATTGGCAAGCGACTTCATCACCAGGCCAACCTTGGGCTTGGTTTGGGCGATGCCCATGGGTGCGTAGGCTGCAAGAAGAACTGCGGTTGCCAATGCCACCACCTTGCGTCGGGGAAAAGTATTCATGTTGTCTCCTGTTTCGTGTGAACGGCATTGTGGAGCCGCAATTACCAAGTTTGCGCAAACGTTTGCGCAAACGTTTGCTATTACAAGTGTTCGGGCTTAACGAGTCAACTCAGTGAAAACCCGAGTCGACCTCTGCCGCGAGGATTTTCGCTGCTGCGGCTGATGCCTGGTTAGAGATCGATTGACCATCCGCCCGCGCTATCGCGCGTCGCCGTCCACGTAGTACCAACGGCCTTGCTCATTCACAAAACGGCTGAGTTCGTGCAAACGCAGCGCCGGTTTACCTGGCAACTTCTGCCGGGCGACAAACTCAACTTCTGAATGGGTGTTGTCCAGCTGGCGATGCTGCCGCACTTCAAGACCCAGCCATTTCACACCGGGCTCAAACGCAATGCTCGGCGGCCGCTGGCTGGTATGCCAGGTGGCCAGCAGATAGTCTGCCCGCTCCATCACAAACGCCGTGTAACGCGAGCGCATCAGCGCATGGGCATCGGGTGCAGGTGTCAGTGCAAAGTCGTTGATGAAGGGGCCGCAGCAACTGGCCAGCTCAAGCGCCTTTTTTGACGTGCCGATACGGCCACAGGGGCACGGCAGCATCAGCTTTTCCTGGCCTTGCGCTCTTCCAGTGTTTCAGTCGGCGCATTCTGCTTTTGCCATTCGGCATAACCACCATCGATGTGCGCCACATTGCGCATGCCCATGTCCTGCAGGGTTTTGGCGGCAAGGGCGCTGCGCCAGCCAGCACCGCAAAACAGGATGAACTCTTTGCCCTCGTCTGCAAACAGCGGCTTGTGATACGGCGAGGCCGGATCCACCCAAAACTCCAGCATGCCGCGCGGCGCGTGGTAGCTGCCAACCACCGTGCCAGCACTGAGCTCGCGCACGTCACGGATGTCGACAAGCTGCACCTTGGGGTCATTGAGCCTGGCCTTCACTTCGTCAACGCTGTACGTCGTGACCTGCGCCATGGCCTCATCGACGAGAGCGCGGAATCCTTTGGTGATGGGCATGGTTTTCTCCTGCTGATGGATGGGCCAGCCCAGTTTAGGCTGCTTCTGTAAGTGGAAAGTCATCCCGGGCGTGACCCGGGATCCATGCGGCAAGCTCCACTGCCGCCGGTATGCATGCATGGATCCCCGGTCAAGCCGGGGATGACAGCCTATTAAGCCAATGCTCTTTGAATGATGATCTTCTGCACGTCGCTCGTGCCCTCATAAATCTGGCACACCCGCACGTCCCGGTAGATGCGCTCCACCGGAAAGTCATTCACATACCCATAACCACCCAGCGTCTGGATGGCAGCGCTGCAGACTTCTTCGGCCATCTCGCTGGCAAAAAGCTTGGCCATGGCGGCCTCTTTCAAACACGGCAATCCCGCGTCGCGCAGGCTGGCTGCGTGCCAGATCAACTGGCGTGCGGCTTCAATTTTGGTGGCACAGTCGGCCAGACGGAAACCCACCGCCTGATGGTTGAAGATGGCCGTGCCAAAACTTTGGCGTTCTTTGGAATAGCTGAGTGCAAACTCAAACGCGCTGCGAGCCATG
This sequence comes from Polaromonas sp., assembly GCF_035638815.1. Lineage (GTDB taxonomy): Bacteria > Pseudomonadota > Gammaproteobacteria > Burkholderiales > Burkholderiaceae_C > Polaromonas. Next base: position 173,444 of record NZ_DASQZG010000009.1, read on the forward strand.
CCCACGCTCTGCGCGGCAATGCCAATACGGCCGCCCTCCAGCGCACCCAGGGCGATGCGGTAGCCCTCACCTTCTGCGCCAATGAGGTTCTCGACCGGGATGCGGCAGTTGTCAAAATTGATCTGCGCGGTGTCGCTGCTGTGCTGGCCCAGTTTGTCTTCAAGTCGCGCCACCACATAGCCGGGCGCGTCAGTGGGCACCATGAAGGCGCTCATACCCTTTTTGCCGGCGCCCTTGTCCGTCATGGCAATGACCACTGCCGCATGGCCGTTTTTGCCGCTGGTGATGAACTGTTTGACGCCGTCGATCACATAGCTGTCGCCCTCCTTCACCGCGGTGGTGCGCAGACCTGATGCGTCGCTGCCGACATGAGGCTCGGTCAGACAGAACACACCCAGCATCTCGCCCTGTGCAAGGGGCGTGAGCCACTGCTTCTTTTGGGCCGCGTTTCCATAACGCATCAGGATGGCGTTGACCGGGCAATTGGTCACGCTGATGGCAGTGCTGGTGCCGCCGTCGCCAGCGGCAATTTCTTCCAGCACCAGCGCCAGCGTCAGGTAGTCCAGATTGGCGCCGCCAAACTCTTCAGGCACACAGATGCCGTAAGCACCGAGCGCTGCCAGGCCTTTGTGTGCCTCCACCGGAAAGTGGTGCTCCTTGTCCCACCTGGCTGCGTGAGGCCAAAGCTCGGCCTGCGAAAAATCCCGCACCGCGTCGCGGATCATTTCCTGGTCTTGTGTCAGCAACATGTTAGGGCCTGCTCATACCTACCAGGCCAAGGCCTGGCCGTCGTGGTTGATGAAAGTGCCATTGTGGTCCGCACGCAGGCTGGCCACGGTGGTGCGCATATCAGCAACGCTTTGCGTGACATCGAGATCCGCGCCCGCCCCACCCATATCGGTCTTGACCCAGCCGGGGTGCATCGCAACGCAAATGGCTTTGCCCTGCACGCCAAACGATATGTCTTTAACCACCGAGTTGACGGCGGATTTGGACGCGCGGTACAGCCAGCTGTCGCCATTGGTACGCAGCCCGATAGAACCCATGCGGGATGACAAGACCACCAGGCGGGCGTCAGGCGCCAGAACCTCGACGAGTTGCGGCAGAACGCGCATGGGCGCCAGCACGTTGGTGCGCATCACCAGGTCAAACTCCGCTTCGGGAGGCGGGTCACCCGCATTGCCACCCGCCAAAATTCCGGCGACATACAGCGCGACGTCGATCTTTTCGCCATCGAGTTGCCAGGCCAGGCCGCTGACACTCGCCGGGTCGGCCACATCAAGCTTGAGGGCTTGGGCGCCCAGTGCCGTCAGGCGCGCCAGGCCCGCCGCGTTACGCGCACTGGCGATCACGCGCGCGCCGTCCGCGCGATACTGGCGCACAAACTCCAGGCCGATGCCGCGCGATGCGCCGATGACGAGGACCGTGCTCATGCCGTACGTCTATGCATCAAATTGACCTCCAGCCCTTATCCGACGGTCGCAAGCAGCTACTGTATTTATAGCAACTCCAGTGCCAGCGCCGTACCTTCACCGCCGCCAATACACAGGGTGGCAACGCCCTTCTTCAAGCCCCGCGCCTGCAGCGCGTGAATCAGCGTGACGATGATGCGTGCGCCGCTGGCACCGATGGGGTGGCCGAGAGCGCATGCGCCGCCGTTGACGTTGACGATGTCGTGGCTGATGCCAAGCTCCTTCATCGCGGCCATGGGCACCACGGCGAAGGCTTCATTGACTTCCCACAGGTCCACGTCTTTCACGCTCCAGCCAATTTTCTTGAGCAGCTTGTTGACAGCGCCCACCGGTGCGGTGGTAAACCACTCGGGCTCTTGCGCAAAGGTGGCGTGACCGACGATGCGGGCAATCGGCTTGGCGCCCAGTTCCTTGGCGGTCGACTCGCGCGCGAGCACCAGCGCGGCAGCGCCGTCGTTGATGGACGAACTGGAAGCGGCGGTGATGGTGCCTTCTTTCTTGAACGCTGGCTTGAGCGTAGGGATCTTGTCGAGCTTGACCTTGCCGGGGCCTTCGTCGATGGAGATCACGGTGTCGCCGCTGCGGCCCTTGACGGTGACAGGCGTGATCTCGGCCTTGAATGCACCTGACTCGGTAGCCGCCTTGGCGCGGTTGACGCTGGTGGTGGCAAAGGCGTCTTGCGCCTCGCGGGTGAATTTGTATTTGTCAGCGCACTGCTCGCCAAAGGTGCCCATGGCGCGGCCGGGTTCGTACGCGTCTTCCAGACCGTCAAGCATCATGTGGTCATAGATGCGGTCATGGCCGATGCGCACACCACTGCGGCCCTTGAGCATCAGGTGCGGTGCGTTGGTCATGCTCTCCATGCCGCCGGTCACCATCACATCGCGGCTGCCCGCCACAAGCTGGTCGTGCGCAAGCATGGTGGCTTCCATGCCGGAACCGCACATCTTGGACAAGGTGACTGCACCAGTGCTCGCGGGCAGGCCACCCTTGAAGCCGGCCTGGCGTGCGGGCGCCTGGCCCTGCCCGGCCATCAGGCAGTTACCAAAAAGGACTTCGTCCACTTTTTCAGGCGCGATACCTGAACGCTCAATGGCGGCTTTGATGGCCGCACCGCCCAGATCGTGCGCGGCCAGGCTGGAAAAGTCGCCCTGAAAACCGCCCATGGGGGTGCGGGCGGCGCCAAGAATGACAACGGAGTCGGGGGTAGATGAAGACATGGTTTTCTCCTAAGTGATCAAACAGATTGAATGATTGCGCCGCGCTCTTCCTCAGCGACGCGCAGTATGTATTTCTGGAACGCCGGGTCTTCACCACGCAACAGCAGCGGCAAGGCGTTGAAGAAATTCTCGCGACGGCACCAGTCGCGGATGTAGTCGTCCCAGCTGTTCCAGCGCCGGGCTTCCACTTCCGACATGCTTTCCTTCCACGCCACGATATAGGCGCGCTCAAACAGGGAGACCAGCATTTCGTAAATGATCATGGTCCGCTCGGTCTGTTCAGCTGTCGGGTTTTCCAGCGCACCCAAGGTGCGAAGGTGCAGGTCGGGATTGGCCAGGACGACTTTCAGGAAGTCGTTGTAGGCGTCTGACAGCAACTGGTAGGCCTCTTCGTCTTCGTTGTCGCGCTCCTTGCGCTGCTCCATCGCAAAGAAAAAAATGGCAAATGGCAGGGCCAGCGCGGTCACCACAAAGCTGGCGTATTCCCACGCGTCTCTCATGACTGGCTCGCGGTTTTCTCAGGCGCGTACTTGCGTACAAAGCGCCGCTCCCGCTCGTAGGGAAACACGTCGTGCACATGGCCTGCGGCTATGCGCTCTTTGTGGCTTTGCCAGAAGGCCGCATCAAGCAAATCGGCGTGGTGCTTCATGAAAACTTCGCGCACCGCGTCGTTGCCCAGCAAGAACGGGCCAAATGTTTCGGGAAAAACATCCTTGGGTCCAACGGTGTACCAGACTTCGCCGCTCATTTCTTCTTCTTCGTTGCGCGGCGCAGGGACTTTGCGGAAGTTGCAGTCGGTGATGTATTCAATCTCGTCGTAGTCGTAAAACACAACCTTGCCGTGCCGCGTGATGCCAAAGTTTTTCCAGAGCATGTCCCCCGGGAAAATATTGGCTGCAACCAGATCCTTGATGGCGTTGCCGTACTCAACAACGGCGCGCTCAATCTGCCCTTTGGCAAAGGGCTCCTCGACACCGGTGTCAAAGGCCTCCTGCAAATAGATATTGAGCGGAATCATGCGCCGCTCGATATACACGTGTTTGATGATGACTTCGACATTTCCATCAGCATCGCGGTCGCTTATCTCGAGCTGGCTGGGTGCAAACTTTTCAATCTCGGCAATCAGCTCGTCATCAAAACGTACGCGCGGAAAGGCGACTTCGCTGTACTCCTGCGTATCGGCCATGCGGCCCACACGGTCATGCTGCTTCACCAGCAGGTACTTGCCCTTGATCTGCTCGCGCGTGGTGTCTTTTTGCGGCGGGTAGTAGTCCTTGATGACCTTGAACACATACGGAAAGGACGGCAGGTCAAACACCAGCATGACCATGCCCTTGATGCCGGGCGCAATGCGAAACTTGTCGGTGGAGTGGCGCAGGTGGTACAGAAAGTCGCGATAAAAAAGCGTCTTTCCCTGCTTGGCCAGGCCCAGCGCGTTGTAAATCTCGGCGCGTGGCATGCGCGGCATCATGCTGCGCAGAAACTGCACATAGGCCGATGGAATGCCCATCTCAACCATGAAGTAGGCACGCGCAAAACTGAAGAGGATGAGCAGGTCGTCTTCGCCGATCAGCATGGCATCGATCACCAGCTTGCCGGACTTGCCGTGCAGCAGGGGCAGTGCAAAGGGCAATTCACTGAAGCCGTTGATCAGCTTGCCAACGATATAGGCGCCTTTGTTGCGAAAGAACAGGCTGGACAGCACCTGGATTTGAAAGTTGGCGCGCAGCTTGACGTCGCCCAGGCGGGTCGTCATTTCCTCGACCACATAGGCCGCATCGCGCGGCAGGTCTTCAAATTCGAGGCGAAGATCGAAGTCCTGCACCATGCTAACCATGTGCTCTTGCAGGGTTTCACGCTGCGGGTAATAGGCGCGGTAGGTCGGCTGGGCGGCGGGTTCGTCGTTTTCGATGTACTCGGTGCTGACCGCGGGCCGCACAAAAATGAAATCGTTCTGGAAATAGCTGCGGTGCAGGATTTTGGTGGTGACCGAGTTGAAAAAAGTCTCGGCCAGCTCGGGCTGATGGTGGTTGACCAGCAGACCGATGTAATGCAGCTTGATCTGCTGCCACACGTCCATGGGCTGGTCCCCGGCCTTGAACTCGCGCTCCAGCCGCATGGACGCTTCGCGCACGCGCAGGTCGTAAAACTCAATCCGCTCGCGCTGGGCCCGCTGCTGGCCATGCCAGTCTGCCGTCTCAAAACGGTGCTTGGCGCGTTGGGATTCTGTACGAAACAGCTGGTAGTGGCGGTTGAACCCATCCATCATCGCTTTGGCGATGTCGTAGGCGAGGACGGAGTCGAGGCGCTGGGGAAACATGGCGGTCAGGACGCGCGTCGTGAATCCCACACGCGCTCAACAGCGGCGCGGTAGAAGCCGTCAAGCTCCGCGGGGTTGGCGATGGTCATTTTCAGATCCTGCAGCAAACCGTCGTGTACACCAAAAGCCCAGCCATGGATGCTCACCTGCTGGCCTTTGGCCCAGGCATCCACCATGACGGTGCTCACGCAAACATTGACCACCTGCTCAATCACATTGAGGTCGCACAAGGCGTCAGCCCTCACATCTTCGGACAAACTGTCCAGCAGTTGCCGGTGGCGATGCCGCACGTCCTGGATATGGCGTATCCAGTTGTCGGCAAGGCCAATGCGCGCACCATCCAGCGCAGCCTTCACGCCGCCGCAGCCATAGTGGCCGACCACCATGATGTGTTCCACCTTGAGCATTTCCACCGCAAACTGAATCGCCGACAGCGCATTGAGGTCAGAGTGCACCACGATGTTGGCTACGTTACGGTGGACAAACACCTCACCGGGCTCCAGCCCGGTGATCTGGTTGGCCGGCACCCGGCTGTCAGAGCAGCCGATCCACATGTATTTGGGTTTTTGCTGTTTGACCAGGCTGGTAAAAAAACCGGGGCGCTCGCGCTCCATTTGCCCGGCCCAGGCGCGGTTGTGGGAGAAAAGGTCGTTGATGGATGAAGTCATGACGCTATTGTGGCCTGAGCGCTTTACATGGTCTCGGCAAACAGCTCGCGCCCGATCAGCATGCGGCGGATCTCGCTGGTGCCTGCGCCAATTTCATACAGCTTGGCGTCGCGCCACAGCCGGCCCAACGGATATTCGTTGATGTAACCGTTACCACCAAAAATCTGCACGCCCTCGCCCGCCATCCACGTGGCTTTTTCGGCGCACCACAAGATGACCGACGCGCAGTCCTTGCGGACCTGGCGCACATGGTCTGTGCCCAGCATGTCCAGGTTTTTGGCCACGGTGTAGGCAAAAGAACGCCCGGCCTGCAGCACGGTGTACATGTCAGCAACCTTGCCCTGGATCAGCTGGAACTCGCCAATGCTCTGGCCAAACTGCTTGCGGTCGTGGATGTAGGGGATGACGTTGTCCATGACAGACTGCATGATGCCCAGCGGCCCGCCGGTGAGCACCGCGCGCTCGTAGTCGAGGCCGCTCATCAGCACTTTGGCGCCACCGTTCAGGTTGCCCAACACGTTTTGCGCGGGCACTTCCACGTTGTTGAACACCAGCTCGCCAGTGTGTGAGCCGCGCATGCCCAGCTTGTCGAGCTTTTGCGCAACTGAGAACCCTTTCATGCCTTTTTCGATCAGGAAAGCGGTGACGCCCCGCGCGCCCAGCTCGGGCTCGGTCTTGGCGTAGACCACCAGGGTGTCAGCGTCGGGGCCGTTGGTAATCCACATCTTGCTGCCGTTGAGCACGTAGAAACCGCCCTTGTCTTCGGCCTTGAGTTTCATGCTGATGACATCGCTGCCCGCGCCGGGCTCGCTCATGGCCAGCGCGCCCACATGCTCGCCGCTGATGAGTTTTGGCAGGTATTTTTTGCGCTGCTCTTCGCTGCCGTTGCGCTTGATCTGATTCACACACAGGTTGCTGTGCGCGCCATAAGACAAGCCCACCGAGGCGCTGGCTCGACTGATTTCTTCCATGGCGATCATGTGCGCCAAGTAACCCATGTTGGCGCCGCCGTACTCTTCGCTGACGGTGATGCCAAGTACGCCGAGGTTGCCCATCTTTTCCCACAAGTCCATGGGGAACTGATCGTTGCGGTCTATCTCGGCGGCGCGAGGTGCAATCTCGGCCTGGGAAAATTCGCGCACCGCATCGCGCAGGGCGTCTATGTCTTCGCCGAGCTGAAAGTTGAGTCCGGGCAGATTGTTCATGGGTGTCTCCTTGTTTCTGATTTTTTCAGTTCAATTTTTTACGTCGGCACGGCCGACGATGGTCATGAGCGTTGCGCTCATGGTGGCGATGAGTTTTTCACGGCTCTCATCAATGGCATAAGCACGCCCTTCGGTCACTGTCACCGTGCGCCCCGGTTTGATCACTTGCCCCACCATGCGAAAGCGCTGCCCTTTGGCCGGGGCCAACAGGTTGATTTTGTATTCGATGGTCAGGATGCCCGCGTCTGCAGGCATCAAGGTAAAACCGGCGTACCCGCAAGCCGAATCCAGCGCCGTCGCCACTATGCCGGCGTGCAAAAAGCCGTGCTGCTGCGTCAGGCTGGCGGCCCAATTCAGCTCAATGACCACCCTGCCCGGCTCGATTTTCGCAAGCGACGCACCCAAAGTTGCCATTGCACCCTGAAGCGCAAAGCTGGCCTCTACGCGGGCGGCGTAAGCAGCGTCCTTGGGTTCAAACTGGGGTGTATCCATGGGCCGAGTTTTGGAAAATTTGATTGACGTTTACGTAAACGTCAATTATGGCTCATTTTGCCGTTTTCCCGCTTGGCTTGGTGTGTTTGGCAAGCAGCGCACGGGTTTCTTTCTCGTGGGTTCTCACTTCGTCCAGCGTCGTTTTCAGGTCCGCCATTTGTGCGTCGAGCTCCGCGCGGTGCTCGGCCAGGATCACCAGGAATTTTTTCAGCTGGGGAACCGTGTCGCGTGGTGAGTCGTACATGTCGATCAACTCTTTGGCCTCTGTCAGGCTGAGGCCCAGGCGCTTGGCGCGCAGGGTCAGCTTGAGCCGCGTGCGGTCGCGCGCGGTGTAGACCCGGTTGCGCCCACCGGGCCCCTCACGCTTGGGCTGCAGCAGCCCCATGTCTTCGTAAAACCGGATGGCGCGCGTGGTGAGGTCAAACTCTTTGGCCAGATCGCTGATGGAATGCGTGGTGCTTGCCATGGTGTGCAACCCTGGGGACAGGGCCCTTAGGAATAACTCAGGTGTAATCGAACGCTTATAGTTACGTTGACGTAAACGTCAATTACCGGTGATCTTACAAGATGAATGCCCAGGAAGCCCAGCTGCACTACCCCCTTGGCGATGTTTTGCCACCCTCTGGCGGCTCCATCGAAATAGCGCCGGGCGTCAAATGGTTGCGCATGCGTCTTCCCTTCGTGCTGGACCATATCAACCTGTGGCTGCTGCGCGATGAGCTGGACGGTCCCACCGGCAAAGTACAGGGATGGACAGTGGTGGACTGCTGCATCAGCAAGGATGAGTCCAGGGCGCAGTGGGAGCAGATTTTTGCAAACGAGCTGGAAGGCTTGCCAATCCTGCGGGTTATCGCCACACACATGCACCCCGACCACCTGGGCCTGGCGCAATGGTTGTGCGAGCGGTGGAACGCGCCCCTGTGGATCAGCGCCACTGACTACAACGTCGCCCGCATTGCCATCCTGAGCAACACGGGTTTTGGCGGGGACAGTGCCGCGAGTTTTTTTGCAGCGCATGGGCTGCTGGATGCAGATTCACTCGAACAAATCAGGGCGCGCGCGAACTACTACCCGAGCATGGTGCCAGCCGTGCCCAGCCGTTATTGCCGCATGATGGACGGACAGATCATCGCGATTGGTGGGCGCGACTGGCGCTGCATCAGTGGCTACGGTCACGCGCCGGAGCACATGGCACTGTCCTGCGCAGAACTAAAGGTGCTAATTTCTGGCGACATGGTGCTGCCCCGCATCTCCACCAATGTCAGCGTGTACGACATTGAGCCCGAGTCCAATCCGCTGACGCTGTTTTTGCAGTCCATTGATAAATTCAGCGACCTGCACGCGGACACCCTGACCCTTCCCTCACACGGCAAGCCCTTCAAAGGCTTACACACGCGCATCGCCCAGTTGCAGGAGCACCACCGCGACCGCTTGGCCGAGGTCATGCAGGCCTGTCAGGCCAGCCCCTGCAGCGGGGCAGATATTTTGCCGGTGATGTTCAAGCGTCCGCTCGATCTTCATCAAACCACTTTTGCCATGGGAGAAGCGGTGGCGCATCTGCACACCTTGTGGTTTGAGGGAAAGCTAAGGCGCGTGCTAGGCGGGGACGGCATTTACCGTTTTCAAGTGGCATGAAGAAAATGCCTTGCTAGGGGTTTCTCACTTGGCGATGGCAATGGAATTTTCGTTTTGCCCTTTAGCGACGGAAATAGTTTGCTATTGAATACATAGCATCTCTCTGTCAACCGTCTCTATCCACTACTGCGGAATCGACATGAAAAAACTCGCCCCGGCGTTGTCGGCGGTCGTGCCCCAAACTTCCCCGCCATGCTGCTCAGCCACACGCTTGACAATGGCAAGCCCCAGCCCACCACCCGGGAAGTCGGCTGACGAATGCAGCCGCTGAAAAGCGGTAAATAGCTTGCCTGCGTAAGCGGCGTCAAACCCGACGCCGTTATCCGAGACAAACAACACCGTGAGATCCGGCTGCTCGCCGGCCATTAAGCCCACCTTGATCCAGCCTTCATCTTTTTTGGACGTGAACTTCCAGGCGTTGTCGATCAGGCATGACAAGGCTGTTATCAGCTGGGCTTTGTCACCCACCAATGCCAGGGCAGGTGCAATCTCCAGCACGACCTTGCGGTGGGGCTCGCGCTTGCGCAGGCCGGCGATCAAACGCTGGCAAACCGGCACCATATCGACCGGCTCCGGATTCATGCCCTGCCGCGAAAGGTGCGTCAGGGTACGCAAGTCATCAATCAGTTTTGCCAGCTGCTGGGTGCTGACCCGGATACGCCCCAGGTAATGTTTCCCCTGTTCGTCAAGCGCGGACGAGTACTTCTCAGCAAGCGTCTTGGCAAAGCCGTTGACCACATGCAATGGCGCTTTGAGATCGTTGGACATGGCAAAGGTAAAGTCCTCCAGCTCGCGCTGAGTACGCTGTACTTCGCCGGCAAATTGCTCGACGCGCCGCTCCAGCTCTTCATTCAGCCGCCTGAGCTGACCATCGGCGATGTGCCTCGCGCCCACGTCCACCACGTTCACCAGCACAGCAGGCCGATCAAGCCACTGCACGCTGCTGCACGCCAGCTCGACCAGCACCCGCTCTCCATCGCTCTTCTTCTGCGTGCAAAGCCGCATCTCCTGCTGAAAGGCAACTTGCGGAAGTGAGCTCAACAGGGCCTCGCCCTCTCCGTCAAAAAAAAGTTCTTCCAGCGCCAGGTTTTCCATCTGGTCCTGATCCATGCCGTAAAGAGCCGAGGCTGCCTTGTTTCCCGCGATAAGCCGCTTTGAGTATGGGTCGAGCAGCCACATCCCCAGGGGATTGGAGTCGAACAGGCTCTCGTTGGCATACTCGCTGTCTTCAAGCAGCAATGCGGTGCGGCGTGCATCACTAAGGTCACGCAGGTTGATAACTGTGCCGGTGGTGTGCCGGCGAAGCGTGTACTCCACCCACTGGTTTTCAAAGGCGTGGTGCCCGACAAATGTGTAGGTGCCGCCGTTCTGCAGGTCCAGCTCTGCCTGGCTGCGATGCTCTTCGACCAGCTCTTCCGGGATGACTTCCCAAAAATCGGCTCCGGTCAGATTCTCCAGCGAAGAGTGAAGCAGCTCGCGGGCATGTCTGTTGATGACGGTGATGGCACCGTTCTCGTCCAGCAGGACGATGCCCTGGGTTGCCAGTTCCAGACCCGCCTGAAAAACCTCGGGACTGCTCAGCGCTTGCCCGGCGAGGTAATCAGATGCCAGTGCGAGGGATCGCCTGCGGTTTTTGAATCGCGCGGTCAACCAGGCTTTGAGAGTCTTCAATTTGCCCGGGCCCGGAAGAGGTTTGCAGTTTGAAGGTCAGCACCGCGCTGACAACGGCGCTAGCGCCACTTGCGGTTGGCAACCAGCAAGGCCGTGATGTAACCGTGCAACCAGTCAAAGTTGATGGGTTTTTCAAGGTAATGGGAGTTGGGTGGGAGCCCGCCTCTTTCCTTGACCGCCTCTTTGGGCAGGCCACTGATCACCAGGATCTGCATGGATGCCAGCTGCTGGTTGCGCTTGAGGGCGCGCAGCATTTCCATGCCGTCAACACCGGGCATGTTCAGGTCCGTGATCAAAAGCTCGGGCTGCATACTGGCAATGTCCATCAGAGCTTCAAGTGCCGAGGGCATGAAACTGCAGTCCACGGCCAGGTCCCACTCTTCAAATTGGGCTCTATACAGTTCGCGCGCAGCCTCGTCGTCTTCAACGACCAGCACGCTGAGTCGATGGCGCGGGTCGGAATCCACCTGCCCCAGCTGAGGGCTGTTTTTTTGCAGATAGCTGTTGATGGCGCGCAACGACAGCCGGCGATGGCCGCCTAAAGTCTTCCACGCCTCGATCTCACCCTTCTCAACCAGCGACTGGACCGTCGCTACCGACAAACCCAGCAGCTTGGCTGCATACGTGGTGCCGCAATAGTCATCACTCGAAAAATCGCTTGCCGTGATGGCATTTTCAAAAGTTTGGGGCTCGCGTGACATAACAAGTGTCCAAAAAAACGTACTACTAAAGCGGTATTACCAAATACCGAATACAAAGGGGCAGCACCAACCATAAACAAATTTATGGATTTAATCAATTAAATAAGCTGGTTATCACTTTCTATTTGCGGTTATTTCAGTTTCCGCCTTTTGGCATGTCACTGGCGTTCACGATAGCGGGCAGCGTGAAGAAAAACGTAGCCCCTTTACCCGGCTCAGCCTCTGCCCAAACCTGGCCGCGGTGCCGCCCAATCACACGGCTGACCGTCGCCAGACCCACTCCCGTGCCCGGAAACTCTGTCACCGCGTGCAGCCGCTGAAAGGTGTTGAACAATTTGTCGGCGTAGGTCATATCGAACCCGGCACCGTTGTCCTGGACATAAAAGGCCGAGGTGCCCGTGCTGTCTGCCTTGTAGCCCACCCGAATTTCTGCGCGGCTTTTCTGGGAAGTGAATTTCCAGGCATTGCCCAGCAGGTTTTCCATGACGACGCGGATCAGCCGGCCATCTCCCAGGGCCAGCAACCCGTCATCGATGTGAATGTCAGCTTGCCGTTCGGGCTCACGGCCCCGGCATTCGTCCACAATCTCACGCGCCAGAAAGCTGATGTCAACGGTTTCCTGGCGCATCTGCATACGTGAGACCTGCGCCAGCGACAGCAAGTCTTCAATCAGGCGCCCCATCTGCGCAACGCCGGCCTGAATACGGGTCAAATAATGCCGCACCTTGTCGTTCGGCCCCGACGCGTCAAGCTGCTTGGCAAGCAGCCGGCTGAAGCCATCGACGGTGTTCAAGGGGGAGCGCAAATCGTGCGATACCGAATATGAAAAAGCTTCCAGCTCCTGATTGGACATGCGCAAGGCTGTCTCAATCGCCTTGATTTCGCTGACGTCCGCATCAATACCCACCCAGAACATGGCCTTGCCATCTTCGCCCAGCACCGGCGCGGCCCGGTAGGACATGGTGTGATAAGTGCCGTCTCTGGTAAGGAAGCGGCGCATGCCCACGTACGGGGCCAGGCTTTTGGCAGAAGCCTGCCAGTTCGTCATGACATCGGGCAGATCGTCAGGGTGAACCGCAGCCGTCCAGTTATTTCCCTGCCAATCATCACGGGTACCGCCCATCAAGTCGTACCAATGCTGGTTAACGTAAGTAAGTCTGCCTGCAGTGTCCGCATGCCAGATGATTTGTGGGGCCTGATCCGCGAGGGCCCGCGCCATGGCTTCTTGCCGCGTCAAAGCGGCTGTACGTTCGGCCACTTTTTCTTCCAGACCCGCATTGAGCTCGCGCACCTGCTCGAACAAACTGGCATTTTCGAAGGCGATGGAGGCGAGCTGCGCCAGCTCGGCCGTCACGTACTGATCCTCGATGCTGAAGTCACCCTCGTATTTGTCCGTCAATTGCAGCAAGCCAATGTTTTCCCCGCTATGACCGGTCAGGGGTACGGCCAGCCAGCCGCGCATGGGCGGGTGTTTGTCATTTGGGCTCGCCAGACTGCTCCAGCGCGGGTGTGCAAGCAGCTCTTGCTCGCTCAGGCGCATAGGCCTGTTGGCGTCGCACACCACAGAGTAAATTCCGCTGCCATCCCACTGGCTTACAAGACCCCGGAAACCAGCGTATTTTTCTGACAGCGACTGAACATTAAGCGCCTGCGACCAGTCGGCACCCCTCTTCACACTAACGACAGCCTGATGCGCACCGATGACACCACGGGCTTGCTCGGCGACCTCCTGCATCGCTCCTTCCAGCGTCTGATGCGCGGCGATCGCCTGTGTTGCGTCTGCGGCGCGCTGCAAGGTAAACAGATAGTCTTGTGCGGCCTTCTCGGCCTTGATCTGCGGCGTGATATCCATCGCCACAACAAACCTGGCAACAGTTCCCATGTAAGTGATCATGCGGGCAACAACTTCGGTGGGAATTTCAACGCCGTCCTTGCGAAGATGAATCCACCGGTTGGCCCCGCCCACAACCGGGTTGGACACGTTCTGCCTGAGGCGCTCCCGCTCCTCCGGGGGGCGTATGTCATAACTGCTCATCTGCAAAAATTCTTCGCGTGAATAGCCATAGTTGCTGAGAGCTGTTTCGTTGACCGCCAGAAACCGGAGCGTCTTGTCATCAACGATCCACATTGGCACGGGTGCCGATGCAAACAGCGCGGCATAACGCTGCTCGCTGTCAACCAGCGCCTGCTCGGCAAGTTTGCGCTGGGAGATGTCACGCTCGACCGAAACCATGTGTGTGAACCAGCCCTTTTCATCCGCAATCGGCACGATATCAAGCTCCAGCCAGAACGGATCCCCCGACTTTGTGTAATTGATGAGCTCAGCCCGCACAGGCTGCCACTTGCGCAGTGCAGCGCTGATGCGGTCCAGTTCGGACCGCTGGGTCAGAGGCCCCTGCAACAACCGCGGCGACTTGCCAATTACTTCCTCGCGGCTGTAGCCGGTGCGCCGTTCAAACGCATCATTGACAAAAACGATGCGGGGACCGGGCTCCTCTATTGGTTCGGCCTCAGTGATGAGGACGATGTCGTTAAGCCGCGAGACAGCCGCCTCCAGCAGTTTGAGATGCGCCTGGGCAGCATGCTGCTCGGTAACGTCCTGAAAGACGCCCACCAGTCTCACGGTTTTTCCATCTTCCTGAATGGCCTGACCCTGCAGCCGCACCTGGATGCGTCGCCCTTTGGCGGTCACGAAGGGCAGGACCAAATCCCAGGACTGGCCGTGCTCAATACCGGCCATGATGGCTGCGCGCGCAATGGGCTGAGCCTCAGGAGCATAAAAACCGATGGCCTGCTCAAGCGCCGTGGAGCGCCCCCTGAAGTCGACGCCGTGAATGCGGTAAACCTCGTCGGAGCAGACAAGCGCCATGCGGTCCAGTAACAGCTCCCAGCCGCCGATCTTGGCCATTTCCCCCGTCCGGTTGAGTAGTTCGGTGTTGCGGGCAACCGTTTGTTCTGCCCGCTTGCGCTGCGTTATTTCCTGAACCACGCCCGAGCGCCGTGTACTGCCGGTGTGATCACCTTGGTCATTCACCCGACCGAAAAAGTGAACCCAGCGAACCTCTCCTTTTCCCGTGACGACCCGCACCTCGGTATCAAAAGGCAAGCCACCCTCCACCGCCACCGCGCGTGCGGCCTTGAAGCGCTCCTGGTCGTCGGGATGAATCAGCCGGATAAGCCCTGGAATGGTCCCATCAAAGCCAGTGCGATCGACGCCCAACACGTCATAGACCTCGTCAGACCACCAACTTTGCGAAGTCTCCGTGTCGAGTTGCCAATAGCCGATCCGCCCCAGGCGCTGGGCGTCTTCCAGTTTTTTCTGCGCGTTCTCACTGCGCGCCAGTTCTGCCTTTAGCGCGTCGCGCTGCTTTTGCAGCGAATCGGCCATCTGGTTAAAGGCTCCGGCCATTTGCGAGAATTCACCGTCACCTTCCAGCAGTGATGCGGAAATTCGTTCGTCAAAAATGCCCTGTTCGATTTTGCGGCTCGCGCCAAGAATTTCATTGGTGGGCTCGACGATGGCACGGCTGCCCATCATCCAGGCCAGCCAGCTTCCGAGAAAAGCCACGAGTCCCAGGACAAGCAATTCCAGAAATAGCTCATGTCGCGCCGGCCCGACGGCGAGGTCGCGATCGGCGCTCACTGCCACGAAAAACAGAGCATCGGGACCAAG
This sequence comes from Polaromonas sp., assembly GCF_035638815.1. Lineage (GTDB taxonomy): Bacteria > Pseudomonadota > Gammaproteobacteria > Burkholderiales > Burkholderiaceae_C > Polaromonas. The sequence continues at coordinate 188,501 of NZ_DASQZG010000009.1, forward strand.
TCTCACGGGGAGAAAAGAATAAAGCCGGGACTTTCCTTCGCCGTCCTGACCCTCTGCCGAACCCGCGCGCATGTAGGTGATCGCTTCCTGCAGCAGGGGGATGCCTACGGGTTGCCCCACCACGGCCGAGGGGTCCGGACTGGTGGCCAACACAATACCCGTGCGATCCGTGATGAGAAACCGGCTGCCGGTGGGCAACGGCACACTGGCCATGGACCTGGAAAATTCTGCAAGATCAATACTCGCAACGGCTACCGCAGTGACCGCACCGTTTTCTTCAATCGGCATGCCAATGTTGAGGGCCGCCTTGCCGGTCGCACGCGCCACCATGTACCCACTAAAGGAAAGGTTGCGCTTTGCCACCGCGCTTTTGAAAAACTCCAGGTCTCCAACAAAAATGCTGCTCGAGCTTCCTACCCCATCACAGATGAAGTGCCCGTCCGGGCCAATGATGCCCAGGTTGGTGTACATCGACAGTTGCTCATTCAGGCTCGTCAGATAGCGGCCGCAATCGTCGCGGTTTCCAGAGATCAGGCCGGGGGTTTTGGCAACTGCGATTAGGATCTGATGGGCCGATTCGCCAACTCGCTGATGGTTGGCGGCAACAAGCGCGGCGGAAAAGCGCAGGTTTTCGGTGACGCGCTGGATGGTTGTGTCACCAATGACCCATGCCTTCAGCAAAAACAGGCCCAGCAACGGCAAGATGGCCAGCATCACAACCATGACGAGTCGCGCGCGTAAACCGATCCTGACCTTCATGCTTATTCCCGCTGTTGCCCTGACTCCAATGTAAGTCAGTACCCGCTAGGGGGGAAGCACAAACTGAACGGTGCCGGTTGCGGCGCGCGTCTATGTGGGCTGGATGCGAAAGAAGTGTGCACTCTGTGACGCAAAGACACGCGCGGTGTGAACTGCGTCACACGCTCACCGCCCTACTGGTGGATCTTCAGGCGGTTGCGATGGATTCGTTGACGCGCAGCCAGTACTCTTGAAGGCGGCTTAATTTTTCAGTGAATTCACCAAAGTCCACAGGCTTGCGAACGAAACCATTGGCTCCGCTTTGATAGCAGGCAATGATGTCGGACTGTTCGCTGGAGGAAGTGAGCATGACCACTGGCACCAGAGCAGTCACCGGATTGGCCCGTACGCTACGCAGAACATCGAGGCCGGACAACTTTGGGAGCTTCATGTCCAGCAGAATGAAGGCCGGTTGTTTTTGAGTGTCGCGACCCGCATGAACGCCCTGGCCAAACAGATAATCCAGCGCCTCCGCGCCATCACGCGCGGTAACGATGGCGGTATCCGCCCCTTGTTCTTGCAGCGTCAAGACGGTGAGTTCAAGGTGGTCTGGGTTGTCTTCAACAACAAGTATTGGTTTCTCGTTCATATGGCGCCTGCGTTAGCTGTTAGTTTGCCTTGTCACTTTTATCACATTTGTCACATTTGTCATTTTACAGAAACTCACAAATTTGTCTAGGGTCCGATGGCTTGCCGTCGTGTAGTCCATTAAGCCACCTCGCGGCAAAAATTACCATCGGGGCATCGCCTCATCGGTCAACTGGGTTCGCAACGCCGCGTAGTCGGGGACAACAGCCCGCACGGTGTCCCAAAAGCGCGGGCTGTGGTCCATCACCCGCAGGTGACTCAACTCGTGCACCACCACATAGTCAATCACGGACTGCTTGAAGTGAATCAATCGCCAGTTCAGCCGAATGGACCCGTCAGCGCTGGCACTGCCCCAACGGGTGCCCGCGCTGCTCAAACTCAGCTTACGCCAATTCACGCCCAATTGTGGTGCAAAGTGGTCCAGCCGCTCGGTAAAGACACGTTTGGCCTGCCGCATCAGCCACGCCTGCACGCTGTCCCGGATCTGCTCGGCTGTGGCGTCATGCGCGAGCCCGATGTGCAGGGTGGTCCTGGCCAGTCCGGGCAGGCTGTCGATTTGCGCGTCTGACGGGGCGCTCAAAACAGCCGCCGTCTTGAGCTCACCTCCGACTCCGCCAAAGGCGTGACGCGGGTCTATGACCACAATCACGGGTTCGCCTAAAAACGGGAGCGTGGTCCCGTCCTTCCACTCAATACGTGCCGACTCCATGCGGTCGCGCCGCGCCCGGGTTTCCTTGAGCTTTTTGAGAATCCAGCTGGATTTCTCCAGAACGGCTTTGTCAATCTCATACAGCGGCACCCACTTGGGCGCGCTGACCACCAGCCCTTCCGGCCCAACCGAAAACCCGATGGTGCGGCGTTTGCCCCGGCGGAACTGGTAGCCCACAACTGTCTCGCCCAGCAGGGCCTCGCGCGTGGCCGCTGGGTGCCGATAAGTGGCCGGCGCCAGCAACTGCTGCAGTGTCTGCTCAGGACGCGAATCAACAGGAGCGGGTGGAGTTGCTATTTTTTCAGTAGCAGCAACATGAGGCTCCGCAAGGGCCGGTATCGGTTTTTCCTCTTCAACCTGCGGTGGCTCCGGCGCAAAGAGGTCCAGGGTGAACTGAAGAAGTCTTTGCATGGTGGCAGTTCAGGGCTGAGGGCTGAGGGCAAAAACAGCGATTCGGCTCAGAACCGGGTCTCGGCTGTCTCAGGGTAGGCCTCGGGATCCAGTCGGCGCATCTCGGCTTCTATCCAGGCTTCCACTTCACGCATCAGTTCTTCAGGTTTGCGGCCCACGCTGCTGATGGGCTTGCCAATTGAAAAGTCAACGATGCCCGGTTTTTTGATGAAGGCCCTGCGCGGCCAGCATTTGGCCGAAGACACGGCAATGGGAATCACGGGGGCGCCGGTTTCAATGGCCAGCCGTGTTCCGCCGGTTTTGTAAACGCCTTTTTGCCCGCGGTCAATACGCGTGCCTTCCGGAAACATGATGACCCAGACGCCCTGGCTCATCAGACGGCGGCCTTGATCAACCACCTTGTTGAAAGCCTGCGCGCGCTGACTGCGATCAATGTGGATCATGTCCATGCGGGCCATGGCCCAGCCGAAGAAGGGCACGTACAGCAGCTCTTTTTTGAAAACGTAGGCCAGCGGATGCGGCATCAGCGTGGGCATGGAGAACGTCTCCCACGTGCTCTGGTGCTTCAGCAACAGCACGGCCGCGCTGGTTTCGCCACTCGGCAGGTTTTCCATACCGGTCACCCGGTTCTTGATACCCAGGATAAAGGTGCCGCCACTGACCGCCACGCGCAGCCAGCCTGCACACATCCAGTAAATCTGGGTGCTGCTGCCAAAAAGGGAGAACAACAAAACGGCAATGGCCCACGGAATCACCGTGACAACCATCCACAACAGGTGCAAAACGGAGCGAATCAGGGCCATGGCGTGTCTTTTCGGGGAAGATTTTAAGGATTTTAAGCACTTGGCCCTTTAACCACGGGCGAAGATAGCTATTGTTTTTATAGCATCACACCGTCAGACCACTGCGCCGCGGGTCAGGAGAAACTCGACAAAAGCGGCAAGATTGGCGTGCAATCGCGTCCCGGGCGGCAGGCCATCGGGTTGCCCGCCGTCCTGGTAATGAGCTGATTTTCCCGTCAGCACCAGGTGGGGCTCGCAGCCCGCAGCCGCACCCGCAACCAGGTCACGCACAGAATCGCCAGCCGTTGGCACCGATTTGAGTGGCACACCGAAACGCGCACCGATCTGCTCAAACAGGCCCGGCAAAGGTTTGCGGCAGTTGCAGCTCTCTTCCGGACTGTGCGGGCAATAAAAAACCGCATCCACGCGGCCGCCAACAGCGGCAAGCATCTTGTGCATCTTGGCGTGCATGGCGTTGAGCGATGCCACATCAAACAAACCGCGGCCCAGCCCCGACTGGTTGGTGGCGACGACCACATGCCAGCCCGCATGGTTGAGCCGCGCGATGGCTTCCAGCGCGCCGGGAAGCGGCGTCCACTCCTCTGGGCTTTTGACGTACTCGTCGCTGTCGCTGTTGATGGTGCCGTCGCGGTCGAGAATGACAAGTTTCATGGCGCGCTACCCGTGGGTCGGAAGATGAAATTGTTGAAGTAGTCCTTGGCGTCCCAGAAGCGGTCGCCGATCTGCTTTTGGTGGATTTCATCGCGAAACTGCTCCGCTGGCAACTCACCGATACCCGGCATGGCCAGCGTGGCGCGGTAGCCCAGCGACACCACAAACGCAATAAAGTCCTGCACCGTTTGACCTGCAGGCATGTGCCGGCCTTCACACTCAATCACCAGCAAGGGTTTGTCGCGGCGAATCAGCGTCAACGCGCCCTGAACAACGAAAAGTTCGTGGCCTTCCACGTCAATCTTGATCACCTTCACAGGGGCACTCAGCTTGTCGGCAGCGTACATATCCAGCGTGGTGACCTGTACGGTTTCTTTATGGCATTGCGTCTTGTCGGCAACACTGGCTTCCAGTGAGGCGCCCGGTGAATCGCTGTCACCAGGGATGTACAAATCAAGCTCACCCTGCTGATTCGACAAGGCAAGGTTTTCAATGGTGACGTTGGTCAAACCACTGCGCTGGCATGCGCCCACCATGTACTGCGCCAGTTTTTTCTGGGGCTCAAACGCCACCACCGGCGCCCCGCCCGCCCAGCGCGCCATCGAATACAAATAGCTGCCCTTGTTGGCACCCACGTCCAGCACAGCCCCGCCGCCGCGCAAGGCTTCGCGAATGGCTCGCAGCTCAAACACCTGGTCCCGGTAACGTGTTTTCCATGCCCGCCAGGCCAGCTTGAGGTCCATCATGCTCAGGGCTTCAGGCTGCCAACCTGGACAGGTCAGCCACGCGGTTCATCGCGTCATGCAGGCTTTTAAGAAGCCCTTGCCGGTTCAGACGCAAGTCCATCTCTTCGGCGTTGACCATCACGCCGTCGAAGAAGGCATCGACCGGTGCGCGTAATGCCGCGAGCGATTGGAGTGAAGCGGTGTAGTCACCGGATTCGAACTGGGCGTTGGCCTTTGGCACCACATCCCGCAACGAGGCATAAAGCGCGATTTCCGCAGGCTCCTTGAGCAGCACCTCGCTGACATGGGGGTCAACCGTGTCGGCTTTCTTCAGAATGTTGCTGATGCGCTTGTTGGCCGCAGCCAGGGCTGGCGCTTCGGGCAGTGCGGCAAAAACCATCACTGCGTGCATTAGAGATTCAACCTCGGCAAGACGCTGCGGGTTGAGAGAAAGGACGGCATCAATTTCGAAAGACGAATACATGGATGGTTCGACAACGCGGTACTCCGTTTGAACACCCCTATCAACGTCCCGAAAATAGTGCCGTAACCGCTCATAGACAAATTTTTGTACTTCGGCGGTCGGATTGTTGATGACCGACCCAAAAGCACTAACGGCGATTTCAATCAAAGCATCCAGTTCAACTGGGATCCTGGCTTCGATCAGCATACGCACGATACCTAGCGCATGGCGGCGCAGCGCAAACGGGTCTTTGTCGCCGGTTGGCAAGTTGCCGATGCCGAACATGCCCACCAGGGTTTCCAGCTTGTCGGCCAGCGCCACCACCACACCTACCTGATTACGCGGTAGCTCGTCGCCGGCGAAGCGCGGCTTGTAGTGGTCTTCAATTGCGTCGGCCACGTCGGCGCTAAGGCCGTCGTTGAGCGCGTAATACCGGCCCATGATTCCCTGCAACTCAGGGAATTCGCCGACCATATCGGTCACCAGATCGGTCTTGGCCAGTCGTGCGGCCTGATCGGCCTGCTGCGCCAAGGCGTCGCCGCCTAGCTGCTGACCAATGGCCTTGGCTATGGCCCGTACGCGTTCGACGCGCTCACCCTGCGAGCCCAGCTTATTGTGATAAACAACCTTGTCCAGACCTTCGACGCGCGAAGCCAGCGTCTTCTTGCGGTCCTGATCAAAAAAGAACTTGGCATCGGCCAGGCGCGGGCGAACCACACGCTCATTACCCTGAATCACTGCGCTGGCGTTAGCCGGACTGATGTTGCTGACCACGAGAAACTTGTTGCTCAACTTGCCCGATGCTTCGAGCAACGGGAAGTACTTCTGGTTCGCCTTCATCGTGAGGATCAGGCATTCCTGCGGCACGTCGAGAAACTCTTTTTCGAATTCGCAAACCAGCACATTCGGTCGTTCAACCAGTGCGGTCACTTCGTCGAGCAGCGCGTCGTCTTCAATCGCCTTGACGCCACCTCCTACTTTTGCGGCGGCGGCTGTGAGTTGTCGCGCGATCTCGGCTTTGCGTTCTGCAAAGCTGGCGATCACTGCACCGTCTTTTTTAAGCGTGGCCGCATAACTGTCAGCGTCTTTCAAAACTACCGGGTCCACGGAAGCCTCAAAGCGATGGCCGTGTGTGCTATTGCCAGCTTTCAGGCCCAGTGCCTCGATGGCCACCACTTCGCTGCCGTGCAGCGCGACCAGCCCGTGGGCGGGGCGCACAAACTTCACGTCGCTCCAGCCGTCGGCCAGCTGATAGGTCATCACTTTGGGAATCGGCAATTTGGCGATGGCCTCCAGCAAGGCTTTCTGCAAACCTTCTACCAATGTGGCGCCCTTGACCGTGCTGTCATAAAACAGCGCCTCGGCCTTGCCGTCGGGAGCGCGCTTGAGACCAGCAACAGCCGACGCGTCGGCGCCTAGCGCCTGCAGCTTCTTGAGCAGCGCGGGCGTCGCATTGCCTGCAGCGTCAAGCCCCACAGCCACAGGCATGAGCTTTTGCGAAACAGCCTTGTCGGAAGCCTGCACTGCAACAGCCGTCACATGCGCGGCCAAACGCCGCGGCGAAGCAAAGGACGTCAATGCAGCGTCGGCAGCGGTCAGGCCTTGCGCCTTGAGCTGTTCAAACAAAACGCCAGCAAACGCGTCGCCCAGTTTCTTCAGCGCCTTGGGTGGCAACTCTTCAACAAACAGTTCAACCAGAAGGTTCTTCGTCGTCATGTTCAAGCGGCCTTCTTCGTCATCTGTTCAACCCATTCGCGCGGCGCCATGGGGAAGCCCAGGCGCTCACGGCTTTCGTAATAACTTTGTGCCACTGCCCGTGCCAGGTTGCGGATGCGGCCAATGTACGCAGCACGCTCGGTCACGCTGATCGCGCCGCGTGCGTCCAACAAGTTGAAACTGTGAGCAGCCTTGAGCACTTGTTCGTAAGCGGGCAACGCGAGCTGAACGTCGATGAGATGCTTGGCCTGTTTTTCGTGCGCGGTGAAAGCCGTGAACAAAAAGTCGGCATCACTGTGTTCAAAGTTGTAGGTCGATTGCTCAACCTCGTTTTGTTTGTAGACATCGCCGTAGCTCAGCTTGGCGCCGTCCGCGCCTTCGGTCCAGGTCAGGTTGTAAACGTTGTCCACGCCTTGCAGGTACATGGCCAGGCGCTCCAGGCCATAGGTGATCTCGCCGGTGATGGGCTTGCAGTCAATGCCGCCGACTTGCTGAAAGTAGGTGAACTGCGTGACCTCCATGCCGTTAAGCCAGACTTCCCAACCGAGGCCCCAGGCACCCAGCGTTGGGTTTTCCCAATCGTCTTCTACAAAACGAATGTCGTTTTTCTTCAGGTCAAAACCCAGCGCTTCCAGCGAGCCAAGGTACAGCTCCAGGATGTTGGCGGGCGCGGGCTTGAGCACCACCTGGTACTGGTAGTAGTGCTGCAGGCGGTTGGGGTTCTCGCCATAACGTCCGTCTTTCGGCCGGCGGCTGGGCTGCACGTACGCGGCCTTCCAGGGCTCAGGGCCAAGCGCTCTCAAAAACGTAGCAGTGTGCGACGTACCGGCACCGACCTCCATGTCATAGGGCTGCAAAAGTGCGCAACCCTGGGCATCCCAGTAGGACTGCAACTTCAAGATGATTTGCTGAAAGGTCAACATAAGTAGGGTGTGCCGCGGCGCATGGCTGCAGATAGGCGCAAGTAAAGGACCGCACGGGCTGAACCCGCGAAAACCCTTGATTTTACGGAGCTTTTTACGGTTTACCCTCGTGAATGAGGAAAGTGTCATGACAACCCAACAACTGATCCTAAGCCTGGTACTGGCGACGATGGTGTTTTCGGTCGCGCTGGAGCTGAAGCTGGACGACTTCAGGCGCGTGGCGCAAACGCCCAAGGCTGTGACCTGCGGGCTGATTCCTCAGTTCATCTTGCTGCCCGTTGGCACCTGGCTCGCCACACTGGCGCTGGACCTGCCGCCCAATGTTGAGGCGGCCATGATTCTGGTGGCCGCCTGTCCGGGCGGCAGCCTGAGCAATGTCATCACCCACCTTGGGCGCGGCAACACGGCGCTATCGGTCAGTGTCTCGGCAGTGGCCAGCCTGATCGCGCTGGTGGCCACGCCTTTTAATTTCAGCTGGATGGTCGCCGCCAACCCTGCCACGGCAAGCTGGCTCAAAAAGCTGGACATCGACCCCTCGGGCATCTGGATCAGCCTCTTCGTGTTGCTGGCTCTGCCCATGGCGCTGGGGCTGCTGGTCTCACACAAACTGCCCGCACTGTCAGCGCGCATCCAGAAGCCGCTGGGTAATTTTTCCCTGCTCGCCCTTCTTGCTTTCATCGTGATCGGGCTGATCAAGGAGCGCCAGTTGCTGACGCTGGGCTTGCTCCCGATGCTGGTCATCGTGATTGCGCACAACGCAATGGGCCTGTTTTTCGGGTGGGCGACCAGCAAAGCGATGGGCGTGAGCGAGCGTGACCGGCGCGCGGTGATGATCGAAGGCGGCATGCAAAACTCAGGGCTGGCGCTGGGCATCATTGCGGTGCAGTTCAACTCAGATTTGGGCATGGTCCTCATTGCCAGCCTGTGGGGCATCTGGCATATCGTGAGTGGCTTGTCGCTGGTCTGGTTCTGGAGGAAAAAAGATGCTCGATCTGCTCATTAAAGGCGGCACCGTCGTTGACGGCAGTGGCGCTGCGCCTTTTGTGGCCGATGTCGGCGTGCAGGATGGCCGCATCGTTGAGATCGGGCCCATCACCGGGGCAGCGCGTGAAACTGTAGACGCCACCGGCGCCTGGGTGACCCCGGGCTTTGTAGACATTCACACCCACTACGACGGCCAGGCCACCTGGGACGAAACTTTCAGCCCCAGCATTTACCACGGCGTGACCACCGTGGTCATGGGCAATTGCGGCGTAGGCTTTGCACCACTGCGGCCGGGTAGCGAGGACCGGCTGATCAAGCTGATGGAGGGTGTGGAAGACATTCCCGGCGTGGCGCTGACTGAGGGCGTGAAATTTTCATGGGAAAGTTTTGGCGACTACCTGAACGCGCTGGACGCCATGCCGCACAGCCTGGACTTTCTGGCCATGGTGCCGCACGACCCGCTGCGCATGCTGGTGATGGGCGAGCGCGCAGAGGCCCGTGAGGCCGCAAGCGAGCAGGACATTGCGGCCATGCGGGACCACCTGCGTACAGCGCTTGAAGGCGGTGCGGCGGGATTCTCCACCGGCCGCTCAGACAACCACCGCACCGCCGAGGGGCATGACACGCCGGCCTCGATCGCCAGTGCTGCAGAGCTGACCGGCATTGCAAAAGCCTTCGTCGGGCTGAAACACGGCGTGGTGCAGGTGGTCAGCGACTTTGACCTGATGCAGGGCCGGCAAAATTTCGACGCAGAGTTTGATCTGGTCGAACAACTCGCTATCGCCAGCGGCCGGCCGCTGTCCATGAGCTGGCTGCAGCGCGACCCGGGTGGCGAGCAGTACCTGGCCATGCAGGCCCGGGTGGAAGCCGCCGTGGCGCGCGGATTGCCGCTGTACCTGCAAACCGCAGCGCGCGGCATTGGCGTCATCAACGGGCTGGATGCGAGCTTTCACCCTTTCATGGGTTTTCCGGGCTACAAGGAAATCGCCGCACTGCCCCTCGCGGAGCGTGCGGCAGCGATGAGGGAGCCGAACAGAAGATCGCGCATATTGAGCGAAAAATCCGATCGCCTCGCGGGCGACGGCACGCCGATTCCACCGCTGGTCGACATGCTGCTGGCCCGTATCGAGATGATTGCCGGTCGCATGTTCCCGCTGGACGCCACGCTGAACTACGAACCCAACGTGATGCAGAGCTTTCTGGTGCGCGCCAAACAGCGCGGCACCACCGCACTGGAGGCGCTGTACGACCACTTCAGTGAAGGCGATGGCAACAACCTGGTGTACTTCCCGATCTTCAACTACAACCAGGGCTCTCTGGACACCGTGCGCCAGATGCTGGGCCATCCGCGCGCCTTGTTCGGGCTGGGCGACGCCGGTGCGCATGTGGGCACAGTTTGCGACGCCAGTTTTTCCACATTCATGCTCACGCATTGGGTGCAACACCGCGCGCAAAACCGTCTGCCGCTGGAGCAGGCAGTGGAGATGATGACCTCGCGCAATGCCCGCTACCTGAGCCTGACCGACCGCGGCCTGCTGGCGCCCGGGCTGCGTGCCGATATCAACGTCATCGACCCTTCGCGATTAAGCGTCGGGGTGCCGCAAATGGTGCGGGACCTGCCTGCAGGCGGCAAGCGTTTTTTGCAGAAGGCGCGGGGCTACATTGGTACCTGGGTTGCGGGCCAATGCGTGGCCCGCGAAGGAGAAGTGACCGCGGCCCGGCCCGGCCGGCTGGTGCGCGCGGGCAGATAGCGTCGACAACAGAATGGGGAGAACAAAGGGCCGGATTCACAATGAAATGTGCATCCGGCCCTTTAAAGACGGGCGGAAGCAGCTATTATTTCAATAGCGAACTCCGCGTCCGACGCAGGTTAATACTCCCAGAAAATCCGCTGCAATTGCTTGCTGTCGAGGTTTTTGGTCAGCGCCACGGCGGCCAGGATGCGCGCCTTCTGCGGGTTCAGGTCATGAGCGACGACCCAGTCGTATTTGTCGTCAGGCTGCTCTGCATTGCGCAGCACAAAGCCTTCAGCCACGCGTGAAGAGCGGATCACCTGCACGCCCCTGGCGCGAACTTCCTGCAGGGCCGGAACCACGCGGTTGGCCACGGAGCCGTTGCCGGTGCCGCCATGGATCAGGGCCTTCACACCCGATTTGCCTGCGCCGTCCACCAGGGAGCGTGGCACGTTGCCGTAGCTGTACACGATGTCAACCGGTGCCAGCGCTTCGAATTCGTCAATGTTGAATTCGGATTGGGCGGTGTGACGCTTCACAGGTGCGCGGAACCAGTAGTTTTTGCCTTCAACAACCATGCCGAGAGCACCCCACTGGCTCTTGAAAGCCTCGGTCTTGATGTTGATGGTTTTGGCAACGTCGCGGCCGCTCTGGATCTCGTCGTTCATGGTGACCAGCACGCCCTTGCCTGCGGCGTCCTTGCTGCCTGCCACGCTGACGGCGTTGAACAGGTTCAGTGCACCGTCGGCTGAGAGAGCCGTACCCGGACGCATGGAGCCAACCACCACGATGGGTTTGTTGGTGCGAATCACCAGGCTCAGGAAGTAAGCGGTTTCTTCCAGCGTGTCAGTGCCATGCGTGACCACAATGCCGTCCACATCAGCCTGCTTGACGAGTGCCGAGACGCGTTTGCCCAGCTTCATCAGGGTTTCGTTGTCAAAACTTTCAGAGGCAATCTGCGCAACCTGCTCCCCTCGCACATTGGCAACGTTGGCCAGTTCGGGAAGACCTGCCAGCAGCTTGTCGACCGGCACCTTGGCAGCGGCGTAAGTGGCGCTGTTAAGGGCCGAGGCGCCCGCGCCTGCGATGGTGCCACCGGTGGCCAGAATCACGACATTGGGCTTTACCGCCTGGGTTTGCGCCTGTGCGTATGCAAAGCCGGGCAAAGTGGCCAATGCGGTCAGGCCGAGCTGAACCGCCAGCTGGCGGAGCTTTTTGCTGAAATTCATGGGGGAGGTCTCCATTAAGTGAGTTTTTTTCATAGATGCCGAATGCGGGGCCTCGGCTTGCCGGGTAGCCGCTTTACCTTGGCTGTATTGGCCAAAGGTGGCTCATCGTAGCGATGCCGGGCTGACGCGGCGATGCATAATCGCGGGGAAGATATGAATAAAACTCACAGCCTCCCCCAGAAAGCCGCTGGCCGCATTGAACCTCCGTCAACTTGAAGTTTTCCAGGCCGTCATGCAGACCGGCAACATGAGCGCCGCCGCACGATTGATCTGCATCACACCGTCGGCGGTGAGCAAAACCATTGGCCACACCGAGCTTCAGCTGGGCTACAAGCTGTTTACTCGCATCAAAGGCACGCTGGCCCCCACACCCGAAGCACATGTGCTTTTTGAAGAGTCCACGGTGATTCACCGCAAGCTCGATGAACTCAAACGCATCGCACTCAATTTGCGCCAGGCCGACGGCGGCCAGGTGCGGTTGGCCGCCATTCCGTCCATCAGCCATGAGTTTTTGCCGCTGGTGCTGGAAAAACACCTGACGCGCCACCCGCGCATCAGCGTCGAGGTGCGCACTTTGCATCAGGACCAGATGGTGCAGGCGCTGCTCACGCGCGGCGTGGATTTTTCGCTGGGTTTTTACCCGCACCCGCATCCGCTGATCACCAGCACCATGCTAGTGACCGGCCCGCTTTATCTGGCTGTGACCAGCGAGATCTGGCAACGCGCCGTGCGTGCACGGCGGCAAAACCCCATGAGCTTTTTGTCCAGCATGCCACTGGTGCGGCTGGTGGGCGATGACCCGATGTGTCAGTCGATTGACGAACTGGCCAGGCACCTGGGCCTGACTGCGCCGGCCAGCCTGCAGGTGCACACATCGCGGCTTGCGCTGGAGCTGGTCAAGCGCGGCATGGGCTGGACCGTGGTTGATTTTTTGACCGCGAGCAATCTGGACGCGACATCCATCACTGCGGTTCCCCTGCATGACTTTGCGCCGCTGGCGTTGCACCTGTACTTTGCAACCAGCACGCCGCCGGGGCAGGATGCTTTGCGCATGTTGGGCATGCTGCCGGATCTGCTGCACGCCGTGATGGGCCGGTCAATCAGCGCTGTTTGAGAGCGCTGTTTGAGAGCCCCGTTTGAGAAACCTAGCGCCGGCGTAACGCCAAGGCCAAAGCCACGACGGCCAGCCCCAGCCCCCACAGAGGCCAAAGGCCAAAACGCGAAGCCCACCAGGCAAAGGGCGTGATGCCGTTGCGGCCCTCGACTTCGGCCACCAATACACCCCGCGTGTGACGCGGCAGCTCGTGCGTGACCTTGCCGCGGTGGTCAATAACCACCGTTGCACCGGTGTTGGTGGCACGGATCATGGGCCGCTCAAACTCCAGCGTCCGCATGCGGGAGATGTTGAGGTGCTGGTCAATCGCGACCGTGTTGCCAAACCAGCCGATGTTGCTGACGTTGGCCATGATGGTGGGCGCACTCGCCGCATCGACAAAGCTGCCTGCCAGCTCTTCACCAAACAAGTCCTCATAACAAATGTTGGGCGCAATGCGCTGGCCTTGCCACTCAAATGAAGGCTGGCCGAGCGGGCCGCGCCGGAAGTCACCGAGCGGAATATTCATCAGGTTGATGAACCAGCGAAAGCCCGGCGGCACAAATTCACCAAACGGAACCAGGTGGTGTTTTTCAAACAGATAGGCCTTGGGTTGTCCCGGCTTGAGCCCGACCACTGCATTGGCATAACCCTCAGCCAGACTGCCCAGCGGCATGCCCACCAGGGCAGCTTGCTGGCCTGTGGCAAACCGTGACTGCACGGAACTCAGATAACCCGCGGGCAAGTTGGCAGGCAACAGGGGAATGGCGGTCTCGGGGGCGATGACCAGGGGCGTTTTGACTGCCTGCAGTTGCTCGGCATACCAGCGCAGCGCTGTGGGCACGCCACTGCCGGGCTGAAATTTTTCGTCCTGCGGGATATTGCCTTGCAGCAAGGTCACGGGAAGGTTGCCTGCACTGGTCGACGTCTGCCGCCCCGCTACCAGTGACACACCCACCATGAGAAGCAAAACAACAGGCACCACCAGCACCTGGCGGCGCGAGTAACCCAGCCCGGCCAGGCTTGCGGCCACAAATGCGGCCATAAAGGTCATGCCGTGCACGCCAATCCATCGGGCATAGTTGTCCAGCCAGCTGCCCAGGTGGGCGTAACCTGCTTCACCCCACGGAAAGCCCGTAAAAAACTCCACGCGGGCCAGCTCCGCCAGCAGCCAGAGTGCTGCAAAAACAATAGCGCGCCGCATCGGTCTGAGAAGGGACAGCGACACAAACGCTGCACAAGCAACAGCGTAGTAGGTGCTTAAAAATACTGCCAACCCCACGATGGCCAGCACTGTCAGCGGCGCAGCCAGACCGCCATAAATATTGAGTGAGATAAACAGCCACCAGAAGGTGCCGCACAGCCACGCCGTGGCAAACGACCAGCCCAGAATCAGTCCCTGCTTCCAGCGCGTGCAGCGGTCCAACTGCCAGACAAGCACACCCAGCGCGAGCAGTTGCAGCCACCACAGCGGCTGGCCTTTCGCAAAGCCGAATGAAAAGGGCCAGGCGATGCTCAGGGCATGGGCGTAACCCGCCAGCAATGCAATCGTGATCTGGAAAAATGACAGCGCCTTGCGCTGCTTGGGGTAGCCAATATGCTCCAGCAAGGCCGGCATGGTGGGCAATGAAGACACCATGCTGTCGATTGCGTTTCGTGCCATGCCGTTTTTATCTCTATGTTTTTTTAGGGTCGCTTCAGCTCGTTCACTGGCGCCAGCGTGCCGGGCAACACCGGCGACACCTTGAACCAGCGCACTGCCCCGCCCTTGGTGTGCAACACGGTGAACTGAAGCCCGGCCAGCGCATGTGTCTCGCCGCGACGCGGCACGTGGCCCATCTCGTGCGCCACGAGGCCGCCTATGGTGTCAAAATCTTCGTCCAGCAACTTCACGCCGAAGGCCTCACTCACACGGTCAATCGAGGTGTCGCCACTGACTCGGTAAGTCTTGTCGGGGAGTCCAAAAATATCACCTTCGTCCGCGGCGATGTCGAACTCGTCTTCAATCTCGCCGACGATTTGCTCCAGCACATCTTCAATGGTGATGAGTCCGGCAACGCGGCCAAACTCGTCGATGACGATGGCCAGGTGATTGCGGTTGCCGCGAAACTCGCGCAGCAAATCGTTAAGCCCCTTGCTCTCGGGCACAAACACGGCCGGGCGCAGCAGCGCACGGATGTTGAGCTCGGGCGCGCGCTGGAGTTTGAGCAAATCCTTAGCCATGAGAATGCCAAGAATGTTTTCTTTTTCGTTTTCGTAAACCGGAAACCGCGAGTGTGCGGTGTCAATCACCAGGTGCAGGAGCTCGTCAAAAGGCGCATCGATGTTGATCGCATCCATGCGGGGCGCGGCAACCATGACCTCGCCAGCCGTCATGTCGGCCATGCGGATGACGCCTTCGAGCATCTCCCGGCTTTGCGCGCCTATGACGTCGTTGTCCTGAGCCTCGACCAGGGTTTCAATCAGTTCGTCTTTGGAGTCAGGCCCCGGGTGGAGCATTTCAGCAAGCTTTTGCAAAAAGCCGCGTTTGTCTTCCGGCTTGGGCGTTCTACTGGGGGGGGCGTCGGACACGAGGGTGTTCGGTAGTGGAGAAGACTTCAAGGATAACGTAGTTCAATGGCAGTTCCCCCATGGGGGCCCGTCGCCACTGACTTCTGGTGACATCTCCAATTTTGGCTGTCATCCCGGACTCGATCCGGGATCCATGCCGCTGAAACCACTGTCCAGGCTCGCGAGGCATGGATTGCGGACTAAGTCCGCAATGACAAAGCCCCTACATGGGCATGCGGTCGCGGCTGTCCCTCACGCCGTTCCGTACATCTTGAACGGCTGCAAGAATGTCACGGAACTGCTTGGCCTGGACCTTCAGGCGGTAGTCGGTCTGGGCGATCTGCTCTTCAAGCATCTCCGTCACGCGGGAGTCCAGGTCAGCCGGGGGCAGAGTGAGGTGCCCCTCACTCTCCGAACCATCGCGTTCAATCACAGCGCCAGCTTTGCGGGCGATGTTGAGCATGGCGGTGTTTTCGCTCAGGGCGTGGATAAACATCGTCGTCACCCCGTCGTTGCGCGCATGCATGACGGCACGGTCAAACAGCCGTGCGCCGTAGCCACGGCCGCGCGCATGCGTGAGGACCGACACGCCAAACTCTGCCCGGCTGGCGAGGTAGGGGTCAATCGACAGGGCCATGTGTGCCATCGCAATCAACTCAAGCTTGCGGTTGTAGATACCAAAAATCTCGTCACGCTCGAAGTTCAGTCCCGCCACGTAGCGGCCAATCTGCTCGTCGCTGGCTACGTAGCCAAAACGCAAATAGCGGTCTCTCTCGTCCAGCGCCAGCAGGTGTTTCTCAATGCGATTGCCGTGCGTGGGGCCCAGAGAACGGATGGGCACCATCACGGGCCGCTTGGCAGGCGTGCGCTCGCCGTCCGCCGGGGACTGGCGGAACAGCTCCTTGCCTGCGTCGAGGGAGGCCTTGATGAAAGTGGCGGGATTGACCATGCATCCAATATAAGGGTTTTCCCTCGAAAGTCCACTCTAGAGGGCTATATAGCCCTGTAAAGTCTTCTTTACCGGGACTCTCAGTGAAAACTGGCCTTTGTCCTTTGAAGACGGCCATAGCTTGCTATCAAAAGAGTAGTATTTCAGACCCTGCACAGTGGGCAAGTCGGAATAAATCGACATGTAAAGCGAGACAAAGACCTAATTCACTGACCACCCAAGGACTATTCGCAGGTCAATATGGTTTGTGGGCGCTTACACCGGCAATGCTGTAGTGGCCTTGACCCGGTCCAGTACAAAGCTGGTTTTGCAGTCCTGCACGCTGGGGTGCTTGAGCAGGGTGTCCATGATGAAGCGGCTGTAGTGGCCCATGTCGGCCACCACTACGCGCAGCAAATAGTCCATCTCACCCGTCAGCGCGGCGCATTCCACCACCTCGGGCCAAGTCTGCACGCTTGCGCGGAACACGTCCATGGGGTTGCGCTTGTGCGATTCGGTGTGCTTCTCCAGCCGGACATTGATATAGGCGGTCAGCCCCAGCCCCACCGACTCTGGCTTGACCAGGGCCACATACCGATCAATCACGCCGCTTTCTTCCAGCCGCTTCACGCGGCGCAGCACCGCACTGGGCGAAAGGCTCACCTGCTCCGCAATCTGGTCGTAGGTGGCGCGGCCGTCGGCTTGAAGGCTGCGCAGTATGAGCCTGTCCAGCTTGTCTAATGCTTCCATACCTATTATTTTGCATGTTTACTGCGTGAGCGGCAATGCATGCGCTTCAGATTGCATAAAAATTGCTGGTATGCGCCTGTACAGTCAGGTTGATCAATATCTGGTTTGGAGACATGAATGAGCGCACCTGCCAAGAAAGCAACAACAAACCCAACCGCCCCGACCGAGTGGGACAACCCCATGGGCACGGACGGCTTTGAATTTATTGAATACGCCGCGCCCGACCCGGCGGCCATGAGCGCACTGTTCGAGCGCATGGGCTTCAAGGCCATTGCCAAACACCGCCACAAAAACGTGACGCTGTATCGCCAGGGCGGCATCAACTTCATCATCAACGCCGAGCCGGACTCTTTTGCCCAGCGCTTTGCGCGCCAGCACGGCCCCAGCGTGTGCGCCATCGCCTTTCGGGTGCAGGACGCCAAGGCCGCGTACGAGCGCGCCATTGCACTCGGCGCCTGGGGCTATGCGCACACCGCCGGCCCCGGCGAGCTAAACATCCCGGCCATCAAGGGCATCGGCGACTCCATCATTTATTTCATAGACCGGTGGCGCGGCAAAAATGGCGCAAAGGAAGGCGACATCGGCAATATCGGCTTTTTTGACGTGGACTTTGAGCCTATCGCCCAAGGATCGGGCGCCGAGCTGAACCCCGCAGGCCACGGCCTGACCTACATCGACCACCTCACGCACAACGTACACCGCGGCCGCATGGCCGAGTGGTCGGGCTTTTACGAGCGTCTGTTCAACTTCCGCGAGGTTCGTTACTTCGACATCGAAGGCCAGACCACCGGCGTCAAAAGCAAGGCCATGACCAGCCCCTGCGGCAAGATCCGCATCCCCATCAATGAAGAAGGCAACGAAAAAGCCGGGCAGATTCAGGAGTACCTGGACAAATACCAGGGCGAGGGCATTCAGCACATCGCCATGGGTTCGAGCGACCTACCGGCTACTGTTGACGCCCTGCAACTCAGCGGCATGAAGTTGCTCAACACCAGCGACACCTACTACGAGTTGCTCGACAAACGCATCCCCGGCCACGGCGAAAATGTGGCCGAGCTGAAAGCGCGGAATATTCTGATTGATGGCAAGCCCGGCGAGCTGCTGCTGCAAATCTTCAGCGAAAACCAGCTCGGACCTATCTTCTTTGAGTTCATCCAGCGCAAGGGGAATCAGGGCTTTGGCGAAGGCAACTTCAAGGCGCTGTTTGAGACGATGGAGTTGGACCAGATGCGCCGTGGCGTACTTGAGAAAGCGTGACCACGAATGACCAGTGAAGTCTGTCATTGCGATGTTGCTGTCATCCCGGACCTGATCCGGGATCCATTTTCTATGCGCCACCGTCTCACCCGGCGAGGTGATCATGGCAATTGAACCCGTTGTTTACGGCGCCAGTGAGCGTCCGCCACGCGGCGATTACACGCGCGCCGGGGCTGATTACACCTGCCCGCAAAACTACGATGCCTACACAGAAGCCGACCACGACACCTATCGCCGCCTGTACGAACGCCAGGCCGCGTTGCTGCCCGGTTTGGCTTGCGACGAATTCATTGCCGCCCTTCCCTCGCTAGGCACCAGCGACCACATTCCGCGGTTTGAAGACATTAACCAGCGGCTGCGCAACGCCACCGGATGGGAAATCGTCACCGTGCCGGGGTTGATTCCCGAGGTGCCGTTTTTTACCCTGCTGGCCAACCGCAAATTCCCGGTAACCGACTGGATTCGCAAGCCTGAGGAGTTTGACTACATCGTCGAGCCCGATGTTTTTCACGACCTGTTCGGCCATGTGCCCCTGCTGTTCAACCCCATCTTTGCCGACCACATGCAGGAATACGGCAAGGGCGGCCTGAAGGCCCATCGCCTGGGCGCGTGCGAGCAACTCAGCCGCCTCTACTGGTACACCATCGAGTTCGGGCTGATCCAGCAGCACGATGGTCTGCGTGCGTACGGCGCCGGCATCCTCAGCTCGTCAGGCGAGCTGCAGCACTCAGTACAAAGCAGCGAGCCGCAACGTCTGCCTCTGGACATCGAGCGCGTCATGCGCACACGATACAAAATCGACAGCTATCAGCAAACCTACTTCGTCATCAACAGTTTTCAAGAGCTGTTTGACAAAACTGCGCCTGACTTCACGCCGCTTTATGAGCGGGTGAAAGCGAAAGACGAATTGGCAGCAGATGCGGTGGCGTAAGCCCGGATAGCTGGCCTTGACCCGCTTTGGCTTGTCACCCCCGGACTCGATCCGGGATCCATCCGGAGGCCACCCTCATTTGATGCGCGCACAGCAGAACGGACATACGCCCAACGGCAAGGCCTGCATCCGCGACGAAGCTACGCACTCTTGACAACTTTCGGCCATTGCCCTTTAAGGGCGGGAAAAGTTTGCTATTCAAATAATAGCAAAAACTCTCTGCGTCGACCCTGCAGTCGAAACAACCATCTTTTATTGCGTCGCTAAATTCAATTCGCCAAACAAAATCTTCATGGCGCTCACACAACAGTTTCCATATTTGCCCGCGCATCAGCGCTGCAAGGGTTTCCATTGCCCGACTTCTCCTACAAAATGAGGAGGTAAAGTTTTGTTACGCCTTCTACGATAGAGCCTCTCCTTGATTGAACTCCCCCCATCCATGACAAGAAGCACAAAGGTGCTACTGGTAATGGACGTGGTCGAGTCGGTCAGGATCATGGAGCAGGATCAAGATGACTTTGTACGGCGATGGCAACAACTGGTCGAGCACGCGGAGCAAATACTGCCCCTGCACGGCGGTCGTATTGTTAAAAGTCTGGGTGACGGTTTGATGCTGGAATTTGCGAGCGCTCAAGGCGGCGCGAAGGCAGCCTTCGCCTTGCAGCACTTTAGCCAGCGCGCCAACGCCGCACTTTCTGCTGACCGCCAGATGCATCTGCGGGTTGGCGGCCATCTGGCCAGCTTTGTAACGGACCAGTACGACATCTATGGCACCGACGTCAACTTGACGGCGCGCATTTGTACCTTGGCGGGTCCCGGTGAGATCGTAATCACAGCCGATCTTCGGGACGGTTTGACTGACGCGCTGGACGCCGATATTGAGGACTTGGGGGATTGCCACCTCAAACACGTCAAAGAGCCGATCCGCGCCTATCGCGTAGGCCCAGTAGGTCACTCACCAGTTATCCCGGCCAGTCCCGACGCCCCGCCAGATTTTCGTCCGACCATTGCAGTTATTCCCTTTGAAGCACGCAGCAACGAGCCTGAACATTTCGTCATTGGCGAGATGATTGCCGACGGTGTGATTGCCCAGCTCTCTCGCAGTCCGGATATTCGCGTGATCTCCCGCCTGTCTACCACTGCGTTTCGAGGCAGGTCGGGCACCATGCGTGATGTCGAATCTCGCCTGGCGGCATCGTTTGCACTATCTGGCAGTTACATCGCAAGCGGCGGCAAAATTTTGATCATCGCCGAGCTGACCGACACGCGGACCAACGAAATCATTTGGGCAGACCGAGTGTCTGGGGATACGAACGACCTCCTGCAAACGCAGAGCGAATTGCTCAACAACTTGGCGGCCGCGACATCGCGCGCTTTGATTGATACAGAGGTGGGGCAATCGCTGATACAGCCTTTGCCGCGGCTGGACAGCAGTTCGCTGCTGCTGGGTGGAATTTCAATGATGCACCGCTCGTCTACTCGTGACTTCGATCGCAGTAGACAGGCCCTCGACGCATTAATAGATCGGCACGGCCGGATAGCGACTCCGCGCGCATGGCTGGCCAAGTGGTACATCATGCGCATCATGCGTGGATTGAGTGATTCTCCTCAGCGGGACACACAACTAGCCCTTGACCAGACAAAACGCGCTCTTGACAGCGAACCGGAGAGCGCCCTGACACTGGCCATTGAGGGGCATGCCTACTGTCAATTGCTGGGCAAAGTTGATGAAGCCAACGACCGGCTCAGCCGGGCCGTCCGCGCAAATCCAAGTGAGCCAATGGCGTGGTTATTTAAAAGCGTTGCCTCCTCCATGTGGGGCTCAGCCGCAGACTCGGTCGATGAGTCGGAATACGCGCGAGGCTTGTCGCCTATTGACCCGCTGAAGTATCTCTTCGATTTGCTGACGGCCGCAGCTTTTTTGAGCGCCGACGAACATGTTCGGGCTATCGAATACGCGCGTCACTCTTTGCGCATGAATCGGCACCATTCACCAACTTTACGAGTGCTGCTAACCGCCCAAGTGGAAACAGGCTTGATGGCGGATGCCGGGGAAACTCTTCAAGCATTGCTGAAAGAGGAGCCCAACCTGACTGTGTCAGCATACTTGTCGATGGGTAGCGGAGGCAGCGTAACGCGTCAGCGATGTGCGGCAGCCCTTCGCCAATTAGGTCTTGCCGATAACTAAATCAACCAACTGAAAAAGGGAACAACATGAGCACATTCACAGGCGGTTTCACCGGGGGTTTCACAGGCGGTTTCACCGGAGGTTTCACTGGTGGCTTCACAGGCGGTTTCACTGGTGGTTTCGGAAACGGACTGCCAGATGAGACACCTCTGATGTCGGGGGCTTTGACAAATAGTCGTGCCGCGCTAGCTGGGCCATTTCAAGGCGCAACGATACCGTTTAGCTTGCCGACTTTGGATAAGCCCGGCAGATTGGCCGAATGGGCCGCAGGCCCACGCATGGCCGTTTGCGAGTTGGAGTTGCTTTCCGGACTGCATTTCAATGTCAACCAAGGCAAAACGTCCATGACATTGGGCTTTGTCGATCTGGACAAGAAGCCCTTGAAGGACGTAGCGCTGACGCGGTTGATTCGTCCTACTGAGAAAATCTTCAAACAACAAACTGACCTAGTTGCCAACTACGCTGAACTTCGTGACGACCGCGGCGCCGAGGTCCTAGCTCAAATTAGCGGCGGGGGGGCATTCTTGGCCTCGATCACTGGACTGACGGCCCATCGGCACAAATATACGGCCGAACTGCTGGATTTGGCCATGTCATTAGCCACCCACGTCGAAATGCGCTTTAAGCATGCTTTTGCATGCCCGCGCCCAGTAGAGCTATCGCCACAGCTTCAACCAATGATTCCAACGCCCGGTCACGCAAGTTGGCCTAGCGGTCATGCCACCGAGGCCTATTTAGCCTGCTCGCTGATGCAAGCATTGATGCCACATGGAGCAAAGTACGAGGAACAATTGGAACGGCTAGCGGCGCGCATCGCGGTCAATCGCACAGTGGCAGGTTTGCACTACCCAGTGGACAGCGCCGTCGGACGGCTGTTGGGTACGGCGCTCAGCGACTTCATAGTGGCTCGCTGCACAGGTGCCAAGCTGCACGAACGGGGATTCGACGGCCGCAAGTTCCACGGCGCCCAAGGTACTGTGATCGATTTCGACCCGCGCGTGTCGATGACCGACAACCAAAGTGGCTACTACGAGTTGCTCTCCGGTTCCGCCACTGTTGCGGCCTCGCCGCTTCTCCACTTCATGTGGACCAAGGCCGCAGCCGAATGGACATCAAACTAATAGGCCGGTTATGCATTGGACCCCACTACCAAAAGGCAGCTTCACAGGCATTGACTGGGCGAAGTCCGGCGCGACAATTGGGTTTGATCCCTATCTGATCTGGGCAGAAGCTGACAACTTCGCTGGCTATGGCCTCAACAAGCCACCCAAGTGGCTGCCGCTGCTGATCGAACTCGCCCCTGGCGTGAGCGTGGCGCAATTTAAAGCGGCTGCATCACCCAAGTGGATTCACGTGCCGCCGGTGTATACCTCCCCTGCCGCACCTACTGGCCTGCGCTATTGCACCGCGCTGGTCAGGCCAGCTTTTTTCAAACACATCAGGGTTGGCGGAAGCTTGCACGCCCTTGTGCAAAGATTTGAGCTTGGCTTATCTGCAGACTATCAGGAGGATGACCCGCACGCGCCAGTTGCGCCCAGTACCTCAGTAGCTCAGACGCTGCTCAAGGGCAAAGTAGTGGGCTTGATTGATGGCGGGCTTGCCTTCGCGAATGCCAATTTCTTACGTAACGGGAAAGCACGGACGCAGTATTTTTGGCGCCAAGACGAACAAGGCGCGGGCAAAGCACCCGCCGGCCTTGGCTATGGTCATGAATTCACTGCGGCCGATATCAACCAAGCGATCCAGAAGAATACCTTTGGTGGGTTGGTCGATGAAACTGGGGTGTATGACCAGGTCAAAATGGGTATGGAGCTGAACAAGAGCGTCAACCATGGCACCCATGTGCTGGACATCGCATGTGGTCCGCGTACCGTCTTAGCTCAGATCGCCGGTGCGCCCCCCTCCCTCGACGCACCGCCCACTTGGGCACTGGCCGGGGACGATGCAAGCAGCTGTGACATCGTCGCTGTGCAACTGGATTGGGACACGGTAGTGGACACATCGGGCGGATCGATGAACGTCCACATCATGGACGGACTGATGTACATCCTCTCCAAGTGCGCGTCCAACGCAAAAGTGGCGGTCAACCTGAGTTGGGGCACGCTTGCAGGCCCGCACGACGGGAGCTCAGTGCTGGAAGCCGCTATGGATCAGCTCATCACACTCAAAGGCGGTGCGCTTCAGATTGTTCTGCCTGTCAGCAACAACTATCAGAGCCGCACCCACGCCAATCAGACGCTATCAAAAGGAGAGCATTTAACGCTTCATTGGCGAGGGCAACCGGGCGATTTGACTCAAAACTTCCTTGAGCTGTGGCTGCCGCAGGGTGCCCAGGGCATTGAAGTGCAAATTACCCCTCCAGGGCAGAGCAGTCTTCCCTCTTTGGCCTGGGGGCAATCAGGTACATGGAACACCTCCGGGGGCAAACCGCTGTGCGCGCTGATCTATCCCAAGTCTGTAGCGACTGGTGCCAATGGCACTTGCGCGCTAATCGCAGTTGCGCCGACATTTGGTTTCGCCAAGTCGGTTGCCACGGCGCCTAGTGGCGTGTGGGAAGTGAAAATTACCAATACTCAAGCGGGCAAAGTCACCGTGGATGCCTACATCGAGCGCGACGATCAAATCATTGGGGTACAGACGGGAGCCCGCCAGTCCCACTTTGAAGACGAGTGGTATGACACCAGTGGCAACCCTGGGTCATACGTTGACCATCCCGACAATCCGTCACCCATTCGACGAAGTGGCAATTTCAACAGTATTGCCACGGGCGCAAAAACCGTGTCCGTGGGCGGCATTCGGGTGGCAGGGCCAATGTGGGCAAAGTATTCGCCACGCAAGCCTGACCCAGACGCAAGTCGACCCGAGCGGCCAGGTGTGGTGAAGGTGCCCGCCGTGCAGGCTTACAGCGACGAGAATCCGGCGCTACTTGGACTAAAAGCTGCCGGTACTCGAAGCGGTGGCGTAGTCCGCCTAATTGGCACCAGCGACGCCGCGCCCCAAGTCACCCGAAAAATCTTTAACGCGCTATAAAACCACCGGGCCGCTTACCAGCGGCTCGGCAGCTTTTTAAGTAGCGTGATACGCCGGATACCCAGCTCGATGTAGCCACCTTTTTCAAGGTCTTTGAGCAGGCGGCTGACCATCTCTCGCGATGCGCCGACGCGGTTGGCGATATCCTGATGGGTGATGGACTCCAGCAATGCGGTGCTGCCCTCGGGCGCATCGCCGCGGCGCTCTTCCAGCAGGGCGACGAGCCGGCCATACACGTCAAGCAGCGCCATGTTGCGTGCCGTTTCTGTGGCTGAGCGGGCGCGGCGAATGACTTGTACCACCAGGTTGATGGCAAATTCAGGCTCAGTGGCCAAGTGTTCACTCACATCGGCGCGACTCAATACAGCGCAGGTGCAGGGCTCTAGCGTCATCACCGATGCAGACCGCGGCCCGCCGTCTAGAGACATTTCTCCGAAGTAATCACCAGCGTGAACTGTGCCGTAGGTGATTTCACGGCCACTTTCGTCCATTGCAAAAATCTTGACGCTGCCTTTGAGCAAGACAAACAGGCTGTCTCCGGCCTCGCCCTCGTTGATGAGGACGGCATTTTTTCGATAGGTGCGCTGGACACCACGCTGCGCCAGGGAGCGCAGCTCTGGAACCAGGTTGGCGTACGGGTCTTCGCTGTGTGTGGATGACGTGCTCATGATGAGACGTAATCTAGCACGCGCCGAGTCATGCACGGGGCCTTGGTGTCCCGCACTCATCATTTTCAGTGGATCTGAACAAGGTGCAGAGGCGCCACGGGCGGCAAAACAGCGACCCGGTTGACCAGCTCGCGCACGCCGCTGGTGCCAGTTTTGGCGCACAGGCTACGTACATGGCTGCGCACGGTAGAGACGGCGACTTTCATATGTACTGCGATCTCCGGCGCGCTCAAGCCGCGGCACAGAATGATGAGCACCTGCTCTTCGGTATGGGTGAGGCCATGGGTGCGGGCAAAAAATCCGACCATGCCGGATTCGCACACCTCCGCCCGGGCAAAAAGCAGCGCAATCCGGCTGTCCCACGCGCCAGCTTCGCGCTTGAGCGGGACCACCGCTACTGTGAGGCTATGTCCATCGCCCTTGATGTTGATCAGGCTCCGCTTGCCTTTGGCTGCTTTGTCCAGCGCGGTTTGAAGTGTGCGGCTTTCTGCCGGATGAACAGCCTCGATCTCACCCTTGATCTTGCACAGGACACGTTGGCGGTTCAGCTCGCTACGGGCGGCCTGGTTAACGTGGAAGATGTGCCCGCCTTGATTGACCACCACTGCGCCGTGCGCCAATACATCCATCAGGGAGGCCAGAACGTCCACGCCAGCATCCAGATGAGCAGCCCCCAGAGGCAACGCCGAGTCAGCAAATCCGGGATTCAACAGGGTGTTCATGTCAGCGCGCCTAGCAATCGTTACAGATTGTTAAGCGTAGAAAGCATGCGCAGAACTCGCCAGTGAATATGCCCAACAGTTGCTGTTAATAAGTCACAGCGCGTGTTGCGCTACTCCCAGCTGTCCAGAACTGCCTTTGTTTTTACCCAAAATGCATTCAGCTTCTCAAGTTGCTGCTTGGCGTTGACCGGGACAGCCCCCGTTTTTGCCGCGGTTTCAAGTTCGCTGCAAATGGTTTGCATGGCCACTGCGCCGACGTTGCTGGTGGCGCCGATCAGGGCATGGCTGGCCCACGCCAGCCCGATGGCGTCGTCACCCTGAATACTGCGCTCAATGGCCTGCAGGCGCTGGCTGGCGTCTGCGACGAAGAGGCCAATCACCTCCCGCGTCATGCTCAACTGTTCGTCATCAAACTCCTTGAACTGGGCCAGTCTGTCCAGATCCATCAAGACGGGCTCTCCCGTCGGTGCCACCTTCGCAGTGATGGCACTGACACCCGCCGCTGCCGGACCCAGAACCTGTGTGCGCGCGAAGTCGACCGTGGAAGCTTTGCTCACGGTAATGGCAGTCGCAGTGGACGGCATTCTGGGAGACCAGCGCTCCAGCGCCTCTGCCAGCTCAGACATGCGCAAGGGCTTGGTGAGGTAGTCGGCCATGCCTGCCGCTATGCAGCGTGCCCGGTCCTCAGGCGATGACGCCGCAGTCAGCGCCAGCACCGGCGGCGCTTTTTTGTCCATCATGGTTTGAATCTGCTGGGTCGCCTGCAGTCCATTCATGCGCGGCATGTTGACGTCCATCAGCACTGCACCGAAGCGCCAGCCGGCGCCGTGGGCGCGCGCTACGGCCTGCACGGCTTCGCGCCCGTCCAGGGCCGTTTCAAACTGATAACCCATTTTTGACAGCATGGCGCAGGCCACCTTGAGGTTGACGCTGTTGTCGTCGACCACCAGCAAGGTGATGTTTTTGGCCGTTGTCACGCTGGAGGCAAGCCGCTCTTGCGATGAGGGCTGGCCCCTCGGAGTGGGTACGCTGGTCCCTTGGTTCTCAACCACCGGCGCGTATTTACGGTGCGAGGCTGTGGCATCCACCGCAGGCACCACAGACGACGCGTGAGCCCGCTGCACGGTGATAACAAACCAGAATGTCGACCCTTTGCCAACATTGCTTTCGACGCCGATCTCCCCGCCCATCAGCTCTACCAGTCGTTTGCAGATGGCCAGCCCCAGACCTGTTCCGCCATATTTTCTGGTGGTTGACGCGTCAAGCTGCGTAAATGCCTGGAACAAGTTGCCCAGCCGATCGTGCGGTATCCCGATTCCCGAATCGACGACGCGGAACTCTAGCCGCACACGTGAAGGCTCACCGCTATGGGGAAGCTGACGGACGCTGACCGAGACTTTGCCCTTGTCGGTGAACTTGATGGCATTGCTGACGAGATGAACCAACACTTGCCGCAGACGGGAGCCGTCTGCGGAAATCGCTGCTGGTACCGCGGAGGGATCGGCGCTGCCCGCATCAGAAATATCGACGGTGAGTTCAAGGTTTTTTTCCTGGGCACGGATGTATGCGTTGTCACACGCCTCTTCGATCAATCGGCGCAGACTCAGCGGCTGCACTTGCAACTCCAGTTGGCCGGACTCGATTTTGGAGAAGTCCAGTATGTCGTTGATGACGATCAGGAGCTGGTCGCCGGATTGCCTCAAGGTTTTCAAATAGTCGCGCTGCTCGTCGTCAAGGGCAGTCTGGGCCAGCAAGGTGCTCATGCCAACAACGCCATTCAGCGGCGTGCGGATTTCGTGACTCATGGTTGCCAGGAAAGCTGCTTTGGCCTTGACGGCCTGCAGGGCGTCTTCGCGTGACGCAAGAAGCTCAACCGTGCGTTTTGCGACCCGCTCCTCCAGATACTCCCTAGCGTCTTGCGTGGCTTTGACCTTGCCCAGCATTTCTGCCCGCTCCCCTTTGAACTGCTCTGCGCTGTCATGTATCGCTTGCGAAATGTGCCTGATCTCCTTCAGGCGGGTATGTCGGTCAATTCGTGGTATTTCGCCCCGACCCAGCTGCTGCACTGCCTTGCCCAGGCCCTTGAGCCCGCGCCCAATACGGTGGCCGATGTAAAGCGCCGCCAGTACGCCAAACAAAAGCAGCGCGCCCACAGGCGCGAGCGACCTTAACCAAGCGCGGCCTGCATCTGCGGTGAAGTCGCTCTCGGGCGCAGCAACCACCAATGTCCAGCGCAAACCCAGCGACTCGCCGACCGGCCGCTGCACCATCAACAAGGTATCACCCTGCAAGGGCAACCTTTGCAAGGCTGTATTCCCCGCTATCACCGGCTCTTCTGGCTTGCGCGAACGGGCGAGTTGCAGGCCGGCAAACGCTTCCCGAATGATGCGATTGGCGCTGCCGGGCGGAGAACGACGCGTTTGCTGGCCTTGAACTTCCTGCAGCAGGGCGTCTCCGGCGGACCCTGCAACAAGCAGCCCGGCTTCATCCACGATAAAGGCGGCGCCATTCGGGCTGAAGCTTTGTGCCCGCAGCAGCTCTGAAAGCTGCTGCAAATGCAGATCGACGCCAAATACCCCGGCCAACGCATCGTCCGCTTCGTACACCGGTTGGGCCAACGTGACAAAGAGTTGCGCTTTTCCGGGGAGAGCCTGAACAGGGGAAAAGACCCGCCTTTTAGCCGCCACTGCGCTCTGGTACCAGATACGGGAGCGTGGCTCCACGGTGGTCCGGTTGACGGAGAGCGCAGAGCTTCGGTCACCCGCCCGGCGCGCCAGAAATGCCTGCAACCAAGCGTCTGCATTGTTTCGAAACAGGACTGTTGTGCTGCCTCCCGTGTTCTCTACTGCGAAATACTCGCCCCGGTTATTGCCAAAGAACAAGCTGGGGACGGCAGGCGTCTGCCTGGTGAGTGCAAAGGCCATGGACTCGAACGCCCCACCATGACGCAGCCAATCGCGCGCCTGTTCTGCCTGCGCCGGGCTTGGGCGCTCGGGGAACAGGCCGTTAAGTGCGTGATGAGCAGAGGCCGCATGGGTTTGTACCCCGGCTTGCACCTGCGCCGCGACGGTGGCAAGCGCGGTGCCAGCGCGATCTTGCACCGCACCGGCGCTGCTGCGGACCGCCAGCCATGCCATGACCCCCACGGGCAACACCGAGAGAACCAGGAGGCTCAGAACCAGAACGCGAGGCAGGGACAACAGTATTTTTGACACGGCGTCAGCGAGTTTGCCTCATCCGCCCGCAAGAGCAATGTGACCTAAGTCTCAAGCGCCAGGCCGAGCAACTCGGCAGCGTCTATCGGCGCCGATCTGCCAGGAAGGGAAATCAGGGCGCGCCCGCCGATATTGACGGCCCCGGTGACGCCGCGCAGCATTGACACGCTGGCCGCTATTCGCCAGCCAGACTTGCTGGCCGCCTTTTGCAGCAGCAAGGTAGCGCTGACAGTGTCGCCAACTGGCAGCACCTGCACATCTCCGCGCAGCGGATCTTCGAGCCTGGCCAGTGCGACGGGCCCGCTGTTCAGTGCAACACTCACATCAAACCGGGGCAGCTTGTAGGTGGGAAAGCGGGTGTTGAGAAACTGCTGCACCCGCTTGGCCGCGTCACTCAACCCCAAGGCTGCGCGGGCAGCGCGCAAGCCGTGGTTGACGGATGTCGTGTCGGCGCTGTCGACAAAAATAACCAGCAACCCATCGCCAACAAACTGCATCAATCTTGCGCCGAAAAGGTGGACTGTGTCGCCCGCGTTGTTGTAGAACTGGCGGACAACATCACTCAGGTCCGTGTTGGACAGCTTCTCGGCAAAGCCTGCGTAGTTGATGACATCAACGAACAGCACCGTGGCATTGGTGAATTTTTCGTCTTCACTTTGTGCATTGTCCGCGGGCCACTTCTCGCTGAGCTCGGAGGCCAGTCGCTGTTCGTACAGCTTTGAGAGGTGGTGTTTCTGGTCTTCCAGCGCGGCCAGAACCGCGGCCTCTACGGTCATGGTCTGAACAACCGCCTGCATTTGCCGGCGGTTGAGCTGGGCGGCTGCAGCCTCGCGCAGCTCCCCGGGCCGAAATGGTTTGGTTATGTAGTCGTCTGCACCACTGGTCATGCCGATGCGCATGTGCGCGCGCTCCTGCAGCGAGGTCAGCAGGATAACGGGCGTGGCAAAAATGGCCGGGTCGGCGCGCAAGGCCTGCAGCATGGCAAAACCGTCCATCGTCGGCATTTGCACATCACTGATGACCAGGTCCGGCTTGTTGTTTCGGACAAGTTCAAGCCCCGACAGGCCATTGTCGGCAGAGAGGACGTCATAACCATTTTTGCGAAGTACCGAAGCCACCAACGTACGGGTGGCGGCGTCGTCCTCCATCACCACAATTAAAGGCATGCTTTTTCCAGACGATTCGACTGACATGCCGTAGCTTACACAAATTGTTACCTAAGCAACAACTACCGTTACAACTTTGGTATGCTTTTTGAGGAATCGTACCGGACCATCGCCAGCGTTGCGTTCATGACCTCAGGCACAAATGCCATTTGCACGTGAGCCACACCACTCAGAAAACGATTGTCCGCGTCAGGCAATGTGGCGGTTGACGTAGGAAAGACGATGTTGTCGCAGTTGGAGTACCAGCAGGTGAACAAGGTGTGCCGATGAGCGGGCATGTCCACATCCAGCTGCTGCTGCCACGGGCTTGAAAGCTGCATCTCGCGGCCATTGGCCACCCGGCTGAACCGGGCCAGCCATGTGCCGCGATGGGGGGTGCCAATCGTCACCACATGGTGAACCCGCGCCTCTGCTTTATGCGTCTTGAGCCAGGCTCGCACTGCCAGCCCGCCCATGCTGTGGCAGACCACAAGAGGGGGCACGCCGGTGGCGGCCCCGACGCGCTGCACCGCATCTTCGATCTGAGGGGAGTAGCTGTCTATGGAGCCAAACGGTGGCTCCAGATTGACGGCAACGTAGGCATGACCCGTACCCTGAAGACGTTTGAGCCACGGCGCCCAAAAACCGCGGTTACAAAAAAAGCCGTGAACAAACACAACACCGCGTTGCCCCTGCACCACGGTGGCGGGATCAAGTTGGTCCGCAAAAGCATGTGACCGAAACGGCTGACGCCAGCAAAACACCCTGGGTGCGGTCAAGGTCTCGCCCACCCAGGCTGCCATCAAAGCGTGCCAAGGCGGCTGGGGAGCGGGATCGCTCCGGTTGACGAAGCGCAGGGCCACAAACTCGAGGGCCAGAAAGCCGGAGTAGCCAAGCACAAGCATGACAAAGCCGCCCACTGCCAGCGGGGGCGAAGATTGCCAGAAGTAAGCCAGCCACGCACATGCGGCCACGAGCAGGGATACCGTGATGAATTGCTGCAGGCGCGCGAGCATGTTGTCAGTCCGCGTTGAGCAAGACAGGGTCAGGCCAGAACGACGTCACGCCCTGCCAGCTTTTTAGCCAGCCCCTGCGCCAGCCGATTTACCGTGCCATAGATCGACAGCTGTGGATTGGCTCCAATGCTGGTCGGAAAAACCGACCCGTCATGGATGGACAGATTCTCGATCTGCCAATGCACGCCATCAGGACGGGTAACGCCGCGTTTTTCTTGCGCAGCCAGTGCGCAGCCACCCATTACATGGGCACTGACTACCTTGGTCAGCATGGGTTTCATGGGAAGTGCATTGACGGCGTCGCGGGCTTGCGTCCAGGTGGTGTACGGCTGCGCCATTTCATGAAGCGGCAATACCTGGCGAGCGCCAGATGCAAACTGAATTTCCATCATCGACAAAAGAGCGCGTCGTGCACCGTCCATGACGTAACTGGTCAGCGGGTAATCAAGCACCGGCGATCCATCGCCGCGCAGCTTGACCTGCCCACCGCGAGATTGGTCGTGAAAGCCGTCGCGCAGCAGGGCAAGCAAGGTGTGGTTGTGTGGAAACGAGTCCAGCAACGCTTTCTGGCTTTGACCATACCCAGGAACTGTCGAAGCAAAAATCACTGGGTGCAGGGGCGGCGCCTCCAGCTTGTAGCCCATCGGACCGTCGATGGGCAGGGTGTCAAGAAAATGATCGGTGTAAATGGTTTGCGGCGCACCATTCCACGCTTCGACTTTCTGGTCAAACACTGAAGAGCTCATGACCACTGGATGCAGGAAGGTCCGCGCGCCTAGCAAACCATGTGGATCCGGCGCACCCGATCTGAGGAGGACGGCGGGAGAATTGATGGCGCCGGCTGCAAGCACGTAGTGTTTTGCTACTATTTTTGTAGCATTGCCCGCCCGTATTCCCTGGGCTAATGCCCCATTTGGCATCACACTTTGGCAATAAAGGGCGGTGACCTTGCCGTTGGTCAGTTC
This sequence comes from Polaromonas sp., assembly GCF_035638815.1. Lineage (GTDB taxonomy): Bacteria > Pseudomonadota > Gammaproteobacteria > Burkholderiales > Burkholderiaceae_C > Polaromonas. The sequence continues at coordinate 220,692 of NZ_DASQZG010000009.1, forward strand.
AAACTTCTCCACGCGCATTTCCGTCAGCAACTGGGCGCCCTGATCCAGTGCAGCCGGGATGGTGGTCACCAGCATGGACTGCTTGGCATTGGTGGGACATCCAAGTCCGCAAGACCCCAGGTTCCAGCACCCTTTGACATTTCGCGAAATAGCCGCCGCGGGGATACCGAGCTTGGCCGCACCGCGACGCAGCAGATCGTTGTTCTCATTGGGCGGTGTGAGCCAGGGGAGGATATTCAGGCGCTTCTCCGCCTGCGCGAAGTAGGGCGCCAGCGCTTCATCGCTGAAACTGGTCAAGCCGAACTGTTCCTGCCAGTACTTCAACGTGACGCTCGGTGTTCTGAACGAGCTTGTCCAGTTGACTGTGGTGGAGCCGCCTACGCAACGGCCCTGCAAAATGTTGATGGCCTTGTCTTCGGTCTTGCGGGCCGCACTCTCTTGATATAGCTGCGGATAGGCCTCTGATTCTTTTTGATTGAAGTCTGAGCTGCTCTTGAGCGGGCCCTCTTCAATGATCACCACTTGCAAGCCAGCCTTTGTGAGCAGCTCTGCCGTAATGCCGGCACCCGCACCGCTGCCGACGATAGCAACATCACACACAATTTTTTCGGGCGCTGCGCCCAGGGCGCCACCAAGCACCTTCCACCCGCGTTTAAGACCATCACGAATGGGGTCTGGCAATTGACTCATGCTGCGTATAACTTTCAGATTTTGGGTGGACCGGCATAGCCAAGCTGCGCCCAGGTCGATGCATCAGAGAAATAGGCAGCAGCCGTGATGTCGTGAAGTGCTGCATAGGCCTGCTGACGCAGCGCCACACTGGAAGTTCTCATGCCTTGCAAAGCCTGCTGGATCTGTGCCTCGCTAGCAGAGGACCATGACTCGCCCAACCCCGCAAGGGCCAACCGTCCAGGCGCTGCTGCCAACAGCGACAGCAATTGCGATAACTCCTCCTGGGCGTGAGGCGGCAATGCGATGGTGAGTCCGTCGACGCGATCGAGCAATCCGTTCAGTGCCGTTTGCCGAGCCGCGTCGTCAGCGGGCAGGCTCCCTTCGAGCACCGACCGCCCAATCGCCCTGATAACCTCACGCCCGGTGGAAGTGAGTTTGCCCTCGTCCAAGCCCGCCTGCAGCAACGCCGCCGCACCACCCGCCACAGCCAGCAGCGCGGCTGAAGCGACGCCCAGCTTGAGTAGGGATCTTCTTTGCATCGATCAAGTTTCTCATGCGTACTCCCGTCGCAATAGAGCGCGTTACCTAGATAAACTCGGTGTTTATATGGACTTACCCGCACAACGCATTCGCGATGCCATGCAGGCGGTGTCGCTGTTGCGCCAAATTCGCGCCAGCAGTCCGCAGCTCGACGCAGCGTGCCTGGATGTCAAGCGGTTTCAGGCGCAGCGCTTTCGGGCGACCTACGCAGATCTGCTTCACAGTCCACGCTATCAAGGTGCTGCGCATTTCTTCTTGAGTGAGCTGTACGGTGATCACGACTACGCCCAGCGCGACCAGCAGTTTGCGCGCATCGCCAATACCATCGCGCGACTCTTTCCGGCAGCAGTGGTTGAAACCGCCGCCTCGCTGGCCGAGGTTCACGCATTGACTGAGAGGCTTGACGATCTGGTTGCGCGGCAGTGGCTGATGAGTCCGCACCTTGATCTGTCAGCGCGCTACATCAGTTGCTGGCGCGCTGTAGGCGATCGTTCTGCACGAGCACAGCAACTGCAGGTGGTCTTGCACTTGGGCCAGCAACTTGATCGTTTGACGAAAACGCGTGGCCTTCGCATGCTGCTGAGGATGATGCGTGCTCCGGCGCAAGCTGGCGGACTTAGCGCCTTGCAGAATTTTCTCGAAGCTGGCTTCGATGCCTTTGCCGAGATGCGGGGGGCCTCCCAATTTTTGAGCCTGATCGAATCACGCGAATCGATCTGGATCGCTTCACTCTTTGATGATCAGGCTGTCGCCTGCGAGACGAGACTGAACCAACTGCTTGCCGAGGCGCGCTCACATTAGGACAAGCCCCATACGTTTGCGGCGCCTCCAGTTCCACAATGTCGCAGAAGGAGTTTTCGATGGACAAGATTTGGCTCAAGAGTTACCCCGAAGGTGTTCCGCACACCATAGACGTTAATCAGTTTCGCTCGCTGAACCAGCTGCTAGAAGACTCTTTCCGGAAAAATGCCTCGCGCCCCTTCTCGGTGTGTATGGAAAAGTGGATGTCATATGGCGAGCTTGACGAGCTTTCTTCTGCATTCGGCGCCTGGTTGCAGCAACGCGGACTGGAGCGCGGAGCGCGGGTCGCGATCATGCTGCCCAACATTCCGCAGTTTGCAGTGACCATGGCCGGCGTCTTGCGCGCGGGCTTCACCTGCGTGAATGTGAATCCGCTCTACACCCCCCGCGAGCTTGAGCATCAACTCAAGGACTCCGGTGCCACCACCATCGTCATTCTCGAAAATTTTGCACATGTGCTGGAGGAAGTGATCGACAAGACGCCAGTGAAGCATGTGGTTGTGGCGTCCATGGGAGACCTGCTCGGCTTCTGGTACGGCAGCTGGATCACCTTTGCTGTTCGTCATCTGGCGAAAATGGTGCCTGCGTACAAGCTACCCCTGAGCAATGGCCGCGCTGTCACCCCGTTTAACCATGCAATTGCAGATGGAACTGGCATGACGCTGAAATCTGCCGAGTGCACACTTGATTCGATTGCATTTTTGCAATACACGGGCGGCACAACAGGCTTGTCCAAGGGCGCGGTGCTCACCCATCGCAACATCGTCGCTGCCGTTTTGCAGGCAGAAGCCTGGTTTACGCCAGCCTTGAGACGCTTGGGAGATGTCAGCAAAACCAATGGAATTGCGGCCTTGCCGCTGTATCACATTTTTGCGCTGACGCTGTCTTTACTGGCAATCAGGTGGGGTTCGCACCTCACGCTGATTCCCAATCCGCGTGACTTTGGAAAATTCATTGAGGTGCTGAAGAAGCGGCCCTTCCACATGCTGCCTGCAGTCAACACGCTGTTTAATGCCCTCCTTCAACACCCTCAAATCAAATCTGTTGATTTTTCCAGCTTGTGTGTTTCACAGGCTGGCGGAATGGCGGCGTCAGCAGGCACTGCTAAACACTGGCTTGAAGTGACGGGCTGTCCCATGATCGAGGGTTGGGGAATGAGCGAAACCTGCGCCATTGGCACCAACAACCCAGTGATGAACTCGACCTTCACCGGAACCATAGGTCTTCCTCTCCCCGGAATTGAACTTGCGATCAAGGACGACGGCGGGCATTCGCTTCCAGTTGGCGAGCCGGGAGAAATCTGCATAAGGGGGCCGCAGGTGATGACGGGCTACTATCAGCAGCCCGCGGAGAACGAAAAGGCGTTTACGTCCGACGGATTTATGCGAACCGGCGATATTGGCATCATGGATAGCGATGGCTACACAAAAATCGTGGACCGCAAGAAAGACATGATCATCGTTTCTGGCTTTAATGTTTTCCCCAACGAGTTGGAAAACGTGATTTCCCTCTGCCCAGGAGTGGTTGAATGTGCTGCTATCGGCATTGCAGATGACAAACAGGGCGAGGCGATCAAGGTATTTGTTGTCAAAAACACTCCCACGCTCACGGAGGAATACCTTAACGAGTACTGCAAGCAGAATCTGACTGGCTATAAGCGGCCGAAATACATTGAGTTCCGGGACGATTTGCCCAAAACCAACGTCGGGAAAATTTTGCGCCGCGAGCTGCGTTCCTCTCCGTAGCGAAACGTTAGCCGCAAGCTGTGATACATCCACCGTTGCCCTCAGACCTTCGTGTTTTCGAACGCGGTTGGTTGTCGTCCAACAACATTCTGTGTTTTGGCAGCGATTCGTGCGCCTTGATCGACAGTGGTTACAGTACACACGCCGAGCAGACTCTTTCTCTGGTTGCTGGCGAACTGCAGGGGCGCCCGCTCGATCTGCTCCTCAACACGCATTTGCACAGTGACCATTGCGGGGGTAACGCAGCACTTCAGGGCAAATACCCGGAAATGCGGACGCTGATTCCTCCGGGGCATGCGGCCTTTGTCGCAAGTTGGGATCCCGCAGCCCTGAGCTATACGCCCACCGGCCAAAGCTGCTCCCGCTTTACATTCGCCGATGTGCTTTTGGCCGGTACGACCATCTTTCTTGGCGATACAGAATGGCAGATCCACGCCGCTCCTGGTCATGATCCTCATTCGCTTGTTTTTTTTGAACCACTATCGCGCACGCTGATTTCTGCAGACGCATTTTGGGAAAACGGTTTTGGTGTCGTGTTTCCCGAGCTCGAAGGGGATACGGCGTTCGCCCAAGTGGGCGCGACGCTTGATCTGATCGAAAGACTCGACCCCCACGCGGTCATCCCAGGCCACGGTCGGGTGTTTAATTACCACGAGAAAATAATGGCGAAAGCTCGACAGCGGCTGGATGCATTTATTGGCAATCCGACCAGACATGCCCACCACGCTGGCAAGGTTCTGTTGAAGTTCAAATTGCTGGAAGCCCAGCAAATGGAGTTTTCGAATTTTCTGGCCTGGGCGGGACAAACCAGTTACTTTCGGCTGATTCGCAAGACTTATTTTTCCTCGGTCCCGCTCGAGCAATGGGTGGGGCAGCTCACAGAGGAACTCATTCACTCCGGGGTTGCGTCAATGAAGGAGGGTGTGATCTTCAACGGGTAGATCTCACCACCATAGGCTCGCCTCCAAAACTGGACCGCTTCAGCGGCATAACGAGATATGGAAATCATGGAAAGAGCTCCGCACGCAAAATGCGACGCCCAAAAGAAAACGCCCAGTTGAATCATCAACTGGGCGTTTCTTGCTGTAAGAGCCTGACAATGTCCTACTTTCACACGGGAATCCGCACTATCATCGGCGCTAAGTCGTTTCACTGTCCTGTTCGGGATGGGAAGGAGTGGTACCAACTTGCTATGGTCATCAGGCATAACTGTTTGACAAATTGTTCGTTGAACAATCCATCGGATTCATAGAGCAAATCAGCTTTTATTTAATGTCTTGCACTCATGCGAGCACAGTTTTTGAATGCGTCACTTGGGCATAACAACTTCGAAATCAATCAAAGTTATAGGGTCAAGTCGCACGAGCAATTAGTATCAGTTAGCTTAACGCATTACTGCGCTTCCACACCTGACCTATCAACGTCCTGGTCTTGAACGACTCTTTAGGGGGCTCAAGGCCCCGGCAGATCTAATCTTGAAACGAGTTTCCCGCTTAGATGCTTTCAGCGGTTATCTCTTCCGAACTTAGCTACCCGGCAATGCCACTGGCGTGACAACCGGTACACCAGAGGTTCGTCCACTCCGGTCCTCTCGTACTAGGAGCAGCCCCCTTCAAACTTCCAACGCCCACGGCAGATAGGGACCAAACTGTCTCACGACGTTTTAAACCCAGCTCACGTACCACTTTAAATGGCGAACAGCCATACCCTTGGGACCGGCTACAGCCCCAGGATGTGATGAGCCGACATCGAGGTGCCA
>NZ_DASQZG010000010.1:0-183598 GCF_035638815.1 Polaromonas sp.
GCCACCTTGGGGATGGGACGCTTGTGGCTCGGCTTCTGCGTTTTGATGGGGGTGGATCGGGGAGATATGCTCATATTTGGGATTGTCCCCCAAGCCATTGTAAAATCTGGGAGTTTTGCGTTAAGTTGGCAGCCCGTTGGGTTTTGAACGGCTTAGGCAGGTGCAGATTTGCCAAAATTTGCCAGATCCACTTTAGAGACAACTATTAAACCCCCGATATGAAGCCAGTTTCCACCTCGTTGATAACTTATTTGTTCGCCGCACTTCTTGCTGTCCCTGCGATGTCGCAAGCGGCGGGCGAGGCAGCTCCAGCCAATGTCGCAAAACCCGACACGGTCAAAGGTGCAAAGACTTTCGAGGCGGTGTGTGTTGCCTGCCATGGTGTGGGAGGTAATTCAGCTATTGCCGCCAACCCCAAGCTGTCTCAACAGCATCCGGAATATCTGGTCAAGCAGCTGCAGGAATACAAGTCCGGCAAGCGTAAAAATCCCGTCATGCAGGGTATTGCCGCAACCCTGTCTGATGACGACATGAAAAACGTTTCGTTCTGGCTGGCGACGAACAAAATCAAGCCTGGATTTGCCAAAGACAAGGCGCTGGTGACCTTGGGCGAAAGCATTTATCGTGGCGGCATTTCGGACCGTCAGGTGCCTGCCTGCGCCGGTTGCCATAACCCCACCGGTGCTGGAAATCCTGCGCAGTACCCCCGCCTTGGTGGCCAGCATGCCGAGTACACCGCCGGTCAATTGACCGCCTTTCGCGACGGTGGCCGTAACAACAACCTGTTGATGAATCAGGTCGCCGCCAAGCTTAACGACCGCGAAATCCGCGCGGTTGCCGACTATATTGCCGGTTTGCGTTGAACCCAAGCCGGAATAAACACTCCATACCAGGGCAGGTCTTTTTTAAAGGCCTGCCCTTTTTATTGCAGTTCATTTTGGTCACCACCATTCTCGCATGACAGTTTCCACCCATGGTCTCCGGCTCAGGTCCGGCTCGCACGCGCTTCGCTCGGTGGTGGAGTTGCTGTCGTCGATGCGGTTTTCCATCTCGCTGCTCACGGTCATCTGTATTGCGGCGGTGATCGGGACGGTACTCAAACAGCAGGAACCGCTTAACAACTACGTCAACCAGTTTGGCCCGTTCTGGGCTCAGGTGTTTGGTGCGGTCAATCTGTACACGGTGTACAGCGCGTGGTGGTTCATGCTGATTCTGGCCTTTCTGGTGATTTCCACTTCGCTCTGTATTGCCCGCAGCACGCCAAAAATCCTTGCGGAGTTGAATCAGGTCAAGGAGAACATCCGCGAACAAAGCCTGAAGGCCTTCGCACATCACACCGGCGGCGCGCTTGGCGAGGCGCCTGAAGCCGCGGCCCGGCGCATAGGGCAGACGCTGGTGCAGGGCGGCTGGAAGGTCAAGCTCCAGCAGCGGACCACCCCGGCAGGGACAGGCTGGATGGTGGCAGCCAAGGCGGGTGCTGCCAACAAGCTGGGCTATATCGCTGCGCACAGCGCCATCGTGCTGGTTTGCGTGGGCGGTCTGCTGGACGGCGACCTCATCGTGCGCGCCCAGATGTGGCTCAACAACAAAACGATTTATGCCGGCGGTGGGCTGATTGCCGATGTGCCCGCCCAGCACCGCCTGAACGAGCGCAACCCGACCTTCCGTGCCAACCTGCTGGTGGCCGAGGGCACGCAGTCCAGCACCGCCATCCTGAACCAGCCCGGCGGTGTGTTGCTGCAGGATTTGCCATTTGCGGTTGAACTGAAAAAATTCATTGTTGAGTACTACTCAACCGGCATGCCCAAGCTGTTTGCCAGTGAAATTGTCATTCACGACAAGGAGACTGGCGAGAAGATTCCGGCTCGGGTGGAGGTTAATCATCCAGCCCGGCACAAGGGCATAGAGATTTATCAGTCCAGTTTTGACGACGGCGGATCGAGCGTCACGCTCAAGGCCGTGCCGATGGCCGTTGGTGCGCAGGGGTCAAGCAAGTCGTTCGAGATTCAGGGAACGATTGGCGGCTCCAGCAGCTTGACTAACGGGCAGGGCGCAGCGGCCGAAAAGATGACGCTGGAATACACCGCGTTGCGTGTGATCAACGTCGAAAATTTCAGCGAAGTCGGCAAGCTGGGTGCCGGAACCGGTGTGGACGTGCGCAAGGTGGATTTGCGCAATGCCATTGACTCGCGGATGGGTGCGGCCAATAAAACCAAAGAGAAAAAAGAGTTGCGTAACGTCGGCCCCAGCGTGACCTACAAGTTGCGCGACGCGGCCGGCCAGGCGCGGGAGTTCCACAACTACATGTTGCCGGTCAAGATGGACATGGCCGAGAGTAGCCCTGCGCTGTTCCTGCTGGGCGTTCGCGAAAATCCGGCCGACCCGTTTCAGTACCTGCGTATCCCTGCGGACGAGGCAGGTAGCATGGAAGGTTTCCTGCGCATGAGGCGGGCGCTGGCGGACCCGGCGCAGCGCGACAAGGCAGTTCAGCGTTATGTACGTCAGGCTATCGCTGCCGATCGGCCCGACCTTGCGCAGCAACTGGCGGCCTCTGCGTCGCGGGCGCTGGCCTTGTTTGCGGGCCCGGATGGGGCATCTCCAGTTGCGCCGGGCAAGTCGCTCGCGGGGCTGCAGGCCATTTCTGACTTCATGGAAGCCAATGTGCCAGCCGGTGAGCGTGACCGTGCTGGCGAAGTGCTGGTGCGCATCCTGAACGGCGTATTGTTTGAGTTGGCCCAACTCACGCGTGAGCAGAGTGGTCTCAAGCCGCTGCCGCTGGACGAAAAAACCCAGGCCTTCATGGCGCAGGCCGTGTTGTCACTGAGCGATGCCCACTACTACCCGGCGCCCATGGCGTTTGAACTCAAAGACTTCACGCAACTGCAGGCCAGTGTGTTCCAGGTTGCGAGAACACCCGGAAAAAATATTGTGTATCTCGGCTGCGCCCTGCTGATTCTGGGCATCTTCGCGATGCTCTACGTACGTGAGCGACGCCTGTGGATCTGGCTGGCACCTACGGGCGAAACCGGTTCAGAATCAACCGTGAACAGCCAGGCCACCATGGCCATGTCGACCAACCGCCAGACCATGGACGGCGGCAAGGAATTTGAAATGCTGAAAACAAAACTTTTACAGGTGCCCGCATGAACACCACAACCTTAAGCTCACGTACCACGGACGCGTCCACCATCAACCTGCAGCAAGGGTATTTTGCAAAGCGCAACGCTCTGGATTGGGTTTTTGCGCTGGTGGTGCTGGTTGGCGGCGTGTATGCCTTTGTGCAGTACAGCGCTTTCATGGACGTCTACGAAAAAGGCATCTTGCTTGGCACCATTCCTGCCACCATCGCCATGGGCTGGTTCTGGCGGCCACTACGGGTCCTGATGCTGCTGGTGGCAGGTTTCTCGTTGCTGGGTATTGCCAGCTACCAGGGTGATCTGGCGCGGGCCGAAACCGTCTTCTGGCTCAAGTATTTCCTGTCCAGCCAGTCAGCCATCCTGTGGATGAGCATGCTGTTTTTCATGAGCACGGTGTTTTACTGGCTTGGCATGTTCGGCAGGGGGCAAAGCGACACGCTGGAGTCCCTTGGTTCCAAAATCGCGTGGGTTGCAGTAGGCATGGCGTTGATCGGCACCATGGTGCGCTGGTATGAAAGCTATTTGATTGGTCCTGATGTCGGCCACATCCCCGTCAGCAACCTGTACGAAGTGTTCGTGCTGTTTTGCTGGATGACGGCGGCTTTTTATCTTTACTTTGAAGAACAGTACAACACCCGCGCCATGGGTGCCTTTGTGATGCTGGTGGTCAGTGCTGCGGTGGGATTTTTGCTCTGGTACACCGTGGTGCGCGAGGCGCATGAAATTCAGCCTTTGGTACCTGCGTTGAAGAGCTGGTGGATGAAGCTGCACGTACCGGCCAACTTCATTGGTTACGGCATGTTCTCGCTGGCAGCCATGGTCTCACTGGCTTATTTGATCAAGCAGCAGGCGGCCGAGACGCGCTGGTACAAACTGACGCCGCTTTGGATGCTTGGTGTGGTGTTGTGTTTTGTGCCCATCGTTTTCCGCAAGTCACCAGCGGATGTCGGCGGTGGCAACTACTGGGCTGGATATCTGCTGGTCTCCGGACTGATCGCTGCGGGCATCCTGCTCGGGCGCAAGCGCATTGCTGCCCGGCTTCCTGCATCAGAAGTTCTCGACGACGTGATGTACAAGGCGATTGCCGTCGGCTTTGCCTTTTTCACTATTGCCACAGTGCTGGGCGCTCTATGGGCTGCAGAGGCCTGGGGCGGCTACTGGAGCTGGGACCCCAAAGAAACCTGGGCCCTGATTGTCTGGCTCAATTACGCGGCCTGGCTGCACATGCGGCTCATGAAGGGCCTGCGCGGTACGGTGGCGGCATGGTGGGCGCTGGTGGGCCTGGCGGTCACGACCTTTGCCTTTTTGGGCGTCAATATGTTCCTGTCCGGCCTGCATAGTTACGGAACGCTTTAGCGCAGCTTGAATCCTTGTAAGAAGTCGCTGCGTATAAAGACTAAGCTTCATCACTGATCCGAATTTACAAGGGCTCCTCATGCTGATCAAAACCGACAACAGCGGCTTCATTCACCCGATCTCCAGCGAGATCACGTCCCAAGGTGTTTATCAAAACCGCCGCGAGCTCATGAAGCTCATGGCCACGGGAGTTGCGGGTGCAGCCGTCGCAGGCTGGGCCGGCCGGGAAGCCCTGGCTCAAGGCTTGACCAGGCCCGGCAAGTTGGCTGCGCTGCCGGGCGCAAAGTCGGGTGTTGCGGGCGCGGTCACCATGGAGAAAATCACGGACTACAAGGACGTGACCACCTACAACAATTTCTACGAGTTCGGCACAGACAAGGCTGACCCGGCCAAAAACGCCCACACATTGATCACCAAGCCATGGACGGTGGCAGTGGAAGGTTTGGTCAAACAACCCAAAACTTATGCCATCGAAGACTTGATCAAACTCAGCGCGCAGGAAGAACGCATCTACCGCTTGCGCTGTGTGGAAGGCTGGTCGATGGTGATTCCCTGGGTGGGTTATTCGATGGCTGAATTGATCAAAAAGGTGGAGCCCCTGGGCAACGCCAAATACGTAGAGTTCATCACCCAGGCTGATCCCAAGACCATGCCTTTCGTTGGTTCGCGTGTGCTTGAGTGGCCTTATGTTGAGGCGCTGCGCATGGATGAAGCCATGAACCCCTTGACCTTGCTGACCTTCGGCATGTATGGCGAAGTTTTGCCCAACCAGAGTGGCGCCCCCGTGCGTCTGGTGGTGCCATGGAAATACGGGTTCAAAAGCGGCAAAAGCATTGTCAAGATTCGCTTCACCGACAAAGAGCCTCGCACCGCGTGGAACAAGGCGGCTGCCAACGAATACGGCTTTTATTCCAACGTCAACCCTGAGGTGGACCACCCACGCTGGAGCCAGGCGACCGAGCGGCGCATTGGCGAAGACGGACTGTTTGCGAAAAAGCGCAAAACCCTGATGTTCAACGGGTATGAGGCGCAAGTCGGACAGCTGTACGCTGGCATGGACCTGAAGAAGAACTTCTGATGAGTATGGCCCCCACGCTTGTCACTACGTGTACTGCGCTGCCCCCCGAGGGGGCGCTGCGCCTGCGGCCCGGCAAAGCCGGTTCCGCGACCCCGGCTGGTAAAGAAAGGGGCACACAGCCCGGCGGCGTATGAGTGCCGCTTTCAACAAGGTGCTGATGCACCCCCTAGCCAAACCCGTGTTGTTTGTGCTGGCGCTCCTGCCCTTTGCATGGTTGTTCTACGGGGCTCTCACCAACAACCTCGGCGCCAATCCAGCCGAATACCTGATTCGTGCGTGCGGAGACTGGACCCTGCGTTTTCTGTGTCTGACCTTGGCCATCACCCCGCTTCGCGTCTTGACCGGCGTGTCTGCGCTGGCCCGCTTCCGGCGCATGCTGGGGCTGTTTGTCTATTTCTACGTTGTGCTGCACCTGCTGAGTTACAGCTGGTTTGACATGAGCTTTGACCTGGGCGATATCGTGAAAGACATTATCAAGCGGCCGTTCATCCTGGTGGGGTTTGCAGGCTTCCTGTTGCTCACACCGCTGGCTTTGACATCGTTTAATCTCGCTGTCAAAGCCATGGGCGCCAAACGCTGGCAAATGTTGCACAAGCTGGTCTACGTGATTGCAGGCTTGGGCTTGCTGCACTTTTTCTGGATGCGGTCAGGCAAGAACGACTTTGCAGAAGTGGCGATCTACGCCGTCATTCTGGCTGTGCTGCTGGGCTGGCGTGTCGTCGAAGTTTTAAAGAAAAAGAGGCGTTTGCCCTTGTCTTTCGGGCGCTAGTTGCTATTTAATTTATAGCACTTAGCAGACAAGCTTTTCCGCCCTCATCTGGTCCGCCGCTGTCTCGCGCTCGCGAATCAAGTGGACCTTCGCACCATCGACCAACAACTCGGCGGCCCGGCCCCGGGTGTTGTAGTTACTGGCCATGCTCATACAGTAGGCGCCTGCGGACAAAACGGCAAGATGGTCGCCGGCGCTTACCGCAAGCCTCCGGTCGCGGCCAATCCAGTCGCCGCTTTCACACACAGGACCCACCACGTCGCAGAGCAACTCCGGAACGTCGCCCCGTGGCGCGAGCGGTACGATGGCATGAAAGGCCTGGTACATGGCCGGGCGCGGCAGGTCATTCATTGCCGCGTCGATGATGCAGAAGTTTTTCTGTTCGCCCGGCTTGAGATACAACACCTCGGTCAGGCACACCCCAGCATTGCCAACCAGCGAACGGCCGGGCTCGATCATCAATTTGCGGTTGCCATAACCGCGCGCATCCAGTTTGGCCAGCAGCTCAAGCCACAGCGCATCCGCAGCTGGCGGGGCGTCCTGGTTGTAGTTGATGCCAAGACCACCGCCGAAATCGATGTGCTCGATGGCAATGCCCGCAGATTCGATGTCAGTTACGAGGTCGAGGATGCGGTCCATGGCGTCCAGGTATGGGGTGGTCTCGGTAATCTGTGAACCGATGTGGCAGTCAATGCCGACGACCCGCAATCCCTTCAGCGAAGCCGCATGCCGGTAAATGCGCAGTGCGTCTTCATGTGCTACGCCGAACTTGTTGCCCTGCAGGCCTGTAGAAATATAGGGATGCGTTTTGGGATCCACGTTGGGGTTGACGCGTATGCTCACCGGCGCAACAAGACCCATAACCAGCGCGACATCAGACAGCACGTCCAGTTCGGCTTCACTTTCCACATTGAAGCAACCGATGCCTGCTGCAAGTGCTTGCCGCATCTCGGCGCGGGTTTTGCCAACGCCTGAAAAAATGACCTTGCGCATGTCCCCGCCTACGGCCTGCACCCTTTCAAGTTCTCCACCTGAAACGATGTCAAAACCACAGCCGGCTTGCGCAAACACCTGCAAGACACCAAGCGAAGAGTTGGCCTTCATGGCGTAGCAGATTTGCGCGTTACGCCCGGCAAAACCGGCCTGATACGCGGCCAGTGCCGCCAGCATGGCAGCCCTGGAGTACACAAAGAGCGGTGTGCCGTACTGCCTGGCCAGGTCCCCCAGGCTGGCGTCTTCCAGGTGGAGCGCCTCGTTACGGTAGGAAATGTGTGGAGCGCCCGGCAAACCGTTTAGAGCTTCATTTTTGGTCAGCATGGTGCTCATCGGGGAAAGGAGGTAGAAGGGGCGGCTGGAGGAGGTGTCGGGAGATCACTTGCGATTGAAGCGGAAGAGGGGTTGACTGGTTTTGGCACAGGTTGACCATCTGCGGACGCCTTGGGTGGAGGCGGTAGAAAGAGGGGGCCGCGTTGACCGCAAGCACTCAGGCATGCAGCCACTCCCAGGGCCACCGCGAGCGTGGAAAGGCCATTCCAGCGGGATAAGGAGCCGGCCCGGCCTAAAATTTGAGAGTGAATGTTGAATCGTGCAAACATGAATGGGATTGTAATGACCGACCTCGAGTATCAGGACCGCGCCGAAGCCGCACTATCAGCCATTGAAGCCGCGTGCGACCGCATCAACGATGAAACCGATGCCGACGTCGACAACCAGAGAACGGGTGGCATGATCACCATGAGTTTTGCCAACCGCAGCCAGATCATCATCAATCTGCAAAAACCCTTGCAGGAAATTTGGATGGCCGCCAGAGCGGGCGGCTTTCACTATAAATTTGTGCATGGCCAATGGCTCAACACCAAGGACAGCAGCGAACTTTTCGCGTCTCTGTCCCGTTGCGCAAGCGCGCAGGCTGAGCAGCCCCTGCTGTTTAACTCGCCTAATTCTTGAAAAGGTCCAGAATCCGGTTTCGCTCTTCGCTGGGCGGCGGAGTTTGAATGGCCGTCCCTGGCGGCAATGCAGGGTCAGAAGGTGAATTTTCGGGGCCGCCGGCGGCAGGCCTGTCCCCCAGGCCCACACTGCTCACACCCGAGCCCCGAGCGTATTCGGTGTAAAACCACTCGCCACCCATGTTGACAATGCCCTCAGGAATTGAATACTCCGAGACCGGCACACCCTTGAGGGCGTAGTCCATAAAGTTGATCCAGACCGGCAGGCTCAAGCCACCGCCTGTTTCCCGGTCACCCAATGACTTGGGCGAGTCATACCCCATCCAGACGACAGCGGTCAGCGTGGGTTGGTACCCCGCAAACCAGGTGTCAATCGAATCGTTGGTGGTCCCGGTTTTTCCGTAAAGATCTGTCCGCTTCAGGGTGGTCTGTGCTTTGGCAGCAGTTCCGCTGCGCGTGACCTCCTGCAACAGGCTGGACATGATGAAGGCATTGCGCGCGTCCACGCTGCGAACCGATTCATCCACAACAGGCGCCGGAGTTTCAATGACAACCTTGCCTTTTTGGTCTGTGATTTTGGTGATCAGGTACGGATTGACGCGGTACCCGCCATTGGCAAACACCGAGAACCCGATGGCCATTTGCAGCGGGGTCACCGCGCCGGCACCGAGAGCCATCGTCAAATAAGCGGGGTGTTTTTCAGCGTCAAAGCCAAATCGCGTGACCCACTCCTGTGCGTTTTTGGCGCCCACGGCCTGCAAGACCCGGATGGAGATCATGTTTTTCGACTTGGCAAGACCGCGGCGCAGATTCATGGGGCCATCGAATTTGCCGTCGTAGTTTTTGGGCTCCCAGGGTTGTCCGCCGGTGACGCCGGCATCAAAAAAGAGCGGCGCGTCGTTGACAACGGTGGCGGGGGTGAAGCCCTTTTCAAGTGCGGCTGAATAGATGAAGGGTTTGAAGCTGGAGCCAGGCTGGCGCCAGGCCTGGGTGACGTGGTTGAACTTGTTTTTCTCGTAGTCAAACCCGCCGACCAGCGCCCGCACTGCCCCGCTGCGGGGGTCCAGAGCCACAAAAGCTCCTTCGACCTCCGGCAATTGTGTGATCTCCCAGGTGTCCTTGGGTGTCCTTGTCACCCTTATGAGGGCGCCGCGCCGGATTCTGATATTGGGCGCGGCTTTTTCGGACAGGCCGGATTGCGCTGGCTTGAGGCCATCACCGGTGATCTCAATGGTTTCACTGTTCTGGCGAATCGCCACGATTTTCTTGGGCGTGGCTTCCAGGACGACCGCTGACATCACATCGTCGTTGTCGGGATTGTCGGCCAGCGCGTCATCAATGGCTTCCTCGACTTCCTGTGGGTCTTTCGACAGCTCAATGAATTTTTCAGGACCCCGGTAGATCTGGCGTCTCTCGTAGTCCATGATGCCTTTGCGCAGCGCCCTGTAGGCGACTTGTTGGTCGGCAGCACGGAGCGTGGTGAATACATTGAGGCCACGTGTGTAGGTCTCATCACCATATTGGCTGAAAACCAGTTGACGCACCGTTTCTGCTACAAATTCAGCATGGACGCGACCAGCGTCCGGACCGGATTTGACCCGCAGCTGTTCCTCTTTGGCTGTTTTGGCCTGCTCTGCCGTGATGAACCCGTTGTCTTCCATGCGCTCGATGATGTAGAGCTGTCGCGCCTTGGCGCGTTTGGGATTGCTCACGGGGTTGTACGCAGACGGGGCCTTGGGCAGGCCCGCCAACATGGCAGCCTCAGCGATGGTGACGTCCTTCAGTGGTTTGCCGAAGTAGGCTTCTGAAGCAGCAGCAAACCCATAAGCACGTTGTCCCAGGAAGATCTGGTTCATGTAGATCTCAAGAATCTGGTCTTTGCTGAGCAGGTGCTCCAGTTTGAAGGTCAGAAGGACCTCGTAGATTTTTCGGGTGTAGCTTTTTTCGGCCGATAGATAAACATTGCGCGCCACCTGCATGGTGATGGTTGACGCGCCCTGGCGCTTTGCCTGGCCCATGTTGGCCAGCGCCGCGCGCAGCACGCCGATGTAGTCAACACCACCGTGTGAGAAAAAGCGCGCGTCTTCAATAGCCAACACGGCATCTATCATTACTTTGGGAATTTCCCGTATCGGGGTCAGGTTACGACGCTCTTCCCCGAATTCGCCGATCAACACCGAGTCTGCTGAATAAATACGCAAGGGCAATTTGGGGCGATAGTCCAGGAGGTCGGACACGTCCGGGAGGTTGGGATAGGCAACCGCCAGCGCGACAGCCACAGTCATCACGATACAAAGGAAGCCGGCAAGCATCAGGCCCAGGCCCCATGCCAGGATCTTGAGGGTGACGGGCAGCCACGGCATGCGGCGGGTAAGCGAGGAGGCGGCGTTCGAGGCGGGATTGGACGGCATGGAGTTCATCGTAAGTTCGCGCCGGCGTTATGGAAACTGCCAAAAGCGAAAGACTGGCCAGATGGCTTAAATAACCATATTTTGCAGTTTATGGTGGGTCAGCGCCTGCTTATTGAGTTGGCGGCGCAACCCAAAGCGTCTGCTTTTGGCAACGGTGATGATATGCCAAAACCGAAAAATCCTTTGTTACACAACGATCTTACTGATAGCATTCAAGTGATTTCTTAAGTTTGCAGGGCTACACATTAGCCGTCGTCTGGGGACTGTCTTGATCTCTTTGGGATCCTTAATTAACCGTCAATCACCCGCTTTGCTGGGTTTGGACATCAGTTCGTCCAGTGTGAAACTGGTTGAGCTGAGCCGTGACAAGGCGGGAAATCTGGTTCTGGACTGCTGCGCCATTGAGCCACTGGAGCGGGGCTGGATCACTGACGGAAACGTCGAAAAGTTTGACGAAGTCGCCGAGGCTGTGCGTCGCCTCGTCAAAAAAAGCGGAACACGCACCAAAAACGTGGCCATGGCCTTACCCGCCTCTGCTGTCATCACCAAAAAAATCATACTCCCCGGCGGTTTGTCCGAGCAGGAGCTCGAAATTCAGGTCGAGGCTGAGGCCAATCAGTACATACCGTTCTCCCTGGACGAAGTCAGCCTGGACTTCTGTGTGGTCGGCCCCAGCGCCAGCTCAGCTGGTGACGTCGAAGTGTTGATCGCCGCGTCCCGCAAGGAAAAGGTGAACGACAGGCAGGGGCTGGCCGAGGCGGCCGGGCTGAAACCAGTGGTGGTCGATGTGGAGTCATACGCTTCCCGTCTCGCTACTTCCCGGTTGATTGAGCACTTACCTGAAAAGGGCCTGGATACGATGGTGGCCCTGTTTGAAGTGGGTGCGCTCACCACCAGCATGCAGGTCATCAAAAATGACGAAGTGCTCTATGAGCGGGACCAGGCCTTTGGGGGCGCGCAGTTGACCCAGTTGATCGTCCGCCAGTATGGCTTTTCGCCAGAAGAGGCTGAGAGCAAAAAGCGCAGTGGAGATTTGCCTGACGACTACGAAGCCAGCGTTCTGAAGCCCTTTGTGGACAGCATGGCGCAGGAAATTGGCCGTGCGTTGCAGTTCTTCTTTACCAGCACGCCGCATAACAAGGTTGACCACGTGATGCTTGCAGGCGGCTCATCCGCGCTTCCCGGTCTAACCGACGCTGTCACGCAGCAAACCTCGTTTGCCTGTATGGTTGCCAATCCCTTTGAGGGCATGACCCTGGGAAGCAATATCAGGGAGAAAAAACTCAAGCGCGAGGCGTCTTCCTATTTGACATCCTGCGGCCTGGCCTTGCGGAGGTTTTTCCAGTGATTCTGGTCAATCTACTTCCCCACCGTGAGGCGGCGCGCAAGGCGCGGCGCGAGGCGTTTTTTGTCTCTCTTGCCATTGCAGCCCTGATTGGCGGCCTGATCTGCGGTGCGGTGTATTCCTGGTACCAAACCCAGATTTCGGCGCAACAAGGAAAAAACACCTTTCTCAAAACTGAAATCACGCGTCTTGAAAATCAAATCAAGGAAATTGCCGGTTTGCAGCAGGAGATCACGGCTTTGCGCGCCAGGCAAACAGCGGTCGAGGATTTACAGGGCAATCGCAATCTGCCGGTCTATCTTCTTGATGAACTTGTCAAGCAGCTACCTGACGGTGTCTATGTGACCAGCATGAAGCATGAGAACCAGTCGGTGTTTCTGACTGGCGTGGCCCAATCCAATGAGCGGGTTTCTGAATTGCTGCGTAATTTGGGCAACAACAGCAGGTGGTTGACGAAGCCAGAGCTGATTGAAATCACGGCCAAAACCGTAGCGCTGAATGCGCGCGATCAGCGGCGGGTTGCAAATTTCACCATGAGGGTTGCTTTGCAGCGCGCAACCGACGTGCAAAAGGCGGACTCGTCGATGCGCTCCGGGGCACACGCTACACAAGGAGTCGGTAAGCCCGTGCCGATCGGCCCCGTTCCCGCCGCGACGGGAACCGGCCCCGCGCCCACGTCTTCCGCACCAGCCAGCGCCGGATCTGCCAAGCTCTGAAACAGGTTCGAATATGGCAAACACTCCTAAAGTAAAAATTGATTTTTCGGCGCTCAAGGACGGGTTCAAGGCGCAATTCGTCGGACTGAATCCCAACGACCCGCCCTCGTGGCCAGCATTACCTCGCTATGTGTTGTGTGTGTTCGTGACGGTTGCGGTGGTTGCTGCCCTGTGGTTCTCCTGGTTAAGTTCCTCCGATGAGGAGCTTCAGGCGGAGCAGGCTAAAGAAGTGCAGTTACGTGAGGATTTCAAGAAAAAACTTGCGCAGGCTGTGAACTTGGAGCCCTTAAAAAAACAGCGTGAGCAGGTTCAACAGTATGTAACCCAGTTGGAAAAACAATTGCCGAGCAAGGCTGAAATGGCCGCCTTGCTTTCTGATATCAATCAAGCCGGACTTGGGCGTAGCCTCCAATTTGAGCTCTTTCGCCCGGGTCAGGTGAGCGTAAAGGAATATTATGCAGAGTTGCCTATTGCGATCAAAGTCACGGGCCGCTACCACGACATAGGCGCTTTTGCTGCTGATATCGCCAACCTTTCCCGTATTGTGACCTTGAACAATCTGGTTATTGCTCCTGTGAAGGATGGCACGATGACCATGGAGACGACGGCGAAGACATTCCGTTATCTGGATCCGGAAGAAGTGATATTGCAGCGCAAGGCGGCCCCGACCGATAAGGGGGCGAAAAAATGAGCTCGATACGGCAAAAAATGGAATTCCGCTTGCTCATCCCGGCAGTTTTGGTTTGCATGTTGGTGGGGTGCGGGTCATCGGATCAGGATGAGCTGCAGCAATGGATGACTGAGCAGCGCGCAATGAGCAAACCAAAGGTAGATCCATTGCCCGAACCGACAAAATTTTCCCCACAACCGTACACGCAGGAAGCCGCGCTCGAACCCTTCAGCCCCCAGAAACTTGCGCAAGCGTTGAACCGTGAATCGAATAAGGCGACCGCCAATGCAGCGTTGATCGCCCCTGAATTGGCGCGGCGCAAAGAGCCTCTTGAGGCACAACCGCTCGATGCGGTTGCCATGGTGGGCAGCCTCATCAAGATGGGCCAACCGGTAGCGTTGGTACGCGTTGACAATTTGCTATACCAGGTGCGGGTGGGCAACTATCTCGGTCAGAACTACGGCCGTATCACCAAAGTTACAGAAACAGAGGTGGTTTTGCGCGAAATTGTGCAAGACGCCGCGGGCGAGTGGATCGAGCGACCCGCCGCAATACAGCTACAAGAGGGGTCAAAATGATCAAGAATTCAGAAGCGGCATACGCAGGAACGTCCCGCGTCGCCTTGGCGGCGCGCATTTCGTCCGGGATGGCGGTCGGCATTATGTGTTTGGCCGCCTGTCTGACTACACCCGTCTGGGCGCAAGGCACCGCCAATGCCATTCAATCAGTATCGGGCTCTGTTCAAGGCGGGACCGAGGTCATCCGCATCGATTTGACGGAACCTCTGACTGCCGTGCCGTCGGGTTTTCAGATTCAATCGCCCGCGCGGATAGCACTTGATTTTCCCGGGGTCGGCAATTCCATGGGCCGGTCTGCGGTTGAACTCAATCTGGGAAATCTTCGTTCCGCCAACGTTGTTCAGGCTGGCGAACGAACGAGGGTGGTTCTCAACCTCAAGGCTTCCACAGCCTATACGGCGCAGATTCAGGGGAAATCCTTGCTAATCACCCTGGATCCTGTCAGCGTTGCCGCGCCATCAGCTGTTGCAGCTCCGGTTTTTGCAGAAAACCGCAATCGCGATACCTTGCCGCTCAAGGATATTGATTTCCGTCGCGGTACCGATACCTCTGGCCGTATCGTGGTTGATTTGGCCAACAATCAGGTGGGCGTTGATATTCGTCAGCAGGGGCAGACTTTAGTCGTGGAATTTTTGAAAACGGCGCTGCCTGAGGGTTTGCGCCGCCGCCTGGACGTCGCCGATTTTGGCACTCCCGTTCAAAGCGTCACCACTTCCCAGCTCGGAGATAAGGTCCGCATGGTGGTGGAGCCCAAGGGACTGTGGGAGCACAGCGCTTACCAAAGTGACAATCAATTTGTCCTGGAAGTACGGCAGCAAAAGGTGGATGAGTCCAAGTTGTCTCAAGGTCCGGGCTATACGGGGGAAAAACTTTCTCTTAACTTCCAGAATATTGAAACGCGTTCCCTATTGCAAGTAATTGCCGATTTCACCAACTTCAACATCGTGACGTCAGACAGCGTAACAGGCTCGGTCACTCTGCGCTTGAAAGATGTTCCTTGGGATCAGGCGCTCGACATCATCCTTCAGGCCAAGGGGCTGGGCATGCGCAAAACTGGGAACGTGTTACTGATAGCGCCCAAGGATGAGCTTGCGGCGAAGGACAAGCTGGACTTGGAATCTCGCAATGCGATTCAAACATTGGAATCTGTAAGGACTCAGTCTTTCCAGATCAACTACGCAAAAGCCTCGGAAATAGGTGCCCAGATTGCCGCAGGCGGCACCGGACCGAACAGCGCCAGAATCTTGTCCAACCGAGGCAGTGTAATTGCCGAGGCGCGGACCAATCAACTCTTTGTTACTGACATTCCCTCCCGGCTAGAGCAGGTACAGAGCTACATCGCCAAGATTGATGTTCCGGTACGGCAAGTTTTGATTGAGGCTCGGATCGTCGAGGCGCAGGATACATTTGGCAAATCATTGGGTGTCAGGCTGGGTGGGTTTCCAATCACAGTGAATGGAGACCGAAACTCGCAGTTTGGCCCCACCTACATATCGCCTAACTTTTCTCCAACCGACCCTCCCGTAATGGGGCGCAATTTCGGAACCACCGCGGGAAATTTTGTTAATTTGCCGGGCGCAGGTCAGAACGGCTTCCAAGCCGCCACTTTTGCCGTTTCACTCTTCAACTCTTCCCTGACGCGGCTATTGAATCTCGAAATTTCGGCAATGGAAGCCGACGGCAAAGGAAAGATCGTGTCCAGCCCTAGAATCGTCACGGCCGACCAAGTTAAAGCCTTGATCGAGCAGGGTACCGAACTCCCGTATCAGCAAGCCACCTCCAGTGGTGCAACCTCGATTGCCTTCCGGAAGGCTAATTTGAAGTTGGAAGTAACTCCGCAAATCACGCCTGAAGGCAACATCATCCTGAGCGTTGACGTGAACAAAGACAGCGTGGGTCGGTCGACTACCAACGGTTTTGCGATTGATACCAAGCATATTCAGACGCAGGTTCTTGTTGAGAACGGCGGAACAGTGGTGATTGGTGGCATTTTCGAGCAAACCGAGCGTGAGGACGAGACCAAGGTCCCATTACTCGGAGATATTCCAGCGATTGGCAACTTGTTCAAAACCCGCACACGTTCCGCTAATAAATCGGAGCTTCTGGTTTTCATTTCTCCGAAGATGATTTCGAATGGGGCGCCTTTGCGTTGAGCCAGAGGGGAGCTTGAGGCGGAGGCGCAGCGTTCTGGGCGAGAGCTTCGGCGCAACGGTTAGATTGCGTCGCCGCACCCGCCCTTTATCCCTGATGATTCTTTTCTACGCGCCAGCTTCTTTTGACTACACCTACCCATGTCGCCTTTGTGGGTCTCCCCGGCTCAGGAAAGTCTTCGGTAGGACGCCACCTCGCCCGACGGCTCGGGTGGGCCTTTCTCGATTCCGATCATGTCATTGAGCATCGGATCGGCCTGTCCATTCGCGAATTTTTCGAGCGCGAAGGCGAAGAAGCCTTTCGGGACCTGGAAGAGGCAGTCATTGATGAGTTGACTCTGGGCCCGCCAAGTGTTGTGTCAACCGGCGGTGGGGCAGTGCTACGCTCCGCCAACCGCCAACACTTAAAGCAGCGCACGCACGCCGTTTATCTGCACTCTCCACCCGAGGAAGTCTTTCGTCGCTTGCGGCATGACCAGAACCGTCCATTGCTGCAGGTCGCCGATCCGCTTGCGCGCCTGCGCGAACTGTATTCATTGCGTGACCCCCTCTACCGCGAGACCGCGAGATTTGTGATGGAAACGGGTCGTCCGTCGGTGGCGAGTCTGGTGAACGCTGTCGCGATGCAGCTGGAGCTGGCTGGTATCGTGCCAGCCACGCAGGGCTGAGCGCAGCTTTCCAAGCGGCGGTTTTCCCAGCTGTAAGGCCGCACTGCGAGGTGCGTGTGGCTGGCCAACATGCTGCAAAGAGCGTAGCCTCTACACTTGGGAGCATGCAACCAACATCCCTCTCAACGAACCTTCAGCAGGTATTCATTTCCCTTGGTGACCGTAGCTATCCCATCTCTATCGGTAGCGGCCTGTTGGCCAACCCAGCAACTTTTGACGGACTTGCATCCGCTCACACCGCATTGATTGTGTCCAACCTAACGGTAGCGCCTCTTTATGCTGCGCTGCTACAGGAGTCGCTGAAGAAGCACTACCAACGGGTGTTGCTCGTCAACCTCCCCGACGGCGAGGTGCACAAGGACTGGCTCAATCTTCAATTGATCTTTGACGCATTGCTTGAAAACGGCTGCGACCGCAAAACCGTGCTCTTCGCGCTTGGAGGAGGCGTGGTTGGCGATATGACGGGTTTCGCCGCCGCTTGTTACATGCGCGGGGTCCCGTTTGTGCAGGTACCCACCACCTTGCTGGCTCAGGTGGACTCATCAGTGGGTGGCAAGACGGCTATCAACCACCCTCTTGGGAAAAACATGGTGGGGGCGTTTTATCAACCGCAGCGGGTCATCTGTGATCTGGATGTCCTCACAACCTTGCCGCCGCGTGAGTTGAGCGCCGGGCTCGCGGAAATCATCAAGTACGGGCCCATCGCAGACATGGGCTTTCTCGATTGGATCGAGGCGAATATTGACGCTTTGTTGCGGCGTGATCGCGCCGCGCTGGCGCATGCCGTCCGTCGCAGCTGTGAAATCAAAGCCGCGGTCGTTGGTGAGGACGAACGGGAGGCGGGGCTACGGGCTATTCTGAATTTCGGGCACACCTTTGGGCATGCCATTGAGTCGGGCCTGGGCTATGGCGAATGGTTGCATGGCGAAGGTGTGGGTTGTGGCATGGTGATGGCTGCCCGCCTGTCGCAGGCCCTGGGTCTGGTTGATGCTAACTTTGTTGTCCGGCTTCGCACCTTGATTGGGCGCGCCGGCCTTCCGGTCGTGGGCCCCATTCTGTCGACTTCCGACAACGCGGGTCGCTACCTGGACCTGATGCGCGTCGACAAAAAGGCAGAGGCTGGTGAAATCAAGTTTGTAGTGATTGATTTGCCGGGCCGAGCTTCTGTGCGTAGCGCGCCCGACGCGATGGTGCGCAGCGTGATTGACGCATGTTGCGGTCAAGCTGGCAGCCTGTGATTGCTATAAAAACAATAGCTAACTTTGCCCGTCATAAAAGGGCGAGAAGGCGATTTGATGCCTAAGACTTGAACATGCTCGCCTCCTACGCTTGCGACCCGTCTCAATCGCGCGGTCGACGCCATCCCGAAGTGCCTGCGCCGACCCGTTCTGCTTTTCAACGGGATCGCGACCGGATTGTTCACTCCACTGCGTTTCGGCGTTTGGTGTACAAGACCCAAGTCTTCCTGAACCACGAAGGAGATTTGTTCCGGACGCGCCTGACACACTCGCTTGAGGTTGCCCAGCTTGGCCGTTCCATAGCCAGAACGTTGAATTTGAACGAAGACCTGGTCGAAGCCATCGCCTTGGCACACGACTTGGGCCACACGCCGTTCGGTCATGCCGGGCAGGATGCATTGAACAGTTGTCTGAAAGCTCACAACCCGGATAGCGCTGGCTTCGAGCACAACCTGCAGAGCTTGCGGGTGGTGGACATGCTGGAGGAGCGCTACCCGGAGTTCGATGGCCTGAACCTGTCATTCGAGACGCGCGAGGGCATTCTCAAGCATTGTTCGCGTCGCAACGCCCGGCGTATTGAGGCGATGGAACCAGGCGGCGTGGCGCGACGCTTCCTGGCATCGGCGGGTCCTGCAACTTCAGCAGTGGCCACCCAGCCCAGCCTCGAAGCCCAGTTGACCAATCTGGCAGATGAGATTGCCTACAACGCGCACGATATCGACGACGGCGTTCGCTCTGGCCTGTTGACGCTGGACCAGCTGGAAGAGGTCGATTTGTTTGATTACTACCGACGCGAGGCGCTCGCTCAGCACCCCGGTCTTCCCAGCCGGCGGCTGTTGTTTGAGGCCATACGCCGCATGTTGAGTGCGCAGGTCTACGATGTGATGGAAGCAACACGCGAATCCGTCCGTGATGCGGCTCCTCGCAGTGTCGAGGCAGTCCGGCATTGCCGGCCGCTCGTGGGGTTCAGCGCTGACATGGCCGCCAGATCCGCACGTCTGAAGAAATTCCTCCTTCAGAACCTTTATCGCCACCCGCAAGTGGCAGAAACAACGCAAACCGCTCAACAAATCGTTCGCGATCTCTTCGCAGCTTACATGGCTGACCCTGCGCAAATGCCCGAGGCGCATACCGCCCGTTTCGACAGGTTCGAAATCGAGTCGGGCACCAGCCCGGACCGCCTTCCCAAACCCGAGCGTGTTGTGGCGGACTATATCGCCGGCATGACGGACCGGTTCGCCTCCAAAGAGCACGAACGATTGCACGGACGGGTGGTATTTCCTCTGTAAGCCGCAGCTCGGTACGTCTCTCGATTAGGGAGGTCGCAGTGCTGGGATGTGGGGTTTACCCTGCTAGTTGCCGGTTGCCGGTTGCATAGCCTTATGACGCGTTAGCATTTACTGGCCTAGCATTTTTGACCCGCAAGGACTATTCTGCAGTCAGGCGTTCAATTTGTTACGAATGATGAATCCTGCAGTGCAGGCATTAATCGTGCTTGACGCATGTGAATCTTCAAGAGGTGTGTCATGAAACTAAATCGACGTGAAATTCTGGCCAGCGGATTGACGACAGCAGCCGTCCTCGCCAATCCCGCGGTATTTGCCCAGGCGGCCAAAGGTCCGCGCAAACTGGTCGTTGGGCAATCCGTTCCTCTGACTGGAGCTGCCGACCAGATCGGTCTTGCCTATCTCAACGGGGCCAAGCTGTACTTTGATGCGATCAACGCCAAAAATGGTGCGGCCGGTCACAAGATCGAGGTGAAGGCGCTGGACGATGGCTACAACCCAACCAAAGCTGCCGCAAACGCCAAGCAATTGGTGGACGAGGGTGTGGATGCACTGTTTGGTTTTGTCGGCACGGCCAGTTGCGATGCTGCATTTGCCGCCGCCAAAGCCAGCAATACTCTATTCTTCGCCCCCTTTGCTGCGTCCGATACGCTCCGCGATGCAGCCCTGAGCAATGTATTCCACGTCCGTCCCGCTCTTGCTGACGAGGCTTACAAAATGGCGCGACATTGCGCGACGCTCAATCAGGACCGCATTGCTGTCTTCGCCGAGGATGACGCCATGGGTCGTGCCGGCCTGGCCGCCGTTAATCAGGCGCTTGTAGACCTCAAGCGTCCTCCCATCGTTGCCAGTGCGTTTGCGCCCGTGAACAGCGCCAAGGTCGATGCTGCCGTCGCAACGCTGGTCAAAGCCCAGCCGCAGGCAATTATTCAGGTTAGCCTGTTCAATACTTCAGCCGCCTTCATTCGGGCGATGCGTAAAACAGGCTTTGCAGGGCAGTTTCTGAACTTTTCAGTGGTCGGGATCGATCCACTGTTCACTGCCTTGGGCAAGGAAATCGGCGGCGTGGTGATCTCCCAGGTCGTCCCTTCGCCACGAAGCGCGGGCACTCCCATCATCAAGGAATACCTTGATGCTGTGAACTTGACCGATCAGAGCCCGAGCTACGAAAGTGTCGAAGGCTATATCGCGGCGCGAACTTTTGCGGAAGGCGTCCGCCGCAGTGCAGCAGGCGGCGGTAGGGTCGATCGGTCCGGCCTGCAAAAAGCGTTTGAATCCATGACGGACTACGACGTCGGCGGCTTCCGCGTGAATTTGCGTGCCAAGAAGTACGAATCGGTGCGGCTGATTGACCTGGTCACCATCACGCCTGACGGCAAGGTGGTTCGCTGACGCTTTCACCTGGTAAGCGGGACGGGATGCAACACCGTCCGCGTCTTGCCCCCTGACATGAAATTGGGGTCGGATTCCATATATCATGGGCCGCCTTCCAGGCGTAACTCATGGCTCGCTTACCCCGACTGACACTTCCCGGCTATCCGCACCATGTGATTCAGCGTGGAAACAATCGGCAGGCCATTTTCGCAACCACGGCGGACTATCAGCTGCTTCTGGGGTTGCTGGAAGAAAACACCCGAAAATTCGGCGTGGCCCTGCATGCTTATGTGCTCATGAGCAACCACTTTCATCTTTTGCTTACGCCCGAGGCTGCGGATTCTGTGCCCCGGCTGATGCAGGCCGTCGGCCGGCGCTATGTCCGCTATTTCAACGACTCCCAGGCCCGCACGGGTACCCTGTGGGAAGGGCGTTATCGCTCGACTCTTATCCAGACGGAAACCTACCTGCTCGCCTGCATGGCTTATCTGGATCTGAATCCTGTAAGGGCGGGCCTTGTTGCCGAGGCGCGTGAGTATTCCTGGTCCAGTCACTGCAGTTACATCGGCTTGCGCACCGACAAGCTGGTGACGCCGCATCCGCTCTATTGGACGCTGGGAAACACGCCCTTCGCGCGTGAAGCGGCCTACGCCGAAATGGTGAATGGCGGGGTGTCAGCCACCCTGCAAAAGACGCTGACAGAGTCGGTCATGAGTGGCTGGGCATTGGGTAGTGACGATTTTGTGGCTGAGCTGCAAAAACATACCACTCGCCGCGTCGCCGAAGTACGGCCAGGTCGACCGATCGGTAAACGGCCTTAGATAGCTTGTGCGTGAGCTACATATTGGATGATTCAATCGGATTCAACATGTCCCTAATTTAATCAACGCTGGAGTTACGTTCAATTAATTGGAATCTGACCCCATTTAGTTTTCTTGGCATTGTTGTTGCACTGTTTTATGCTCGATGTCCCCGCGACAAAAATGAAACTTGGCAGAGCAGTGGGTGATGTTCTGCCTCTGACCAGGAGTGCGCCATGACCACGGCTGCTGAAATCAAACATTTCGAACAAAACGGCTTGTACAGCCCCGCCAATGAGCATGACGCTTGCGGCGTTGGTTTTGTCGCCCATATCAAAGGTCACAAAAGCCACGCCATCGTGCAGCAGGGCTTGAAGATTCTCGAAAACCTAGATCACCGCGGCGCAGTTGGCGCGGATAAATTGATGGGCGACGGCGCGGGCATCCTGATCCAGCTGCCCGACGCGCTGTATCGCGAAGAAATGGCCAAGCAGGGCGTCAGCCTTCCTCCTCCCGGAGAGTACGGTGTCGGCATGGTTTTCTTGCCGAAAGAGCACGCCTCGCGGCTGGCCTGCGAGCAGGCTCTCGAGCGCGCAGTCCGTGTCGAAGGGCAAGTTTTGCTGGGCTGGCGCGATGTGCCGGTGAACCGCGACATGCCGATGTCGCCGACAGTGCGCACAAAAGAACCCATCCTGCGCCAGATTTTTATTGGTCGTGGCAATGATGTGATCGTTCAGGACGCACTGGAGCGCAAGCTATATGTGATCCGCAAGACGGCCAGCGCCGCGATCCAGCGATTGAAGCTCACGCACAGCAAAGAGTATTACGTGCCCAGCATGTCCAGCCGTACCGTGGTGTACAAAGGTTTGCTGCTGGCTGACCAGGTCGGCACTTACTACATGGACCTGACTGACCCGCGTTGCGTGTCCGCCCTGGGCTTGGTCCACCAGCGCTTTTCGACGAACACCTTTCCCGAGTGGCCCTTGGCTCACCCCTATCGTTATGTCGCTCACAATGGCGAGATCAACACGGTCAAAGGCAACTACAACTGGATGAAAGCGCGCGAAGGCGTGATGTCTTCGCCAGTGCTCGGTGCTGATCTGCAAAAGTTGTACCCGATCAGTTTTGCAGACCAGTCCGACACCGCAACATTCGACAACTGCCTCGAACTGCTGACCATGGCCGGCTACCCGATCAGCCAGGCGGTGATGATGATGATTCCCGAACCGTGGGAGCAGCACACCACCATGGATGAGCGTCGGAAGGCGTTTTATGAGTACCACGCCGCCATGCTGGAGCCATGGGACGGTCCGGCTTCCATTGTGTTCACCGATGGCCGCCAGATTGGCGCAACGCTGGACCGCAATGGCCTGCGCCCCTCGCGCTACTGCGTGACGGATGACGATCTGGTCATCATGGCGTCTGAGTCCGGGGTACTGCCAATCCCTGAAAACAAAATCGTGCGCAAGTGGCGCCTGCAACCCGGCAAGATGTTCCTGATCGATCTGGAGCAAGGCCGCATGGTGGATGACGAAGAGATCAAGGCGACGCTCGCCCACAGCAAGCCCTACAAACAGTGGATTGAAAACCTGCGCATTCGCCTCGACGATGTGCGGGCCGCTACCGTGCCCGCACCGACCGATGGGCAGAAGATGGGTTCGGACGAAGCAAGCGCTACCTCGTCTTCCAGCTCGGGCCTGACCGAATCGCCTTCGCTGCTGGACCGCCAGCAGGCCTTTGGCTACACCCAGGAAGACATCAAGTTCTTGATGTCGCCGATGGCTGTTAACGGCGAGGAGGGCACTGGCTCCATGGGTAACGACAGCCCGCTGGCTGTGCTGTCCAACAAAAACAAGTCGCTTTACAACTACTTCAAGCAGTTGTTTGCCCAGGTGACCAACCCGCCCATCGACCCGATTCGCGAGGCGATTGTGATGTCGCTGGTGTCCTTTATCGGGCCCAAACCCAATTTGCTGGACATCAACCAGGTCAACCCGCCCATGCGGCTGGAGGTCAGTCAGCCGGTGCTCACGGTTGCCGACATGCTCAAGCTGCAGGACATCGAGACCCACACCCAGGGCAAGTTCAGAAGCTACACGCTGGACATCACTTACCCCTTGTCCTGGGGTCATGAAGGCGTGGAGGCCAAACTGGCTTCGTTGTGTGCTGAAGCCGTTGACGCGATCAAGAGCGGCAAGAACATCCTGATCGTCAGTGACCGTGCCATCAGCCCCACACAAATCGCCATTCCGGCGCTCCTGGCACTGTCGGCTGTTCACCAGCATCTCGTGAAGGAAGGCCTGCGCACCACGGCGGGGCTTGTGGTTGAAACAGGCTCGGCGCGCGAGGTGCATCACTTTGCCGTGTTGGCAGGTTATGGCGCTGAAGCTGTTCATCCCTACCTCGCCATGGAAACGTTGGCCGAGCTGTCGAAAAACCTGCCGGGTGACTTGAGCACCGACAAGGCTGTCTACAACTACATCAAGGCGGTCGGCAAGGGCCTGTCCAAGATCATGTCCAAGATGGGTGTCTCCACCTACATGAGCTACTGTGGCGCCCAGCTGTTCGAGGCGATTGGCCTGAACCGCGCGACCATCGACAAGTTTTTCACCGGTACTGCCAGCCAGGTCGAAGGCATGGGCGTGTTCGAAATCGCCGAAGAGGCCTTGCGAATGCACAAGGCCGCGTTCAGCGGCGACCCGGTGCTGGCCCACATGCTGGACGCCGGCGGCGAATACGCCTGGCGCGTACGTGGTGAAGACCACATGTGGACGCCTGACGCGATTGCCAAGCTGCAGCATTCCACACGTGCCAACAACTGGAACACCTATAAAGAATATGCGCAGCTGATCAACGACCAGAACCGCCGCCACATGACGCTGCGTGGTCTGTTCGAGTTCAAAATTGATCCGTCCAAAGCCATCCCGATTGATGAAGTCGAGTCGGCCAAGGAAATTGTCAAACGCTTTGCAACCGGCGCCATGTCGTTGGGCTCCATCAGCACAGAGGCACACGCCACGTTGGCCGTTGCCATGAACCGCATTGGCGGCAAGAGCAATACGGGTGAAGGCGGGGAAGATCCGAACCGCTATCGCCAGGAACTCAAGGGCATCCCGATCAGGCAGGGCGAAACCCTCAAGAGCGTGATCGGCGAAGGCGTGGTCGAGGTCGATTTGCCGCTGCAGGACGGTGATTCGCTGCGTTCCCGCATCAAGCAGGTGGCTTCGGGGCGTTTTGGCGTTACCGCCGAATACCTGGTGTCGGCAGACCAGATTCAGATCAAGATGGCGCAAGGTGCCAAGCCAGGCGAAGGCGGTCAGCTACCTGGGGGCAAGGTCAGCGAGTACATCGGTCAGCTGCGTTATTCCGTCCCCGGCGTGGGGCTGATTTCCCCGCCTCCGCACCACGATATTTATTCGATCGAGGATCTGGCGCAACTGATTCACGATCTGAAAAACGTGAACCCGCGCGCCAGCATCAGCGTCAAGCTGGTCAGCGAGGTCGGCGTCGGCACCATTGCTGCCGGTGTGGCGAAAGCCAAGTCAGACCACGTGGTGATTGCCGGGCATGACGGCGGCACGGGCGCTTCGCCCTGGTCGTCGATCAAGCATGCAGGCTCGCCGTGGGAGATCGGCCTGGCCGAAACCCAGCAGACCCTCGTGCTCAATCGCCTGCGCGGCCGCATTCGCGTGCAAGCCGACGGTCAGATGAAAACCGGCCGTGACGTTGTGATCGGCGCACTGCTGGGCGCGGACGAGTTCGGCTTTGCCACTGCGCCGCTGGTGGTTGAAGGCTGCATCATGATGCGCAAATGCCACCTCAACACTTGCCCGGTGGGCGTGGCAACACAAGACCCGGTGCTGCGTCAGAAATTCAGCGGCAAGCCAGAACATGTCGTCAACTATTTCTTCTTCGTGGCCGAAGAAGCCCGTCAACTCATGGCTCAACTGGGCGTGCGGAAGTTTGATGAATTGATTGGTCGCGCTGATCTGCTGGACACGCAAAAAGGTATTGAGCACTGGAAAGCCAGCGGTCTTGATTTCGGTCGTCTGTTTTATCAGCCGAATGTGCCCGCGGATGTGGCTCGGTTGCATGTCATGGAGCAGGACCATGCGCTGGAGAAAGCGCTGGATGTGCGCCTGATCGAAAAATCCAAAGCCGCGCTGGAAAAAGGCGAAAAAGTCCAGTTCATCGAAGTGGCTCGCAACGTCAACCGAACCGTGGGTGCCATGTTGTCGGGCGAACTGACGCGGCGTCATCCAGAAGGTTTGCCAGACGACACCTTGCGCATCCAGCTTGAAGGCACGGGCGGGCAATCGTTTGGCGCTTTCCTGGCCAAAGGCATCACCATGTACCTGATTGGCGACGCCAATGACTACACGGGCAAGGGCTTGTCAGGTGGTCGTATTGTGGTACGACCGAGCATCGATTTCCGCGGTGAGGCTGTGAAAAACACCATCGTGGGCAATACCGTGCTTTACGGCGCCACAACGGGCGAGGCCTTCTTCAGCGGTGTCGCCGGCGAGCGATTTGCGGTGCGCCTGTCGGGCGCTACGGCAGTCGTCGAAGGCACAGGCGACCATGGTTGCGAGTACATGACCGGCGGCACGGTTGTGGTGCTTGGCAAAACCGGCCGGAATTTTGCGGCGGGCATGAGTGGCGGCGTGGCTTATGTTTATGACGAAGACGGCCAGTTCGGAAAACGCTGCAACACAGCCATGGTGTCGCTTGAGAATGTCCAGCCGGCTGCGCAGCAAGAGGCGGGAGCCGAGCACGGACTCTGGCACGGCGGCAAGACCGACGAGGCGCAACTCAAGAAGCTGCTGGAAGACCACAACCGCTGGACCGGCAGCAAGCGCGCCCGTGAGTTGCTGGACAACTGGGCGGACGCGCGCGGCAAGTTCGTCAAGGTGTTCCCGATGGAATACAAGCGTGCGCTAGGTGAGATGGCTGCGAAGAAATTGGCCATTGGCACCCCTGCTAAAACGGCAGGCAAGGCGGCTGGCGCAAAAGCAGCCAAAGCCGCAGCTTAAACAAGAAGTATCTGGAGTAGCCTCATGGGAAAAGTCACCGGTTTCATGGAATACGAGCGCATAGAGGAGGGCTACAAGCCCGTGCCCGAGCGCCTGAAAAATTACAAAGAGTTTGTCATCGGCCTTGACGATGCGCAGGCCAACAAGCAGGCCGCCCGCTGCATGGACTGCGGCACGCCGTTTTGCAACAGCGGCTGCCCGGTCAACAACATCATTCCGGACTTCAACGACATGGTGTTTCGCGCTGACTGGAAAAGCGCCATCGACACGCTGCACAGCACCAACAATTTTCCGGAGTTTACCGGCCGCATTTGCCCAGCGCCGTGTGAGGCAGCCTGCACACTGAACGTCAATGACGAAGCGGTGGGCATCAAGTCCATCGAACACGCCATCATCGATCGTGCTTGGGCTGAGGGCTGGGTCAAGCCGCAACCGCCGCAGCACAAGACCGGCAAAAAAGTAGCGGTGGTCGGCTCGGGCCCGGCCGGCATGGCGGCTGCCCAGCAGCTGGCCCGCGTCGGTCACGATGTGACCCTGTTTGAGAAAAACGACCGCGTGGGCGGCCTGTTGCGCTATGGAATTCCAGACTTCAAGATGGAGAAGATACATATCGATCGCCGGGTCCAGCAGATGGAGGCCGAAGGGGTGACCTTCCGCACTGGCGTCATGGTTGGTGCCTCCAAAGACGCGCTTGGCAAGGATTCCAAAGTCACGAATTGGGCCAAGGAAACCATCACGCCTGAGCAACTGCAAAAAGACTTCGACGCTGTGCTGCTGACCGGCGGAGCCGAGCAGTCGCGTGACTTGCCGGTGCCCGGCCGTGACCTTGCCGGCATCCATTTCGCCATGGAATTTTTGCCACAACAAAACAAGGTCAATGCCGGCGACAAGCTCAAGAACCAGTTGCGCGCAGACGGCAAACACGTGATCGTCATCGGCGGGGGCGACACCGGCTCCGACTGTGTGGGCACCAGCAACCGCCACGGCGCAGCCAGCGTCACGCAGTTTGAGCTGATGCCGCAGCCCCCCGAAGAAGAAAACCGCCCGATGACCTGGCCTTACTGGCCCATCAAGCTGCGCACATCATCCTCGCACGAAGAGGGTTGCGAGCGCGAATTTGCAATCTCCACCAAAGAGCTGATGGGCGAGGGCGGCAAGGTCACGGGCTTGAAGACAGTGCGTGTCGAATGGAAAGACGGCAAGATGCAGGAGGTCGCCGGCTCGGAGCAGACCCTCAAGGCCGATCTGGTGTTGCTGGCCATGGGTTTTGTGTCGCCCGTTTCCGCAGTACTGGAAGCTTTTGGAATCGACAAGGACGCCCGGGGTAACGCCAAGGCAACAACCGACTTCATCGGCGGTTATGCAACCAACGTGCCCAAAGTCTTCGCAGCAGGTGATATCCGCCGCGGCCAGTCTCTCGTCGTCTGGGCGATTCGTGAGGGTCGTCAAGCGGCGCGGTCTGTGGACGAGTTTCTGATGGGCTACAGCGACCTGCCTCGCTAACGCGCGAAGCATCGAGACATCCGATGGTTGCTATATAAATCATAGCTAGTTGCGCCCGTACTGAATGGGCTAACTGGCCTTTTTGCATTTAAACGTCGGAAATCAGGCGGTTTGTTGCCTTGCGGGGGGCAGAACCCACGCGTCTCAGGCAAACCCCTTATCATTGGGCAATTGCAATCAAAGTCGGCATTCTCGGCCGGCTTTTTTCTTTCTCCCCATGCCTGATCGCGCGCCCTCCCTTGTTGAATTCAAAGATGTGACCTTCGCCTACCCAGGTGCCAGAGGCGATCGCGTGATTTTGAACAAGGTCACCCTGTCCGTGCCGCGTGGCAAGGTCACCGCCTTGATGGGGGCTTCCGGCGGCGGAAAAACCACGGTGTTGCGGCTCATTGGCGGCCAGCAGAAAACCGGAAGCGGCGAGGTTCTGTTTGACGGACAAGATGTCTCCCGGTTTGACCTGAACGCCATGTATGCGGCGCGCCGGCGTATGGGTATGCTCTTTCAGTTCGGCGCCCTGTTTACCGATTTGAGTGTGTTTGACAACGTCGCTTTCCCTTTGCGCGAACACACCACTCTGAACGAAGAATTGATCCGCGACATCGTTTTGATGAAGCTCAACGCGGTCGGGCTGCGCGGCGCGCAGGCGCTGATGCCCAGTGAAATTTCAGGGGGCATGGCCAGGCGCGTGGCTTTGGCCCGCGCGATTGTTCTGGACCCGGAACTCATCATGTATGACGAGCCGTTTGCCGGGCTGGACCCGATATCTCTCGGCACTGCCGCGAAACTGATACGCCAGCTCAACGACACCCTGGGCATCACCAGCATCGTGGTGTCGCATGATCTGGAGGAAACCTTCCGGATTGCCGACAAGGTCGTCATCCTGGCCAATGGCGGCATTGCTGCGCAGGGTACGCCTGATGAGGTGCGTCACTCCACCGATCCGCTGGTGCACCAGTTCGTCAATGCCCTTGCGGAAGGGCCGGTGGAGTTTCATTACCCCGGTCCTGCTGTTGCGGATGATTTCGGACAACAGCATGGCGGCAAAGGGCGGCGGTTATGAGCAAATTTGCACTCGGAGATCTGGTGTCAGACCTCGGATTTGCCACGCGCAGCAAACTTGCGGAGATGGGTTATGGCGCCCGTCTGATGTTTCGACTTCTGGCGTTAACCGGGCCCGCTTTTCGTCGTTTTGGTCTGATCCGCGACCAGATTTTCTTTCTGGGCAACTATTCCCTGGCCATCATCACCGTGTCCGGGCTGTTTGTCGGTTTTGTGCTGGGTCTGCAAAGCTACTACGCGCTGCAGCGTTATGGCTCGTCCGAGGCGCTGGGTTTGCTGGTAGCCCTGAGTCTGGTCCGTGAGTTGGGCCCGGTAGTCACCGCACTGTTGTTTGCCGGTCGGGCCGGTACCGCCCTGACAGCGGAAATTGGCCTTATGAAAGCCGGCGAGCAACTCTCGGCCATGGAAATGATGGCGGTTGATCCCGTGCGCCGCATTCTTGCTCCCCGATTCTGGGGCGGTGTGATTGCCATGCCCCTGCTGGCTGCGGTTTTCAGTGCGGTGGGCATCATCGGGGGCTGGGTTGTCGGCGTCCTCATGATTGGCGTCGACGCCGGCGCTTTCTGGAGCCAGATGCAGTCCGGTGTGGACGTCTGGCGGGACGTCGGCAACGGCGTCGTGAAAAGCTTTGTGTTTGGCGTTACCGTGACTTTTGTTGCCCTGTTTCAGGGTTTTGAGGCACAGGCGACGCCGGAAGGTGTGGCTCGCGCCACCACCCGTACAGTCGTGCTCGCCTCGTTGGCCGTCCTTGCGCTGGACTTTGTTCTCACAGCCCTCATGTTTAGCGTGTGATTTATGTCACGAAAAATATCCTCCTTTTCAATGCGAAAATTAGCTGCTTACACACTGGCCGGCGTTCGTTCAGGCCGGTGTCGTCCTGGGAATCCACATGCAACGCTCTAAAAATGACCTCTGGGTTGGCCTTTTTGTGCTGGCTGGTGCCGCTGCGGTTCTGTTTCTGGCCCTGAAGTCCGCCAATTTGCTGAGCTTGAATTTCGCAACTTCTTATCCCGTCATCGCGAAATTTGACAATATTGGGGGTTTAAAACCCCGCGCAGCCGTCAAAAGCGCAGGGGTTGTGGTTGGCAGGGTAGAAAATATTACCTTTGATGACAAAAGTTACCAAGCAAGTGTTAATCTGGCAATGGAAAGCCGCTATTTGTTTCCAAAGGACAGCTCGCTAAAAATACTCACGAGCGGTCTGCTGGGCGAGCAATATATCGGTGTTGAAGCCGGAGCTGACGAGAAAAATCTGGCGGCGGGCGATGTGATCAAGCAGACACAATCGGCCGTGGTGCTGGAAAACCTTATCAGCCAATTTTTATATAGCAAAGCGGCGGATACGACGGCAGCCCCCACGACTGCCCCACCGGCAGGAACGAGCGACAAGAAATGAAAACAACAAGTATCTCAATGAAACGGTCCGGCCTGTGGGCCGGCTTGCTGGTCCTTGCCATGTTGCAAGGATGCGCAACGGGGCCCAACCCCCGGGATCCTTTTGAACCATTCAACCGAAGCGTGTCCCGATTCAATGACGGGTTGGATGAGGCCATCGTCAAGCCGGTGGCCAAGGCTTACCAGGGCGTAGTTCCGTCTCCTGTGCGTACGGGTGTCAACAACTTTTTCGGAAACCTGTCGGATGTCTGGTCGTTTTTTAACAGCGTGTTCCAGCTCAAGCCGCTGGAAGCGAATGAGAGCTTGATGCGCGTAGGCGTCAACACCCTTTTTGGTATGGGTGGGGTGCTGGATGTGGCAAGCGAAATGGGGCTTGAGCGAAATCGCCAGGATTTTGGAAAAACGCTGGGTCGTTGGGGGGTAGAAACCGGTCCTTACCTCGTATTGCCGATTTTGGGTCCGTCAACTGTTCGCGATGCCTCCGCGCTGGTAGTGGACGCCAAGGGCGATTTGGTGATGCAACTGGACCATATCCGAACCCGCAATTCTCTCGCCGTTCTTCGCGGTGTTGACCAGCGGGCGACCGTGCTGCGAGCCGGCGATGTACTGGAACAGGCGGCTCTGGACAAGTACAGTTTTACCCGGGATTCGTACTTGCAGCGGCGGGGTGCCGTACTGGATGCCAACGGCAATAGCATTGCTAAAGGCGACAAACCTGAGGCCGAGGAGCGCTACGACCTACCCGAAGCGCCGGCAACCCCCCCCGCCAAGTAAAGAACATTTACAAGACCCGCCGAAAACTTCACCCGGCGAGGTGAACTGAGGCGTAAAACTGTCGTCCAATGAATGTCTTCCGCCGGTATGTGTATTGCATGCACCGATGGCAGGCATTTGTACCCCTCTGAAGGAAAATCATGAACCGTCGAATTTTTAGCCATGTTGTAGGCGCCTCGCTGACACTGGCACTGCTGGCCACCAGTTTTACCGTGCGCGCGGCTGATGAAGCGCCTGATGCGCTGATCAAGCGCACATCGAGTGAAGTCCTCGACAGCATCAAGGCTGACAAGTCCATCCAGTCTGGTGACGCGACGAAGATCATTGCACTGGTGGACGGCAAGGTCATGCCCCACGTGAACTTCACCCGCATGACGGCCGCTGCCGTAGGCCGTAACTGGCGCCAGGCAACGCCGGAGCAGCAAAAGCGCTTGCAGGACGAATTCAAGACTTTGCTGGTGCGAACCTATTCCGGAGCCTTGTCCCAGGTGAAAGACCAGACCGTGAATGTCAAACCGCTGCGCGCATCGCCTGCAGACACAGAGGTGCAAGTGCGTACGGAGATCATTGGTCGTGGCGACCCGATCCAGCTCGACTACCGGATGGAAAAAACGCCCACTGGCTGGAAAATCTATGATCTCAACGTGCTGGGCATCTGGCTGGTCGAAACATATCGCACCCAGTTCGCGCAGGAAATCTCAGCCAAGGGCGTAGATGGGCTGATCGCCGCACTGGCCCAGCGCAACAAGTCCAACGTCGAGAAGAAGTCCTGAGAATTTAGCCATGGTTCTGTTGCCCGGTGATCTCACGCATAACCTCGCAGCGCCAGCGATGCTGGCGCTCCAGGAGGCCATTGCCGGGGAGCCTGACGGTACGGTGGTGGTGGATGCAAGTTCACTCATAAACTTCGACTCGTCCGCGTTGGCAGTGTTGCTGGCTTGTCGGCGGGAAGTTTTGGCCAGGGGCAAGGCCTTCGCGGTGAAAAACCTTCACGGACGCCTGCGGCAACTGGCTGGAATGTACGGCATAGAGCCTTTATTGCCCGCAAACGCCTGATCGCTGCGATGGACGCAAAGTCCTTCTATGGCGCCTTGCGGGCGAGCCACAGCTTGACCCCTTAAAATAGCGGGCTCATGCCTGCTATTTCCTTCCAGTCCGTTTCCAAAAAATACCATAGCAAGCGCGGCCCCTCCGATGCAGGCGTCAAGGCACTCGATGAAGTGAGTTTTGACATTCAGCCGGGAGAGTTTTTCGGCTTGCTCGGGCCCAACGGGGCCGGAAAAACCACCCTGATCAGCATTTTGGCGGGACTCACGCGCGCCAGCAGCGGTCGTGTGCTGGTCCATGGCAGCGATGTGAGGGACGACTACGCCACTGCGCGCCGCAAACTCGGCGTGGTCCCTCAGGAACTGGTTTTTGACCCCTTTTTTACAGTGCGCGAGGCGCTGCGTATCCAGTCAGGGTATTTCGGCGTCAAAAACAATGACGACTGGATTGACGAGCTGCTGGCCAGTCTGGGTTTGAGTGACAAGGCGCATGCCAACATGCGGCAGTTGTCTGGCGGCATGAAGCGCCGCGTGCTGGTGGCACAGGCGCTGGTGCACAAACCCCAGGTCATTGTGCTGGATGAACCCACGGCCGGGGTAGACGTCGAATTGCGTCAAACTCTGTGGCAATTTATTGCGCGCCTGAACAAGCAGGGCAGCACTGTGCTGCTCACCACCCATTACCTCGAAGAAGCCGAGGCATTGTGCAGCCGCATCGCCATGCTCAAGCAGGGAAAAATGGTCGCCCTGGCGCAAACATCGGAACTGCTCAAGGCAGCCTCATCGAATGTCCTCCGCTTCAAAATTGATAGCGAACTTCCCAAAGCGATAGCGGACAAAGCCCGGATTACAGGCCGAATTGTCCAGCTACCTGCCCACAACGCACATGAGATCGAGCAGTACCTCAGCGCGATCCGTGAAGCAGGGTTGGTCGCCGAGGACGTGGAAATCCGCAAAGCCGATCTTGAAGACGTTTTCCTGGAAGTAATGGCCGAAAAAATCGGGACAGTACCAGGAGTTCAGGCATGACTGGCTGGCAGACGCTCTTCTACAAGGAAGTCCTGCGCTTCTGGAAAGTTGGTTTCCAGACGGTGGGGGCGCCCATCCTGACCGCCGTTATGTACATGCTGATTTTTGGCCATGTCCTGCAAGACCAGGTCAAGGTTTACGGCACGGTCAGCTACACGGCTTTTCTGGTGCCCGGCCTCGTGATGATGAGCGTGTTGCAAAACGCGTTTGCAAACAGCTCTTCTTCCCTCATCCAGAGCAAGATCATGGGTAGCCTGGTGTTTGTGCTGCTCAGCCCCTTGTCGCACTGGCACTGGTTTTTTGCTTATGTGGGCTCGTCGGTTGCGCGTGGATTGCTTGTGGGCGTCGGCGTGTTCGCGGTCACCGTCTATTTTGGTCAGCCCGCGTTTGAGGCGCCGGTGTGGATTGTGGTGTTCGCAGTGCTCGGAGCGGGCCTTCTGGGTGCGTTGGGACTGATTGCCGGGCTGTGGTCAGAAAAATTCGACCAGATGGCAGCGTTCCAGAACTTTGTCATCATGCCCATGACTTTTCTGAGCGGGGTTTTCTACTCCATTCACTCTTTGCCGCCGTTCTGGCAGACCATCAGCCGCTTCAACCCGTTTTTCTACATGATCGACGGCTTCAGGTATGGCTTTTTCGGCGTCAGCGATGTGTCGCCGTGGCTTAGCTTGGCGATTGTGGGTGGGGCCTTGTTGTTGATCAGCGGCCTAGCCGTGAACTTGCTTCGTATTGGCTACAAAATCAGGCACTGAACATATGGCCCCCACGCTTTTCACTTTGTGTAATACGCTGCCCCCCGAGGGGGCTCATTTTCCTTGGGGCGGCCCTGCGGGAAATTGCATGGCCCCCACGCTTTAAAAATATGACCAGCGAAGAACTCCAAACCATCATTGCCTCTGGCCTGCCCTGCGAACACATCGAGCTCACCGGCGATGGCCGGCACTGGTATGCCACCATCGTCTCCTCGCTTTTTGAGGGGCAGCGACTGATTCAGCGGCATCAACGTGTGTACGCGACGCTGGGCGGGCGCATGCATACGGACGAGGTGCACGCACTGTCCATGAAAACATTCACACCGGCCGAATGGGCCGTCAACCAAGCACAATAAGAACATGGACAAACTTCGCATCAAGGGCGGCAAACCGCTCAACGGGACCGTTGACATTTCAGGTGCAAAAAATGCGGCTCTACCTGAGTTGTGCGCCGCTTTGCTGACCGCCGACCCGGTCACGCTCGAAAATGTACCGGGCCTGCAAGACGTGAGCACCATGCTCAAGTTGATCCGCAACATGGGTGTGACTGCGGACCGCAGCGCAACCACGCCAGGGACGGTGCACATCAACGCCGGGTCACTAAGCTCACCCGAAGCGCCGTATGAGCTGGTGAAAACCATGCGCGCTTCGGTGCTGGCGTTGGGACCCTTGTTGGCGCGGTTTGGCGAGGCAACTGTGTCGCTGCCTGGCGGATGCGCCATCGGCTCGCGCCCTGTTGATCAGCACATCAAGGGTATGCAGGCCATGGGGGCGGAGATTGTGGTCGAGCACGGCTACATGATCGCAAAGCTGCCCCAGGGGCCAGACGGCAAGCGTGGGCGGCTGAAGGGTTGCAGCATCACGACAGACATGGTGACCGTCACCGGCACCGAAAACTTCATGATGGCTGCCTGCCTTGCCGAAGGCGAAACCATCCTGGAAAACGCCGCGCAAGAGCCTGAAATCGGTGACCTGGCTGAAATGCTGATCAAGATGGGTGCAAAGATTGAAGGTCATGGCACCGCGCGCATCCGTATCCAGGGTGTGGAGAGTTTGCATGGCTGCACACATCAGGTGGTGGCAGACCGGATTGAAACAGGTACGTTTCTCTGCGCGGTTGCAGCCACAGGTGGTGAAGTGGTGCTGCGCCACGGCCGCGCCGATCACCTGGACGCCGTCATCGAACTGCTGATTGCTGCGGGCGCCATTATTACCTCGGGAAGCGGTTTTATTCGTATCGCGGCCAACGGCCGCATGCAGGCCCAGTCATTTCGCACCACGGAATATCCCGGGTTCCCGACCGACATGCAGGCCCAGTTCATGGCGCTCAATTCAATTGCCGAGGGATCGGCCAAAGTGACCGAAACGATTTTTGAGAACCGGTTTATGCACGTTAACGAAATGGTTCGCCTGGGTGCAAAGATAGAAATTGACGGGAAGTTTGCGGTTATGGAGGGGGTTGAAAAACTCTCTGGTGCGACTGTGATGGCAACCGACTTGCGGGCTTCCGCCAGCCTGGTGATTGCCGGCTTGGTCGCCGAAGGTGAAACAACGATCGAACGCATTTATCACCTGGACCGCGGCTATGACCAGATGGAAGCCAAGCTCAGAGCGATTGGTGCGGATATCGAACGGATCAAATCATGATGACCCTCGTCAGCCGGGAGTTGCAATCGTGATCACGCTTGCTTTGTCCAAGGGACGCATCTTCGACGAAACCCTGCCGCTGCTCGAAGCCGCCGGTATCGAGGTGCTCGAAGACCCGGAAAAATCGCGCAAGCTCATCCTGTCAACCAACCGTGCTGATGTGCGTGTGGTGTTGGTACGCGCCACCGATGTGCCGACCTATGTGCAGTACGGCGGCGCCGACATTGGTGTGACGGGCAAGGACACGCTGATCGAGCATGGTGGCCAGGGGCTGTACCAGCCGCTGGACCTGCAAATTGCCAAGTGCCGCATGAGTGTGGCGGTGCGGGCCGGCTTTGACTACGAAGCGGCAGTCAAGCAGGGCTCACGCCTGAAAGTCGCCACCAAGTTCGTCAGCATTGCGCGTGATTTCTTCGCCACCAAGGGCGTGCACATGGACCTGATCAAGCTGTACGGCAGCATGGAGCTGGCGCCCCTGACTGGCCTGGCCGACGCGATCGTCGACTTGGTCAGCAGCGGCAACACACTCAAGGCAAACCAGCTGGTCGAGGTCGAACGCATCATGGACATCAGCTCTCACCTTGTGGTGAATCAGGTGGCGCTCAAGCTCAAGCAGGCGCCTTTGCGCAACATAATCGACGCTTTTGCCTCAGCCATTGGCAAGTCCGCCTGAGGATGCTATGAAGTTTGTAGCTACGCCCGCCCGGATTTCAACGGCCAGCAGCACTTTTGAGGCAGAGTTTCAAGCCCGGCTGCATTGGGCTGCGGATACTGACGCGGCGATCGAGCAGCGCGTGGCCGACATCCTGGCCGACGTGCAAAAGCGAGGGGACGCCGCGGTGCTGGAGTACACCGCGCGGTTTGATGGCTTGTCAGCCGCTGCGATGGCGGGGTTGGAATTGACGCAGGCAGATTTCAAGGCCGCGTTCGATGCCATTCCCGCTGCCCAGCGCGAGGCCCTGCAGGCGGCTGCGGTGCGGGTGCGCACCTACCACGAGGCGCAGAAGAAGGCATCCGGCGAAAGCTGGAGCTACCGCGACGAAGACGGCACCCTGCTGGGCCAAAAAGTCACGCCCCTGGATCGCGTGGGCATTTACGTTCCCGGCGGCAAGGCTGCCTACCCCTCCAGCCTGTTGATGAACGCCATCCCAGCCCACGTGGCCGGGGTGAAAGAAATCATCATGGTGGTGCCCACGCCTGTGCGCGGCAGCGTCGCCACGGGTGGTTCGGGTGAGCAGGCGGCCTCCAGCAAAGGCGAGCGCAATGAGCTTGTGTTGGCTGCAGCCTACGTGGCCGGCGTCACACGTGCATTCACCATCGGAGGCGCGCAGGCCGTGGCTGCGCTGGCTTTCGGCACGCAAACCGTGCCCAAGGTCGACAAAATCACCGGCCCTGGCAACGCCTATGTGGCCAGCGCCAAGAAGCGCGTTTTTGGCTCGGTTGGGATCGACATGATTGCCGGCCCGAGCGAAATACTGGTGCTCGCTGATGGCACCACGCCACCCGACTGGGTGGCCATGGACTTGTTCAGTCAAGCCGAGCATGACGAACTGGCGCAAAGCATTTTGTTGTGCCCGGATGCCGCGTACATTGACGCTGTTCAGGAAGCCATCAACCGCCTGCTGCCGTCCATGCCGCGTGCGGAGATCATCGCCAAGTCACTCAATGGCCGCGGGGCGCTGATCCACACCCGCAGCATGGAAGAGGCCTGCGCCATCAGCAACCGCATTGCGCCCGAGCATCTGGAAGTTTCCAGCCGCGACCCG
Source organism: Polaromonas sp. (assembly GCF_035638815.1). GTDB lineage: Bacteria > Pseudomonadota > Gammaproteobacteria > Burkholderiales > Burkholderiaceae_C > Polaromonas. The sequence continues at coordinate 37,527 of NZ_DASQZG010000010.1, forward strand.
CATCGCTGGGAGCCGCTGCTTGTGCATGCCGGTGCCATTTTTCTCGGTGCCTACACCAGTGAATCGCTGGGTGACTACTGCGCCGGCCCGAATCACGTGTTGCCCACCAGCGGCACGGCGCGTTTTTCCAGCCCGCTGGGTGTGTACGACTTTCAGAAGCGCAGCAGCATCATCGAGGTGAGCGAGGCCGGGGCGCAGACGCTGGGCAAGATTGCGGCAGAACTGGCGTATGGCGAAGGCCTGCAGGCGCATGCCCAGGCTGCAGAAATGAGAATGAAAAAATGAGCGCAGGCGAACGTGATCTCAAGAAGCTGATCCGGCAAGACGTGCAGTCCATGCACGCCTACGCGATTCAGGATTCGGTCGGCATGGTGAAGCTCGACGCGATGGAAAATCCGCACCGCTTGCCCGCTGCCTTGCAAGCCCATCTGGGGCAGCGGCTCGGCGCTGTGGCCCTGAACCGTTACCCCGACGGTCGTGTCAATGACTTGCGCAAGGCGTTGGCTGATTACGCGCAGATGCCTGAAGGCTTTGACATCATGCTTGGTAACGGCTCGGATGAGTTGATTTCGCTGTTGGCCATGGCCTGTGATGTACCAAATGCGTCCATCCTGTCGCCACTGCCCGGCTTTGTGATGTACGGCATGAGTGCACAGTTGCAGGGCCTGAAGTTCATCGGTGTGCCTTTGACGGCGGATTTCGAGCTCGACGAAGCCGCCATGCTGGCAGCCATTGCCGAGCATCAGCCCTCCATAATCTACATTGCTTACCCCAACAATCCGACCGCCAATCTGTGGGACGACGCGGTGATCGAGAAAATTGTTGAGGCGGCACCCGGCCTGGTGGTTTTTGACGAAGCCTACCAACCGTTTTCCAGCAAGAGCTATATCGACCGTATCGCCAGACACGGTCATGTGCTGCTGATGCGCACCATGAGCAAGTTCGGCCTGGCTGGCGTGCGCCTGGGCTACATGATCGGGCCGAAGGCGCTGATTGCCGAGGTGGACAAGGTGCGCCCGCCCTACAACATCAGTGTGCTCAACTACGAGTGCGCGCTGTTTGCGCTCGAACACTCAGATGTTTTTGCGGGGCAAGCCCAGGAGCTGCGGGCGCAGCGTGCTATTGTTTTTGAAGCGCTTGGCGGCATGACGGGTGTCAAAACCTGGAAAAGCGACGCCAACATGATCCTGGTGAGGGTGTCCGACGCAGCCAAAACCTTTGAGGGCATGCGTTCGCGCGGCGTGCTCATCAAAAACGTTTCTAAAATGCATCCATTGCTGGCCAATTGTTTGCGCCTCACCGTTGGCACCGCTGACGAAAACCTGCAAATGCTGGCTGCACTAAAAGAATCACTATGACTACCCCCACCACCCTGGCTCCGCGAACCGCCGAAGTTTCGCGCAACACGGCCGAGACCCAGATCACCGTCAAGCTCAACCTGGACGGTTCCGGCAAGGCCAATCTGTCCACCGGCATTGGCTTTTTTGACCACATGCTGGACCAGATTGCCCGCCATGGCCTGATCGATCTGGACATCCAGGCCAAGGGCGACCTGCACATCGACGGCCATCACACCGTGGAAGACGTGGGCATCACCCTTGGGCAGGCCGTGGCTCAGGCCATCGGCGACAAAAAAGGCCTGCGCCGCTACGGCCACGCCTATGTGCCGCTGGACGAAGCGCTGTCACGCGTGGTGGTTGATTTTTCGGGCCGGCCCGGGCTGGAGATGCATGTGCCCTTCAAGAGCGGCATGATTGGCACATTTGACAGCCAGCTGGCCTATGAATTTTTTCAGGGTTTTGTAAACCACGCGTTTGTGACCTTGCACATCGACAACCTCAAGGGCGACAACGCCCACCACCAGGCCGAAACCGTGTTCAAGGCCTTTGCCCGTGCATTGCGCATGGCGCTGGAAATCGATCCCCGCTCTGTGGGCGTGATTCCGTCGACAAAAGGCTCCCTGTAGATGCCTGCACCCGGGTTTGAGCAGGGGCTTGATGCTTTTTTGGCCATTTGCCCATGCGCTGCGGGTAAAGTTTGCTATCAAAACAGTAGTGATTTGAGCGCAAATGTCTAAATCCAAAACAGTAGCCGTGGTGGACTACGGCTCGGGCAACCTGCGCTCGGTATCCCAGGCGGTTCAGCATGTGGCCACAGGCAGCGGCTACGAGGTTGTCGTTACGTCGAATGCGCAGGAGGTGCTCGATGCAGAACGTGTCGTCCTTCCCGGGCAGGGCGCCATACCCGACTGCATGCGCTCGCTGGCCGAGTCGGGCTTGCAGGACGCCGTGCTGCATGCCGCCGCCAACAAACCGCTTTTTGGCGTCTGTGTGGGCATGCAGATGCTGCTGGAGCGCAGCCTGGAAGGTCCTGGCACCGGAACACCCGGCCTGGGGTTGATCCCCGGCGAGGTCGTCAAGTTTGACCTCATCGGTCAAATGCAGCCTGACGGCAGCCGATACAAGGTGCCGCAAATGGGCTGGAATCAGGTGATCCAGAACGGTGCGCCGCCCCACGCCTTGTGGGCAGGCGTGCCCGATGGCGCTTATTTCTACTTCGTACACAGCTTCTACGCCCGTCCGTCTGATGCGCGCCACACTGCGGGTTTTGCCGATTACGGCGGGCGCTTTACGGCAGCCATTGCGCGCGATAATATTTTCGCTACCCAATTTCACCCCGAAAAAAGCGCTGACCACGGACTGGCCCTGTACCGAAATTTCCTGCACTGGAATCCCTGAACTGCCTTTGCCTGCACCCATCGGATTTCGTCGGACCGGCTTTTACCCCCCCCCACTCTCACTGCCTCCCCTAACTGCCCATGTTGCTCATCCCCGCGATTGATTTGAAAGACGGCCATTGCGTGCGCCTCAAACAGGGGGACATGGATCAGTCCACCATCTTCAGCGAAGACCCCGCCGCCATGGCGCGCAGCTGGGTAGACAAGGGGGCTCGCCGTCTGCATCTGGTGGACCTCAACGGCGCGTTTGCCGGCAAGCCAAAAAACGAGGCAGCCATCAAGAAGATCCTGGCTGAAGTCGGCAGCGAGATCGACGTGCAACTGGGCGGCGGCATCCGTGACCTGGACACGATTGAGCGTTACCTTGATTCGGGCCTGCGCTACGTCATCATCGGCACTGCGGCTGTGAAAAACCCCGGGTTTTTGCAGGACGCCTGCACCGCTTTCGGCGGTCATATCATCGTCGGGCTTGATGCCAAGGACGGCAAAGTTGCCACCGACGGCTGGAGCAAGATGACCGGCCATGAAGTGGTTGATCTGGGTAAAAAGTTCCAGGACTACGGCGTCGAATCCATCATCTACACCGACATCGGCCGCGACGGCATGCTCACCGGCATCAACATCGAAGCCACCGTCAAGCTCGCGCAGGCGCTGACGATTCCTGTCATCGCCTCGGGTGGCCTGTCCAACATGGCTGACATCGATGCCCTGTGCGCGGTGGAAGAAGAGGGCGTTGAAGGTGTGATTTGCGGCCGCTCGATTTACAGCGGCGATCTGGATTTTGCTGCGGCGCAAGCCCGGGCCGACGAGCTGAACGGATGACCGCAGCTGCCGCTAAGGGCACCTCTTCAACCAAGCAGGGGCCGCGGAACGGGCTTCGCCCGGCCGCAGGCGCAGCGGCCCCCTCGGGGGGCAGGGAGCTACACGCAGTGAGCGACCGTGGGGGCCATTGATATGCTCGCGAAAAGAATCATTCCCTGCCTTGATGTCACCGGCGGCCGCGTCGTCAAGGGTGTTAATTTCGTTGAACTGCGCGATGCCGGGGACCCGGTTGAGATTGCCGCCCGTTACAACGATCAGGGCGCCGACGAACTGACCTTCCTGGACATCACCGCCACCAGCGATGGGCGCGACCTGATCCTGCACATCATCGAAGCAGTCGCTTCGCAGGTATTTATCCCTCTGACAGTAGGCGGCGGTGTGCGCACGGTTGAAGATGTGCGCCGTTTGCTCAATGCCGGTGCCGACAAGACCAGCTTCAACTCCGCCGCGCTGGCCAATCCGCAGGTGATTGAAGACGCCTCCACCAAATACGGCGCGCAGTGCATCGTGGTGGCGATTGATGCCAAGCGACGCAGCGAAGAAGACGCCAAAACCCGTGGAGCGGGTTGGGACGTCTACAGCCATGGCGGCCGCAAAAACACCGGGCTGGACGCGGTGGCTTGGGCGACTGAAATGGCGCGGCGCGGCGCCGGAGAAATTTTGCTCACCAGCATGGACCGCGACGGGACCAAGTCCGGGTTTGATCTGGCGCTGACACGCGCTGTCGCCGACGCAGTCAGCGTGCCGGTCATTGCTTCGGGCGGCGTCGGCAACCTGGACCATCTGGCCGACGGCATTCAGCTCGGCGGCGCCGATGCAGTGTTGGCGGCCAGCATCTTCCACTACGGGGAATACACGGTGCAACAAGCCAAGCAGCATATGGCAAGCCGCGGTATTCCTGTCCGTCTGTAGAAACTCTCAAGCTTTATAGGCTTCTGGCCCAATAACAGCGGGCGCTCATTGCTATAAATTTAATAGTGAACACGAGCGTGCGCGAGTGCATCTATTCCACAGACAATAAGCAATATGAAATGGTTAGACGACATTGGTTGGGACGACAAAGGCCTGATTCCCGTTATAGCGCAGGAGGCATCGAGCGGCGACGTTCTCATGTTTGCCTGGATGAACCGTGAGGCGCTGCAAAAAACGGCAGAGCTTGGTCAGGCGGTGTACTTCAGCCGATCGCGCGGGCGTTTATGGCACAAGGGCGAAGAGTCAGGCCATTTGCAGACCGTGCATGAGATCCGGCTGGACTGCGATAACGACGTGATCTTGCTCAAGGTGACGCAACTTGGCCATGAGCCGGGCATTGCTTGCCACACCGGGCGCCACAGCTGCTTTTTCAGTCTTTACAAAGACGGCCAGTGGGTGGTGACCGAGCCGGTCTTGAAAGACCCGTCCAGCATCTACAAATAAGATAGACAACAGCCATGACATCCAGTGACTCCCTGCAGCGCCTGGCGCAAACCATTGAGAGCCGCAAACCCGCAATGGGTGGCGACCCGGACACCAGCTACGTCGCGCGCCTGCTGCACAAAGGCCCGGACGCCTTTCTGAAAAAAATCGGTGAGGAAGCCACGGAGACCGTCATGGCCGCCAAAGACCTTGACCACGGCGGTGACCCTGCCAAGCTGGTCGGCGAAGTCGCTGATCTGTGGTTTCACAGCATGATTGCCCTGGCGCACTATGGGCTCAGTCCCGCGGACGTGATTGCCGAGCTGGAGCGCCGCGCTGGCACCAGTGGCATTGAAGAAAAAGCGCTGCGCAAGGCCCAGGCTCGGGAAGCTGGCGAGAAATAGGCTCCCAAGTAAATTCACAAGCAAAAAAAGGAAGAGCATGAGTCAAACCGATCTCGCTGAATTCGACAGCAAAACCCCGGGGGACCGGACTGTCATGCATGTGCTGTACGCCCTGCACACCCTGGCGTGGTTTAGCGGCGGCATCTTTGCGGTCGTGGCACTCATCGTCAACTACCTGCGCCGCTCCGATGAATCTGATGCGCTGTACATCGACCACCACAACTACATGATCCAGACTTTCTGGTGGACTTTGATCTGGCTGGTTGTGCTCTCGCCGCTGTGGTTGCTGCTGTTCCTCCCGGGAGCCATCGCCTATGGCATCGTCTGGCTCTGGTACCTGTACCGTTGCCTGCGCGGCTGGATGCGCTTTAACGGCAACCGTCCCGCCAAGGACTCGTCTCTCGTTTTGTAAACCCGTCGTTTCCACGCCCTGTAAATGAGCCCGCCCAATCCCGATTCCGACAACTGCCTTTTCTGCAAAATCGCAGCGGGCGAAATCCCGAGCCGCAAGGTTTATGAGGACGATGAAATTTTTGCCTTCCATGACATCAATCCGTGGGCGCCCGTCCACTTTTTGATGATTCCCAAGGCCCATGTTGCGTCTATGGCGCAGGTGGGCCCGGAACATGAGGCGCTGCTGGGCCGCATGATGGCCTTGGCGCCAAAACTGGCACTCGCCGAAGGCTGCAAGCCTTACCCCGAAGGTGGCTTTCGTATCGTTACAAATACCGGTGCCGAGGGCGGGCAGGAAGTGCACCATTTGCACATCCATGTGATGGGTGGGCCGCGGCCATGGTTGAGGGGTTAGCCCCTTTACGACCGCTCTACTACTAAAAGCTCTTATGTCCGCCTGCGGGTAAATGCCCGCTTGCAAGTCCGATGGTGCGCCGCAAATAAGGCAGGCACGCCGGCAGGGTGGTCAATGCGGGTCATCCCCGGCCGTCTGGGGCTTCAGGCCTTTAGAATGACCACAACTTTGTGCAAATTTACAGATTAGGAGAGAAACATGGGTTCATTTTCCATTTGGCACTGGCTGATTGTGTTGTTGATCGTTGTGATGGTGTTTGGCACCAAGAAGCTCCGCAACATGGGCGGCGACCTCGGCGGCGCTGTCAAGGGCTTCAAGGACGGCATGAAAGATGGCGGTCAGAGCGCTGACGAAAAAGCCGCTGCTGCGGCCGCTGCCAGCCAGGTCAGCCATGCGCAGGCCGCCGACAAATCCACGATTGACGTGGAAGCCAAGCAGAAGTCTTGATCCGTTCTGTATTTCGTCTGGACTGCTCGCCAGCTGAACTGCCGTGATTGACATCGGCCTGACCAAGATTGCCCTGATCGGCGCTGTTGCGCTGATTGTGATCGGCCCTGAAAAACTGCCGCGAGTGGCCCGCACGGTGGGCATGTTGCTGGGCAAGGCGCAGCGTTATGTTTCTGATGTCAAGCAGGAAGTCAGCCGCTCGATGGAGCTGGACGAACTCAAGAAAATGAAAGAGTCCGTTGAAGGCGCTGCGAGGGATGTCGAAAACACCATCCAGACCAATGCCAGTGATTTCGAAAAATCCTGGGCCGAAACTACCGGGACTGCATCTGCCGACGAATTGCCCGGCATGATCACTTTCCCCGAATACAAACGACCCAAAAAGAACTGGCGGCTCAAGACCGGCGCCAGGCCGCAGTGGTACAAAGCCCGGTCTGGTGTGCGTACCAAGGCACTGTCCGGCGCGGCCCGTGTGGCACGTTTTCGCCCGCAGCCTGGGCGCCATGTTTAAACCGGGTGCCGTTTTGCCGGTACCGGCGTTCCAGCGACTATCTTCCCCATGAGCGACCCCAATACCGACAAGCCCGACGAACTCGCGGGTACCGAGCAGCCTTTTGTGCAGCACCTGATAGAGCTGCGCGACCGGATGATCCGCATCGTGGCGGCGATTGGCGTTGCCGCCATTTTGCTGGCCATCTGGCCCGGCCCGGCGTTGCTGTTTGATCTGTTGGCCGCGCCGCTGGTGGACACCCTGCCCAAAGGCGCATCGTTGATTGCCACCTCGGTGATCTCGCCATTTCTGGTGCCGCTGAAAATTTTGCTGATGGCAGCTTTCATGCTTGCCTTGCCCGTAGTGCTTTACCAGGTATGGGCTTTTGTCGCGCCTGGCCTGTACACCCACGAAAAGAAACTGGTCATGCCGCTGGTGGTGTCCAGTACCTTGCTGTTTTTTATTGGCGTGGCTTTTTGCTACTTTTTTGTCTTCGGCCAGGTTTTCAAGTTCATTCAAAGCTTTGCGCCGAAATCGATCGTCGCGGCGCCGGATATCGAGGCCTACCTCGGCTTTGTGCTCAGCATGTTTCTGGCGTTTGGCATGGCCTTTGAGGTGCCAATCGCGGTGGTAGTGCTGGCCCGCATGAACATCGTCAGCATTCAGAAGCTAAAGGATTTTCGGGGCTACTTCATCGTGCTGGCTTTTGTGATCGCTGCCATTGTCACGCCGCCGGATGTGGTGTCCCAGCTGGCACTGGCTATCCCGATGTGCCTGCTGTACGAAGTGGGGATCTGGGCCGCGAAGATTTTCATCAAGCACACCCAGGCGCCGGAAGACGCCGAAGCCGTCAAGCCTTAGCGGGCTTGCATGACTTCAGCGCTGGATTTTCGGCCGTTGGCGGGTGCCGGGCACTACCGATAGCTCCGTTTTTTTGTCTTTGCGCAGCACGCTTAGCGGCGCGGCAACGCCGGGTTTCAATCCGGCCACCGCGCTCAGCAATTCGGTCACCGTACCCACCGATTTCCCCGCCACTTCCGTGATCACGTCGCCAGGCAAAATGCCGGCCTGAGCCGCAGGGCCGTTTTGCAGAACGCCGGTGATGATGACACCGGTGCGAGTCTTGATGCCAAAGGTTTCTGCCAGCTCGGGCACCAGATCTTGTGGCTCCACGCCAATCCAGCCGCGCGTCACTTGACCGTCCTTCACGATGCTTTCCAGCACCTGTTTGCCAGTCGACACGGGGATGGCAAAACCAATGCCCATGGAGCCGCCCGAGCGTGAGTAAATGGCAGTGTTGATGCCCAGCAGCCGGCCTTGTGTGTCCACCAGTGCGCCACCTGAATTGCCAGGGTTGATGGCCGCGTCGGTCTGGATGAAGTTTTCAAAGGTGTTGATGCCCAACTGGTTGCGGCCGAGCGCGCTGACAATGCCGCTGGTCACGGTTTGCCCGACACCAAAGGGGTTGCCAATGGCCAGCACCGGGTCGCCCACCTGCAGCGTGTCCGAGCTGCCAAGAACAATGATGGGCAATTTGTCCAACTCAATCTTCAGGATGGCGAGGTCGGTTTCAGGGTCGGTGCCAATGATTTTGGCTTTGGCCTTGCGGGTGTCGTTGAGGATGACCTCAATGTCGTCTGCGCCTTCCACCACATGGTTGTTGGTCAGGATGTAGCCATTGGGGCTGACGATGACGCCGCTGCCCAGGCCCACTTGCGGCTCGCTGCGCCCACCCTGGTCGCCAAAGAAAAAACGGAACCACGGGTCATCCATGTTCGGGTTGCGCGCCGCGGCTTTGCTGGTGTTGATGCTGACCACGGCTGCCGAAGCCACTTTGGCCGCTGCTGCAAAGCTGCCCGCTGGGGGTGGCGCACCGGCATCGCCGCTGGCGGGCGCTTCAATCAGGGCCACTGAGTTGCCGAGCCCGGGCCGGTTCAGCCATTGCGGTTTGAGTGTGGCCACCACAAAGAAAACCGCCAGAAGCACCGTGACGGTTTGGGAGAACAAAAGCCAGAATTTGCGCATGAAAATTTCCAGGGAGGACGGGGATGAGGCCGTGGCGAAAGTGAATGCTCCGATTTTCACCGAATTCCCATACCCATCACGTGGCCCCGGCCTGTCTTGCGGCCGTGCCTTTGCGAACCGTGATAATTTGGAAGATTGCAGCGCCGCCAACGAACCCGTTCGCGCAGGCCCCCATACCGCCAACCCAAAAGGACCGCCATGAAAGCTACCAGCGTTCTCGCCACCATCGGCAACACGCCCCACATTCGTTTGAACCGGATTTTTGGCGCGGCCTGCCAGACCCACCAGATTTATATCAAGTCAGAGCGCAGCAACCCCGGGGGGTCGATCAAGGACCGTATTGCGTTGAGCATGGTGGAAGCGGCAGAAAAATCAGGCGCGCTCAAGCCCGGCGGCACCATCATCGAACCGACCTCCGGAAACACGGGCGTAGGCCTGGCCATGGTGGCAGCCGTTAAAGGGTACCCGTTGGTGTTGGTGATGCCGGACAGCATGAGCATTGAGCGTCGCCGTCTGATGCTGGCCTATGGTGCCACCTTTGAGCTGACACCGCGGGAAAAAGGCATGAACGGTGCGATTGCAAGGGCGAAGGAACTAGTGGCGCAAACGCCCGGCGCCTGGATGCCGCAGCAATTTGAAAATCCCGCCAATATTGAAGTGCATGTGCGTACAACCGCAGAGGAAATTCTGGCGGATTTCCCACTGGGCGTCGATGTCCTGATCACGGGCGTTGGCACCGGCGGTCACGTAAGCGGCGTGGCCCAGGTGCTAAAAGCAAAATTCCCCAATACCAAGGTCTATGCGGTTGAACCGGCGGCCTCGCCTGTCATCAGCGGCGGCAAACCTTCGCCGCATCCCATCCAGGGCATTGGCGCTGGTTTTATTCCAGCCAATCTGCAGACGGATTTGCTTGACGGCGTGATTCAGGTCGAGGGTGACGCGGCGAAAGATTACGCGCGTCGGAGCGCAGCGCAAGAGGGTCTGCTCGTGGGGATTTCATCAGGCGCAACACTGGCGGCCATCGCGCAGAAGTTGCCCGACATTGCACCCGGCAGCACGGTGCTGGGATTCAACTACGACACCGGCGAACGTTATTTGTCGGTGGAAGGTTTCCTGCCGTGAACGCGTCTGCGCCGGTCGCCCCCCGCGCACTGTTGCTCGCAGCCTTCGATCAGCTGCTGCAGCCCGAGCGTTTCAAGGATTACGGGCCCAACGGCCTGCAGGTCGAAGGAAAGGCCGATGTCCGCAAAATCGTCTCGGGTGTGACGGCCAGTCTGGCGCTGATTGAGGCGGCGGTGGCTGCGCAGGCGGACGCGATTTTTGTGCACCATGGTTTGTTCTGGCGAGGGCAGGACGGCCGTGTTACTGGCTGGATGAAGCAGCGCCTGGGCTTGCTGCTGGCGCATGACATCAATCTCTATGCCTACCATCTGCCGCTGGATGCGCACCCTGAGCTGGGCAACAACGCGCAGCTGGGTTTAACGCTGGGGCTGAAGGCGGATCGCTTGTTTGGAGACAACAACCTGGGATTTCTGGGCAGCCGTAGTGACGCAGCAGAAAACGGCTTTGAAAGTGCCGAAAACCTGGCTGATCACGTCAGAAATGTATTAAATCGGCCTGTTGTCCTTGTAGGACGGGCGAAAGGCGCTATTAAAAACGTAGCGTGGTGCACCGGCGGCGCGCAGGATTATTTTGAAGCCGCGATTGAAGCCGGAGCGGACGCCTTCATCACCGGAGAAATTTCCGAGCCGCAGGCGCACTACGCCCGTGAGATGGGTGTGGCGTTTATTGCGTGTGGCCATCACGCGTCCGAGCGGTATGGGGCGCCCGCCGTTGCTGCGCATGTGGCGGCTCAGTTTGGCCTGGCCCACGAGTTCATCGACATCGATAACCCGGGTTGAAGCCCGGGCCTTGTCAGACGGCTGTCCGGCGCTGGCGTCTGGGCTCAAGAGCGCGCGGGGGGTGAGTACGCGCTGTATGCATGGCGTGCCAGCTGGCACCAAGCTCGGCATGCTCTACGGCAATGGCCTGGCGGGTGATCTCATCGAGCAGCGCCGCGCGCGAGCGCATTGAGCGTGACGCAACAGCCACGGCCTGCACCTCATGCAGCAGCTGGTCCACGTCCTTGCCCGCGCCAGACAAATGCACCAGGCCGACGCCGATGTCGGCATTGATCTTGATGCGTTCTCCGCTGAGCGAAGTAACCTCAAGCGGCTTGCGCAAGCTGGAGGCCACGCGCAGTCCCAATGTGCGTATCCAGCGCGGCGAATGCAGGGTCTCAATCAATACGATAAAACATCGGTCGTAGTAACGCCCGGCTGGATTGACGACGCCGGTGTGCCTGAGCATGCGTTTGGCCAGTTGGCTGTAAATATCGTTGAGCCCGTAGTGGCCGACCTGGGCCAGAAGCCGTTCGGGCTCGAACAACTGCACCGCCATCAAGGCGCCGTCGCGCCGGGTGCGCGTCAGGCGACGCTGTGCCCGCACAATCTTTTGCACCATCGCGACGCCGCCGTACAGATGGGTTACCGGGTCGCGCCGGGTGTGAGGGTTGCGAAGGATCTGCCGACTGTGGTGGTTGCGCAGCCATAAAAGACCGGCTATCAAGGAGATGCTCAGCAATCCCATCAGCGCCACGCCCGCTTGAAGCGGTGCCGACAGGGTGCCGTAATCCAGGATCAGCCAGTACAAACCGATCTGCAAGGGCAGCGTGAGCACACTGGCGATGGTCAGGCCCCAGGCCATCCGGTCGCCGTGCTGTGCCGCACGCGCGGTCAGCCACAACATCACGCACACGCTGAAAATGGTCAGTGCGGCCGACGCCTGCAGTTGCAAGCCGGTCGGGAGGAGGAGGCACAGCGGCCCGCCGATCACGCACAGCCAGGTTGTGCCGCGAAAACTGATGTCCGTCAGCCGGTCACGCCTGCTGGAGGCCAGCCAGTGTTTGCCGCCGTAAAAACCCATGGCGCTGCGCAAGGGCCCTATCAGCACCTGCGCAATGTAGATCCAGGGTGCGCTGGCGGCGGGCAGCAGGACTGACGGCAAGCCGCACATCAGGGCGAAGAAAAGCCAGTACATGCCGAGGTAAATCAGACTTTGCACACTGGCAAGGCTGCGACTGTAGAGGGCTTCCGCCGCGGCCAGCACAACCACCAGTCCCATGGAGCCTACCGCAGCACTCCAGATGATGATTTCGGCAGCGTTCATGGCGCAGCAGGCGGGACCATGGCCAGCGTCGGCGTTTGCGCGAAAATACCGACAGAATGCATGCTTTAGCTTTCCTCCATCCGGCTTGCCCGCTGCCCGACCGACATGTGCCTCCCCTTGCGGGGACAAGCGGTGTCTGCGGCGGTGCTTCAAATCATTATGGGGTGTTCAGGCATCAAGGTGAAGCCTTGAATCGCCCGCAACCCCAAAACGCGGGTTTCCCATGAGAAAACCAATCGCCATCACCATGGGCGACCCGGCGGGCATAGGCCCGGAGATCATTGCCAAGGCGTTTGTGCTTGCGCCGGATGATTTGACGGGCTGTGTTGTGGTCGGCGACGTGGCCACCTTGCGACGAGCGGCCCAGTTGGTAACGGGCCACGCAGCCGTTACCCTGCCGGTGGTTGAACTTACCTCGATCAGCGAGTGGCAGGCGGCGCCGCCTCGCAGCATTCCGGTGCTACAAAAATGTGAGCTGTCAGCGCCCGTCCTTTATGGGCAAATCAACGCTTTGGCTGGTAAAGCCGCAGCAGACTGCATTGTCTGGGCGGCCCGCGCGGCGCTGGCGGGCGATGTCGCAGCCATGGTCACCGCGCCCATTCACAAAGAAGCAATGGCCGCGGCCGGGCCGGCGTTTTCGCGCTTTCCGGGCCACACCGAACTGTTGCAGGCTGAGGCTGCCGCTTTTGTGGGTAAGCCAATCTCCGGACTGCCGGTGCGCATGATGCTGGCCAATGACGAGCTGAAGACCGTGTTGGTGAGTATTCACATGTCATTGCGCGAGGCCATTGATGCAGTGACGTTTGAAAACCTTCTTGCGACCTTGCGCATCACGCACCAGTGCGTGCGCACGACAACGGGCAGCTCGCCACGCATGGCTGTGGCCGGTTTGAACCCGCATGCGGGTGAGGGCGGTTTGTTCGGACGGGAAGAGCTGGACGTCATTGCGCCTGCCATCGAGGCAGCCCGCAAGGAGGGCATGGACGTAAGCGGTCCCTACGCGCCGGACACCGTGTTCATGCGGGCCAGAGCGGCCGATGGGCAAACCGGCGAATTTGATGTGGTGGTGGCGATGTACCACGACCAGGGGCTCATACCAGTCAAATACCTGGGCGTTGAGCAGGGCGTCAATGTCACGCTTGGCCTGCCTTTGGTGCGCACCAGCCCTGATCACGGGACGGCATTTGATATTGCGGGCAAGGGTGTGGCCGATGCATCCAGCCTGATAGCGGCAATTCGCATGGCCCGGCAATTGGTGGGCTGAAAACCGGCCCGTCGTCTTGGCAAGCGGGGGCCGCCGGTCTGGCTTTGCCAGTCGGCAGGCGCCGTCCCTCAGGGGAGAGGCCGCTACACGAAGTGAGCGCCACGGGGGGCCTACTTCCTCAGGTTGTCCCGAATCTCACGGAGCAGCAACACATCTTCCGGCGTGGCGGGCGCTGCGGCAGGTTCTGCATGGTTACGCTTGAGCCGGTTGATCTGCTTGACCATCAAGAAAATGATGAAGGCCAGAATTACGAAATTGAGTAACACGGTCAGGAAGTGGCCGTAGGCAAACACCGGAACCCCAGCTTTGCGCAGGGCGTCCAGCGACAAGTCGGTACCCGGGGGCACGCTCCCCAGCAAGATGTACAGGCTTGAAAAATCGAGCTTGCCAAACACCATGCCAACGACCGGCATGATCAGGTCACTGACCACCGCGTCGACAATTTTCCCGAAGGCCGCGCCGATGATGACGCCGACGGCGAGATCAATCACGTTGCCCTTGACCGCAAACTCCCTGAATTCCTGAATCATGCCCATGTCGTGCTCCTTTGATTGCCGTGCATATTAGCCGCTGCCGGTTGTCGCAGCCAGACCGTTGGATACAGTGTCAAGCCTTGAAAAAGCTGTTCTCGCTCCGTTACAATCCCGGGTTGACCCCGACAAGCCCCATTTCAAGTTTTCAAGCCATGTTCCGGTAGGACACCCATGACCCAAGCAAGCGTTACCGTGCCGCAGAGTGCACCGATTGATAAAGACAAAAGAAACTGGATAGTGACCACTTGTGTCGCGGGCGGTGCCGGCGTAGCCGCAGTTGCCGTCCCTTTTGTCAGCACTTTTCAGCCCTCCGAGCGCGCCAAGGCGGCCGGTGCCGCGGTTGAGGTCGATGTTTCGGCCATGAAGCCCGGTGAAATGCAAACCGTGGAGTGGCGTGGCAAGCCAGTGTGGATCTTGCGCCGCACGCCAGAGCAACTCGCCGGGCTCTCCAAGCTGGACTCCCAGCTGGCCGACCCCAAGTCTGAGCGCAAACCCGATGAACTGACCCCAGCCTACGCTCGCAACGAAAACCGCTCCATCAAACCGGAGTTTTTTGTGGCGGTTGGCATCTGCTCGCATTTGGGATGCTCACCAACCGAAAAATTCCAGACTGGCGCGCAGCCTTCGCTGCCGGACGACTGGGCTGGCGGTTTCCTCTGCCCCTGCCATGGTTCTACCTTCGACATCGCTGGTCGCGTTTACAAAAACAAACCCGCGCCCGACAACCTCGAAGTGCCGCCCCACATGTACCTCTCAGACGCCAAGCTGCTGATTGGTGAGGACAAAAAAGCCTGAAGCTTTGCCGGACTCGGGGCCAGCGCCCTTGCGCCCGCCCAGTCCCCCATCGAATAGCGAATAGGATCCCTTATGGCTGATTTCAAAGAAGTTTCCCCCGATGCGCCCGTCGGCACCAAGTTGATGAACTGGGTCGACAACCGCTTCCCCGCGAGCAAGCTCCTCAAAGAGCACGTGACCGAGTACTACGCGCCCAAAAACTTCAACTTCTGGTACGTGTTTGGCTCCCTGGCCCTGCTGGTTCTGGTGATCCAGATCGTCACCGGCATTTTCCTGACCATGCATTACAAGCCCGACGCCGCACTGGCATTCGGCTCGGTCGAATACATCATGCGTGATGTGCCATGGGGCTGGCTGGTGCGTTACATGCACTCCACCGGCGCCAGCGCTTTCTTTGTCGTGGTCTACCTGCACATGTTCCGCGGCCTGCTTTATGGCAGCTACCGCAAGCCGCGTGAGCTGGTCTGGATTTTCGGCTGCGCGATTTTCCTGTGCCTGATGGCCGAGGCCTTCATGGGCTACCTGCTGCCATGGGGCCAGATGAGCTACTGGGGCGCTCAGGTGATCGTTAACCTGTTTGCTGCCATTCCTTTTATCGGCCCTGATCTGGCACTGCTGATCCGCGGCGACTACGTGGTGGGTGACGCGACGCTGAACCGCTTCTTTGCTTTTCACGTTATCGCTGTGCCCCTGGTGCTGCTGGGTCTGGTCGTGGCGCATTTGATCGCGCTGCACGAAGTCGGCTCCAACAACCCTGACGGCGTTGAAATCAAGGCGCACAGGGATGCGACTGGCAAGCCGCTGGACGGCATCGCCTTTCACCCTTACTACACGGTGCACGACATTTTTGCGGTCAGCGTCTTTTTGATGATTTTCTCGGCCATCATTTTCTTTGCGCCTGAAGCCGGCGGTTATTTCCTGGAGTACAACAACTTCATCCCGGCTGATTCACTGAAAACGCCTTCGCACATTGCACCGGTCTGGTATTTCACGCCGTACTACTCGATGCTGCGGGCCATTACCGACCAGATGATGTATGCGCTGATCGCGTGCGTGCTTGCCGGTGCTGTGCTGGGTGTGCTCAAAGCCAAAATCGCGACGCTCTTCAAGGCCGTGATTGTGGGTGGTGCTGTGGTACTCATTGCAGCCATGCTGATGATCGACGCCAAGTTCTGGGGTGTTGTGGTCATGGGCGGCGCGGTCATCATCCTGTTCTTCCTGCCATGGCTGGACCACAGCCCGGTCAAGTCAATCCGGTACCGTCCTGACTGGCACAAATACCTCTATGGCATTTTCGTGATCGTTTTCGTGGTGCTCGGCTACCTCGGGATCAAACCGCCATCGGCAATCAACGAGCGCGTTTCGCAAATCGGCACCTTGTTCTATTTCGGCTTCTTCCTGCTGATGCCGTGGTGGAGCCGTTTGGGTACCTTCAAGCCAGTGCCTGACCGCGTCACTTTTGCTGCCCACTGAGCTGGAGAATTTAGAACATGATGAAGACACTGAAACACTGGGCTCTGGGTTTGGCCGCTGTGCTTGTGCTGGGCAGCAATGCTGTCTACGCCGCAAGCGAAGGCATTGCATGGGACAAGGCTCCCAATAAAACCAATGAAATGGGCGCTTTGCAAAACGGCGCCAAGCTGTTCGTCAACTATTGCCTGAACTGTCACTCGGCCGCCTTCATGCGTTACAACCGCCTGAAGGACATTCAGCTGACGGACCAGCAGATCAAGGACAACCTGCTCTTTGCCACCGACAAGGTGGGCGAGACCATGAAAGCCGCAATTGACCCCAAGCAGGCCAAGGAATGGTTTGGCGCCAACCCGCCTGACCTGACCGTGATTGCCCGTTCGCGCTCTGGCGCAGGCGGCACGGGCGCTGACTATCTGTACACCTATCTGCGCAGCTATTACCGCGACGACACCAAGGCCACCGGCTGGAACAACCTGGCTTTCCCCAATGTGGCGATGCCGCATGTGATGTGGGAAATGTCGGGCGAGCGCAAACCGCTGTTTGACTACAAGGAAGACCACGGCCACAAGGTCGCGGTCTTCAAAGGCTGGCAACAAGTTAGCCCTGGCACCATGACACCCCTGCAGTACGACCAGGCCGTTGGCGATCTGGTCAATTACCTGCAATGGATGGCAGAGCCTGCACAAAACACCCGCGTCAAGGTTGGCGTCTGGGTGCTGATGTTTCTTCTTGTGTTCACCTTTATTGCCTGGCGCCTGAACGCGGCATTCTGGAAAGACGTTAAGTAATTTTTCGCCGGGGCTTGTTCCCCGGCACCTTCTGGAGTGGATGCTTTCAACGCCTCCACTCCTTTGCATTTAGGAGTTCCGCACCATGATGGTCCTTTATTCAGGCACGACCT
This sequence comes from Polaromonas sp., assembly GCF_035638815.1. Classification (GTDB taxonomy): domain Bacteria; phylum Pseudomonadota; class Gammaproteobacteria; order Burkholderiales; family Burkholderiaceae_C; genus Polaromonas. Next base: position 54,828 of record NZ_DASQZG010000010.1, read on the forward strand.
GCCCGTTCTCGCACCGCTGCCGTTTTGTGCTGTTTGAAAAAGGCATGGACTTCGAAATCCGCGATGTGGACTTGTACAACAAGCCCGAAGACATCAACGTCATGAACCCTTACGGACAGGTGCCGATTCTGGTTGAGCGTGACCTGATTCTGTATGAGTCGAACATCATCAATGAGTACATTGACGAGCGTTTTCCGCACCCACAACTCATGCCCGGCGACCCTGTAGACCGCGCACGCGTTCGCCTGTTTTTGCTCAATTTCGAAAAAGAGCTCTTTGTACACGTCAGCACCCTGGAGGCCCGTGCCTCCAAAGGCAATGACAAGGCGCTGGAAAAAGCCCGCTCGCACATTCGCGACCGCCTGACCCAGCTGGCTCCCGTGTTCCTGAAAAACAAGTTCATGCTCGGCGATAACTTCTCGATGCTGGACGTGGCCATCGCGCCGCTGTTGTGGCGTCTGGACTACTACGACATTGACCTGTCGAAAAACGCCGCCCCGCTGCTCAAGTACGCAGAGCGCATCTTCTCGCGCCCCGCCTACATCGAGGCATTGACCCCATCCGAGAAAGTGATGCGCAAATAATTGCGCATCACACTGGCGTAATGACTGTCATCGGTGGCTGATCTCATGAACTCGCTGGACACCAGCTCTACACGCCCGTACCTGATACGTGCGCTGTATGAGTGGTGTACCGACAATGGCCTGACGCCGTATGTGGCTGTCGCCGTTGACGAAACAGTGCAGGTGCCGCGTGAGTACGTCAAAAACGATGAGATTGTGCTGAACATCAGTTTTGACGCTACCAGCTCTTTGAAACTGGGCAATGATTTCATTGAGTTCAAGGCGCGCTTTGCTGGTAGCGCTCGTGAAATCATGGTCCCGATTGCCCGCGTGATTGCGATTTATGCGCGTGAAAACGGGCAGGGCATGGCGTTTCCTCTGGGCGGGGCCGGTACTTTGGCCTCCCCGCCTGTGGCAACGGGGGCGGCTGATGCCTCGCTTGCAAATTCAACGCAGGAAACTGCTGCCGCGTCCGCCAGTGACGCTAAAATTGTCCAGCTGGTGCCGGCAAATCATCCCGCCTCATCGCGCGATGAAGACCCCGAACCCCCGGAACCACCCAAGCCTCAGCAAGGTAAACGTCCTTCACTCAAACGAGTGAAGTGATAACGTCAAGTAAAATAGAGTTTGTGCCGCTTTAGCTCAGTTGGTAGAGCAACCGCCTTGTAAGCGGTAGGTCGTCAGTTCGAATCCGACAAGCGGCACCATTTACTCCCTTTCTGCTTCGGCCATTGCCGGCCGCTGCAGCTTACTCTCAACTATCACTTCGATAGCACTGGCCTCAATACCCGCAGGCCGCCCGGCGGCACTTCTTATTTGCGCTGCTACTTTCGGGTTATTAGTATCTTCAGCCGAATTGAGGTAACCTTCCAACCTTTGTCGTTCAGGCGGGTCTGGATCACAGGTAGCAGTTGGCGTACTTTGGCCGCTGCAGCATTGCTGCTGAGTAGCAGACACCATGTCTCGCCATCGATAGGCCCGGCCTGAATGGCTGAACGCAAAGTGGCGGGAATCACCGACTCGATAGCTTTGAGCCTGGCATTGGAATCGTGGACCAGCTCTGTCAGCCGGGCCAGTGAAGGGGAATCCTCAACCGCCTGGCTGAAGGTAACAGACCGATGCTGGCGGGGATTGGCATTCACAAACGGGTTGTCTTTAAGGGGTAAACAGAGTGCATTTGATTATCACGGATGCGTGGCTGGCCAAGAGCAACGCCATCTACTTGAGTGGCACCAAACTGGTCGTTGCCGGTTTCGTAGCGGCATTGGGTCTGATGCTGGTGGCTGCAGGGATGTACCACTGGGTTTTTCTCAAAGGCGCACGTGAGGGGTGGCCGGTGGTCGGCACTTTGGTGAAGCTGGTCGTGAAAGACGAGTTTGAACAACGCGACCGCTTTCTGCGCGAGAACCTTGACGTGATGGCCAAACGGCTGGGTGAGATGCAGGCCAAGATGATGCAGCTCGAAGCCCTGGGGGAACGTGTGTCCGGTCTGGCGGGTGTCAATCCCAACGACATCAAAACGACACCTGGCCGAGGCGGCGCACTGGTGACGGGTCGATCACTGACCATGGAAGAACTGCAAGCCACCCTGGCTGACCTCGATAAATTGACGGATCAACGCGTGGACTTGATGACCGTGATGGAGTCACGCCTGTTTGACCAGAAGATCAAGAAAATGATGGTGCCCACCCAGCAACCGGTGGCGTCGGGCATTCTGGGCTCAGCTTTTGGCTGGCGTATCGATCCTTTGAATGGCCGCTCTGCCTTGCATACCGGGCTGGACTTTCCTGCCGAACCGGGCACCCCCATCCTCTCTGCGGCAGGTGGGGTGGTGGTGGCGCAGGAGGTGCATCCCGCGTACGGCAACATGGTGGAGGTAGACCACGGCAATGATCTGGTGTCGCGTTATGCACATGCATCGAAGGTGTGGGTCAAAAAGGGTGACATCGTCAAGCGCGGACAAAAAATCGCCGAGGTTGGCACCACCGGCCGCTCAACCGGGCCTCATCTGCATTTTGAGGTTCTGGTTCAAGGGGTGTATCAGGATCCGCAGAAATTCCTGAATGCGGGCCAAAAATTGCCACCGACTGCAAATGCAGTGGCTGCAGCCCGGTTACCGGTCAACCAGCCCTCGCAAGTGCCCCGGCCAAAATAGTCACCCGGCAGAGGTAAAATCTGCGATTCGCGCTCTGTTGAACTGGCTGCAAGCGCCCACACCTAAGTCGTTACTCAATTAAGGGATTTCGGCCGCACAGACAGCTCTCTGACGAGCTGCCTGTGCGGCCCCGCATTTATGGCTTCCAATCTCCTGACCAAAATCTTCGGCAGCCGCAACGACCGGCTGCTCAAAACCTATCGCAAAACCATAGAGCGCATCAACGCCCTGGAAGCACCGTTCGAAAAACTCGACGACGAGCAGCTGCGTGCCAAGACCCGCGAATTTATTGACCGCGTTGCCAAAGGCGAGACGCTGGATGAGATCCTCCCCGAGGCTTTCGCCGTGGTTCGCGAAGGCAGCAAACGTGTCATGAAGATGCGTCACTTTGACGTGCAGATGCTGGGCGGCATGGCGCTGCACAACGGCAAGATATCGGAGATGGGGACCGGTGAGGGCAAAACCCTGACCGCAACCTTGCCCGTGTACCTCAATGCGCTGACCGGCAAAGGTGTGCATGTGGTCACGGTCAATGATTACCTCGCCAACCGCGATGCGCTCTGGATGGGCAAGTTGTACAACTTCCTCGGTTTGACCGTGGGCATCAACCTGCCCAATATGGAGCGTGCTGAAAAGCAGGACGCCTACCGTTCCGACATCACGTACGGCACCAATAACGAGTACGGTTTCGACTACTTGCGGGACAACATGGTCTACGAGGTGGCGGATCGTGTGCAGCGCGGCCTCAACTTTGCGATCGTTGACGAGGTGGACTCCATCCTGATCGATGAGGCCCGTACGCCCCTGATCATCAGCGGACAGGCTGAAGACCATACCGAGATGTACATGGCCATCAACAAGGTCGTGCCGCAGCTCAAGCGTCAGGAAGGTGAAGCCGATCCCCGTACAGGCGAAGGCATCATCACGCCCGGTGACTTCACACTCGACGAAAAAACGCACCAGGTTTTTCTGACCGAGCAGGGCCACGAGAATGCAGAGCGCATTCTTTTCGGTCTGGGCCTGATCCCCGAAGGCGCGACGTTGTACGACCCGGCCAACATCTCGCTGATGCATCATCTGTACGCTGCGTTGCGTGCCAACAACCTGTATCACCGTGACCAGCACTACGTGGTCCAGGATGGCGAAGTTGTCATCGTCGACGAATTCACCGGTCGCCTGATGTCAGGACGCCGCTGGAGCGAGGGCCTGCATCAGGCCGTGGAGGCCAAGGAAGGCGTGCAGATCCAGGCGGAGAACCAGACGCTGGCTTCGATCACATTCCAGAACTACTTCCGGCTTTACAGCAAGCTGGCCGGCATGACCGGCACGGCCGATACCGAAGCGTACGAGTTCTCCGAAATCTACGGACTCGAAACGACGGTGATCCCACCCAACCGGCCAAGCCGCCGTGAAGACCAGCTGGACCGCGTATACAAAACCACGCGCGAAAAATACGAAGCGGCGATCAAGGACATCCGCGAATGCCATGAGCGCGGCCAGCCTGTTCTGGTGGGCACGACCTCGATTGAAAACTCGGAAATCATCGATCAGCTGCTCAAAAAGGAAAACTTGCCCCACCAGGTGCTCAACGCCAAGCAGCATGCGCGAGAGGCCGATATCGTGGCGCAGGCGGGCCGGCTGAAGATGATCACGATTGCCACCAACATGGCCGGTCGGGGTACGGACATTGTGCTGGGCGGCAATATTGAAAAAATGGGGGAGGCTGTGCAGGCCATGGAAACCGCTCCCCAGGAAGGCAAGGACGCTGAGATAGCGCGTCTGCGCGCTGAGTGGTCTACCGAGCACGAGCAGGTCAAGGCCCTCGGAGGCCTGCGCATCATCTCCACTGAGCGCCACGAGTCCCGCCGCATTGACAACCAGTTGCGCGGTCGTTCTGGTCGGCAGGGCGACCCGGGTTCATCGCGCTTTTACCTGAGCCTGGACGATCCGCTGATGCGCATTTTTGCTGGCGACCGGGTCAAGGCGATCATGGAGCGGCTGAAAATGCCTGACGGCGAGGCCATTGAAGCCGGTATCGTCACGCGCAGTATCGAATCTGCGCAGCGCAAGGTAGAGGCGCGCAACTTTGACATTCGCAAACAGTTGCTGGAGTACGACGACGTTGCCAACGATCAGCGCAAGGTGATTTATCAGCAGCGCAACGACATCATGGACGCAGCCAACCTGCAGGAGCAAATTGCTTCCCTTCGCGAAGGCTGCTTTACCGATTTGACCCGGCAGTATGTCCCGGTTGAGAGCGTTGAGGAGCAGTGGGATATTGCCGGACTTGAAAAAGCGCTGCGCGACGAGTGGCAGATCAGTCTGGACTTGCAGACTGAAGTGCAGGCCGCCAGCGCCATCACGGACGAAGACCTGCTGGAAAAAGTTATCGCAGCGGCCAATGCAGCGTTTGCCGCCAAGGTTGATCGTATCGGTGAAGAAAATTTCACCCAGTTTGAACGGATTGTGCTGTTGCAAAGCATCGATTCGAACTGGCGCGAACATCTGAGCGCGCTGGACTATTTGCGCCAGGGCATTCACCTGCGTGGCTATGCGCAAAAGCAGCCCAAGCAGGAGTACAAACGTGAAGCGTTTGAACTGTTTGGCCAGTTGCTCGACAGCGTCAAGAACGAAGTCACCAAAACCCTCATGACCGTGCAAGTGCAGTCCAGCGAACAGCTGGATCAGGCGGCCGAAGACATGGAAGCCCGCGCCGAGAACATCGCCAACGTGACCTATACCGCGCCGACCGAAACCGGCGGCGTGGAAACCACAGTTGATGAAGAAACGGCTGTACGCAGGCAGACCTTGCCGGACGGTACGGTCCCGCGTGTAGGCCGCAACGATCCGTGTCCTTGCGGCTCGGGTAAAAAATACAAACTCTGCCACGGCAAACTGAGCTGATGCCCCCACGTTCGTTCACTGCGTGTAACTCTCTGCCCCCCAAGGGGGTGCATTTTTCCTAGGGGCGGCCCGTCGGAAAAACATGCCACCCTCCCTCTCTCTTTAAAGTCACAAGAATATGCCCGTCAATCTGGTCGCTACGCCCGCCGCTGATCTTTACCCGGTACCAGGTGTGCGCTGGGGCATCACCGAAGCGGGCATCCGCAAACAGGGCCGCAAAGACCTGTCTGTGATGCTGCTGGATGAAGGCGCTTCGGTGGGCGCCGTGTTCACGCAGAACCGTTTTTGCGCTGCGCCTGTCCAGATCTGCCGCGAGCACCTCGCCAAAAATTCGGGCAAGAGCCTGGGCATACGCGCCATGCTCATCAACACCGGCAATGCCAATGCCGGTACCGGTGCCGATGGTCTGAGCCGTGCTCATGCCAGTTGCATTGCGCTGGCCCGAGAGCTCAATGTGGCGCCAGAGCAAATTTTGCCGTTTTCAACCGGCGTGATCATGGAGCCGCTGCCGCATGACCGCATCGCGGCGGGTTTGCCTGCTGCGCTGGCCAACGCCAAGGCCGACAACTGGGCAGATGCGGCCCAAGCCATCATGACCACCGACACCGTGGCCAAGGCGTTTTCCAGCCGCATTACACTGGGCGGCGCAACCGTCACCATCACCGGCATCAGCAAGGGCGCTGGCATGATCCGCCCCAACATGGCGACCATGCTGGGCTTCATGGCAACCGATGCCTGTATCTCTCAGGACTTGATGGCGCAGTTGGCCAAGGAATTGGCCGAGGGCTCGTTCAATCGCGTGACGGTGGACGGCGACACCTCCACCAACGACTCCTTTGTGGTCATTGCGACCAACCAGGCCAAACACGCACCGGTCACCTCACTGGACAGCGCAGACGGCAAGTTGTTGCTGACTGCCATGCTGGACATCGCACGCCAACTCGCGCAAGCCATCGTACGTGACGGCGAGGGCGCTACCAAGTTCATCACCGTCAGGGTTGAAGGCGGTAAGTCCGGCGAAGAATGCCGGCAAGTGGCTTATGCGATCGCTCACTCACCTTTGGTCAAAACGGCGTTTTTCGCGAGCGATCCCAATCTCGGACGTATCCTCGCCGCGGTGGGCTATGCTGGCATCGCTGATCTTGAGCAGACAAAAATCGATTTGTACCTCGACGATGTGCTGGTGGCCAAAAACGGCGGGCGGCATCCAGACTATGTCGAGGCTGACGGTCAGCGCGTGATGAAACAAAGCGAAATCACGGTGCGCGTGCTGCTTGGCCGAGGCGATGCAGTCGATACGGTCTGGACCTGCGACCTGTCATACGACTACGTCAAGATCAACGCCGATTACCGCAGCTAACAAACAGAAGACAGGCGCAGGCATGAACGAGCAATTTGAACGCCTGATCACCCGGGTCGAATCCCTGATGGCTCGGATCGAATCCGTGCTGCCGCAGCCTTTGTCGGCACCCGACTGGACCTCCTCGATTGCCTACCGCTACCGCAAGCGCAGCTCGGGCCATGGCTCGCTGGAGCCGGTGCGGCACATTGGCAGCATCAGCCTGGGCGACCTCAAGGAAATCGAGGACCAGAAAGAAAAAATCAAGCGCAACACCGAGCAGTTTGTGTTGGGCAAGCCGGCCAACAACGTGTTGCTGACCGGCGCACGTGGCACGGGAAAATCCTCACTGATCAAAGCCTGCCTGAATGAATATGCGGCGCGCGGCCTGAGGCTGATAGAAGTCGACAAGGCCGATCTGGTGGACTTGCCAGACATCGTGGACGTTGTGTCCGGCTTGAGCGAAAAATTCATTGTGTTTTGTGACGATCTCAGCTTTGAAGAAGGCGAGCCGGGCTACAAAGCGTTGAAATCTATTCTGGACGGCTCGGTGGCTGCGGCCACGCCCAATGTGCTGATCTACGCGACCAGCAACCGGCGCCACTTGTTGCCCGAGTACATGACAGAGAACCTCACCTACTCCCACGGTGAAGACGGCGAGGTGCATCCGGGTGAGGTGGTGGAGGAAAAAATTTCCCTGTCAGAACGGTTTGGCCTGTGGGTCAGTTTTTATCCTTTTACCCAGGACGAATACCTCACCATCGTTGCGCAGTGGTTGTCATCTTTTGGTGTGGGGCAGGACGCAATTGCGGCGGCGAAGCCCGCTTCGCTGGTCTGGGCGCTGGAGCGCGGCTCTCGCAGCGGGCGTGTGGCCTATCAATTTGCTCGCGACTATGCCGGCCGCGACAGCAATAGCCGTCCGGTAACGGCGCCTGTCATTGGCGCCTATGAGCGGCCAGGGGCAGTTGCTGCCGCGTCGCCAGAGCAGAGCGACCAAGCCCCAGACCATTCGACATGAAGGTGCTGGTCGCCGACGGCTCGCGTCCACGCGAGGGCGGTGCAGACCGCAAGGTGGTTGACGTGGCTGTTGGTGTGTTGATCAGGCCTGATGGCGACTTCCTTCTGACGTCACGCCCGCCCGGAAAGGTTTATGAACACTACTGGGAATTCCCCGGCGGCAAACTTGAGGCGGGTGAAACCGTAGAGCAAGCTCTGCGGCGCGAATTACACGAGGAAATTGGCATCACCATCGCTGGCGTGCACCCCTGGAAGGTCGAGATGGTCGACTATCCCCACGCGCTGGTGCGGCTCAATTTCTGCAAGGTGTTTGAGTGGACGGGTGAGTTGCAGATGCGGGAAGGTCAGCAATGTGCCTGGCAGGGGCTGCCTGTCACGGTGAAACCCGTCTTGCCTGGTACGCTGCCCGTCTTGGCCTGGTTTGCCGGCGAGCGGGACTTTTCAGGGTCCACCCATTTGCTTGATTGATTGCTACTGTATTGGTAGCGCACTTCCCCCGTATTACCTGGGCAAACGGCCTTTTTCCTTGAAATTTCCGGTATACGGCCCGTTTTGAGAGCGGCAAGCCATGAATGATCTGACGGCACCCCTGTTGAATAACCCGAACAGTTGTCAGCCAAACTCCCACTGCTTCTTCGCACCCAGCACCGCATCGGGATAGACCGCTTTGCCACGCGAGCCGTTGTAGCGGCCCAGGCCCATGAAAAGGTCCCCCTTTTCACGGTCCAGGTAGTGACGCAGGATCACGCAGCCAAAGCGCAGGTTGGTTTGCATGTGAAACAGTTTGGTCGCATCGCCGTCACCGATGACACGCGTCCAGAAAGGCATGACCTGCATGTAGCCGCGCGCGCCCACCGGGCTGACGGCGAATTTGCGGAAATTGCTCTCAACTTGAATCAGGCCCAGCACCAACGCAAGGTCCAGCCCGGCGCGTTTGCTTTCGTACCAGACGGTCTGCAAAAATTCCTTGCGTGTCTGCCAGTCGGGTTTCTTTTTTCGCAGGCGGTCACTCATGGCCCCCAGCCAGCGCAGATAGGCCAGCCGGCTTTCGGTGTCCCGGAATTCGGGAATCGGCGGTGCCTGCTTGGCGACAGCTGAACTGAGCGCTGTGCGCACGGAGTCAATCAGCGGCTCTTCGATTTGGGCCCCGGCGGCGGCTTGCTCTGAAAACAATAGCGGCCCCGCGAGTAACGGTAAGGACAAGAGGCATTTTCTTCTCGAAAATTCCCCTGATGCCGGCTTGAGGATCGGTGTAGTGGTCATGAACACGCAGGCGCTTAGGCGGCTGGTGGAAGTTTTCCTTTGAGGAAATCCAGCGCGCCAACTACATCGATCTTGGTAGACGCGGCATCGCGGCGGTGCTGATATTCCAGCTGCCCATCCTTGAGCCCACGGTCGCCAATCGTGACGCGGTGCGGCACGCCAATCAGTTCCCAGTCAGCAAACATGGCACCGGGACGCTCGCCACGGTCGTCAAGAATCACGTCTACACCAGCGGCCAGCAGGTCCGCATACAGCTTGTCAGCGGCAGCCTTTACGTCGGGAAAGCGGTCAGGGCTGATAGGGCAGAGCACAACCGTAAATGGTGCAATCGAATCGGGCCAGATGATGCCGCGCTCGTCATGATTTTGCTCAATAGCCGCAGCAGGCAGGCGCGTGATTCCAATGCCGTAGCAGCCCATCTCCATGAACTGTGGCTTGCCATTTTCATCAAGAAAGGTGGCGTTCATCGCCTTGCTGTACTTGGTGCCTAATACAAATACGTGGCCCACTTCTATGCCGCGCTCGATGTTCAGCACGCCCTTGCCATCGGGCGATAGATCGCCGACAACGACATCGCGAATGTCTGCCACCATATCTGGTTCGCGCAAGTCGCGGCCCCAGTTGATGCCCGTGAGGTGGAGATCTGGTTGGTTCCCTCCGCAGACCCAGTCGGCCATGATCGCGACTTCCCGGTCTGAGACGATTTTGACTGGTCGCGTCAAGCCGACTGGCCCCAAGTAGCCCGGAATGCACTGAAAGCATTCTTGAATTTCCAGAGGGTTGGCAAATCGAAACCCTTCCAAGCCGGCCACCTTCCCCACTTTGACCTCATTCATATCATGGTCGCCGCGTAGCAGCAGTAGCCAGACTTGGGTCTTCACAACCGCGCCACTTTCGTTCAGCACATCGGTGGCCAATACCAGTGATTTGACGGTTGTGGACAACGGAACGTTCAGATACTTGGCCACATCCTCGCATGTGCTCTTGCCCGGCGTAGGGGTTTGGGCGAGCCGCTGGGTCGCCGCACCGCGGGGACCGGCGGGCGCCAACGCTTCGGCCTTTTCCATGTTGGCGGCGTAGCTGCTGTCAGGGCAGTACACGATCGCGTCCTCGCCGGTGTCGGCAATCACTTGAAATTCTTCGCTGAGGTCGCCGCCAATGGGACCGCTGTCGGCGGCAACTGCGCGGTAACGCAGCCCAAAGCGGTCAAAAATGCGGCGGTAAGCCTCACTCATCACGTCGTAGCTTTTTTTGGCAGCGTCCAGATCGCGATCGAAGCTGTAGGCATCCTTCATCGTGAACTCGCGCCCGCGCATCAGGCCGAAACGGGGGCGGCGCTCGTCACGAAACTTGGTCTGGATCTGATACAGGTTTTTCGGCAACTGCTTGTAGCTTTTAATTTCCTGGCGTGCGATGTCCGTAATCACTTCTTCGCTGGTGGGCTGGACCACAAAGTCGCGTTCATGGCGGTCTTTGATGCGCAAGAGTTCAGGGCCATTGGTCGTGAACCGCCCAGTCTCCTGCCATAACTCTGCGGGCTGGATTACCGGCATCGTCAGTTCTACGGAGCCCGCGCGGTTCATTTCTTCCCGAACAATGGCTTCGACCTTCCGAATTACGCGCAGCCCCATGGGCATGTAGGTGTAAATGCCGGCTCCAAGTTTCTTGATCATGCCAGCACGCGTCATCAACTGGTGGCTCACGACCTCGGCATCAGCGGGGGCTTCCTTGAGGGTGGAAATGAAGAACTGGGAAGCTTTCATGGGCTATTTATTCAGGTAGGGGGCTTGAGTCGCTGGAAGGCGCGTGCAACGGCTTGGCAGAAGCTTGGCTAGAACGCCTTCGCTGTGCATAATGGACTCAGTTTAAAAAATTTGAGGTTTGATTATGCTCGACCGGGACGGCTTCAGGCCTAACGTCGGGATCATCTTGCTCAACCAGAGAAGTCAGGTATTTTGGGGCAAGCGTATCCGTACCCACTCCTGGCAGTTTCCGCAGGGTGGCATTGACCGGGGTGAAAATCCCGAGCAGGCCATGTTTCGCGAACTGCACGAAGAGGTGGGACTGATGCCGCAACATGTGCAGGTGCTCGCCCGGACCCGGGACTGGTTGCGCTATGAGGTGCCTGACCGGTTTATCCGCCGTGATGCACGGGGACATTACAAAGGGCAGAAACAAATCTGGTTTCTGCTGCAACTGGTTGGTCACGACTGGGATTTGAACCTGCGCGCCACCGACCATCCGGAATTCGATGCCTGGCGCTGGAACGACTATTGGGTGCCGCTCGATGTCGTCGTTGAGTTCAAGCGTGGTGTTTACGAAATGGCGCTGACCGAGCTGTCGCGCTATGTTCCGCGCTTCGATAATCGGTTTGAGCCGCGCCCCGATCACCGCAACCGCTATCTGCGGGGGGGCATGCGTCAACGCGATTTCGCTGCGGGCGAGTCGGCTGAGACCAGATCACCGGGCGCCTCTTTTGAACTCCCACCCGGCGCAACTTTCGAACCCGATCCGCAAACCGGCATGATTGCAGGCCCAACCAATGAGAAGCATGAGATTTAAAACCCTGACCTTTGTGATGCTGTTGAGTCTGTCCCTGACGAGTTGGGCGCAGACCTATGCGTCCGACAGCTTGCTCGACTGGAAAGAGGTGGAGGCACCGCCGCCGCCTGCCTTCAATGTGAATAAGCTGCTTACCTTTGACGTTTTGAAGGCTTCCTCTTTGACGTTCGGCGTAGATCCGGCGTCCATCAGCATTGGGGAAGACGAAGTCGTGCGTTACGTGATCGTGGCCACCAGCCCTACGGGGGTGCGCAACGTCTTTTATGAAGGCATTCGCTGCGCGACCGGGGAGTACAAAACCTATGCGCGGCAGAACAACGAAGGCGTGTGGAACAAGGTGTCCAATCCGGAATGGCGCTCCGTTTTTAACAATGCTGGCGCCAGGCATGTGCTTCAGTTTGCAAAGACGGCGGCATGCGACAACACCGCGCCGACCCGGACCGTCGACGAAATGGTGCACAACCTCAAAACCAACCGGATTACCCGGTAAGAACGAGGTTGGTGCGATGAATCATTTCTGATTCACCGGTATAGCCCAGCAGTTTTTCGAAATCCTGCGAAGGCTTGCGGCATATCAACCGGGCTTCCGTGCTGGAATAGTTTGCCAGACCGCGGGCAATTTCCTTTCCATCGGCGCCGTGCACGGCAATGACATCGCCCCGGGAAAATTCTCCCTGCACGGACACCATGCCAATCGGCAGCAGGCTTTTGCCCTCGTCGCGCACCTTGGCTGCGGCACCAGCGTCCACCGCAACAGCGCCGCGCAATTGCAAATGATCTGCCATCCATCGTTTGCGAGCCTGGTTTTTGGGGGTCTGGGCGACCAGCAGAGTGCCCAATGCCTCACCTTGTGTCAGGCGAATAAGTGCCTGAGGTTCACGCCCCCAGGCAATGACAGTTGAGGCCCCCGAGCCCGCGGCGCGTTTGGCGGCCAGTATCTTGGTGATCATCCCGCCCTTGCCAATGCTGGAGCCAGCGCCGCCTGCCATGGCCTCAAGAGCAAGGTCGCCAGCCATCGCCTCATCGACGAAACGGGCGTCAGGATCTTTGCGTGGGTCGGCGGTGTACAGGCCGCGCTGATCGGTCAGGATGATCAATGCATCGGCATCGACCAAATTGGCGACCAGTGCACCCAGAGTGTCGTTGTCCCCGAAGCGGATCTCATCGTTGACCACGGTGTCGTTTTCATTGATGACGGGCACGACGCCGAGCTGAAGCAGCGTGAGGAGGGTAGAGCGGGCGTTGAGATAACGCTCTCGATCGGCCAGGTCAGCATGGGTCAACAGGACCTGCGCGCTGCGCACGCCGTTTTCGCGCAAATGACTTTCATAGGCGTGGACCAGTCCCATCTGGCCGACGGCGGCAGCGGCCTGCAGCTCGTGAATGGCCTTTGGACGGGTGGCCCATCCGAGCCGTTTGATGCCCTCGGCAATAGCGCCGCTGCTGACCATGATGACTTCGCGACCGCCTTTGACCAGCTCCGCCAGTTGCTCGCACCACTGGGCAATGGCCAGGGCATCCAGCCCTCGGCCTTCATCGGTGACAAGGCTGGAGCCAACTTTGACCACAATGCGCTTGGCGTTGAGGAGAACCTTTGAACCTGTTGTGGCTTGCATAGACAGATAATTTTGCGATTCCGCCCTTTAAGCACGGGCACAGTCAGCTATTAAATAAATAGCAAATAAGTGAAGCGTTCAGTCAGCGACAGGCGGTTGAGCCGGCATGTCGACGAAGCGCGGGTCGATTTCTTCGGGCTCCTGCTCGCTTTTTTGCACTGACTTGACGTGCTGGTAGATCGTTTTGACCAGGTGTTCGCAGCCTTCACGTGTCAATGCCGATATTTCAAACACGGGCCCCCTGAACTTGAAGCGCTTGACAAAATCCTTGACCAATGCGGCGCGCTTGTCAGCATCCACCATGTCGAGCTTGTTGAGCACCAACCAGCGTGGTTTGTCGTACAAGGACTCGTCGTATTTTTTCAGCTCGCCAACAATCGCTTTTGCCTGAGCGACCGGGTCCACGCTGTCGTCAAACGGTGCCATGTCCACGATATGCAGGAGCAGGCGGGTGCGTTGCAGGTGCCGTAAAAACAGATGGCCCAGACCCGCGCCTTCGGACGCGCCTTCAATCAGGCCCGGCAAGTCGGCAACCACAAAACTCTGCTCGGGTCCGACCCGCACAACGCCAAGGTTGGGGTGCAGGGTGGTGAACGGATAGTCGGCAATGCGTGGCCTTGCATTGGACACGGCGGTGATGAAGGTGGATTTTCCGGCGTTGGGCATGCCCAGCAGGCCGACGTCAGCCAGAACCTTCAATTCCAGTTTGAGACTTTTGCGCTCACCGGGCCAACCAGGCGTTTTGCTGCGCGGCGCGCGGTTGGTGGAGCTCTTGAAGCGCAGGTTGCCGAAGCCACCGTCGCCCCCCTTGGCGATCAGCACTTCCTCGCCCGGAACCAGCAGTTCAAACAGGACTTCGCCTGTTTCGGCATCCGTCAGAATGGTTCCCACCGGCATTTTGAGGATGATGTCATCCCCCTTGGCACCAAACATATCGGAGCCCATGCCGTGCTCGCCATTGCGGGCTTCGTGGCGCCGCGAAAACCGGAAATCCACCAGGGTGTTGAGGTTGACGTCGGCCAACGCATACACGTGGCCGCCCCTTCCACCGTCACCACCATTGGGCCCGCCAAATTCCTTGTACTTCTCGTGGCGGAAGGAGACGCAGCCACTCCCGCCATCGCCCGCGGCGATGTCAATATAGGCTTCGTCAACAAATTTCATGGTTTAAAGGGTAAGCCGAAACGCCCAGCCCGGTATTAGTTTAAATAAGGAGACTCAAACAAAAAAGCCCCGACCAAGCGGGGCTTCGATGCCATCGAAGTGATCAGCTTACGCCGGGGTCACATTGACGGTGTGCTTGTTCAGCGCGCCTTTGATGGCAAATGAGACCGAACCGTCCACCAGCGCAAACAAGGTGTGGTCTTTGCCGATGCCGACATTGACGCCTGGATGGAACTTGGTGCCACGCTGGCGCACGATGATGCTGCCTGCGTTGATCACTTCGCCGCCAAACTTCTTGACACCCAACATCTTGGGCTGCGAATCGCGCCCGTTTCGCGTAGAGCCGCCGCCTTTTTTCTGTGCCATTTTCTAATACTCCTGGTACGTCCCTGCTTAACCAGCGATAACGCCGATTTGCAGTTCAGTGAAGTTTTGCCGGTGTCCCTGGCGTTTTTGGTAGTGCTTGCGACGACGCATTTTGAAAATGCGCACTTTGTCGTGCCTGCCGTGGGAAAGAACTGTGACTGTGACAGTCGCGCCGGACACCAAGGGCGTACCAACCGTGATCGAACTGCCTTCACCGACAGCCAAAACCTGGTCAATAACGATCTCTTGGCCTACGTCCGCAGCAATCTGTTCTACTTTAATTTTTTCACCAGAAGCAACTTTGTATTGTTTGCCACCGGTTTTTATGACCGCGTACATGTGAGACCTCGTAAATTGAGTTCTGCGGACGGATTTCCACAGAGCCCTAGATTCTAGCACGGAGCCGGTAAATTGCGGTCCTGGGGCCTGAAGGCGAAGTGGCTTTCTATAATCTGCCCAATCTTTTGTCTGGACTGCCTTGACTGCCAATTCTTCTAGTACCGCTGCCGCACTTGCCCTGATTGCCGACGATATGCGGGCCATGGATACGGTAATTGAACGCCGTCTCAGCTCTGAAGTGCTCCTTGTCAGCCAGGTGTCCCAGTACATCATCGCGGCCGGTGGAAAAAGGCTGCGCCCCGCTCTTTTACTCCTGATGTGCGGCGCGCTGGATTACCGGGGTGAGCAGCGCTTCAATTTAGCAGCTGTGGTGGAATTCATACACACGGCCACTTTGCTGCACGACGACGTAGTGGACGAGTCCACCTTGCGCCGCGGCCGGGCTACCGCCAACGCGTCATTTGGCAACCCGGCCAGCGTGCTGGTGGGAGATTTTTTGTATTCCCGCGCCTTCCAGATGATGGTCGAGGCTGGCGATATGCGCATCATGCAAACCCTGGCCGAGGCGACCAATGTCATCGCCGAAGGCGAGGTTCTGCAGCTCATGAACATGCACGACGCGGGTTTGTCGGAAGAAGGCTACTTGCGTGTCATCCGATCGAAGACCGCCAAGCTGTTCGAAGCCAGCGCACGCCTGGCCGGCTTGCTCGCAGGGGCGACGGCTAAAGTCGAGTCCGCCTGCGCAGAATACGGTCAGGCGCTGGGCACCGCCTTTCAGGTTATTGATGACTTGCTCGACTACGACGGTGACGCAGCGGAAATGGGGAAGAACCTGGGGGACGACCTGCGCGAAGGCAAGGTAACCTTGCCGCTGATCATTGCCATGCAGCGCGGCACCAGTGCGGAGCGCCAGGTCATTCATCGGGCCATTGAAGGCGGAGGGGCGGAGCAGCTGACGGAGATCGTCGCCATCGTAAGGCGGACCGGCGCTCTGGACGCTACCCGCGAAGCTGCGGCCGCGGAGGCTGAGAGGGCGGTGCGTGCTCTGGACCTGATTGCGCACAATTCCTATCGCGCTGCCTTGCTGGAGCTGGCGTCTCAATTGCTGCAGCGTCGCTCATGAAGGCGGATTTGCGGGCGGGGTGTAGCTTAGCCTGGTTGCGCGCTCCGTTCGGGACTAGGGGCCGGAGGTTCGAATCCTCTCAACCGACCATTTGGGCATGCGATGTGACTGCGATTCGACTTGGGCCGGGGCGCGCTATTGGCGTTCATGGGCATTTGAGGTAGATTCACAGGACTATGGCTGCTGTCGATACTGTGATTAACCCGCCTCCCGCGGTTGCCTTGCCCGGACTTGGTCGGGCTTTGGTCATGGCCGGCAAGCTCGGTCAGAAGGCCGCAGAAGATATCTTTCGCAAAGCACAGACCGGGCGTACCAGCTTTATTGCCGAGCTGACTGGCTCCGGTGCGGTTTCGCCATCGGACTTGGCGCACACCATGTCGTCCGCTTTCGCGGCCCCACTTCTTGATCTGGACGCTATCGATACCCAGCGCCTGCCCAAGGGCCTGCTTGACGCCAAGATTTGTCAGGCTTACCGAATCGTTGTTCTGAGCAAGCGCAGTAACCGCTTGATCGTTGCAACGGCCGATCCTTCTGACCAGCAGGCGGCCGAAAAAATCAAGTTCTCCACTCAGATGGGGGTTGATTGGGTGATCGCTGAGTACGACAAGCTGACCAAGTTGGTGGAGGCTGCTACCACGACGGCCTCCGAGGCGATGGACAGCATCATCGGCGACGACTTTGAGTTTGATGAGTCCACAGCAGAAGCGGCGAGTGTCGATAACAACGACACTGGCGTCGCCGAGGTTGAAGATGCGCCGGTCGTCAAGTTTTTGCACAAGATGCTGCTCGATGCCTTCAGCATGCGCGCTTCTGACCTGCATTTCGAGCCGTACGAACATACCTATCGTGTGCGCTTTCGTATTGATGGTGAGTTACGCGAGATTGCTTCGCCACCTGTCGCCATCAAGGAAAAGCTTGCATCGCGCATCAAGGTCATCTCGAAAATGGACATCTCTGAAAAAAGGGTGCCCCAAGACGGGAAGATGAAGCTCAAGATCGGGCCTGACCGTGTGATCGATTTTCGCGTCAGCACACTGCCCACCATGTTTGGTGAAAAAATCGTGATCCGTATTTTGGATCCGAGCAGTGCAAAGCTGGGCATTGATGCGCTGGGCTATGAGCCGATCGAAAAAGAGCGCCTGCTCAATGCAGTGCAGCGTCCTTATGGAATGGTCCTGGTCACCGGGCCGACCGGTTCCGGGAAAACCGTCTCGCTCTACACCTGCCTGAATATTCTGAACAAGCCGGGCGTCAACATCGCCACTGCTGAAGACCCGGCCGAGATCAATTTGCCAGGTGTCAATCAGGTCAGCATGAATGACAAGGCTGGTTTGAATTTTTCTGTCGCATTAAAAGCCTTTCTACGCCAGGATCCAGACATCATCATGGTCGGCGAGATCCGGGATCTGGAAACCGCCGAGATTTCGATCAAGGCCGCTCAGACGGGCCACCTGGTGCTGTCGACGCTGCACACCAATGACGCGCCTGCCACGCTGACGCGTTTGCGCAACATGGGTATTGCGCCGTTCAATATCGCATCGAGCGTGATTCTCATCACTGCCCAGCGTCTTGCCCGGCGGCTATGCCCCAATTGCAAGGCTCCCGCCGACATTCCGCGCGAGACACTGCTTGACGCCGGCTTCAAGGAGGAAGATGTGGATGGGTCGTGGACGCCTTACCGGCCCGTCGGCTGCTCCATGTGCAACAACGGTTACAAGGGCCGGGTGGGCATCTATCAGGTCATGCCCATCACCGACGAGATCCAGCGCATCATCCTGCGCGACGGTAGCGCGCTGGACATCGCCGAGCAAGCCGAACGCGAGGGCGTAAAGAGTTTGCGCGGCGCGGGGCTGCAAAAAGTTAAGATCGGCATGACTTCGCTGGAAGAGGTTCTTGGCTGCACCAACGTTTGAGGCTCGCAAGAGAATTACCTCTTCTCGGAATGCGATAAAAGCGTTTCCATCACGGCATTAGCAAAAAGGCACCATGGCAACTGCAGCAACCGTCAAGGAATTCGTCTTCGAATGGGAAGGCAAGGATCGCAATGGCAAGCAGGTGCGGGGGGAGACCCGTGCTGTTGGCGAGAACCAGGTTAAGGCAAGCCTGCGCCGGCAAGGCGTCTTTCCAACAAAAATCAAAAAGCGCAGCATGCGCTCCGGCAAGTCCATCAAGCCGAGGGATATTGCCATTTTCACGCGCCAGTTGGCAACGATGATGAAGGCTGGCGTGCCTCTGCTGCAGGCATTTGACATCGTCGGTCGGGGCAACGCCAACGCCAGCGTCACCAAACTGCTCAACGATGTGCGCACAGATGTGGAAACTGGGACATCCCTGAGTGCGGCCTTTCGCAAGTACCCCTTGTATTTCAATACCCTCTATTGCAATCTTGTTGAGGCCGGGGAAGCGGCAGGTATTTTGGAGGCACTGCTTGATCGTCTTGCCGTTTATATGGAAAAAACCGAGGCGATCAAATCCAAAATAAAATCCGCGTTGATGTACCCAGCGTCAGTGGTGGTTGTGGCGTTTGTGGTGGTGGCAGTCATCATGATTTTTGTTATCCCGTCCTTCAAGTCAGTTTTTTCGTCATTTGGAGCGGACTTACCTACACCGACGTTGATCGTAATTGCCATCAGCGAGTTTTTTGTGGCTTATTGGTGGCTAATTTTTGGCGGCATCGGCGGCGGATTCTATTTTTTCTTTCAGGCGTGGAGGCGCAATGAAAAGGTGCAGCGTTTCATGGATCGGGCGTTGCTGAAGGTGCCCGTTTTTGGTGCTCTTATCGAGAAATCATGCATAGCACGTTGGACTCGCACCTTGTCTACCATGTTTGCCGCCGGTGTTCCATTGGTTGAGGCACTGGATTCCGTGGGTGGGGCGTCAGGCAATTCCCTGTATGCCGATGCCACGGTAAAAATTCAGCAGGAAGTCTCCACTGGGACCAGTCTGACCGCGGCAATGGGCAACGCCAACCTGTTTCCCACCATGGTGTTGCAAATGTGTGCCATTGGCGAGGAGTCCGGGTCGGTAGACCACATGCTTGGGAAGGCCGCCGATTTTTATGAGGCCGAAGTTGACGAAATGGTCGCCGGCCTCTCCAGCCTAATGGAGCCCATCATCATTGTGTTTCTTGGCAGTTTGATTGGCGGGATTGTGGTATCCATGTATCTGCCGATCTTCAAGTTGGGTGCAGTGGTTTGATGCTTGGACCGGGGTTCGGCCTATCCCCCGAAATCAATGCCGCCTTGGTCAGTGGCCTAGGGCTGCTAGTTGGCAGTTTTCTGAACGTCGTGATTTACCGCCTCCCAAAAATGATGGAGCACCAATGGGCGGCGGAATGCGCCGAGCTCGCTGGCAATGAAACGCCTACGGTCGACAAATTCAACTTGATGGTTCCGCGCTCGCGTTGCTCCAGTTGCGGGCACGTGATTCGCTGGTATGAAAACATCCCCTTGCTGAGTTACATTTTCCTTAAGGGAAAGTGCTCGACATGCGGGACGAAATTCGGCCTTCGGTATCCGCTGATCGAATTGGCAACCGGCGCCCTTTTCTTCTTTTGCGCCTGGCGTTGGGGCCTGACTGCCACGGGTCTTGCCTGGTGCGGTTTTTCGGCGGCACTGCTGGTGTTGGCGGTGATTGACTGGGATACCACGCTCCTTCCGGATGACATCACCCTGCCACTGCTTTGGGCAGGCATGATCGTCTCCGCGCTGGGCTGGAACCCGTCCGTCGCCCTGAGCCAGTCTCTGTGGGGTGGGGTGGCCGGATACCTTTCGCTGTGGCTGGTTTACTGGGCGTTCAAGCTGGTCACGGGCAAAGAGGGAATGGGCTACGGAGACTTCAAGCTGTTTGCAGCTCTGGGTGCCTGGTTCGGTTGGTCGGCCCTGGTTCCGATCATCCTCATGGCTTCGGTCATAGGTGCTGTGGTTGGCATTGCAATGAAGTTCTCCAGCGGTTTGCGGGAGGGGGGTTACGTTCCTTTTGGCCCCTTCCTGGCAGGCGCGGGGTTTACTGCCATGATGTTTGGCCCTCAGTCCATTCTCCGGGTCATCGGGTTATAGGCATGGGCGCGCTGCGGGTAGGCCTGACCGGCGGCATAGGCAGCGGGAAAAGTACAGTTGCCAACATGCTCGCCGCCTGCGGCGCTGCTGTCATTGATTCCGACGCGATTGCACGCGCGGTCACGGCTCCGGGCGGTGCGGCGATTGATTTGATCAGCGCGCAATTTGGCGCCCGTTTCATCACGCCCGAGGGAGCTTTGAACCGGGACCTGATGCGGCAACTGGCATTCAGCGATGCCACAGCCAGAAAGCAGCTTGAAGAAATTGTTCACCCCTTGGTGGGAGCTGAGACAGCGAAGCAGGCAGCACAGGCCAGCAGTGCGTGCATTGTTTTTGACGTGCCTTTGCTGGTTGAGTCGGGGCGTTGGCGGCAGAAGGTTGACCAAGTGCTGGTAATCGATTGCAGCGAAGAGACCCAGATCAGTCGGGTGATGGCGCGTAACGGCTGGACGCGCGAAGCGGTTGTGCAGGTCATGGCTGGTCAGGCCAGCCGCAGCCAGCGGCTCGCAGCCGCTGATATCTGCATCTACAACGATGCTTCGCTGTCGCTTGATGCGTTGACGCTGGAGGTGGGTCTGCTGGCGCAGCGCTTCGGGCTATGATGCGCAGACAAACAACCAGCCGATAAAGATACCGCAGTGATCCTTTACGAGTATCCCTTCAACGAACGCATACGCACCTATTTGCGGCTTGAGCATCTGTTCCACCGTCTCGGCGAGTTGGCCGTGCGGGAGCACCCTACCGACCATCACTACGCCATCACGACGATCTTTGAAGTGATGGACGTTGCTGCCCGGGCCGATCTGAAAACAGACGTTTTGAAAGACCTCGACAAGCAAAAACATGTTCTCAACGGTTACCGCGGCAATCCCGCGATTTCCGAGGCTGTGCTGGACGAGGTCACCGGGCAACTTGACCAGTGTTTTGCGGCGCTGAATGGCTTGCCGGGTAAAGCTGGCCAATCCTTGACTGAAAACGACTGGCTGATGAGTATTCGCAGCCGCGTGGGCATTCCGGGCGGAACCTGCGAGTTCGATTTGCCCGCCTACTTTGCCTGGCAGCATCTGGACGCAGCGACGCGGCAGGCAGACCTGCAACGCTGGATCGCGACGCTGGTGCCTTTGGCCGAGTCGATTCAGGTGCTGCTCAAATTGGTCCGTGATTCCGGTTTGCCGCAAAAAGTGGTGGCAACGGGTGGACAGTATCAGCAGACCTTGCCGCAAGGGCGTACTTTCCAGTTGCTTCGCCTGCGCATCGACCCCGGTTTGGGTTTGATCCCCGAGATCAGTGGCAACCGGCTCATCACTTCCGTGCGGCTGATGCGGCATGAAAGTGACGACAGGCTGCACCCATCGGCGGATGATTCTGCTTTTGAAGTAACTCTTTGCTCCTGAGTCCCCAGGGTACTGACGCTTTGTCGATCAACTCAGAGACGCCCAAGCCGAAAATGGTGGTGTGCCCCACCTGCAACGGGCCCAGCGTGTACGCGCCTGACAATCGCTTCCGGCCGTTTTGCAGCGAGCGCTGCAAGAACGTGGATTTGGGTGCGTGGGCGAGCGAAGGATTTCGGCTGCCCGCTGATGCACCGCCTGACGATCAGGTTTACGGCGACGCCAAATTGCAATAGTTGCCAGACGATGCGGCTATAAGAATCAAGGAGGAGGGAAATGATGCGTTCAACACACATTCGCCGCGCAGTCGCTTTGCTGGGAACCGCGGCTTTGCTTCTTGGCGTGGCAACCAGTCCCGCAGTAGCTGGTTCGAACAAAAGCAAGAAAACGAAAACGCCTTCTCAGGCTAAAAGCGTCAAGTTCATTCCCGGCTCGCAAGAGTCGCCCAAGGATCGGGCGACCCGGCTCAAGCGGGAGTGCAAAGGCGGGGTGAATGCAGGGGCTTGCACGGGATACACCCGCTAGTCACGCGCCGCGCCTGGCGGGCTGTCCGTGAAAGGGGGGGCCGCCTCAGGCCGCGGGCGTGCCCAACATCTGCTGCAACTCACCATTCTGGTACATCTCCATCATGATGTCCGAGCCGCCGACAAACTCTCCTTTGACATAAAGCTGGGGAATCGTCGGCCAGTTGCTGTATTCCTTGATGCCGTGGCGGATTTCTTCATCTTCCAGTACGTTTACGGTCTCTGGCTTGTTCACGCCGCAGGCCTTGAGCACCTGGATCGCGCGGCCTGAAAAACCGCACATGGGGAACTGGGCCGTGCCTTTCATGAAGAGCACCACGTCACTGGATTTGACGATCTGGTCAATGCGTTGTTGGGTATCGCTCATTTGGAGTCCTTTGGGTGGAGCCATGCACCGCCAGCATCTTTGGCGGGCCTGACCATCTGTAAGTGGGGATCAAACTGAAAAATCTAGTGCTTGATTATCCTGCGGTTTGCCCTAGCCGTCCTGGCGGCCCAGATGTCGCCCGCCCGAACATCGCTTGATGCCGGCGAGGTCGCACCGGCTCTGCACATCGAGGAAGCCGGTTTGGCGCAACAGCTCGCACACAGCCTCAGCCTGGTCGTATCCATGCTCCAGGAGCAGCCAGCCTCCGGGTTGCAGGTAGCCCTGAGCGCGCGCCACGATCTGCCGAATATCGCTCAGGCCGTCAGCTCCAGCGGTCAGCGCCGTCTGGGGCTCATGCATCAAGGCGATCAAATGGGGGTCATCGTCCGCCACATACGGTGGATTGCTGACAATCAGGTGAAAGTGGCCGCTTACATTTGCAAACCAGTTGCTTTCCATGAAGTGAACATCCAGCCCATGTTGCAAGGCGTTTGCAAGGGCCACGGCAAGGGCTTGGGAGCTGGCATCGACAGCCGTGACGTCCCAGGAGGGCATGTTCTTTTTCAGGGCCAGTGCGATGGCACCGCTGCCGGTTCCGAGGTCCAGCAATCGGGCAGAAGCGTTTGTATCGGCTTCGGCCGCGCATTGCAGAGCCCATTCGACCAGGGTCTCGGTGTCGGGCCGCGGCACGAGCACCCGCGCATCAACCCATAACTTCAGACCAAAAAATTCCTGGTGGCCGACGATGTAGGCCAGCGGCTCGCCGCCGGCGCGGCGCTGACTTAACTGCCGGTACTCCCGGTCCACATCCTCGGACAACACATCCTGGTCATGCGAGGTCAGCCAGGCCCTGTCGGTGGCGGGTTTGCCCAAAGCGTGCAGGAGCAGCAACTGGGCGTCCAGGCGCTCCAGGCCCAGGGTTTGGGCCGCAGACAGGGCTTGGGTGCAGGTGAGGGAGGTCAAGAATGAAACCCGATGCGATTCAATGCACTATGAAATAAGTAGCAAACTATTGCCGTTGTTAAAGGGCCAAGTGCCACTTTCTTTGTATAAATCCGCCGCCTCAGCCATTTGAGGCCGTTTCCAGTTCTGCTAGCAGTTCGGCGCCGCGCGCCACCTGGAGGGCGGTCACCACGTCGTCCAGGTCGCCTTCCATGATGGTCAGCAGTTTGTACAACGTGAGGTTGATGCGGTGGTCGGTCAGCCGTCCCTGTGGAAAGTTATAGGTGCGTATGCGGTCGCTGCGGTCGCCGCTGCCTATCAGTCCCTTGCGGGTGGCGGCATCTTTGGCAGCCCGTTCAGACCGGTCTTTTTCATGGATGCGGGCGGTCAGCACCTTGAGCGCCTGCGCCTTGTTGCTGTGCTGGCTACGGCCGTCCTGGCATTCGGCCACGATGCCGGTGGGCAGGTGGGTGATGCGCACCGCGGAGTCGGTTTTGTTGATGTGCTGGCCGCCTGCGCCGCTGGCCCGGTAGGTGTCTATGCGCAGGTCCGACGGATTGATCTGGATCGCCACCGCCTCGTCTGGCTCGGGCAGCACGGCCACCGTGCAGGCGCTGGTGTGGATGCGGCCCTGGGTTTCGGTAGCTGGGACACGCTGCACGCGGTGGCCCCCTGACTCAAAACGCAGCTTGCCGTACACGCCAACGCCCGTGCCATCAAGCGGGCCCTCCACACGTAACACCACCTCCTTGTAGCCACCCAGTTCGCTGGGCGACTCGCTGATGATTTCACTGCGCCAGCCCATGCGCTCGGCATACCGGGTGTAGAGCCGGAACAAGTCACCGGCAAACAGCGCGGACTCGTCGCCACCGGTGCCCGCGCGGATCTCGATAAAAGCCGGGCGCGCATCGTCCGGGTCTTTCGGAATCAACATTAATTGCAACGCTTCGTCGAGGCGGATGATGTCGGCCTGCGCGAGGGTGATTTCTTCTTCGGCCATTGCAGCCATTTCGGGGTCGTCCTTGGCTTCTGCCAACATGGTTTGCGCACTGTTCAGGTCGGCCTCGCGCGCCGTCAGTTGCTGGTACTGGGTAACCACCACACTGGCCTCGGAGTGCTCGCGCGTCAGGCTGCGAAAGCGGTCCATGTTGCTGACCACGTCGCTGGCCGACAGCAGGGCGTCGAGCTCATGCAAGCGGAAGATCTGGCGGTCCAGGGTTTGGCGGAGAAAAGGTTTCATCGGAAAGAGCAGAAATTTCGGTTTTGATTGTCATGCCGGGCTTGACCCGGCATCCATGGTGGCGCGGTGCGATGCGGGTGGGCTCACGGACATGGATGCAGGACTGGCCCACAAAAAAATCGGTGGACGCCAAAGCCCGGCCCCGCGGCAGCAAGAGCGGCGCTAACGCTCCCGTTGGTCTTTAGGCAGATCGCCGCGCAGGAACAGGCGTGATACGGCTTTTTCGGTGGCTTCGCGGCTGTGCACATCACCCGCGCGCAACTCGGCCAGTGCACCATGCAGCATTTTTTGTGTCAGGCCACGCGACAATGCGTCAAGCACTGCGTCAACCGGCTCACCTTTTGCGAGCAGCTTTTTGGCTCTCGCAATTTCGGCCGCGCGCCACTCGTCTGTTTGTGCGTTCAGCTGCTGAATCAAAGGCACGGTGCGTCGTTGCCCCAGCCAGTGCATGAAATTCTGCACGCCCGCGTCAATAATCACCTCGGCTTGCGCTACGGCGGCTTGGCGGTTGTCCTTGCCGGTCTGCACCACCTGGGCCAGGTCGTCCACCGTGTACAGGTAGATATCCGGCAAACCCTTGACCTCGGGCTCGATGTCGCGCGGCACGGCCAGGTCCACCATGAACATCGGGCGGTGTTTGCGCAGCTTGACGGCGCGTTCTACCGCGCCCAGGCCAATGATGGGTAACGTGCTGGCGGTGCAACTGATCACCGCGTCAAACTCATGCAGACGGCTTGGCAGATCCGCCAGACGCATGACCTCGGCGCCAAAGCGGCTGGCCAGCTTTTCGCCGCGTTCCAGCGTGCGGTTGGCCACGGTCATGGTTTTTGGTTTTTTGGCAGCAAAGTGGGTGGCGGCCAGGTCAATCATCTCGCCAGCGCCGACAAATAACACACGGATATCGCCCAGGTCTTCAAACAACTGACCCGCCAAGCGCACGGAAGCCGCCGCCATGCTGATACTGTGCGCGCCTATCTCGGTGCTGGTGCGAACTTCTTTGGCCACGGCAAACGAGCGCTGAAACAGCTGGTGCAGCGTGCTGCCCATGGCGCCGGCGTCTTCGGCGGCGCGCACCGCGTCTTTCATCTGTCCCAGAATCTGCGGCTCGCCGAGAACCATCGAATCCAGCCCGCTGGCGACCCGAAAAGCGTGGCGCGCGGCGTGGTCGTCTTCCAGCGTGTAGGCATGGTCGCGCAACAGGCCCGGTGATACGCCGCCGTGGTGCGCCAGCCATTCCAGGGTGTGGTTCAGGTCGGGTCTGTCGCCAGCGCAGTAGATCTCGGTGCGGTTGCAGGTGGACAGCAGCGTCGCTTCGGGTTGGCGCGCCAGCGATTCGCGCAAGCCCCTGAGCGTGGGCTCAATCTGGTCCAGCGCAAAGGCAAACCGGCCACGCAAATCGAGCGGGGCAGTGGTATGGTTGATGCCTAAGGCCCAGACTGACATCTGAGGATTATAAAATTGAAGGGGTGGTCAAAGGTTGACAATTGTTCAATCACCTTCATTTCGATCTCTACCGTGGCTGCACGGCCCATAGCGTCCGCTTTCCATGACCGCACTTAACCTCACCAATCAGTTGCTCAATTTCCTGGCTCCTGCGGCATTTGTTGCGCTGGTCATGGTGCTGCTTGGCAGGTTTTTCGCCCGGTTTTTCAAGACAAAACGGCAGTTTGCCCTTTCCATACGGCAACAATTTGCTATCGTTTTTGTAGTGTCTGCGGTGCTCCTGCTCGCCGGTCTGGTGATTTTTGGGCGCGACGGCAAGATGGCGAGTTACACCTTGCTGGTGTTGGGCGCGGCAACATGCCAGTGGGTTTTGTTGCGGGGCTGGAGGGCCTAGAAGCGCTGGGAACCTGGTCCTATTGAAAGAGCTGCCGTGTCAGGAGATAAAGCGTCATGGCGAGCAAAAGCGCCGCTCTTTGTCTTTGTTCTAGCCTGGCGCCACGTGACAGGCGACACAGAGCTTGTTTCCATCCGGATCCCTGAAGTAAGCGCCGTAGTAGTGCTCGTGGTACTGGGGCCTCAGGCCGGGTGGGCCTTCTGATGTACCGCCGTTGGCAAGCGCCACGGCGTAGGCATTGTCAACAACAGCTCGACTCTCTGCAAGGAACGCAATCATTTGACCGTTGCCGCGCTCATGCGATTGCCCGTCATGTGGCTTGCCAATGAGGAACAGCGGCCTCGGATCAGGCGCCGATTGCCAACCCGCCCAAGGCCGCTCCGGATCGCAGAAGCGAGGTTTGATGCCGAGCGCGGCCATCACGGGGTTGTAGAACGCAAGAGCGCGATTGAAGTCGGTGACGCCGACAAAGGTGTGTGAGAACACGGTGTGCTTTCGAGGGAGGGTGGCCCAGCGACTAACGCCGGAGATCGTCGTACCGCAACCGTTGCGGCGAAGCCGCCTTCGGCAGTTGTGGGTCTGATTCGAGCGACCAGTTGGAGCGTTCAGTTAACCACAGCACAACTTGCTCCAGAACAATTTACGCTGCATCCCCAGTGCCGGCCACAGATCTCGGGCTTGACCAGCTTCCTTGGAAAGAACAGCATCACTTTCGGCTGACCTATTGGACAAGCCCACATTTCTGGGGATTGATGCCCCTCCCGATATGTCTGCATGACATGCAGGTCGCGCAAGTCAAGTCTCGCGTTCCGTACCGCAGGCAGCAACGAAATGGTGTGCGTGAGGTCTCGGGACATCTCCTCCACAGATTTGGACTTCACTGAAACGATCGCGGAATACAGTGGCACATCAGGCGGCACAGCGCTCATCAGGGTTTCGAGAGCCTTGGACCCTGCCGCGGTGGGGGAAGCACCGTCGAACTCGATGCAGGCATGGAGTGAAATGTTGACTGACGGTGGACCAATGACGTCGGCGGCTGCTGTTCCGACGAGAACAAGTCCGAGGGCGAGTAGAAGAAGGCGCAGGTGCATGAGCTCTAAGGCAATTTAGACCGCAAAACCTGCGGTATAACTTGGCGACTGCGGTTTAACCTGAACATCGAAACCTCCCGTAAGCAGCTTGCCTGCTGCGTTTGCAGGTACCCTTGCTGTCTATATTTGTTTAGGCACAAAAATTTCTTGAAACCCGGCAAGGCCGGGCCGGTAGCTGCACTATAACTTCAGCCTCTTCCGGGCTGCCTTTTACCGGTGTCATCGTCGTCACTGCTGCATGCTTCGCTGGGTGGCTTGCAGCTCACTACGTTTTTTATAGCAAACTATTCCCGCCGTTAAAGGGCAGGCTGGCTATTTGATTCGAAAATGTCTCCGTATTGATGTCGTGGGAGGTAATTTCGCTGATGATTAGGAGCCAAATCGGCACCTTGCCCTTTAGCGACGGAAATAGTTTGCTATTCAAATAGGAGTGAACGCATGAATCCCGGGATCAAGTCCGGGGTGACAGCGTGGCACGCCGCTTATCCGCGCTGCTGAAACTTTTCGATCCGCTCGCCGGTGCGAGACAGCAGGTACCACCATTCACCCTCATCCTCGCGGTAGGTGCGTACAGCGCCGGCGCGCACCAGGATTTTTCGCAGCTCGTCGTCTTCAAAGCCGCCCAGGTGTTTTTTGAGAACGTCAAAAGACCGGTCGGTAAAGCTTTTATGGCTCAAAAAATGGCGCGCCGTTTCTTCGGCCATGTATTCGGTTTTGTACTGCTGCTGCAGCGCCTTGATTTGGTGTTTGAACTGCTGGCGGTTCACCGCAAAGGTGACCAGCCCGCCCACCAGGGTGCCCAGCAGGGTGAACATTGGTGTCAAAAGATTGGCTTCCATGGTGCCTTTGATGTGGAGGTTGATTTGCGGGCTATTGTGCCGAATCCCACGCCCTGCCTGCTTGTGGACATATTGACGGCAGATTGTTTTTGACCTTGTCTGCATTTTTGGGTAACCTGATCTGTCCCGGCAGGTGGGCATGTTTCGTGTCTCGCCCGCCTTTCATCCAACATATTTTTGGGAGCATTTCATGGAAAACACCAGCAAAGACAAATTGATCACTGACATGAAAGTGGTGTTGTCCGATGTGGAAGACCTGCTCAAGTCTGCCGCTGCGTCCACTGGCGACACCGCGCTGGCGCTGCGGGAAAAAGCCTCTGTCAAGCTCAAAGTAGCGACCGAAAAGCTGACAGGTTTGCAGGAGGCGGCGCTGCTCAAAGGCAAAGAGGCTGCCAAAGTGACGGATGAATACGTTCATTCCAACCCTTGGAAGGCGGTCGGTGTGGCGGCAGCGGCCGGCTTTCTGGTTGGCTTGTTGATGAACCGCAGGTAGCCGGGACTGACGCCGAATGACCAGCCAGTCTGACCCAGAACACCCGCCCCGCCTCTTTGCGTCACTGCGACAACTGCTCACTACAGTGACGGGCATGGCGCATACCCGTCTGGCGTTGGCGGGGCTGGAGCTTGAGGAGGAATTGCAGCGCTTGATAGGCCTTATGCTGGGCGTGTTGGGCGTGCTGGTGTTTGGCATGCTGGGGCTGGTGATGCTGACGCTGGCGGTGGTGCTGGCTGTTGATCCGGGGCAACGCGTCGCAGTGCTCGCCCTGTTCGCCGTGGCCTACCTCGGTGCTGGGGGCTGGGCCTTGTGGCGTATCAAGCGTGAGTTGGCGACCAGACCGCCGTTTCTGCAAGCCACACTGGCAGAGATGGCCAAAGACAGCGATGCCTTGCACGCCGCAACGCACAAGGAGCCTTCGCCATGAGGGACGCAGCAACCGAGCGCGCATTGAGAAAGCAGTTGTTGCTGATGCGCGCTGCCACGGAACGAGCCGAAATGGCTGAAGCCTGGGGCGCTGCGCGACAAGCGGTGACTTTCCCCAAAATGGCCGTTTCTGGACTGGCCTTGTTTAAAGGGATTCCGCTCGCCTTGTCGCTGCTCAAGCGCTTGCCGCTGATCAAGCCGGTGTTGCTGCTGGCTTTGTCGGGCGCGCGCCGTCCTTTACTCAAGTACGCACTGGTCGCTGCGGCTACGGGCCTGCTGGCGTGGAAGGGTTACCAGTGGTTTATCCGTCGGCATGACGAATTGTCAGAGCAGGGGGATGAGGCAGAGGGGCCGGGGGGGTGAACAGGATGTCATTGCGGGCTTGACCCGCAATCCATGCTACGCTGACTTCTTACGTTTGCGGCATGCCAGCATGGATCCCGGATCTCGTCCGGGATGACAGCCGGGGACAGGCTGCTGAGCTAATCCTGCTCAAATTTCCAGGTTGTCTATGAGGCGCGTGGTGCCGAGCTTGGCGGCGCCCAGAACCACCAGCGGCGCTGCTGCATCGCTGGCTTCCGGTGGCAGCAAATCAGTGCGGCGCCGCACCGTCAGGTAGTCGGGTTTCCAGCCGCGCGCGGCGAGAGCTTGCATGGCGTTCTCTTCAAGTTGCTCCCTGTCGCCGATGGGGCCCGACTTGACCGCCGCGCCCAGCGCTTTTAATGCCTGAGACAACTGCACGGCTTCCGCACGCTCTTGCTCATTCAGGTATCCATTGCGCGATGACAATGCCAAGCCGTCAGCCGCGCGCAGCGTGTCACCACCAACAATCTCGATCGGCAGGGCAAACTGCTGCACCAGGCGCCTGATGATCATTTGTTGCTGGTAGTCTTTTTTGCCGAACATGGCCACGCCTGCGGGCTTGCCGGCAAACACGCACATGAAGAGCTTCATGACCACCGTGCTAACGCCAACAAAAAAACCGGGCCGAAAGTGGCCTTCCAGAATATTGGCCAGCTCGGCGGGCGGGTGCACCTTGTAGGTTTGCGGCTCCGGGTAAAGATCCGTCTCCCGCGGCGCAAACAGCACATCACAGCCGGCTGCCTCCAGCTTGCTGCAGTCTGCTTCCCAGGTACGGGGGTAGGTGTCAAAGTCCTCATGCGGCGCAAACTGCAGGCGGTTCACAAAGATGCTCGCCACCGTCACGTCGCCTAGGGGCTTGGCCTGCTTTACAAGTGCGATGTGGCCGTCGTGCAGGTTGCCCATGGTGGCCACAAAAGCGGGGCGTTGAAAAGGAGCCAGCGCTGTGCGCAGGTCGGCAATGGTATGAACGATCTTCATGTTGAGATCACCAGGCGTGAATTGCGTCCACGGGAAAACGGCCCTCTTTGACGGCTTTGACATAGGCCTGCATGGCGCCGCGCACGCTGTTTTCTTCGGCCAGGAAGTTGTGCACAAACTTGGCCATTTTCCCCAGGTTCATGCCCAGCATGTCATGCAACACCAGCACCTGGCCGGCCGTACCGACGCCCGCCCCAATGCCAATGGTCGCGCAGTGGGTGAGTTCTTTTGTCAGCGTTGCTGACAGCGCGGCCGGCACCATTTCCAGCACCACCATTGCGGCGCCAGCGTCTTGCAGTGCATGGGCGTGGGCTCTCAGTGTCGTGGCGGCTTCATCAGATTTCCCCTGCACGCGGTAACCGCCCAGCGAGTGAACTGTTTGCGGTGTCAGGCCCAGGTGCGCGCAGACCGGGATGCCGCGCTCCACCAGAAAACGCACGGTGTCCGCCGTCCAGCCGCCGCCTTCGAGCTTGACCATGTGGGCGCCTGCCTGCATCAGCACCACGGCGCTGCGCAGGGCTTGTTCTTTTGACTCGTGGTAACTGCCAAAAGGCAGATCGGAAATCAGCCAGGCGGTGGCCTGTGCCCGGTGCAGTCCGCGTGAAACGCCTTCAGTGTGGTGGCGCATGGCTTCCAGAGACACGCCCACGGTACTGGCCAAGCCCTGGCAGACCATGCCGAGCGAGTCGCCAACCAGAATACATTCGACGCCCGCAGAATCTGCCACAGCGGCGAAGGTCGCGTCGTAGGCGGTCAGCATGGTGATTTTGTCGCCCTGTGCATGCATTTCGCGCAGGCGCGGCAGGCTGATGGGCTTGCGTGAAGCAGGTGGCGGTACTGCTGGCAGTGTGCCGTAGGGGCTTGCGGCTGGGGCGGTCATGCCTGCACTCCCGGGGCTGAGCGGGTCATGCCCAAACGCTGCAACAACGCGACGTCGGCGCTGGTGTCCGGGTTGCCGGTGGTGAGCAGCTTGTCGCCATAAAAGATGGAGTTGGCCCCGGCCAGAAAACACAGGGCCTGCACCGCGTCGCCCATTTGCTGGCGACCGGCCGACAGGCGCACACGCGCTGTCGGCATGGTGATGCGCGCCACCGCGATGGTGCGCACAAATTCAAACGGGTCCAGGTCGGCTTGATCAGCCAGTGGCGTGCCCTGCACCTTGACCAGGTTGTTGATAGGTACCGACTCGGGGTAGGGCGTCAAGTTGGCCAACTGGGCGACCAGCCCCGCGCGCTGGCGCCGGGTTTCACCCATGCCCACAATGCCGCCGCAGCAAACCTTGACGCCCGCGCTACGCACGCGCTGCAGGGTGTCAAGCCTGTCCTGGTACTCGCGTGTGGTGATGATGTCGCCATAAAAATCGGGCGCGCTGTCCAGGTTGTGGTTGTAGTAGTCCAGGCCCGCGCTTTGCAGCGTCTGTGCATGGCCGTCTTCCAGCATGCCCAGGGTGGCGCAGGTCTCCATGCCCAAAGCCTTGACGGTGCGCACCAGCTCGGCAACTTTTTCAATGTCGCGGTCTTTGGGCGCGCGCCAGGCCGCACCCATGCAAAAGCGGGTGGCGCCGGCGTCTTTGGCGCGCTGCGCAGCCACGCGCACTTCTTCAGGCGCCATCAGCTTGGTGGCTTCCACGCCGGTGTCAAAGCGGGCTGCTTGCGGACAGTAGTTGCAGTCCTCAGGGCAGCCCCCGGTTTTGACGGACAGCAGGGTCGCGAATTCGACCCGACTGGCGTCGAAGTTTTCTCTGTGAACGGTTTGCGCCCTATGCATCAGTTCGGGGAAAGGCAAGTCAAACAGCGCTTCGATGGCGTCGACACTCCAGCGCACGGGCGACGGGGCCGGGCTGGCCTGGCGAGGGCGGTGCAGGCTGATGGGTTGATCTAAAACGCTGGACATGTGGTTTCCTTGCAAAGCGATACCTGTGTTGTACCTGTTTATCAGTCCGATTGGCGCTGCAATCCCGATGGGTGGGCCAGTCTAGCCCAATGCTGGCCCGACGTTGCTCAGCGGACCTGTACCGGAATGCTGGCGCGCTCTTCCTTGATGCGGTTGTCCGCATCAACAAACACCAGTTTCGGTTTGAAGCTGGCCACCTGGTCTGCCGGCAACTGACCGAAGGCCGCGATGATGATCAGGTCGCCAGGCGCAGCGTGGCGCGCCGCAGAGCCGTTGACCGAGATGGTGCCGCTGCCGCGCTGGGCGCGGATGGCGTAGGTGACGAAGCGCGCGCCATTGTTGATGTTCCAGATGTGGACCTGTTCAAACTCGGCAATGTCCGAGGCGTCCAGCAGGTCGTCGTCGATGGCGCAGGAGCCTTCGTAGTGCAATTCGCACTGGGTCACCGTGGCGCGGTGGATTTTTCCGGCTAATAAAGTGCGTTGCATGGTGGTCTTGAATTCAAACAGTGGGCGAAAGGGTCGATTTTGGCAGAAGCGGTGCTTCCACCCGCGGCAAACGTCTGCCGTCGTGTATTGCCTGTTGAAGTTGCGCGACGGCCGCCTCCGGTGACGCGGCTGCGGTGATGGCGCTGATCACCGCCACGCCAGCTGCGCCGCATTGCGCCGCCTGCTCGGTGCGTAGCGCGTCCATGCCGGCAATGCCCACCACCGGAGTGGGCAGTAACTTGCACCAGTAGGCCAGGTTGTCGTTGCCCTGCGGAATCCACGGCATGGCCTTGGCCTGAGTGGGATGGATGGGGCCGCACGCGATATAACTGGGACGCAGAGCCCAGGCGCGGCAGACTTCCCAGTAGGCGTGGGTGCTGATGCCCAGCCGCAAACCGGCTTTTTTTATCGCACTGAGATCGGCGACATGCAGGTCTTCCTGGCCCAGGTGCACGCCGTATGCGCCTTCTTCGACAGCTATTTGCCAGTGGTCATTGATGAACAGCTGCGCGCCTGCGGCCGTGGCGGCGGCAATGCTCTGGCGAACTTGATGGCGAATCAACTCGCTTTGTTCGGGGTGGCCCGAGTCCTTGATGCGGAGTTGTACTGTGCGTACACCGGCGGTCACCACCCGCTTTACCCACGCGGCGCTGTCCACCACCGCATACAGGCCCAGGTCCGCATCACTGAGGGGGGCAAAACCGCTGACCGTGGTGGGCTGTGGCAGGCTGAAATGCGGCAGGTTGCGGATCTGCTGCGCAAAGTCAGGGCGGCTCACCTTGTGGTCCCGCGGGTCGCCGTGGTGCAAGGCGTGGCTGTTGGCCATGCATCCCAGCACAATGGCTTCCATCGCCACAAAACCTGAGGCAAGGGCGGCTTCAGCAGCGGCAAGAAAAACGGGCGACACCGGCCCCCTTGCATCGAGCCAGCCTTGCGCTTGCCGTGTATGTGCGTACATCTCTTCATCGCTGAGGATGACCAACTCCTGCCCCGAGCGTGCCTGCAAGACGCTTGCGCCCAGTTCGATGGCATCACGCGTGTCCAGCGTGGGAACGCCAAGCAGTTTCGATGCTTCTTCGCCTGACAGACAGAGCAACACACGTCCCGCGGATGGGGGCAGGGGCTGGCCTTTCATCAGCGCTTGCAACTGCGCTGCGTTGGCTGCAGTCGTCCAGACCTCGGTTTGGCGTGGGGCATTCATAGGGTGAAAGGCCGGCCTGTGACCGGCGTGGAAGCCACGGCCATGTCCTGCTGCGCCATGATGCCGGCCTCGTAGGCGAGACGACCGGATTCAATGCCCAGCTTGAAAGCCCGCGCCATTTGAACCGGATCGCGCGCATGGGCCACTGCAGAGTTCAGCAATACGGCGTCATAACCCAGCTCCATGGCCTGCACCGCGTCGGCGGGCGAGCCAATACCGGCGTCCACCACCAGCGGCACACCCGGCAGGCGCGAGCGCAGCGTACGCAAGGCCCAAGGGTTGATCAGGCCCTGGCCAGAGCCAATCGGCGCGCCCCAAGGCATCAGAATGCGGCAACCTGCATCAAGCAGGCGCTGGCAGGTGACCAGATCGTCGGTGCAGTAGGGAAACACTTCAAAGCCATCCCGCGCGAGCTCGTTCGCGGCGGCTACCAGCTCAAAGGGGTCGGGTTGAAGCGTGTGTTCATCACCCACCACTTCCAGTTTGATCCAGTTGGTGTCAAACAACTCGCGCGCCATTTGCGAGAGGGCCACGGCTTCACGCGCGCTGCGGCAGCCGGCTGTGTTGGGCAGCAGGCGCGCGCCGCTGGCCTGGATGAGTTTAAAAAATTCGTTTTG
This sequence comes from Polaromonas sp., assembly GCF_035638815.1. GTDB lineage: Bacteria > Pseudomonadota > Gammaproteobacteria > Burkholderiales > Burkholderiaceae_C > Polaromonas. The sequence continues at coordinate 89,990 of NZ_DASQZG010000010.1, forward strand.
TGTTCCCCCGCCTGCAGCAAGCTGCCGCTTCAGACCAACGGTAACGACTTCTGCCCCCGATGCTGCAATGGCTTGCTGCAAAACCTGTGGAGACGGGTAGCCGGAAGTGCCGAGGAAAAAACGGCTTCCCAGTACGGTGTCTGCAATCGTAAAAGACATGTCTAGCCTCCGGTGATGGCTTGAAAGGTGAAGACGGCATCGCCGTCAGTCAATACGGTGGTTGCACGCGCGCCACGTGCAACAAAATCGCCATTGAGGGCAGTGGCGAAGGTTTGCGCGGGCTGGTCGTCGCCCTCAAATACATCGGCGAGGGTGCTGCCGTCTGGCACCTGTCTTTCTTCGCCGTTCACTGTGATGGTGATGTTGCTCATGAGCTATATGTCATTCCCGGCTTGACCGGCAATCCATGCTGGCGGGCCCCGACGCTGGTTCATGTGGCATGGATCCCCGATCAGGTCGGGATGACACGCCGAGTGGGGCGCGAGGTTTTCCATTGCTTGCTCAACCAGTGCAGGCGCGATCAGCCAGCCGTGGCGAAACAGGCCATTAATCTGCACCAGCCCCGGCTCTTGCACGAGTCGTGGCAAATTGTCGGGCAAAGCCGGGCGCAGGTTTGTTTCGGTATGTACGATGCGCGCCTCGGCAAGGCCGGGCATGATGCTGTGCGCCGCAGCCAGCAGCTCCACCATGCTGCGCAGCGAGATCGGTGAGCGGTCTTCGCTTTCAATTTCACTGGCTCCCACCACGATGTGGTCGCCTTCGCGTGGCACCAGGTAAACCCGGTGCCGGGGATGCAGCAGGCGCACTGGCCGCTGCAGGGCGACGCCGGGCGCGTGCAGCCAGATGATTTCGCCGCGCACGCCACGCACATCACGACCCAGGCATTCGCCGCTGTCTCCAGCAGTCCGAGCGCCGGTTCCGCGTACATCAAACACGCAGTCGAAGTGGTGAACCTTGCCTGCGATGTGGATTTCGCCCGCAGCCAGACGCTGCACGGCCACACCCCAATGCCACACCGCGCCCTTCGCTGTGGCGGTGTCAGCCAGTGCTGTCATGGCCGGCACCGTGTGGATGTGCCCTTCGTGCGGAAGCAGCCAGGCATGGGCCGCGCCATGCATGTCGGGCTCTAGTCCTGCCAGCTCAGCCATGGTCAGCGCTGTGGGTGCATGCCCTGCCGGTGCTTTGTGCAACAGCAGGTCTACCACGCGCTTTGCCGCACCCTCATCACCGCGATGCGCCAGCAGCAGGCTGCCGCGCTGCTGCAGCTCCACCGGCAGTCCTAGCGCAGCCACGATGCCGGGCCACAGCGCGAGCGAACGCAGGCCCAGTTCAAACACATTGGCGTCAGCGGATTCCAGCTCGGCAGTGGGGCTGAGCATGCCCGCCGCCGTCCAGCCCGCCGCATAAGGTGTCCTTGAATCAACAGGCGGCAGCGGCCCCGGCGCGGGGTCAAAGACCTCCACCGTGTGGCCAGCGCGCGTCAGCTCAAAGGCCAGCAGCCTTCCGAGCAAACCCGCGCCAGCGATGCCGATGTGCATGATTTGTCTCAGGCCTTGTGGATGGGGATGTAGATCTCGCTGCCGCCTTCGCGGAACTCGGCGGATTTTTCATCCATGCCCTGGGTCAGCGCGGCGGCTTCGTCCAGCCCCTGTTGCGCCGCAAATTCGCGCACTTCCTGGCTGATTTTCATGGAGCAGAACTTTGGCCCGCACATGGAGCAGAAATGCGCCACTTTGCTGACTTCCTTGGGCAGGGTTTCGTCATGAAACTCGCGCGCAGTGTCAGGGTCCAGCGACAGGTTGAACTGGTCGTGCCAGCGGAATTCAAAGCGCGCTTTTGAAAGCGCCTCGTCGCGCGCCCGCGAAGTGGGGTGGCCTTTGGCCACGTCGGCGGCATGCGCGGCAATCTTGTAGGCAATGATGCCCTGCTTGACGTCCTTGCTGTCGGGCAGGCCCAGGTGTTCCTTGGGCGTGACGTAGCACAGCATGGCGGTGCCAAACCAGCCAATCATCGCCGCGCCAATCGCGCTGGAGATGTGGTCGTAACCGGGGGAGATGTCGATGGTCAGCGGGCCGAGGGTGTAGAAGGGCGCTTCGTGGCAGTGTTTGAGTTGCTCTTCCATGTTGGCCTGGATCATGTGCATGGGCACGTGGCCAGGGCCTTCGATCATGGTTTGCACGTCGTGCTTCCACGCGATCTTTGTCAGCTCGCCCAAGGTGCGCAGTTCGGCAAACTGCGCTTCGTCGTTAGCGTCCGCACCGGAGCCAGGCCGCAGGCCATCACCCAGCGAGAAGCTCACGTCATAGGCCTTCATGATCTCGCAGATGTCTTCGAAGTGCGTGTACAGAAAGTTTTCCTTGTGGTGCGACATGCACCACTTGGCCAGGATGGAGCCGCCGCGCGAGACGATGCCGGTGCGGCGCTTGGCCGTCATCGGGATAAATGGCAGGCGCACACCGGCGTGAATGGTGAAGTAGTCCACACCTTGCTCCGCCTGCTCGATCAGTGTGTCGCGATAGATTTCCCAGGTCAGGTCTTCGGCCACGCCGCCGACTTTTTCCAGCGCCTGGTAAATCGGCACCGTGCCGATGGGTACCGGCGAGTTGCGGATGATCCAGTCGCGGGTGGTGTGGATGTTTTTGCCGGTGGACAAATCCATCACGTTGTCTGCGCCCCAGCGGATGGCCCAGACCAGTTTTTCAACTTCTTCCTCGATGCTGGAGGTGACCGCCGAGTTGCCGATGTTGGCGTTGATCTTGACCAGGAAGTTGCGGCCAATGATCATGGGCTCGACTTCGGGGTGGTTGATGTTGGCGGGAATGATGGCCCGGCCACGCGCCACTTCGTCGCGCACAAACTCCGGTGTCACAAACTCGGGCAGCTGAGCGCCCATCGGGTTGCCGCGCAGGCGCTGCGCGCGCTCTGCGTCACCCAGGTATTCGCTCATCCATTCACGCTTGCTGTTTTCGCGCAGCGCGATGTATTCCATCTCGGGGGTGATGATGCCGCGGCGTGCGTAGTGCATCTGACTCACGTTAGCGCCGGCCTTGGCGCGGCGCGGTGTGCGTTGCAGGCCCGCGGCCTGGGCGCGCAGGGCGGCAATGCGCTGGGCTTCAGGATCCGAGGGGTCGGTGCGGTCTTCACGGCGGGTGCCATCGTCTACGGCTTGCGCGGCGCGGCCTGCGTAAATTTCGGTGTCGCCGCGCGCTTCAATCCACGGCGTGCGCAGGGCTTCGAGCCCGCGCCGCACATCAATGTCTGCCGTCGGGTCGGTGTAGGGTCCGGATGTGTCGTACAGCGTGGCGGACTCGCCATTGCTCAGCGAAACTTCGCGCATGGGCACGCGAATGTCGGCATGTGTTTGTCCGGGGACATAAATTTTGCGCGAGGCTGGAAATGGCTCGCGGGTCAGGGACAGCAGCTGGGCAAATTTGTCGGGGGCGTTCATCGGGGCATCCTTTTGGTGTAGCTCTACACAAAGTGCTCCGAAGGTGCGGCCAAAACCAGTGCTGTGGTTATGGTCAGTGACTGCAACCCGGAGGCAGCAGTCAGCTCTTCTTACGTCGGTACGAACCGATTCAAGTTCACGGGTTTGGTTTGGCCATCTCAGCTGCAAGGCCACAATGGCCCGGCAGCACCCCGGAGCCATTGCATTCTAGTCCACGAGGTCTTTGGGGGCCCATTTTCATATGGTGGTGGTAACGCGCTATGCTTGCCGCCACCCCCGCTGAAATCACGCTAAAAAAATGAATAACGTATTTGACTTTTCTCCCTCCAGCATCGCTGCGCTTGCCCTGGCAGACGTTGACCGCGCACTGGCCGAAGACATTGGTGCTGGCGATCTGACCGCCGGCCTGATCAACTCAGAGCGACGCAGCCACGCCCGCGTGCTGGCACGGGAAGGCGCCGTTATTTGCGGTGTGCCCTGGGCTGAAGCGACGCTGCAGCGACTGGACCCCAAGGCAGAGCTGATCTGGCACGTGCGGGATGGCGAGACCTGCGAGCCCAACCAGGTGGTGCTGGAGATCAAGGGGCAATCACGCGCCATTCTCAGCGGCGAGCGCACCGTGCTTAATTTTCTGCAGGTGCTCAGCGCTGTTGCCACCAAGACCGCGACGTATGTTCAGCTTGTGCAAAGCGTGCCGGGCAATCGGGCAAAGATCGTTGACACCCGCAAAACCCTGCCCGGCCTGCGGCTGGCGCAAAAATACGCCGTTCGCTGCGGAGGCGGCAGCAATCACCGCATCGGACTTTATGACGCTGTGCTCATCAAGGAGAACCACATTGCGGCGGCAGGCGGCGTAACCGCCGTGTTGCAGCGCACCGCTGAAGTGGCGCAAGCAGCCAGCTTTGTAGAGATCGAAGTTGAAACCCTGGACCAGTTGAACGAGGCGCTGGGAGCGGGGGCAAAGATGGTGTTGCTGGACAACATGGACCTGACGCAACTGCGCGAAGCGGTGCGCATCACGGCTGGCCGCGCCATTCTTGAAGTCTCCGGCGGTGTGAGCCTGGACACGGTTGCCGGCATTGCTGCCACGGGTGTGGACCGCATCTCCATTGGTGCCTTGACCAAAGACGTCAAGGCGATTGATTTTTCCATGCGTTTTCAGGAACTGTAAGCTGGTCATGACAACAACAACTTCTCCCACTGTTCACCCATTGGTTCGGGTTGACTATGAGCAGCCAGCGTGCCCAACCCGCCACGCCTGGGCACGTGTGCCCGTGGAGCCTCCGCCAGACCAGCGTGTAGCGCTCAAGGCGCAGATCCGTGAACTGCTCAAGGCGCGCAACGCCGTCATGGTGTCGCACTACTACGTGCATCCGGACCTGCAGGATCTGGCCGAAGAAACCGGCGGCATTGTCAGTGACTCGCTGGAGATGGCGCGTTTTGGCCGCGACCATGCAGCGACCACTTTGGTGGTTTCCGGTGTGAGGTTTATGGGCGAAACCGCGAAAATTCTCTCGCCTGAAAAACGCGTGTTGATGCCAGACCTGGAAGCGACCTGCTCGCTGGACCTGGGCTGCCCGGTTGATGAGTTCTCAGCGTTTTGTGATGCCCACCCGGACCGCACCGTGGTGGTGTACGCCAACACCAGCGCTGCCGTCAAGGCGCGCGCTGACTGGCTGGTCACCTCTAGCTGCGCTCTCGACATCGTGCGGGCACTAAAGGACCAGGGCCAAAAAGTTTTGTGGGCACCCGACAAACACCTGGGTGACTACATCCGGCGTGAAACCGGTGCCGACATGCTGATGTGGAACGGAAGCTGCATCGTGCACGACGAATTCAAAGCCTTCGAGCTTGAAGCTTTAAAAAAGGAGCACCCCAAGGCCAAAGTGCTGGTGCACCCTGAGTCGCCGGCGGATGTGATTGCGCTGGCTGACGCCGTGGGTTCGACTTCGGCCATCTTGCGGGCGGCGCAGGAAATGGATGCGCGCGAATTTATTGTTGCCACCGATAACGGCATGATGCACAAGCTGCGCACCCTCAATCCGGGCAAAGTGTTTATCGAGGCACCAACCTCTGGCGAAAGCGCCACCTGCAAGAGTTGCGCGCATTGCCCCTGGATGGCGATGAACGGCCTCGCCGGTCTGGCGCATGCTTTGCAAACCATGGGGCCCGAGGTCCAGGTGGATCCTGCGCTGGGGCTTAGGGCACGGTTGCCCATAGACAGGATGCTGGCGTTTACGGCGGCGTTGAAAGCTGGCCAGCCTGTTGGGGGATTGGTTCCGCGGATTGGGGCGGCTTAGTAGGGGCTTTGTCATCCCGGACTTGATCCGGGATCCATGCTCGCGATCCTTCTGTCTTTGCTTCGAGCTTTGGTAGTGTGCCTGCTAGCCGGGGGTAGCCCGGCGGCTACTCACTTTCTTTTGCTTCGCCAAAAGAAAGTAAGCAAAGAAAAGGCGACGCCGCTGTCTGCGTCCCCTGCGCTTCGCTCCGGGGCAACCTGCGGTGCTCGGTCCAGCCGGGGTCTGACACAAACTCGCCTTCGGCTCAAACAAGTGTCAGCCCTCATCCGGCTGAACCTCCGCTCCTCGGCGCATACAGAAGGGGTGGGGAACGGAGTCGGGAGCGGGCTCCGGCAAGGACGCGCTTTGCGCGGCCTTGCCTCCCCGAATTGGGTTTTGTATTGGTTTTGCCCTTCTCCCCCAACCCCGTCGGGCCGGGCCGAGGAGCGCAGGTCAAAGCGGATCAGGGCTCGCAGCTGTCTGAGCCGAAGGCGAGTTCTGCGAGACCCCGCTTTTACCGAGCACCGCAGGTTGCCCGTAGCGAAGCGGAGGGACCCGGACCATCGGGTCGCCTTCTCTTTGCTTACTTTCTCTTGGCGAAGCAAGAGAAAGTGAGTCGCCCGCCGGGGCGAGACCCGGCTTGCAGGCAAACCCAACCATCCCGAAGAAAAACTACTAAGAGCCCCGCCGCTCAGGCGGTACCAGAACAGTCGGCACCCCCACCGAGTCCGTCTGCGGATAATCCCGACTGAAATGCAAGCCCCGGCTCTCGTGGCGGGATTGTGCTGAGCGCACGATCAGCTCTGCGACCTGCACCAGATTGCGCAGCTCCAGCAAGTCGCGCGTGACGTGGAAGTTGGCGTAAAACTCCTGAATCTCGCTCTGCAGCAGTTCAATACGGTGAGCAGCCCGCTCAAGCCGCTTGTTGGTTCGCACGATGCCCACGTAGTTCCACATCAGGCGCCGCAACTCGTCCCAGTTGTGGGAAATCACCACCTGTTCGTCCGCGTCGGTCACCTGGCTGTCATCCCAGGGTTTCAAACGGATTTGTTGATCTTTTTGGCCGTCCGCCTTTTGATGACGGGCGGGAGGTGCTACTGATTTAATAGCGTCTGACGCCTGCTGCGCAAACACCACGCACTCGACCAGCGAGTTGCTCGCCAGCCGGTTGGCGCCGTGCAAGCCTGTGTAGGCGGTCTCGCCAGCGGCATAAAGATTTGTGATGTCGGTGCGGCCAGCCAGGTCGGTCAGCACGCCGCCGCAGGTGTAGTGCGCGGCTGGCACGACTGGTATGGGCTGGCGTGCGATGTCAATGCCCAGTGACAAACAGCGCGCGTGGATGGTTGGAAAGTGCTCCCGCACAAACGCCTCGCCTTTGTGCGAGATGTCCAGGTACACACAATCAACGCCGTGCTTTTTCATTTCGAAGTCAATTGCGCGGGCCACAACATCGCGTGGTGCCAGCTCGGCGCGTTCGTCATGCTCGGGCATGAAGCGGGTACCGCCTGCGGATTCGGGCAGCCTGAGGATGCCGCCTTCACCGCGCACCGCTTCACTGATCAGAAATGACTTTGCGTCCGGGTGGTACAGGCAAGTGGGGTGAAACTGGATGAACTCCATGTTGCCGATGCGGCAACCCGCGCGCCAGGCCGCCGCAATGCCGTCACCCGTGGCGGTGTCGGGGTTGCTGGTGTAGAGGTAAACCTTGCCCGCGCCACCCGTGGCCAGCACGGTATGCCCGGCTGCAAAGGTGTGAACGGTGCTGCCGCCTGCGCGGCCGTCCAGTGCATACAGGCCGACGCAGCTTGCCTTGCCGCTTGCCGGATCGTTTTGCACGATCAGGTCAACCAGAGTGGTATGTTCAAACACCTGAATGTTGGGGTGAGCCAGCACCGAGGCGATGAGCGCTTTCTGCACCACGGCGCCGGTGGCATCTGTAGCATGCACAATGCGTCTGTGGCTGTGGCCGCCCTCGCGGGTCAGGTGCAGTGCCTGCGCCTCGTGCGTGAAAACCACGCCTTGCGCCTGCAGCCAGGCAATCGCGGCTGGCGCGCCTTCCACCACCTGCGCCGTTGCTGCGTCATCAGAAAGCCAGCCGCCGGCGACCTGGGTGTCATGAATATGGTGCTCAAAGCTGTCGCCTTTTTCGCCTTCTTCCAGCACGGCAGCAATACCGCCTTGCGCCCAGCCGCTTGAGCCGTCGCTCATGGTCCGCTTGGTCAGTACTGCCACAAGGTGTGTATCCGCCAATTGCAATGCAGCGGTCAAGCCTGCGAGGCCGCTGCCAACAATCAGTACGTCGAAGTTGTATTGCATCGCCCCAGGGGCGGTGGCAGTCCCGTCGGCGGCGACATGGGTTGCACGGTCAGGCATGGGGGCGATCATTTTTTCCCTTGAAACTTGGCAGGGTGTGCCGATTGTTCACACGGAGGATCAACCAGCCGCCCCGCATGGGGAATATGGAGGGTCAAAAATCCTTGTCTCTTGGGGGGATTATCCGGCAGAGACCTATGTGTCTCGGTGGGCCCGGGGATGCATCGGAAACAGGACCAGCGTCGCGTTTGCGCCTGCAGGGTGTAGGGCACAACGGGAGGGCTTCGACGCTGGGTAACCTCGATTGCTAATGCCAGGCCGGGTCGTCTCCCCACGCCAGGCCAAGGAGGCTCGGCGCTGCGTCATTTAGCCGCCCGTCAGTATCCACAGCAGTGCTTGACTTTGTCCACCACCATAAAGGGCACGCCCTGGGCGTGCGCTGAGCCGACAATCCATGAAGCTCGACCGAAGACCTCTCTCGACACAGGTATTGACCGAAAGGTGCACGTTTCCCTGCGAGCAGGGCTCCGGGGCGACGCGCTACGGAACGAACCTCGTTGGTGAGTAGGATTCGCTGCTGCTGTGTTGGTCGCGATCATCGCCACCAGCCCAGGCATACCAAGCCTGCACGGCCAGCGATTTAAATGCCGGGCGCCGAGAGTTTCCTGAAACTGAGGCGTACCTGTGCGTTATGCCTGTACCTCAAACTAGTTGCGCCCGGCTTTGGGAGCGTAGCGGGGCGCCACATATGGTGGAGGTGGGACGAACGGGGGAGGAGGCGCCACCACTACCTCCTCTTCTGCCAGGGAGAGGAAAATATCAGGGGTATCAAAAAAAGTGGTGGGCAAAAATAGGCCGATAGGCGCAAGGCTCGCCACTACAGTTGAAGCCGGTGCAACGGTGGTTGAGACCGGCCGCACGGTGGTTGAAGCCGGTGCAACGGTGGCCAGAAGGGCTGCCGCTTCGGCTGCCGTAATCGTCCCGAGTGTCCTGCCGACTATCGGGGCGCAGCATGAAGCCGGAAGGGCGAACCGGCTGGCGTTGGCCCCGCCCAGTCTGTAGCCCGTGAACGTTACGATTTTGTTGGTGCCTACCTCGGCACTGTTGAAGACGGCGGTACTGCCAGGATCGGCAATCAAGCTTACATCTGGCGGATTGCCTTTAAGCGAAACAAGGGTTGCGGAGGTGGTCCCGTCGAAAGGCTTGGTCACTTCAGGAAACACCAGCATGCGCTGGGTCAGGGTGCTGTCGGTCAGAATAAACTGCGGCGAGTAGTCTGTGGGCGTAGAGTAAGAGGTTGGGTTGTAATTAATGGTGACGGGCGCGTTCGGGCCGGTCACGGTGGGTCGGTTTGCGCCGCTGACATTGAGAATGACCGTGCCGCCGGCCACGCCAGGTCCGGTTCCGTCGGTGTCCGCCGTGAGGGTCAGGCCGAGTGGCAGGCCAAGGCTGCGCGAAGGAATCGAAGTGCCTCGTGTCAGCGTGATCTTCGCATTGACGATCACATCATTGGCGGCACACATCATGAGGTTGCCGTCGGTAACCGTGATAGTGGCATTCTGGTTCACATTGCGACCGGCACTCAGGGAGGCGCTTCCGCGGACCATAGTGATGGGCGCGTTCACGTTGATATCTCGACCGCAGCACACCACCAGGTTACCCTCAGTGGCGGAGATGGCGGCGTTGATGTTCACGTCCCGGTCCGCCGTCAGGGTCAAGGTGGTCGGCGTTCCCGCGGCCGTCCATTCCACCGCACCATTGACAAAAATATCTCCGTTGCCGGGTCCAGGTGCCGTCGTGATGTTCACGTTATTGTTCACCAGCTGCGCAGCAAGCGTTGTATTGGAGATGTTGCCGCCGGGGCCGATTATGAAGTCCTGTGGGTCGATCAACCAGGTGCCCATCAGCCCCCAAGGCGCGTTGGTTGTGACACGCACGTCTTCCCGAACGATGACCTTTGCTGCAGAAGTATCGATAAACCCGCCGTTGCCGCCGTTGGGCGCGCTGGCATCCAGTGTGCCGCCTACGCTCATCGTGCCCGTGGTCATGTCGCCCAGCAATAAAATCGTGCCGTCGCGGCTGCCTATGGTCTGTGCCTGAATCACACCGGTATTGTTCACCGCTGTGTGCAGCAGATCACCTGCCGCTTGGGCGGTCAGCAGGACACGACCGCCATCTGCGCGGATCATGCCGCCGTTTTCAACCAATGCGTTGACCGCACCCTGGGCCACCGACACACGGAGCAATCCGTCGCCCGCCAGGTCCAGTGTGGCCGCTTGCCCACCGACCAGTGCCACGCTTCCCAGTTGCGCATTGATCACGCCCTGATTGCTGACCGTTTTGCCCATCAAGGCCACATGTCCGCCATTGACTGCGTTGATCGTGCCCTGGTTCACAACAGATCCGTTTCCGGCATCGGAAAAGCTGTAGTCGCCGGACATGAATTTGGCGTCGCTCAAGCTCATGGTGGAGGCTACCAAGCCACCCACATTGACTTGTGCACCGCTGCCGAATAGGACGCCATTCGGGTTCAGCAGGAAGACCCTGCCGTTGGCCGACAAATTGCCCATGATGCTTGACGCTTCGGTCCCCAGAACGCGGTTGAGTGCCACCGAGGTGCTGCCGGGCTGCACAAACTGCACGGTTTGCCCGGCACCTATGCCAAAGCTTTGCCAGTTGATCACCGCGTTGGATGTGGACTGGTTAATCGTTGTGGTCGATCCCGTGGTGCTAATGGTGGCCGAGCCGGCTGCAACCGCGCCGTTGGTGGGCAGGGCATGGGCCATGGTCCCGAAAGTCAGCATCAAACAGGCTGACAACAGATTCACGGCGAATCGGGACGGGCGTGCTCCACCATCAACGCAGCTCGATTTGTCCCGGCTTTTGCCTCCGGCGTTCTCGGCGACGGCTACGCAGGTGCCCGAACTCGCGCTCCAAATGGTTCTGTAAATGCGGTTCATAAGGGTTCCTTCAGCTTGTTCGTTACAGGAGTGGGCGGTCTGCCGGGCTTAGAAATACTTGACGGCCTGAATCCAGAACCGTCCGGATTTGTCTGGCGCGGCGGTGGCGGCGGAGTCACCAATCTTGCGACCGTAGTAGGTCCTGATCGCAAAATTGTCGGTTTCGACCCAGGTCAGGCCGATGCCGAAGGCGCCGAGATTGCGGTGGTTGTTGCCAGCCACCCAGGGATTTTTGTTAATGGTCACGCTGCCGCCATCCACGAAGCCAATCAGGTGAAGCTGTCCGGGAAGTTTTTCCGGTTTTGGCAGCAGCAGACGTGCTTCCAGGTTGACCAGATATCCCTGGTCACCCGGGGCTTCGCCTTGCGGGTAAGCCCTCACCCCATCCATGCCGCCCAGAGACATCTTCTCGGACGAGTCCAGGTTTTTGGAGGCCAGCTGTCCGTTGACACCTGCGAAAAGGGAAAGCGTGTCGGTTACGCGCTGCAGCCGGCTGGCATTAAAAGCGAGCTTGCCGTAAGAGCCGTTGGTGCGGGCGGTGACCGCATCCAAAGCCCGCGCGACCGGGGTTTCAATGTCCAGATTTCCAGCAGACAGCCCGAGCGAGAAGGCGCTGATGCCGCCCCCACCCAAGTTGTCTCTGTGGTTGCCATAGAGGCTTCCGGTGAGGACGTTCGCCTTCCTGTCGGTCACCGAGGGGATAACGTCGATGCGGTCCTGAAAAGTCCGATGGTCGAAGTTGAGGCCTGCGTTCAGGTTGGTGTTGCGTGATCGGATCAGCGGGTAGCTGCCGTAAACGCTGGCGACTTCTGCCGTGCCGTTGGCTTTCAGCGGCGCAAATTCCTTGCCCAGTTTATAGCCGAGCCGGCTGTAGGCCACACCCGCTGTGGCTTTGCCAAATTGCATCTGGTAAGACGCGCGGCCATAGTTGAGGCCCGAACCCGAGGTAATCGCCCGCAGGCTGAAGACATCGCCCTGGCCCAGCAGGTTGTTCAGGTTGACCGTACCGCCCAGGCGGTATTCCCCGGTGTAGTAGTTTCCGTTGTTGTCGAAGTCCACACTCCCGCTGACGCGCTTGCCGGGCGTGATGTCGACCACGAGGTCAGAGCTGCCAGGCGTGGCGCCGGGCACCAGGGTTGACTTGATGTTGACGCCTGGCAGGTCCGACAGCAACAGCAACCGGCTCTCCAGCGGGTCATTGGTGATAGCGTCGCCGTTGTTGATGCCGCTCAGAATGTTGAGGGCCAGAGCGTCTGACAGATTGGTCTGATTGTTGAGAACGATCTTGCCGTATCGCCCTTCGCTCACCGCAATGATGAGGGCGTTGTCTTTGGCGTCTTGCGCTGGCAGAAAAGCGCGGGCCACAAAGTAGCCGTTTTTCCGGTAGTGGTCGGTGATCCGGTCGGCCATAGCCTGCAGCTCGCCAAGTGTCAGTTCGGTGGAGGGCACAAAACCGGTGAGAGCCAGAAGCTCGGCTTCACTAAACACGCTTGAGCCCGTTACCTGTAGGCTTTTCACCAATATTTTTGCGGTACTTGGCGCCGATTTGGCCGGAGCCCCACCTTGCTGTATTCGAACTGCCGGCGCCGCCTTCTGGGGAGCGGGGACAGGGGGAAGCTGCTGGATCTGGCTTCCGGCGCCTGGAAGCTGTTGGGCCAGCACACTTTGGCTGAGTGTTAGCAAGGCTATCGGGAATATTTTGTTCTGCAGCATCAAGTTTCCTGGTTATAGATCGGATTCGGCCACCCGCATTTGCCGCTCGACGACTATTTCAACGTCATGTTGTATTAGCGCAGTGACATGCCTGATTCAGTGTAGGACAACGCCTCATGATATGACGCAGAAGTCAGCACTTGATCTAGGTCAATCCCTCCATTTCTTTGCAAAGCACCCTCACCAACGGGCTGGCGTAATCATGGGTTTGCTCCCGCGCTACGCTGGCTCCCCCCAGCGTCCGCCGAGGTGACTCCGGAAGTCAGGGGCCTTTTGCCGGCTTTCCCACGGTGTACTTGTTACACATCAGGATGTCTGGATGGCGGGCTGCGCTGTATGGTTTGCACAACAAACCAAGGGGCGCGCACTATGGACGGCTCGTAAAAGAGCGCCGTTTCGCGGCGGATGGTAAAAAGTGCCCCGAGGGTGTTGAGGCGAAGGCGAAAAGCCGGAGTCAGGTGGGCGTGTATGCCAGCCGCACGTAGATGGGTGCGTAGGCCTCAGCCTGCGTGACCTCAATCAAACCTTCTTTGGACAGCTCCAGCAAGGCGATGAAGCTGACCACCAGCACGGGCATTCCGCGCGCAGGGTCAAACAGGTTTTCGAACTCGACAAATTTTTGCCCCTGCAGCTTGCGCAGTACGATGCTCATGTGCTCTCGCACGGAGAGCTCTTCGCGCGAGATCACATGGTGCTGCACCAGCTTGGCGCGTTTGACGATGTCGCGCCAGGCGTCTTGCAGGTCAACCACGTTGACGTCCGGAAAGCGTGGCTGCAGTGCTTGCTCCACATAAACCTGGGCGCGCAAAAAGTCGCGGCCAAATTGCGGAATTTCATTGAGTTTGTGCGCGGCCAGTTTGATCTGCTCGTACTCCAGCAGCCGGCGCACCAGTTCGGCGCGCGGATCTTCGGGCTCCTGGCCGTCTGCCGTCTTCTTGGGCGGCAACAGCATGCGCGATTTGATCTCAATCAGCATGGCTGCCATCAAGAGGTACTCTGCCGCCAGCTCCAGGTTGGTCGCACGGATCTCGTCGACGTACACCAGGTATTGGCGGGTGACCGCCGCCATGGGGATGTCAAGAATGTTGAAGTTTTGCTTGCGGATCAGGTAGAGCAGCAAGTCCAGCGGGCCCTCAAACGCCTCCAGAAACACCTGCAGCGCGTCCGGCGGGATGTACAAATCCTGCGGCATGGCAAACAGCGGCTCACCATACAGCCGCGCCAGCGCTACTTGGTCAATTACCCCGGGCATGCCCGGCAGTGCCAGCGCGTCGGTGGACTGGCCCGTCTCAGACGGTGACGAGGGCAGCTCGGTGATGGAAGACATGGGGGAGGATTCTGAAAGCGGGTGGCTATAAAAGTGATAGCTGGCTACGCCCGTTTATAAAGGGCGGCAAGCACTTTTGATGCTGAATTGCCTATTTGCTATTGGGGTGGCCGCTGGTGCCGTAGACATACGGGGCTTGCGCCACGCTGGCCTGCTGGTAGTCGGCCTGTTCGCTCAAGTCCAGCTTTTTGTCCCACAGCAAGGCGCGTCCCTGGCGCTGCTCGGCCTCCAGTGTGGGCTTTTTGGCCTTGAGTTCTTCAATGAACTGTGTGGTGTCAGAGGTGTAATGCGGTCTGGCGAAGATGGACATGGGGTGGCGCTGCCTGAGAGATGGAATCCGCTGATTTTAAAGCTCTTCCACTTTGGCCAGAAAACCCGAGCGCTCCATCACCTGGCGGGGCTGGGCGTTCAGGCCCGAGATGACCAGCCGGCCCCCGCGCAACACGATTGCCCTGTGCAACTGCGACAGCACATCCAGGCCCGATGCGTCCAGCGACTGAAGCGACTGCACGTCCAGCCTTACCAGCAAGCCTTGCGGTGAATTTTCCACGGCCGAGAGAACAGGATCAATCTTGGCCACCGCCCCGAAGAAAAGTGAACCGTAGAGCTGGAAATTGATTGAGGTGTCGGTTCGGTCGGTTTCCACGACCTGAAACAGCGAGCTCATGCGCCGTACAAACAGCACACAGGCCAGAAGCAGTCCAGCCTGCAGCGCAACCGTCAGATCCAGCACCACTGTCAAAAAGAAGGTGCCCAGCATCAGCAGGGCGTAATGGTGACTGTGCTGGCGCAGACGCAAAAACTCGTGCCACTCGCCCATGTTCCAGGCTACGTATAACAAAATGCCAGCCAGCACCGCCAGAGGTACGTGCTCGGCCAGGGGTGCTGCCAGCAGCACGACCAGCACCAGCACCATGCAATGCACCAGCCCTGAAACTGGCGAGGTGGCACCAGACCGGACGTTGGTCACAGTGCGGGCAATGGTGCCGGTTGCCGGCATGCCACCGAAAAACGGCACGATGAAATTGGCCACGCCCTGGGCCATCAATTCCTGATTGGGGTCGTGTTTGGGCAAGCCCGAAAGCTGGTCCGCGATGCGGGCACACAGCAGGGACTCAACAGCGCCCAGCATGGCAATGGTTAAAGTCGGCGCAAACAGCAGGCGCACTGTGTCCCACGAAAAAGCTGGCAGCTCAAAAACGGGAAGCGACTGTGCAATGCCGCCAAAACGCGTGCCAATCGTCTCTACCGGCAATTTGAGAAAGTAGGCAAAGGCTGTCAGCGTGATGAGTGCCACGATGGGCCCTGGCATCCGCGAGGCCACACGGGTGGCGCGCAGCATCTGCACACCTTCCACAGCCTGCGCCAGCTTGATCAGCCGTGCAGCAAAACCGTTGGCGGAGCGTGAACTGCTCACAAACAGCTTGGGCCAGATGAACAAGCCAAGAAAACATGCCAGGCCCAGCCCAAGCGCATAGGCATTCAAAGATTCCAGATTGCTGCCAATGGCCTTGAGCTGCGAGAAAAAATCCGCAGGCATTTTGGCGATGCTGAGGCCCAGCAAATCCTTGACCTGGGACAGCGCGATCAGCACCGCAATGCCGTTGGTAAAACCCACCACAATGCTGACCGGCACGTAACGCACCAGCGTACCCAACTTGAACAGGCCCAGCAGGAAAAGCAACACGCCGGCGCATGCGGTGGAGATGAGCAAATTGGCCAACCCATACCGCTCGACGATGCCGTAGACGATGACGATAAAAGCGCCAGCTGGTCCTGCGATTTGCACGGCCGAGCCGCCCAGCAGCGAGACGATCGCTCCGGCAATGATGGCCGTCCAGATGCCGGCTTGCGGGGGCAAACCGGACGCGATGGCAAAGGCCATGGCCAGCGGCAGCGCAACAATACCAACCGTCAAGCCAGCGCCCACGTCTTTGCCGAAGCGGGCGCGGGTGTAGTCAGCCAGTGCCGCAACAATCCGGGGGCGAAAGGGAGCCAGGTAAGCAGGCAGATTCATGACTTGCTGGCCGGGCGCGGGTTGCTTGCCCTATCGGACGCGCATGCCGGGTTGTGCGCCTGAGGTGGGTTCCAGCACGTGGATACCGGGGAGTTGTTTGTCATCGGCATGGCTTGCAGCAAGGACCATGCCTTCACTGACACCAAACTTCATTTTCCGCGGCGCCAGGTTGGCGACCATGACCGTGTGTTTGCCGATCAGGTCTTCAGGTTTGTAGGCCGACGCGATGCCGCTGAAAACGTTGCGCATTTTTCCTTCGCCAACATCCAGCGTCAGGCGCAGGAGTTTGGTTGAGCCTTCGACCGCTTCGCAGTTGACGATTTTTGCGATGCGCAGGTCGATCTTGCTGAAGTCGTCAATCGTGATGGTGGGGGCGAGCTCTTCGCCGCCGGGCGAAGTTGTCTCTGCTATCGAATTTGTAGCTGCTTGCGCAGGTACATCCTGGGCTGGAGGCTCAAATAGTGCATCAAGTTGTTTGATGTCGACGCGCTGCATCAGGTGTTGGTATGGCGATATCTTTGCAACCACTCCTACGGCACTCCACTCCTTCATTGACGATCCAACAAAACCTTCTGCAAATTTTGCAACGTTGGGAAGGATTGGTGCAAGGTAACGCGTCAGAACAGCGAAGCAGTTAATTAACACGGAACACGACTCGTGCAGACGATCTTTGTCTTCAATTTTCTTTGCAAGCTCCCAGGGCTTCGTGGCGTCTGCATAAACATTGACAGCATCCGTGAGTAGCATGATTTCACGAATCGCTTTACCAAACTCTCTCTGCTCGTATAGCGCCGCGATGGCATCCTTCGATGCATGAAGGCGCTCAAGCAGGTCAGTGCCATCTTTGCCAAAATGGGTTAGCAAGCTTCCGTCAAAGCGTTTTGTCAAGAACCCCGCAGCGCGACTGGCGATATTCACATACTTGCCAATCAGATCGCTGTTCACCCGCGCCATGAAGTCATCTGCATTGAAGTCAATATCTTCATTGCGGGCATTCAGTTTGGCGGCCAGGTAGTAACGCAGCCATTCCGGGTTCATGCCCAGGCTCAGGTACTTGAGTGGGTCCAGGCCGGTGCCGCGGCTTTTGCTCATCTTCTCGCCGTTGTTCACCGTCAAAAAGCCGTGCACAAACACGTTGTCCGGTGTCTTGCGGCCGCTGAAGTGCAGCATGGCTGGCCAGAACAGGGTGTGGAAGGTGACGATGTCTTTGCCGATGAAGTGGTATTGCTCCAGCCCCGGAGCCGCCATGTAGGCGTCGTAACTTTCGCCGCGCTTTTCCAGCAGGTTTTTCAGGGAGGCAAGGTAGCCGACAGGTGCGTCCAGCCACACATAAAAGTACTTGCCCGGTGCGTCCGGGATCTCAATACCAAAGTAGGGCGCGTCACGGCTGATGTCCCAGTCGCCCAGGCCTTCGCTCTGGCTGCCGTCGGGGTTGGTGCGAACGCTGAACCATTCCTTGACCTTGTTGGCCACTTCCGGTTGCAGCTTGCCGTCTTGCGTCCACTTTTCCAGAAACTCGACGCAGCGTGGGTCGGACAGTTTGAAGAAAAAGTGCTCGGAGTTTTTCAGCACGGGCGTGGCACCTGTGAGTGCCGAGTAGGGGTTGATCAAGTCCGTAGGTGCATACACCGCACCGCAGTTTTCGCAGTTGTCCCCGTACTGGTCTTTGGTCCCGCACTTCGGGCAGGTGCCCTTGATGTAGCGGTCCGGCAGGAACATGTTCTTTTCAGGATCAAAGAACTGTTCAATCGTCTTGGTCTCGATCAGGCCCGCCTTTTTCAGATCCACGTAGATCTGCTGGGCGAGCTGGTGATTTTCCGGGCCGTCCGTGGAATGCCAGTTGTCAAAACTGATATGAAAACCATCCAGATAGGGCTTGCGCCCGGCTGCAATGTCCGCCACAAATTGCTGCGGCGTTTTGCCCGCTTTGTCCGCCGCAATCATGATGGGCGCGCCGTGTGCGTCGTCAGCGCCTACAAAGTTCACCGCGTGGCCCTGCATGCGCTGGAAGCGCACCCAAATGTCGGCCTGGATGTACTCCATGATGTGGCCGATGTGGAAATTGCCATTGGCGTAGGGCAGGGCGGTGGTGACGAAAAGCTGGCGCTGTGACATGGTGGGGCTCTGGTGGTAACCCGTGATTTTAAGTCCCTTGCAATGGGCAATCCCCTACTGCGGCGCCGTGGCCCCCTGCGGCGTTAGACTTTGGGCAAGGATGGCAGCCGGCCCGTCCAGACAGATTCAATCGGAGACTTCCCCAGATGGCTTTAGAACAACAGGCAATCCTCAGTGCCTTGCAGGGTGTGCTTGATCCCAACACGGGCAAGGATTTCGTCAGCACCAAGGCGCTGAAAAACCTGCAGATCACCGATGGTGATGTGTCTTTTGAGGTTGAGCTGGGCTACCCGGCCAAAAGCCAGATCGCGGGCATCCGCAAGACGCTGATCGCGGCCACCAGAGCGGTGCCGGGCGTGGGCAATGTGTCGGTTAATGTGGGCTTCAAAATTGCCAGCCACAGTGTGCAGCGCGGAGTGCAGCTCCTCCCCAACGTCAAGAATATCGTGGCTGTTGCCTCTGGCAAGGGTGGCGTCGGCAAAAGCACGACCGCCGTCAACCTCGCGCTGGCTCTGGCAGCCGAGGGTGCGCAGGTGGGCCTGCTCGACGCCGACATCTACGGCCCCAGCCAGCCCATGATGATGGGCATCGAGGGCCGGCCCGAAAGCGTGGACGGCAAGAACATGGAGCCGATGGAGAACTACGGCATCCAGGTCATGTCCATTGGTTTCCTGGTGGCGCAGGACGAAGCCATGATCTGGCGCGGCCCCATGGCCACGCAGGCACTGGAGCAGTTGCTGCGCCAGACCAACTGGAAGGACCTGGACTATCTGATCGTCGACATGCCGCCAGGCACTGGTGACATCCAGCTCACGCTGAGTCAGCGCGTGCCCATGACAGGTGCAGTCATCGTGACCACGCCGCAGGACATTGCGCTGCTGGACGCCAAAAAAGGCATCAAGATGTTCGAAAAAGTCGGCGTGCCGATTCTGGGCATCGTCGAAAACATGGCGGTGCATATTTGCAGCCAGTGTGGGCATACCGAGCACATCTTTGGCGCTGACGGGGGCAAAAAAATGGCCGCTGATTACAAGATGGACTACCTGGGCGCCCTGCCGCTGGACATGCAGATCCGCCTGCAGGCCGACAGCGGTCGCCCCACCGTGGTGGCCGATCCTGATGGTGAAGTTGCGGGCATTTACAAGGCTGTGGCACGTCAGGTGGCCATCACCATCGCGGCCAAGGCCAAAGACTTTTCCGCCAAGTTCCCGACCATCAAGATTTCCAAAGACACCTGATCGAAGGGGTTCATGAACCTTCTGGCCTCCCTGCGGTATCTGGCCGCGCTTGACGAGCACAAGCACTTCGGTCGTGCGGCGCAGGCCTGCCACATTACGCAGCCGGCGCTGTCCAATGCTTTGCGCGCGCTGGAAGAAGAGTTCGGCACGGTCATTGTCAGGCGGGGGCGCAATTTTGAAGGTTTCACGCCGGAAGGCGCGCGCGTCCTGCTGAGTGCGCAGCGCATGCTGCACGAGCGTGAGCTGCTGCAGCAGGAGCTTGACAGTGGAATTGGCAAGCCTCAGGGCAGCCTGAGGGTGGGCGCCGTGCCGACGGCGGTGCCGATTGCCGCGCGGTTTTGTGCACAGCTGCAGGCGCGTTACCCCGGCATCGCCCCTACCGTTTTGTCCATGAGTTCCAACGAACTGGAAGCCGGTCTGGAGAGCCTGTCGCTGGACATGGGCCTGGGCTACACCGACAGGTTGCGTGAGAACGGTCCTGGTCTTCAGCAGATCAAACAGTACACAGAGCACTACTTTTTTGTCCGGCGGGCAAGCAAAACCAAACGGGGCTTATTGCAAATCGGTCCCAACATCACCTGGGCGGACGCCTCCAAACATCCGCTTTGCCTGCTGACACGCGAGATGCACAACCGCACGATTGTGGAAAACGCCTTTCGCAGCGCGGGGGTGGTGAGCCAGCCGCGCATGGAAACCAACTCCATTCTGACGCTGGCGCTGTCCGTGGCGGAGGGTAGCGTTTGCACCGTGATGCCGGGCGCACTGGTCGGCGCGTTACGCGGCTACCAGGAGCTGGAAGCGCTGCCGCTGGTGGGCCCCGAAGTACGAACTGCGATTGGCTTCATGGCGCAAGGCGGCGACCGCCCGTCGCGCACGCTTGAGGCGGCGCTGGCGCTGGCAGAAGATGCCGGCTGGCTGCGCCATGCCGCAGCCCACAGCGGTTTGCTCAGCGTCTAGCTCACCACCACCCTCTCCGGGGGACTCTCCCATTCCAGCCGGGGCTGCAGGCGCAGCGGCCCTCGCGGGGCAGGGCGCTACACGACGTGAGTGACCGTGGGGGCCATTTAGTTTTTGAATCAATACATGTTTCGATTCAATTTGACCGACCGGAAAAGCTCCCTGACACTCCGCGCAGCCTGTAACGGGCCGATACACGAACAACACGTAGAACGCGGAGACAAGCATGTCAGGAATCCTCGATAAAGAACGCATCATTGCTGGCCCGGGTTTTAACCGGTGGCTGGTACCGCCGGCCGCGCTGGCCATTCATCTGTGCATTGGCATGGCCTATGGGTTTTCTGTGTTCTGGCTTCCCCTGTCCAAAGCGCTGGGCATCAAGGAAGCCATTAAATGCGGGCCTGAGGTTGGCTTTTTTGGCCAGCTCTTCACCACCACTTGCGACTGGCAAATTTCCACGCTGGGCTGGATGTACACCTTGTTCTTCGTGCTGCTGGGGACGGCCGCCGCCACCTGGGGTGGCTGGCTGGAGCGTGCCGGGCCGCGCAAGGCCGGCGTGGTCGCGGCCGCCTGCTGGTGCGGTGGCATGTTCATTTCTGCACTTGGCATCTATCTGCACCAGTTCTGGCTGATGATTCTCGGATCCGGCGTGATCGGCGGCATCGGGCTTGGCCTCGGCTACATCTCCCCGGTCTCGACCCTTATCAAGTGGTTCCCCGATCGCCGCGGCATGGCAACCGGCATGGCCATCATGGGTTTTGGCGGCGGGGCCATGATTGGCTCGCCGCTCGCCGCCGACCTGATGAAATACTTCGCATCCCCACGGGCGTGGGCGTGATGCAGACCTTCGTCGTCATGGCCCTCGTGTACTTTGCCTTCATGATGGCGGGTGCTTTTGGTTATCGCGTGCCGGAAACCGGCTGGAAGCCAGCGGGGTGGACACCACCGCCAGCCCAGGCCAGCAACGCCATGATCACCCAGCGTCATGTGCACGTGAAGAGGGTCTGGGGCATTCCGCAGTTCTGGCTGATCTGGATGGTGCTGTGCATGAACGTGAGCGCAGGCATCGGTGTGATCGGCATGGCTTCGCCGATGCTGCAGGAAGTCTTTGGCGGCTCCTTGATCGGTGTGGACACGAAATTTGGCGAACTCGATAAAACCCAGCTGGCGGCCATTGCCACCGTTGCTGCCGGCTTCACCGCGCTGCTCAGCCTGTTCAACATCGGCGGCCGCTTTTTCTGGGCCAGCCTGTCCGACAAGCTGGGTCGCAAGATGACCTACATTGTTTTCTTTGTCCTCGGCGGCTTGATGTATTTCAGCGTTCCGGGGAGTGCCGCCGCGGGCAGCATCGTGCTTTTTGTCGGCGCCTTCTGCGTGATTCTGAGCATGTATGGCGGGGGTTTTGCCACCGTACCGGCCTACCTGGCGGACCTGTTTGGCACGCAGATGGTTGGCGCCATTCATGGCCGCCTGCTGACAGCCTGGGCAACAGCGGGCATTCTCGGCCCGGTGGTGGTGAATTACATGCGCGAATATCAACTCGGGCTGGGCATTCCACGCGAGCAGGTGTACAACCAGACCATGTACATCCTTGTCGGCATGCTGGTGGTGGGGCTGATTTGCAATCTTCTGGTCAAGCCGCTGAACCCGAAATGGTTCATGAGCGATGCCGAGCTGGCCGAAGAAAAGCGCCTTGCGCACGAGAAAAGTGCAGCCGCCGTGGTTGTCCGCACAGGCGGTGGAGCAGACAGTGTGAGCCCCGCCATCGTTGCGATGGCATGGCTGGCCGTGGGGATCCCGCTGGCGTGGGGTGTCTACCGCACGCTGCAAAGTGTGGCAAAGTTTTTTGCCTGAGGTAGGCGTCCTTTTTGAAACCAACCGCCGCGCCAAACGTGCGCGGTCATCGGCAAGTCACCATGAATCATCCCGGTCAGCGTTCTGAAGTCAAGGCTGTGGCGCTTGCCACTGCAGATGAAATGCGGGAACGCATTCGCCGCAAAAGCAGACTCAAGGGGCGTCAGCCGGACGACGTTTCTCTGGACGAGGTGCGCGCCCTGATAGGTCCGCGTCCCGAGGCCGGGCACCGGCGTGACCTGTTGATAGAACATCTGCACAAGCTCAACGATGCTTACCGCTGCCTGCACGACCGGCATCTGGTGGCGCTTGCCAAAGAGATGAAGCTTCCGATGGCCGAGATTTACGAGGTGGCCACTTTCTATCACCACTTCGAGGTGGTGCGGGGGGATGACCCGGCGCCGGGGCTCACCGTGCGGGTCTGTGACGGGCTGTCATGCGAGCTCGCTGGCGCAAAAGATTTGCTGGCGCGGCTGCCCGCACTGCTGGGCCAGCAGGACGTTCGGGTGGTGGCTGCGCCGTGTATTGGCCGGTGCGAGCAGGCGCCCGCAGCGGCCGTGCATCAGCGCGCCGTGCCATTCGCCACGCTGGAGATACTCCAGGTTGCCATTCAAGAAGAAAATATGCCTCCAGCCCAACAACGGCGGGCGCGAGCAGCTATTAATTTTGTAGCAAATGAGCGGGCCGAAAAATCTATCGAAGTGGACCGCTCCGGCAATCTGCCGGCCTGCACCGATTACGCCACCTACCGTGACAACGGCGGATACGCGCTGGCCGCCGCCGTGGTCAACGGCGAGGAAGATGCGGAGCCCATCCTCAAGGCCATGGAGGACTCCGGCCTGCGGGGTCTGGGCGGCGCGGGCTTTCCGGCGGGGCGCAAATGGCGCATCGTGCAGGGCCAGCCTGGCCCGCGGCTGATGGCCGTCAACATCGACGAGGGCGAACCCGGTACTTTCAAGGACCGGACCTACCTGGAGCGCGACCCGCACCGTTTCCTGGAAGGAATGCTGATTGCGGCCCAGGTGGTGGGCGTGCAGGCCTGCTACATCTACCTGCGGGACGAATACCATGACTGCCGCGAACTGCTGGAAGCGGAATTGACCAAGTTGCAGGCCGACCCGCCGTGCGAATTGCCGCTGATTGAACTGCGGCGCGGCGCCGGTGCCTATATTTGCGGTGAAGAGTCCGCAATGATCGAAAGCATCGAGGGCAAGCGCGGCGAGCCGCGCATGCGGCCTCCCTACATTGCCGAGGTCGGCCTGTTCGGCAGGCCCACCCTGGAGCACAACTTTGAGACCCTGTACTGGGTGCGCGACATTGTGGAAAAAGGCCCGCAGTGGTTCAGCGGCTTTGGCCGCCACGGCCGCAAGGGCCTGCGTTCGTTCAGCGTCAGTGGCCGGGTGAAGATGCCCGGCGTCAAGCTGGCGCCTGCCGGCATCACGCTGCAAGAGCTGATGGACGAGTACTGCGGCGGCATGCAGGACGGGCACACCCTTTACGCCTATTTGCCCGGTGGGGCGTCGGGCGGCATATTTCCGGCAAGTCTCGCCAATGTGCCGCTGGATTTCGACACCCTGCAACCGCATGGCGGCTTCATTGGTTCTGCTGCGGTCATCGTTTTGGGTCAGCATGACAAAGCCCGCGATGCCGCGCTGAACATGATGCGATTTTTCGCCCACGAGAGCTGCGGCCAGTGCACACCGTGCCGCGTCGGCACGGACAAGGCCGCACGTTTGATGGAGGCCCCGGTCTGGGAAAACGCCACTCTGGAAGACCTGAATGTGGTGATGACCGACGCGTCAATCTGTGGCTTGGGGCAGGCGGCACCGAACCCGGTGCGCTGTGTCCAGAAATATTTCCCAGATGAAATTGGAGCTGCCGCATGAACGCTCCGGCCAAACTTGTTGAAGTGCTGCCGCAAACCGTCGAGTTCAGGCTCGACGACAAAACCATCAACGCCTTTGAGGGCGAAACAATCCTCAAGGCCGCGCAGCGCCATGGCGTGGACATTCCACATCTTTGCTACAAGGACGGCTACCGCGCCGACGGCAACTGCCGCGCCTGCGTGGTGGAAATCCAGGGCGAGCGCACCCTGGCTCCGAGCTGTTGCCGCAGTGTCACGGCCGGCATGGAAGTGCAGGCGCAGAGCGAGCGCGCCCTTAAGAGCCAGAAAATGGTGCTGGAGATGCTGCTCTCAGACATGCCGGATGTGGGCTACAAGTGGACCGACGGTGAGCGGGGCATGGATTGCGGCTCGGGGGCCGCAATGACAGCGTCTTGTCATCCCGGACTTGATCCGGGATCCATGGTGGTGGGCCAACACGGCGAACTCAGCGAATGGGCCGCGCGCATGGACGTGGCGGTACGCCCCGAATTAAAAGCGCTGCGCCGCGAGCAGCCCGCGGCTGATATGTCCCATCCCGCTATGGCCGTGAACATGGATGCCTGCATCCAGTGCAATCGCTGCGTGCGTGCCTGCCGTGAAGAACAGGTCAACGACGTGATTGGCTTCGCGCTGCGCGGCGCGCACAGCGAGATTGTGTTTGACCTGAATGACCCGATGGGCGACAGCAGCTGTGTGGCCTGCGGCGAATGTGTGCAGGCCTGCCCCACGGGCGCTCTCATGCCAAAGACGCAAGTTGGTTCACAGGTGGTCGACAAGAAAGTCGATTCGGTTTGTCCGTTTTGCGGTGTGGGTTGCCTCGTCACTTACAACGTCAGGGACAACAAAATTATCAGCGTCGATGGCCGCGACGGACCGGCCAACCATTCGCGACTGTGCGTGAAAGGCCGCTTCGGTTTTGACTACGCCCACAGCCCGCAGCGCCTGACGGTGCCGCTGATCCGCAAGGCCGGCGTTCCCAAGGACCCGGAAGCCCTGCAGCACCTCAACCGCGACACCGCCGACTGGTCGGGGGTGTTCCGCGAGGCGACCTGGGAAGAAGCGCTGGCGCTCGCCGGCGGCACGCTCAAGAGCCTGCGCGACACGCACGGCAGCAAGTCGCTGGCCGGCTTTGGCTCGGCCAAAGGCAGCAATGAAGAGGCCTACCTGTTCCAGAAACTGGTGCGCACCGGTTTTGGCAGCAACAACGTGGACCATTGCACGCGGCTCTGCCATGCGTCCAGCGTGGCGGCGCTGCTTGAAGGTGTGGGCTCGGGTGCGGTCAGCAACCAGGTCAATGACGTCGAGCATTCGGGCCTGATCTTTGTAATCGGCTCCAACCCTACGTCCAACCACCCGGTGGCCGCCACCTGGATGAAAAACGCGGCGAAAAAGGGCGCGAAGATTGTGTTGGCTGATCCCCGCATCACTGACATTGGCCAGCATGCCTGGCGCACCCTCCAGTTCAAGGCCGACACCGATGTTGCCATGCTCAATGCGCTGATCCACACCGTCATCGAGGAGGGCCTGGCCGACCAGGATTTCATCAGCCGGCGTGCCAGCAACTACGCGGCACTCAAGGAAAACGTCAAAGGCTACAGCCCCGAAGCCATGGAGCCGATTTGCGGAATCCCTGCCCAAACCCTGCGCGAGGTGGCCCGCGAATTTGCCAAAGCCAAGGGCGCGATGATCTTGTGGGGCATGGGCATCAGCCAGCATGTGCACGGCACCGACAACGCCCGATGCCTGATTGCGCTCAGCACGGTAACGGGCCAGATTGGCAAACCGGGGTCCGGCTTGCACCCGCTGCGCGGCCAGAACAATGTGCAGGGCGCCAGCGACGCCGGTTTGATCCCGATGATGTTCCCAAACTATCAGCGCGTGACCAACAAGGCGGCGCATGCGTGGTTTGAAGAGTTCTGGAATACGAAACTTGATGACCAGCCCGGCTACACCGTGGTTGAAATCATGCACAAGGCGCTGGCCCCGGACAGCGACCCGCACAAGGTGCGCGGCATGTACATCATGGGTGAGAACCCCGCCATGAGCGACCCCGATCTGAACCACGCCCGCCACGCACTGGGCAGCCTGTCGCACTTGGTGGTGCAGGATATTTTCATGACCGAAACCGCCTGGCTTGCCGATGTGGTGCTGCCAGCCACTGCCTGGCCCGAAAAGACCGGTACCGTCAGCAACACCGACCGCATGGTGCAACTGGGCAAGCAGGCAATTGATGCGCCCGGCGAGGCCAAGCCTGACTTGTGGATCATTCAACAACTCGCCAAAATAATGGGCCCCCACGCTCCGCTGCCCCCCGAGGGGGCCGTCCGCGCCTTGGGGCGGCCCGGCGACGCGGCTCGGCCTGACTGGAACTACGAAGGCGAACACGCGGGTGTGGCTGCGGTGTATGAGGAAATGCGCCAGGCCATGCACGCAGCCATCTCGGGCATCACCTGGGAGCGGCTGCAGCGCGAATCCAGCGTGACCTACCCTTGCCTGAGCGCAGACGATCCGGGTTCACCGACGGTGTTCCTCGACCATTTCCCCACCGAAGACGGGCGCGTGAAGCTGGTGCCCGCCGACATCATTCCGGCCAACGAGCGGCCCGACGTGGATTACCCCTTTGTGCTGATCACCGGGCGTCAGCTTGAACACTGGCACACCGGCAGCATGACACGCCGCACCGTGGTGCTCGATGCGATTGAACCGATGGCTACTGCTTCCCTGTGCGGCGCGGATTTACAGTCGCTGGGCCTGCAGCCGGGCGACGTGATCACGGTGCAGTCGCGGCGCGGCCAGGTGGCGATTCATGTGCGGCAGGATGACGGCACGCCACGCGGCGCGGTGTTCATTCCGTTTGCCTATTACGAGGCGGCGGCCAACCTGATGACCAACGCCGCGCTGGACCCGTTCGGAAAGATTCCGGAGTTCAAGTACTGCGCAGTGGCTATCCGCCGCGGCGGCCAGCCAGCGGTGACGGCTGGTTACGGTACGCAGACTTCTGCAAGCCATTGACGCGGCGCGTCGGTATCAAGGCTATTCCATGCTGGCCAGTCGTCGCCGTACACTGCGACCATGTCTGACTTTCTGATGCAGTCCCCTGATGCTGATGAGGGCGTTCGTCGTCCCTGCATGGATGTGGCTGTCGTCATGCGGCGCGAGCGCATCAACAACGCGTGGCAGCCCTGGCGCTGGTCGCTCGCCGACATCGTGCCGCAGGAGCCGGGCTTTGGCCTTCTGCCGCGCCTGCTGCTCAAAGACGATAACGAAGAATGCTGGTTGCACCCGGGCTTCAAGGTTGAACTCTTTACCGACGACGCGGAGGGCTACTACCTCAACGTCACTACAGAGCACCCCTGCTTTTGGGTGGTCTGGCGCATGGAAGAAGAAGCCGCGCTGGCCGATGAACCCGTTGCTGTACCCCAGACCGTGACCTTGAGTTATCACGATGCCGGCCGCTGGCTGGACGCACAGGAAACCGTGGAGCAGCTTGCAGCGCCGCGCAATGTGGTGGCGTGGATGCAGGACTTTGTCGACGCGAACTATGTGCTTGAAGCCAAACGCCGGCAGCGCCCGCAAAGTTTCAAACCACTGACCGACCGCTTTGGCAATCCGGCGCGTGTCAGCACCGACAAGAAGTTCGGCGGAGGCGGAAATGGCTGAGGGCTTTCTGGGGCGCTGGTCCCAGCGCAAGCGGCAAGTAGAAGAAGGTAAAGCAGTTGAGGCTGAGCCGGTACCCCCACCTCTACAAATTGCCGTCCCTGATGCGCCCCCGCAGCCGGATTCTGTGGAAGCTTCAGGGACCACACTGCCCGTCGACGCGCCGCCACCGCTGACTGTTCAGGATGCCCAAGCCCTCACCCCGCAGTCCGACTTCAAACCTTTCATGGCGGGTAACGTGGCACCCGAAGTACGTAACGCTGCGATGAAAAAGCTGTTTGCCGACCCGCAATTCAATGTAATGGACGGGCTGGATATTTACATCGACGACTATTCCAAATCCGATCCAATTCCCGAGTCCATGCTGCGGCAAATGGCGAGCGCCAAATTTCTGAAACTGTTTGATGACGATGAGGAAGCTGCAGATAAACAAAAGTTGGCTGATGCTGCCCCACGGGAAAGTGCGAATAACCCCACGGATGAAAGCGTGGCACAGTCGGACGAAACTCCTCCTCCCGCCACACCGGACACGATTCGTCCCGAACAGCCAAGCCAGTCCGAGTCACTGACCGACACCGGCGCCAGCCAAAACAACCATGCCCACACTGATTTGCGACTGCAACCAGACCATGCCGCTTCAGCCCCAGGCGCTGGGCGCAGCACTTGACGAAAATCTGACCCTGCATTCAACGCTGTGTCGGCGTGAAGCCGGGGCGTTTCAAAAAGCCATTCAATCGGGTGACGATGTTGTGGTGGCCTGCACCCAGGAAAAACGCCTGTTTGCGGAGGTTGGGGAACAAACAGCGGGCGCTACGTCGGTCATCAAGTTTGTCAATATTCGTGAGACTGGCGGCTGGAGCAAAGACGCGGCCAGCGCCATGCCCAAAATCGCGGCTCTGCTGGCTGCAGCCCATTTACCCGATGCAGAGCCAGTAGCCACTGTTACGTACAAAAGCGCCGGGCGTTTACTGATTGTGGGCACGCTGGATCAGGCTGAACAGGTGGCAGCATTGCTTGCCGATACGCTGGACGTGACGATTTTTGCGCAAGGGGTTTCCAGCCAGCCCACGCCGGGTTTTCCGATGCAGGAGCGTAAATACCCGGTCATCAGCGGTGGCGGGCTCAAGCTCAAGGGCTGGCTGGGTGCGTTTGAAGCCTCCTGGCAAAAGAGCAACCCGATCGACCTCGATCTGTGCACCCGTTGTAACGCCTGTTTGGCTATTTGCCCTGAAGGTGCGGTCGATCTAAGCTATCAGATTGATAGCGAAAAGTGCACGTCGCAGCGTGACTGTGTGGCGGTCTGCAAGGTGGCGGGTGCGATTGATTTTGGCCGCGAGCCGCAGTCCGTGACCGAAACATTTGATCTGGTGCTGGATCTCGGCGCCAACCCACTGATCACGCTGCACGCGCCGCCGCAAGGCTATTTTGCGGTCAATGCGTCCAGTGGTCTGGCGTCCGTGGGACTGCTCCCCACGATCGTCAAGCTGCGTGACCTCGTGGGCGAATTTGAAAAGCCCAGGTTCTTTTCGTACAAACAAAAAATCTGCGCCCACAGCCGCAACGAGACAGTGGGCTGCCATGCCTGCATTGACATCTGCTCGGCGGGTGCTATCAGCAGCGAAAATGATCGCCAGCAGATTGTGGTCAATCCCAACCTGTGTGTGGGTTGCGGTGCCTGTACCACGGTATGCCCGACAGGTGCGCTGACCTATGCCTATCCGCGCGCCAGCGAGCAGGGCGTGCGGCTGAAAACGCTGCTGGGTACCTACGCCAAGGCGGGCGGCAAAACCGCCGCATTGCTGTTTCATAGCCAGGGCGCCGGTCAGCAGGCTGTTGAGGCCTTGGGCCGCGCCGCGCGCCTGGACAAAGTCGTCAAGGGCGTCCCGGCCAACGTGATCGCACAACCGTTGTGGCATACCGCAAGTGTGGGGCTGGACCTCTGGCTCAGCGCTATCGCGTTTGGCGCCTCACAGGTTGCGGTGCTGGTGACAGGTGAAGAAGCGCCTGCCTATCTGGCCGGTCTGGGTGAACAAATGGCCGTCGCGCAGGCAATTCTGCACGGCATGGGCTACACAGGCACCCATTTCCATTTGCTGCACGCAAACGGCGAGGACACGCTGGCACTGGATGCGAAGCTGCAGCAGTTGTCCCGCAACCAGACGGTGGCTCCTGCCGTCCCGGCACGTTATGCGGTGGCGCAGGAAAAGCGCAGCACCCTGGACATGGCGCTGGATCACCTCATGTCGCAAGCCCGGGCGCCGCTGCCGGAAGCGATTGCGTTGCCCGCGCACGGCTCACCATTTGGCAGCCTGCTGGTCGACAAGGACGCTTGCACCCTGTGCCTGAGTTGCGTCAGCGCCTGTCCGTCCAGTGCCTTGCAGGACAACCCGGAGCTGCCCCAGCTCAAGTTCATTGAGAAAAACTGTGTGCAATGCGGCCTGTGCGCCAGTACTTGCCCGGAAGATGCCATCACACTGCAGCCGCGCCTCTTGCTGACACCCCAGCGCAAGGAGGCACGTGTGCTCAACGAAAGCCAGCCCTACCAGTGCATTCGCTGCAGCAAGCCCTTTGGCACGCTGAAGGCCATCGAGTCCATGCTCGGCAAGCTGGCAGGGCATGCGATGTTTCAGGGCGCGGCGGCGGACCGCCTGAAGATGTGCAGCGACTGCCGCGTCATCGACATTTATTCTGCCGACAACGAAGTGAAGATCACCGACATCCGCTGAGGCCATTGCCCATGACTGAACAAGCCCAACTCGTTTCCTCTGCGCTTGACGAAGAAACCGCGCGCGCCGAGGTATATGGCCTGCTGTCCGCGTTGTATTACGCACCTCCTGCCGCGCTGCTGGACCAGCTTCGCGTGGCGGTTACTGAAGCGCCTGCCGCCGGGGCATTGCTTGAGGCCCCATGGAGTGAGCTGGTTGAGTCTGCGCGCAAGCTGCGCAACGACGACATTGCCCGTGAATACGACGCCCTGTTTGGTGGTGTGGGCAAGCCCGAGGTGTACCTGTTTGGCTCTCACTACCTTAGCGGCTTTCTCAATGAAAAGCCCCTGGCCGCCTTGCGCACGGATCTGGCTGCGCTTGGCCTGGAGCGCGACGATGCCATGTCGGAGACCGAAGACCATGTGGCCTATTTGTGCGAAGTCATGCGCTACCTGATTGCGGGTGAGGACGTAGCGGTGGCCAACCTGACGCGGCAGCGCGAATTCTTTGCGCGCCATCTGCAGCCTTGGGCTCTGGCGCTGTGCGAGGCCATTGCGATCCACCCCAAAGCTGATTTTTATCGCAGCGTGGCCGGCTTCACCCAGGCTTTCATCAGCGTGGAAACCCAGGGTTTTGACATGCTTGGCTGAGTGGAGACGCCACGGTGTCGCAAAAAGAGACACTTCAGGTGAGCAGGGGCGATTGGTGTGTGTTTGGTAAAAGCTAAGTTTACTTATCTTTCCTATCGTTTTCCCCTACGCTTGGCCTTTGGCGGCCTGCAGGTCATTGTCGGCACGCGGGTACTGGCGTAAGCTAGCCAGAGCATTTCACAACAGCCAAGCTCCCATGGAGACAAACATGCAGGACAGCCAGCCAAAACCCTCGCGTCGGGGTTTCTTTTTCGGCGCCGCCGCTACGGGTGCAGCCGCAGCAGCGGTGGTAGCACTCCCGCGAATGCAAGCGCCGGATGTTTCCGCTCCAGAGGCCAAACCAGCGCCGGAAAAAGGCGGCGGTTACAGCCTCTCGGAACACGTCAAGCACTACTACCGCACCACGCGCATCTAGCGCCAAGAGCTTCTAGTCTCGAACCCATCCCGGTTTCATTCTTACGGAGAGCTTCATGCTGCTCACGAAAAAAATTCACAGTACTTCCGTCGGCCAGGCGCATCGCGGCAGCTCTGCACGATTTGTGCAAAGCCTTTCGCGCGGGCTGTCCAACGCCCTGCCCACCATGGACCGCCGGGCTTTTCTGCGCCGCTCGGGCCTGGGGGTTGGCGTCGGTCTGGCTGCTACGCAATTGACGCTGGTTAAAAAGGCGAAAGCGGCCACGCCGGGGGCAGGTGACGGCACCGGAAAAATCGAAGTCAAGCGCACGGTTTGCACGCACTGTTCAGTGGGTTGCGCGGTAGACGCTGTTGTTGAAAACGGCGTGTGGGTCCGGCAGGAGCCAGTGTTTGATTCCCCCATCAACCTGGGCGCGCATTGCGCCAAGGGTGCGGCGCTGCGCGAGCATGGCCACGGCGAGTACCGCCTGCGCTACCCCATGAAGCTGGTCAACGGCAAATACGAACGCATCAGCTGGGACACGGCGCTCAATGAGATCAGCGCAAAGATGCTGGACCTGCGCAAGACCAGCGGGCCAGACTCGGTGTACTGGGTGGGTTCGTCCAAGCACAACAACGAGCAGGCGTATTTGATGCGCAAGTTTGTGAGCTTCTGGGGCAGCAACAACTGCGATCACCAGGCGCGTATCTGCCACTCCACGACTGTGGCTGGTGTTGCCAACACCTGGGGCTACGGCGCCATGACCAATTCGTACAACGACATGCAAAACAGCAAGGTCGCCCTGTACATCGGATCCAACGCCGCGGAGGCCCACCCTGTCAGCTTGCTGCACATGCTGCATGCCAAAGAGACCGGCTGCAAGATGATTGTGGTGGATCCACGCTTCACGCGGACCGCAGCCAAGGCCGACGACTACATTCGCATCCGTTCCGGCTCCGACATTCCCTTCCTGTTTGGCATGCTGTATCACATCTTCAAGAACGGCTGGGAAGACACCAAGTACATCAACGACCGTGTCTATGGCATGGACAAGGTCAAAGAAGACGTGCTCGCCAAGTGGACACCCGACAAGGTGGAAGAAGCCTGCGGCGTGCCGGAAGCGCAGGTCTACAAAGCCGCTGAAATGATGGCCAAAAACCGGCCATCGACCATCGTCTGGTGCATGGGCCAAACCCAGCACACGATTGGCAATGCCATGGTTCGCGCATCATGCATTCTTCAGCTCGCGCTGGGCAATGTGGGTGTGTCCGGCGGCGGCACCAATATCTTCCGAGGTCACGACAACGTGCAGGGTGCCACGGATGTCGGCCCTAACCCCGATTCGCTGCCCGGCTACTACGGCCTGGCTGAAGGATCGTGGAAACATTTCGCCAAAACCTGGGGTGTGGACTTTGACTGGATCAAGGGGCGGTACGCCTCCCCCGCCATGATGGGCAAACCCGGCATCACGGTCTCGCGCTGGATTGACGGCGTGATGGAGAAAAACGAGTTTATTGACCAGGATCCCAACCTTCGCGGGGTCGTATTCTGGGGTCATGCACCCAACTCGCAGACCCGTGGACTGGAAATGAAGCGGGCCATGGACAAGCTCGACCTGTTGGTGGTAATTGATCCTTATCCGTCGGCCACTGCCGCCATGGCGGCCATGCCGGGCAAGGCTGAAGACCTGAACGCCAACCGTGCCGTGTATCTGCTGCCGGCGGCGACGCAGTTTGAAACCAGCGGTTCGGTGACGGCTTCCAACCGGTCCATCCAGTGGCGCGAAAAGGTGATTGAGCCCCTGTGGGAAAGCCGCAGCGACCACATGATCATGCATCAGTTGGCCGACAAACTCGGTTTTGCCAAAGAGCTGTCCAAGAACTACAAGATGCAAAAGGTCAAGGGCATGGACGAGCCCGTACCCGAGGACATCCTGCGTGAGATCAACAAGACCTGCTGGACGATTGGCTACACCGGCCAGAGCCCCGAGCGTCTGAAAGCGCACATGCGCAACATGCACCTGTTTGATGTCAAGACACTCAAGTCCAAAGGCGGAAAAGACAAGGAAACCGGTTACGACACCACGGGCGATTATTTCGGTCTGCCATGGCCGTGTTACGGCACGCCGGAAATGAAACACCCGGGTTCACCCAACCTGTACGACACATCGAAACACGTCATGGACGGCGGCGGTAATTTCCGCGCCAACTTCGGCGTTGAGAAAGATGGCGTCAACCTGCTGGCCGAAGACGGCTCCCACTCTATGGGCGCCGACATTCAGACCGGATATCCGGAGCTGGACCACACGCTGCTGAAGAAGCTCGGCTGGTGGGACGAGTTGACCGAGCCCGAAAAAGCCGCAGCAGAAGGCAAGAACTGGAAAACCGATCCGTCAGGCGGCATGATCCGCGTCTTTATGCAGGGCCACGGCTGCCATCCTTTTGGCAATGCGAAAGCGCGCGCCCTGGTCTGGAATTTTCCCGACGCGATTCCGCAGCACCGCGAGCCTCTGTATGGCAACCGGCCTGACCTGATGGCCAAGTACCCGACACACGATGACAAGAAAGCCTTCTGGCGCCTTCCGACCTTGTACAAAACGATTCAGCAGAAAAACATTGCAGACAAGGTGCACGAGAAATTCCCGCTGATCATGACCTCGGGCCGCCTGGTTGAATACGAAGGCGGTGGCGAAGAAACCCGCTCCAACCCCTGGTTGGCAGAGCTGCAACAGGAAATGTTTATCGAAATCAACCCCAAGGTGGCGGCCGACAAAGGCATCCGTAATGGCGAGCGCGCCTGGGTCAGCACCCTGACAGGCGCACGCCTGAATGTGCAGGCGCTGGTAACCGAGCGGGTCGGACCCGACACGGTGTTTATGCCTTTCCACTTCTCCGGCCGCTGGCAGGGGCAGGACATGCTGGCTTATTACCCCAATGGCGCTGCGCCAGTGGTGCGCGGCGAAGCCATCAACACGGCCACGACCTACGGCTATGACAGCGTGACGATGATGCAAGAGACCAAAACAACCGTTTGTAATGTGGAGAGGGCATAACCATGGCAAGAATGAAATTTGTCTGTGACGCCGAGCGCTGCATTGAATGCAACGGTTGTGTGACCGCCTGCAAAAACGAAAACGAAGTCCCATGGGGTGTGAACCGCCGCCGCGTGGTGACGCTCAACGACGGCGTTCCCGGCGAAAAATCCATATCGGTGGCTTGCATGCATTGCAGCGATGCACCCTGCATGGCGGTGTGTCCGGTCAACTGCTTTTACCGCACCGAAGAAGGCGTGGTGCTGCATGACAAGGATGTTTGCATCGGTTGCGGCTACTGCTCTTATGCCTGTCCGTTTGGCGCACCGCAATTCCCCTCGCAAGGCACTTTTGGTGTGCGCGGCAAGATGGACAAATGCACCTTCTGCGCGGGCGGACCCGAGGCGCACGGCAGCCAGGCTGAGTTTGAAAAGTACGGACGCAACCGGCTGGCCGAAGGCAAGCTGCCAGCCTGCGCAGAGCAATGCTCGACCAAGGCGCTGATTGCAGGCGATGGCGATGTGGTGGCGGACATTTTCCGTACCCGTGTCGTGCAACGCGGCAAAGGCGCCGAGGCTTGGGGTTGGGGAACCGCCTATGGCTCGAGGCAAGCCGGTCAGCCTCCAGCCAACGGAGTGAAATCATGATGCGGCATGTGTTGTGGGCAACGGCCGTTTTGGCGCTGGCCGCCTGCGGCGACAAGCCGCAAAGCGCCGGCGGTGTCAAAAGTGATGCGGCCGCCTATGAGGGCGTGACCGGTCCGGGCAACGCGTACAACGTGCCGGGGTGGAAGGCGGGCGACAAGGCTGCCTGGGAGCAGCAGCTCAAGACCCGTGCGCAAAGCGGGCAAAACGAATACAACCGCGTCAAATAACAGGGGTTCCCATGCATGGCCCATCACGCGTACTGGCGGCTTTAGTTTTATCAGCCCTTGGCTGGGCGACGAGTGCGGTGGCACAGACCGCAGCCCCAGCCGCGCCGCCCGCTGCGGCTGTACCCGCTCCTTCAGTCGTGGCCCCGGCCCCCGGCGGCATCCAGAGCGCAAATATTCTCGAGGTTAAACCCGATGCCAGCGAGTTGCCTGGCTATGCCAACCAGACCAATGGCGAGCGCGCCAGGGTCCAGCCCGGCAACAACGCGCCCATGTGGCGTCAGGTCGGTGCCGGTGTTTCCGGTTACACCAGTTTGCCCAAAAGTGAAGCGCCGGAGGCCGGCAACCTGATCCAGCCTTTTGTGCAATACCCGGGTTCACGTTTGACCAATGCGGGCGAGGCCTGGCGGCAGGTGCGCAACAACTGGTTGATCCCTTACGGCGGCTCCTTCCTTCTAATCGTTGCTCTGGCCATTGCGCTGTTTTATTTTGGCAAAGGCACGATCAAACTGCACGGCGGCGAGACAGGACGCAAGATCGAGCGCTTCACACCGTTCGAGCGCGCGGCGCACTGGTCAAACGCCATTGCTTTTTCCATATTGGCCATCTCCGGGATCGTCATGGCGTTTGGCAAGTTTTTCCTTCTGCCGGTTATGGGCCTCACACTGTTCGGCTGGCTGACTTACGTCCTCAAGACCGCGCACAACTTTGCTGGCCCGCTGTTTGCGGTGTCACTGGTCATTGTGTTTTTCACTTTTCTCCGCGACAACCTGCCCAGCCGCGGTGACCTGATGTGGATTCTCAAGGGCGGCGGTCTTCTCTCCGGAAAAGAAGTGCCCTCGCACCGCTTCAATGCTGGCGAAAAATTGATTTTTTGGGGCGGCGTGTTTTTTCTGGGCGTGATTGTGGTGGCCTCCGGCCTGGTGCTGGACAAACTGCTGCCCGGTTTGCTTTACGAGCGGGCGACGATGCAAGTGGCGCACATGGTGCACGCAGCTGCCACTGTGCTGATGATGGCCATGTTCCTCGGGCACATCTATCTGGGAACCATTGGCATGGAGGGCGCCTACCAGGGCATGAAAACCGGGTATGTCGACGAGACCTGGGCCAAAGAACATCACGAATACTGGTATGACGATGTGAAGGCGGGCAAGATCCCTGTTCAGCGCAGCGAGACCGCTCCACCCCTTTCACCCCATTCGCCTAGTCAGACCGTGCAGGTTTGATCAAGACACGCCGAGGAAATTTGTATGAAAAAACTTCTCATTGCCAGCTTCCTGATTTCTGCATCATGCATGGTTGCGGCCAAGCTGCCCGCGCTGACTGACGAGGCCAAGGCCAAGGCTGCAGAGGCTGCGGCCAAAGCGGCGTGGGCCGGCAAGGTCGATGGCTATTTGCTGTGCAAATCGCAAGACAAAGTAGCTGCGAGCTATTTCAAAACCGCCAAGGCTGCTGGCAAAGATGCCAAGCCGGCGGCCGCCACGCCGCCCTGCGCAGACCCCGGCCCGTTTGCCTACGCTCCGCCGGAGGCCGCCAAGCCGATCGAGGCAGCGGGGGCACACTCGCCAGCCGCCACAGCGGTTAGTCCTCCCAGCACCAAGCAGCCTGACGCGGTTATCAACCCCGCCAAAAAACCCTGAGCTTTCTTGCCTGAGCGCACCGACTACCCATGGGGTAGCGGTTCTTCGGCATGTCCCCCAAATGCGTTTCTGGTGTAGCCTTTCCTGATGTCCCTGCCTTTCCTTACCCAGGCGCGTGCGCCTCTCACCTGCGAAATCGATGCGCTCAACGAATATGGCGAGTCGCTTCAAGTAGCCATACCGGCCGAGCGGGCGCTTACCGTTTATGTGGACAAACGCGAGCTGGTCACCCTCATGACACTGGGTGCTCACCCCGAGTTGCTGGTACTGGGCTACCTGCGCAACCAGCGGCTCATTGACTCAGCCTCAGACATCGCGTCGATCACGGTTGACTGGGACGTCGGTGCCGCCGCAGTGAAGACGCATCACGGCATTGAAAACATTGAGGCGAAAACTGCGAAACGGGTCGTCACTACCGGTTGCGGTCAGGGCAGTGTGTTTGGCGGTCTGATGGACGAGGTGGACCAGATCGTCCTGCCTGCCGATGCTCAGATCACGCAAAGTCAGCTCTACGAGTTGGTCAACACCATACGGCTCAAGGAGACCACCTACAAGTCTGCGGGCTCAGTGCATGCCTGTGCGTTGTTTGACATGGCCGGTGCTGAGCCTGAGATGCTTTTGTTTGTTGAAGATGTGGGCCGCCACAATGCCATTGACACCATTGCAGGCTGGATCTGGATGCAGGGCGATCGGCTCGCCAATGCGAGCATGGTTTTTTACACCACAGGGCGTCTCACCAGCGAGATGGTGATCAAGTCTGCCCAAATGGGTGTGCCGATTGTGGTGTCGCGCAGTGGCATCACGCAGATGGGACACCAGGTGGCGCAAGCGGTCGGTTTGTGCGCCATCGGCCGCGCCACCAACAAGCGTTTTGTCTGTTACGCCCATCCCCAACGGCTCAAACTGCAGCCTGAACTTGCGGGCCCCAAGCCTCGCGCCGTTGTCACAGAGACCTGAATCTGCCGTGGCATGATGCCGCCATGAGTGATTCGCAAATTCAGCCCGTGCTGGCCAACATGCCGGAGAACCTGACGCAAGGCCCCGAGGCCCGCGCTTTTCTGCCGACCCCTCATTGGATCCTGGAAGGCCTGCGTGCGGGCGTCTTTCTTTCTCCGCGTGTCGTCGGCAAATCACCAGCGCCTTGGCAAATTGCCATCGTCGCCATTGTCGTGTTCGCGATAGAGCTTGTCGCGCTGCGCACCGAGGTGGACGGGCCTGCCCGCTTTGACCTTCAGGCCTGGTTGTCGGGCTTCTGGACTCTGCTGGTCTTTATCGGTCTGGCGTGGTGGGCTTTCCCTCCAGCGCACGCAGGGGGTGAATTCGCGGAGAAAGAAGTGCGCCCACCCCTGTCGGGTGTTGGCACCTGCGT
Organism: Polaromonas sp.; assembly: GCF_035638815.1. Lineage (GTDB taxonomy): Bacteria > Pseudomonadota > Gammaproteobacteria > Burkholderiales > Burkholderiaceae_C > Polaromonas. Next base: position 128,413 of record NZ_DASQZG010000010.1, read on the forward strand.
TGTGCTGTCGATTGCAGCGTCCATTCCATATGCGTTGGTGTATGCGGCCTGGACAGTTGCCACCATGCAGGGTTGGCTCACAGCCAAGGCTTTTACGTCCCCCTGGTTTTACTGGACCTTTTACGTAGTGCTTATGGCGTGGACAGTCGCTGTCACCGCGTTTTTGATTGTGCGTTTTGCCGGCCGCACCTGGCGTGCGGTGGTGTTTGTACTGACCATGGCCGCCACCACGGGGGTGACCGCATGGCAGTTTGATGCGCGTACCTGGGAGCGCGACTATGCCGCCGCTACCAACACAGAGGATCCTAAACCCAGGCTGCAGCTAAGCCAGCAGGCTTTTGAGGAGCAGCAGGCCCTCTTGCAAACCACCCTGAATGCCATCACACCAGACCGCCCGGGCGTGACTGATGTTTACGGGCTGGTGTTTGCGCCTTATGCCACTGAGGATGTTTTCATTCGCGAGAGCAGCATGGTCAGCAGCGTGCTGGCCGATCGCTTCGACGCCGCAGGCCGCCTGGTGCATCTTCTCAACCATGGAAGCACGGCCAAAACCCATGCCTGGGCCACGCCCGCCAACCTTCAGCGCTCTGTGGATGCCCTGGCGCAGCGCATGGACCGTGACAACGATGTGCTGGTGGTCTATCTGACCTCACACGGCGCGAGAGACTTCAAACTCGCCGCCTCGCATTGGCCGCTGGAGGTGGATCCGCTCAGCCCCATTGAGTTGCGCAGGGCGCTGGACCAGGCGGGCATTCGCCACCGCGTGATTGCCGTGTCCGCCTGTTATTCAGGCGGTTGGGTTGACACCCTGGCAGGCGACAACACCCTGGTCATGACCGCGGCTGACGCCACCCACACGTCCTACGGATGCGGACGGCTTTCCGAGCTCACTTTTTTCGGCCGTGCGCTTTTTGACGAGCAGTTGCGCAAAACCCATTCGTTTGAGAAAGCCTTTGCCGCCGCCGTGCCTCTGATCAAGCAGCGCGAAATTGACGCCGGTAAGGATGACGGTTTCTCCAATCCTCAGATCAGAGTGGGCGGCAACATCGGGCCCGTCCTCGCGGCCCTGGAGCAGCGTCTGGCAGCGATACCTCCGGCCCGTCCTCCAGCGTCAGAGCCTGCGTCTCGCTAAAGTAACACTGGGCCGCCATCGATGAATCGTCTGTCTCGCCGTCTCCTGCTTTTTACCTGCGCACTGGCGCTGGCCGCTTGCGCCACATCAGCGGGTTTTCAGAACCTGGAAAATCCGGCGGTCCAGCCTACGCAGGGCGCGTTCAAGATCTGGTGGCGTTTTCTCGTGGCGGAAAAAGTCGGTACGGTGCCCGTTGATCCGGTGCCGTTGCGTCCGTTAAACCGTGCAACGCTGGATGCGCTGGACGTCAATGCCAATCATGTGATCCGGCTCGGACACTCATCGCATCTTCTCAAACTAAGAGGCAAATACTGGCTGATCGACCCGGTGTTCAGCGAGCGTGCTTCGCCCGTCCAGTGGGCCGGGCCAAAACGTTTCCATCCTTCGCCTATCGCCCTTGATGAATTGCCGCCCATCGAAGGCCTGATCCTGTCGCACGACCACTACGACCACCTGGACCGGGCGACCATTGAAGCCCTGGCGCTGAAAGTGAACCGCTACTTCGTGCCTACTGGCGTGGGCGCGCGGTTGCAGACCATGCTGGTGCCAGCCGCTCGCATCCAGGAGTTTGGCTGGTGGGACTCAGGCACACATGCGGGTGTGCAGCTCACCGCTACGCCGTCGCAGCATTTTTCGGGTCGCACGCTGACTGACCGCAATTCAACCCTGTGGGCTTCGTGGGTGATTCAGAGCGGCGAGGAGCGGATTTTCTACAGCGGAGACACCGGCTATTTCCCGGGCTTCAAAGAGATAGGCGAGCGCTTCCCCGGCATTGACCTGGCGCTGATGGAAAACGGCGCGTACGACCCCTACTGGCCTGCGGTGCACATGACGCCCGAAGAAAGCATCCGCGCTTTTCAGGACCTCAAGGCCAAAACCTTGTACGGCGTTCACAACAGCACCTTTGACCTGGCGTTTCACCCCTGGCGCGAGCCGATGGACCGTTTGGCTGCTCTGGCGGCTCAAAACAGGATTGACCTGGCAACCCCGGTCATCGGGGAGGTGCTCACCCTTGGGAAACCCCGCTCCAACGAGCTGTGGTGGAGCAAGCTACGCTGAGGCCAAACCCGCTCAACCGTTAAGGGCGGAAGCTTTACGGTATGGTCGGTCACTTATAGACAAGCTCTGACATGAACACACTTTTTCTCAAACTGGGCTGGCGCACCTTGCTGCGTGATCTGCGCGCCGGAGAGCTGCGTTTGCTCATCGTTGCGGTCACGCTGGCCGTGGCGGCGTTGACTGCGGTTGGTTTTTTTGCGGACCGACTCAAGGGCGGCCTGCAGCGGGATGCGCGGCAGCTGCTCGGTGGGGACGCTGTGCTGCGCAGCGACGGCGTCACGCCTGAGGTTTTTGCCGCCAAAGCCCGAGCCCTTGGCTTGCAGGCTATCTCCACCGTCACCTTCCCAACCATGGGCCGCGCGCGTGATGAGGACGGCGGGGCCAGCAAGCTGGTGGCGTTTAAAGCCGTGCCTGCCGGATACCCGCTTCGCGGCGACATGCGCGTGGCAGACAGCGTGGACGGTGTTGGCGAAAAAACGCGTGACATCCCCGCGCCCGGCACTGCTTGGGCTGATGCGTCCCTGCTGGATGCCTTGGGGATTCAGGTGGGCCAGACGCTGCTGATGGGCGACGCCAAATTCAAACTCACGCGCGTCATCGTGCAGGAGCCCGACCGTGGCGCTGGCTTCATTAATTTTTCACCGCGGGTCATGGTCAACAGCGCTGACCTTGCTTCCACTGGCCTCATTCAACCGGCCAGCCGCACCAACTATCGCTTTGCCGTTGCCGGCCCTGAGGCCGCTGTCAAGGAATACGTCAGGTGGGCCACGGACGAGATCAAAAAACCTGCAGAGCAATCGGGCATTCGCGGCGTGCGGCTGGAGTCGCTGGAGAGCGGCAGCCCCGAAATGCGCCAGACGCTGGACCGCGCCGAAAAATTTCTCAACCTGGTGGCCTTGCTGGCGGCTTTGCTGAGCGCCGTTGCGGTGGCCATTGTGGCGCGCGGTTTTGCCGCCAAGCATCTGGATGACTGCGCCATGCTGCGCGTGCTGGGTCAGCCGCAGCGCACCATCGCGCTGGCCTACACCTTTGAATTTGTGCTGGCCGGCATGCTGGCCAGCGCCCTGGGTGTGCTCATCGGTTACGGCGTGCATTACGGTTTTGTGCTGCTGCTGGCTGGCCTGGTGGAAACCGTTTTGCCTGCGGCCACTTTCTGGCCCGTAGCTTTTGGCATGGGTATGGGGCTGACCCTGCTGCTCGCCTTTGGCCTGCCACCCGTTTTGCAGCTGGCCCAGGTACCGCCGCTGCGGGTGATTCGCCGCGATGTCGGTAACCTGCGGCCGGCTTCGCTGGCGGTGCTGCTGGTGGGCGTAGCGGGTTTTGCCGCCTTGCTGGTGGCGGCCAGCAGTGATCTCAAGCTTGGCTTGATTGCGGTTGGTGGTTTTGCCGCTGCGGTGCTGGTATTTGCAGCAGCCAGTTTTGGCGCCGTCAAGCTGCTGCGGGCCAGTGTCAATGAGGCCACCGCACCGCGCTGGATGGTCCTGGCCACGCGTCAACTCTCGGCGCGCCCGGCTTATGCGGTGGTGCAGGTCAGCGCGCTAGCCGTCGGCCTGCTGGCGCTGATGTTGCTCGTGTTGCTGCGCACCGACCTGATCAGCAGCTGGCGCAAGGCTACGCCGCCTGATGCGCCCAATCGTTTTGTCATCAACGTGCAGCCCGAGCAGGGCGATGCCTTCCAAAAGGCTCTGCGCGACGGCGGCGTTCAAAAGTTTGACTGGTACCCGATGATTCGTGGACGTCTGGTGGCCGTCAATGGCAAGGCGGTGACGCCTGAAGACTTTACAGACGACCGCGCCAAGCGCCTGGTGGACCGCGAATTCAATTTGTCCAACAGCGCGCAGCAGCCTTCACACAATCAGGTGGTTGCCGGCACATGGACACCTGATGAAAAAGACGCCATCAGTGTCGAGGATGGCATTGCGACCACACTGGGCCTCAAGATGGGTGATGCGCTGAGCTTTGACATTGGCGGCCAGGTCAAAGTGGCGAAGATCACCAGCTTGCGCAAGGTCGACTGGGGATCCATGCGCGTCAACTTTTTTGCGATGTACCCGGTGTCCGAGTTAACCGATGTGCCGGTGTCTTACATCAGCGCGTTTCGTGCGCCTGAGCGCGTGGCCGCGATCAACGGAGAAAAACCGCGCAGCTTTGACAACGAACTGGTCAAAGCCTTTCCCAATATCACCAACGTTGACATGAGCAGCACCATCGCCCAGGTGCAACGCGTGCTGGACCAGGTGATACGCGCGGTGGAGTTTTTGTTTGGCTTTACGTTGGCGGCGGGCCTGGTGGTGCTGTTTGCCGCCATCACCGCCACGCGTGAAGAACGCGCCAGGGAATTTGCCATCATGCGCGCCGTGGGCGCCCGTGCGTCGCTGCTGCGTCAGGTGCAGCGTGCAGAGCTTGCAGGCGTCGGTCTGCTGGCCGGTTTTCTCGCGTCCATCGTCGCACTGGCCGTCGGTTGGGGCCTGGCGCGATATGTGTTTGATTTCAACTGGACCGGCTCGTGGACTGTGCCTCTAATGGGCAGCTTGGCGGGCGCTGCGTTGGCGCTGGCGGCGGGTTGGTGGGGCTTGCGGTCGGTGCTGAATACGCCGGTGGTGGAGACCTTGCGCAAGGCCCAATAAGTTTCCCCGGTTGTCATTCCGGACTTGATCCGCAATCCATGCCGCGCTGACCCGACGGCTTGCGTTTTGCAGACATGGATCCCCCGGATCAAGTCCGGGGCAGGCTCCTCAAGTCCGGGATGACAGAGAATTAAGACCAAATGCAGATAGAAGAAAAACCACCCGGCACGCCTCCCTTCGACACCCCCTTCGACTGGATAGGCGGCGAAGAAAAAGTCAAAGCACTGGTCGAGCGCTTCTACGATCTCATGGATCTCGAAACGGGCTACGCAGCGTTACGCGCCGCGCACGGCAGCGATTTGGTCAAAGCGCGCCAGCACCTGTTCTGGTTTTTGTGCGGCTGGCTGGGCGGACCGCAACATTACACCGAGCGTTTTGGCCACCCCCGGCTGCGTGCGCGTCACATGCCTTTTGTCATCGGCGTTGCGGAGCGCGACCAGTGGCTGGCTTGCATGGATCAGGCGATGGGTGAGACCGGCGTCGACGAAGACCTGCGCGCGCGCCTGCGGGACTCGTTTTTTCAGACTGCGGACTGGATGCGCAACTCGCCAACGTGAGATTGCTCCTGTTTTGATAGCTGATTGCGCCCGTCCCGCAAGGGCAAAAGGCCGATTTCGCTCGCAAAAAGCGGGCAAAACCGGCCTGAAACTGCTTGACTCACCAGGAGTTTTAAGGGAAATCGCCCATTGGCCCTTTAAGGACGAGAACAGTCCGCTATATAAATAGTAGCAAGACTACTGCGTCAGCGGCGCCACTGATCTGCCGATTACTCGGCCTTGATGGCGCCGTCTTCAATCACCTTTTTCCATTTGACAGCTTCGCTTGTTGCAAAAGCCATGGCTTCTTCGGGCGTGCCGCCAGTGGGCTTGATGCTCAGTTCGGCAAGTTTGTCTTTGGTTTGCTTTTCGTTCAGAACCGCGTTCAAGGCCCTGTTCAATTTGGCGACCACGTCCTTCGGCGTTGTGGAAGGAGCGAGCAAGGTGTACCAAACCACCAACTCGAAACCCTTGATACCGGCTTCTGCCACGGTGGGCATGTCAGGGAACATGGGTGAGCGTTGCTGCGTCGTGATCGCCAGCGTGCGTAGCTTGCCGGCCTTCGCCAGTGGCATGGCTTCAGGGGCAAGGATGAGCATGAAATCAACTTGACCTGCCATCAGGTCCTGCACGGCGGGTGCACCACCGCGATAGGGGATATGAACAGCGAAAACGCCGGCACCTTTTTTGTACAGCTCAGTCGCGAGGTGATTGGGGGTGCCGGTTCCGGGCGATGCATAACTTCTGTTCGGGTTCGCCTTCAGGTAACGCTGGAATTCGACCATGTTCTGCGCTGGCACTGATGGGTGCACTGCAACCATGGCAGGTACATCGGCGATGCGGCCAATGGCCGTCAATTCTTTTGTCGCGTCAAACGAAAGTTTGGGGAACAGCGTGGGATTGATCGCCTGAGTTGTCATCGTGGAGATCAGCAGGGTGTAGCCGTCCCCGGGAGACTTGGCGACCATGCCAGCGCCGACCGCCTCGCCCGCACCAGGACGGTTGTCGATGACAACAGGCTGCCCAAGGCTGGCGGACATTCGTTGACCCAGAAAGCGCGCCAGCACATCGGTGGTGCCACCGGGTGCGTAGGGCACCACGATCTTGATCGGCTTGCTTGGAAAATCCTGCGCAAGGGCTGTTGCTGTCCACGTGACTGCTGCAAGCACTGCCAATAGTTTTGATATCTTTTTCATGTCGTTGTCTCCGGTTGGTTAGTTGGTGGAAATACCGTGTCTCTCTCTTCTGCTACTACTCGTCTCATTCACCGGCTGTCGGCAATGATTTTTTCAATCAGGCGGTGAGTCTCAAGTGCTTCACTGCCGTTGACTGTGGGCGCCCGGCCATGCGTGATCGCGTCCAGGAAGTCGCGAAGCAGCTCGATGTGGGCCGCGGGGGAAAAGTCCATGATGGAGTCGCCGCTGCCGGTCTTCGCTTCGCCTTCGACGACCTCTGTGCGCCCGTCATGAAACAACACGCGCAAGGTGCCGCCTGTCAGCGAAACGGTTGCGTTGGTGTACACCAGCTCCAGTGATTCAGCACGGCCGGGGTACATCGCCGTTGTCGCCATCAGAACCCCCGGCGCACCGTTGCCCAGGGTCAGAATTGCCGCGGCAAAATCTTCGGTCTCGATACGGTGAATGTCTGTCGTCCTCACGCTTGAAGCGACCACGCCGCGCACGCCCACGAGGCTGCGAAACAAGTCCAGCGCGTGGATGGCCTGTGTCAGCAGCACGCCGCCACCGTCACGCGCCAGCGAGCCGCGCCCTGGCTGGTCGTAATACCCGGTTTGCGATCGCCACCAGGGGACTTGCAGAACACCTGCCTGTAACTTACCCAGCGCTTCGGACGCAACCAGTTGCTTGAGCCGCACCGCGCCTGGCCGGAAGCGGTGCTGCAGCACCACGCCGAAGCGCAAGCCCGTGCTGTCCGCAAATTTGACCAGCTCCTCCGCTTTGGACAGACTGATGTCCAGCGGCTTTTCAACCAGCGTGTGTTTTCCTGCTGCCAGCGTTTGTCTTGCGATGTCCAGATGGGTGTGTGCGGGTGTGGCCACGATCACTGCGTCCACTGCTGCATCCTGCAGCACATGGTCCAGGATGGTCGTTACCCGCGTGTGCGTGGGCACAGCGGCCCGCGCACGTTCAAAGTCGCTTTTCGTCACGGCCCAGCGCAGCTCCACGCGGTCCTGCAACTCTCTCAAGCTTGCAAGATGCGGCTGTGAGCCTGGGCCCACCCCGATGAGGGCGATGCCAATTTTTTTCATGGCTTTTGCACCTGCTCTGCGCGTGCTTGCGCATCCAGTGCCAGCCTGCACACGGTAAATGTGTGTTCATGCGACACGGCCAATTGCGTGCGATTTTGGACGTCGTTTACCAGCTTCGCAAAGAAGGTGATGGGTTCGTTGGTGCAGTCGACGTGGCGCGTGCCACTGCGGTCGCAAAGAAACAAATGGTCTGTTCCCGCGCGGCCCTCAATGTCCAGGTACTTGCGGATCTCGATAGAGCCTTCCGTGCCCGCGATGAAGAGCCGACCGTCGCCCCAGGTGGGCAAGCCGTCCGGCGTGAACCAGTCAACGCGGCAGTAGCCACGCGCCCGGTTGGTTGTTGAAACAAGCGAAAGCTCTCCGAAGTCCTGAAAGTCGTTTGCCGTGGTCTTGCCAAAATGCGCCACCGAAGCGTGCGCAATCTCTGCATCTGTTGAGCCCGTCAACACCAAAAATTGATCGACGTGGTGCGATGCGATGTCCGCCAGAATTCCACCGTAATACTTCTTGTCGAAGAACCAAGCAGGGCGGATGGCCCGGTTCAGCCGGTGCGGCCCCATGCCCAGGGTGTGGATGACTTCGCCCACGGCGCCTTCGGCAATAAGCCTCTGCGCTGTGGTGACAGAAGGCACGGTCATCCGCTCGGAAAAGCAGATGGCAAAAAGACGCCCTGTTTCACGCACCGTTGCCTGCAACTGTTCAAGTTGCTCGTGGCTAGTGACACCGGGCTTGTCGCTCAACACGTCCTTGCCATGCTTCATTGCGGAGATAGCAATTTGCGCACGCTCGGAGGGGACGCCGGCAGTCACGATCAGGTTGATGGTTGGGTCCTGCAGAAACTCGTCGGCATTATCAACCGCCCTGAGCTGCGGAAAGCGCTTTTCGATGCCTTGCAGCACCCTGGCATCGGACGTGGTTGAGAGGTAGCCCGCACAAGTCGCGCCAGCGCTGGTCAGGCCCTCGATCAGCTCGAAGACGTGGCGATGATCAATTCCAATGACGGCGAACTTGATCATTCGGCACGTCCGAAACAGGAATCTGGGCTTGGTAGTGTGTGTTTCATCGATTACGGTGTGGCGTTGCTTTTAAGGATGCGGATTGCACCCTGTAGAGCCGCCAAAGCCGTAGTCTCGATTCGCCCCCACCAAATGTCCAATTCCAAATTGGTTCAACTCGATACCCTGCCGGTATCGCGCACGCCGGCCTTGTGGGGCTTAACGCGCTTTCAAACCGTGGTTTCTAAACTCGCGCACGGCTTCGAGCATTCTTTGCAGGACGGGCGAAGACTCCTCCTTGCGGTAGAAGCAGTGCACCTCCATGTGGGCGTTTTCAGCATCCGTTTGAAGAGGTACGTAGGTCACCCCCGGCAATTGCAGGTTGGCCATGGACTCGGGCACCAGAGCGAGTTGTTTGCTGATGCCGGTCATCAGAGTCGCCATGATCAGGTCACTTGCCTGTGCGGCAAATCGGGGCTCAAAGCCCGCGCTTCTGCACAGGCGTAAAGTGATGACTGGGCCTGTTCGTGACGCTGCGGTCACGATGGGTTGGTCTTTCAGCAGCGCCACGGGAATGGCCTCGAGTGTGGCGAGCGGATGTTTCGTGCTCATCGCCACCAGCAAGCGCTCTCTGGCCACAAGCTCCACCGCTAGGTCGCTTTCGGAAGGCACCATGCGCTCGAAGGCAATCAAAATCCGGCGCTGGCGAATCGCGACGATCTGCTGGGGCGCCTGCGCGGGATGCAAGGAGACCTCAACGTCCGGGTTGAGGTCCGTGAATTGGGAGAGAAATTGGGGAACCACCCCGAACATGGCAGACCCATGAAGACCCACGTCGATGCGGCCCGTCATGCCGCTGCCAACGCGCCGCACGCGGTCCGTCGCCTGCTCGACAAAACCAAAAATATCGCGCGCGTCCTTCAGCAAGGCCTCGCCCGCCGGCGTCAGCAGCATGCCGCGCGGCGTTCTCTCAAACAGCTGCGCGCCCAGCTCTTTTTCCAGTGCCTGGATTTGCCTGGTCAGGGGCGGCTGCGAGAGGTGCAGCCTCTCCGCGGCGCGGCCCAGGTGCTGCTCTTCAGCGGTGGCAACAAAGTAGCCTAGCTGGCGTAAATCCATGGTGATTCTTTCTCAGTGGCTGCGCTCCCATTATCGGGAAAGCCCCAAAACGGCTGATTCACTTTAACTTGTGAATGAAATTGGCACTTTGCCCAATATCTGCGGGCGGAGATTGCTATACAAAATATAGCAAACGTGATGGCGTCACCCCGGCGCCAGCAGCACCACCAGCGCGCCCGCGCCACCCTCGGCGGGTCGTGCCTGCACAAAAGCCAGCACCTCGGCTTTCTGGATCAGCCAGCTTTGCACCCGGCCCTTGAGAACCGGGGTCTTGCCCGGCGAGCCAAGCCCCTTGCCGTGCACCACGCGCACGCAGCGCACCCCGACCTTGTGTGCTTCGCGGATAAATGCCGACAGGGCATCGCGCGCGTCTTCACGGCGCAGGCCGTGCAGGTCCAGTTGGCGCTGAATGGCCCAGCCGCCGCGGCGCAGCTTGCGCACCACGTCTGGTCCCATGCCGGGGCGGCGAAAGCTCAGCGCTTCATCCGTGTCCAGCAGGCTTTCAACGTCAAAACCATCGGAAATCGCCTCACGCATGACTGCAAGTTCGTCCAGCTGGTGTTGCACCGGAATCGGCGCGGGCTGAACAGGGGCGAGCTGCGCCACCCGGCCCGGCAAATGTTTGGCGGGCAAGGCTTTCACAGGGCCGATGGCGCGCGAAAACAGTTCTTTCTCAGCCTTGGCTTTGGCAGCTGCAGCTGCGCGCGCGGCCTTCAGCTCAGCTTCCAGGCGGGCACGGGTTTCAATTTCAAGCTTGACGGCTTTAAGCCCCTTCAAGTCGCGGATGGGCGCAGGCTTGGCAGGCATCAGAGCAGCCCCATCTCTGCCATCGACACCGCTTGCGTGCGCGTGACGACAAAGTGGTCCAGAACCCGAACGTCAACCAGGCCCAGCGCTGCCTTGAGGGTCTGCGTCAGGGCCTCATCAGCGCGCGATGGCTGCGCTGCGCCGCTGGGGTGGTTGTGGGCCAGCACCACGCTGGCGGCGTTCAGCGCCAGTGCGCGCACCACCACCTCACGCGGGTAAACGGATGTCTGCGTCAGCGTGCCGCGGAAAAGCTCTTCCAGCGCAATCAGGCAGTTCTGGCTGTCGAGAAAAAGCACCGCAAATATTTCATGGGGCCGACTGCCCAACTGCAGTTGCAGGTAATCACGCACGGCGTGCGGGGTGTCAAACACCGGCTTGGTCTTGAGCTGCTGCGCCAGCGCGCGGCGCGCCAGCTCCAGCACCGCAACCAGCTCAGCGCGTTTGGCCGGGCCCAGGCCCTTGACCCGTTTCAAGTCATCCGCCGTGGCGTGCAGCAAGCCTGAAATACCGTCGAAGCCACCGTCAATACTGCCCGAGGCGCTATCATTTTTGAGGTGGAGCAGCTCATCCGCCATCTGCAACACGCCCTTGCCCTTGATGCCGGTGCGCAGCAGCAGGGCCAGGAGCTCGGCGTCGCTTAAAGCGCCGGGGCCGCGTGCCAGCAGCTTTTCACGCGGTCGGGCATCGGCAGGAAGATCTTTGAGAGGCATGGAGATGCCAAGTGTAGTGACATCGCCACCCTGTCATTGTCCCGGGGCTCTCGCGATGCCGGGCTTGAAGCGGTAGATGTAATAGGGTGCCTTGCTTTGCATGTGGGCCTCTCCCGCGGGGTGGTTCGGCGTGCGACTCAAGCGGCTGCGGGTTTAGACATCTGCTTGACCAGTGCGGTCACCATGTTGCGGGGTGTGAACCGCACGCTTTGCGCCATGACCCAGTTCATGAAACCTGGAACAAACACGCGTTGGCCGTTTTGCATGGCCCGATACCCTGCGACTGCGACGTCTTCAGACGATGGAAGTTTTTTGCCTTTGACCAAAGCGGATGCCTGCATGTCGGCCTTGTCCTGAAAGCCGGACGCTGTCGGGCCGGGACACAAGGCGGTTACGGTTACACCGGTGCCTTCAAGCTCCGCAGCAATTGCTTCCGAAAAGCTCAGTACAAAAGCCTTGGTGGCGTAGTAAACCGCCATGTAAGGCCCTGGCTGGAAGGCCGCTGTAGATGCAGTGTTGAGAATCTTGCCACGCGTGGCGATCAAGTCAGGCATGAACAGCTTGGTGAGCACCACCACCGTGTTCATGTTGAGTTGCATCATGGCCATTTCGGTGGGCAGGGCAGAGTCCTTGAACTCGCCAAAGCTGCCGTATCCCGCGTTGTTGACCAAAGCGCTGATGGTGATGCCGCGCGCCTTGATGTCGGCATGGAGTTCGGTTGCGCCGTCGTTGGTCTCCAGGTCAGCGCCTATGACCGTGGCGTTGATCTTGTAGCGCTTTTGCAAATCGTCGGCTAACGTCTGCATTTTTGCGAAGCCGCGTGCGGCCAGCACCAAGTTGTAGCCATCCTTGGCAAAGTTCTCGGCCAGTGCTTTGCCGATGCCGGATGAGGCGCCAGTGATGAGGGCGGTTTTAGTGGTCGTTCGGTTCATGTAAATACTCCTACTGGTTTAATCCTATGGACGGATTGATTTCAAAAAATGGCACAGAAGTGCCTTCCGGGTTAAGTCCGGCGTGTCTTATGTGCAGGACACCTCGGCTTGCTCTACCAGCTTGCGCAAATCGGCCAGGGCCGTATCCAGCGTCAGGCTGTAAAAGTTCTCTCGTGACACGCGCTCCAGCGTGATTAAGTCTGCCTGCAGCAACACCTTGAGATGGTGCGAAATGGCAGGGCGGGACAGCGGCATACGCTCGGCAATCTGGTTCACGTTTAACCGTTCGTCCTGCGCCAACAACATCACAATGTCCTGCCGATACTTGTCGCCCAAGGCATTGAAGATGGGCGCACATGCCCTGAAGCTGAGCAGCACGTCTTCCAGGGTGATCTCGTTGTGTGCCATGTGTCAGGCCTTTAGATCATTCGTTTAATCATTTCGACGCATTGTACGGCATTTTCTTCGATGCGTTTCCATAAATGCTGGCGTGGCCGACGGTATGTGCGACTTTCTACAATGGCGTCTAGTTAATTGGGACATTTATGACTGCCACGCCTGTCTGCGTTGAACCTGGCTCCTTCCTCACCCTGCACTACCGCCTGAGCGGCCCGGCGGGGGATGTGATCAACACCTTTGGTGGGCCACCCGCCACGCTGACCATGGGCACGGGTGAACTTTCCCCCGCGGTGGAAAGCTGCCTGATCGGAATGGAAGAGGGCACGCGCAGCACCTTTGACCTGCCTGCGGGCGCCGCCTTTGGCGAGCGCAACCCTGATATGCAGCAGTGGCTGTCCAGCAAGGAACTTAAATCCCTGGGTGACCCCAACGAGCAATATGCACCGGGTGACGCGGTGCAGTTCCCTACGCCAGACGGCCAGGGACAGTTTGCTGGCGTGGTGCTGCAGGTGGCAGAGGGCAGGGGTGTGCAGTTTGACTTCAACCATCCGCTGGCTGGCCAGCCGGTGACTTTTGAAGTGCAGTTGATCGGTGTCCTATGACCAGTCCCCAGGAAATCATTCTCGCGGAGCCGCGTGGTTTTTGTGCCGGTGTTGACCGGGCGATTGAAATTGTCGAGCGGGCCATAGCCAAGTTCGGCGCACCGATTTATGTGCGCCATGAGATCGTGCACAACACCTATGTGGTCAACGATCTCAAGAATAAGGGCGCCATCTTCATCGAGGACCTGGACGACGTGCCGACCGGCGCTACGCTGGTGTTCAGCGCGCACGGCGTCAGCAAGGCCACCGAGCGTGAAGCCGAGCGGCGGGGTTTCCGGATCTTTGACGCTACCTGCCCCCTGGTCACCAAGGTGCATGTGGAAGTGGCCAAGCTGAACAAGGAAGGCTACGAATTCATCATGATTGGCCACAGGGGCCATCCCGAGGTCGAAGGCACGATGGGCCAACTCGACAGTGGCATCCACCTGGTGGAAGACGTGGCCGACGTCGCCCGCATCAACCCGGGGCAAACCGAAAAGCTTGCAGTGGTGACCCAAACCACGCTGAGTGTGGACGACGCCGCAGAGATCAGCGCCGCGGTTAAAGCGCGCTTCCCGCAAATACGCGAGCCCAAGCAGCAGGACATTTGCTACGCCACACAAAACCGACAGGACGCGGTGAAGGTCATGAGCCCGCAGGTTGACATCCTGATCGTGGTGGGCAGCCCGACCAGCTCCAACAGCAACCGCCTGCGCGAGCTGGCTGTGAAACTGGGCACCGAGTCGTACATGGTGGACGACGCGAGTGAACTGAAGCCCGAGTGGTTTGAAGGCAAGAGCCGCGTGGGTTTGACGGCTGGCGCTTCGGCCCCGGAGATTCTGGTCAAGCAGGTGATAGACCGTATCAAGGCGTTGGGCGCCGTGTCGGTGCGCAAGATGGCGGGTATTGAAGAAACCATCAAATTCCCATTGCCCAAAGGCCTGAAGCTGGACACCCAAACGCTGGACGCTCTGGACAGTGGCCTGCACGGCGAACCGTGAACCTATGACCAGTCAATATGAAATTGAGAGCTGCTATCGCACGTTCCAAAAGGGCTACGGGCACTTTATCCTTGAGACTCCACTATGGAAATTGCCCGGCAAAGCGCTGGGCGTGGGTTGCGCGGAAGTCTGGCTCAAGCTGGAGCACTTGCAGACCGGCGGCAGCTTCAAGGCGCGCGGCATGCTCAATCGCCTGCTGTCCAACCCGATTCCCGACAGTGGTGTGATCGTCGCGTCGGGCGGCAACGCCGGTATTGCGACGGCCGCTGCGGCGCGGGAGCTGGGTGTGCGCTGTGAGGTGTATGTACCCGAGGTGTCCAGCCCCGCCAAACGCGCCAGGCTGGCGGCCTTGGGTGCCGAAGTGGTGGTAACGGGCGCCGCGTACTCGGATGCGCTACAGGCCTGCCTGGCGCGCCAGCAGCAAACCGGCGCGCTGCTGACGCACGCTTACGACCAAGCTGAGGTGGTGGCTGGCGCCGGTACCCTGGCACTGGAGATCGAGCAGCAGGCTGGCCTGCCAGAGACCGTCCTGGTCAGTGTCGGTGGGGGCGGGTTGATAGCGGGCATTGCCAGCTGGTTTGAACAGCGCTCCCGCGTCGTGGCACTGGAGCCTGCGCTGGCGCCCACGCTGTACAAAGCGCGTGAAGCGGGTCAGCCGGTGGATGTGCCCGTCAGTGGCATCGCTGCCGATTCACTCGGCGCTAAACGCATTGGCAACCTGGGCTGGGCCGCCACACAGGCGCATGTGCGCGATGCACTGCTGCTCAGCGACGAAGCCATACGCAGCGCGCAGCTTTGGTTGTGGAAAGAACTCAAACTCGCCGTGGAGCCCGCCGCGGCGCTGCCACTGGCTGCTTTGCACAGTGGTGCCTATGTGCCGCGCGCAGATGAAAAAATCTGCCTCATCATTTGCGGCGCCAACCTTGATCCGGCGAGCCTGAACTGAGCACGCCCGCGTCACTAAATACAATGACCCCATGTTAGACATCAACCTGCTCCGCAAAGACCTCACTTCGGTCGTCGCCCGCCTGCAAGCCCGCAAGAACCCGCAAGCCTTTCTCAATGTCGAGGCTTTCCAGGCGCTGGAGGCCGAGCGCAAGTCGCAGCAGATTCGCACCGAAGAACTTCAGAACCAGCGCAACACCTTGTCCAAGCAGATTGGTCAGCTCAAAGCAAAAGGCGAAGACGCCGCGCCCGTGATGGCCCAGGTCACGGCATTCAAGGCCGAGCTCGACAGCTGTGCTGTGCGGCTGGAAGTCATCCAGAACGAAATGCAATCCCTGCTGCTGGCCGTGCCCAACCTCCCGCATGAAAGCGTGCCGCAGGGAACGGGCGAAGCCGGCAATGTTGAGGTACGCAAGTGGAGCCCGGTGGAAGGCTTGGGTGGTGAGCCGCCGGCCTTCGCGTTCGAGGTCAAGGACCATGTGGACCTGGGCCAGCCACTGGGGCTGGACTTTGAGCTTGGCACCAAGCTCACCGGCTCACGCTTTACTGTCATGAAGGGCCCCCTGGCTCGCTTGCATCGCGCGTTGGCGCAGTTCATGCTCGACGTCCAGACCGCAGAACACGGTTACACCGAGTGCTACACGCCCTACATCGTCAACGCCGACTCATTGCGCGGCACCGGCCAATTGCCCAAGTTTGAAGAAGACCTGTTTGCAGCCAAAAAAGGCGGCCAGGAAGGCGGAAATGACGAGGTGAGCGAAAACGCAGCGCTGTATTTGATTCCTACATCCGAAGTGCCGTTGACCAACTTTGTGCGCGACGAGATCGTGGCCGAGTCCGCGCTTCCGCTCAAGTACACAGCTCACACGCCATGTTTCAGGTCAGAGGCAGGGAGCTACGGCCGCGACACCCGCGGCATGATCCGCCAGCACCAGTTTGACAAGGTCGAGATGGTGCAAATTGTTCATCCGGAGCAGAGCTACGAAGCACTCGAAGCGATGACCGGCCACGCCGAAGCCATTTTGCAAAAGCTCGGCCTGCCTTACCGCGTGATGCTGCTCTGCACCGGCGACATGGGCTTCGGCGCGACCAAGACCTATGACCTGGAAGTCTGGCTGCCCGCGCAAAACACGTACCGCGAGATCAGCTCCGTCTCCAACTGCGAAGCCTTCCAGGCCCGCCGCCTGCAGGCACGTTTCAAAAGCGCCCAGGGCAAAAACGAATTCGTCCACACCCTGAACGGCTCCGGCCTGGCAGTCGGGCGCACGCTGGTGGCGGTGCTTGAAAATTATCAGGGCGAGGACGGCACCGTGAGGGTGCCGGCAGTTTTGCAGCCCTATATGGGCGGCATCACGGTGCTTGCACCGTCGCACGGATAATTTCAGTGGAGGCTAAGCGTCGCACAGCGAAGTTAAGCGGAGCGGCCGAAACTAAAACTATCAGTGCGAAGACGGCACCGTGAGGGTCCCGGCGGAATTGCAGCCCTGATAGAATCTCGGCTTCACTCAGGAGAGGTGGCAGAGTGGCCGAATGTACCTGACTCGAAATCAGGCGTACCGCAAGGTACCGTGGGTTCGAATCCCACCCTCTCCGCCATGGGTAAAAGTCCTTATAGATCGTTGATTTATAAGGACTTTTTCGATTCCGGCTTTTAGGATTCACCCTATGTTTTCAACTTCGTCTGCCGCCCACGCTCTCGCTGTCGTAATCAGATGGATGTGAGTCGCCATGATCATCTCTACAAACTTGATTTTCAGAGGCTTCGCCGCCTTCTCTCTGTGGCCATTCATCTTTGTGCGACCCGAGTACCGCAACGATAAAGCCCTGATTGAACATGAATTGGTCCACTACAGAGAACAGGCGTGGATCATGCCGGTGTGGGTGCTTTTCTATCTGGTATCTAGAAAGTTCCGCCTTGCCGCTGAAGTGCGGGCATATACGCGTGAAATTGAATTGGGTGGAATCACGCGTGAGCAAGCTGCCCATGCACTGCTTGGCTATCGACTAGGAATCAATTTCAATCAAGCGTTGCGGGCATTGATTCCTGTCTAGCGCAAAGCCCTGCACCTCCTTCGCGGTGCCTGAACCACGGTTATCGCGTGCAGTTCGTTCGCGACACTCCTTACGGCTTCCTCTTTTCGCTTCTTGAAAGTAATCGGAAACGATCCGTTTTGCCGCGTAGCTCGCAGCTACCGAAACACAACGTCAAAGTCAATCACGAGGCCGGACAGTTTTTCATCGTCGATGAGACCCACTCTTTGAGGTAATCAAAACGCCAGCTTGTCCTTGAGTGGCAGTCATGTCTCGCTATCAAAGTGATAGTAGCAAGGGAGTCCCATGGAAAAGCAAACTCGACTGGAATTGGGTCTTGGGGCACCGGTTTTACAAATGGTTGCACAGCGATACTTACTTAAGAAATCTACGTTTTCCTACGTCGGGTCGCTCGGGTTAGCATCCGGTTCTACCGCTTCTTTTGAATACATTGACAGGGTCAAATCAAAGCTTCCAGGGTCCATAAACCCCCCGGATTCATCAAGCGAAAAACAATAGGTAGATTACAGACATGAGGCTCAGCACATTCATCGAAAAGAACATGGAAGCGATCCTGGTTGAATGGGAAAAATTCGCTCGTACCCGTGTGCCCGCCGCGGCCAGCATGAATGATCTATTGCTGAGAGACCACGCGCGCCAGATCCTTGAAGCGGTTCTTAAAGACATTGCGGCGCCCCAATCCGACGCCGAGCGGGATGAAAAGTCTTTAGGCGATGCGCCCGCGCTGCCAGAAGCTTCCGAGACAGCCGCAGAAACACACGGCTGGTTGCGGGCCAAGAGCGGGTTTGACATTGGACAGATGGCCAGCGAGTACCGAGCCTTGCGCGCCAGTGTGCTGCGTTTGTGGATGGAGGCCTTGCATCCCGACGCCCCCGATCTGGGCGACGTGATCAGGTTTAACGAAGCCATAGACCAGGCACTGGCCGAGTCCATCAAATTTTTCGCTGAAAGGCTGGAAGAAAGCCGCCGGCTGTTTTTAAGCACCTTGAGCCATGACATGCGCACACCTCTGCAGGCCATGCAACTGACTGCGCAATACCTGTTGAGATTGAACGCTGGTGAGTCCGTTTCCGCCGCCGCCCGGCGCCTGATTGACAGCGGGTCACGCATGAAGAACTTGCTGGACGACCTGATTGAGTACAACCGGGCCACCCTGGGCCTCGGGCTGGTTCTGGCGCCGTCACCGCAGAACATGGCGACCCTGTTTGCCGACGAGGTGGAACAGCTCCGTGCGGCCTACCCCGAGAGACAGCTGGACGTGGTTGTGCAGGGACCCACTAAAGGCATTTGGGATGGCCCGAGTCTGCGACGCCTTTTGAGCAACCTGGTGGTCAATGCCATCAAATACGGCAAGCCAGACGCTCCCATCGTGATCGCGTTGTCAGGCGAGGACGACGAAATCCACTTCGAAGTCCGCAATGAAGGCGCACCGCTGGACACTCTTACCTTGCAGGGACTGTTTGATCCCCTGAAGCGCGGCCTCAACAGCGGCCTCAACAGCGGTTTAAGCGCAGATGTAGGGCTTGGATTGGGGCTTCATATCGCCCGCCAGGTAGCGAGGGCACATAACGGAGATATCGGCGCCCGCAGCGAAGATGGTGAAACTGCCTTTTTCGTCCGCATACCGATGGACGCAAGCTCAAGCCTGCGAAACTAGATCCGACAGTGGGCGCCGCGTGGCAGGATCAACGGGCCTGCCATGTCAGTGCGCACATAAAAAATATGATGAAATAGCTGGTTTGCCCAGACGGAATATCGATACATTGCTATCAAATTCATAGTAACGAGAGAATGCCCCATGAGCTACATGCTGCTGATTCACGAACCCGTTGGCCAAAGGCAGACCAGAGGAGAAGCAGAAGGACGGGCCGTCTATGGGCGCATGATGGACTTTGCTGCAGATTTAAAACAGCGGGGCCTGTTGGTGGCGGCCGAATCCCTTGCGTCGCAGGACGGTGGCGCTGCGCGGGTGCAGGTCGGTGCGGGCAGGGCGCAGGTGGTGGATGGCCCGTTCGCCGAAGCCAAAGAGATGGTGGGCGGATTTTTCCTGCTGGATTGCAAGACGCGGGAGGAGGCCTTGGCCATTGCCAGCCAATGCCCGGCGGCAGAATGGGCGACGGTGGAGGTGCGTGCGCTCGGGCCGTGTTTCGCCTAGTTACGTTTTCTTCGCGGGGCGATGTCGATTTCGCCCGAAGCTGTTCGTCGTGGGAGTGAAGACCGGTTTTTAGTCTTTTCCAAACCCAACGAAGGAGCACCTTATGCGATTCATGATCATCATCAAGTCCACGCCCGAATTTGAGGCGGAAACGGCACCGCAGTCACCAGACGAAAAGTTGATGGCCGCCATGGCCGATTACCACGAAGAGTTGGCCAAGGCCGGCGTGCTGCTGGACGGCAGTGGCCTGCAACCCAGCCGCAAGGGCTGGCGCATTCACTACGCGGGCCAGAAACGAACGGTGATTGATGGCCCATTTACAGAATCCAAGGAGTTGATTGCGGGTTTCACGACGATCCAGGTCCGGTCGCGCGAGGAGGCTCTGGAATGGTCCCGCCGCTACCCCAATCCGGTGGGCGAAAACGCGTCGGCTGTGATTGAGGTGCGCCAGCTTTATGAGCTGGACGACTTTGAGCCAGGCGCGCAGGTTGAGCGATTTCGCCAGATTGATGCCCTGAGTCAGGCTTAAGAAAATCCAGATAGCTCTTTCACACTTACAAGGAATTCACATGTCACAGCAAATCTTCATCAATCTTCCCATCAAGAACATGGAGCGTTCGAAAGCCTTTTTCGGCGCGCTGGGTTACAGCTTTAACCCACAGTTCACCAACGAGCAGGGCGCCTGCATGGTGGTGCAGGAGGGCAGCATCTACGTGATGCTGCTAGTCGAAAGTTTTTTCCAGACATTCACAAAAAAGTCGATTGCCGACACCAGCAAGACCACAGAAGTGCTGCTGTGCCTCTCGTGCGAAAGCCGTGCCGGCGTGGACGAGATGGTGCGCAAGGCGCTGGCTGCCGGGGGCAAAGCGCCCAACGCGCCGCAGGACCACGGCTTCATGTACGCCCATGGTTTTGAGGACCTCGATGGACATATCTGGGAGCTTGCATACATGGACATGTCCGCCGCACCGGCCACGCCGCAGCAAGCCTGATGCACTCGGCCACGCACCAGGCGATTGCAGCGGTCTGGCGCATGGAGTCAGCGAAGATCGTTGCGGTGGTGGCCCGCATGGTGCGTGACATTGGCCTGGCTGAAGAGCTGGCGCAGGACGCCCTAGTGTCTGCGCTTGAGCATTGGCCCACGGACGGCGTGCCAGATAACCCTGGAGCCTGGTTGATAGCCACCGCCAAAAACCGTGCGCTGGACTGGCTGCGCCGCGACAAGGTCTTGCAAGGCAAGCTGGAGCAGATTGGAAGCGACATGGAGGCACTGGAGGCTACCGTGGTGCCAGATTTTGTAGACGCCCTTGATGCGGCGCGGCAGGATGACATTTGTGACGACCTGCTGCGGCTGATTTTTACCGCCTGTCACCCGGTGCTTTCTACAGACGCCCGTGTAGCCCTCACCCTGAAGCTGTTGGGTGGGCTGACCACCCATGAAATTGCGCGCGCGTTTCTGGTGCCAGAGCCGACGATCGCGCAGCGCATCACCCGCGCCAAACGCACACTGAAGGATGGGCAGGTGCCTTTCGAGCTGCCGCGTGCTGAGTCCCTGGGCGATCGCCTTGCTTCTGTCCTCGAGGTGGTCTACCTGGTCTTCAACGAAGGTTATACCGCCACCGCGGGGGACGACTGGATGCGCCCCGCGCTCACCGACGAGGCGCTGCGCCTGGGCCGCATGCAGGCAGAGCTTGCGCCCGACGAGGCCGAGGCGCTGGGGCTGATCGCGTTGATGGAATTGCAGGCGTCGCGTACCGCAGCGCGGGTTGACGCAGCGGGCCGCCCGGTACTGCTGCTTGATCAAGACCGCAGCCGCTGGGACCGCCTGTTGATCCGTCGCGGCTTGCGTGCGCTGGAGCGTGCCGCTGCATTGGGGGGCGCACGTGGTCCTTATGTGCTGCAGGCTGAAATCGCTGCCTGCCATGCGCGCGCTCCCACGGGGGACGCAACGGATTGGGCGCGCATCGCTTCCCTGTACGGAGAGCTGGCGCATGTGGCGCCTTCGCCGGTGGTGGAGATCAATCGCGCCGTCGCTGTCGGTATGGCGCAAGGTCCGGCCGCCGGGCTTGCCATTGTTGACGCCTTGCGCGACGCGCCGGCGCTACAGGCTTACCAATGGCTGCCCAGTGTGCGGGGCGACCTGCTCGCCAAACTGGGCCGCAACGATGAGGCGCGGGCAGAGTTTGAGCGGGCTGCGGCAATGGCGCGTAATGTTCGTGAACGGGAGCTGCTGCTGGTGCGGGCTCGCGGGCTGAGCTGAGGTTTGCAACAACAGGTCCGAAAGCAGCGAGTCGATCTGACGGTGGCAACCTAAGCTTGCGCTTTTCCTTTTGCAAGCTTTATGGACACCGCCATGCATCACCTCATAGAACCCGCCATCCAGTACTGGGGCACGCCCGTTGTGCTGATCAGTACCCTCAATGAAGACGGCAGCAGCAACCTCGCGCCTATGTCTTCGGCCTGGTGGCTGGGCTGGAGTTGCATGCTGGGCCTGGATGCCAGCTCAAAAACAACCGGGAACCTCCGGCGCTCCGGGCAGTGTGTGCTGAATCTGCCGAGCGACAGCATGGTGGAGGCCGTCAACCGGCTTGCGCTCACCACCGGCAGCCACTCGGTGCCCGTACATAAAAAGCTGCTGGGCTATCGCCATGAGAACAACAAGTTTGCTGCCAGCGGTTTGACGCCGCAGGCATCGGAGGCTGTTGCGCCCCTGCGTGCGCAGGAGTGCCCGGTCCAACTGGAAGCTGTGGTTGAGGACATCCGTCCTTTCGCGCGCAAGGACCCGCGCATGGGTGTGCCTGCGGTGTGTGTTGAAGTGCGCATCGTGAAGGTGCATGCTCACCCGGACATCCTCATGGACGGGCATGAGCACCGGGTAGATCCTGACCGCTGGCATCCCTTGCTCATGAGTTTCAGAGAGTTTTACGGACGTGGCGAGCGTTTGCAGAAGTCGCGTCTGGGGCGCGGCCCGGAGGACGCCTATGCGCCGTGGAAGCAGGAGGGGCTGAAAGGCCTGGCGGGCAAAGCCCTGGTGGCCTGGTCGCGCCATAAATACGGCAGTCATGAGCAGGCCGTTGAAAACTGAGCGCCTGCTTGGGAACACGCAGGCCTTATGACTCCGTCAGTTCCAGATAGGCCCGGCGCGTTTCGGGTGCCACGGAGGCCAGTACCTGTGCGTACGAGGTTTGGTGGCGGGCCAGCAAGCGGGCTGAAGCAACGGTTCTGGATTTGCAAAACCAGTGGCAGGTGTGCTGCATCAAAAACATTTCGGCGGACAGGGTAAAGGCCTTGGTCTTGAAGGGCTGCTCAGCTTTGTTTTGCGCGGCGCGGGTGATCCCCTCGGCATGAACCAGCAGGCCCAGGCGCAAATCGAAGGTGAGTGCCGGAAAAAGACGCTCTGCATACGGAAAATTCACCGGCAGCTTGCTCACGCGCGCATCGGCGCCGTCCACTTGAGAAAAGCCGGCGACGAAGTTGTTGAACTGTTCGCATAGTTTGGTCTCAGTCGCTGCCTGCAGGTTCCATATGCTATCCCGGCGCTGCGGGTCTTTCTCGTTAAGCGCGCGCATGTAACCCTCGGTCAGGCTTTCCATGAGCTTTTCAATCTCATATTGGCCAAGATGCCGGCCAAGCAAGGCGATACGTTTGCGTTCGTAGCCCGATTTGAGTGCGTATGCGCCGACTGCGATCAGCAGCGCCATCATGAAAAAGTCCATCAATCGTTCTGGGTTGGTATGTGGGAATGGCTCCAGTGTAGTCACCCGCCGGCGCCTGCAATCCATTACCAGCCAGGGCACTACGGCTCACGCCTACGGCACTTCTATTTTTACAAAGCAGGTGCTTGCTAAAAATAGCCGGGTTTGGTATGGTCTTGTCCATGGAAAAACCCCTTGCGCGCAGCCGCGCTGCCGACCGCACCCCTACTGCCGCTGCATCTGCCGCGCCAGCCGCCGAAAAGCGGCCGCGCGGCCGACCGCGCAAGACGATCGATGAGCGCGACGATGGCAACCGCCGGGTCGAGCTGGTCAATGCCGCAGCGCGCTTGTTTCGTCGCAAGGGCTTTGAGGCGACCAGCACACGCGACATTGCCGCGGCCGTGGGCATGCACAGCGGCTCACCTTTTTATCACTTCAAAAGCAAGGGCGCGTTGTTGCATGCGGTCATGGACGAAGGCATGCGCAACGCCATCGCGCGGCAGGCGGCGGCGCTGGACGTCGCAGCCGCCTCGGCACCCGACGCGTTGGCGCTGCTCCAGGTGTTGATCCGCAATCACTTTGATGTTCTGCTCGGGCCAGGCAGCGATTTCATTCCGGTGATGCTGTATGAGTCACGCTCAATCACTGCCAAGCAGCGCACCGCGCTGGCGCGTTTGCAGGGTGACTATGAGGCGCGCTGGGAGCCTGTGTTGCAGGCGTTGCACAAGCAGGGGCAGCTCAAGGCGCCCGTCAAGCTGGCCCGCCTGCTGATCTTTGGTGCTCTGAATTGGTCCGTGCAATGGTTTGACGCCAAAAAGGGTGCCTCACTAGATGAACTCGCCGAGGCGGCCATGTCACTCTTCATGGCCAGCGCTCCCGAGCTGAAAGCAACCAGAAAGCACACACCATGACTTACCGTTCCGTATTTGCGCCCGGGCTGTTTGCTGGCAAGGTAATGGTGGTCACAGGCGGCGGCTCCGGCATAGGCCGCTGCACCGCGCATGAGCTGGCTGCGCTGGGTGCGGACGTGGTGCTGATCGGGCGCAAGCTTGAAAAGCTTCACGACGTGGCCGGAGAAATTGTTGCCGGCGGTGGGCGTGTAAGTTTTCACCCCTGTGACATTCGTCAGGAGGCATCGGTACAAACCACGGTTGCGGCGATCGTCGCCGCGCATGGTCGCGTTGACGGACTCGTCAACAATGCTGGCGGCCAATACATCACCCCGCTGGACAAAATTAGTGCCAAAGGGTGGGAGGCGGTCATCAATACCAACCTGACCGGCGGGTTTTTGATGGCCCGTGAATGTTATTTGCAGTCCATGGCCGCGCACGGCGGCAGTGTTGTCAATATGGTGGCCGACATCTGGGGGTCGATGCCGAGCATGGGCCACAGTGGCGCGGCGCGTGCAGGCATGGTCAGTTTTACCGAGACGGCTGCGGCCGAGTGGGCGCACAGCGGCGTGCGGGTCAATGCGGTGGCGCCCGGCTACATTGCGTCCAGCGGCATGGACCACTACCCGCCTGAAGCGGGCGAAATGCTGCGCGAGATGCGCAAAACCGTACCGCTGGGCCGTTTTGGCACAGAGGCAGAGGCATCTGCGGCGATTGTGTTTTTGCTCAGCCCGGCGGCCAGTTTCATCAGCGGCAGCGTGTTGCGTGTGGATGGTGCAAGGCCGCAGGCACGTATGGGTTGGCCCATGCGTTTGCCGGATGCAGAAGCTTTGCAACGTGAAGCGATCAGGCCGTTTGACGGCTTTCACCTGGCGACCACGCCCAGGGTTTTTTCGTCGTGAGTATTTTTCAGTCGAGCTGGAATGCACAGGGCGCGTTGGCGCAGCAGCGGCGCCATGCCATGCTGGAGCGTATCGCCGCGCTGCGCAGTCTTGAAGCGCACGCCGCGCAAGCCTCAGCCAAATCCCGCGCCGTGTTCGACAAACGCGGACAGCTTTTGCCGCGCGAGCGGGTGGGTTTTTTGCTGGACCCGGGCGCACCCTATTTGCCCCTCTGCTCGCTCGCCGGCTTCATGCAGGACACCACGGATCCTGCGCAGTCCATCCCTGGTGGAGGCGTGGTTGCGGGCATCGGCTTTATCGAAGGCGTGCGTTGCATGGTGGTGGCCAGCGACTCGGGTATTGAAGCGGGAGCCATCCAGCCCATGGGACTGGAGAAGATTTTGCGTGTGCAGGAGATTGCGCTGCAGAACAAACTGCCTTTTATTCATCTCGTGGAAAGCGCTGGCGCCAACCTGATGCGTTACCGGGTCGAAGGTTTTGTGCATGGCGGCGCACTGTTTCGCAACCTGGCCCGCTTGTCAGCGGCTGGCATTCCCGTGCTGACGATTCAGCACGGCTCGGGCACCGCAGGCGGCGCCTACATGCCGGGCTTGAGCGACGTTGTAGTTCTGGTACGCGGCCGTTCGCGTGCTTTCCTCGCTGGGCCACCTCTGTTGATGGCGGCCACTGGCGAAGTCGCAACCGAAGAAGAACTGGGCGGCGCAGAGATGCATGCCACGGTGTCGGGCCTGGGCGAAAGCCTGGCTGAGGACGACCGGCATGCCATTGGTCTGGCAAAAGAGCATGTTGCCCATTTGGGATGGACATCTTCTGCTATTCATTCAGGAGTGATGCCGTTGCCACCCGCATTTGACGCGGACGAGCTGCTTGGCTTGATGGCTGACGACCTGCGCCAGCCGGTGGACATGCGCGAGGTGATAGCGCGGCTGGTGGACAACTCTGACATGCTGGAATTCAAGCCGCTGTACGGCGCGGCCACGCTCTGCGTCCAGGCTTCGATCAACGGCCATGCCGTGGGCATCATCAGCAACAACGGCCCAATTGACGTGGCTGGCGCCAACAAGGCGACACATTTCATCCAGCGTTGCTGCCAGCTGGGCCAGCCCATTGTTTACCTGCAGAACACCACGGGCTATATGGTTGGCAAGGACAGCGAGCAGGGCGGCATGATCAAACACGGCTCCAAGATGATCCAGGCGGTGACCAACGCCACGGTCCCGCAAATCACCATTCAGTGCGGCGCGTCGTTTGGCGCAGGCAACTACGGCATGTGTGGTCGCGGCTATGCACCGCGCTTTCTGTTCAGCTGGCCCAGCGCCAAAACGGCGGTGATGGGTGGCGAGCAGGCTGCACGGACCATGCAGATCGTTACCGAGGCCGCCATGACCCGCAAAGGCATCGCCATTGATGCGGCGCAGTCGCAGGTCCAGTTCGACAAGATCGTGGCCTTGTTTGAAGCGCAGGCCGATGCTTTCTACACCTCGGGGTTGTTGCTCGATGACGGCGTGATTGACCCGCGTGATACGCGCGCTGTGTTGGGGCAGTGCCTGGCCATGTGTGCAGAAGCAGACGCGCGTCAACTCAGGCCCATGCAGTTTGGGGTCGCGCGAATGTGAGACATCAGTTGTCATGCCGGCTCGACCCGGCATCCATGTGGGTGCACCACCATGGATCCCGGATCGCGTCCGGGATGACAACCCATACAGGAGACAAAGAAAATGCAATACACCCACGAACACCTTGAAATCCAGAAGACGCTCAAGCGTTTCATCGACGCAGAGATCAACCCCCATGTCGACGAGTGGGAAGCCGCCGAAATTTTCCCGGCGCACGAAGTGTTTAAAAAACTCGGGAATCTGGGTCTGCTGGGCCTGACCAAACCTGAGGCGTACAGCGGCGCCGGGCTGGACTATTCCTACAGCATGGCAATGGCTGAGGCATTGGGCCATATTGATTGTGGTGGCGTGCCCATGGCCATCGGTGTGCAGACGGACATGTGCACCCCGGCGCTCGCCCGGTTTGGCAGTGAAGACCTCAAGCGCGAGTTTCTCGCCCCTGCCATTGCCGGCGATATGGTCGGCTGCATTGGCGTGAGCGAGCCCGGGGCAGGGAGCGACGTGGCGTCCATCAAAAGCCATGCGCGCAAGGACGGCGACGACTATGTCATCACCGGGCAAAAAATGTGGATCACCAACAGCCTGCAGGCCGACTGGATGTGCATGCTGGTCAACACAGGTGAAGGCCCGTCCCACAAAAACAAAAGCCTCGTGATGGTGCCCATGCGTGAGAACGGCAAACTGCGCAAAGGCATAGAGGTCGGCAAAAAGATCCGGAAAATCGGCATGCACTCCAGCGACACGGGCTTGATCTATTTTGACGAGGTGCGTGTGCCCCAGCGCAACCTGATAGGTGCCGAGGGATCGGGCTTTATGTACCAGATGATGCAGTTTCAGGAGGAACGCCTGTGGTGCGCGGCCAGCTGCATCCAGTCCCTGACCAATTGTGTGGACTGGACCGTGGAGTGGGCGCACGAAAGACAGCTTTTCGGCGCGACCCTGGCAGACCAGCAATGGGTGCAGTTCAAACTCGCAGAGATGAAAACCGAAGTGGAGAGCCTGCGCGCGATGACCCACCGTGCCGGCGAGCTGTATGTGCAGGGGCAGGACGTCACCGAGCTGGCCTCCATGGCCAAGCTCAAGGCCGGGCGCCTGAACCGCCTGGTGCCCGACACCTGCCTGCAGTTCTGGGGTGGCATGGGTTACACCCTCGAAAACAAGGTGGCACGCATGTTCAGGGACGGGAGGCTTGCATCCATAGGTGGCGGCGCCGACGAAGTGATGATGGGCATCATTGCCAAGTACATGGGCCTGGCAAAGACCAAAAAGCCTGCAGCTTGAGGTCAATGACCCATGAATGACAAGCTGCAAATACATCGGGCCGGTGAGATTGAACACTGGACGCTTCATGACCCAGCCACGCGAAATGCGTTGACCCAGGAGCTTGCGCAAGAACTGCTTGCCGCATGTGAACGTGCCGCCAAAGACGCTGCATTGAGGTTTGTCATTTTGCAGGGCGCGGGTGGCTCATTCTGCGCAGGCGGCAGTCTGGGCGATTTTTCTTCGGCCATAGGCCGGGCGATGCCCCACGGCCAGACCGATCCATTGATCGCCATCAACGAAGGTTTTGGCACCCTGCTCAACGCCCTGTGCGCCTTGCCGCAAATACTGCTGGTCGCGGTCGACGGGCCTGCCATGGGCGGCGGGCTGGGACTGGTGTGTTGCGCTGATTTTGTGCTGGCCACACCGGCAGCCGTGTTTGCCGCGCCGGAGGTGACCCTGGGGGTGGTGCCCGCCCAGATTGCACCGGTTGTACACCAGCGCCTGGGCGACAGGGCAGCACGTCAGTTGATGCTGTCCGGTGACAAACTTTCAGCGCAGCAGGCGATGACGATGGGGCTGGTCGATGAGGTGAACGATGACCTGCCAACCGCAGTAGCTGGCCGCATCAGCGCTTTACGCCGTGCAGCGCCGGGCGCCGTAGCGCATACCAAGGCCTTGCTTTATATGCTGAATCGGCCTTCCGCCCATGATTTTCAGGCGCAAGCAGCTATCAAATTCGTAGCAAATCTCAGAAATCCCGAAGCAGCCGAAGGGTTGTCTGCCTTTTCGGGCAAGCGCAAGCCGGGGTGGGCGGCATGACGTCTTCAACCATACGCCGTTTACTGGTCGCCAATCGCGGCGAGATCGCGCGGCGCATCATGCGCACCGCCAGGCGCATGGGCATGCCAACGGTGGCGGTTTATTCCGATGCGGACAAAGAGGCTTTGCATGTGAAGGAAGCGGACAGTGCGGTGGCACTAGATGGCTCTCTGTCTGCTGACTCCTATCTGCGCATCGACAAGTTGCTGGCAGCTGCGAAGGCATCCGGCGCAGACGCGGTTCATCCGGGCTACGGTTTTTTGAGCGAGAACCCGGATTTTGCGCAAGCCGTGATCGACGCCGGCTTGATCTGGGTCGGTCCTCCACCTTCAGCGATTCGCGCCTTGGGCAACAAGGCCGGCGCCAAGGACATTGCGCTTCAAATGAAGGTGCCTTGCCTGCCTGGCTACCAAGGCGCAGACCAGTCTGATTTGCGCCTGATAACCGAGGCTGAGGCTATCGGTTATCCATTGATGGTCAAGGCCACGGCGGGCGGCGGCGGCCGGGGTATGCGACTGGTGATGGACGCCACGGGTTTGCAGACGGCACTTGACAGTGCTCGGTCAGAAGCCCTGTCGTCTTTCGGCAGCAGCGAGCTGCTGCTGGAGCGCGCACTGCTCCAACCCCGCCACGTTGAGGTGCAGGTGTTTGCTGATTCCCACGGCAATTACATCCATTTGGGGGAGCGTGATTGCTCGCTGCAGCGGCGCCACCAGAAATTGATTGAAGAGTCACCGAGTCCGGCTGTCAGTGCTGACTTGCGCAAACGCATGGGCGACTGCGCAGTGGCCCTGGCAAAGGCCGCTGGGTACGTGGGTGCGGGAACCGTCGAATTTCTTCTGGACGAAACCGGCGACTTCTTTTTGATGGAGATGAATACGCGATTGCAGGTTGAACACCCGGTGACTGAGGCTGTGACAGGTCTGGATCTGGTCGAGTGGCAGTTGCGGGTAGCGCAGGGGGAAGTGTTGCCGCTGAGTCAGGATAACGTGGTCTTTCGCGGCCACGCGGTTGAGGTGCGCCTATGCGCTGAAGACGACGACTTTTCGCCCCACGCCGGGCGGGTGCTGCACTTTTCCGAACCGCTGCACGCGCGCTTCGACCATGCGATTTATGCGGGGCAAGAGGTCACACCGTTTTACGATTCCATGCTCGGAAAATTGATCGTGCACGCTTCCACCCGGGGCGAAGCTGTTGAACAGATGTTGACCGCGCTGGCCGGTACGCAGGTGTTGGGCCTGCCGACAAACCGCGCATTGCTGGCCACTTGTCTGGACCATCCAGTTTTTCGTGATGGTAGTGCCCTGATTCCCTTTTTGGCCGTGCACGGTGGCGAGATCCGTGCGTCGGTGAAAGAGCGGCAAGTACACGTACTGCTGCCTGCTTCTCTCGCGGCACACTTTGGAAACGGCGCTGGTGCCGCGGTGAGCTTGCCCGCGCCTTTTACCCGGGCGGTGCGCGTCGAGCATGACGGTCAGGTGCATGCCTTGAGGGTGACAGAAACAGGCGGAGGCTTGCTGGATGTCCTGTTTGACGCTCAGGAACATTCCGCCAGTTGCCAGCGTCTGGCCGATGCCCAGGTAATGGTCTGTGTTGATGGAGTTCGTCATCTGGTGCAGGGTGTCCAGGTCGGCCGCGGGACCTGGCATGTGCAAACTGGCATAACGGATTTGCGCTTGAGTGACGTCAGCCTCAAACCACCCGCGGGCACAGCATCGGGCGGCAAGGCACTGGACCTCAGGGCGCCGTTTAATGGCAAACTGATTGCGCTAAAAGCAGATGTCGGCGGGACGGTCCGGCGCGGTGACAGCTTGCTGGTGATCGAGTCCATGAAACTGGAGCACGCCATTTGCGCAACGCATGACGCCGTTGTGGCCGGCATCTCCGTTGAGCTCGGGCAACAGGTTGCGACCGGCCAGGTTTTGCTGAGGTTTGAGCCATGAATGATCACACGCACGAGCCAACAGAGGATCCTGGCCTGGCAGCCGATATCTACACGACCGTTAAGCGCTTTGCTTTGAGCGAAATCGCTCCTCATGTCGAAAAGTGGGATGAAGCAGGGGAGTTTCCGCTGGCACTTTATGGCCGTGCGGCTGAACTGGGTTTGCTCGGCCTGGGCTATCCGGAGGCACTGGGTGGTGCGCCTGCGTCGTGGCGGTTACGCATTGCCATGACGCTGGCCTTGTGCCGTTATGGCGGCAGCGGCGGCGTGATGGCCAGCCTCTTCTCGCACAACATCGCCCTGCCCCCGGTACTGGCCTCTGGATCCGCGGCGCTACAGCAGGCCGTGGTGACGCCCGTGCTGCGCGGCGAAAAAATTGCCGCGCTGGCAATCACCGAGTCGGGCGGGGGTTCGGACGTGGCTGCCCTGCGCACCACCGCACGACGCGAGGGTGATGACTACGTGATCGATGGCGAAAAGGTGTTTATCACGTCTGGCATGCGCGCCGATTTCATCACGGTTGCTGTGCGCACGGGTGAGGCTGGCACCAAAGGTTCTGGCGGTATCTCCATGCTGGTTGTGCGAGGTGACAGCGCAGGACTGACCCGGAGCCCTTTGAAAAAGATGGGCTGGTGGTGCTCCGACACAGCGCAGCTGCGGTTTGACGGCGTGCGCGTGCCAGCAAGCCATTTGCTGGGTGAAGAGGGCGCCGGGTTCAGAATCATCATGGGCAATTTCAACGGGGAACGTCTGGCGCTGGCAGCGGCGTCGCTGGGTTTTGCGCAGGCCTGTTACGACGAAGCAGCAGAATGGGCGCGCCAAAGAAAAACGTTTGGCCGGGCATTGGTGGAGCACCAGGTGATTCGTCACAAACTGGTGGACATGCAGATGCGCATCGCTTCGACCCAGGCCTGGGTGGACGCAGTGGCTGACAGGGCTGACGCAGGGGATCAGGGATCTGACTGGATTGCGCATGTCTGCATGCTGAAGAACCACGCGACGCAAACCATGCAGTTTTGCGCGGATCAGGCCGTGCAAATCCTGGGCGGCATGGGTTTTATGCGCGGCACCAAAAGCGAACGTATTTACCGCGAGGTCAAGGTCATGATGATAGGCGGCGGTGCCGAGGAAATCATGAAAGACCTGGCTGCACGACAATTGGGCCTATGACCAAATCATCGCAAACGGGAGCAGCGCTGCCTGTCGAATTTGAACCCGAGTTCATCGCCGGACTGAAGCTGGTCTTCGAAGAGAAAATATCCTTCAACAAGGTTCTTGGTTTAACCATCACTTCGCTCAAGCCCGATCGCGTGACGGCACGCATCGCCATGGCGGAACATTTGATAGGCCACTACGCCCACAACCGCATCCACGGCGGGGTGATCAGCGCCGGGCTCGACGCCATGGGCGGTCTCGCCGTGATGGCCGCCATCGGCGCGCGCCACATGGACGACACCATCGAGCAACGTCTGCACCGTTTCGGGAAACTCGGAACCATTGACCTCCGCGTGGACTATTTACGTCCCGGAATAGGTACGCATTTCGAGTTGCGCGCCGAGGTCATGCGCCTGGGGTCGCGGGTAGCCAGCACACGCATGGAGTTTGTAGGAGCAGACGGCAAGCTGCTCTCAACCGGGGCGGGTGCGTACATCGTGTCATGAAAAAAGCCACCCGCAGGTGGCTTCTCTTGGCAAGCGCCAGGCAGGCGCTTATTTCATGTAATCAGACACCGGCTTCCATTTGCCGTCGGTGATCTGTGACAGACGTGACACATCACTGCCCAGGCGCTTGGTAGGCGAGAAAGTCTGCGGCGCGCTGCCGAAAATATCCGGTGGGATGGTGGTGGTATCCATCACCTTGATGAAACTTTGCGTGTTCAGGTTATTGCCGGTCTTCTGTGCCACCTTGGCAAAGGCATCAATGATGCTGTAGCCGTAAACCGAGAACACGGTTGGGTCTTCATTGAATTTGGTCTTGTACTTGTTGGCCCAAAAGCGCAGAGGTTGTGAAGCTTCATCAAGGTAGGGGTTCTGCACCGTCATGGCGGCGTACAGTCCGTCCATCGCCTTGCCGCCCAGCTTGTGGATCAGATCGGTATAAGCGGCGCTGGAGCCTAGGAACACTGGGTTGAAACCAGTTTTACGCGATTCCCCGATAGCGCCTATGGTTTCGCGGATGATGGTTCCCAGGATCACCATCTCGCAGCCAGACGATTTCATTTTGGCGACTTGCGAAGAAAAATCAGTGGCGCCGCGCTTATACGTTGTCTTCTCGGCGAACTCCATACCAATTGATTTCAGACCGGCCTCACCACCCCGCATGACCTCCAGGCCGAACTCGTCGTCCTGATACATGGTGCAAACCTTTTTCAGGTTTTTTTCCTTGACCAGTTTTGGCGTTGCGTTGCGCATCTGGTCAAAGTAAGTGGCGGCGTATGAATATTTGAGCTTGTGAAAAGGCTCGTACATTTCGCGCGCGGCGGTGATCGGAAAGAAGTTGATCACGTTTTTGTCAAACTGCACCGGCATGGCGGCCAGGTTTTGCGCCGTGCCGATGTGTCCCACCATCATGAAAATCTTGTCCTGGTTGACCAGTTTCTGCGCGGCAAGCACAGCTTTTTTCGGATCATAAGCGGAGTCTTCCACAATGATTTTCAGCTTGCGGCCGTTGATGCCGCCTTGCTCGTTGATCTCGTCAACGCGCAGCAGCATGCCCAGACGGGCCTGTTTGCCAAAGCCGGCAATCGGGCCCGACAGATCCTGAATTGAGCCCAGCTTAATTTCGGTTTTGCTCACGCCCTGCTGGGCGCTTGCATGACCAGCGCTGAGCGCGAGTGCGGCAAGTGCCACGGTGAATTTAAAACTCATGGATGTCTCCTGTAGAACGAATGGGTTTGCACCAAGTATTCTTAACGTTCGCCCGCCGGTGTCAAGCTGGCGTATTCACTAACGAGTGTGTAAAGGTCTGGCAAAGGTGCGAAAAAAAAGACCGCTCCAGTGCGGTCTTTTTCTCGCGTAGCCCGCACGAGCATCAGGGTTGCACCTGATGCTGCGGACGAAGGTCAATGGTCTTAATTCTTGAATTGATCAGCCGACATCTTGAAGCTTCCGTCTTTTTGCTGCACCACGCGCAGACCATTGAACGCAACATACTCGGACACCACTTTCCAGCGGCCGTCCTGAATCTGCGAAAGCCGGGAAAAGTTGTTGCCCAGGCGCTTGGTTGGGCTGAACGTTGCCTCAGCAGTGCCAAACATGTCACGCGGGACCACCATGGTGTCCATGGCTTTGATAAAACTCTCGGTCGTCAGGTCGCTACCCGCTTTTTGGGCTCCGCGAAGGAAGGCGTCGATGGCTGCGTAGCCATACACGGAGAACACGGTCGGATCTTCGTTGAACTTGGTCTTGTATTTGTTGGCCCAATGGCGAACGGGCTGCTCAGCGGCGTCGAGGTACGGGTGCTGGGAGGTCATGGTTGCAAACAGACCGTCCATAGCCTTACCGCCCAATTTGTGAATCAGGTCAGTGTAGGCAGCGCTGGAACCCAGGAACAAGGGGTTGAAGCCGGTTTTGCGCGACTCGCCGATCGTGCCAATGGTTTCCCGAATAATGGTTCCGAGGACCACCATCTCGCAGCCCGAAGCCTTCATCTTGGCAACCTGGGATGAAAAGTCAGTGGCGTTGCGCTTGAAGGAAGTTTTCTCTACAAACTCCAAGCCTATGGTCTTGAGTCCCACCTCGGCACCACGAAGCACTTCCAGCCCGAATTCGTCGTCTTGGTAAATGATGCAGGCATTTTTGATGTTTCTGTCTTTCGCCAGTTTGGGCGCGGCAATGCGGATCTGGTCGTAGTACGTTGCTGCGAAGGCGTACTTGAGCTTGTGAAAAGGCTCGTACATCTCGCGTGCTGCCGTGATCGGGAAGAAGTTGATCACATTCTTTTCAAACTGGACAGGCATCGCGGCCAGATTTTGCGCGGTACCGATGTGGCCCACCATCATGAAAATCTTGTCCTGGTTAACCAGCTTTTGAGCGGCCAGGATCGCTTTCCTCGGGTCGTAACCGGAGTCTTCAACCAGCAGTTTGACTTTGCGGCCGTTGACGCCGCTCTGCTCGTTGAGTTCATCGACGCGCATCTGCATGCCGGAGCGAATCTGTTTGCCAAAACCGGCAACCGGCCCAGACAAATCCTGGATTGAGCCCAGGGTGATTTCGGTTTTGGTCACGCCCTGCGTTTGGGCGAAAGACAAGGTGGCGCCCAGGGTCAGGGCAACCACAACAGCTGTTGATTTGAATTTCATAAGGGTATTTCTGTGACGAGGGTTGAAGAAGAGATGCGAAAGACTAGCGGTACATGGCCTCGATCTGAGGCGCGTATTTTTGCTGCACGAGCTTGCGTTTAAGCTTCATCGTTGGCGTGAGCTCTTCATCCTCAGCGGATAGCTGGGTGTCAAGCAGGAAAAATTTCTTGATTTGCTCAACGCGTGCAAACTTTTTGTTCACACGGTCTATCTCGGTCTGGATCAGCTCTTGCACTTGCGGCGCTTTGGTCAGGCTCGCATAGTTGCTGAACGGTATGTCACTGTCCTGTGCAAACTTCTCCACGTTTTCCTGGTCAATCATGATGATGACCGTGAGATAGGCTTTTTTGTCGCCAATCACCACCGCATCGGTGATGTAGGGCGAAAACTTGAGTTCGTTTTCCAGCTCGCTCGGCGTGATGTTTTTGCCACCAGCGGTGATGATGATGTCGTTCATGCGGTCGGTGATGCGAAAAAACCCTTCCTCATCCATCACGCCAACGTCGCCCGTATGCAACCATCCGTCCGCGTCAATGGTTTCCCGGGTTTTTTCAGGCAGGTTCAGATAACCCATGAACACGTTGGGCCCACGCACCAAAATTTCGCCGGTGGCTGGGTCCAGCCTGACTTCGTTAAAGCCCGCAGCCGGGCCGATGGAGCCGGGTTTCATGCGGGTTGCGGGCACGCCGGTTGAAGCGCCGCAGGTTTCGGTCATGCCCCAGACTTCGAGCATGGGGACCCCGAGTGACATGTACCACTTGACCAGTTCCGGCGAGATGGGCGCGGCGCCAGTCACGCAGAAGCGGGCTCTGTGGATGCCAATCAACTTGCGCGCATTGTCCAGCGCGATCCAGCGCGCAATCGTGAACTTGAGTTTCAGCACGCCGCTCACCGACTTTCCGGCCATGACCAGGTCAGCAATCTCACTGCCAACCCCAATGCCCCATGCGTAGGCAGCTTGTTGGAGGCGGCTGGCTTCCTTAAGCGAGATCATCACGCCCGAGTAAAACTTTTCCCAGACCCGGGGTACCGCAGTAAAAACAGTGGGCGCGATTTCCCGCACATTTTCCGGGATGGTCTCGGGGTTTTCGACAAAATTGAGTCTGGCACCGGTGTACAGCGCGAAATACTCACCACCCATGCGCTCGGCAATGTGGCACAGCGGCAGAAAACACATGCGCTCATCGTTTTCGTCCTGAGCCACCAGTGTGTTGTAACCGCGCGCGGTAAAGACCAGGCCCTTGTGGTTGTGCATGGCGCCTTTGGGCTTGCCGGTTGTGCCTGATGTGTAGACCAGGATAGCCAGGTCTTCAGGACGGCAAGCTTTGACACGCGCTTCAACCGCATCGGGATGCTTGGCCAGATGGTCGCGGCCCAAAGCTCGCAAAGCAGCAAGGCTGATGACATCCGGGTCATTCAGATCGCGCAGGCCTTCCATGTCAATGACCACAATTTTGCGGAGGCCGGGTAGTTGACTGCGCACTTCAAGCGCTTTGTCGAGCTGCTCATCGTCTTCTACAAACAGCACGGTGGTGCGCGAGTCTGTGCAGAGGTACTGCACTTGAGACGCCGCGTCGGTGGGATAAATCCCATTGGCAACACCGCCGCAACTGAGCACGGCCAGATCGGCCAGCACCCATTCGATCACGGTGTTGGAGAGAATGGAGGCGCACTCGCCCGGTGCAAAGCCCAGACCGATCAGCCCGGCGGAAATTTCCCGCACCGCCTCACCTGTCTGGTTCCAGCTCCAGCTGCGCCAGATGCCCAGTTTTTTCTGCCGCATCCAGACCTTGTCCTGACGTTGCTTGACGCCGTTCCAGAACAAGGCGGGAATGGTTTCACCTTCGAGCACCACGCGGGTTTCAGGCTGGATGTGGGAAAGATCCCAAAGATTGCTCATACGTTTCTCCACAGGGCTGTCATCCCGGACTTGATCCGGGATCCATGCCGCGCGTGCAAATGTGGTTCAGGGGACGTGGATTGCGGATTCAGTCCGCAATGACACAGGCAGGAAAATTCAGCTCGTGGGTACATGATCACCGCCAATTTTTCTTCTTCTTCCAGCGACGCTCGCTGCGCACACCGTCTTCTTTCATGCCGAGGTAGAACTCCTTGATGTCGTCCTTCTCGCGCAGACGGGCGCAGGTGTCTTCCATCACGATGCGGCCGGTCTCCAGTACATAACCGTAGTCGGAGGCATTCAGCGCCATGTTGGCGTTTTGCTCGACCAGCAGAATGGTGGTGCCGCGCTCGCGGTTGATGCGCACCACAATCTCGAAGATCTCCTTGGTCAGCTTGGGCGAAAGGCCCAGGCTGGGTTCGTCCAGCAGAATCAGGTCGGGCGAGGCCATCAGCGCGCGGGAGATCGACAACATCTGTTGCTGACCGCCCGACAGCAGGCCGGCATCCTGCAGCGCACGCTCGCGAAGGATGGGGAAGTAGCCATACACGGCCTCGATGTCGCGTGCGACACCGTCGCGGTCCTTGCGGGTGTAAGCGCCCATCAGGAGGTTATCGCGCACGCTCAGCAACGGGAATACTTCGCGCCCCTCTGGCACATGACTCAGCCCTTGTTGCACGATGTAAGCCGGGTCCTGCGCAGTGATGTTGCCGCCCTTGAACTCGATCGAGCCCTTGCGCGGGTCAATGATCCCGGAAATGGTTTTGAGAATGGTGGATTTGCCTGCACCGTTGGAGCCCAACACGGTGGCGATTTCTCCGCGCCGCACTTGCAGGCTGACGCCGCGTATGGCCTTGATGGGGCCATACGAGCTTTCAACATTCAGCAGCTTGAGCACAGGCTGATCACTGACAGGAGGTGGCAAGGCGCTCATGCTGCTTTCCTCCGCAGGGATGACACATCGTCAATGGAGCCGAGGTAGGCTTCGATCACGCCGGGGTCGTTTTGCACTTCACGTGGTGTGCCCATGGCCAGCACTTCGCCCTGGTTCATGGCCAGCACGCGGTCCGACACCTTAGAGACCAGGGTCATGTCGTGTTCGACCATCAGCACGGTGATTCCCAATTCATTCTTGATGTCCTGAATCCAGAAGGCCATGTCGCCGGTTTCTTCAACGTTGAGGCCGGATGAGGGTTCATCCAGCAGCAGCAGTTTGGGCTCGGTGCACAGGGCCCGTGCCAGCTCCACCACCTTGCGGACACCGTAGGGCAGGCCGGCGACGTAAGAGTCGCGGTAGTGCTGAAGGTCCAGAAAGTCGATGATTTGCTCGGCTTTTTCACGCGCCTGCAACTCCGCATCGCGGGTCTTTTTGGTAAAGAAGATTTCGCTCCACAGTCCGGTTTTGCGGTGTGTGTGCCGCCCGATCAGCAGGTTGTGCAACACCGTTGCATGTTCAAACAGTTCAATGTTTTGAAAAGTGCGTGCAATGCCCAGCGATGCGATCTGGTGTGGCTGCTGATCGGTCAGCTTGGCGCCCATGTAGTCAATCTCGCCGGTGGTGGGCGTGTAGATGCGACTGATGAGGTTAAAGACCGTGGTCTTGCCGGCGCCGTTCGGGCCTATCAGGGTGAAGACTTCGCCCTGCTTGACGTCGAAGCTGACATTGTTGACGGCCAGCACACCGCCAAAGCGGACGCTGAGATTTCTTGCGGAGAGGATGATTTCACTCATTTCAGGCGCTCTGATTTCTGGAAGGACTTTTGACGCTTGAACATGCCTTTTCGGTAGAACGGAAAGGTCTGCAGATAGGTCCGCACTTTCAGCCAGCGGCCATACAGACCCAGCGGTTCAAACAAGACAAAAGCGATCAGCACCATGCCGTAGACCACGCCCTGCAAACCTGGCGCCTGGCCGATGGCGGCGGGCAAATAGTCTTTGGTCAACGCAATGGCTTGCGGCATCGAAATCAAAAAGATGGCTCCCAGGAAAGCGCCATGCACCGACCCGACACCGCCCACCACGATCAAGAGCAGCAGCTCAATCGATTGCAGGATGTTGAACTGATCCGGCGAGATGAACTGCAACTTGTGTGCATACAGTGCGCCGGCGATACCCGCCAGTGCAGCCGACAGCGCAAACGACATCGTTTTGTAGCGGGCCAGATGGATGCCCATGCTTTGCGCCGAAATCTCGGAATCGCGAATCGCGACAAAGGCCCGTCCGGTCGGAGAACGCAAAAGATTCAGGATGACCAGCGTCGAGCCGACGGTGAGCACCAGACAGAGGAAATAAAACTCTTCGCCGCTGCTGAGCTTCCAGCCAAAGATGTCGGGCGCCTTGATGTGGATGCCCGAGTTCCCGCCGGTGACGCTTTCCCAGCGGGCAAACACTTCTTCAACAATAAAACCAAACGACAGCGTGGCCATGCCGAGATAAATGCCCTTGACGCGCAGCGCCGGCAAACCGACTACCAGGCCGACCGCGGCGGATAAACCTGCTGCGCACGCCAGTGCAATCGGGAAGGGAACGCCGGCGTTGGTCATCACCGCCTGCGTGTAGGCGCCAACGCCGAGGAAGGCTGCATGGCCAAGTGAGAACAAACCCGTGAACCCGGCAAGCAGCATGAGTCCGAGGCCGGCGATCGAATAGATCATGATGAAAGTCAGCTGTGCCAGCCAATACTCGGCAAACAGCCAGGGGGCGGCGATCAGCAGGAGCAGGAGTGCGCCGTACCAGAACAAGTGTCCGCCGTGTTTGGCAAGATTGATGTCTTGCCCGTAGTCAGTTTTGAAAATGAATCTCATGATTTGTTATGCGTTCTGCAAAGGTGAGTGCGAACAATTTTCCGACGGGCCGCCCCTAGGAAACGAGCCCCGCTTTTTTGATGAAAGGGCAGCGTAGTACGCGAAGCGACAAGCGTGGGGGCCACATTCATACTTTTTTCCGCAATTTTTCGCCGAACAAGCCGCTTGGCTTGACCATCAGCATGATGAGAACCACCACGTAGGCAGCGATGTCCTTGATGCCGTCAGGCGCGTAAAAACCGGCCAGCGACTCGACGATGCCAATAACCAGGCCGCCCACGATGGCGCCGGGCAGGCTGCCGAAGCCGCCCACAACTGCTGCCGGGAAGGCCTTCAGGCCGATGAAACCCATGTTGGCGTGGACAAAGGTAATAGGTGCGAGGAGCAGCCCGGCGATGGCCGCGACGGCTGAGGCCAGACCCCACACAAGACCGTTGAGCCGCTTGACCGGGATGCCCATGTAGTAGGCGGCCAGCTGGTTTTGCGATGACGCCTGCATGGCGATGCCGAGCTTGCTGTATTTGAACAATGCAAACAGCACCAGGCATAACAAGGCCGTGCTGCCGATGACGGCCATCTGCTCCACATTGAGAACCAGGGCACCCACGTTCCAGATCTGGTCTTTGTAGGGCACGGGCAGGGTGTGGGTCTCGGTGCCAATGCCGGGGATCATGGTGATCAGTCCGCGTGCGGTGTAGCCCACGCCTATGGTCAGCATGACGATGGAAAAGGCCGGCTGACCGAGGATGGGCCGAATGACCAGCCGCTCCAGCAGCACGCCGAAGAGAGCCATGCCGATGATTGAGCTCACCACGGCAAGCCAGTACGGAAAGCCCAGCATGGTCATGCATGCCAGCCCGCCAAAGGCGCCCAGCATCATCAGCTCGCCCTGGGCGAAGCTGACGGTTTCCGTGGCTTTGTAGATGAGAACGAAACCCAGGGCAATAAGCCCGTAGATACAGCCTTGCGCTATGCCGCTGATGATTAATTGCAATACCTGCACTTTTGCTCCACAATCAATTTTCACAAAGCACATGCTTTGTGAAAATAATTAAATATTTGGGATGCGGGGAGCGCGGATTTTTGATCCGGTTTAACCCTGAGGTCCGGTTTGTGTAATCCAGACGGTGTAGATCATGAGCTGCATTCAATGAAAAAATCAATCCGGATTGGTGCCGGGTTGGGTTTCTACGGAGACGCGTGGGAACCGGTGCTTGCGAGCATCGAAAAAGGGGGTGTTCAGTACGTCGCCAGCGACCACCTTTCCGAGCTCACGCTGGCCATCTTGCAGAAGGATTTGCAACGCGATATTTCCCTCGGCTACGCTAGGGACGTGGTGCCCATGCTGGTCCATTTATGGCCGGCGATGAAGAGGCTGGGGGTGCGATTTATTTGCAACGCCGGGGGCCTCAATCCGGCGGGTGCCGCCGCTACAATCAAGGCCGCTTTTTTGGCAAAAGGCTGGCAGGCGCGCGTCGCCGTGGTGACAGAAAATGGCGTGTTGCCGCAACTCAAAATGCTGGCGCCGGCGCATATGTTTAACGGTGCGCCGTTCGATTCGGTCAGCGATCGCATGGTTTTTGCCAACGCCTATCTGGGTGCGCGGCCTATCGTGACGGCCCTGGAGCAGGGCGCCGATATTGTCATTACCGGGCGTGTGGCGGATGCCGCCTTGTTTCTTGGGCCGCTGGTGCATGAGTTCAAGTGGAACCTGGGGGACGGCGATAGCAGCGCCACGCCCACTGACCTCAACCGGCTCGCGCAGGGGCTTGCCGTGGGCCACCTGCTGGAATGCTCGGGCCAGGGCAGCGGCGGCAACTTCGGCAGCCTGCAGGCATGGAAGGCCATTCCGGATCTGGCGCATATTGGTTACCCGATTGCGGAAGTGGACGGGGATGGCACGGCACTGATCACCAAAGCCCCGGGTACCGGTGGGCGCCTCAACTTTGACACCGTGCGCCAGCAGTTGCTCTACGAAGTGCACAACCCGCATGCCTATTTATCTCCCGATGTGGTGCTGGACCTGTCTACCATCAAGCTGGAAGATCTGGGACAAGACCAGGTCCGCGTGACAGGTGCTACGGGCCATCCGCGTCCTGAGCAGCTCAAGGTGGTGGGCGGATACCGCGACGGATTCAAGGCGGAGGTTACCTGGGGCTTCAGCTGGCCCGATGCGTATGACAAGGCTCTGGCTGCAATCGGGATGGTCAAGACACAACTTGCCGACAAGGCTGTACCGCATGAAGCGCTGTTTGTCGAACTTCCGGGTCTCAACTCCGCCCACGGCGCACTGGCGCCCATGCCGGATGCGCAGGCGCTGGCTGATCTGAACGAGGTGTGGGTCCGCATGGTGCTGCGCACCAATGACAAAAAGGCCGCTGATGGTTTTGGCCGACTCTTCCCGTGGATGGGCTTGAGTGGCCCGGCCTACAGCTGCGGCTTTCACGGCTTGCACAACACCAGTGAACTATTGGGCATCTGGCCGGCCTTGATAGACAGAAGCGTTGTCGAATCACAGACGCAGGTAGAGATGGTGCAGACATGACGGCCCCCACCCAAAAAATCCAGCTGGCAAAACTCGCGCATGCGCGCAGTGGTGACAAGGCCGACTGGGTGGACTTTGGCGTGTTTGCCTGGAATGCAGCGGGTTACGCCGTACTGGCTCGTGAGGTCACAGCTGCGCGAGTGCAGGCGCACTTTGCGCCCTGGTTGCCGGGGCAGGTTGATTGCTGGTGCCTGCCCAACATCCTGGCTGTCAAGCTGGTGCTGCACGATGCACTGCAGGGTGGCGGCGCACGAAACCTTCGTCTGGATAACCTGGGCAAGTCCATGGCGGCCGCTTTGCTGCGCATGGAAATCAATGTCAGCGACGATGAGCTGGCGCAATGCCTGAATACGCCGCGAGTCGGCTGGTGGGGAGAGAACTCATGACAGTACATGTTGAAAAAGACGGCGATGTGACCGTGGTAACGCTGGACCGGGCCGATGTGCGCAACGCTGTGGACAGCGACCATGCGCGCGCCTTGTACGAAGCTTTCCTGGCGTTTGACGCCGATGACTCAGCTCGGGTCGCCGTGTTTCACGGCGCCAACGGTCATTTTTGCGCGGGCTGGGATTTGCAGGCCGGCGCCAGAATGCTGCGGGCCGCACCGGAGGGCCGGGCAGAGGTGTTTGCCGACCTTGACTTTCAGGCCACGGACAGCCAGCCGCCCGGACCGATGGGGCCGTCCCGCTTGCATATGTCCAAACCTGTGATCGCTGCCATCAGTGGTGCGGCCGTAGCGGGCGGTATGGAGCTGGCGTTGTGGTGTGACATGCGGGTGATGGACGAGGATGCCTACTTTGGCGTGTACTGCCGGCGCTTTGGCGTGCCGCTGATCGATGGCGGCACGGTGCGCCTGCCGCGACTGATCGGGATGGGGCACGCGATGGACCTGATCCTCACGGGCCGCAGAGTTGAAGCCGCTGAGGCGCTGCAGATGGGCCTGTGCAACCGGGTGGTTGCGAGCGGCTCGGCGCGCGACGCGGCAGTGGCACTGGCCCATCAGTTGGCGGCATTTCCGCAAATCACCATGCTGGCTGACCGGCAAAGCGCGTACACCCAATGGGATCTGCCCATGGCGCAGGCGCTCAAGCAGGAGTGGGACCGCGGCAAAGCCTGTCTGGATGAGGGATTGCGCGGCGCCACACGTTTTGCCGGCGGCCAGGGCCGCCACGGCGAGTTTTAGGAACAAAAATGGCCGCTGGCCCTTTTAGTGCCTGCGCTCTCAGCTATAAAAAATATAGCAACCCTCAAGCAGGACGTGGCAACGAGGAGGGCGGCACCGGCCGCGGCTGGCCGTTGTCGTCGATAGCCACATAGGTCAGGCTGGCTTCGGTGACCTTGATGTAGCGCCCCTGCGAGCGAAAGCGCTCGGCGTAGACCTCGACCTTGACTGTCATGGACGTCCGGCCCACCCGCGTCAATTCTGAAAAGAACGACAGGATGTCCCCGACCCGCACCGGCTGCTTGAAAATAAATTCATTGACCGCCACCGTGGCCATGCGCCCTTCGGCATAACGCGCCGGAATCACCGACCCGGCCAGGTCGACCTGCGCCATGACCCAGCCGCCAAAAATGTCGCCGTTGGCGTTGCAGTCGGCCGGCATCGGGATCACCTTGAGTACCAGCTCCTTGTCCAGAGGCAACTTCACGCTTAAGGGGTCTTGGGTGGCGCTGGGTGAAGT
This sequence comes from Polaromonas sp., assembly GCF_035638815.1. Taxonomy (GTDB): domain Bacteria; phylum Pseudomonadota; class Gammaproteobacteria; order Burkholderiales; family Burkholderiaceae_C; genus Polaromonas. Next base: position 172,084 of record NZ_DASQZG010000010.1, read on the forward strand.
AGACATAAGGGCAATCAGGTAAAGAAGGTAAGGAGAATCAATAAAGGGGACAATTGTCTCCGATGCGCTCCTATGCCCCCGTCTCCTCCTCCCCTGTGGCGCCCGCCGCGCCCGGCTCCTCTCCCGAACCCAAGCTGAATCGCTCTGACTGGGCGACCCTGCAACGCCTGTTTCCCTATCTGTGGGAGTACAAGTGGCGGGTGGTGGCCGCGCTGGCCTTCATGGTGGGTGCCAAGGTGGCCAACGTCGGCGTGCCGCTGTTGCTTAAAAATCTCGTCGATGCCTTGAGCTTCAAACCCGGCGATGTGCAGGCCGTGCTGGTAGTGCCAGGGGCTCTGCTGCTGGGTTATGGATTGCTCAGGTTGTCCACCTCGCTGTTTACCGAGCTGCGCGAGCTGGTGTTTGCCAAGGCAACTGAAGGCGCGGCGCGCCGTATCTCGCTGGAGGTGTTTCGCCACCTGCACGCGCTGAGCCTGCGTTTTCATCTGGAGCGCCAGACTGGCGGCATGACGCGCGACATTGAGCGCGGCACGCGCGGCGTGCACTCGCTGATTTCGTATTCGCTGTACAGCATCATCCCCACACTGATTGAAGTTGCGCTGGTTTTGACGCTGCTCGCGGTCAAGTTTGATGTCTGGTTTGCCGGCATCACCATCATTGCGCTGGTGTTTTACATCACCTTCACCGTAACGGTGACCGAGTGGCGTACCAAGTTCCGCAAGGAAATGAACGAGCTGGATTCGTCGGCCCACAGCCGGGCGATTGACTCGCTTTTAAATTACGAAACCGTCAAATACTTCAACAACGAAGAGTTTGAAGCACAGCGTTATGACGAAAACCTGATTCGTTATCGGCGCGCCGCGGTCAAAAGCCAGACCACGCTGAGCATGCTCAACACCGGCCAACAACTCATCATTGCTGCCGGGCTGGTGGCCATGCTTTGGCGCGCCACGCAGGGTGTGGTTGATGGCCGCATGACACTGGGCGACCTGGTCATGGTCAATGCCTTCATGATCCAGCTCTATATCCCGCTGGGGTTTCTTGGCGTGCTTTATCGCGAGATCAAGCAAAGCCTGACCGACCTGGCCAAGATGTTCAACCTGATGGAAAAAGAGCGCGAAGTGGCTGACCAGCCTGGTGCCGCGACCATCAGCATCGCCACCTCGCCAGAAGTGCGTTATGACCATGTCAGCTTCGCCTATGACCCGGCACGCCCCATCCTGAAGGACATCAGCTTTGTGATTCCGCCCGGCAAGACGGTGGCGGTTGTGGGGTCATCGGGCTCGGGCAAGTCGACGCTGGCGCGTCTGCTCTTTCGCTTTTACGATGTGCAGCAAGGCCACATCACCATTGCCGGGCAAGACATCAAGCAGGTGACCCAGGCCAGCGTGCGGCAAGCCATCGGTATCGTGCCGCAGGACACAGTTCTGTTTAACGACACGGTGGAATACAACATCGCCTATGGTCAACCGGGCGCCAGCCGTGAGCAGGTTGAGGAAGCCGCACGGTCCGCGCGCATCCATGACTTCATCAGCTCAACCCCCACCGGCTACCAGACCATGGTCGGCGAGCGCGGGCTGAAACTTTCGGGAGGCGAAAAGCAGCGCGTGGCGATTGCCCGCACTTTGCTGAAAAACCCGCCCATCATGATTTTTGATGAGGCCACCTCGGCGCTTGATTCAGCCAACGAGCGCGCCATCCAGGCAGAGCTGCGCAGCATTGCTGAAAACAAGACCACGCTGGTCATCGCTCACCGACTGTCCACCGTGGTGGACGCGCATGAAATTCTTGTCATGGAAGCCGGACAGATCATCGAGCGCGGCACACACGCCGAGTTGCTGGCCCACGGCCAGCGTTACGCGGCCATGTGGGCCCTGCAGCAGAGTTCGGAGTGATTCTTCAAGCCTTTTAGGCTCTTTGCCCAGTAGTGGCGGGCGCTTCCAGCTACTATTTTTATAGCGGATTTTGTATTCAGAATGCATTTGGCGTTTGAACCTGCGGGATTCCCGTAGACCTGAATGCTTTTCCCACTCGCATAATAAAAGCATGGAAACCAAATGGCTGGAAGATTTCGTCAGTCTCGCTGAAACCCGCAGCTTCAGCCGCTCTGCAACCCTGCGTCACGTCACGCAGCCCGCCTTCTCAAGGCGCATTCAGGCGCTGGAGGCATGGGCCGGGACGGATCTCGTGGATCGCAGCTCCTACCCAACGCGCCTGACCCCAGCCGGTGAAACCTTGTACAGCCAGTCTCTGGAAATGCTGCAGAGTCTGCAGTCCACCCGCGCGATGTTGCGCGGGCACAATTCAGCCGGGCAGGACGTGATTGAGTTTGCAGTGCCGCACACGTTGGCCTTCACGTTTTTCCCCGCATGGGTCAGCAGCCTGCGTGAAAAGTTTGGCCCCATCAAAAGCCGCTTGATTGCGCTTAATGTTCATGACGCTGTGTTGCGACTGGTTGAAGGCAGTTGCGACTTGCTGATCGCCTATCACCACGACTCCCAGCCTTTTCAGCTTGACGCTGACCGCTACGAAATGGTCAGCCTGGGGCAGGAGGTGCTGTCGCCTTTTGTCAAAGCCGATGCGGATGGCGCGCCCCTGTTCAAGCTTCCTGGCCGCGCCGGGCAACCCTTGCCCTATCTGGGTTATGCGCCCGGAGCCTACCTCGGCCGGGTGGTCGATCTGATTCTCAAGGAATCGACAACCGCGATTCATCTGGACCGCGTTTACGAAACCGACATGGCAGAGGGCCTCAAAGCGATGGCTCTTGAAGGCCATGGGGTGGCGTTTTTGCCCTTCAGTGCTGTTAAAAAAGAGCTCAAGGCCAGGAAGCTGGTCAGCGCAGGCACGGGGCTGGAGATGACCATGGATGTGCGTGTCTACCGCGCGATTCCTACGAGCAAGGAAGCCGCAAAAAATCCCGTGCAGGCACTCTGGCAGTTTCTTGAAAGCCAGCGACAGGTCAAGCCCGCCTCCAAAACACGACTCAGTAGCAACCCTTAGTGGTTATAAGCAAAACGCATAATGCCGGCATCAATCAGCATTGGCTTTTCACGCGCCCTAAATCTACAGTCCGTCACGTTCTGCAAACGATCAAGTGGCCGCCAACCAGACGGGTCGCTCACGCGTTAAGACCTGGTTGGCATGAAGACTGCATGTACGGGTTCTCTACGCTGACATGCGCACTGTCTTGGTGACAGTGGGCGCCCTGCCAAAAGCAGGATCGGTGTCTTTTATCGATGTGCAGATCGGGGTAACGGCAGTGGGGTAAACCTTGGGGTTGGTCCTCGTAGTCGGTACTTAGAATGCATTTACATATTTCATTTAACCCGAAGGAAAATCCATGAAACTGAAATTAGCTGCACTGGCAGTCGCCGTCCTCGCATCGAGCGGCGCATTCGCGCAAGCCACTGATACCCTAGCCAAAGTCAAGGCTTCCGGCGTTGTGGTGATGGGTGTGCGGGATTCCTCCGGCGCTCTGTCCTACACCCTCGGCGAAGGCAAATACACCGGCTACCACGTCGAGATTTGCAACCGCGTGATTGCCAACCTCGAAAAAGCCGCTGGCCGCAAGCTCGAAATCAAATATCAGCCTGTGACCTCGCAAAACCGCATTCCTCTGGTCCAGAACGGCACCGTGGATATTGAGTGCGGCTCTACCACCAACAACGCCACGCGCCAAAAAGACGTCGCTTTCCTGCCCACCACTTTTGTTGAAGAAGTGCGCATTGCTGTGAAAGCCAATTCGGGCATCACATCCATTGCCCAGCTCAACGGCAAAAACGTGGCCACCACCACGGGTACAACTTCCGTTCAAACCCTGCGTAAAAACGAGCGTGCTACTGGCGTTGACTTCAAGGAAGTTTTCGGCAAGGACCACTCCGACAGCTTCCTGCTGCTCGAGTCGGGCCGCGCTGACGCATTCGTGATGGACGGATCCATCCTGGCCGGTAACATTGCCACCGCAAAAACTCCAGCTGATTTCAGAATCGTCGGTGAAGTTCTTAGCGTCGAGCCGATTGCCATCATGATTCGCAAGGATGACCCTTTGCTCAAGAAACTGGGCTCGGACACGGTTGCTGACATGATCAAGTCGGGCGATATGGCCAAACTGTGGGACAAGTGGTTTATGCAGCCTATCCCACCGAAAAACACACGCGTTGGACTGGCTGTCAGCGAGAGCACCAAAGCTGCATGGGCAACGCCCAATGACAAGCCAATGGAAGACTACGCCAAGAAGTAAATCCGGCTTCTGAGCGCCTTGCCAGATACAAACCCCGCCCCTGAGTTTTAACGGCGGGGTTTGTCATTTGCCAAGACCGCATTGCGTAAACTTCAATAACAAAAGGCTGGAGCTGCCATGACTTGGGACTGGAAAGTTTTTTTAAACGACGACGGCAGTGGGCGTACCTACCTGCAGTGGATGTTTGATGCGTGGGGCTGGACGCTTGCCGTCGCCGGCGCGTCGTGGGTTGTTGCCATGGGGGTTGGTTTGCTGGTCGGCGTTGTTCGCACACTGCCCAACAGCCCCTGGCTGGTTCGTCTTTCCAATGCCTGGGTAGAGTTGTTTCGCAACATTCCCTTGCTGGTCCAGATTTTCATTTGGTACTTCGTGGTGCCAAAAATGTTTCCGCCACTGAAAGAACTGCCAAGTTTCATTCTCGTGGTGTTTGCGCTGGGGTTTTTCACGTCCGCGCGTATTGCTGAGCAGGTCCGGGCAGGTGTGCAAGCTTTGCCGCGCGGCCAGCGTTACGCGGGTATGGCCATGGGTTTCACCACAGCCCAAACCTATCGCTACGTGATCCTGCCAATGGCCTTGCGCATCATTGTTCCGCCGCTGACCAGCGAGTCGATGAATTTGCTGAAAAATTCGTCCGTTGCCTTTGCCGTGTCGATTGCCGAACTCACCATGTTCGCCATGCAGGCGCAGGAAGAAACGTCACGTGGCATTGAAATTTATCTCGCAGTGACTGCGCTGTATGCCGTTTCCGCGTTTGCGATCAACCGGGTGTTCGCCTTCATTGAAAAGAGAGTCCAGATTCCGGGCTACATCGTGGCCGGTACGGCTGGCGGGGGTCACTGACATGTTTGGACTCGACCTTACCTTCCTCAACTGGGACATCATTTCCAAGTTTGTCATCAAGGGCTTTTGGTTCAGCATTCAGCTGACAATCGTTGCCACCATTGGCGGCATTATTTTTGGGACCATCCTGGCCCTGATGCGCCTGTCGGGCAAAAAAATCCTGATGGTTCCTGCCACGATTTATGTCAACGGCATGCGGTCCGTACCGCTGGTGATGGTGATTCTCTGGTTCTTCCTGCTGGTTCCAGCGGGTTTCTACGCCGCGATTCCTGGCGGCAGCAACTACCGGGCAGAAATCTCGGCCATCATCACTTTTGTGGCTTTTGAGGCTGCCTATTTCAGCGAGATCATGCGGGCGGGCATTCAGTCCATCTCGCGCGGTCAAGTCAATGCCGGGCGCGCGCTGGGCATGACGTATTCGCAGAACATGAAGCTGATTATTTTGCCGCAGGCTTTCCGCAACATGGTGCCGATTCTGCTGACGCAGACCATCATCCTGTTCCAGGACACCTCGCTGGTGTACGCCATTGGCGCGTATGACATGCTCAAGGGCTTCAGTACTGCAGGGAAGATTTACGGTCGCCCTGAAGAGGCTTACCTCCTGGCTGCCGTGGTGTACTTCGCCATGTGCTTTGGTTTGTCCTATATGGTCAAGCGCCTGCAGAACAAGATTGCCATCATTCGATAAGCGTCCCTTTGATGGGATGCCAAGTTAATACAGATCAAGAGAAGACTGGAGAGCAAGATGATTGAGATGAAAGAAGTTTCCAAGTGGTACGGCACGGTTCAGGTGCTGAACAACTGCACGACCAAGATCAAAAAGGGTGAGGTCGTCGTGGTGTGTGGACCATCGGGCTCGGGCAAATCAACGCTGATCAAAGTCATCAACGCGCTGGAGCCTTTCCAGAAAGGCGAAATTTTTGTGGATGGCCAGGCTGTTCATAATCCCACGACCGACTTGCCCAAGCTGCGCTCCAGGGTGGGCATGGTGTTCCAGAACTTTGAGCTTTTCCCGCACCTGAGCGTGACTGAAAACCTGACGCTGGCGCAGATCAAGGTGCTGGGGCGAAACCAGACGGACGCGAAAGCCCACGGTCTTAAATACCTGGACCGCGTGGGCTTGATGTTGCACAAGGACAAGTTTCCCGGTCAGCTGTCCGGCGGTCAACAGCAGCGTGTGGCGATTGCCCGCGCGCTGAGCATGGACCCGATTGCCATGTTGTTCGACGAGCCAACTTCCGCGCTGGACCCCGAGATGGTCGGCGAGGTGCTGGACTGCATGATGGGCCTTGCCACCGACGGCATGACCATGATGGTGGTGACGCACGAAATGGGATTTGCCAAAAAGGTCGGCAGCCGCGTCATCTTCATGGACGTGGGCGGCAAGATTCTGGAAGACTGCACCAAGGATGAGTTCTTCCTGCACCCGGAAAACCGGCAGGCGCGGACCAAGGACTTTCTTAACAAAATCCTGGCACATTAAGCCTCTGGGCATCGTTACTCAAAGCACCTTCGGGTGCTTTTTGTTTTTGGGACAATGCGGGATGACTGAAATAACCATCACCCGCCCCGATGACTGGCACCTGCATGTTCGCGACGGAGACGCCCTGCATACCGTGGTGCCGCACACGGCGGCGCAGTTTGGCCGCGCCATCATCATGCCCAACCTGCGTCCTCCGGTAACCACCGCCGCGCAGGCGGTGGCCTACCGACAGCGTATCCAGGCCGCCGTGCCCGTTGGCGTTGCTTTTGAGCCCCTGATGACGCTGTACCTCACCGACAACCTGCCGCCGGACGAAATCAAGCGGGCCAAAGATGCTGATGTGGTCGCCGCCAAGCTGTACCCGGCCGGCGCCACCACCAACAGCGACGCTGGTGTGACGGACCTGCGCAAGACCTACAAAACACTGGAGGCCATGCAGCGTGAAGGCCTTCTGCTGCTGGTGCATGGCGAGGTGACGTCGGCTGACATCGATCTCTTTGATCGCGAGGCGGTTTTTATTGATACCCAGCTCATTCCGCTGCGCCGTGATTTCCCTGAGCTCAAGATTGTTTTTGAGCACATCACCACCAAAGAGGCGGCGAACTATGTGGAGCAGGCAGATCGCTTCACCGGCGCAACGGTCACGGCCCATCACTTGCTGTACAACCGCAACGCCATTTTTACCGGGGGTGTCCGTCCTCACTATTACTGCCTGCCCGTGCTCAAGCGCGAAACCCACCGCCAGGCGCTGGTGCAAGCGGCCACCGGCGGCAACCGGCGCTTTTTCCTCGGCACGGACAGCGCGCCGCATCCGGCGCATCTGAAAGAACACGCCACGGGTTGCGCTGGCTGCTACACCGCGCATGCCGCGATGGAGCTGTATGCCGAGGCCTTCGATACGGCTGGCGCGCTGGACAAACTCGAAACCTTCGCCAGTTTCAACGGAGCTGATTTTTACGGTTTGCCGCGCAATACCGGCACCATCACGCTCAAGAAAGAAAACTGGACGCCGCCCGACAGCTTTGCGTTTGGCGAGGCCGCGTTGAAACCGCTGCGCTCCGGAGAGACGTTGCCCTGGAAGATGCTTGCTGCGTGACCCTGGTGGCTGCACGCGATGAAGCCTGATGCGGTCGCCGAACTCCCACCCATCGACTGGGAGCAGCCCTGGCTTACGGTGTGGCGAGAACCCGGGCAGCGCCTTGCAAGAGGCGCATCAACAGGGGCTGATCTCCATCAAGCGCTGAACACCGAGCCGTCCGCGCCGGTGCGGTTTGTGCCACAGAGCGCGTTGCCTGTAGCGACTGCCTACGAACAGTTCATTTTTGAAACTTCTACCGTCCCGACCCGTGACAACCTGCACGATTTTTTCAACGGGCTTTGCTGGATACGCTTTCCCCTGACCAAGACAAGGCTCAACCAGCTGCAAGCCGCCGAAATTGCGGCGGCTGGCATTGCGACTCTGCGCGGACCGGTGCGCGACGCCCTGACTGTGTTTGATGAAAATGCTGCCTTTCTGTCTGCGCCGCAGCCCTTGTGGGACGCACTCGTCGATCGGGACTGGTCGCGGCTATTCGTGGACTTGCGTCCGCTTTGGCGGCAGGCCGAGTTGGTTCTGTTTGGCCACGCCTTGCTTGAGAAGCTGGTTACTCCAAGAAAACCCATCACCGCCCACGTCTACCGGGCGCAGCCAGCTATGAATTCAATAGCGGAACTTGATGCGTGGGTTGCCCGTGACTTGTGCGCCGACAAGCTGGCCAACAAACCGTTCACACCGCTTCCGGTACTCGGGGTCCCCGGCTGGTGGCGGGAGAACGAGAACTTTTCCTTTTATGATGACTCCTTTGTATTCCGGCCACGCCGGTAGAAGTGCCAGAAGCGCCGGGCAAAAATTGCCGGTACCCGGAGGCTGACGAGCCTTGATTTGACTTGAAACCGCCCCATTTTCTGCAGGAGCCTGGCTGAAGCAGGACCTGTTTATTACCGACCTCTACGGAGCATCCATGAAACGTATTATTTTGTTTGTCCTGACCAACCTCGCTGTCGTGGTGGTATTGGGCATTGTTGCCAGCCTGCTGGGCGTGAACCGATACCTGACACCGCAGGGCCTGAATTTGGGCATGTTGCTTGGCTTTGCCGCGGTCATCGGTTTTGGCGGCGCCATCATTTCGCTCCTGATCAGCAAACCCGTTGCCAAGTGGAGCTCAGGCGTGCGTCTGATCAACGAGCCGCAAAATGCCGACGAGGCCTGGATTGTCCAGACCGTTCAGAAGCTGGCCACTACAGCCGGAATCGGCATGCCGGAAGTCGGTATTTTTGAAGGCGCTCCGAATGCCTTCGCAACGGGCGCGTTCAAGAATTCGGCATTGGTTGCGGTCTCTACCGGTTTGCTGCAAGGCATGACGCGTGAGGAAATTGAAGCCGTGCTGAGCCACGAGGTTGCCCACATTGCCAACGGCGACATGGTCACCATGACTTTGATTCAGGGCGTGATGAACACCTTTGTGGTGTTCCTGAGCCGGGTTATTGGTTACGCGGTGGACAGCTTCCTGCGCCGCGGCAGCAGCAGCAACTCTGGCCCCGGCATTGGTTATTACGTCAGCACCATCGTTCTGGACATCGTGCTCGGTTTCGCCGCAGCGATTGTGGTGGCCTGGTTCTCGCGCCACCGCGAGTTCCGTGCCGATGCAGGCGCGGCGCAACTGATGGGCAAGAAGCAACCCATGATCAACGCGCTGGCGCGCCTGGGCGGTATGGTGCCCGGCGAGTTGCCCAAAACAGTGCAGGCCCTGGGCATCACCGGTGGCATCGGCAAGCTGTTCAGCACCCACCCGCCGATTGAAGAGCGGATTGCAGCTTTGCAGAACGCACAGCCCGGCCAAGTTTGAGCTGACCCCGTCTTGCAACAGCCGCTGCGCCTGCAGCGGCTTTTTTTATGCGTGCCAGTTTCCTGAGGGCTGCTCTCCTTCGCCTGTCATTGCGGGCTTGACCCGCAATCCATGCTCGCACGACCAGAGATGGTTCATGGTGCATGGATCCCGGATCAAGTTTGGGATGACATGGTGAAGCTAGGCGGGTGACACGGATGAAGTGGACCCAGCGATGATGCTGAGTGCCACCGCCTCAGCCACTTCGATGCCGTCCACGCCTGCTGACAGAATGCCGCCCGCGTAGCTGGCACCTTCGCCTGCGGGGTACAGGCCCTTGACGTTCAGGCTCTGGAAATCCTCGCCGCGTGTAATGCGCAGCGGTGATGAGGTGCGGGTCTCGACCCCGGTCAAAACCGCGTCAAACATGTCAAACCCTTTGATCTTCTTTCCAAACGCTGGAAGCGCTTCACGCATGGCCGTGATGGCGTATTCGGGCAGGGCGCTGGCAAGGTCCGTCATCAACACGCCGGGCTTGTACGAAGGCTCCACGCTGCCTAGTTGGGTCGAGGCTTTGCCCGCGACGAAATCGCCCACCAGCTGCCCGGGCGCTGCGTAGGTTCCGCCTCCAAGCGTGAAAGCGTTGGACTCCAGCGCGCGCTGAAAAGCAATGCCGGCCAAAGGTCCTCCGGGGTAGTCGGCGGGGGTGATGCCGACCACGATGCCAGCGTTGGCATTGCGCTCGTTTCGCGAATACTGGCTCATGCCGTTGGTAACCACGCGACCTTCTTCGGAGGTGGCGGCAACCACGGTGCCGCCCGGACACATGCAAAAGCTATAGACCGATCGGCCGTTGGCCGCGTGGTGCACCAGTTTGTAGTCGGCAGCGCCCAGCAGGGGGTGGCCGGCGTGTTGTCCCAGACGCGCACGGTCGATCAGGCCCTGCGGGTGCTCGATGCGAAAGCCCACCGAGAAGGGCTTGGCCTCCATGTACACGCCGCGCTCATGCAGCATGGCAAAGGTGTCGCGGGCACTGTGGCCAGGCGCCATCACCACATGGTCGGCACGCATTTCGTAGCTGGTGCCGTCCGCCAGATTCTGCACGGTGAGGCCCCTGAGCTGACCGTTCTCAATGAGGACGTCAGAGAGCCGTTGTTCAAAGCGAATCTCGCCGCCCATGGCAATGATCTGCTCGCGCATGTGTTCAACCACCTTGACCAGCTTGAAAGTGCCGATATGTGGTTTGCTGACCAGCAAGATTTCTTCAGGCGCCCCCGCTTTGACAAACTCCGTCATGACCTTGCGGCCCAGAAAGCGCGGGTCCTTGATTTGGCTCCAGAGTTTGCCGTCCGAAAAGGTGCCGGCACCGCCTTCGCCAAACTGCACGTTCGATTCCGGATTGAGCACGCTTTTGCGCCACAGACCCCAGGTGTCCTTGGTGCGCTCGCGCACCTTCTTGCCGCGCTCCAGCACGATGGGCTTGAAACCCATTTGCGCCAGCAGAAGCGCCGCAAAAATGCCGCACGGGCCGAAGCCCACGACCACCGGCCGCAGTGCAGGCGCGGCGTCGGTCCGCGCCACCAGGTGGTAACTTTGGTCGGGGGCGGGGCGGATGTGAGGGTGGTCTTCGAACTGCTTGAGCAGTTTCGCTTCCAGCTCAGCGCTGGCGACCTCGACATCGGCGATGTAGACGAGCAGCAACTTCTGCTTGCGTGCGTCGTAGCTGCGTTTGTAGATGCTGTGCTGCAACAGCTCGGCGGGCGCGATGCCCAGCGTCTTGACAATCAGCGCGGGCAGCGCGTCTTCAGGGTGGTCAAGCGGCAGCTTGAGCTCGGTCAGGCGGATCATGGGCGTACCTCGTGGATCTGTATTTCGGATCTGTGAAGCATTTTAGCCTTCTGGCCCATATGTTGCGGGCGCAAGCAGCTATCAAATCAATAGCGAACGAATTGCCGGGATAATAGGCCCCGTGAAGCACGCCAGACTGCCGCTGGTGCAAGGGTGGAAACACCGCACTGGAGGAAGGTCCGGACTGCATAGGGCGGCGTAGCAGCTAACCGCTGTCCATCGTGAGGTGAGGATTAGAGC